>NZ_CP133089.1:1213915-2427830 GCF_030908405.1 Aminobacterium sp. MB27-C1 | reverse complement strand
TATCTTCAGCCTTGTTCAAAACTGTTTTCGAGCTTCTCACAATTGCAGAAACTATGCCAGATATGCCTACGACCATAGCGTTGAGCGCGTCTACTATTGCCCTTATTTCTACTATTTTCGAGTCTGTCTCCTAGTCGAACAGAAAGATCGCTATTCTCTGTAATATATAGAGCCTTTTTGGCCAGTTATCCTGCAGAGGCTTTGTCATTTTTCTGATAACCCATGACACGTTATGATGAAAAATCGCCACGAATAAAACAACAACCGCCGCAATAAGAAGGGGTAGCCTTCTTTAAAGCAGCTACTGGAGCAAAGGGCTTCTGATGCCAGAAGCCTGAGTACCTAAAAACCATTCCGAGATTGGGAAGGGATTTGCGTAAGAAACAGCAAATAATATCTCCACGCAACTTTGATTTGAAACGCCCCTGGGGCTCTCGTTTTATTTGATCCCAATATTGGGCGTAGTAACCATTCTCTATCTCATCCAGCCCTTTGCCGCATAAAGGCCTCGACAGGATGGTAAAGGAAATTTCCTTCTTCATTCAAAAGCCACACATATCCCGCGGCTATCATAAATTTTTTTCTTCCCGTAGCTTGTCAGGAATAGAATTGCGCGTCAAAATCCATCCCCACTACGGCAAAGACTTTGCCATCTTTCAATACTGGCACTAGAAAGAGTCATAACATACATGCCATTTGCCTCTTTGTGGGTCTCCCCATACTCGGTTTTTTACTATCCAAAGCTCCCCAAAACCACTCTGTCTCAGGGGTTATTGCGTGATTAAGCTAAATTTGTAATACTTTCACTTATCCTCAATAGATTTAAAAGAAGATTTTGCATCTTTACGAGATAGTGTTAAATCACATATCATTTGCAGTCTTTAAAACTTCGGGGTTTAAGGTAATAAAGACTTGTCTCACATGAGGAAAATCCTCTGCTAAAAGTTGAAGAATTAAAGAAATATCCGATGTAAATGTGCAGACCATTGCGCATGGAATTGAAGCCATATCGCTTTTATCGAAGTACGCAGCAACATTATTCTGGATATCTCGAACAGCTTGTGTAAATTCCATAAAAACACCATTGAGATTTTCTGCATTTTTCCTTTGCTACTGCTGATTCGTAATAAATCGACATGTTCGTTAAACCGCGACTACTGATTCTTACAGAACCAACTGCGATTATCCCCACACTTATTATTAAAAAAGCCTACGACAAGAGCAACGATGCGTGTTCCCAACCTGTTGAATCCACTTCTTTCCCCTCCCAAAAATACAATATACATTGTCCACCATAAAGACGAACTTAAAGGCATATTTAATCAAAGAAAGTGTGGGAAAACAATTTTAGTTCTTTTTGTTTTATTTTTAGTTCTTTTTTGTCATCAATGCAGTAAAAGAATATAAACGGAGGGGGCGCCCTTTCGGCGTGTAATAATATTGATTGAAACTCATTACTTCACCAATTTGGCATAAATACGATAAATATTTCCAAACAGTTGACCGGGCTAATTTCGTTTTTTAGCGATATCTGACGCAGATAAAGGGAACGTTGGTTACAGCCGTAAAACGTCTCGTATACGTAGAAAGAGTCTCATTATGAAGTCCTTTTGGGTAGACCTTGAGATGTAAAGTGAGATGACATTCGAATTCGTTTTAAAAAGATCAATATTTTTTTGATTCCATTTTGGGGAAGTATTGACAAGAAAAAGAATGGTAACAACGATATCTGTATAAACTTTCTCGGTACCGTTCATATGTAAAAGGTTTGGCAATATAATCGAAAGCTCCCCATACGAAATGCACTAACAATGGAGTCTCCCCAAGTTCATGCGTGAAACAAGCTATAACATCAACCTTAGGCCTGCTGAGATCCTGAAAAAGAACAGCTAACTGCTCAAAGCTCTCTTCAGAACTAAAAGGATCTATAATAGCGAGGTTCACAGAATATCCGGTTTAATATCTGCTCAAAACGAGAGATCGTATCCCCATGACCAACTATTTCTATTCCTTCGACAGAACCCACAACGTTGTATGTTATAGAAAGAGCCTTCGGATCTGGATCATAAAGAGCAATCCATACTCGGAGTCATTTTTTACATCATACTACATCCTCTAAATGAGAAAAACTACCGTTATTCATTGTAAAAACACTGACATTATTTTCTAAATTTTCATAACAGGGGCTTGATAAAAAAATGTTTACTAAATCTCTTCGACATGAGAAAAGGAGCACTTGTTGGTGTAATGCAATTTCCATAAGTGCTTTTAGAGCACCTATCTGTCTTTTCTCATCAAAACGAACAAGAACGCGTCATCAAGAACAAGAGGAAGAGGTTCCATCCTTTTCCCATAAAGAGTCGCCAAAGCAAGCCGAATAGAGAGATAGACTTGATCGGCAAGACCACTGCTCCAAATATCTTCTTTTTTGCGAAGCAATCCGTTTTTTTCTTCTAGTTCCACTGAAAAGCCTCCCTGCTCCGGAAGCTGTAGAAAGAAGCGTATATCTATCATCCGTCATAAGTTGCAAGTATTTTCCTGCCTTTTTAAAAACTTCCGGTTGTCTTTTCTTTTTCATGTTTTTGCCGGGTTTTGTTCCAGAACATAGCGACATATAAACAACGGATAGCCATTCTTTTCAAAGTACGTCGAAAGTTCTTCTGTTAACGCTTCTCTTTCTAAGAATAGCCCACCTTCAAGTTCTTTATTTTTTTCGAGTTCTTCGAGCCTATTTTTCAAATGACCTTGTTTTTGGTTTAGTTCTTCTTAATTTATCTGCAAGGAATCCTTTTTTCTCCTCTTTTCTCCTGTTTATAGAGATGGGCTTCTGCCGGAGAATCTTTTTTCAAGTTGACTTAGAACCTGCTCTAGATATTCTTTTTCCACCAGATATTAAAGCAAGAAGCAGACATTTTATTATTTTCAATTGCCTCTTTTAATTTCTTGGCTTCTTGCCATTTTTCAGCCATATTTGTAAATTCATTCTCATTTCTGACACCTGTTTCTTCTGAAAAGCTTTAACTTACTTTCTTGGAATTTGACTCAAAAAAAGAACGTTTCTCTTGTGAGACTCTATTAACTGCTCTTTTTCTATTTTTTATAGCCGTTAGTTTCTCTTTTTGTAGCTCAGTCTCACTCCAAGCAAAGAAGTAAGAGTGTCGATACAAGAGACAAGAGAGCTATTTTTCAAAAACGGAAGACAACGGCAAAAACTTCTAATATAGTTTGAAGTTGTCTTCTTTTTTCTCAATATATTCCTGTGAGGAAGAGTAATCTTTTTTCATCTCCTTAATTTTTTCAAGATTCTGGCGAAGCTGTTTTTATATGACTTTCAAATTCACTCCAATGCTCAATTTTTCAACTGTTTAGGAGAACCTGTTTCTTCACAGAAAAGAAGTCCATTCTTTGTCTGAGATTGTGTAAAAAAGGTCTGCTGTTTCCATCAAGTTCCTTCTCTGACAATGATTCATTTTCTTTTCGCAAGATGCTACCTCCTCTGCAAAAGCATCTCGCAGCTGTAGGGATTGCAAATATGCTTGTACATTCTCAAAACAACTATCGATATATTCTTCTACTTCTTCAAAGCATACAGATTCTTGTGGAGAAGAAAGGAAGTTTATCTCTTGCAGCCTTCTAAGAAACTCCTTTTCTTGCTCCTTATCTCTTTTTTGTAAAGAAGAAGAAAAATCTTCTTTAATTATGATTTCCCGTTTTGCGCGAATGTACGGTATCAAAAGAGTAAAAGCTGCAACAAAAAAGCGTACTCCCAACTATAAAAGATGGGGACCACGTACCAAAAAGCCTAAGACTAACATTACAAATCCCAAAAGAATCATCAAAAAACTCAAATTTTTATATTTCATTTTTGACAATAAAATATCTATATTCTTTGCTTCTGCTTCCATTTGAGCTTGAAGTTGATCTCGCTCTTTTACAATTTGTCGCAAAATTGACCTGCTCTTTTTATTTCTTCAACAGACATGGGGGGCAATTGTTCCTTCCTTTTTTCTACCTGGTTTTCATGCGATAAATAAAGACTCTTTTTCCCCTCTAATTCTTTTTGTGCCTGTTCTAGTGCCTCGTTTCTCGTTAAGTATTGAAGCTCAAGTTTGTCGTTTTTTCTTTTATGTCGCTTCCTTTTTCGATATACTAAAGGAAACATCTAAAGACTCCAGATCGTTTACTGTCCAATCTTTACACAGTTCTTTTATTTTTTACAAGATGTAGCTCATCATCTTCAATTTCATCCCCTTTTCTTTTAATACACTCCTCTTCTCGAACTATTCTGTTTCTGTCTTGTGAAATAGAACGAATACTCTCTTTGCACTGAAGAACTTTTTCAATGGAAGGGAGGTCAAACTCTTTCAATCTCTCTTCAAGTTTGCATGTTTTCGTCTCAAGTTCTTCCAATTCTTCTTTCTCTTTTTATTTCTTCATTCTGCATCTCAAGAAAACGTTGGCAACCATCATCAGGAAAAGAAATAGCAAACTGTATCTTCTTCAATTTTTTTGGGCTTCAAGCATCTCTTACCCACGGGGTGCGTGCTTTCTCTGCCCATTCAACAAGAAGATACATCATGATAAAGAGATGAGAGTTCTTTGCGTATTTTTCTATGCCAAGACTATTTTGCTTCTATCTCTTTCTTTTTGAAGATACTCATCTTTATACTGTTGAAGACTTTCTATACGCTTATTCGCTCCCCTTATTTTCTCTAAAAGAATATTTACTTCCGTCGAAGACCGCCCACGACCTTGCTCTTTATAAAGTTTTTTCTCTCTTTCTAAAAGTGAAGAAATGAATGCGGGGAGAGAGGCCGTTCCCAAACCAGCTCCGGCAGAAAAGAAACGACTCTGTATTGCTTGTTCGTTAAGTGGCTTGATTTTTTGCATATCTTCAAGCCCAATAGCAAAAATACGCTCATACGCTTCTTGATCTATATATCCTAAAAATGTCTTCTATTGTCCTTTTTCTGTTTTTTCTGAAAAACTAATTTTTTCCCGTTCATGCTCAAACACAAAGACTCTCCATTGAAAGCTTCTATAGTTAACTGCCCTCGTTGATTTCCTCCATCTAGAGGAAGATATAACATTACGATTTGAACGCCCGTCAGACACCCGAAAAGACAATAGCGAAAGAAATTCATAAGGGTTGTTTTGCCACTTTCATTCTCTCCAAGAATGAGGGATAACCCTGGAGGGAAACGACCCGTTACATTTTTTAACTGACCAAAACCTTCAATATTGAATTCTACAAATCGCATAAGAGGTTATCCTCCCCTTGAAGCAACCCATCTAATCCTTGTACCATTGCTTTTTCAACAATTTCTCTTATTTCTTCTGCGCTAAGTTCTTCTAAAAGAATCAAGTTCTCTGCCTCTCCACCGTGTGGTTCCAAGTGCTTCATCTATAACGGAGAAAAAGTTTTCTCTGCCGCAACATTCTGACTTGAAAGTATCCATTTCACGAATAAAATCACCAATAAATGATTCTGTCTTCCGCATATTTTCTATTGGATAGAGTGGATGCACTCTATTCTGAATGCGTTCAAACCAAACAAAATCAGAAAGCGTTTCTTCTGTTTTATTAAGTTCTTCAGCCATTTCTTCCAAATACCCTTCGCGTGATAAACGGCGGGAAAGAGATGTATTCCCTGTAAGAGTAACTCGAAGCATAATGCCTCTTTTCTCAGCTATTGTCCGATGTTTTTCTCGAAGTGCATGGAGGGCTTCAAAAATATCTTGATCTGATTCTAAATGAGAGGTATCTATTTCTTCTTCTTCCCAACGAATCTGATCCGTGGGACAAAAAAATAGATTGAATTGCCCTTCCTGCACTGACTTTACAAGATAGCATCCATGAGCCCCTGTCTCACGAATACTTCTTCCCTGAATCGTTCCTGGATAAACAACAACAGGATCTTGCCGAGATATTACAAAGAGGTCTATGGATATGCCCTAAAGCCCAATAATCTATTGAAGATTGTCGGAGGTCATCGAGAACAACACAAGGAGCATAATTCGCGTAATCTTGTATTCCGCCTGCATTGCAGTGAAGAAGAGCTATATTAAAACCTTCTGCACCCTGAATAGATTCCGCCATTTTACGAGCAATATTCTTATTCTCTTCACTCTCTGGATAGCTATATCCAATAATATTGCCAATGTTCAAACCATCTTTTGTCTGCAATGGAAAAACTTCTACCTCATTCTTAAAACGAAAGACCTTATCAGGAAGGGGCTAGTTTTGCCTGGTCTCCATTGAGAGGATCATGGTTTCCATGAACTATATAGGCAGAAATTCCGGCATAACTTAAGCGAACAAGTTGCTCTCTGAGAGCAATCTGAGCACTAAGACTTCGATCTGCGCTATCATAAAGGTCCCCTGCAAGAAGTACAAAATCTACTTTTTCCTGAAGTGCTAAATCTATAATCCTTTCAAAAGAACGAAATACAGCTTTACTCAATTTTTGAGCAATAACTGGCGAATATGAGCGAATTCCTCGAAAAGGACTATCTAGATGTAAATCAGCACAATGAAGAAAAGTAAAATCTTGTTGGAGTCCCATTTTATTGCCTCCTATCTTCTGCTAGACTCTTCTACATGACAACTCTAATGGTTGAAAATGGACTTGTATATGTTATTTTCATTCTCGTATATCTTGGCATGATCATCGGTCGCTTTCCCAAGTTAGCTCTCGACCGAGCAGGTATAGTTTTACTCGGAACTATTTTTCTGCTTATTGCTGGTCCTTTTTCCAAAGAATCACTTTTATGTAATATAGATATCTCTACTATTATGCTTTTATTCGGATTTATGATTATCTCTGCTCAACTTCGTCTCGGAGGTTTTTACACTCTTATAACCCGGAAAATAGCCGCTTTCAATGGCTCTCCTCAAAAATTTCTGGCTATTCTCATTATTGTATCAGGGTCGCTTTCTGCTCTTCTGTCAAACGATATTGTATGCCTTGCAATTACGCCTGTTTTAGGAGAAATTTGTATAAGGAAAGAATTGAACCCTCTTCCATTTTTCTTGCGCTAGCCTGCTCTGCAAATATAGGATCTGCTTTAACTCTTATCGGCAATCCTCAAAATATGCTTATAGGACAAGGACTTAATCTTCCTTTTGCTCATTATATGTTTTTTGTCCTTCTACCTGTGGGACTTTCTCTTCTTACTCTTTGGGGGCTTGTATGCCTACTATATAGAAAAAAGTGGGATAAACACCTTTCTTTGCCTCAAAATGTTGAACTTCCTTTTCATGCTTGGCAAACTGTAAAAGGAATTACGATACTTAGCGGGGTTATGCTCCTGTTCCTCTTTTCCCCTCTCCCCCGAGACTACATTGCTTTAGGAGCTGCCGCCATTCTTCTTACAAGCAGAACAATGGCTTCTCACAAAGCGCTTAATCTAGTTGATTGGCAGCTAATCATTCTTTTCATTGGACTGTTCATTATCAATGGAGCCTTCGCCAAAGTCGGAGGACTTGACGCTATAGAAAGAGGTCTCCACTATGTTGGAATTTCTTTACACCATCCGAGCTGGCTATTCTGGTGTACAGCTACTCTCTCGAATATGGTTTCAAATGTTCCTGCAACAATGCTCCTTCTTCCCCTCGCAAAGACTCATATGGCTGGACCAATCTTAGCCCTCAGCAGTACATTTTGCAGGAAATCTACTCGTCGTTGGAAGTATTGCTAATATTATTGTTATAAATGGAGCCAGAGAGATGGGACTTTCCATATCATGGAAAGACCACGCACGACTCGGCATTCCCGTTACACTGGCAACTCTTTTTATCGCCTGGGGATGGATTCTTGTAGGAGGAAAAGTATGGTAACAATTTGTTTCGGAACAGTTGCACCCTCTTTAGAAAATGTCGGAGGAAATAATTACAAGATGCCTCCGAAAAACAGAATTGCTCTAGTTATAGATCTTGGAGAAAAATGTTACTGCTCAAAAAATTGACAAAGTTATCTCTAAAACTAATCCAGATCTTATAGCGTTATCGTGTTCTGATACAAGCTGTTTCGAAAACATGGAAAAGATTATTGTCATAGCAGATAAAAATAACATCCCTGTTCTCATCGGAGGAGCCGCCGCTTCTCTTCACCATATCGCACTTTTTACGCACGGCTTTACATACTCCGTTTGTCTATTATAGCCGCAATGCTAGCGATGTTCTTTCAGTGATTGAAAAAGCATTAAAACATGAGAAACCCGATTCGCCCAAATCCGGTACGGGAAGAGTTTTTGAGCTTTCTGGCAAAGAAAAAAATATATCTGACGCTTTGGGATTTTCAATTTTGGAAGGAAATATAGAAGATATCGTTATTCGAGAAGGAACCCGCCAATGGTGTGGAAATTGTCCGGGCAACCTTAATCATACGTGTCCCTTAAGCAGTGGATATACCATTCAAAAGTCACTTGAGGAAAGTAAAACTTTCATCCGACACTTTCGAAAAGTCTTTCTTATTTGTCTGCCTGTCCTCTCAAAAGAAGAACGAGAAATACAACGAGAAAGGCGAAAAGAAATATGGCTTGGTATGAAAAATTTTGAGCTGCTATTCTCCAAACGTTATTCTGATATCCTCCTCTTTAAGCTCCCTATACAATGTCCACTTTGCGAACCTCAAGACTGCCTTATCCCAGAAAAAGAGTGTCGCCAACCAGACTATCAATTTCCCATGCATGAAGAATACAATATTGATATGATGGAAACAGCTCGTACAATTGCAGGAGACCGTTCTACTCTAGAAATGTACGCCCTTCTTCTCGCTGATTCTTTTCCAGACCAAAAAATAAACGAAGAATGAAGCCCCACACGCAAAAAGAGAAAATCCTCTGAAGGCCCATGAAATGCCAACTAATGCTGACGCATATCCAATATATATGGGTAAAAGCGTCCAACTAATATCCATCGAGAAATAAACCATCGAAGAAGCTCGCCCCTAAATCGTTGTGGGATCATCTCTCCAATTAGAGCCAGATGAGTAGGGTATCCATACCCTACTGCCGCCCCATACAAAAGACCAAATAGAGCAATTACAATATTACTATTTGCAAAAGATGCCCCGAAAAGGGCAAGTCCCATTCCTCCGAAGGAAGGTGCCGCAATCATCATTCGTGAAAAATGGCGATAGACTCCCGTACAGAAAAGGCGAACGATAATAGCCCCTACAGAAATAGCCATCATAAAAATAGAAGGATTAAGCCCTCTGCCTAAGGCAAGACTCGAAACATAGGCAATAGATGCATCTGTTAACCCTAAAAAAAGGCATGAAATTAAAAGGAATTTTACAGGTGTCTCTTTAAAAAGCATAAGATACGATGTTTTATTCTGTTGGCTGAAAGAAAGTTCATCTTGCACCGGTGGTAAAAAAGGCCATGCATATAGCAGCAAGAGCTGCTACGGGAGCCATAAGCAAATAGGGCAAATTCCACCCCCTACAAATGAAAAATTCAGAAAGGGGTATAACAGTAAAAGAAGTTAAAACTCCACCTATACTTGTAATAGAAAAAGCTGTTCCTCGAATTTGCTCTGGGATAACAAGAGATTGATATGTTGTCGTCGCTACAACAAATACACTGAACCCTGCCCCCATAAAAAGCCGAATAAAATAAAGGACTGCAGGAGTATGCCTCGTTAAAGCAAGAGAAAGGGAGGAAAAGAAACAAATACTTCCAGCAGTAACCATTGTTTTTCGAATGCCAATACGTTCTATGAACCATCCCGCAGAAGGACGCGTTACAGTAGCAGCAAGATAAAAGGCACTGATAATCCAACCAACACACTGAGGCTGAAAACCTATATTACGCAAAAAAGGCGGCAGCATAAAAAAGATATGAGAATAAGAAAAAACAGAGAAATAAGTAAGAAGAATAAGAATTATTCTGCCTCGCCATGTGGAAAGTGCTGGTTCTCCTGTTGTCATCGCCTTTCACCTCCTTTTTAGACACCATACGACCCGCCTCTCTCTTTGTAAAGTCTTTTTGTGAAGAAATATGTTTATGGGCTATAATTAAAAAGATACGTAAGGAGGTATAAGACGTGAATGGGACCAAACGGAGAGAACAAATTTTCGAACTCTTAAAAGAACGAAATGATGCCATAAAAGGAAGTGAGCTTGCTGAAATTTTAGGAGTAAGCCGACAAGTCATCGTTCAGGATATAGCCCTCTTGCGAGCCGAAGGACACTCTATAGTAGCAACGCCTCAAGGATATATGATTATGACTCTGAAACGTCCATCTTTTATGAAATCTGTGATGTGTGCCCATACGGGAATCGAAGAGATGAGAGACGAATTATATATTATGGTCGATAATGGAGCTACAGTTGTTGATGTTACAGTTGAACATCCTGTATATGGAGAAATTGCAGGAAACCTCATGCTTAAAAATCGCATTGATGTTCAAAATTTTATTTCTAAAGTTATCCATACGAAGGCAGAACCCCTCTCTATCCTCACTGGAGGAGTCCACTTCCACACACTGGAAGTTTCTGATGAAGACTCTTTCCAACGTATTATTGCCAGTTTAAAAGGAAAAGGGTACTTGATGGATTAGAATAAACAGCTTATACTCCTTTACATGTGTCAAGACACCTGTAAAGGAGCTGTTGAAATGTCGATCCATAAAAATATTCGCACTTACGCTAGTTCAGTTTTGAACGGCATGGCTTTAGGATTATTCGCTTCTCTCATTATTGGACTTATTCTTAAACAACTGGGAGTTATTTTTTCCATTCAACTCTTACAAAATTTTGGACAGATTGCCCAATTATTGATGGCCCCTGCCATAGGAGCAGGAGTTGCCATAAGCGTAAAAGCTCCATCTTTGGGTATTTTCGCATCAACTATTGCGGCAACAATCGGGGCAGGGAGCATACATCTATCTGCTCAAGGAGCACTCCTTTCTATTGGAGAACCTATGGGAGCTCTTGTAGGAAGTTTAGTCGGAGCTGAAACAGCTAAGTTTTTCTCCGGCAAAACTAAGGTGGATATTGTTGCCATTCCAGCAGTAACAATTCTTGCAGGAGGTTTTGTTGGTCATATTGCCGGCCCCTGGATCGCGCAGGGAATGAACTTTCTTGGAGCACTAATCAATACAGCAACTCAGCTTCATCCTTTTCCAATGGGAATTTTAGTCTCTGTTTTTATGGGCATTATCCTTACGCTTCCCATAAGCAGCGCCGCCCTGGCCATTGCTCTTGGGCTTAACGGACTTGCTGCTGGAGCTGCAACAGTGGGATGTTGTTGCCAAATGATAGGTTTTGCCGTTCAAAGCTATAAAGATAATGGAGTCGGAGGACTTATTTCTCAAGGTATAGGAACCTCTATGTTACAAATACCCAACATTATTCGTAACCCCTGGATTTGGGTTCCTCCAATTCTATCTTCTGCAATCTTGGGCCCTCTTTCCACTACTCTTTTCTCTATGGAGAATAATAAAATCGGCGCAGGAATGGGAACAAGCGGATTGGTGGGACAATTCGGCACATTAGCTGTTATGGGGAAAGCCGGCTGGACAGGAATAATCTTTCTCCATTTTTTACTCCCAGCATGTATAAGTCTCTTTTTCTGCTATGCGCTCGAAAAAAGCAACAAAATTAAACCTGGAGATATGAAGTTGTTATAAAAACTTGCCAAAAGATAAAAGCTGTTGTTTCTTAGAAGAAACAACAGCTTTTAATAAATACATATTCTTTTTATTTTCCCCCCTGAAAAACATGTAACATTAAAATAACATTGAATATATAATGATTTCTATCCTTAAAAATTAAAAACGAATAAAACAAGTCTCCAGCCTCTTTTCACATCCTCCCATTTTCAGTAAAATTTTAGGAATTATTGTGTCTTTTAAAGATATTTTGACTTTTCCCTACCAGGAGTGTGATCTTTTGCCTAACACGAGCAATAACAGTATGCGTTGGGAAGTAGGCAAAAATTTTTGCGCCGTTTTGTTTGGGTTATTCCCCTTTTATTAGTCATACTATGGCTAATAGGCCATCTCTATTCTTTAGAGATCTCCCAACAACAAGGTCTTTTAGAGAGCCTTGAACAGCAATTTAGTCTTTCAAGGCTTGAAGTTGTTCGTCAACGGATGAATACCGTCTATAGAGATCTTCTCTTTTAGGACGGATATGCAATCATCAATACAATGATGGTGTTATGGACATCTGCCGAGCAGGAAGAACTAAAAAAAATTTTCTTTTCTTTTATGAAAAATAATCCCCTCTACGATCAAATTCGCGTACTAAATGCGTCTGGACAGGAACTTGTTCGTCTCAACGCAGGCCCTGAGAATCCGATAGTCGTTCCTCAGTGGGAACTTCAGAATAAGGCCAATAGGTACTACTTCAAAGATACGATAAAACTCGAAAGCAATGAAGTTTATATGTCTCCCTAGATTTAAATATAGAAAAAGGGGTATTAGAAATGCCTTATAAACCTATGCTTAGAATTGCTACCCCCATCTTTACTCAAGATCATCAAAAGGCAGGAATTTTTGTTTTAAACTATCTTGCTAACGATTTATTTTCCCTTCTCGAATCTTCATCTACTGTGGCGGATGTAATGCTCCTTAATAGTGATGGTTATTGGTTAAAAAACACAAACCATAACCTTGAATGGGGGTTCCAAATTCCAGAAAGAAAAGAAAATAACTTTTTTAAAATATACCCTGAAGAAGCAGCGATTATCTACGCCCAGGAACAAGGTCAAATTGAGTCGCCACGGGGTCTTTTTACATTTGTAACGATAGACCCTCTTCAGACTAAATTGTCAGCGCAAGGATCAACTTTTTATAGATGGAAACTGGTTTCGATGATTCCTTCTCTTATTCTTGAAGGGCGAAGGGCCTCTATTCGAAATCGTTTCAAGATTATGGCCGGGATAATTGTAGTTCTCTTCTCTCTCGGCGCAACTCTTTTTATTATGGAATATGAACGTCGCAAAAAATTCTTGCTGACTTAAAAGATAAAACCCGTGAATTAGAGAAGGTCAATCTCACACTCAATGCAATGGTTAAAAAGACCGAATATGATGCCATGATAGACCCCTTACTGAGTTATGGAATCGGCGGTATATGATTAAGCGTCTTGATGAAGAAGATACACGCATAGAACATACCCAAGGAAGTGCATGTATCGCCATTATAGACTTGGGAAATTTTAAAAAAATTAATGATACGTATGGTCACGCACGTGGTGACAAAGCGCTTGTAGAAATAGCATCTATTCTAAGAAAAGGGTTGCGGCAAACAGATTATGTTGCTCGTTCGGGAGGAGATGAATTTTTAATTTATTTTGCTGACCTTCCTCTTAAAAAAGCTGAAAAAATAATGGAGCGAGTCTATAAAAGAATTACGCAACGACATATTGCGGGGGCCGATTTCGCTATTTACCCCGATTATGGAGTTGCTCATTGTCCGTCTAATGCACCGACTCTCACAGAAACAGTTAAAGTTGCAGACAAAAGAATGTATGAATTTAAGGCTCATCGTAAGAAGAGCATGGCCGACACAGAAAGATAGTTGCGCATGCAACGAATATAATCTATACTATTTCTCTCAATTAACATGGGGGAATGTGTATGGATCGGCGGGATTTACTTGCAAACGAACAAATAGGACGATTATTGTGGAGACTTTCTGCCTGCCATTATCGGAATGCTCGTACAAGCATCATATAATATTGTAGATGCTATTTTTATCGGTCGGGGCGTCGGCCCACTCGGTCTTGCTGGAACAGCTATTGTTTTTCCTCTTCAGCTTCTATCCACATCTTTGGCTATCACAATAGGAGTAGGCGGCTCCTCTCTTATTTCAAGAAGTCTAGGGGCCGGAAAACATTCTTATGCAAACAAGGCCCTTGGTAATATGGTATTTCTTTCCTTCATTTTTAGTTTTTCTCTTTTTTCCATAGGCTTTTTTACGCGTCAATATATTCTTCGCCTTTTCGGCGCAACGCCAGCAATTTTTCCTTACGCGGAAGAATACCTTGAAGTCATACTGTTCGGATTACCCTTTGTCGGATTTGGAATGGCAGCCAATCACGCGGCGCGATCGGAAGGAAATGCCCGAGTAGCCATGATAAGCATGCTTATATCGGCTATTCTTAATATTATTCTCGATCCTATTTTTATCTTCAAATTAAAATTAGGAATTCGGGGAGCCGCTATTGCTACAGTGCTTTCTCAAATAGCAATGGCAATATGGATGGTCCATTACTTCTTCTTTTCGAAAAAGAGCCTGCTTTCCCTTTCTTTATCATCAATTACTCCACAATGGGAGACTATAAAAGAAATTCTTTCTGTAGGAGTATCTGAATTTGTACGAATGGCTTCTGGAAGCATTATTATTGTTTTTCTCAACAATAGTCTCATTTATTATGGAAGTGACATCTCTGTTGCTGTGTATGGTATTTTGCATAGAGCACTCTCCTTTTTCTTTATGCCTATTATTGGTGTAGCACAAGGCCTGCAACCTATTCTCGGCTTTAACTACGGTGCAGGAGACTATAAAAGAGCACGAGATGTTACCCACCTTGCCATAGGTGCTGCTTCTATCATAGCTTTTATTGCTTCTGTCATTTGCTGGTTTATGCCTGAAAAGGTCGTGGGACTTTTTACAACAGATTCTCTTCTTTTAGAAGAGGCAAGTTGGGCTCTTAGAATTGTTACCATGACCTATTTTTTAGCTGGTTTTCAGATTACAGGCTCTTCAATGTTTCAAGCTTTGGGAAAAGCTCGGGCATCTCTCATTTTATCTTTGAGCCGACAAGTTATTTTCCTTATCCCCTTTCTCGTCGTTCTTCCGCGTTTTTTCAATCTTCAAGGGATTTGGTATTCTTTTCCCATAGCTGACACTTTGGCTTTTCTTGTAACATTTTTCCTGGTTTCTAAACAGCTAAAAGTGCTCAAAGTAGAAAGGGGTATTTCTAAATAATGGATTCCAAACAGCCTCATATTGGGCGATGGATATCATGTCTATACAGGCAAATGCAATGCTTACTTGACCGAGCTTTTGAGCCTTTTGGGCTTGGATATGGCAATTATGCTTTTTTATTGGTTCTTCGGCGTCAAGATGGTCAGACACAAGAATATTTAAGTAGTGAACTTGGCTTTGACAAGGGGACAACAGCGAGGTCTCTTAAAAAGTTAGAACAGCTTGGTTATATTCAACGAAAACGAAGTAAAATAGATGGAAGAGCAAATCAAGTTTTTCTTACTCATAAAGGGCAAAATGTGCTACCATTCGTTGAGCAAATTCTAGCAGATCTCATGACAGAAATTTTAGGAGATATGACTGCGAAAGAAAGACAAATTGCTTGCTCATTAATCTATAGAATGGCGTCAAATGCCCTTTCACTCAAGCATTCAGAAGGAGGCAAGACGTCATGTTTGTTTAATAAGGAGTGATGGATATATGTGTTTAATGAAAATGAAAACCTATACAGTTCTATGTTTAGTTATTCTTACTCTCTCTTTTATATCTACACCAATTTTTGCCTCATCTCAGGAAGGTTTCGGCCTTGCTTTCGTAAGCCATAAAGCTCAGGATTTAGCCTCAAAACCTTTTGAAGAGCCTAAAGACTCCGTGCCAGAAGAACTCATGAAGTTAAGCTACGATCAATGGAGAGATATTAGATTTCGTTCTGAAAAAGCGCTTTGGCAAGAAGATAACCTCCCTTTCTCTGTACAATTTTTTCATCTTGGCATGTTCTATAACAGAGCTGTTCAGATACATATTGTTGATGGGAAAAAGGTTACCCCTCTTTCCTTCTCCCCTGAAATGTTCGATTATGGCAAGAATCAGCTTGATTTAAAAAAACTTCCACCAGATCTGGGGTTTGCCGGATTTCGTATTCATTTTCCTATTAACACGAAAAAATATGCTGACGAAGTCGCCGTATTTCTTGGCGCCAGCTACTTCAGGGCCGTAGCTCAAAATCAGCAGTATGGACTCTCGGCCAGGGGGCTTGCTCTAGACACAGGATCCTCAACAGGGGAAGAATTCCCTTGGTTTAAAGAATTCTGGCTTGTAAAACCATTAAAACAATCTTCTTCAATGGTCATGTATGCCCTCCTTGATAGCCCCAGTTGTACTGGTGCTTATAAATTTACAATTATTCCTGGGAAAGAAACTCAGATAGATGTCATCTGTAATATTTATAGACGCAAAGAAATTCAAAAAATTGGTATTGCTCCTTTTACCAGCATGTTCTTGTATGGGGAAACAGAGAATGGCCGCCCCGGTGATTTTAGACCTGAAGTACACGATTCAGACGGACTTTTGATAGAAACAGAGGACGAGCAGTTAATATGGCGTCCTCTTATCAATCCAGCTCGTCTTTTGATAACCAAACAAACTGAAACACCAATCAAAGGTTTTGGATTAATGCAAAGAGATCTTAATTTTGATCATTACCTCGACCTGGAAGCACGATATGAAAAACGGCCAAGTCTTTGGATTACCCCGCAAAACAATTGGGGCAAAGGTCATGTCGAATTGATAGAAATACCTTCAGACAGTGAAATCAACGATAATATTGTTGCCTACTGGGTTCCCGAAATCGAAGAGGGGACATCTCTTCACCCTCTTACCTTTACATATACCATGGAATGGTTAACTCCTGATGTAGATAAAGAAAGAATAGCCAGAGCTTCCCATACACGGCTTGTAAAGGAAAAAGAAGAGGGAGCCTATCGTTTTATTATTGATTTTGAAGGGAAAGAGCTCAATGAAATACCCGCAGATACTGGTCTGGCAAGTGACCTTAACGTTGAGGGTGACGCCACTCTTGTGGAGCGCCAATTGCTTAAAAATATAGTAACAAGTGGTTGGCGGTTAAGTTTTAAGATATCGGTTCCCGTGGAAAAAATAAAAAGTGTCGTTCCTGACCGGAAACCTGTCGTAAAACTTTCTGCTTTTCTCAAAAAAGGGGAAAACATTCCCACCCCTTTAACTGAAATATGGACCTATGACTTCCGCCCCTAGAGGTGAACCATAATGATAGAAAAATCAGAAGGTTGGCAAATTGCCAGAGATAGAGTGCTTCTTTACGTTCGAGCTATGGATCTTCCCCTTTTCAAGGGCTGGAACTTGCGCTGCAAGCATTAAAAGAATCAAATGCTTCAAGTATTGATGAATCTATGAATGCCCTTGAACGTTGTATTTTAAGCAAGGAATTGCAAGCAGAAATTCTTGACGAAGAGGGAAAACACATTGCTTCGATTCCGCCAATGAACAGAGGAACAATGGTCTCGAAAAATTTTGATCGCATTCCGTGGCTTACTGCAACAAAGAAATTTATGCGACGATGGATGCGAGATCTCTTCGGTCCATCTCGAACACGATAAAGAGAGGCTTGTTAATTATGAGCACTGATACTCTCGAAATTAAATGGACTCGAGCCGCCAGTTGGAGAAGAATTCTGCTTTTAGCTCTTATTCTTCTTCCTACATTTACGGCAAGTCATTA
The DNA here is from genome assembly GCF_030908405.1 of Aminobacterium sp. MB27-C1. NCBI lineage: Bacteria > Thermotogati > Synergistota > Synergistia > Synergistales > Aminobacteriaceae > Aminobacterium > Aminobacterium sp. MB27-C1. The sequence continues at coordinate 2,410,349 of NZ_CP133089.1, read as the reverse complement.
TATGGCCGGAGTGCTTCCTTATAAAGGAGCAACCCTTCTGGAAATAGCCCTTGTTGTCGTTTTTGGAATTCTTTTCGCATGGATATCCATTGGTTTCTGGACAGCTATGCTGGGCCTTTTTGTCTTGATTCGCCATAAAGACCAATTTTCATTTTCTCAGGCTTTAAAGAAGCAGCCTCTTTCCATAGAAGACACTGAGGCAAAAACGGCTATTCTCATACCTATTTATAATGAAGACGTACCTCGCGTTATGGCCGGAGTACAGACAACACTTCAGGCATTGCGCAAAACCGGATTGAGCCACATGTTTCATATTTTTATTCTCAGTGATACGACAAACCCCGACATTTGGGTTCATGAAGAAATGGCATGGTATAAGCTTTGCCAAGATGAAGATGCTTTTGGAACGATATTTTATCGTCATCGTAAAAGTAATGTGAAGAGAAAGAGTGGAAATGTCGCCGATTTCTGCAGACGATGGGGTAAAGATTATCGATATATGATCGTATTTGATGCTGACAGTGTTATGTCTGGAAAAACTTTGGTACAAATGGTTCAGGCTATGGAACTTCGTCCGGATATAGGGATTCTCCAAACACCTCCCGCCGCTGTAAATCGGCAATCTCTTATTGCTCGAGTACAGCAATTCGCTAATAGAGTATACGGCCCTATTTTTGCAGCGGGCCTTCATTTTTGGCTTTTAGGCGATGCTCAATATTGGGGACACAACGCCATCATACGAGTTGCTCCCTTTATGGAACATTGTCAACTCCCTCGTTTACCAGGAAAGGGCCCATTGGGAGGAGATATTCTGAGCCATGACTTCGTAGAAGCTGCCCTCATGAGAAGGGCTGGTTATGGAGTTTGGCTTGCCTACGATATGGAAGGCAGTTATGAGGAAACTCCACCCACTCTTCTTGATGAACTGAAGCGAGACAGACGGTGGTGCCAAGGAAATCTGCAACATTTACGGCTTATTTTCACACGAGGATTTTTCCCTGTTCATAGAGCTCTTTTCGTGAATGGTGTAATGTCGTATGGTTCAGCCTTGCTTTGGCTTGTTTTTCTGATTCTAAGTTCTGCTGAAGCCATTACCGAGGTTCTTATTGAGCCTCAGTATTTCCCTTCTGCGGAGATGACTCTCTTCCCGCAGTGGCCTGTTTGGTACCCAATGTGGGCCATCACTCTTCTAGGATCAACGGCCATCGTTCTCTTTCTTCCCAAAATACTTAGTATCGCGTATATTATTTTCTATACAAAAAAGGCACATCTTTACGGAGGAAGCGTTCGTCTCACGCTAAGCATGATCATTGAAACACTAACATCGACGTTGTTGGCACCGATACGTATGGCTTTTCATAGCCACTTTGTCGTAATGACACTTTTGGGAAAAGCGACAGGTTGGGGCACACAAACCAGAGATGATAGAGGAACCACGTGGAATGATGCTTTTCAGTACCATATCAGCCAGACTCTCATTGCTTTGCTCTGGGGAAGCATCCTTTACGTCTTTAATAGGTCTTTCTTCTGGTGGATGCTACCAATTTTAGGCCCCATGGCTCTATCTATACCTATTTCAGCCTTTTCAAGTCGTGTTTCTTTTGGACAAAAGTTAAAGAAACTTTTTTTGCTCATAACTCCAGAGGAAACAGAAGCTCCTAGCGAACTTGCAACAGTGGATGAAAATATGACAAAACCAGCTTCCTATTCTCCCTTGCCCCTTTCACAAAATGAAGGTTTTGTTCGGGCTGTCGTTGATCCCAAAGTTCTTGCTCTACACACATCGCTCATTCTTAGACATCGCGTCGCCGCCCCATCTATACGGCAAAGACGGGAAGACATTCAGAAAAAGCCCTTGAGAAAGGACCAGAGGGACTTTCAGCCAAAGAAAAGATGGAATTACTACGAGACCCAGACCAATTACGAGAACTTCACCGCAAAATTTGGCGGATCCCTAATTGGGAAAAAGCAGCCAAATGGGGTATAGAATAAGGAGAGAGTGTTATATGGAAAAGAAGAGTTCACTCTTATTTATCTTTCAAAAGGAGACCATTCTTGTAAGAAAGAATTCCCTGTTACGATACCTAAATATTCAGAGAGGGATAGTATCCCCATCTCTTTTATTCGCCAGGGAGAAGTCGGCTCACCTAAAGGGAACGGTCATTTCTGGGCAGAAGCAGCGGCAGAAGAGCAAGCTCCCTCGGGAATGGAATTTGTTCCTTTGCGTGGGCTTTACGAAGTTCTGGGAGATGCCCTTTTTCCCATTGCCGGACAAGCTTTTCAATTAATGTATTGGCGTCGCACGACACGTTACTGTAGCAGTTGTGGGCAACCTCTACAAGAGCACGCTGTAGATAGAGCTATGGAGTGTTCCACATGTAATTTAGTTATCTACCCTACAATTTCACCGGTTATTGCCGTAGCCATAGAAAAAGATGGGCAGCTTTTGCTTGCTCGAAGCCCCCATTTCCTCCCAAAAGATACAGTATTCTAGCTGGATTTGTTGAACCAGGCGAAAATCTGGAAGAGGCTGTGGCTCGGGAAGTAATGGAAGAGGTAGGAATAGAGATTAAAAATATTCATTATTTTGGAAGTCAACCATGGGCATTTCACTCTCTTATGGTCGGTTTCACTGCTCAATGGAAATCAGGGAATATACATATAGACGAAAAAGAAATAGAAGCTGCTGAATGGTACACTCCTGAAAACCTGCCATCAATACCGACACAAGCAAGTATTTCTGGACGTCTTATATTAAACTATTTACATAAATATGGATATTAGTGAAACTCTCGAAGAGTGAAGGAGTCTTTACGTTTGCCAATATCATCTATTGTGGAACGGATAAACAAGTGTGCATTATCGGCAAGATCTAAAACCATATGATCATCATATCGATCTCCATATTCGTCTGTCTTCAAAAGGACTCGCGGGCGAAGAATACTTTTTTCACCTGCTGCAATAACAATACCAACACGATTATCTGATAATTGAACAATTGTTCCCGGAGGGTACATCCCCACAGCGTTCAAAAAAGCGGTAACTACTGTTCTATCAAATTGATACTCCGTATTTTCTATAATGATAGAAATAGCTCGGTGCAAAGGAACGGATTCTTTATAAATACGAACTGTAGTAAGAGCATCATAAACATCAGCTACAGAAGCAATTCGAGCTTCAATCGGTATCTCTCCTAATTTCAGACCATAGGGGTAGCCTGTTCCATCAATTCTCTCGTGATGAGACTCTATCACTGTAAGAATTCGTTCATCATCAATACCTAATTGTTTTGCAATACTCGCACCATATACAGGGTGTTTTTTTACTTCTTCGAATTCATTTTCAGATAAACGAGATGGTTTGTTCAAAATGGAAAGAGGAAGTCGGGCTTTCCCCAAATCGTGAAGTAGCCCTCCTGTTGTTACAGCTTCTACAAGACCAAGATTTTCTGGAAAAAGACGATATGCGAGAAAACCACTTAATAACGCTACATTAAAGGAATGAACAAACGTATATTGATCCTGCTCTCTTACACTACCCAATGAAAGTAAGATTCGAGGGTTCTTTGTAATGCATTGCGCAAGCAACCTTCCAACTCGTAAAAGAGGAACAAGGCAGACTTGAGAGACCTCTCCTGATGCGATGGCACTGAAAATACGACGAACTTCATGAATAGTTTGAAGGGCAATTCGCGAATCGACAGGATTTGAAGGAAGATCCAAGGCTTCCAGAACATCAAAAACTTCTCCAAGGACAAAATCAACATCCTCTTTAACAGTTACGTAACAAATTCCGCGCTCCTGAAGTGTATTGGCAAAAGACAAGCGTGAATCCCCCAGTTTAGAGAGATTCATCCCTTTAGGAACTAATAAGGCTCCTCCTGGAGACAATACGTCTTCTATAATCACGCCAGAACAACAAGGGATATCCCATACTGGAATCCGCCGTGCCAAGTTCATTGAACGCCCTCCACTTTACAGTGTGCGCTACGCCCCCGTTTTCTAAAAATACCTTAGATTACATTTTGGTTATTTTTTCATATACCTATTTTATTTTACACATTTTTCATATTTACGCCACTATTTTATCAGGGTGCAGTATTCAAATATTTTTTATGATAAAATTAAATACTGGTATGAAGTATATGGAGGTGACTTTTTATGGAAAAAACAGGAATCGTAACTATGAAGGGAAATCCGTTAACCCTTATTGGCCCTGCTCTTTCGATAGGTGACAAAGCTCCTGAATTCAACGTTCTTGACCAGAATCTAACTTCGAAAACTCTACGCGATTTTTCAGGATGCATTAAAGTTATTTCTGTAACCCCGTCACTTGATACCCCCGTCTGCGACTTGCAAATCCATTGGTTCAACGAAGATGCTGCCAATCAACCTGATGACGTAGCCATCTTAAATATTTCAATGGATCTTCCTTTTGCCTTAAAACGTTTTTGCGCTACCAAAGGCATTGAAAGCGCTATTGCTCTTTCTGACCATAGAGATGCCTCTTTCGGCACAAATTGGGGTGTTTTGATTAAAGAACTTCGTTTACTTACTCGTGCCGTCTTTATTGCAGATAAAGACGATATTATTAGGTATATAGAAATCGTTCCAGAAGCTACTAACGAACCAGATTATGAAAAAGCTCTTCAAGCTCTCGAAACAATAGTTCGCTGATGCTACGCAAAAAGGCAGGAAACCGGGATTTATAAATACCCCGTTTTCTGCCTTTTTTCTTTAATAACTTATTAGTCTTTTACTTCTTCGATTGTATCTACCTGAATATACATCTCGCCACTTCCAGCAGAAGAGCGAAGTTTCCCTTCGACGCGAACAGGCGTCCCTTCCTCATGAGCCAATACCCAAGCCTGCTCAGTGGAACCAAACGCCCGCATCAGAAGAAAATCGTGGCGAACGTTGCCATCTTCCCATGGCGTATCCTGTTTTACCGCAAAAGCAACATACTTTCCCATACGGCTGACTTGCTCTTTTTCGCCTTCAATAAAATGTAATACTCCAGTTATTTTTACGTTATTTTCCATCATTTTGCCTCTTCCAACTCCTTTACCTTGCTTCGTATGGAGAACATATATACCACGAACAGGACATTTTCGCCAAGTGCAACAAGGCCACGAAAAAAGGGAGGCACAAAACCTCCCTTAAATTTCTTCTATCGCCCGAACAAGAACATACATCTCTCCGCTGCCAAGTGACGAACGAACATCTCCTTCTACTCGTACAGTCGTGCCCTCCTTACGGCTCAGAACCCATTTTCTCAGTTCCGGTTGATACGCCCGCATAAGTAGAAAATCGCGCCGGGTACTCCCATCGTCCCAAGGGGTTTCTTGCTTTAGTGCAAAGGTCACATACTCACCCAACCTATTTTGAAGAATCTTTTTACCCTGGACGTGATGCAGAGTCCCGGCCACCGTAACGATGTTCTCCGTCAGCATATGCACATCACTCCTTGCGGCTGGATTTTGAGGAATATATATTCCTCTTTTTTATTTTTTCTTTTTCATATTATTTATTATTCTACCCTTACTTTACACTGGAAAAAGTTTTGTCTCAAGCCTACAAAAGAAATGATTCTGTATGATAGCACCCTTTTATAAGCGAAAACCCCCGAGAGGCTAAGCATTCCTTCGGAGGTTCCCTTTTTATTCTTCGATTTCCACAATTGTTATTTCGAACGTAAGCGCTTTTCCTGCCAGGGGATGATTGGCATCAAGCATCATGCCTTTCTCACTCACATCCACAACTAAAGCATTGAAAACATGCCCATCTGGTGTTTGGACTTGTAACACTTCTCCAGTCTTGGGTTCAAGATCACCTGGAATATGCTCTGCAGGGACCTCGGCCATCAAATTAGGCTCATATTCCCCATATGCTTCTGCTGCAGGGATTGTAACTGTCTTAGAATCTCCGATAGACATATCTAAAACCGCTTTATCAAACCCTTCAATAACCTGGCCTGCGCCTACTGTAAATTTTAACGGATCACGGCCTTCTGAAGTGTCGAATACTGTACCATCATCTAAAGTGCCCTTGTAATGCACTGATACCGTGTTACCTTCTTTTATCTGAACCATGAGGGCCTCCTCTCATCTCCTTTTATAAGGAGTGTTGTCTTATTCTACATGGTGACGTAGCGTCCGTCAAAAAGGCATTTTTATCAAGAATGGTATAGTTATAAAAAGATCGGAGGGGTTCGCATGGATTTCAAAAATGTAGAAAAAATAGTAGACAATACTCTGCTTAAACAAACGGCAACGTGGGCCGATATTAAAAATTTTGTTTTAAAAAGCTTACCTTATCATTTCAGATCTCTCGTTATTCCTCCTTTTGCTATTGAAAAAGTTATTCACTCTTCTCTTTCTAAAAATATCCCCTGTTTTTTCTCCGCCGTTGTTGGGTTCCCTCTTGGATATACTTCGATTGCCATAAAATGTTATGAAATTGACATGTACAAAAATCTGGATAACGCTCTTTCGGACCTTGATGTTGTTATTAATATTAATAATGTGAAGTCGGGAAACTGGAACGAAGTAGATCAAGAGATGAGTGAACTTTGCAAATCTGCCAAAGGAAAGATTCTTAAACTGATTATAGAAACACCTCTTCTCTCCTATGAAGAAATAGAACAAGTGTGCCGTATCGCTCTGAATCACAAAGGAATCCATTTCATAAAAACAAGCACAGGTTTTTGTGGAAAGGATACTACTTTACAAGAGGTGGAAGTTATCGCAAAAACAATCAATGGAGAAAAAGGAATAAAAGTATCTGGCGGTGTTAGAAATCTAGCTCAAATTCAGGCTTTCATTGACGTAGGAGCAACCATTTTCGGTTCAAGCTCGGGCATAAGTATAATCGAAGAGGCCAGGAAAAGATAATCCCTGGCCTCTTATTTTCAATATTCTTTTCCTTCAATTCGAGAGAAATGGGAAATCGTCCTGTCATAGATTCTTTGAATCTCTTCTCTCATTGTCTCAGTGGCTGGGAGAATCGGCAATCTTGGTTTTCCGCCCCAATATCCTGCCATTTCCATAGCGGCTTTCATGCCTCCAATACCAAAACGTCCCGTAACAGCAGCATTAAGCTCAAGCAATCCCAATTGAAGTTCCCTGGCTTTATCGAGTTCCTTATTGTTCCAGGCGTTATAAAGGGATACACAATATTCAGGAACCACATTAGCAACTGCGAGAGTTCCACCAACTCCACCAAGTAGAAGGGTAGGAAGGAGAAAACTTCCTGATCCTGCAAAAACCGAAAATTTATTTTCTTTTGTCCCAGCAATAACTTCAGCTATTTGAACAATATTTCCAGAGCTATCTTTAATTCCCACTATATTGGGATGCTTAGAAAGAGCTACTGCTAGAGATGGGGGATATTGACTCCGGCATTTCCAGGCATGTTATAAAGCATAATCGGGATAGGAGAGGCATCAGCTATAGCAATAAAGAAATTTTCAAGTGTCTGAGAATTCATATCTTTTTTAAAAAAGTGAGGCGTTATTACAAGGGCAGCATTTGCCCCTACATCTGCACATCGCCTGGTAAGTTCTATAGTATCTCGAACAGACTCACATCCTGTTCCCGCAATAACTCTCATTGAGGAAGGAAGGGCTTTTCTCGCCGTTTCAACCAAGGAGACTTTCTCTCCCATATCAAGCATAACAAATTCGCCATTACTTCCGAGAATAACCAGACCGGCCAGACCTGTTTTACTAAATTTCACAGTATTCTCTTTATATTTCTGAAGATCAATGTTACCTAAGTCGTTAAAAGTCGTCGCTACTGGAGCAAAAATACCTCGTGGTTCAAACATAAGAGATACCCCCACTCTAAAAATTAATGTTCTTCCACCAATCCTTTTTGCAAGACAGCCAATCCTTTCCCTGGTTCAATATCCATTCCGCAACGCATAGCCGTTCGCTCTACTGCGGCAATAGCAGAAACTAGAATATGTTTATCAACATTGCCCATATGCCCCATTCTAAAACCCTTTCCTGCAAAATCTCCAAGACAACCAGCTGTCTGCGCTCCTTCTTCAGCCAATATTTTTCTAAATGTGGCGTCATCAACAGCGCTTCCTTCTGGGTAAAGGTAAACTGAAAGGGTCGGCGCACGGAATGCTTTCTCTGCGGCTACGTTAAAACCTAACGTCTCAAGAGCTCCATCAAAGAGATCGGCCTGGCGAAGATGGCGTGCATAGCGTTCAGCAATTCCTTCTTCCTTTATGATTCGTACAGATTCTTTAAGTGCCCATACGAGATTAACAGCGGGAGTTCCCCAATATTTAGAGGGATCATGCATTACCGGAAGCCATTTTTCAAAGTCTGCGTATGACTCGGGGATTGTCTCAAGAGAACGTCTTTTTTCCACTGCTTTGGTACTTGCCCAAAGGATTGCAAGGCCAGGGGCAACTCCAAAAGCTTTTTGTGAACATGTAAGAAGAACGTCAATTCCCATTGGATCAACATATTCTTCTGCCCCTGCAGATGCAGCAACACCATCGACAACATAAAGAGCTCCGTGGGCTTTAACAACTTTTCCAATAGCTTCGATGGGAGCCATAACGCCAGTAGACGTTTCCACGTGAGTCACTGTAACCACATCGTATTTTTTTTCGGCAAGCTTTTTTTCCACATCTTCAGCTGTAACAGATGTACCCCATGGGGCAGAAAGAAGTTCGACATCAAGCCCCTTTCTCTGGCACATATCAATAAAACGATCTCCGAAAAAACCATTGGAACAAATGAGAACACTATCGCCTCGTTTGGTAATATTAGCTATGGCCATCTCCATAGCTAATGTTCCTGAACCTGCAATAACGAAAACTTCGCCACTACACTTCCAGAGTTCTTTCAAATCAGCCAAAACTTCTTTGTAATCCTGAACAAAGGATGAGTCACCAAAAGCTACTGTCTCTCTGCCCATTTGATCTTGGATGGAACGGGTTACGGGAGTGGGACCTGGAATCATTACTAACTTAGGGGTTTTAAGCATTTCATGTTCCTCCTTCGCCTTGAAGCTTATTTATTTTTTAAATCTTTTTTGCTCATATTGAAGCAATGCGCTACTTATGGCTTGCGCTGTTTTATGAACCTTATCACCATAGTCAGTTATCATTGCAGAATCAAAACGATATACGGGCGCAGAGAGACTTAACCCTCCCAATGGTTTTAAGCTACCATTTACAATAACAGATCCAACACATCGAAGGCCTTTCTCATTTCGTTCGTTATCCACTGCATATCCTCTTAGTCGAATTTCTTCTAACTCTTCATGAAGTTCCTGTGTTGCATCCACACCTAAAATACGACAAACATCCTCCCACTGAAGAGAGGACAGAATAGCCTTACCTGCAGAAAGGTTAATAAGAGAACCTTTTACTCCTACACGAGAATGCATTCTTACCTGATAAGGACTTTCAAGCTTATCGATATAAAAAAGTTCTTCGCGGTCAAATATAAAGAGATGAATAGTCTCTTTGGTTTCATGATTCAGATTTTCAAGAAAGGGACGTGCTATCTCAGAAAATACAACTTGAGAGCGATATGCATCAGCTAAAAAAAGAGTAGCGGGCCCTATCTCATATCGCCCTTCACGCTCTGTTACGACTCTATGTGTTATGAGACTGTCGAGAATGCGATATACTGTTGCCTTCGGCAAATCCACGCTCTTAGCGATCTCTGTTACTCCAAGCGGTTCCTTGGCGTGTCCCATAAAGAAAAGAATAGAAAAAACACGATCTATAACGCGTATCTGACTTTTGTTTGGGTTCTCCTTATTTTCGACCATTCGTTTCACTCCATGAATTTAAAATCTATTATATGAAATTATTTCTATGGTAACATTATACGAATTTTCTGTAAACATAAAAAAAGGGACAGCCGGCTACGACAGTCCCTCAAAATCATGTTAAAACCTGATTCTTTATCTGTTTTTAGCGGTACTCTTTCGCTTTTTCAACTCCTTGAAGAACACGAAGGGCCCCTTCCGCAAGAGCCTTCATTTCGTCCTCGCCAGGATAGACTATTACTGGAGCAATAAATGATACTCGTTGACGGATTTTCTCAACGAACATTTCACTATAGGCCAAACCTCCTGTTAGGACTATAGCGTCTACACATCCCTTTAGAACAGCTGAACAGGCACCTATTTCTTTAGAAATCTGGTATGTCTGGGCTTCAAAAATAAGGGATGCCTTCTCGTCATGATCTTCAACGATTCTACGTTGAACTTCCCGTAAATCGTTTGTTCCAAGATGGGCAACAAGACCTCCTCCACCAACCATACGCTTCAAAAGGCTGTTAAGATCATACTCTCCACTAAAGGCTAAATGGACTAATCCACCTGCGGGAAGGGAACCTGATCTTTCAGGTGAAAATGGACCTTCGCCATCAAGGGCATTATTTACATCAACGACTCGGCCGTGATCATGGGCACCGACCGATACGCCTCCTCCCATGTGGGCAACGATAAAATTACAGTCATCAACTTTTTTACCAATCTCTGCTGCAGCACGTCGCGCAACAGCTTTCTGATTAAGAGCATGAAATAAAGACCGCCGTTCAATCTCGGGCAAACCGGAAAGACGAGCTTCGGGAATCATTTCATCAACAACCACAGGATCGACGATAAATGCTTTGTTGCATCCGCCTTCCTGCGCTAAGTGAATCGCTAGAGGAGCACCTAAATTACACGCATGAGAACCATATCGGCACGAACGTAAATCATCTAACATAGGCTCGTTTACAACATACGTTCCGCCTGGAATAGGTTTTAGCAAGCCGCCACGTCCTACTGCAGCGTCAAGAGAGGATAAATCCGTATTGTGAGAATCTAGTGCCTTTCTTATTTCATTGCGACGGAATTCTTCTTGATCTGAAATTGAGGGAAATCGCTTAATGTCATCTACGCTATATCGTTGAGTGTCGCTCCAAAGCTCTGTTCCGTCTTCATAAAGAGCTACTTTTGTGCTCGTGGAACCAGGGTTAATTGCTAGCACTCTCATTTTTTTCCCCCTCAGTTTTTAAGAAGGGCTACATTATGTAGCCCTTCCATATATTAAAATTATTATTTTTCTTCAAAGGATGAAAGGAGAACTGCTGCTGCAATGGAAAGGAGTTTAGCTCTGGGTGAATCTGCTCTGCTTGTAAGAATAACTGGAGCGGCTGCTCCAAGAATAAGTCCTGCTGTCTCATTCTTTGAGAAGTAAACAAGAGCCTTGACCATCATATTGCCAGCCTCAATATCTGGAACAAGCAATACATCAGCCTTACCAGCCACAGGAGAAACGAGACCCTTTGTTTTAGCAGACTCTTCACTTACAGCATTATCAAGGGCAAAGGGACCATCAACAACACAATTCTTTATCTGACCTCTGCGATTCATCTGAGTTAAAGCAGATGCATCTATAGTGCAAGGCATATCGGGATTAACTACTTCGACAGCTGCTAAAACAGCAACTTTAGGTTCCTCAACGCCAAAAGCCCTTGCAAAATTGACAGTGTTCTGAAGTATATTTGCTTTAGCGGGAAGGTCGGGATACATATTAAAGGCCGCATCTGCTACAAAGAAAACTCTGTCATATCCTTCTACTGAATGGAAATAGCAGTGTGAAATCGTGTTTTTGCCTTTTCTAAGACCAACTTCCTTATTAAGCATTCCCCGAAGAAAATGATTGGTATGAAGCTGTCCTTTCATATAGATGTGTGCCTGACCAGAAGATACTTTTTCAACAGCCGTCATAGCCATTGCAGATTCTCCTCTGGGCTCATCCACAACCTCATAGTTAGCAAGATCAACACCTGCTTCTTTAGCTGCTACTTCAATCTTCTCTTTGCGTCCAACGAGAATTGCTTCAGCAATGCCAGCAACACGAGCCTCTTCAATAGCAGAAAGCAGACCCGCATCTTCTGCCATTGCAACAGAAAGTTTTTTCGGCCCTTTTTCTGCACCTATCTTTTTCGCATATTCAAGTAACTGAGACAAAGAACGAATTTGTTCCATGAGTATAAAGAACCTCCTTATATAGATTAAAAATATATTTATTCCTTACTTGCAACGACAGCACCCAAAGCTATGGAGAGCAGTTTTGTTTCCATTGAATCAAAACGACTCGTCAAAACTATGGGTTTTTTCGCTCCAAGGATAACACCTGCCCCGCGTCCACCTGTCATATAGAGCAATACTTTTCCGATCATATTTCCTGCTTCAATTGAGGGAACAAGCAACATATCAGCTTTTCCTGCAACAGGAGAATCTATATTCTTTATTCGAGCGGCCTCATCGCTTACTGCGTTATCAAGAGCAAAGGGGCCATCAACAGTACAACCTTTGATTTGTCCACGTCGGTTCATTTGTGTCAAAGCCGCAGCATCTAGGGTGGCGGGCATATCGGGGTTTACAACCTCAACGGCTCCCAACGCAGCAATGAGAGGATTGCTCACACCAATCTTATGGTAACATTTTACAGCATTTTCAATAATACCAACCTTAGCATTTAGGTCAGGATACATATTCATTCCACCATCAGATATTCCTAAAATTCTGCGATCGAGAAGTGGTATTTCGAAGAGGAAAAGATGAGAAAGTAAAGAGCCTGCACGTAGCCCCCACTCTTTGTTCAAAACGGCATGAAGCAAAACAGCTGTCTTTACAAAACCCTTCATTAACAAATCAGCATCTTTCGATGAAACCATTTGCACCGCTTTTTCTGTAGCTGCGTAGTCATTCTTTTCATCTACAAAAGAAAGTCCCTCAAGGTCAAAACCATGCGCTTCCGCTTTTTTCTTAATTTGTTCAGAATCTCCAACAAGAATCCCATTAATTAATCCTCTCTTATGGGCTTCGCAAACTGCTCCAAGAACATCGTCCCCATAAGGGCAAGCTACAGCTAGATTCATGCGTCTTCCTGTTTGGCATAATTCAAGCAGAAAGTCGAGATTATGCATCATGTCTACCACCGCCTCCTGCAACCCTTTGTTCATAATTTTGAGCTTGCTCCTCGCCTCTTAACACACGAAGAGCCCCCTCAGCCAGCGCCTTCATTTCGTCTTCCCCTGGGTAAACAAGTACTGGCGCAATCCATTGTATTCTCGTCTGTAACAACGCGACAAAATCACTATCATAAGCGACTCCACCAGTAATAAGAATAGCGTCTACGTCTCCAGACATAGCAATTGCCTGAGCCGCAATTTCTTTAGAGAAATGATATGCCATTGCTTCGTAAACAAGCTTGGCTTCTTCATCTCCAGATTCAATTCGCTTTTTTACCTCTCGAACATCGCTGGTTCCAAGATATGCCTTCATTCCCCCATTACCAACTAACCTTCGAAGTAAGTCTTTTTCGCTGTATTTACCACTAAAACAAAGCCTGGCTAAATCTCCGGCAGGCAAGCCTCCAGCCCTTTCTGGTGAAAAGGGACCGAAATCATTTCCGCTGTTAAGATCGACCATTCGCCCCTGACAATGAGCACAAACAGTTGACCCACCTCCTATATGCGCAACTACAACATTTAACTTATTCCATTCTCGCCCAAGATCTTTAGCAGCACGACGAACTGTCGCCTTGATATTAAGGGCATGGGCTAGCGAAACTTTAGGAAGCTCAGGGAAACCCGTGATACGAGCGATATCGTTCATTTCGTCAACAGCGACAGGGTCGACAATAAAGGCAGGAATATGACGAGGTCGGGCAATGGCATCAGCGATGATGCCGCCAAGATTCGATGCGTGTTCCCAAGGTTTACCTACTCTTAGACGTTTCAATAATGTATCATCAACGGCAAAAGTCCCACCAGGAATAGGATCAACAAGACCTCCTCGCCCAACAACTGCACTAAGTTTATCAAAAGAAGAACCATGAGAAAAAGCCGCTCTTTCAATTGTGGCAAGGCGAAATTCAAATTGATCCGCTATGGCTTCAAAGTGTGCCAACTCGTCAGGATCATGCCGAACCGTTTCTCTCCACTGTTCCTCATCATCATGAAACCAGGCAACCTTCGTGCTTGTGGATCCAGGATTGATGGCTAACACTTGGAATGCCATAAAACGACCTCCCTTGATTATAATTTTGCCTACTCTCACTATTGCTCTACTTTATATATTATTGAATATCTTTTTATATTTTATCCCAAAAAACTCCATTTGTTTCTTCAAAAATTGAAAGACATGCATCTACAACTCTACTATCAAACCATATATTCCGTTTTTTCTGTATTTCTTCCAAAGCTTCCTCAATGCCCAGTGCCGGTCGATAGGGACGAAAAGAAGACATGGCTTCTACAACATCTGCTACACAGATTATTCTGGCTTCAATAGAAATCTCATCGCCTTTCAACCTACGGGGATACCCAGTTCCATCTATATGTTCATGATGTTGCCTCACTATATCAGCAATGGGCCATGGAAAATCAATAGCAGAAAGGATATTTGTCCCCAAATTTACGTGATTTTGAATAATGGTAAATTCTGCCTCGTTAAGACGTCCAGGTTTGCTCAAAATTGAGGAGGGGATAGGGATTTTACCTATATCATGAACAAGGGCTGCGTAATAAACAGCTGTTATTTGCTCTTCTGTAAGATTCATTTTTTCGGCAATCCTTCTTGCAAGCAAGGCAACTTTTTGCTGATGATCTGCTGTGTAGGGATCCTTTATTTCAAGTAATCGGCTCATTAAGTGGAATGTCTCTTCAAATGTTTTCGATAGTAGCTGTATATTTTTTTTAAGCACCTTTTCTGTTTCATTGCGTAAAAAAGCAGAACTCAACAAATGAGAATAAATTCCTAAAAGCCCCTCAATAATATGTTCATTTTCATTATTCCGCACAAAAACGCTACAGATACAACCAGCAGTGATCCCTTCTTTTAAAAGAGGAAAAAGAACCATCGTTTCATTCTTACGAGGCAATAGAATTGCATTCTTCTCTGAGGTGTTCCAAGTAAAGGGACTATCATCCAAAGAAAGGAAAGGCTGAGACTTCAATGTTCGCCGCAAAGGTTCCGTCTCATCAAAAGAGAGTGTAAAAAAGCTATCTTTTTCTTTCTCTCTCTCGTGCCTGACATATGCTCTTCCGTCTTCATATTCGCTTCCGCTAAAGAGAAATATAGCCATATATCGGGCATTTAAAAAAAGTCTCAATTCATGAAGAGATGTATAAATAACATTTTCGACCTCTTGTCCTTTAACAAGTTGAGCTGAAAAGGAGGAAATGATTTCTTCGGACTTTAAGTGCTTACGGATAATATTTTCATTTTCTTTACGAGAGGAAATATCAGTGTAGATACCGTAACTACCACGATATACCCCGTTTATCATTAAGGGAAAACCTGAAATTGATACTGGGATAACATTTCCATCTTTACATACTCTTGATGTTTCATTTTCCGATATAACGCCCCCCAATGTCGTTATGCGTGTAAGATTTTGGGCGTGTTGTTGTAATGTCCCTCCTTTTGTCAAAAGGAAGTCAATTTCTTTACCTTTAACTTCATCTCGACCATAGCCAAACATTCGAAGGAAGGCACGATTAGCCCGCAGAATCTCACCTTTAGCATTTGTAAGGATTGTTCCGTGGGGTGAGTTTTCAAAAAGTTTTTCTAAATGCTCTGTCTCTTTTCGTAATTCTGATATTTCTTTTTTAAGCAACTTATCATTAAAATAAAGAGCTGGAACCAGCATTGCAAGAATAATTATTATGGCAATATTTATACCTATGATTCGCCTATACCGATAAAAAAAAGTTTCTGGTTCACCAAGCAGAATTGTCTTTCTTGGCAAACTACGAATAGAAATATTTTGTTGCCGAAGTTCCGAATAATTAGCCATAAAGACAGGGATATCCTCCCCTATTGGAATAGATGCCGGTGCCTTACCTTTAAGTATTTCTATGGCAAGCTCCGCTGCTTGCTTCCCGTGATGTTCTGCTCGCAAGACACTCCCACCAATGGCTCCATTTCCAACCATCATTTCCCACACGGAAAAGATCGGGAAAGAAGTCTCTTTTTGTATAAAAGCAATCGTTTCATCGGTGGGGAAAAAATGTCCTTCACCATCTTGAAAGTATATTAATAGGAAAATAATTGTTTGAGGCGGAAGTTTTTGAAGCTCCGTGGCTAAACTTTCGTGAGGCAATCCAATTAAATCAATTTCATTAATTTTATCTTTAAAAAATCTCATTTCTTCTCGTAGCTGATTTATAACCCACATTCCTGTTGATGATAAATCGCAAATAACAGCAACATTTTCTGTAGAAGGGAACATTTTTAAGGCAAGATTCATCGTCCCCTTGATATCCAATTTTTCTATAACTCCAGTTGTAAGACTATCTATTTCCACTGGCAGAGAATCTCTGCTGTTCACCCCGCAAAATACAACAGGGACATGAGGGAAAATTCGCCGCCCAGCATGACGCATAAAAGTGTAGGCATCATCATCGCTACAAATCACAACATCTGGAGTTCTCTTTTGGTACTTTAAACGAAGAGTGTTTTCCAGAAAGAATGTATACCGCTTAGGACTAGATCTTTTGGCATCAAGATACTCAATGAAAACTCTAGTGTTTATGTCACTTTGAAGAAAAGTATTTAATACTCCTCTGCTTATTCCATCGCTCCACGGGAAACCTTTATGATAAGAATGAAGAAGAAGAACTAAGCGTTCTTGAGCATAGGCTCCTGTAGGAAGGTAAAATAATACCCCTAAGATAAGCGAAATAAAAAGGACTCTGCCTATCTTTATCCTAAAATATGCAGCTCTATTGCTTGTTTTTTTGCCGCCTTCGAAGAAAAAAAGCAGGGCCCCTTCCCCCTTTTGCTTGCACATATATATTAATAATACCATTTCTCATGGCTTTCAAAAAAGAGATGCAACATACAATCTTCCACGTTATAATGGCAAACGGCGTCAGAGATCGAAAGAGGTGACAATTGTATGAATCTTTGTTATATCGACGGGAAATTTTTACCCCTCAATGAAGCTCAACTTCCTGTAACTGATTTAATTATCCAGCGAGGCGTTGGAGTATTCGAGACAATATGCACTCACTCAAGAAAGCCACTCATGTTGACTCCTCATCTTAAACGTCTTGAAGGATCGGCTGTTTCTTCGTCTATAGTCATGCCCCTTACCCTAGAGAACATTGCTCGCATTATTCGTGAAGGAATTCAAAAAATGGGATGCGAAACAATGATTCGTCCCTATATTACTGGTGGAGACTCCTTCGGTGAAAACCATCTTTTCAATGAACCAAGATTTTTTGTAGTTTTTGAAGCTGTACAAAAGCCTAATCCAGATATCTATAAAAAAGGAGTCATGCTCCACCCCATAAATGCAGAGCGGTACCTTCCAAGCACAAAGAGCATAAATTATATGCTTTCTTTCACTGGGCAAAAGAATGTCAAAGGAGCTTATGAAATTTTGTATTGTCCAGAAGGAGAAATCGTAGAAGGAGCCCACAGCACCTTCTTTCTCGTAAAAAATGGGCATCTTATTACGGCGCCAACAAGTCGGGCTCTCTCTGGTACAACACGGCAAATTATACTTGAACTTGCCAAGAGAGAGAGTATTCCAGTTGAAGAACGATGCCCTCTCTTATCAGAATTAAAAGATGCAGAAGAAGCCTTTATCACGGGAACAGTAAAAGAAGTTGTACCCGTTGTTAAAATAGGCGATCAAATAGTGAGTAATGGAACACCAGGAAAATTAACCCAGCATCTACACCATATTTATCTTTTAAATATTGATGAATGGCTCGAATAAAAAGTTTCTAAAGAGATGAAGTGTTAAAGATTTCAACACTTCATCTCTTGTTAAATTTTTAAAAATACAATTTTTTATGCTATGCACAAAAAACAGGCACCTACAAACATAAAAATAACCCCTTTTATACGATAACGGATGTCTTCTCCCAAAAGAATCGAAGATAAAATAACTGTAACAACCATGCTTAACATAGAAAGAGGTTCCGCTATACTTACCTCTATAGATTTAAACGAAACAAGAAGGCATAAATAAGCATACGCATTAATAAACCCGCTTATCAGAGATACCCAAGGACGATCTTTAAAAAGAATAAATACTTCTTTCGCTGTTCCTTTCAAAAACATAAAAAACCCCAAATAGATCGCTATAAATAAATAGAGGAAAAATGAATAAAGAACTGGCGAAGCAGAAGTCGAATTTCCCTTATCTATAACTCGTCCCACAGCAACAAGAAGAGAAGAGATCATCATCATTTGACACGGTCGATCAATAAGCAACGCCTTTACAGAAGAATAGATATTCTTCTGTTTATTGAGAAAGGTCGCGCCGTAAAGCAGAACAAGAAGCCCAACCACCTTAGAAACAGACAACGTTTCTGAAAGAAAAATTATGGAAAGAAAAAGCAAGAAGAGGATATTAAAGTTAGAAAGAGGTGCTACAAGGGATGCTTCACCTTCTGCCAAAGATTTGATATATAGAAGGAATGCAAAAGCATAAATTAGACTGCTTGTCGCTACATATTTTAAAAAGAGCCAATCAATATTTCCTTTTAGAATGATTGCTATGGCGAAGGGAAAGAGAAATAATGCCGCTAAACCAACAAACAACATCAAGGCAGCGCTAGGATTTGCTCCAGTACCTAATTTTTTAACAACAATTCTTTCAAAACCCAACATAATAATTCGACCAATGAGTGCTATATAAGCCAGGATCATCGAACAATACGCCACCCTTCATGTCATAATTAATGCAACAGTTATTTCCCGGGAAATAACGTATGTATATAAATGTTTATAAAAGTAGTTAATATAATCTTATCATCAATACGAATTAGTGCTACTCATTTTGTCGTATTTAATAAAAAATAAACATTTTTTAAACTTTAAGACAAAGGGGTAAAACAATGAGAAATAAAAGAATTCGTTTGATTCAAGAAGGAGTGGACGGAGAAGGGCCAGTTATTTATTGGATGAACAGAGATCAACGAGCAGATGACAATTGGGCACTCTTATTAAGTCAGGATTTTGCGATTCGCCACAAAAGAAAGTTTTTTGTTGTCTTTTGCTTTACACCTATTTACTTACAAGCTTCTTATCGGGCATATCATTTTATGCTCAGTAATTTTAAAGAAGTAGAGAGTAAACTTTCACTTTTGAATATCCCCTTTATATTATTAGAAGGAGAAGCTTCTAGTGCTCTACCCCAATTTATTCATAAAAGTAAGGCATCTACACTTTTTACTGATTTTAATCCCCTCCGTATTAAAAAAGAATGGCTTGATCAATTAAAAAGAAACATAAATATTCCAATATATGAAGTCGATGCCCATAATATCGTTCCATGTTGGGAAGCATCGCCAAAAAAAGAATATTCAGCACACACTTTTCGCCCTAAAATTTTAAAAAAAATCGCAGATTTTTTAATTTCCTTCCCTCCTTTAAAATTTCATCCCTTCAACGAAGACAGTATTTCCAGTAAGATTAGCCCAGAGTCTCTACTTAGAAAATATAAATACTTAAAACAAGAAATTCCAAAGTTTTTGCAAAAACCAGGATATGTATCTGGAATGGAACAACTCCAAAGATTTATTCACACTAAATTACATCTCTACAATGAGTATCGAAATGATCCAACAAAAGATTGTCTTTCAGATCTTTCCCCCTTTTTACATTTTGGACAAATTTCATCGCAACGTGTTGCTCTTACTATAAATGAATATGCTAAAAACAATAACAAAGTGAAAGCTCAATCTGATATTTTCTTAGAAGAACTCATTATCAGGAAGGAGCTCGCTGATAATTTTTGTTTTTATACCCCTGATTATGATTCCCTTAACGGGCTCCCTGATTGGGGACAAAAAACACTTAACGAACACAGAGAAGATAAAAGAGAGTTTCTTTACTCCTTAGAAAACCTTGAAAAAAGCAACACCCATGATCCGCTATGGAACGCATGTCAAAAAGATATGATTTTTTATGGGAAATTACACGGTTGGTTGCGCATGTACTGGGCAAAAAAAATATTAGAGTGGTCTAGGTCACCAGAAGAAGCACTTAAAAATGCTATATACCTCAATGACGCCTATGAAATCGATGGACGAGACCCCAATGGATATACTGGAATTGCATGGAGTATAGGAGGTCTTCACGATCGTCCTTGGCCTGAGCGAAAGGTTTTTGGAAAAGTGCGTTATATGAACTATAAAGGGGCAGAGAGAAAGTTTCACGTGAAACAATACATCGATGAAATCATTGCAACAGCAATAAATGATCAACATTAGTCAATGTCTTCGTTCTCTTTTTAGGTGCCCCTTTTATTTATAAAAACTATATTTACGAAATATTTCTAGGAACCATGTTTGATTTCTTAAGGAGAGGCAAAATTTTCCACGCAAGAGCTGATGCTCCTATTCCTTTTATTACATCTGAAATAATGAAAGGGAACACTCCTATTTGCAAAACCTTTAACCAACCTACATTTTTACCTGCTATAAAATTCAAATTCAAATAAAGACCCAATGTCCCCACTGTATAAATGAGAATAAGGCCTATTAAGGGCGCAACTCCATATCTCACAAAAAAAGGCATTCTCTCGTTATGCGAAATAGATCCAATACAATAGGCCGCGAAAATAAAACCAATTAAATAGCCAAAAGTTGGAGAGATAAATACTTGTATTCCTCCTCCCGATGTGAAAACGGGCAAACCTATAAGTCCAAGCATCACATAAAGAAATTGTGATAAAAATCCATATTTGGGGCCCAAAACAAATCCAGAAAGGAAGACGAAGAAAACATGTAATGTCATGGGAACAAAGGGGAAAGGAATACGTATTTGAGCTCCTACTGCCGTTAAAACTGCAAAGAGAGACGTTAAAGCCATTGATCGTATCGAAAATCTCACAAACAGCACCTCCTATTGTCAACTCCAATATTATATAGGTTGACAATAGGAGGTGTAAAGAGCTACTTTTTAAATATAAAAAGAGAACGAAGAAGTTGACCTAACTTGACCTTAATTATCTTCCCACTTCCATTCTTCAATAAGAGATTGTCCTTGAAGATCACATAGATACGATTCTAAGGCCTTTTCCATAGATAAGGGAACACAACAGTTAAAAGTTACAACTTCCTTAAAAGAAGGGATGAATGTTTCTTCTCTCAACCCCATATTTTTAAGTTGATAGAGTAATGAACTATAAAAAGAATAGGGAACTACAATAATACAATTCTTCTCAAGATATGCCTTTTTACGTCCGGCCCCTTCTAGGCATAAAGACGCTGCTTCTCCATATGCTTCTATAAGTCCTCTTACTCCAAGTTTTATCCCACCGAAATACCTTGTCACCACAAGAGTTACATTTGTTAGCCCAGAATGGAGTATGGCACCCAATATTGGTTTACCGGCTGTTCCCGAAGGTTCGCCATCATCGGAATAATATTCAAGCACTGGCTCGACACCTAATCTATATGCCCAACAATTATGAGTCGCTTGTTTATGTTCCTGTGAAGTTTTTAAAATATATTCTTTGGCTTCTTCTTCGTTTTTCGTAAGGGCAGCATGAGAAATAAAAAGAGAACGCTTTATCTTTATTTCATATACTGCCTTTCTTGCAGGCTCCCAAAACTCATCTCTCATCGCTCAAAGGCCATGCCTTTTTGATTTTCTTATATGTCTCTTCAAGACTCTCTGCTATAACCCTTGTATCACCTAAAACTGGCATAAAATTTGTATCTCCATTCCATCGAGGAACAATATGCAAATGAAGATGTCCATCGAATCCAGCTCCGCCAACTTTACCAAGATTAACACCTAGATTAAACCCTTGGGGATTCATAACTTTCTTTAGAACTTTTAAACAATGCCCCGCCAAATGATGCATTTCTAAAAGCTCTTCGTCTGATAAGCTTTCATACAGAGCAGTATGACGATAGGGAGCAACCATAAGGTGACCTGGGTTGTAAGGGAAAGCGTTGCAAATAACAAAACAACATTTTCCCCTATAAATAATCAGATTCTTTTCATCTTCATTCATTTTAGGGAAGTCACAAAAGATGCATGATTCCTGTTTGCTCGAATTTGCTATATATGCCATTCTCCAGGGTGCAAATATACTTTCCAAAACGAATACACCTCCAAAATTGATACTTATGATGTTTCACGTGAAACATCATAATATAGTTTTAGTCTTTATTGAAAGGCTAAAAGAACATATCTTCCGCATCGTCATTAATTTATAATGAATTTTTATAGTTATGTCATGCATGCCGTAGGGAGGTATATGTGAAGTGGTCTACTTTTTGTTGCGTTTATCATTTTTCGTTTTTTGCCAAATTTGCCGCAAGTTCAACCAACCTTGCCACAGCCCTATTGCAGCACCTAATGTTGCACACAACATTATTGTTGCATCCGGATATCCCATAGAGGCAAGCTTTTTGCCTATCAGATACCCTAATACAATATAACCTGATATGAGCAAAGCTGTAGCTATAACCTTGCCAAAGAGAATAAGATCCGATTGCCCCTTACGAATTTTAATCCCCTCCTATTTATTTCCCGGGAAATAAAATATCTGCTGATTCTTCTATAAGTTTTGCTAACATCTCTATTTGTGAAATTGTTAAACCCTCTATAGATAACCTTTTCTTTATACCTGCACCTGAAATTTTCATATTAACACCATGCTTTTGGGTTACTAATTGCACCGACTGAGGATAATCTTCTTGAGGACGATGCTTTACTGGAGTAATTTTTTCTTGGCTATCCGTTTTTAATTTCTTCACCATTTCTTCTAATTTGCGAACTGATATCCCGTCTCGAACAACTCTTTGAGCTAATGCCAACATCTGGTTTTCAGTCTCTAACCCTAAAAGAGTACGACCGTGACCTTCTGATATTTCTCCTCTATCTATCATATTTCGGAGTTCTTCAGGAAGCTGCAATAACCTCAACTTATTCGTAAGAAGTGTACGACTCCAACCAATTCGCTGTGCTAAATCTTCTTGGGTTAAAGAAAAAGAATCTAAAAGCTCTTTAATAGCCCGAGCAACTTCAACTGGCGAAAGATCTTCCCTTTGTATATTTTCTATGAGAGAAATTTCTTGAACATCCTTCTCTGTGCCCTCAAAGAAAAAGACTGGAACTTCCTGTAGTCCAGCTATTTGAGCAGCTCTCCAACGACGCTCTCCTGCAACAATTTGATAACTATTTTCAAGCTTACGTACAACAAGAGGTTGTATGATGCCATGCATACGAATTGAATCAGCGAGTGCCTCTAGTTTTTCTTTATCCCAAGATTTTCGCGGTTGATTTTCGTTAGGTTCAAGAAGAGATAGAGGAAGTGTTGTTATATCATGTGTACCTTTTTCTACATTATCTCTAGCCCCTGGAATTAAAGCTCCAAGCCCTCGTCCTAACGCTTTGTTTTTAGATGCAGCCATCGTGTCGCAACCTCCCTGGAAAATAATGTATAAGACTGAGCCCCCGTACTGGCTGGTTCGTAGTATGTTATTGGTTTGGCGTAACTTGGTGCCTCTGATAGCTTTACGTTACGAGGGATAACAGTAGAAAAAACAATCTCCCCAAATTGCCTTCGTACCTCTTCTACCACATCGTGGGCAAGACGTGTTCGAGAATCAAACATTGTAAGAAGAACCCCATCAATAGATAAGTCAGGGTTGAGGCAGTCACGAACAAGTCCTATTGTTCTAGCAAGCTGACCAACGCCTTCTAAAGCATAATATTCACACTGAATAGGCACTATCAACTTTTGCGCAGCAACAAGAGCATTAATTGTCAACAAACCTAAAGAAGGGGGGCAATCGATAATAGCTACATCATAGTGATCAAGCTTAGCCATATGTCTTCGTAAACACGTTTCACGGCTAATAATAGATGCAAGTTCCACTTCTGCTCCTGCCAGGTCAATTGTAGCTGGAAGAAGCGAAACGCCCTCCCACGGAGTAGCAACAAGGGCCTCTTGGATAGATGCTCCGCCAAGAAGGACATCGTATAAGCTTACATTGACAGCGTCAGCTTCAATGCCCAAACCACTGCTACAATTACCTTGAGGATCCATATCAACAGCCAAAACAGAATATCCCAATCGTCCTAATTCTGCAGCAAGATTTATGCATGTAGTTGTCTTGCCAACGCCACCTTTTTGGTTCGTTACAGCTATAGAAAGCACAATGTCACCTCCACCAAAATTTCCTTTCTGCCATTCCAGTTTTTCTTGGGAATTCCTTTGAACATGGCTGTTTCTTTTGCCATATTAAAAGGAAATGTTCTTTTCCATTAAGAGAATAAGGGAAGACAGAGGGGGCAGAAAGACCTAAACGTTTTTCCTTTCCGTTAAGAGGTTCTATTTCTTCTTTATACAACGGTCCCTTAAACGCAAGAACCTTTCCTCCCAAGGAGACAAAAGGAGAGAGGTATTCTAATAATACACCTGTTCCTGTAACCGCTCTCGCACCTGCTAGAGAAAAATGCTCTCTCCGTTCTAGAGCATATTCTTCAGCTCTACTGCATACAATACGAACATTTTCCAGCTTTAAAAGAGCGGTTAACTCCTCCAAAGCTTTGCACTTTTTTCGCACGCTATCCAGAAGAGTTATAGTCAAGTCGGGTCTGCAAATTGCCCAGACAACACCGGGAAGTCCGCCTCCAGTACCAACATCTATAATATTTCCTTCAGGAGGAAGTAGTGGAACAGAATAAAGACAATCTACGATATGTTCCGACCAAAGGGTCTCGGGATCTTGCGGACCAGTTAAACGGACCCGTCCAGAAAAAGAGACAAGTCCCTCAATATATTTTAAAAGCATTGGGCGATTTCTTTCTGCTATTTCAGCAACTAGATTTTCATTACAATACAAGTCCACAAAACCTTCCTCCTCATTATCTGAACACACAGTATAATTATTATAGAATAGCATATATACTGCAGACTGATTTAGAAATGGAGGCAAGAGAGTGCGCTTTTTTGAAAAACTCATAGCTCAAGCATTAAAAGAAAAAGATTCTTCAATAGAAGGTATTGTGCTTGGTTGGCATGCAAGCGTTGTTCGACTTAGAGATGGGCGAGTGGGAATAGGAACGGTTCCTCCTGGAGATAAGATTCCTCTCGACACTAGAGAAGAGCATACGCGTCATTTACTTTCTTCATCTGCCCACGGTCTTGTTTCTCTATTTGCCTCACCTTATCCACAAGAATTTGCAGTTGCTTCTGCAATTGTTTCTGCTCTTGTACCAGCTTCTAAATGCTCTCTTCCCCTTGATTCAATTGCAGGAATTCCAGAAAATGACTCTGTCGCCGTCATTGGTTACGATAAAATCCTTATTCCTCATCTCAGAGATTGGGGATGGAATATGTCTATTCTTGATAATCAACGTGAGGCTCCCGATATTTTTCCCGAACATGCCGCTTCTGAAAAATTACCTTCATGTCAATGGTGTTGGTTAACGGCCGAAGCCTTCAGAAATAGGTGGTTTACATTTATTCAACCGTATATTAGTCACATGAAAGGCATATTTTTACAAGGGCCTGGCCTTCCCTGTTTACCATCCTTATTTCGAGAAGCAGGCATTACACATCTTATTCTACCTACAATATCCCCAACTGAAGAAATGAACGTGACACAGTATATATCTGCAGGCGGGCACCCGATGCTTTGTCGAGACATTTCATGGAATGTATATTTCCTATGAACCTTAAAAAAATTACTACGTTATGCATTGCTTTTCTTATTTTTTTCTCTTCCGATTTATGTGCACAAACATGCTCCTCTTTGATTCCTGTCGTAGTGACGCAAGTTATTGATGGAGATACTATTGTCGTTCAAATGCCTGACGGAAAGTCTGAACGAGTACGTTATCTTCTTATTGATACGCCTGAAATACATCACCCTCGGCGAAAAAAAGAAGAACTTGGAGAATTAGCATTTCGACGAAACAGAGAACTTCTAGTTTCAGGAGAGGCATATCTTGAATTCGATATTGAAAAAAGAGATCGTTACAACCGCCTCCTTGCCTACATCTGGAGCAAAAATAAACAAGGATTTTTACTTATTAATGCGGAGCTTATACGCAATGGACTGGCACTTCCACTTGTTATAGCTCCTAATGAAAAATATATTCATACCATTCAGAAAGCTTGTTCAGAAGCAAAGAAAACACAGGTAGGATTGTGGAAAAAAGCTTCACGACGATTATTCACACCAGAAGAGATCTGGACCTTTTTGCCCTTCATAAGAGGACATTTTATTCTTGTTGCCGCTACTATTAAAGATATTTCAACAACACAATCCAGAACGCTCTTTAAGGATGGAACTTTTTCCCTTATTATCTATAGAAACAATATGGATAGGTTTCGCCATTTTTCTTTACGCGAAGGAAATCAGATTCTTATTATGGGGAAAATATACAGTAGCTATAAAGGAAGTGAAATCATTTTAAGTGATCCTTCTCAGATAATTTTAATTAAACCTTAAAAACTTCCTAGTGGCATGAAAAAAACTCTCCACAAGAGAATAAGTTGTCCACATTCCCCATAAAATCCAACAAAACCCTTGACAAATCCACTACTTTTCCACTAACTTATCCACTTATCCACACCAATATAAGAACACTTTACACCCTATATGTGGGTAATTCTTAACTGAAAAATTAGAATTATCAGTATCGTATTACATACGTACTCTGGCCGATGACAAATTCTGTATAAAAGGGTATTGTAAACATTGACTTCAGCTTGATAAAAATTTGAGGTGTATTTATGAAGAAACAATATAGGCTTTTACTTGCCTTAATGACAATATTCACCGTAGGTGTTGTCTTTATATATGTGTTCAGCCAGATTAATTTTGGCACAAAAACTTTTCGTTCTGCTATAAAGGAGTTTTCTGAATCTCAATCTCTTTACTCTTTATCAATAGGAGCAATTGAAGGGAATCCCCTTTCTGGATTCACTATACATGATGCTGAACTCTCCACGCGAGAAAATCCTGTTGGAAAGGTTACGCTTATTTTTGTTAGACCGTCTCTTTTTTCTCTTTTGACGAAAAATCCTACGATACGCTCTCTTCACTTTGAATCGTTTTTCTTTTCAGCAGATAATATTATCCCATTGAGCGTTGCTTCAAAGGAGGAAAAGAATTTTTCTCTTCCTAGTACTCTTCATATAAGTATGGAAGATGGAGTTATAGAAAAATCCGATTTAGGTAATATTGCCATAGAAAAAGGACGCTTTCTTCTGAAAGATGGAGATTTTGACGTTAAAGCTCGTGGCAATATTAATGCGCTTTCAGTACAAGTAGAAGCATCTGGGAAAGCAGAGGAGAGTAGCGTTCTCATTCAGAATCTTACTGCAAAAAGCCAGAAAAGCCGCATCGTTCTTTCTGGGCGTATAATTCCTGAAATTATTCTTAGCGGCAATATTGAATCTTTATATATGGCGGACCTTCAAAAAGCATCTGCTGCCCTGTCAAAAGAAGAAAACGTAATAGCTACAGGACAAGCCTCATCCAGCTTAATGATTCATGGACAATGGCCTGATCTTGTAGTAGAGGGAAATCTTTCAATTGATAATGCTAATCTTGATGGTTTTCTCCTTTCTAAAACAAAAAGTCTCTGGACTTGGAATGGAACAACTCTCAGTTTTACTGATATAAAGGGACACATATTCGAATCTCCAGTTAGCGGCTCTATTAGTATGACACGAAACCAAGGCGTGCACTTTGATCTTTTGGGTGAAAATCTTCATACTTCAAAGTGGTACGAAGTTTTTCCATGGTTAGATTTCGTTCAGGGAAATGTTGAAAAAATGCATGTAAATCTGGTAATAACAGGCCAAACAGAGAAAGGATCCGTCAGTTTCTCTTCTCCATCCGCCATTGTCTCAAGCTTTCCCCTTGAAAACATTCATGGAGAAGTTGTAATTCACCCCGACAACACTCTATCTTTGCAAACTCAAGGAGAATGGCACAAAACCCCTGTTGATGGGCAAGGAACAATCTCCCTTCAAGAAGAAACACTATTAGATCTTTCCTTTTCTACTAATCGGCTAAATTTAAAACGTATTAGTGAAATTTCTAAAACATCTGATTCTCTACGTTTAGAGGGAGACGCTTCGGGAATGATATCCATAAAAGGCCCTGCGTCTTCTCTTTCCATCGCTGGACAATTTCGTTCTGACCGTATTCGTTTTAATGGATCATTGCTTAACAATATTTCTTTAGACTTCGAACAACAAGGGAATCTGACAAAAATTTCATCTTTCAATGCCCTTTTAGGGAAATCTTCCATATCTGGACAGGGAACTCTTTCTAATCTTTTCACGGAAGAAGAGATTCTCATTGACCTCAAGGGGGAAGGGAAGGGTCTTGAAATTTCTTCTCTGGAAGAGAGCATGCCCTCTATAAAAACATTAAAGGCGCAAGGTCCTTTGTCACTTACGTGGGCATATTTCGGCCCACTTTCAAAGCCGCAGCTTACCTTCAGTGCTGAAACAACAAAAGCGACTCTTTTTGAAAATATTTCTCTTGAAAATATCTTTTTATCAGGTCAGTATGAAAAAGGGAATTTGAAGATAGAAAAAATGGAAGGAGGAGCACTCGGCGGCCTCGTCTCGTTAGCTGGAGATATCTCTCTCGAAAAGAGTGTTCCTACTATGCAAATGGTCGGAGAGCTTCGTAAAATCAACCTTGCAAATGTATCGAGAGAACTTTCTCATTGGCCTTCTTTTGAAGGCAATATCTCTAGTACATTCAAAATATCAGGAAATCTCGCTACTCCTTTGTTAGCAGCATCTCTTGAGGGAGAAGATATTTCAGTTATGGGCGTTATGTTTAAACGCTTCAGCATGGAAACAGAGAGCACAACGGAAGGGATATTGATTAAAAAAGCAGAGGCAGCTCTTGAAGATTCAATTTTAACAGCTGCTGGAAATATTTCTTATGAAAATGGAATCATGCTTAATATCAACGTTCCTCCAACTAATATACAAACGCTTATAGCACCTTGGTATCCAGAAACAGCGGTGGGCGGCACGATAGCTGGAGAAATTTCAATTTCAGGGCCTTTTACTAAACCTTCAATTAATGCTAAAGCCTCTATGCCGGTTGTCCATGTTGGGGATTTTTCCTTCAACGATGTCGTTTTCTCTATCCTTCCAGAAGAAAAAGGCCTTCTTACCTTTTCTCTTGCCGGGATTCATAAGAAATGTCCGGTTTCTCTTAATGGAACAATTACTCCTGATCCCAGTGGATGGCACATTTTACTATCTACAACAGATGATGGTTTACCCCTAGAAAAATTAACAGCAAACGGCAACAATGAAACATACTTTTCAGGAGCGTTACACGTGTCTCTAGACAGCATGATAACCAAGGAAGGAATGACCGGAGAAGGTATCATTACATCACCTGAGGTAAAATTATATGGGTTCTCTCTCTCTCAGCTTAGCTTGCCTTTTGAAATAACACAGCAAGGGTTGATTGCCATTGCGAAAGGAAGCGCGAATGCATATGACAGCGAAGGAGAGATCTCGGGTTCCTTTGATCCTCATAAATTTCGCTGGGAAAGCACTATGAACTTTGAAGGGATGAATCTTGAGAAGGCCTCGGCTGATTGGTTAACAGCTCCAGGAAAAGTTTCAGGAATAGGAACATTGAATCTTAAAGTGTCTGGGACTCTCGGTCAGTTAAAATTAGTATTCGGCAATGGTTCTCTCTATGCTACAGAGGGAGCTCTTTCCGGGTTCCCCCTGGTGAAGAAGATCAGCACATCCGATGAAATTCGTTATCGATCTATTCTCGCCAATTTTAACGTAGATGGAAAAAGTTTTTATCTTCTTCCGGGAAGCCGTGCCGCTGCCTATCCAGACGACACCATATACAGATATTTTACAGCCAGTGGTACTGTAGGAATAGGAGATAAAAGTATCTCTCTAAAATGTTTGGGAGATATAAATTTAAAAGCATTAAATACATTTTTAGGAGCAATCCGCGGACTCATCAGCGTCGGAGATAATATTACAGATCCGCTCTTACTCCAAAAATTTCTTTCCGGACTGGTTGGGGGATATTCAGTACGCGATTTTCGAGAGACAAGCTTTACACTTGCAGGCACATGGAACGATATGAAAATGTACGATTTGAAAGTTTCACAACCAATACAATCAACTCCTATTCCTTTTGACAGTACTTTTTCTGATGAGAAAGAAAAGGAAAAAGTTGATGACATAAAAATAAAGTTATCCTTCCCTACGGGAGAGGGAAAAGATAACTCTTTAAGCCCTGGAGAACAGGTGAAAAAACAACTTATGGAAAACCTGCTTAAGCAAATCATAAAACCCGGAGAGAGCGGAGACGATTCCACAACTCCCTCTGAAGGAGATTCGCAAGATAGCACTACTGACACGCAACAATAATTCAGAGGGGGCAACAATTGTTATGGGAATTACAGTCCGCCAAATGCTTCGCATTCCAGAATTGAATAGAATGAAAGTCGTCGCCGGAGAAAGTGGATTAGATACAAACTATGTCACAACAGTAACTGTACTTGACGCTCCAGACATACAACGATGGGTACATGGTGGAGAATTTGTTATTACATCTGGATATATCTTAAAAGATGATCCTGATTCTTTGGTGCGAATTATAGAATACCTCAGTCAGGGTGGAATGGCAGCTATTGGCATTAAATTAGAGCGGTTTTTAAAAACACTCCCTCCCAACGTTAAAGAAGCGGCCGATCGTCTTCACTTCCCAGTTGTTGATATTCCTATTGATTATGCTTTTAGCGATATTATCAATCCTGTTCTTTCGCGAGTAGTCAATGCGCAAGCACAAGAACTCCGCTTTTCGGAAAAAGTAAGTCAATCTTTTTTTGAACTTATTATGAACGGAGAAGAAGTCGAGCCTATCCTCAATAACTTACGCAATTTTATTCACGTAGACATTGCCTTTATTGATACATTTTTTGGGCAAAGCTATTT
Organism: Aminobacterium sp. MB27-C1; assembly: GCF_030908405.1. Taxonomy (NCBI): domain Bacteria; kingdom Thermotogati; phylum Synergistota; class Synergistia; order Synergistales; family Aminobacteriaceae; genus Aminobacterium; species Aminobacterium sp. MB27-C1. The sequence goes on along the minus strand of NZ_CP133089.1, from coordinate 2,379,363 downwards.
TTGTGCTCAATCTGATGCTTTTGTAGAAATTATCAAAGAGACCAATCTCCCTCAACTTATTAGAGAAATTCCCAACCGTCCTGTAGCTATCGGGGATAAAATTTACGGCTACCTTTTTTTTGATGTTGATGCCCAAGATATCCAAAAAAGCTGGGGGATCTCTCTTTCTCATGCCATATCAGCCCTTCTCATATCTACACAAAAAAAACTAGCAAAAAGCGAAGCAGAGAAACGCTATAGAGATGAGTTTGTTCAAGATATTTTGTTAAAAAATGTTCGCTTTGAAAAAGAAGTCTGGAACCGAGCCCAACTCTTCAATTGGGATTTACGCGGCCCTCAAACTGTCGTAGTTGTTGATATAGATAACTATAAACATCAGTTTGAAATGGCAAAACAAATCGATGAAGCTGTAGCAAATCTCGAAGAAATAAAAAAACGAATTTACTACATTGCTACATCAATGATAAAAATGAAATTTTCTAATATCCCGTATGCAGAGATGAGCGACTCCATTGCCTTCATACTACCATCGCCGTTTACAGAGTATGAATCTTTCAAAAAAAAGCTATACTCTACCATTTCTTTAATGCAACAAGAAGTTGCTAAAAAAACAAAATTCTCTGTTACAGTGGGTGTTGGCAGCATAAAAGACAGCATCTTCAGTTGCTATCAAAGCTACGATGAAGCTCGAAAAGCTCTCGAAATGATACGCAAAACGTGTGGAACCGGACATGTAATCTTTTGGAAGGATTTAGGCGTCTACAAGCTTCTTGGCAATCTTTACAACACAAAAGATGCTGTAAATTTTTATTATGACTATATTGGGAAACTTATTGAGCACGATAAAAATAAAAAAACGCAACTTGTCGGAACCTTAGAAAGCATAGTTCGTTGCAATTGGCAATTAAAAGCTGCCGCTGAAGAACTGTCTATACATTACAACACTTTAAAATATAGATTCAGAAAAATTTGCGAGCTTATGGAATTTGATGTCTATGACAGTGAACAACGATTAAATGTTGCGCTCTCATTAAAATTGTACCTCATGGACAAATATCTTGACAAATAATAGTATTTTAGTTTCTCCTGTTCTAAAATACTCTTTTTATTGTATCTATAAGACATATTATTATCATTTTTATTGTACGCCAGAAACGATGAATCCCCCTCTTTTACAAGATAGAATCACTTCGTGAAAATCAAAACTAAATTAATTTTTCATCATTAGGCTTTATGTAACGAATTTATTTAATCATAATCTAATCGAAGGCACACTAAGGAGGTGACAACTCAGACTCACAACTATTGAGCGTGTAATAGTGTTTTAATCGCTATGAAACTGTTCATACTTCAATGGAGGTGTTATTATGCCGGAAGCAGTACTTCAAGCAGCGAATGGCTGGGGTGTGTGGGCTATTGCCATCGCAATCGTAGTTATAGTTCTTATTCAGTCTCTTCTGTATATCCGCCTTTCTTTTAAAACTGCAGACCAGATCGGTTTCCCCAGAGAAAAATGTGTTCAGGGTCTTCGTGCTGGTGCCATTTCAGCTATTGGTCCTTCTATTGCCGTTTTTATCGTTATGGTTGGTATGATGTCCGTTGTCGGTGGACCTATCACATGGCTCCGCCTTTCCATTATCGGTGCTGCTCCCACAGAGCTCACCGCTGCAACAGTTGGAGCTGAGGCTCTCGGTGTCAAATTCGGTTCTGCAGATTACGATATGATGGCATTGGCTACCTCTTGGTGGACCATGACCATTAATGGAACAGGCTGGCTTCTTGTTACAGCCCTGTTTACACACAAGCTCGAAGATCTTCGAGAAAAAATCGGCGGTGGAGATGCCAAATGGCTTGCCATCGTTTCTGGTGGAGCCATGCTCGGTTGCTTCGGATTCCTCAATTCCAGAAATATCATGGCTGGATTCAAGGGCCTTCAGGCTGGTACTGCTGGTGGCGGCGGCCCTCTTTATGCAGCCATCGGTGGTCTTCTCGGTATGGTCTTGATGTTGACCCTTGCCAAGAAACTGACCTGGCTTAGAGAATATACCCTCGGAATAGCCATGCTTATCGGAATGGCCGTAGCCGTCATTCTTGTTTAGTTGAAGGAGGGATCTCATTATGGTATCTCACGACGAATTTGAAAATATATGGAAAAAACCAGTTATAAAAATAGGCGTTGTCACTGTATTGATTCCTATGCTTATGTGCTTCTTACCCAACCTGTACCTCTATATGAAGTTTGGCGTTTTTCCTCCTATCTCTGTAGCATTGAAGTCATGGGGCATGATTGCAGCTATCTTCGGCGCTTTTTATGTTGTTGAACCTGTTTCATACTATCCTGTTCTCGGTCTGACAGGAACATATATTTCCTTCTTGAGCGGAAATATCGGCAACCTTCGTTTGCCTTGTTCCGCAGTAGCTCAGGAAGTTGTTGGAGTAGAAGCCGGAACTCCTGAAGCTGAAATTATTTCTACTCTCGGTGTATCAGGTTCTGTTGTTACCAACCTTTTCTTCACAACATTGGCAGCTGTCGCTGGAGCAGCTCTTTTGGCTATTTTCCCCGAACCTATCGCTATCGCCTTTAAACAGTACACTGTAGCCGCTATCTTCGGTGCTGTTTTTGGACAGTTCACCCTGAAATATCCCAAATTGGCAGTCGCTGGTTTTGCTATTCCTCTGCTTCTTTACACTGTAGCCCCTGCCGTAGGTTTAACATACCTCACAAAGACCTGGGTTGTTATCGTTGCTTCCGTTTTCGGAACGATAGCAGTAGGCCGTCTTCTCTACAAGAAGGGCCTGCTTTAGGAATTAAACATCAACCGCAGCGCCGCATCCTTGAAGGATGCAGCGCTGCGATTCTTTCGTTGCCTTTTGTTTGTTACGGTACGTATCATGAGTGTGTGATGCGTCACAATTTACCAACGTATAAAGGGGGTTTTCCCTTATGGAAACCATGAAAGAACAAGCACTCGCGTTGCAGGAACAGATCGTAGCCTGGAGACGGGATCTGCACCAGATGCCAGAGACACAGATGGATACAGTGCAGACCGAGGCCTATATTTGTGCCCGTCTTGACGAAATGGGTATTCCCTATCGCAAGGGTGTAGCCGGTCACGGCGTTGTCGCCGTACTTGAAGGAGCAAAACCTGGCAAGGTTTTCGCCGTCCGAGCCGATTGCGACGGTCTTCCCATCAAAGAAGAGACAGATCTTCCCTTTGCCTCCAAGAATGGTTGCATGCACGCCTGTGGACATGATGTCCACACAGCCATGGCCCTTGGCACAGCCAAGATCCTGGCTGACAATAAAGACAAGCTTGAAGGAACAGTCAAGTTCATCTTCCAGCCTGGCGAAGAGGGATGCAAGGAAGGATACGGCGGAGCCAAACGTATGCTCGACGACGGCGCTCTCGACAATCCACGTCCCGACGTCCTCGTCGGCCTTCACACTGGAGCCATCTGGAAAGAAGACTTCAAACCTGGAGATATCGGCTATCATTACAGCGGCATCATGGCCTGCATGGATCGCTTTGAGCTCCTCGTGAAGGGGAAGGGCAGCCACGGCGCCTATCCTCACGGATCCATAGATCCTGTCAGCATTGCCTGCCAGATTATCAGCGAACTTCAGACCATTGTCAGCCGTGAGATGAATCCTGTAGAGCCCGCAGTTATCTCCATCGGTGAGATTCATGCAGGAACAGCCTTCAACGTTATCCCCGGCGAGTGCCGTATCAGCGGAACGGTTCGCGCTCTCACCAACGATACCCGTAAATTCCTGGCAACACGTATCGAAGAGATCGCCCGTACAGTCGCTCAGGGCATGCGTGGAGACATCGAGTTCCACTACGGCTGGGAAGGACCAGCTCCAGTCGTCAACAATGCCGAGGTCACAGAGGAGCTTCGCAAGGTGGCCGTAGCCATTCTTGGCGAAGAGCATGTGAAGGAAATCAAGAATCCCTCCATGGGCGGAGAAGATATCGCCTTCTTCCTTGAAGAGGTTCCCGGAACCTTCTTCTTCCACCCCAGCTGCAACGAGGAGAAGGGACAGACCTATCCTCACCACAACTCTCGTTTCGCCGTTGACGAAGACGTATTGTGGATTGGTTCGGCTGTAATGTCCACCATGGCTATGGAGTGGCTGAAGAACCATAAATAAAAAGTGATTACAGGCAGGCTTTACACAGCCTGCCTCTTTTTTATCCGAACTATACTGTATTCTACATTGAAAACTTTGGGAAAGGAGAATACTGTATCATGACAAACATCCAAGACGAAGCGAAAGCGATTTTGTCTGAGATCATAGAGTGGAGGCGCCATATTCATGCCAATCCGGAACTTGGTCTCGAGACCCCCGAGACGGAGGCTTACATTGTACAGGCTCTTGAGGGGATGGGATTTCCTTCCACGTCTATTCGGAAGGGAATCGGAGGGCATGGAGTAGCCGCCCTTCTCGAGGGAGACGAGCCTGGTCCTGTTCTGGCTATTCGAGCCGATTGTGACGCTCTGCCCATCAAGGAAGAGACGGGACTTCCCTTTGCAGCCACCAACGGTTGCATGCACGCCTGTGCTCACGATGTCCATACGGCCATGGCATTGGGGGCGGCACAGCTGCTTATGAAACACCGTCACGAACTGAAGGGAAGCGTGAAGTTCATCTTCCAGCCGGCGGAGGAAAATGTTGTGGGAGCGAAGGCCATGATTGATGATGGCGTGCTTGAGAATCCTAAAGTGGATGCCCTGATCGGTCTTCATTCGGGACTCCTCTGGAAGGGATATGCGGCAGGGGAGATCGGGTATTCACACGGTGGCATGATGGCTTCTGCCGACCGCTTCCTTATTACCCTGAAAGGGAAGGGCGGGCACGGTGCCACACCTCATCTTACAGTAGACCCCATCGTTATGGCTGGGCATCTTATCTGCCGTCTTCAGACGATTCTGAGCCGCGAGGTCAACCCTGTAGACCCAGGTGTTCTTACCATAGGGCGTGTAACTGGTGGATCCGCCTATAACATTATTCCTGGCGAATGCGTTCTTGAGGGAACAGTTCGAGTTCTTGACGTGGAGACGCGGAAGATGATGGAGGAACGTATCCGTGAGCTGGCAGAATCTACGGCCGCCAGCATGCGGGGCGAAGCTGTAGTGGAATATATTCCTGGACCGCCACCTGTCATTAACGACAGTGCCATGACCGATAAACTTCTTGCCACAGTGGCAGAAGTGCTCGGCGAGGAAAAAGCCAAGGAGATTCCCGAACCATCAATGGGAGCCGAGGATGTTGCTTATTTCCTCGAACGTGTTCCTGGAACCTTCTTCTTCCATGCCGGAAGCAATCCTGAAAAGGGACAGACCTATCCTCACCACAATTCGAAGTTTGATATCGATGAAGATACGTTGTGGATAGGGTCAGCTCTTTTTGCACATTTCGCTTTGAACTGGCAGAAATAAGAACCAATAAAAATAGCATAAAGATTTCGCCATAATAAGGATCAAGAGTCTCCATAAAAAGAGACTCTTGATCCTATTTTTTTAACAAAAGAGAAAGGGCATATCCTATAGCGGAAACGAGAATAATTGTAGCTCCCGCAGTTACATTTAAAAGAGCGGAAAGCCACAAACCAACAAATGAAAAAAATAAACTTAAAAGGAAAGCCCTGCCCATCATAGAATAGAGAGAATGACTCCAACGTTCTGCTATAGAAGGGGGAATAGTAAGAAGAGCAATGACAAGAATAAGCCCAACAACTCGAATTAGAAGAACGACAGTCATTGAGATTAAGATAATAACAACATAATGCAAAAAAGCGACAGGAACCCCTCTTGTCTTTGCGAAATCAGGATCATATGCAAAAGCTAATAATTCTTTATGATACAGAAAGCCCAAGGCGAATGAGAGAAGAATGACTCCGAGCATGGCAAAGAGGTCACCTTTTGAGACAGTAAGGATACTCCCAAAAAGATAACTCATTAAATCTGCACCGTATCCAGGTGTTAAATCTATACATATTACACCTATAGCCATTCCTACAGCCCAAAGAACTCCTATTATAGAGTCGGCTCGTTCTGGTTTTTGCCATGTTATCCACGCAATAAGAAGTGACAGCACAAGAGAAAACACCATCGTACCAAAAATAGGAGATACCCCTAAGAAAAAAGCAAGGCCAACACCGCCATATGCTCCGTGGGCTATTCCTCCGGCAACAATAACATGCTTTCTCACTACAACGAGACTCCCCATCATGCCGCATAGAATACTGGCTAAAAAGGCAGCCAAAAAAGCGTTTTGCATAAATTCATACTGCAAAAGATTAATCATGATGGGAATGTAACTCCTTCTTTAAATGATCGTGACGGGCTAAAACTCTATGAGGCAAACCGTGAGCAATAAGCTCAACTGGACACGTTCCTCCATACTCCATCTGTAACATTTCTTCTGTGATTTCTGCCGAATTATGATAGTAGACATCCCCACATACGCATGCGACAGCGGTAGCTCCATTTGCAATAACGGATAAATCATGACTTACAAGCAAAATCGTAATGCTCCCGGCAAGAGAAGCGAGTTCTTCATAGAGAACTCCTCTGGTCTCAGGATCAATACTGGCAAAAGGTTCATCCATGAGAAGAATTTCTGGACGAGAGGCCAGCGCCCTTGCAATCAACACCCTCTGGCGTTGCCCTTGAGAGAGTTCACCCATAAGATCGTCACGCCTTTCAGCTAAACCTATACGTTCAAGGGCCTCCATGGTAATTTTCTTATCTTCCTCACTAAATGTAGTCTTCTTTCCACACCCAAGGCGTCCCATTAAAGCAACATCAAAAACAGTCACGGGGAAGTCTCTATTGCGACCTGCATCTTGAGGGACATAGCCAACTGATGCAGAAGCTTGATCAGGGCTTTTTCCCAACACAGCAATCTTTCCAGAAAGAGGCTTTTCGAGTCCCAGAATAAGCTTTAATAATGTCGTTTTTCCTCCGCCATTAGGACCTATCATGACTAAGAATTCACCTTTAGGGACCTCGAAACAAACTCTATCGAGCACTTTTGTTCCATTTTCGTAGGCAAATGACACGTTTTCAAACAATATTGACTGGATCTCGCTCATTTCAGACTTTCTCCTATGGCCTGAGCCGTTTCAAGCATATTTTTCTCCCAATCCTCAGCGAGGGGGTCAATAACACGAATAATTGCTTTTGTCTCCCGAGCCAAATTTTCTGCCATCTTCTTGGAATACTGCGGAGAGACAAAAATAGTATTAATTTGTTTCTCTCTCATTAAGGTAATAAGAGATGCTAAATCTGAAGCTTTAGGCTCCTTACCTTCGACTTCCATCGACAACTGATTCAAATCATACTCGCGAGCGAAGTAACTCCATGAAGGGTGAACAACAATAAAATCCTTTTTCATCGTATGGCTCAACAAGCTGCGTATAGTTGAATCCACGTCATCAACTTTGCGACAAAATTGGATGTAATTTTTTTTATATTCATCTGCATGTTGAGAATCAACTTCAATGAAAGCATCACGGATAGCACGTCCCTGTATTTTTACTAGGGAAGGGGCGAGCCAAATATGCGGGTCATGAAGGTCTCCTGGCATTTGATCTATCTCTTTATAAGTATCAATAATACGAAGAGACGGATTTAAAGAAAGAGCTTTTGCCAAAAGTCTCTTTTCAAAGGGAAGATCAATCGCAAAATAAAGATGGCTTTGGGCAAAAGAAGCCATTTGTCCGGGCTTCGGCTCATACGTATGAGGGTCATCTCCAGGATGAATCATAATGTGCACATTAACACGATCTCCACCGATTTCCCTAATGAAATAAGCCTGTGGAGGAATAGAGACAAAAGCATTTATATTACCCATCCCATACAAAACAGGTGTTCCCACCAAAGAAAAAAAGAAACAAACAACTATAGATACAATGCCAATTTTTAAAGGCACAGGTACCACCTCGTCAGATACGTAAAATTTATTAAGTACTATTTATTTTACACCAGAAGAAAAAATAAAAGGCCTCTCCTCCTATTGAGGAAGGCCTTTTATTCAATCTGGATATGATCTATTTTCACGGTTGATTTTTCTTTTAGGCAAGCTGCGTCCTCGTAGTTTCTGCTCTTCTCTATAGATATCCTCGAGGATTTTTAAGTAACGAATTTCCCACTCTCGTTGATCCATACTCTTTCGAGTCGATTCTCGAGAGAGATAGTCTCGCTCTTTGCGAAGAGAATAAAGGTCCCCCATGTCTCTAACGCCTCCTTACGTTTCTCGTATCGCAAGACGAATTTGAATTTGTCCCAAACTTCGTGCGGTATCATTCGCTGCCTTAAGAAGAACCACCCCACTTCCCTGAACACTATAAATTCCCCACACATCCGTCAATAACTCAACTTCTTGAGAAGTTAGCTCTTGAAGGCCTGTGGATTCGCCTCGTATAGGGGCATCAAGCCGTACAAAAAGATGAACACCCTCCGGCAAATTCCCTTCTAAACGTCCTGTAACTACACGAGGCGTCTGACCGGTAGCCGTAACTATATACGATAAGGGAACCGCATCTCCTCTATCATTAATGTAGCTATGCAAGGAAAGTGGTTGTTGAATAACCGAAATAGCATTTTGCTCCACAACCTCAATAGAAATATTCACGAAAGCAACCGTTCTATCGACCCCTTCTGACGAGTCACAGGAGAGAAGAAAGGCTATAAGAAATCCTAAAATAAATAATTTTCGCACCATGTTGTCACACCTCACTTCTCACCAGGTTTCATAACGACTCTTCCTTCTTCGAGGAACTTTATCGTTCTTTTTCGAGGTAAGACTTTGGCCTCAACAACTTTTGCATCCCCAGGCCCCAAATCAATGCTTTGCTCTGGGAACTCAATACGATATGACGAAGGGATATTAATGTCGTACACTTTCAAAACCCACTTCCCTGGCCGCAATCCCTCAAAGAGGAAACGTCCCCAACTATCTGTAATTCGACGATGGACCTCGTCCTCATTTTTTAATTCCACAAGTACACTCTGTAATCCACCAGGTTCAAGAAATCCATCTTCCTGCAATGTATCTCCTACAAGGTAGCTTTTATTTCCTTCTAAGTCGGCAGGTTTATCTTTCCCTGCATCTGGATCTATAAGAACGACTGTGCCATTTAAAGAAACGCCATCGATAATTCCTATATCCATCGATGTAACCTCCCCATAACCTGCAATCTCAACAGTAATAGGAACTTTACGATTAGGCACACGATTTCCGAGAGAAGCCCTATCAACTTTCAACAGATAGGCCCCAGGAAGAAGGCTGGGGAATAGAAACATTCCCTTTTCATCAGTAACGGCAGATTGGCCCTCAATATCAAGAACCACATTAGGAATACCTCGCTTTTCCTCAGCAATAGTTTCATATACGAGACCTTGTAAGACTCCAACATTTTTCTTCTTGGCAAGTTTGATATCGATAGGGATTACATAGGTAACAGAGTAGGATGTTTCCATTTCACCACTGTTATCATTACGTTGTATTCTAAAACGAAGCCGGCTTTCGTCTTCGAAAGTTTGCTCTGCAATAAACTCATATTGTTCGCTATTATCTGCAAAATCTTCTTCATATGAGTATCTTGTGTACCAGCAGGAGAGTTGAAGAGTGGGAGTAATATCCCAAATTATTGAGATACCTCTGTTACTAGAAGATCTCATGAGGTAACTATCTGCAAGAGCATCGTTATCTCCAAAGCCTCCATAAATAGAAACATAAAGTTCAGGAGTAAGCTGGTAACTTAAAGAAACGTTATAATTCCATGCCGTAGCACTCTCGCCATTTACACGATTGCTCTGGTCCGCATATCGCGCTTCAAAGGAATAACTATAACGCTCCATACTCCGCCCTACTCGTAGCCACCACGAATTTTCATGATAATTATATTCAGCTGGTAACAAGCGATCTTCCATGGTAAAAGTATCGTACCCCAAAGCCAGATACCAGCCATCGCTCAATTCATAATCAAAGTAGACCTGAAGAAGTTCTTCAAAGGTTTGGGATGTTGCATCAACCTGTCTGAGGTTGAGATTATCTTTATATTGATACCACGATATGTTTCCCTGCAAACGATCGCTAAAGGGATAGCCGACGCTTGCACTTATATAGTCATAATCGTGGTAGTATCCCCAGAAATCAGTGCCAGCTCTTACTTTTGTAATAGAGTAAGGGATCTTCCCATTCATTCTTCCTCTTAAATAGACTCTATAAGCTGCGTCGTCGTCAAGAGCTTCCTCTCTGTCTGTGTCACAAATAGCATATTCAAGTTCAAGTAATGTATGAACCCATGGTCTGTATTCCGCACTGACACTCCATATTTTGTCTTCTATATCCGGTTTGCTTCCATATGCCTTTCTTTCTTTTTGAAGGGCATTAAATCTTATTTCAAGGTTATCTTCTACTTTATGACTAACATAAAAACCATATTCTTTTTTTTCCGGCGTTCCCCAACGGCTTTTTACATAGTGTAAACCTCCACCAAAGCCTGTTCCTATAGGTTCATAAGCAAAACCTATACCTCGGCCGTAAGCCCCAGAAGACGTTAATCGAGAGAGAGGGTATCCTTGATCGCCAAGATAAAAAGAGTAGGTCTCAGTAAAATAATTCAGCCAATATTCATCGACATCTCCATAGATGCCGAAATCGTCTGTATCAGGTCCCCTAAAGAGGAAATCAATTCTTTTGGTGCGCTCCTCATCAAGATAACCTTCACCGCTCCACTCAATATGTACCCCATCTCCTCCAGTATTGCCCATGGCACTAATTGAAAGCTCTGTAGGAAGAACGTGGAATATATCAAGTTCCCCTCCTCCTCTTGGAATAACATCAAGATCGACAACAAGAGTTGTAGCATCTGGACCCCCATCTCCAGTTACAACGGCTCGAACTTCAACAAAATGGAATCGAGAAGTGCTTCCTTGAAAAATTTTCCCCTTTAATTTCAAATCGGCGCTTTGACCCGCATTCAATGTTACTTCATTTGGAGAGATGGTAGCAGGAAACCTTTCGTCACGATCAGGAAGGTCTATAGAGTAGGTACGTGTCGTATTCGACCTATTAATAAGCTGCAAATCAGCTTCATAGTGCTGCCCCGCTATAATGGCTACCGGTTTTTTAACTAAAATAAGCTCTACGCCTTCAACAGCAAGAATGGATACTGTGAAAATCTCTTCATCATATACCCCGTAATCCCGCCTGTTTTTTACAGAATAAACTACTTCATAATCTCCAACTCGAGCTGAGGGAGGAATCTGAAAAGCAAGAACACGTGTCACGCTTCCTCTCGAAGGAATTGAAAATCGCCCAGGGGGCATAAGAGGTTGCCACCCCTGAGGCAAATCAATTTCCTCTATAAATGTTTCAAGTGCAGGCTGATAGCTTGTCACAAGAACGCTAATACTGACAATGCGTCCTGGTTTTGTACTAATCTGTAATGGGGAACGAGCTCGAACTTCAACCCCGTATCCCTTTGTCTGTGCCCATGTCAGGCCAGGAAGCAGCCATAATATAAAAACGAGAAAAAGTAGAACTCTAAATACTCGCTTCTGCCCTCCGCCTGTCATAGTGTTCACCCTCTTTACTTTAGTATCAGGGCATACTGAGCGCCAAAAGCTTCTTCCTCTCCACCATCAGCGATAATGAGGGTCTTATATTGACCCGCCTTAACATCTTTAAACGGAATCTCAAAACGACATGAGCTCCCTGGATAAATCCATCGCCTTCCCCCTTCAAAGCGGCCAGCATGGTTACCCTGCTCATCGTAAAGTTCAGCCCAGACGACAGGACGAATGACACGTTCCCCTTTATTTGCAATGTCGAGTGCTAAAACAGACACGCCCCCGGCATTTATAAGCTTTTTATCAGCGAACTCTATATCGCGAACTCCCGTATTTCCGATATCTGTAATCATTTGGATGGCATATTTAAAGACCGTCATTACTCCAAAAGCCATGTTGCCATCTGCATCGATAGGAGGTTGCAACAGTATTTGATCTATAGGTTCAACCATGATCAGACTCCAGTATGATCCGCAGAGAGTCGTCTCTTTCGGCACATTAATCACATAATTAAAGCTTGCCGTTCCTGCCGCAGGAATGACAAGCTGACGAGGTGTTATTGTCATCCACAATGCATTAGAACGAGCAATACTTCCAGGCTCACCATAATCGTTGCTTCCATCAGCAAAACATAAATAGTCAGATTGGTTGATGGCCACTTGAACCTGTTGTTCCTTATCGTTATTTCTTACTATAATCTGTCCACGAATTTCTTGTCCTGGCGTTACTGTAAAACGATATGTTAAATCTCCCTCAACATCCACATTACTTGCCAGAGCAAACTCCGGACGGACTACAAATAGAAGAATCGCCGTTACACAGAAACATATGAAAAATAGTTTTCTTCTCATCATAAATCCACCACCGTAAATGCAATATGTGGAGCATATACGCCTTTCGGTGTTTCTGGAGTAATACCTGTTATTTTCAATTGAAGCGTTATATGACTTCTATCTCCTGCTCCCGTAAAAAGGGTGGCTCCTGATGGATCGAGAAGCTGATACGAAGTGCCTCCCCGAACCCAACCTGTTCCCATACCATTACCTGTGCGGCGAATCCAGATCTGTATTCCCTCAGGTATCTGTGCTCCCTCAACGATCTTTGCCTCCAGGTTCCATAAGGCATATTGATCCCGCGTATTGATAATGCCTAGGCTTACAATGGAGGGATCACTCTCTCGTATACCTCGGCCATTGGAAGCTGAAGCACCGATAACAAGAGATGACCAACTTCCCAAGGCAATAAGTTCCATAGCCTCTGAACGCCCGCTCAGGGGAGAAAAAACAACGAGAAACACAAGAAGAACGACTCGTGATATTACCGTAGTTCCACTCATTTTTTATTTCCCTCCCGACTGACAAAAAAGGGCAGCACCCCCCCGAGTGCCGCCCTTTTTATTACCCCTTATGCGTCCTGAATGAGAAGGGTAAGGATTCGGGTTCCAGCAGCTTTCTGAGCATCTGGGCCAGCGCAAAGCTTCAAACCGCCTTTTCCCCAGGCTCCACAAACTTTGGATATACCTGTTACGAGATCAACGTACTCCGTGGAAAGTTCTGTCCAGTTTGGTGTTCCGACAGCACTTGTTCCATAAGGAGCTTTAAGTTTTGCCCACAGTGTTACGTGATCGGGCATATCGAGATTGATCTTACCGACAACCTTTCTCTCATCGGTGCCTGTTGCGATAATGGCGTACCAAATGCACTCTTCATCGCACCAAGGAATTACACATCCGATGTGAGTTGCCATATTGATCTCTTCCTGTTTGATCATCAGGCAGTTAATCGGTATAACCTTCCAGTTGATTTTCAACGTGTCATACGGAGTGCAGCATGTCGGATGACATGATGTATCGAACCCTGCCTCTTCCATGGTCATGGGGGCTTCTACCGCAAAAACTGCGCTTGCAGCAAAAGCTACCATGGCTACAACTGCTAACAGAAGAAATACTTTTTTCATCTTTTTTTCCTCCCTTTTTTGCAGATAGCCCTATACTCCATAGATCCCTTTACGCCGCTAGAAAGTAATAACTTATCAGGTGTACCCGCATGTGGCGGGCATCTCTACGACCCCCTTTCCAGCGAAAGAGCTGGAGCCGTCTAAGCTCAATATAAAGGGTACGTCTATCGATTAAAATTGAATATCGGGAGAAAACTGAAAGGGGCAGGGATACACCCCTGCCCCTTTCACGCTATTCACTTAAAAAGACATCAGGAAATCACTTAATCCATTGGAGTCAATCCGCTCTTAATCGCATATTTCGTAAGCTCCGCAACAGAGTGAAGATTTATTTTGCGCATAATATTATATTTATGCGTCTCCACAGTTTTCACGCTGATATGAAGGGTACGAGCAATTTCGCGGTTTCCTTTTCCCTCTGCTATAAGCTGTAAAACTTCCTTTTCTCTGTGACTCAACGCACTTATAGAGTCAGTTTCCTCTTTCCCTTCTCCTGAAAGATATCCCACATACTCCTCAATAACACATTTTGATATACTCGGGCTCAGATACATTTTTCCGCTGATAATCGATCGGATAGCCTGGGCTAATTCATGGAAAGCACACTCTTTCAACAAAAAACCGGAAGCGCCAGCTTTAAGCATCTCTGCAACAAAATGACGATCAGCATGCATTGATAATGCGAGCACTTTAATTCCCGGAAGCTCTTTTTTAAGCTGATTTGTAGCTTCTATCCCATTGAGTTCCGGCATAACGACATCCATAACAAGAACATCTGGATGATTCGATAGGGACATCTCAATAGCCTTTCGTCCCGTATCTGCCTCAGCTACAACCTCCATATCATCCTGAGTGTTTAAAAGAGTTCGTAACCCATCTCGAAGAATTTGATGATCATCAGCCAGCAGAATCCTGACTTTCTTCATGAACGTCACCGAACCTTTCTTCCTCCTTTTCTACAGGGACAAAAAGAGTAACTTTGGTTCCTTCACCAAGGAGAGTTTGTATCTGCATAAAGCCACCAAGATAATTTACTCTCTCTCGAATACTCAACAAACCAAAATTACTGGGATCCCGTCCCAACTCTCTTAGCATAGAAAGGTCGAATCCAACGCCATCATCCTTAACCTCTAGCGCTACTGTCCATGGATCAAAGCGAGAAATGGTTATAATCGCCTCATTCGTTTTAGCATGTTTTACGATATTCATTAAAAGTTCTCGCAAAGCTCTGAAAAGGAAAATTTTTATATCCATTGGAATTTCATCGCTCACAAGAAAATCATTAAAAACGATACATAGACCGTGCTCTTCTTCCATTTTATCTATAAGCCATTCCACCGCCGCATGGAAACTCAATTCATAAAGCATTGGGGGACTCAACTCAAAAATAAGAGTTCTCATTCCCTGTATAGAACGATCTATAAGCGAGAGGATATCCTGAACAACATCTTTTTCTCTCTTCTCTTTAATCTGACTCTTAAGCATTTCAAGCTTAATATGGGAAAGTGCCAGATTTTGTCCCACGCTATCGTGCAAATCTGTGGAAATACGTCGCCTCTCCCGTTCTTCAGCCACATATAATTCAGAGGACAAATATTGTAATTGATGCTGATGTAAACTTATTTGTTCTTCAAGTTTTCTATATGAAGTCAAATCTTTCCAAGTCACCACACAATACTGAAGCCGCCCATCGCTGTCTCGAATAGGAACCGCTGTTATTTCCCCCCATATTTCTTCGCCATCTTTTCTTACAAAGCGTTTTTCCTTACCTATGACACCTTCATGCATAGCAATACGCAGTTCTCCCATATTGAGCCAATAATCCTCTCTCCACCATGGATAGGGAGCAGGACGTTTCAAAATTTCTTCTGAGGAATATCCAAACTGTTTCACAAAAGATTTATTGGCATACTGAATTCGTGTATCAGAACCAACGACAAAAATAGCGTTAGGACTTTGATCAAGGATTGATGAAGAAAATTCCTCATTTTCCATAAGCAAGGCTTCGTTTTTTCTTCGTTCTGAATCGTCACGAGCAATAGAAAGAACCATAGGCTTTCCTTGAAACGAAAAAAGGTGTGCGTGAATTTCAACGGGAACAGCTGATCCATCTCTTTTTTTAAGAAAAGATTGGAAAGTAAGATGTCCATTTAGAAAAAGTTGCCTCACAAGTATCAGTATGTCCTGTTTCTTTAAAAAAATATCGATTGAATTTGGAGAACTACCGAGCAATTCATTTCGGGAATATCCCAACATTTGAGAGGCTCCCTCATTAACTTCAACAAATATTCCCGGCACTCCATCTTCATCTATCTCGTGAAGAAAAACAGCATCAGCCATATTATCGAAAAGAGCAGATAACGTCGTTATACGTTCCGTTAAACGTTTTTCTCTATTGACACGAGCAGTTATATCTATTCCCAAACAAGCAACACCGGAAAAAGGGAAGTCATCTGAGGGCATTACATTATTGCACGCCCATAGAATCGTGCATGGCTTGCCATCTTTCTTTTTTATCTTTGTCTCAATACTTGCAGAAGCCCCCTGCATCAAAGCCAAGGTCCGAAGGGAAGAAAGCATACGTTGCCAATTCTCGACATTCGCATAGAGTAAAGAAAGCCACTTTCTTGAGCCTGAAAGAAATTCAAAACTATACCCTGTAACACGTTCCGCTGTTTTATTCCAAAAACGAAGGCGCCCGTCTTCATCAATAAAACATACAAGAAGATCGGGGTGATGGAGAGAGGCAGAAAACCAAAGAGAAGGGTTCTGGAACATATTGTCATCTTGTTGTTCCAGATACTCTAATTCATTTTCAAGGGGAAGAGCAATTTGCCTAGGGGGGTTGGTTTTAAAATTCTCTCCCCATTCTCCTTTTCTCATCTTTTGCTCACTCCACAGAAAGTCTTCTCATTCTTTCCTTTCTTTCACCAACAACGCTGTTCTATTGCGTGAAGAGTGAAGCTAAAGATACAAGAGTTAAAACATGAAAAATAAAATTAAAATATGCAAATATGTTAGAATATTCTCATGATATCTCAAAGGATATTTTTTTTCAACTTGAGGGCAATATCGACCTTTTAATTGACAAAGAAACTCAAAAGGGGAGACACTAGCTATGTTAAAAGAACTCATTACAGCAAAAATGAATGAATTATCCCCGGGGCAAAAGAAAGTTGCCCGCTTCATTTTAGAGAAACCACGAGAGGCCGCTTTTCTAACAGCATCACAACTTGGTTCACATGTTGGAGTAAGCGAAGCGACAGTTATCCGATTCGCCTATACATTGGGTTTATCTGGCTATCTGGAACTTCATCAGGCAATTCGGAATATGCTCATTGATCATCTATCGACTCTCGAACGCTTGGAAAAATATAGATCTTCAGGTGAAAAAGGACTTTTAGACACGGCAATGAGCAAAGATCTTAACGCTATGCAATTGGCCAGGTCTCGTCTTGATGAAGAAATTCTTCAAGATCTTGCTTCTCTTTTCGTTAAGGCTCCTGCCATCTATATCGCTGGTTATAGAAGCTCATACACTCTAGCCTACTATCTCTCATTCTACCTGTCATGGCTATTACCAGATGTAAAATTGATGCCCCTTGATACTCCATACGAGCTACTTGTCAATGCGCCAAAGCAAAGTGTCGTTGTAGGAATTAGTTTTCCTCGATACTCAACATGGACTGTTAATGTACTTTGTCATGCTAAAGAAAATGACTTACAAACAGTTGCTATAACAGATGAATATACAAGTCCTTTAGCTACCTACGCCCTTCATGTCGTGGCAATACCATACACACCAATCTCATTCATCGACTCTTTTGCCGCTCCAATAAGTACATTGAATTGCATTATTCTCAGTATAGCCCAGGAGCTTGGCGATAAAGTTTCATCTCGTCTTGAGATTTTAGAGCGCTATTGGAAGGCTAACCACTTATACGAACCTTCAATCCTTTAATTTTTAGATTAAGGAGGTGATATGCGGAGAAAAAAGCCAACACTTTTAAGGATTGTTTGTGTATAAAGAAATAGAGTTGAGAGAAGAAACATATAGAATGATAAAAGAGTGGAGAGAAGGAGGAGACACCCATGGTAAGCCGTTTAGGCACCATTTTGCGGGTAGATTTGTCTTCTCGCAAAATCAGCAAAGAAGAAGTGGATGATTCACTTCTTCGCAAGTATGTTGGTGGACGTGGATATGGTTCTAAAATTCTTTTTGACGAAAACCCTGTCAATGTTGACCCCTTTAGTCCTGAGAATCGTCTCATCTTCGCTACAGGTCCCTTAACAGGCCGTAGTGCACCTGCCGCCGGCCGTTATATGGTCATAACCAAAAGCCCTTTAACCGGATATATTGCATCAAGCAATTCCGGCGGATATTGGGGAGCTGAGCTAGCTAAAGCTGGTTGGTTCATGCTTATTATTGAAGGGAAATCGGATCATCCCGTATATATGTATATCGAAAATGATCATGTGGAAATAAAAGAAGGAAGCCATCTTTGGGGGCTCAATACGCATGCGACAACAGATAAAATCCTTGAAGAAATCAATGATGCGAAAGCAAAAGTATTATGTATTGGCCCAGGGGGAGAAAAACTTTCCCGTATAGCTTCTATTATGAACGACAAAAACAGAGCGGCAGGACGAAGTGGCGTCGGAGCCGTAATGGGTTCAAAAAATCTAAAAGCCATTGTTGTGAAAGGAACAAATTCTCCTTATGTATCAAATTCCAAAGAACTTTCTTCAGTGCTGAAAGAAAAAATGGCAAAACTGAAAGCCCATCCTGTCACAAGCCAAGGTCTTCCTACATACGGGACAGCAATTTTAGTCAATATTATTAACCAAACAGGAGCGTATCCATACAGGAACTGGCAAGGTGCATATATGGATGACGCCGACAAACAATCTGGAGAGATATTAGCAGAAAAATATCTTACAAATAACTATCATTGTTTTGGATGCCCCATAGGATGTGGACGAATAACAAAAGTAAAAGACAAAGCAGGAGAAGGGCCTGAATACGAAACAATTTTCGCATTTGGCGCATGTTGTGGCATTGCATCCATTGAACCTATTATTCGCGCCAATTATCTATGTAACGAGTACGGCCTCGATACGATCAGTGCCGGCGTCACCATTGCCGCAGCAATGGAGCTATATGAAAAAAAACTCATTGCAAAAGAAGAACTCGAAGGTGGCCCTGAACTAACCTTTGGGAATGAGGAAGCTATCGTATATTGGACAGAGAAGATGGGAAAAGGGGAGGGCTTTGGCAAAAAATTAGCTCAAGGTTCTTGGCAATTATGTAACATGTATGGACATCCAGAGCTCTCTATGACCGTAAAAAAGCAAGAGATGCCAGCGTACGATGCCAGAGGAATTCAGGGAATAGGTTTGACATATGCAGTGAGTAATCGAGGAGCATGTCATGTCAGAGGTTATCTTATCTCTCCGGAGATACTCGGAGCCCCTGAAAAGCTTGACCCTGATGATATATCACAAAAACCAATGTGGGCAAAAATATTCCACGACCTTACCGCAACTATTGATTCTTCAGGCATGTGTCTTTTCACATCCTTTGCCCTTGATGCTTCTGACTATGCAGCGTTCTTAAAAGCAGCAACAGGGTTCGACTATACTGGAGATGAAATAATGACGTGCGGAGAAAGGATCTGGAATCTTGAGCGACTTTTCAACTTGCGGGAAGGACTTATCCCGTCAAAAGAAGATACACTTCCACCTAGATTGTTGAAAGAGCCGATACCAGAAGGACCTGGAAAGGGAAAGCTCAGTCGAGTTCCTGAAATGCTTCCCGAATACTATAAATTACGAGGTTGGGACGAAGAAGGAGTACCTACGGAAGAGACACGGAAGCGCCTTGACCTTACGTCGTAAATTTTATTACGAAAAAGGGCCGCTTTACTGAGCGGCCCTTTCTTATCTAGTCTACGCTTCTGCTGGAACAAGTCCTGTGCTTTGTTTCTTTTGCTCTTGTTTAAGTTTAAATTTAGAAACAGCCTGTTGCATATCCTCACTCAATCGAACAAGCTCGCCAGCAGCGCCAGCAATAGATTGAGACACCTCTCCTTGCTCATCCATAGAGCGAGTAATTTGTGCCACTTGATCTGCAATCTCCTGACTTGTTCTAGCAACATTATCCATTCCTGCCGTCATTTCCTGAGCACTTGCAGACTGCTCCTCCATTGTTGCAGCAATGGTCTGAACACTTTCGTTCACCAAGGCAATTTTATCGACGACATCATCAATAACAGTTTTAGTCTCAGCTGCTTTTTCTACAAGCACATTAACCTTTGCCTCTGAGCCCTTTTGGTCATTTGTCGCTGTTTTTGTTCGATTCGCAATTTCAGAAATTACATCGCTTACCTGCAAAGCAGCTCTGCTTGATTCTTCGGCAAGTTTACGAACTTCTTCTGCTACAACAGCAAAACCCCGACCGGCGTCTCCAGCTCGTGCCGCTTCGATAGCTGCATTAAGAGCTAACAAATTTGTTTGATCTGCAATCTGGGTAATTGTATTGACAAAACCAGTAATACCATCGACTGAACCGGCAAGTTCATCTATAGCAGAGCCCACCTTTTTACCGGCTCCCGCCACCTCTTCAACGAGGCTGGCAATAGCATCAACAGCCTTTCCACCTCGCTCTGCAGCTTCGGAAATCTGAGATGCGCTCTCCCCAGCCTCCGATGCAGTCTTAGCTCCAGACTGGGCACTGGCAGCCACTTCTTGAACACCCGCATTAGCTTGTTCGACGGCCGCCGCAGAGTCTTGAGTATTTTGACTCACTTTTTCTGTCAAGGCGACAACTTGCTGAACGGAAGCAGTTCCTTGTTCTGCTGCTGTATTGAGATTTTCTGCTCTTTCAAGAACTTTTTCCGCATTTTCACGAATAGCCGCAACAACTTCGCCTACCCCCAAAATCAAGGTATTAAAAGCACTTACAAGCTCACGAATTTCAGTTACTGAAGAAGATGTTTCTAACTGTATAGAAAGATCTCCTGTGGAACTTATCTTTTTAGCCACTTGAACGACGTGATTCAGGGGAACAGACAAGCTTCTTGAGAAAGCAAAAATAACGAGTACGGCAATAGCAATAGCAATTAATACACCAATAAGAATAGCTTTTCGAAGAGCAGATATAGCTGCCAAAGCCTCATTCTGAGGAGCTACAGCACCAAGAATGAAACCATTTTCAAGAGTCTGGTAGGCAACAGCTACAGGTTCACCGTTCATATCATGAACAAAGAGGCCCGATTTTTCATTGAGCATCTGATTAGTAAATTCAGCTAAATGTCCGCCTTCTATCTCTTTAAAAGAGGGGCCTTCGAAAGAAAACTCGGGATGATACATAAACTGAAGATCTCTATTGAGCAAAAAGGAGTATCCTGTTTCGTAGAGATGAATATTTTGAAGAGTATCCCGTACAAAAGAATAATCAAAAAGCATTCCTATGATGGCAATAACCTTTCCCTCAACCACAACAGGCATAGAGTAGGGAATCATCTCTTCGCCACCTTCTCGAACGACGATATCTCCCCACACTGCTTCTTTAGTGTCCAGAGGACGCCAAAACCAAGAGGTCTCATCTTTTTCTCGATTTAAAAGATCTGCAACTACATAGGGAGTTTTTTCAGAATATCTAAAAATGGAATTTTCGTTCTCCCTCGAAAAACTCACCATATGTACTTTATCGCCTTCAAACTCCTCAGGGTTGAAGCAAACAAAAATTTCGCGGGTTTCATCAACCTGCGCACCAAGTTCTGAAACGAATTGGACGTTCGTAGCCGCAAACTGTGCAACATAGGAATCCATTCCAAGTGCTCGTGCCATAACAGGTTTAAAGCGAGTCTTTACTGTAGCGTTCAAGGCAAGAAGTAAACCGTTAAATCGACCAAAAGTATTATCGAGTGTTTTAGCAATACGTTCTGCTTCAGAGGTTTCATAAGCCACTGCAGCCTCACTTAAAGCAGAAGAGCTCTTTTGAAGGGCAAAAAAACCTACTCCTCCAATTGCTGCAAGAATCAAAATAACGACGATAGCAGTAATGCGCGTCCCAAGTTTGTTAAAACCCATACATCCCACATCCCCCTTGCAGAAAAATAGCCAATATAATTCATGGTACATACAGTTTAATCTAGTTGTCCCATTTCTCAAGTCTTGTTGTAATATTTTTATTATTTAAAATAAGAGTCCCCACAGGCTATTCACCCATGGGGACTCTTATTTTTTATATTTGAAATATATCTTCTTTAAACTTTTAGGTTATTGATTATAACATTAACCTTTTATTTTACAGGAACTAGACCTGTTCTTTCTTGACCTGAATCAACTCTGAACTGAGAGACCAGACTTAAAAGTGTTTCCGCAGCCTGAGACATGTTTTGTGCTTCCTGAGCAATTGTTTCTGCTGCTTTTGTGGTTTCGGCAGAAGCATTTTTGATGTTACTAACTGACTGAACAACTTCCGTTGTAGATTCTGTAACAGTTTGCACTGCGCTTGTCATTTCTTCGCTAGATGCAGCCTGCTCCTCGGAGACAGCAGCGATACTCTGAACAGCCTCAGAAACTTTAACAACTGCAGCAACAGCCTCGCGAAGTTTTTCCTGCGCAGAGGAGGCCTGATTCATGGTTTTCTCAAGTATCCGACCAGTATCATTGGCGGCTCCAATAGAGCTTTCGGAACTCTTTTGAAGTTCCACAATAAGGACTTCTACTTTTTGAGCTGCCTGGGCTGACTCTTCTGCCAGCTTTCTTACCTCTTCGGCAACAACGGCAAAACCTCGTCCGGCATCTCCAGCACGAGCAGCTTCAATAGCAGCGTTAAGAGCCAGTAAATTAGTCTGATCGGCAATAGAAGTTATGGTTGCAACGAATCCAGAAATATCCGCAACTGAACGTCCAAGAGATTGGATCGTTTCAACTCCTTTTTTCGAACCCTGAACAGCTTCCGCTATATTATTAATAACTGAATCTACATCCTCAACGGCTGTTTCCGTGATCTCAACTGCCTTTGAAGATCCTTCCGCACCGTCAGTTGCAGATTTAGCCGCAGATTGAGCACTAGCAGCCACTTCCTGAATAGAAGCGTTTGTTTCTTCCAAAGCTGAGGAACTGCTTTCAGACATTTCCAACACTTGGTTAATAGCACCGGCAACCTCTTCCATAGAAGCAACAGTCTCCTCTGATAACGAGGCTAGAGTCTCTGCTCGCTGTGATGTATCTACAGCTTCGTTCTTAACAGAAGAGACAAGATCACGAAGGCGATCGACCATACCATTGAGGTGTTCTGAGATACGGGCTATTTCATCTTTACCCTTTGTATCAAATTTTGTTGTGAGATCACCATCTGCAATCTTGTTTGTCGCTTCTTCCATATGCCGAATAGAACGAGCCAAGCCTCTCGCAATAGTAAAGACTATAAGAGCAATAACGATAATGGCTATAACCGAAACGATAAGCAATACCCCTGTAAGAGAACGGATAATCTTAGTAATGACAGCGAGAGGGAAAAAGACTGCTAGAGGAAGCCCATGTTTAGTAGGTGCATAAAAAACGATTTTGTCGACTCCTCCATATGAATATGTTGCCCATCCTTCTTCACCATCAAGCATTTTTTGGGCTACATTTCTTAACGCTTCAGGGAACTTGCTGTCTTTCAATAAATTAGACTTCATAACATCTTCAGCATGAGGAGAAGAAACGATAAGTCCATCATGAGTGATTAACATTGAATCTCCCGTCTCATAAATTTTTAGAGACGCAACGATCTCAGATAGGCTCGACAAATTTACATCTTCGGCAACAACACCAAGAAGAGCTCCTGAATTATCATAAATAGGCATAGCAATAGATAAAACGACTTCATTGGTCACCATATCTATGTAAGGATCGGTAAGAACAACTTTGCCTGCATTGACTGCCTGTTTATACCAAGGTCTTTCACGAACATTGTACCCTTCCGGCTCTTTCCATCCTGTTCCGTCAGCGAGGCGACCATTTTTCTCTATTCCCATATAGATGTTCATAATTCCTTCTCTTTTGTTCCGATTGGTCAAATTGGTAACAAAATTTTCAATGTTATCTTCATCAGTTAGATTCAGGTAGACCCAACTATGACGTAGAGATTCCGCTGAAGTATTGAGAATACCTGTCAAACGCTCAAAATAACCATCAATAAGAGCTGTCCCTTCTCGCGTTGTTTCAATACCGGTCTTATTAATCGTATCTACAAGAATAGATTGTCCTCGATAGTACGTAATTCCCGTCATTACGGCAATCACGATAAGAATAACTGCTAGCATCCCCCAAAGTCTGGCTTTAATCGTCACGTTGGCATGTCCCCCTTTGTGTAATTTGAAAAATATTCAATAAGATATGATTAAAAATCATATCTGGTTTTAGCCACGTGACAATAAAAAAACCAAATATTTCATATTTTATCCTTTTATTTCATGGATAGAGAGCTTATTTTCCTATATAAAATAATTAAAAAGAAGGGGATAGAATGGGCTTTATTTAATATATAGAAACTTCTTCAGCGGTCTGCCCGCAACTTGATACTCAAGAGTTGAAACAATCCTTCCTATATTCAACAAATAATGAAGGTATCTCCACGTCGTCGTTCGCGAAAAGCCTGTCAATTGAGCTATCTCATCAATAGTAGCTGCTTCCTGCAAAGAAGAGAGAGTTTCTGCCATTTGTTCGAGAGTTTCTTTTTGAATTCCATTGGGAAGGTAGCTAAAAAAAAGTCTCTCTCGCTGAGCTACAATAACTTCGTCAATCGTGTTTTGCATACAAATTTTAGGAAGGGTACTCAGAAGTTTTTTCCTGTCCTGACATATATAGAGAGCCCTTCTAAAACGTTCGAAGGAAAAAGGTTTTAATACGTAATCGAGAGCTCCCAAGCTTAAAGCCTGTCGAACTGAAAATTGATCTGCTTTTGATGAAACCACTATAAAAGCTGTCATAGGGGATATACGATGAATACGCCCCACAACCTCAGCAATATTCTCCGCTAACCCCAAAGGCTCAAAGACAACGAGGTCGATCTGATTTTTTTGCAGAGTAACGCAAATATGAGGCAAAGACGTAGAAATACCTGCTACATAAAAACCAGGAACTGCAACTATAAACTGCTTCATAACCGAAGCCGTCATTAGATCTTGATCCACAAGTAAAACAGAAAGCTTTTCTTCCATATTCTTTCCTTTAGAGAACCTCCTTTTCAAAAACTAAACTATGTAAACATTATTCTAGCAGGCAAACTATTTTTACGGTGGACGAATAAACGTCCATCCTGTACTATGGTTTTTAAATTAACTTTAATAAAAGGTGAAAGGAAGTGAAATCATCGTGCATGACCTCTACGAAAAGATGTCTTTTATCCTCCATGGAGGCATTTTAGACCGATTTGCCGACTATCTTTCGAATTATACAAATCGAGCCCTTCTTTTGGAATCTCGAAAGGATGAACTTATTCTTCTTGAAGCTGTTGGCATCACTCCTTCCAGCCTTATTCTTTCTGATAAAAACGAACATATTGCTTCACTTTTTTCAAACCAGATGTCTTTAAGCCCTTTCCCAATTAACGTAGATTTATTTTCTTGCACATGGAAATGGGGGCTTTCCATAAAAGGCGAAAAATGGTCATTTTATCTTCTTCTTGATCAACAACCATCTTCTTCATTCCTGGAAACATTGCCCGCTTTTGAAGGAATCATCGACATCTGGCAATCTTTCAAAGAAAAAGAAAAGATAGAGCATCGTCTTTCTCGCCTTGACTATATGATATTAGCAACAAAAAGTACTCTTGCTTCTATCTTTGAGCCTATGCCGCTTGAATATTTCGCCGCTTTTTTAGGCGATGTTATACGAGAGAGTCTCTTCCCAGAAGATTTGTTGATCCTTCACGATGACGGAGACATGCTTCATCTGCTCGAAGGGAAACTTCATGCCATACCAGAACGCGACGCTGTTCTGACTAAAAGGTTTCTCACTTCTGCGCCTCTTCCTATCGATGAAAAACACAAAAATTTCTTCGGAGAAAATCATTACGCGCAGCTTTCAAAAAAATGGACCGTTTTTCTTCCTGTTCTTAGTAAAAAGCAGCGACTTTATTGTCTTTTAAAATGGAATAGAGCATTAGAACAAGAGGATTTGAATTTTCTTGAACTTCTTGGCAACATTGCTTCCAAAGCGCTATCGATTTCCTGCCTTCACGAAGAAAGGGATAGTGCTGTTAAACAATTGACAAGTCAAACATTTGCTCTTCAAGCTCTTCACAATGCAACACTGCATCTCATGCGACAAACGGAGAGACGCAGTTTATTAGATAGTATTCTTGATATGTTCAGCGAAGTAACCCAAAGCCATAAAAGTTTAATCGTCGCTTGGGATTCTGAAAGACAAAGTTACGTTTTCCATGGAACTTATCAAGACGGGAAAGTTATTCATTCAGGCAAATGTCTTTATAGTTGCCCTCTCTCTATCACTGATCCCAATATTTCTATTTTTTCTTCTTTTGAGATGGCCTCTTCCTTTTTTGATTTTTTAAACGCTCCCGAATTACTGGCTTTTGAAGAGATTCAGGGAGCTGACATTATTGTCACTCTAACTGAAGGGAACATATTCCGAGGTTTTGTTGCATTATGGTCGACAAGCAATGTTGATTTCAATCTTTTGGAGAATCTAGCAGAAACAACAACAGCAGCTATGTGCTGTTTTTATACAAAAAGGGGTTTTCTTAACTGAAAACCCCTTTTTGTTCACTTCCTCTTACTCCCGTTTATTCTTTAACCCGTCCCTGAAGATGACGCGCTAAAAATTTTTCCATTGCCCGATAAAAATCAAAACGATTTTCCTCATTTCTGAAGCCGTGTCCTTCATTTTCTTTTACCATATATTCCACATCGACACCTCGCCTACGTAGCGCTTCTACTATCTGATCAGATTCGGCCTTTTTTACACGAGGATCGTTAGCTCCTTGAGCAACAAAAAGCGGGGATTGGATCTTATCCGCATGGAAAACAGGGGATGCCGCTCGGAGCAACTCCTTATCTTTCTCCGGATCGCCTATTTGCTCATACATCATCTGACGACCTAATTCCCAATAGGGGGGGAGAGTTTCTAAAAGAGTAAAGATGTTAGACGGTCCGACATAATCAACTCCACATGCATAAAGATCGGGAGTAAATGCCAATCCAGCCAAAACCGCGTATCCTCCATAAGAAGCACCATAGATGCCTATTTTCTCCGAATCGGCTACTCCCGTTTCGATAAGCCACTGCACTCCATCGGTAATGTCATCTTGCATTTTGCGGCCCCATTCTTTGAAGCCAGCGACCCAAAAACTCTTACCGTAACCAGTTGAGCCTCTGTAATTCATCTCCAAAACAGCGTATCCTCTATTGGCCAAAAATTGTACTTCGGGACTAAATCCCCATGTATCTCGAACCCATGGCCCACCATGAGGATGAACTATTACAGGAAGATTTTTAGGCTCAACTCCCACTGGAAGAGTTAAGTATCCATGAATAGTAAGGCCATCCCTTGCGGTATATGAAATAGGCCTTGTGGAAGCCATCTCTTCTTCTTTAAGCCACGGGCTTAAATCTGCAAGTTTTTTAAAGTCCCCCGTCTTACGATCGTAGAAATAATAAGCTCCTAATGTCCTGTCACTACCTACATAAACAAGCATCCGATTTTCATCTCGGGTCATACTTGCCACAACAACATCATAACCTGGAAGCTTCTTTTCAATTGTGTTTTGTATTTCTTCCCTTTCTGAATCAAAAAACTGATAGTGCCCCTTATCTGTTATATATCGAACACCTGTAATAACTTTACGTTTTTTTGAGCGAAGAAGCCCGTAAACATCAACATCAGGATGTTCATATATCATATCAAGAAAAGCCCCAGTCTCCGGGTCATAACGATAAATAGCGCTCTTATCGCGGTGGAGATTCGACGC
Organism: Aminobacterium sp. MB27-C1; assembly: GCF_030908405.1. Classification (NCBI taxonomy): domain Bacteria; kingdom Thermotogati; phylum Synergistota; class Synergistia; order Synergistales; family Aminobacteriaceae; genus Aminobacterium; species Aminobacterium sp. MB27-C1. The sequence goes on along the minus strand of NZ_CP133089.1, from coordinate 2,351,831 downwards.
CACGTAAAGATAGTTATTGTCAAAGGTAAAAAATAGCGGATCTATAGAGTCCTTGAAATTCGTCGTTACAACAGTTCTAAAAGGCTCCGTTTCGGTTTTTCTATATAGAAGACTCGTTTGTACACCATCGCTCCGAACGGCAACCCTTAATTTCCCGTCATTATCTGTGAGCCATCCTGCAATATCTCCAGGATTTTCAGCAACAAGAGTAAGTTCTCCAGTCAAAATATTAATTCTATACACATCGTAAAGACGTGGATCGCGGCGATTCATAGCAATAAGCATCTCGTTTTCCACATCTTCCAAGTCATCAACAACAGAAACCCGTACATTAGAAAAAGGCGTTAGCTCTTTTCTTGTCTGAGCAGTTATATCAACAGAGAAGAGATGGTAATTTTCATCTCCTCCTGAATCTTGAACATAAATAATCTGATTGTTTCCCTTCCAGAAATATCCGGCTATATCTCGAGATATAGCCTCTGTAAGGCGCTTCGGTTCACCATTGGAACCTACTTTTTGAACATATACATTCATCCTTCGTTGCCATGGTTTCATATATGCTAAATATTCTCCATTTGGAGAAAGAGAAAAAGATATTTTTTCAGGATTTTTGAAAAAATCTTCAAGAGAAACAAGGGGAGGCAAAGCTGCGGAAGCACTTCCTGCATTCCATAACAAAATCACAACGGCCAAACTTGCGACAAGAACGGGAAAAAATAAATGTTTAGACATAGAAATCTCTCCTTTGAGAAATGTATTCTTTATTTATAAATCCAGTTAATTTTATCATGAAGAATATCTTCCTTTATCCGATAAAATGCCGAAAAAGTAATCTTGCCTCTTGAATAAAAACAGAATTTACAGAATACTATTATAAAGTTTTTTGAAAGGGAGGGGAAAAGAAATGGATCTTGGTATAAAAGGAAAGGTCGCCCTCATCATGGCATCAAGTAGTGGACTGGGTAAGGCAATGGCCCGACGTTTTTTAATGGAGGGTGTTGTTACAATGATGGCCAGCCGCAACGAAGAAAAATTACGTCGTGCAGTTGAAGAACTCACGGACGATACTGGTGTTACAGCTTATTATACGGCTTGCGATATTACACAAGTAGAGCAGATAAAAAATCTGGTGCGCGTTACTACTGAAAAACTTGGACCTATATCGATTCTTGTTAATAATGCAGGAGGGCCACCTGCAGGAACCTTTGAAACTTTCAATGATGAAGCATGGCAAAATGCTTTTGAGCTTAATCTTCTCAGCTACGTCCGTACAATTCGAGAAGTTCTTCCTTTCATGAAGGTTCAAAAATGGGGACGGATCATCAACTCCACATCATCTTCCGTGAAACAGGTTATAGAAAATCTTATACTTTCGAATACATTCAGACTGGGCGTTATTGGATTGACAAAAACTCTCTCACAAGAACTCGCTCCTTACAACATTCTTATTAATGCCATAGGACCAGGACGTTTTGACACACAGAGAATACGTCAGCTCGACCAGGCTTTAGCTGCAAAAAAAGGAGTCTCGGTTGAAGAAGTAAGTCGCCAAGCAATAGATCAGATACCTTTAGGACGATATGGCATGCCTGATGAATATGCCCGTCTTGCTGTTTTTCTCTCTTCTGAAGCAAATAGCTATATTACAGGACAGACAATCATCGCTGATGGAGGAATGGTTAAAGCGGTTCTTTAAGTTCAATAATCGTTAATTATTATCAAGCACGTTTTTATAGAAGCCAAGGGAACCCCTTCCTTGGCTTCTATTGTTATTTCTCTTCTCTTTGGTTATAATTTTTATTCGTATGAAGAATTAACCAAAGAAGGATATAACGTTGGGAGATGAAGGCCAATTAAGAACACGCATAGACGCTCTTCTAAAAACACTCAGGTAATTGGCATAGATTGGGGTAGTCGCACATCTAAATGGGTTTTGATGAATGATAAAGAGATTGTCGACTATTCTGTTCAAGCAGCAGTTCCAGGTAAAATCCAAGATTTTATAAAAAGTCTTCCTGATGCTTCTATAGTTGGTTTAACAGGATATGGACGGCATCGCCTCAAAGATTTTATTCCTCGGGGGAATGTAATAACAGAAATTACAGCTCATGCCACCGGAGCTATCATGATGGCACCAGAAACTCGATGTTTACTCGATATTGGCGGACAGGACAGCAAAGCCATATGTATGAATGGGAAAGGACATGTTCTTGATTTTCGCTTAAATGATAGATGCGCTGCCGGAACAGGACGCTTTTTGGAAAACATGGCCCATATTCTCGGACGAAATATTAATGAACTCATTACTCTGGCCCAAAATGAGGAAAAAGGTGTTCCCATTAGCTCAGTATGTGCCGTTTTTGCTGAGAGCGAAGTGATCTCTCTTCTTAATGACGGCATCAATGAGGGCAAAATCGCTCGGGGAGTTTTCAACTCTATGACAGCCAAGATCGCTCCTCTTTTAGGTGCTCTTCCATCAACAGAAAAGATCGCTTTCAGTGGCGGAATTGCCTCTCTTGAAGGAACCGCATCTCTTCTTTCTGAATCTCTTCCATGCTCTCTCGTGACATTGCCCTTTCCACAACTTATAGGAGCGATAGGTGCAGCAGTCAAAGCTCTTAACGTGGCAGATAAGGAGGAATACTGATGACCCAATCAACTGATCAGATTTTTGACGAACTTCGAGAACATTTGCGTGATGGTACTGTATATATAAAAGAAGCAAGTGAAGCGGGAAGAAAGGTTGTCGGTTACTATTGCGCCTTTTCCCCTAAAGAGCTTATTTATGCAGGAAAAGCTATACCTGTCGGACTTTGTGGTACTGGAGAAAAAAGTATTGCTCCTGCAGAACAACATCTTCCCCGCAATCTGTGTCCTCTTGTTAAATCTAGTTACGGATACGCATTAACGGATACGTGTCCATACCTTCACTTCTGTGATTTTGTAGTAGGAGAAACAACGTGTGACGGCAAAAAGAAGATGTACGAATTATTAAATAAAATAAAACCTACGCACGTTATGCAATTACCACAAACCAATAGTCGCCCAGAAGATTTCGAGTATTGGCGAAAGGAAATGTATCTTCTTAAGAGAAAAATCGAAGAGACTTTTCACGTTGCTATCACTGACGATGACCTTGAGAGGGAAATTTATCTTCTAAACAGGGAGCGAAAAGCTCTCATCGAATTTTACCGACTCGCAGCCCTTACACCTCCAGCTATTACGGGACGAGAGATTCGCGTTATGACAGAATACGCAGACAAGACCTTTGACAAAGAACAACTAATTAAAAAAATCGAAAAGATTACTCATCTTGTTAAAGAAGCTTGGGATAAAGGGGAACGGCGAATTTCACCATCAAAGCCGCGCATACTCATTACTGGATGTCCTATTGGTGGGAATGTTGAAAAAGTTGTCGAAATTATAGAGGACAATGGAGGGGCTGTCGTAGGATTTGAAACATGTGGCGGCCTCAAATCAGTATCTCGCTTTGTGGATGAGAACAAACATCCTATGGACGCATTGACTGAGCGTTATCTACAGATCAGCTGTTCATGTCTGACTCCTAATAGGGGGCGCCTTGACCTACTCTCCGATATTATTGACGAATATCATGTTGACGGTATTGTGGAAGTCGTTTTACAAGCATGCCATACCTACAATATAGAAACCTATACTATTCGAGAATTTGCTCGGGAACAAAAAAATATACCTTATCTTTCTTTGGAAACCGATTACTCAAGAAGCGATACAGGACAACTATCGACACGTATTAGCGCTTTTATAGAAATGTTCTAACTCTGCAAAACCTAATATCAGGCAAGTCGAAGAAAAGACTCAATAGTTTTATCTTCGGCTTGCCTTTTTCAACAAAGATCGCCAAATCCTACTCTTTTTCCTTGTCTGCCTCAAAAAGATCAACAACATCTTTCAAATACTGTCGAATAGGAAGGTTCTGAGGGCAAACTTCCTCGCACGCTCCACATTCGACACATAAACTTGCCCTCTCGTAATCTTTTACGAATACAAAATATGTATCTTTTGCCATCTTTTCATCATCAAACATGAAAGCCATATTATAGCGATTAAAGCATTCAGGAATATTGACACCCTGCGGGCAAGGCATGCAATAGCGGCAATTTGTGCAATCCACTTTCATCCGTTTCTTATATTCATTTTTTACCTTTTCCACAATATCCAGATCATGATGGGAAAGAGTGCCAGGTTCTCCCTTTTCAGACACAATGATGTTCTCTCTCACTTGGTTAAGGGAATTCATTCCGCTTAGAACAACAGATACTTCGGAGTGATTCCACACCCACCTTAAACCCCAAGCAGCAGGGCTCATTTTTTCTTCCGCTTCTTGCCATAGATTCTGAATGGGCTCTGGAACATTCGTTGCCAACTTGCCGCCTCGGAGAGGTTCCATAATAATAACGCCAAGGCCACGAGAAGCAGCTTCTCTCAATCCCTTAGTTCCAGCCTGATAATTTTCATCAAGGTAGTTGTATTGAATCTGACAAAATTCCCAATGCCATGCATCTAAAATTTCTTCAAAAAGCTCATACTCTCCGTGAAAAGAGAACCCTGCATGGCGAATACGGCCATCAGCTATAGCCTTTTCAAGAAAAGAAAAGACATCGTTCTTCACCATATTATTCCAACGTTCTCTATTTAATGAGTGAACCAAATAAAAATCTATTGTTTTTGTCTGTAAACGTCGCAATTGTTCATTAAGAAAGGAGTCCATATCTTCATGCTTTTCTACAAGCCATGATGGGAGTTTCGTTGCGAGATAGACTTTATCACGGTAGCCATCGAGTAAGGCTCTCCCAACAAAGGGTTCGCTCATCTCGTTGTGATAGGGCCAAGCCGTATCTACATAATTTACGCCATGATCAATAGCATAACGCAATATTTTTGTAGCTTCGCCCTCATCAATTATTCCTTCAGAAGTTAATGGCAAACGCATGCATCCAAAACCAAGAATAGAGAGTTCTTCATCCATCCCCGGCATTGTTCTGTAATTCATAGTTTCTCCCCCTTTCGCTCTTAATTTACAGTATAGCAAAATGATGGCAAAACCCTCTATAGTTGACTTTTTATATACATTGGAGTAACGTGATTACTGATTTGGGACAATATGTCCCATTCTGAAAGGAGTGTATAGATGATACCTTCTTCTTCCCGTCATGATACTATCCATCGCATCATTACTATCATGGAAACTTTGAGTAAAGCAGACAACCTTCTGAGTATTCGAGAAATAGAAGAACAAACAGGCATTCCACGAACAACTGTCCATCGCTTTCTTCATTCCCTGCAAAAAGATGAGTGGGTCTATCAAGATCCAATTACAGAAAAATTTAGGACTGGCATACGTTTTTATCTCCTTTTCAATCGACGAGCTTTCTACCATGAACTGATTCAACTTTGCGATCCGCATATGAAAGATCTTCTTTCTAAAACAGGAAAAACCGTTCTTCTTTCTGTTCTTAATGGAACTGGAGGAAAGTGTATTCATTCTGTGGAACCGGAAACGGCATTGAAATTTGTCGCCCATAAGGGAATGACTATTCCTCTACATGCAGGAGCAACGGGGAAAATACTTCTTGCCTTCGCAAAACCTGAAATTCAGGAAATCGTTCTCTCGCAAGAACTTGAACGTTTTTCTTCAAAAACTATTACCAATCCAGATCAACTCAAAGAGCAAATTAAAAAAATTCAGACGGAAAAATACTCTTTCAGTCAAGAAGAATGGATGATAAATGCCGGAGACTTAAGTATTCCGGTTTTCGACCATAGCAATCAATTTATCTGCCAGCTTGGCCTTGCGAGCCTTTCTTCAAGTTTTGACGGCCAGGTTGAAATACTTCTGAACCTTCTTAAGGAAGCAGGAAGACAAATATCATCACAATTATAAAAATGGAGGGATTTTACCCATGCCGAAACTCATAGAGTGTGTTCCGAATTTCAGTGAGGGAAGACGGCAAGATGTTATGGATGCCATTCTTGCCCCCTTTAGGCGCCACCAGGGATGTTACGTTCTAGACTCGAGAGCTGACGTTGATCACAATAGGATGGTTGTGAGTCTGGCAGGTAAACCTGAAGCTATCTGCAACGCTCTTATAGAAGCATCTAAAGTAGCTCGAGATGCCATAGATCTCAACTCTCACCAGGGAGCTCATCCACGTATTGGAGCTATTGACGTTATTCCATTTACTCCTATTTCAGGAATCACAATGGAAGAATGTGTCGAACTCGCCCATACCTTTGGAAAACGATTTTTTGATGAGCTTGAAATTCCAGTCTATTTCTATGAAGAAGCAGCTCTCAACCCTGAAAGGAAACGCCTTGAGGTTATTCGAAAAGGACAGTATGAAGCTCTCAAAACCGAAGTAAGGGAAGAAAAGCGCCGCCCCGATATAGGAGAACCTTGCCTCCATCCCACGGCAGGTGCAACAGTTATTGGAGCTCGAAAATTTCTTGTCGCTTTTAATGTCAATCTCAACACAACAGATGTTGATATTGCCAAAAGCATTGCCCGTCATCTCCGTGCTTCTACAGGAGGCTTTACCAGCGTTAAGGCTATAGGCCTTGCCTTGAAAGAAAAAGGACTAGTGCAGGTTAGCATGAATCTCGTTGATTATGAACAAACTGCTATGTACAGAGTGCTTGAGCTGATCAAAGCAGAGGCAGCCCGTTGGGGCGTAACGATCAACGGGACAGAAGTATACGGCATGATCCCCGCCGCAGCTATTCTTGAAAGCTCTGCTTACTATATGCAAATAGACGATTTTAAGCGAAATCAGGTTTTAGAAATCAAGTTGCTTGAATTGATGGGAGAGGAACAAGCATGATTACATCACTCTTCCGAAACGCAACTATTGTTACCCCAGAATCTAAAGACAGCCCACTCTCAGGAAAAGATCAGGGAAAAGTTAACACCATTTCTCATGGCGCAATCTATTGCCGTAATGGCCTCATCGAAAAGATAGGAGAGGAAGGTTATGTTTTAGAAGGTCTTTCTTTCCGTGATGTTGATATGGAAATCGACTGCCAAGGCTGCTGCCTTATCCCTGGATTTGTCGATCCCCATACTCATATTTGCTTCGCGGCGAGACGAGAAAAGGAATTTGCTTTGCGACTTGCCGGAACCCCCTATCTCGACATTTTAAAGGCAGGCGGAGGCATTCTTTCGTCTGTGCAAGCCGTAAAAGAAGCAAGCGAAGAGGAACTCTTTCAGACAACTCTTGAAAATGTGCTTTCCGCTCTCTCCTTTGGCACAACGACAATTGAGATAAAAAGCGGATATGGCCTTGAAACTGAGACTGAACTGAAGATGCTGCGAGTCATCCGTCGAATTCAACAAGAAACACCCCTTGACGTCGCCATCACCTTCATGGGAGCCCATGCTATTCCAGAAGAATATAAAGAAGCCCCAGACACCTTTGTCAACATTCTTACCAACGAGATGATCCCTGCCGTTGCCGAGCAGGGAATAGCTGAATTTTGCGATGTATTTTGCGAGGAAGGTGTTTTCACCATTGAGCAAAGTCGAAAAATTCTTCAGGCAGCGCAAAAATATGGGCTCAAATCACGAATCCACGCTGATGAGGTTCATGATACAGGAGGCGCAGGCCTTGCAGCAGAACTTCAAACAGTATCAGCAGAACATCTTCTTGCCGCTTCAGAAGAAAATTTAAAAGCCATGGCTCAAGGGAAGGTTATTGCCAACCTTCTTCCTGCAACAGCATATAGCCTTCGAAAGCCATACGCTCCCGCACGACGCATGATTGAACTTGATGTTCCCGTTGCTCTTGCTACTGATTGCAATCCTGGATCGTGTTTTACCGAATCCATGCCCTTTGTTTTCGGTCTCGCAGTAATGAATATGAATATGACCGTGGAAGAAGCTCTTGTGGCATCAACAATTAACGCGGCATGGTCTCTCGGCATGGAAGATCGTATAGGCAGTCTCACAGTAGGGAAGCAAGCCGACTTTTTACTTCTCGATGGTGAATCTCCCGCAATTCTCGCCTATCATGCCGGCGTATCACCAGTAATTTCCGTATATAAAAAGGGAATTTTAGTTGCATAGAAAATTTTTCTGACTCAGAGGAGGTGTGTTTCATGGAAAGTACAAATCATTTAGTTTCTGAGGCAATGACCATTAAATTAGATGCCGAGCTTCCTGAATATCCGGAGTTTGAGAAAAACATTCGAAGAGCTCCAGACAGAGGATGGACTCTAAATCAAAAAGAGACCGAACTTGCGCTGAAAAATGCTCTCCGCTATATACCCGAAGAACTTCACGAAAAGATCGCCCCTGAATTTATGGACGAGCTCAAAACGCGAGGACGTATCTATGGCTATCGCTTTAGACCCAAGAAACGTATCTATGGTAAACCTATAGATGAATACAAGGGAAAGTGTCTTGCAGGAAAAGCCTTTCAGGTAATGATTGATAATAACCTTGATTTCGATGTGGCACTCTACCCATACGAGCTCGTTACCTATGGCGAAACAGGCCAGGTCTGCCAGAACTGGATGCAGTACTGTCTCATTAAAAAATATCTGGAAGAACTCACTGACAACCAGACACTTGTCGTCTCTTCAGGACATCCAGTAGGACTTTTCAAATCAAAGCCAGATGCTCCTCGTGTAATCATAACAAACGGTCTTCTTATCGGACTCTTTGATAATCAGGAAGAATGGCATCGCCTTATGCAGTTAGGTGTTACAAATTACGGACAAATGACTGCAGGTGGATGGATGTATATTGGCCCTCAAGGTATTGTTCACGGCACATTCAACACCATTATCAATGCGGGACGTCTTCATCTCGGCCTCAAAAATGATGAAGATTTAGCGGGACATCTTTTCGTCTCTTCAGGCCTGGGCGGCATGAGTGGAGCCCAGCCAAAAGCTGTAGAAATTGCTAGAGGCGTCGGCATTATTGCTGAAGTAGATGCTTCCCGTATTCAGACTCGATACGATCAGGGGTGGGTTTCTCGAGTTGTAGACAATGCCAAAGAAGCTTTCACCCTGGCCCAAGAATATATGGACAAAAAAGAGACGATTTCCATCGCCTATCATGGGAACATTGTCGATTTGCTTGAATATGCTGTTAAAGAAAGTGTTCATATAGAATTACTCTCAGACCAAACATCATGCCACGCCGTATACGATGGCGGATATTGCCCCCAAGGATTAACCTTTGAACAGCGAACTGAAATGCTTCACTCAGATCCTGCACAATTCAAAATCCTTGTTGACGCCACTCTTAGGAAACATTTTGAATGTATTAAGGCACTTGTCGATAAAGGCACTTTTTTCTTCGATTATGGAAACTCTTTCATGCGAGCCATATTTGATGCTGGCGTCAAAGAGATCTGCAAAAACGGAGAAGACACAAGAGAAGGATTCATCTTCCCCTCTTATGTTGAAGATATAATGGGCCCCTTACTTTTCGATTACGGATACGGCCCCTTCCGCTGGGTATGTTTAAGTGGCAAACCAGAAGATCTCTCAAAAACCGACCACGCAGCTATGAACTGTATTGATCCTCATCGTCGTCCTCAAGATCGCGATAACTATATATGGATTCGAGATGCAGAAAAGAATAAGCTTGTTGTAGGCACTCAAGCCAGAATACTTTATCAAGACGCAGAAGGCCGAAGGAATATAGCTCTCGCCTTCAATAAAATGGTGCGAGATGAAGAAATAGGCCCCGTTATGATTGGACGAGATCATCACGACGTTTCAGGAACAGACTCTCCTTACAGAGAAACTTCAAACATTAAGGATGGCAGCAACATATGCGCCGATATGGCTTCTCAATGCTTTGCAGGAAATGCTGCACGAGGCATGTCTCTCGTTGCTCTCCATAATGGAGGAGGAGTTGGCATAGGTAAGGTTATAAACAGTGGCTTTGGTCTGCTTCTTGACGGATCAGAAGAGGCAGATGCAATTATCAAATCAGCTATGATGTGGGACGTTTTAAGCGGTGTCGCCCGAAGGGCTTGGAGCCGCTGCGATCACGCTATAGAAGTCGCCGTAAACATCAACAAAAAATACACAGAAGATTATCATTTCACCCTTCCATTCATTCCTAACGATACCCTTGTTAAAAATACTGTAAATAAAGCCTGGAAGCAGAAATAACCCTATAAAAAGATAAAGAGAAGGAAGAGCTTGTCGCTCTTCCTTCTCTCTTGCGGCAAATTTTTTGAATAATATTTTTTGCATAGCATTGGGGTGATTTTGGGAATGTATTTGCTTATTGAACAAATCTTAAACGGTCTTGCCACAGGTTCAACATATGCTCTGATTGCTCTTGGGCTCGCTCTCGTTTATGGCATTCTTGGTATACTTCATGTTGCTCATGCTGGGGTATATATGGTTGGAGCCTATATAGGCATTGGTATATACTCATTAACTGGAAATATTTTTCTTGCCATGATTGCGAGTATGGTTTTCTGCGGTTTTCTAGGGGTTGCAATAGAGCGCTACATATATTTCCCCTTATTGAAATTTCCTCCTTACGTTCCTCTAATAAGTAGTATTGCTATTTTCACCGGCATGGAAGAGCTTATTCGTCTCATTGCCGGACCAACTGTACAAACCTACTCTTTGACGCTTCCTTTCCCTACTCTAAAAATCAAGGGAATGGTTATTTCATCAAATCTTATGGGAATCTACATCATTACCGCGCTCGTCTTTTTCCTGCTTTGGTATTTTTCGACACAGACAGAAACAGGGCTTGCTATGCGAGCCACCTCTCAAGATATGGCTGTTGCCAGTTCTCTTGGGATTAACAGCCAACGTATTATAGACCTCAGTTTTTTTATCAGTTCTGCAATTGCTGCCCTCGCCGGAGTTTTAGTGGGAATTTACTACAATACTGTCTCCCCGGGAATGGGGGCTGTACCCGCTTATAAGGCACTGGCTCTTATCGTTGTAGGAGGGTTAGGTTCTGTTCCCGGAGCAGTTATTGCTTCTCTTGCTTTAGGAATCGCTGAAACGGTTCTTATCGGTTTTGCTCACGTTCCCCTTCCTCGAGATGCTCTGGCCTTTATCGCTATGATCGTTGTCCTCATGTGGAAACCACAAGGCCTTTTTGGAAGGAAAGGGTAAGGGGGGTCAACTATGAGTTACGTTATCACTGTTGCTATCTTCATTTCCATTTACGCTATTGTCGCATATGGTCTAAATATTATTGTAGGATATGCTGGACAAATATCTCTCGGCCATGCCGCTTTCTTCGGAATCGGAGCCTATTCCGCGGCTCTTCTTACAACAAAAGCCGGACTTACTTTTTGGGGGGCCCTACCTATTGTTATTCTTATCAGCGCCATTATAGGTATTCTTTGCGGCCTTCCCAGCCTTCGGGTTAAGAATGATTTTTTAGCCATTACGACTATCGGCATCAACTTCATAGTAGAAGCCATTTTCCTCTATATTCCCTTCTTTGGTGGAGCTCTCGGTCTTGGAGGTATTCCTCGTGTCGTCTTCTGGGGTACCAAACTTAAAGGGGGAAATTATTTGGCTCTCTGTCTCTGCGTACTTTTACTCGTCGTCTTGATAAACAGATGGTTTGCCAAACGATGGATGGGGTTGGCCTGTATAGCCCTTCGCGAAGATGAAACAGCTGCTTCAAGTATGGGAATATCTCCTATGCGGTTTAAGCTTATAGCTTTCGTTATGGGAACTGCCATAGCTGGTGTTGGAGGAGCCCTTTATGCTCACCAGATGCACTTTATTGCTCCTTCCGACTTCGGATTTACAGTCTCAGTCATGTTGCTTTCTTTTGTCGTTCTTGGTGGTATGGGAACATTATGGGGCCCTCTTCTTGGCGCTCTTATCCTAGGCTCTTTACCTGAGTTGGCTCGTCCTCTGGCAAACTACCGTATGCTGCTCTATAGTGCACTGCTCTTACTTATGATTCGCTTTCAACCTCAGGGACTTCTTGGCAAAAACAGTTTTCTCCTTTCTATTTTTTCTCGTAAAGAGAGGGGGAATGGATAATGAGTATTCTTCTTTCTGTTAAAAACCTATCGAAAAACTTCGGAGGTCTTCAAGCAGTCAATAATGTTTCGTTCAATTTGAAAACGGGAGACATCTTTGGGCTGCTTGGTCCAAATGGTGCGGGAAAAACGACCTGTTTCAATATGATTTCCGGCATATATAAACCATCTCAGGGAAGTATTCATTTTAACGGAAACCGAATCGATGGATGTTCTCCCCATGAAATTGCCCACATGGGAATAGGGCGCACTTTTCAAATAGTAAAACCCTTTTCCCACCTATCGGTTATTGAAAACATTATGGTTGCCTTGGGGGTTAAGTACTACCCGTCCTCCAAAGCAATTACCCATCGTTGGCAAACGTCTGATATACAAGATCAAGCTATGAACATTCTCAGAAAAGTCGGGCTAGAACACTATGCTCATCGACTTTCAGAAACACTGCCTCTCGGGGATCTCAGGCGTCTTGAAATAGGAAGAGCCTTAGCTCTTCAACCGAAATTACTGCTTCTTGACGAATCATTTTCTGGGCTGCGGCAAGAACAGATCACGAAAATGGAGGACCTCGTTTTTTCTCTTACAGAACAGGGCGTTTCAATTCTCCTCATAGAACACAATATGAAAGTCGCTATGAAACTCTGTAATCGCATTGTCGTTCTTAATCAAGGAGCATGGCTTGCAGAAGGATCACCTGAAGAAATCACATCAAATCCGGATGTTATAGAAGCATACCTGGGCAAAGGGGGACAAAAGGATGCTGCTCAACATCAATAACCTTCATATCAGCTACGGACAAGTTGAAGCCGTTCATGGTGTCTCTTTCCATGTGGAAAAAGGGGAGCTCGTCTCAATAATAGGAGCAAATGGGGCAGGTAAAACATCAATTATGAACGCTCTTATGGGAATAATTCCAGCACATTCAGGAGATATTTTTCTCAACGATGAAAATATTACCGCACTTCCCGCCCATTTACGTGCCAGAAAAGGGATACGTCTCGTTCCTGAACGTGCACGTGTTTTCCCCAATCTGACAGTGTATGAAAATCTTCTCATTGGAATATATAAAATGAGAAAGGAGGTCGATCTGACAAAAAACCTTGAATGGATTTACTCCTTTTTCCCTATTCTTCAATCTCGAAAGAATCAAGCGGCAAATACGCTCTCGGGAGGAGAGCAGCAGCAGCTTTCTATAGCCAGAGCCCTCATCTCAAATCCCAACATACTTTTGGTAGACGAAGTTTCGATGGGGCTCATGCCCAAACTCGTAGATACAGTTTTTGAAGTTCTTCAGAATATCAATAAAGAGTTTGGAATCACCATTCTTATCGTCGAACAGAACGCCCTCGCATCCTTAAAAATATCACACAGAGGCTATGTTCTCGAAGCTGGTAATTTAGTTATGGAGGGAACATCACAAGAGCTTATGAATGATCCTGGAATACGCGAAGCATATCTGGGGATCTAGTTTTAAACTATATTTAGGAGGTGTTGTAGTAATGGTTAAAAGTCGGTGGACCAAAGTTATAACTATTGCCTTCTGCTTTATTCTTGTGTTGAGTTGCAGTCTTGCCTGGGCTGAAGATACGATTAAAATTGGTCTTCTTGCCCCCCTTACAGGACCAGCAGCCGATGATGGTATTAATGTAAAGAATTCTGTCGTTATGGCTGTAGAAAAAGTGAATGCCGAAGGTGGAGTTTTAGGGAAAAAGATTGAACTTGTGGCCTACGATGACAGAGCTGACCCCAAAGAGGCAGTGGCTCTTGCCCACAAACTCATCGAAAGAGATGGCGTTATTGGAGTTGTAGGAGGATCTTACAGCTTCCCAAGTCGAGCGGTTGCTCCTATTTTCCAGGAAGAAAAAATTCCCTTTGTGGCTGCCTATGCCCTTCACCCCGAAGTAACATCTGCTGGTGATTTCTGTTTCCGCGTAGGAATGTTGGGTGAAGTGGAAGGCCGAGCATGCGCCTATGTAGCTGTTCGTAATTTTAAAGCAAAATCTGTAGCACTCATACATGCGGATAATGACTTTGGACGAACCCTCTCAACAGGAACCAGAGAATATCTTGAGAAACATGCCCCAGATACGAAAATTCTCATTGAGCAGGCTTATCCTTTTGCAGAGAAAGATTACAAAGCCTATCTTTCTAAAATCAAGGAAGCCAATCCTGACGTCGTTATATCAAGTGGTTATTTCTTTCAAGTTGGTCCTATGCTGAAACAAGCTCGTGAAATGGGCATAACAGCTCCCTTCATTGGAGAAGAGGGCGCAGACTCTCCCGAAATGATTAAAATAGCCGGAGAAGCTGCTGAAGATTTCGTTCTCGTCACCAACTTGGACAGAGACGACAAACGTCCCTTTGTTCAAGACTATCTTCGCCAGTATAAAGAACGTTTTGGCGTAGAAACATGTATGGTTGGAGCTTCTGCCTATGACGCTTTCATGGTTATCGTCGAAAGTATCAAAACAGCAGGAGATCTCAATACACAAAAAATACGTGATGCTATAGCTTCCTCTGAGATCGAAGGTCTTACAGGTGTCAGTAAGTTTACGGAGCAGGGAGAAGTTATAAAGCCAATGGTTGTTCAGATTGTTAAGGATTGGGGCTTCCACTATCTTGATATAGTAGACGATCCTGCAGTCTTAGAGAAATAGATTTCGTCGCTCTCAATATAAGGGAGGCTCCGAGGGGTATGTGGAGCCTCCCTTATTGCTCCTTAAAATTCATCAAAACATGCGATTATGCTTAAAAAGATGAGTAATAAACCTAAAAACGGAATAGCTTTCTAGCTATTCCGTTTTATTGCCATCGACATAATTCGATAGCTTTCTATAATTGCTTGAGCGATTTTGTATTCTATTATTTTCGACTGCGAGGATTTATGACGATGATGCTGGGGCTTGTCTTTAGCGTTCTTGCTGCAATGTGTTGGGCAACTTCCCCTCTGTTTTTAAAAAGAGGCATGAGAGATCTCAATTTTTTCGAAATTAGTGCTATTCGTTCTATCGGCTTTTTGAGCGCATCTTTTTTAATTGCTCTTGTAAGTGCACCAGCAACTCTTATCTGGCACTCAGACAATCTTGCTCTTTTTGCCATTTTTATTAATATATTCATTGGAAATATTGTAGGGGACACCCTTTATTTTCGTTCTATTCAAGATCTCGGCATAAGTCGTTCCGTTGCTATCAGCAGCTCGTACCCACTTGTCGTAACAGCTGTTTCTTATTTTTGGCTAAATGAGCATATCACTTTTCATGTTCTAATAGGAACCGTTCTCATTGTATTAGGACTTATATGCATGAGAGGTACAACTAATGGAAGTACCGCTACACCCCACGCCAAACGTGGCTATATCTCAGCTCTTGTAGCTGCCCTTTGCTGGGGAATTTCCATCCCCATAACAAAATGGGCCATTTCTATACATGGAATAGACCCTATCTCTCTAACATTTTGGAGAGCAGCCTTCCTTATGCCTTCAGCATGGATTTTATGGCGTTTTACATCGCGTAAAAATCCAGAACGATGGCACTTTCTTCGTCGCTCCTCACGTGGGGATCAGCTCAGTGTTCTCATGGCAGGCAGTATTGGCTTGGCTGTGGGAGGGTATGTCTTTGCATTAGCGATGAATTTTGCTCCCGTTTCTGTCGCCACTCCAATAACAGCATCCAGCCCCTTCTTAACAGCTATTGGAGCGCTTATATTCATGCGAGAACATCCTCTCGCCTCTCATTGGGCAGGTATGGCTCTTATTATTAGCGGTTCTGTCGCAATGGGTGTTTAAAAATTCCTCTTTTATTTGACATAAAGCGTCCTTTTGATTATTATACAAATGGATACGTAAGTGGCTACTTTTTAATTAAGTGAGGGGAGCATATTATGTCTCTTGGACAAAAGGATGGGACAAAAAAGAAAGCTGAAGAGATCGTAGAACAATATATTGTCGATGAAATTATGTCTCATAACATTAAGCCAGGAGACCGTATTTATGAAACCCAGTTAGCCGAACAACTCGGAGTTAGCCGAACTCCAGTACGCCATGCTATAAGTCGACTTGTTTCTGAAGGCATATTAGAAGATCCTCAACGGGAAAAAGGGTATATTGTTCCCATTCTTACACCCTTAGATATGAAACACATATATACGATGAGAGAACTTCTTGAGAGTGAAGCCGCTTTTGAAGCCGCCCAATCCATTTCCCGAAAAGATATAACATATCTTAGAGAATTAAACTTTAAAGAGGAACAATCCTTTAAAAATAGCGATCGCAAAGCGTACACAGCTATCAATAAAGAAATTCACTGCAAAATTGTAGATATGAGCCAAAATCTCTATTTGAAACGTTTTTTTCGACAAATTTTCTGGAAATCGCAACTTTATACTTTTTATCTTTCCAGCTTCTATTCGAGTTCCGTTGATATTTTCCCTCTCTCCTCGCAAAAACCCCTGAGCTATCTCGAACATGCGCGCATCATAGATGCCATAGCATCAGGAGATCCGGAGCGAGCACGCCAAGAGATGATCACTCATATACGAAAAAGTTATAAAGAAAGGTTCATTGACGTCGCACATTTTTTTAAGCTGTAATTTTTCCGACACAGATGTTCGGAAACTTTATTTATAAAATTAAAAAATGGATACTTAAAAGTATTCGATATGATTTTTTCTAATGGAGGGGTTACGTTGGATAATCTACGAAGTAATAAAGACGTTGTTGATGGTCTCGACCACGCCGGAAATCGGAGTCATTTAAAATGTATCGGTCTGCTCGAAGAAGATCTGCACAAACCTTTCATAGGCGTTATAAATACATTCAATGAGATGCATCCCGGACATAAGCATCTTCGGGAAGTTTCGGAGGCGGTTAAAAGAGGCGTCTATACCGCTGGCGGTATACCCTTTGAAGTTAATACCATATCTATCTGCGATGGAATCACTCAGAGTAACTTTGGAATGTGCTTTGTTCTCCCAAGCCGCGAGATTATAGCTGATTCCGTCGAAGTCATTGCAGAAGCACAAAGACTTGATGGCCTCGTATTAATCGCCTCCTGCGATAAAATTGTTCCCGCAATGATGATGGCTGCTGGACGCTTGAACCTTCCTACAGTCATCGTTACGGGAGGGCCCATGCTGGCAGGAAAATTTCAGGGGAAAGACGTTGCTATTTATGAAATACGTGAGGCAGGGGCTAAGGTAAAGCAGGGGCTCCTTTCAGAACTTGAATTCAAAGAATTTGAGAATAATGTCTGTCCTACCTCAGGATCATGCTCAATGATGGGAACCGCAAATACCATGTCATGTCTCACAGAGGTTCTTGGCCTTTCAATTCCAGGTTCAACAACAACTCCCGCTGTATATTCTAAAAAATATCGCCAGGCCAAACAAAGCGGAGAAATCATTGTTGATCTCGTCAAAAATAATATCCGCCCCAGAGATATCGTCACTCAGGAAGTTCTCGAAAATACTGTTGTTGTAGATATGGCTATTGGTGGATCAACAAATTCAGTTTTACACCTTCCCGCTATTGCACAAGAATTTGGACTTCATCTTGACTCAGATGATTTTGAGCGCCTTTGTAAAAGAACTCCACACCTTGTCAACGTGAAACCCTCTGGGAAATATTCCCTTGAAGATTTCGACTTGGCCGGAGGCATTCCCGCAGTTATTAAAGAACTTGGAGAGGACCACTTCCATATGGGCGTCCAGACAATAATGGGGGAAACATGGGGAACACTTTGCAAGGACGCGAAAATCACAGATACAGATGTTATTCACCCTATTAATGACCCTCTTCATAAAGAAGGAAGTCTTGCCATATTAAAAGGAAACCTCGCTCCAGAAGGCTCTGTTATAAAACAGACTGCCGTCTCTGAAAAGATGCAAAAACATACAGGACCAGCCAAAGTGTATAACTCTCAAGAAGACTCCATTGCTGCCATGCTTAATGGTGAAATCAAAGAGGGAGACGTAGTTGTTATCCGTTATGAAGGCCCCAAAGGCGGCCCTGGAATGCGTGAAATGCTCGCGGCAACAGCCATTTTAATGGGGGCTGGATTAGGAGAAACTACCGCGCTCGTTACCGATGGACGTTTTTCTGGTTGTACTCACGGTCCCTGTGTTGGACATGTTGCTCCAGAAGCGGCAAAGGGAGGAGCTATTGCCCTTGTAAAAGATGGTGATCTCATCACTATAGATATTCCCAACCGCTCAATAGAATTACACGTATCAGAAGAAGAGCTGGCTGAACGTAAAAAAAGCTGGGTTCCTATTCCCTGCAAAGTCAACAGCAAGTACCTTCGCCGATACAGCAAAGATGTTGAAAGCGTTTGGAAAGGCGCTATTCTTCGCGACGAAGCATAGCTTTATATATAAATTTATAGAAATATTTTATTAATAAGGGGGATTTAGATATGAAAAAGCGTTTTACCTCAGCTCTCTTTGTATGTTGTTTTTTAGCTGCAGCACTCTTCTTCTTAGGTCCAACACAAGCTTCTGCTAAAGCAGAGTGGCCTAACAACACCGTTAATATCGTCGTAGGATATAACCCCGGTGGGTCAACAGATACCTTCGCTCGGCTTCTTGCCAAGCATCTTGAACCCGTTTTAGGGCAGCCTGTCGTTGTACAAAACGTACCTGGTGGCGGTGGAGCTGTAGGCTACGTCAAAACCATGACAAGCAAGCCCGACGGTTATACGGTTGTCGTATCAAATGGATCTCTTCTTACCTTAGGCGGAATCGGCAACGTTGATTTTCAATACAGTGATTTTACAAACCTTGGCCGAGTTATCGTTGAAGACGAAACAATTTGTGTCGGTAAAGACGCAGCCTGGAATAGTATTGCAGAACTTATAACCTACGCAAAAGAAAATCCTGGCAAACTGCGCATTGGTTTCGCTGGAATCGGTGGCTTTACATACCTTGCAGCTAATCAGTTCATTAAGTCTGCTGGAATAGAAATAGATGGCATTGGCTACTCCAGCGGAGCTGAAGCTGTGGCAGGATTACTCGGCGGCTTTGTAGACGTTATCGTTCAGCAACCCGCAGAAATCTATTCCCATTGGGAGGGCGGCGAAATTAAGATTCTTGGAACCATGGGTGAGGTACGCCATCCCCTTTTCCCAGAAGTTATGACCTGTGAAGAGCAGGGACTTAACGTAAAGCTCTTTCAGTGGAGAGGAATTTCCGGCCCTAAAAACATGCCTGAAGATGTTAGAGCAGCATGGATAGATGCTTTGGATCAAGTTCAGAAATCAGAAGCATTCAGAAAAGACGTTACGAGTATTCTCTGTGCAGGAACAAGTTTCTCAGGTGGAGATGCCTTTGAAAGCTGGCTTAAAAAAGAAGCTGACTGGATTTATCCCCTTATTGACGAACTCGGCCTGAAACAGAAATAGAATTAGAAAAGAAGGGGGACGATAAAAAATCGTCCCCCACTTTGAACCAAGGAGGAATGTCACAATGCGCAAGGCAGATATGGTAACGTCCCTTGCCATAATTATAATTTCTGGCTTTTTTTTGCTTCAAACTGCACAAATCAAGAGCGCTTCAGGAGCAATACTTGGCCCTAGATTTTTCCCCTATATCGTTCTCTTAACGATTATTGTACTTTCTCTTGCAGTCTTATTCTTTGCCTGTAAGCAGACAAAAAATGATGATTCTTCAGAAGAGATGGAGCTTAATATCAGTGGGAAAGTGAAGGTTGTCGTTACTCTTTTTATCTCATTCATATATGTGTTGCTCTTGGAAAAAATCGGCTTTGTCTTTGCTTCTATTCTTTTTATGAGCGTATTGGGGCTCTTCTTTTATGGAAAATTTGATAAAAAAGCGGTAAGGATCGTTATTTTCTCTTGTGTTTCCTCGTGGGCCCTTTTCTCTCTTTTTACACGTTTTTTTCACACACTACTTCCATAGGAAAACAGGGGGGTATTCATTATGACGGCGCTTATTCAAGGTCTTATCGGTGCCTTACAACCAGAAGCAGTTATTTTTACTGCCATTGGAACTGTTTTAGGAATTATATTCGGAGCACTTCCTGGACTAACCTCTACCATGGCAGTTGCCTTGCTTATTCCAGTCACCTTCGGACTTACTCCCGTGGCGGGAATGGGTATGCTTGTAGGAGCTTTCTGCGGAGGAACAGCAGGTGGTTCTATCTCATCTACACTTCTTCGTATTCCAGGAACTCCTGCATCAATATGTACTACCTTTGATGCCTACCCAATGGCCCAAAAGGGACAAGCGGGATTGGCTCTTGGTACATCTCTTCTCGTCTCTTTTATTGGTGGCCTTTTCAGTGTAGGAGTATTAATGTTCGTTGCTCCCAAACTAGCCCGTTTCGCTTTGGGTTTCGGACCAACAGAATATTTTTCTCTTGCAGTTCTCGGATTGACTGTTATTGCCAGCGTCTCATCAAAGTCACTTATAAAGGGAATTATCGCTGGCCTTATCGGTGTTTTTATATCCTTTATCGGGACAGACCCTGTTACAGGTATGGTGCGATACAGTTTTGGAATTCCCAACCTCTTGAGTGGACTTAATCTTCTGCCTGTTCTCATTGGGCTCTTTGCTGTATCAAAAGCGTTGGAAGATGCAGAAACCATAGGGACATCTGTAGAATTAACAAGTAATAAGGGCCTAAAAGGACAATTCCCTTCTTTAGGAACACTTATCAAAAGAAAATGGATTATCCTCTCTTCCGCAATTATAGGGACTATCGTAGGAATTCTTCCAGGAGCAGGCTGTAGCATCGCTTCTTTCGTATCGTATGACCAAGCAAAACGTCTCTCTGAAACTCCAGAAGAGTTTGGTAAGGGCTGCATTGACGGAGTAATTGCTTCGGAAACAAGCAATAATGCCGTTACAGGAGGCGCTCTCGTTCCCATGCTCACTCTTGGAATTCCAGGAGATTCAACTACAGCTGTTATGCTCGGAGGATTGTTGATTCATGGACTTCGTCCTGGCCCCTTGCTTTTTAAAGATACGCCGGAAATTATCTATGGCATCTTTGCCATGCTTCTTTTAGCCAATGTGTTTATGTTTATTTTCCAATCTTTCGGCATCAGGTTGTTTGTGAAGATCCTGAAAATTCCTCGTTATATATTGACACCTTTCATTCTCGTAATGTGCACTGTCGGTGCTTATGGTGTGGGAGGCAGTCTTTTCGACGTATTCATAATGATGCTCTTTGGTGTCATTGGATACTTCTTCAACAAGCTGAATTACGGAGTTGCACCTATCGTTTTGGGATTCATCCTTGGTGGAATGGCTGAAACTCATTTCAGACGAGCTTTCTTTATGTACCGCGGAGACTTGAGTGTTTTTGTAACTCGTCCTGTAACTCTTCTTTTACTGGTGTTCAGTCTTATTTTAATCGCTTTACCTATTATGAGAAATCACATGCAGCGCAAGAAAGCATGCAGCGCAGCATAAAGAGATAGAAACAAAGGAGTGTATACGATGGATTTAAACCTCAAATCAAAAGTCGTTATTGTTACGGGAGGAGCCAGCGGTCTCGGTAAAGCCATGGCAGAAGCTTTTGCACAAGAAGAAGCCACCGTGATCATTGCCGATGTAAATGAAGCCGACGGCGTACAATTTGCCTCAGAACTCAACAAAGAAGGGAAAAAAGCGGAATTCCTTTATCTTGATGTGAGTAATTCCGAGCAGGTAAATTCTGCTATTGAATCAGTAGTAAAAAAACATGGAAGAATTGATGTCCTCTGTAACAATGCTGGAATTAATGTTCGGAAGTTTGCACTCGATATTTCCGCTGAAGAGTGGCAGAGAGTTATTAATGTCAATCTCTCAGGTATGTTCTATTGTGCCCAGGCTGTGGGACGTTTTATGGTGAAACAAGGTGGGGGGAAAATAATAAACACCGCCTCTGTTTCCGCTGTTCGTGGACATTTAAAACGAGCCCCCTACGCCAGCGCAAAGGGTGGAGTATATCAGATGACAAAGGTCCTCGCTCATGAGTGGGGAGAACATAACGTCAACGTTAACGCCATTGGACCCGGCTTTGTTGAAACACCCCTTACCTCAAAACTTATTAGCGGCCCCGGCGTTAAAGAAAATATGATTTCAAAGATACCAATGCGACGTCTTGGCAAAACAGATGATATTGTCGGTCCCGTTCTTTTTCTGGCCTCTCCCTACTCTGACTACATTACAGGTCAGCTTTTATTAATCGACGGCGGACGAACAATCGACTAATTTTTCAACGGAAAGGAAGAGCTTGATGAGTACTGTATTAATATATGACCCTATATCTGAAGACGGACTCAATATTCTTAAAAAAGCTGGCCACACTCTCATTACAAGAGAGGAGTTAAACGAAAATAACAAAGCTTCCATTGAGGGGCTTGTTATTCGGACTTCCCCCTTGAAAAGAGATTTTCTTCGTCAATTGCCCCATCTTAAGGTTATTGGACGCCATGGTGTTGGCGTAGACAATATAGACCTCGAATATGCAACTGAAGCGGGAATTATTGTAGGAAATACTCCTTATGCCAACGCTGTTTCTGTTGCAGAACATGTAATAGGCATGATGCTTTATTTTATCAAGAAATATACCCTAAGTGATTCCTGCATAAGAGAAGGGAAATTTAACGAAAGAGACCATCTAGGTCTTTCTGAATTAAATGGGAAAACACTCGGAATTGTAGGTTTCGGCAAAGTTGGCAAGGCTGTTTGCCGTATCGCGCATGATGGTTTTGCCATGAATATTCTTGTTTACGATCCTTATGTAAGCACATCAGAAGGTGTCAAACAAGTAGAAACCCTTGAAGAGCTTTTAAAAAAATCTGATTTTATTACGCTTCACACTCCTCTGACAGAGGAAACCCGACAAATGATCGGGAAAAAAGAACTCGCTTTAATGAAAAAGGGCGCTATCCTCATCAATGCTGCCCGTGGCCCCATCATCAATGTGGATGATGTAGCCCAATCTCTCAGAGAAGGTCATATTGGAGGAGCAGCTTTAGACGTATTTCCCGAAGAGCCGCCTCGCCTTGATTCTGCCCTGCTTCAAGTGCCCAATGTTCTCATGACACCCCACAGCGCCGCATTAACGCATGAAGCTATTTACAGAATGGCTACTGGTGCTGCAGAAGCCGTTGTACGAGTATTGAACGGAGAAAAACCGGATTACATCGTCAATCCAGACGTTCTAAAGGAGGCCAAATAACAATGAAAAAAAACTACCAGACGGAGAATTGGTGGACAAGTCCTTTTAATGAAGAATATCGTCAGACACTGTCTCTCCCTCAGCATGTTCAGATTCACGACGCGACACTGAGAGACGGAGAGCAAACACCTGGTGTCGTTTTTACTCCTGAAGACAAACTCAAAATTGCCCGTATTCTCTCTAAAATGGGAGTCGAGCGTATTGAAGCAGGCATGCCTGCTGTCTCCGAAGACGATAAAAGAGCAATAAAGGCTATCGTTAAAGATAACCTTCCTTCTAAAATTTTTACATTTGCCCGCGCCATGGTTAAAGATATTGAAATGGCTACGGAATGTGGAGCACACGGTGTGGTTATTGAAGTTCCAATTGGAAAACCTAAGCTTCTTTACCAGTTCGGATGGACATGGGAAGATGTAGCGAAAAAGACAAAAGAAGCCGTCAAAGCGTCAAAAGAGGCAGGACTGTATACCGTTCTTTTCCCATATGATACAACACGAGCTGATTGGAATGATCTTGAAAACTTACTGGACTCTGTCTGCGATTATTGTGCACCTGACAGTGTTGGAGTTGTCGATACTACTGGCTGCATTCTTCCTGGCGCCATGTTCCAGCTTGTACGGCGAGTTAAAAATCTCACAGGTCTCTCTGTAGAGGTTCATACCCATAACGACTTTGGAATGGCCCTTGCAAACAGTCTTGCGGCAGTAGAGGGTGGAGCAGACGTTATTCACACATGCCTTAACAGCCTCGGTGAACGTACAGGTAACACCTCTCTTTATCAAGTACTTATGGCACTGAAAGTCATGTTCAACATTGACTATGGAACAGACTTTACATCTTTCAAAGAAATTGCACAGGATATTTCTGAAATGTGCCACGTTCCCCTTGCCGGAAATGAACCGATCATCGGAGACAGAATCTTCACCAGAGAGTCAGGTATTGGAATTGAAATGTTAAAAGAACGTCCTTTAGCCATGTTCTCTCTAAATCCCGAATTTGTAGGAAATGCCCCCCAAATCGTTTTGGGAAAGAAAAGTGGAGTAAAATCGGTTGAAGTAAATCTCAGTAGACTTGGCTTATCTGCAACAGATGAACAGATGCGAAACATACTTGCCAAAGTTAAAAATTTTGGAATTCAACATAAACGACTTCTTACAGACAATGAATTCAAAGCTATAGCAAGTGAGGAGCTTAAATAAGCGACCTAATTCTTAACATCTCCTAATACCATTACTCACAGAAAAGGGACTCTTTTATAAAGAGTCCCTTTTTTAATGCCAAGTCAGATAAAGAAGGTTTTTTCATTGACTATACATTTTCTTTCAAGTATTATTGCCCTTTGGAATAAATTATATTACATAAGCTGTTTAAAGGAGGATTACACGTGAAAAAAGTTTTCGCAGCTCTTCTTCTTGCTTGCCTCGTTGTAAGTGCTGGTTCAATGGCTTTTGCCAGCGCCGACAAACCTCTGGCAGGAGAGACGATCAGTATTTTTATTGCAGCAACTGGCATTGACGAAATCATGGCAGAATTCACGAAAGATACCGGAATAAAGGTAAACTACCTTGAAATGTCTTCTGGAGAGGTTCTAACACGACTTCGCGCAGCCAATGGAAAAGCTTTAGCAGACGCTTGGTTCAGTGGTGGAGTCGACAGCTACGTAAAAGCTGGCCAAGAAGGCTTTCTTGAGCCCTATATTTCTCCAGAGTCAGAAAAAATACCAGCACAATATAAAGATCCCAATGGATACTGGACCGGCCTTTCCGTTTGTGCTGTAGACTTTATTATTAACAAAGACGTCGTAAAAGAGAAAAATCTGCCTATGCCCACAAGCTGGGTTGATCTCGGAAAACCGGAATACAAGGGTGAAATCATAATGAGCAATCCTGCTATCTCCGGAACAAACTATTCCGTTCTTTTCCACCTCATTCAACTCTTCGGAGAAGAAAAGGGCTGGGATCTCATAGAAAAAATTAACGCCAATATCCCCTTTTACACCAAACGAGGAGCCGCGCCTCCTAACAAAGCAGCTCTTGGAGAAGTCGCCATTGGAATCGACCCTTACGATTGCGGTGTAAAAATTATTGAACAGGGATATCCTGTCGCTTCCGTTTTCCCTAAAGAGGGAACTCCTGGTTTTATCTCTCCTATCGCCATACTTAAAGGAACGAAAAATATGGAAGTGGCAAAAGCTTTTGTGGACTGGTGCCTTTCTAAACGTGGACAAGAAGTACAGATGGCTCATACTGCTAAAGTAGCAACTCGTCCTGATGCCGATGTTCCTGAATACCTTCGCGGACTTGGAGAAGCTAAAATCATCGTCGTTGATCCTGTAAAATCCGGAGAAATGAGAAAAAGCATTATTGAGAGGTGGCAAAAGGAATTTGGCAATAAAGCAGAACAGTAAAAATAGCATCATCGGGGCATCAAAAGATGCCCTTTTTTATCTTTACCTCTTGTTGAGCGCAGGTGTTTTAATTTTTATTCTCTGGCCAACATTAGCAATATTAAAAGAAAGTATTTTTTTCAATGGGAGCTTCAGTTTCGAGCATTATCGAAATCTTTTTACCACCAACCGAAGCTTGTTGAAAAACAGTCTTTTTGTGGGCTTTTGGACAACTATTATTGCTTTATTCATAGGCCTATGTTGTGCTCTTTACGTTACACATACATCTTTCAAAGGGAAAAAGCTTGTGCTTATGGTGTTGCTTCTCACTCTCATCTCCCCGCCTTTCGTTTCATCACTAGCCTATATCATGCTTTTTGGGCGAAGAGGACTGATTACATGGAAAATTTTAAAACTCCATTGGAATCCTTATGGAGCACACGGCATCATAATGATGGAATCAATCGGTTTGGCAACTATTGCCGCTTTTTTAATTATTGCAGTACTTAAAGGAATAGATCGCAGCCTTGAGCAAGCTTCTCTTGACTTGGGTGCAAGTAAATGGAGCACACTATGGCATATTACTCTTCCCTTAGCACGACCTGGAATCGTTACTGCCGCTCTTATCGTCTTTATTCGATCTCTTTCCGATTTTGGAACGCCTATGTTCATTGGAGGAAATTACAATGTGCTCGCTACTCAGGCCTATATGACAGCTATTGGAACATATAACCTTCCCAAAGCTTCTGCCATATCCACATTGCTCGTTATTCCCGCTTTTATAGTTTTTCTTATTTACAGAAAAATAATGGCTGGAACACCTCTCTTCTCCAAAAAAACAACGGCAACTACCCATGAGGAATGCTCTCTCCCTTCTTGGGTAAGCACCACCATTTGGATCGTCACATGGAGTTTTATTCTTTTTGAACTATTAAAATATACAACCATATTCAGCGGAGCCCTTGTAAAAACATGGGGAGTCAATTTTTCCTTTACATTACATCATATACAAACGCTTAAACTGGCAAAATTGGGCAGTCTACTTCGAAGTATTAAATATGCTACCGTTTCAGCACTCGCTGCAGGAATAATGGGAATTGCTCTAGCGTGGTTTTTAGGGCGTAAAAAAGGGCCTTTTACACATGCTATTGATTTCATTGCAGATTTGCCCTTTATACTTCCTGGACCTTTTTTTGGCATCGCCTATCTTCTCGCCTTTAACTGGATGCCAGAAGCCGTACTTGGCACGGGGTTTCTTATCGTTACAAATTGCGTATACCGCCAACTTACGTTAGGTGTAAAAAGTGGCATTTCTGTACTTGCTCAAATCAATCCTGAATTGGAAGACGCTGTCAGAGACCAGGGAGGCAAAGGCCTTCACGTTTTTAAAGATGTCATTATACCGTTACTCAAGCCGGCATTTCTTGTTAGCTTTGTTAATACATTTACATTCACTATGACCACTATTGGAGGCATTATTTTTCTCATTACACCCTATACAAAGGTAGCAACAGCAGAAATGTTTGATGCTATTCAACAAGGTGATATAGGTGTTAGTTCTGTAATGGCCTCAGTTATTATTCTTGTTGTTATGATTGTCAATGTCTCCTTTTCATGGTTTTTCTTAAGAAAAAAATCTATATCTGTACACAAAACGGAGGAAAGCTATGTACCTTCAATTAAAGCAGCTCAATAAAAAGTTTGGCAATGTCCGTGCCGTTATTGACTTTTCACTCAACGTACAAGAAGGAGAGCTTGTATCCCTTCTTGGTCCAAGTGGGTGTGGAAAAACAACCACATTGCGAATGGTAGGAGGCTTCCTTCAGCCAAATAGGGGTGAAATTATATTGGAAGGAGAGAATATTACCTCCCTTCCTCCAGAAAAGCGACCAACAGCTACAGTGTTTCAAAGCTATGCGCTTTTTCCCCATATGGATGTTCTCGAAAATGTTACATACGGCCTGAAATTTAAAAAAATAGCCCGTAAAAAAACTCTTCAAATGGGGCTCGAAATGTTAGAAAAAGTTGGCCTTCCCAATGCTGCGGCGAAAACAATCGACCAATTAAGCGGGGGAGAGCAACAACGCGTAGCGCTCGCCAGATCTCTCATTACTCAGCCTAAAGTGCTGCTTCTTGATGAACCCTTAAGCAACCTCGACGCAAAACTTCGAATACGCATGAGAAGAGAAATACGTCAAATACAAAAAGACTTTGGCATTACAGCTCTCTACGTTACTCATGATCAAGAAGAAGCTCTAGCCCTTTCAGATCGGGTAGTTGTTATGGAAAAGGGTTCTATTACACAAGTGGATACCCCTCGAAAAATATACACCTCTGCTCAAAATAGTTTTGTTGCAGACTTCATAGGGCGAAGTAATATCTTCACTCTAAAAGGTAACAAAAAAATAGCTGTTCACCCAGAGGATATTTCTCTCTCCGAGGAACATGGCCAATATGAAGGAATTATAGTTGGGCACCAATTTAAAGGAGCCATGACAACGTATTTCATCGCAGTAGAAAAACAAGTAATTGAAGCAGATATACTCAGCCGAATAGATCAAAATTGGGAAGAAGGTCGAAAGGTAAAGGTTACATTCAATAAAGAGAGCATAATGCCACTCTTTTAATGTTTTTTATCTTTATTCCCTCGCCATAATCGGTAAACAATCATGCAAATATCCTTGCTAAAGGTACAATAAAATAATAGAAACCGCATTATAACTATATATTCGCGGCTGTTCCGAGCAGGTGATATATGTGAAAGGTGCTTTTCCTACTGGTATTGATCTCGGCTCTACTACTGTGAAGGTTGTTGTTTGTAGTCCTACAGGGCAGCTGCTTTTTTCTGCATACGAACGACATAACGCCGATCCTTCTGGCACTCTTCTATCTATATTAAGCGAGTGCACTCAAAAGTTTAAAAACAGCATACACAACGTTGCCATTACAGGTTCCGCTGGAATGAATCTGGCAGCTCGTTATGCCTTGCCCTTCGTTCAGGAAGTAGTAGCATCCGCTCGCTATATCAGGAAACGAACACCCCATGTCCGAACTATGATTGAACTCGGCGGGGAAGATTCGAAAATAATATTTTTTGACAATAACCTTAATCCCGACATGAATATGAACGGAGCTTGTGCTGGGGGGACAGGAGCTTTTATAGATCAAATAGCTTCTCTTCTTGGAGTCAATCTTGATGTTTTAAATACATTGGCTTGCAAAGGAAAAGCTATTTATACCATCGCGTCACGTTGTGGTGTCTTTGCCAAAACAGATATTCAATCTCTTCTTGCACAACGGGCAAAACCGGAAGATATTGCCGCTTCCGTTTTTAAATCCATTGCGCTTCATGTTCTCACATCTCTTTCTAAAGGGAGAGAAGTCAAAAGAGAGGTACTTTTCGCAGGAGGCCCCCTTTTCTTTTTTCCTGCTTTACGTCGTGCTTTTATAGAACAGCTTAACTTAGATGAGAATAAAGACGTAGCATTTCTTAAATATCCTCGACTTTTACCGGCACTTGGCGCCGCGCTTTTTCACGATAAGGAATGCATTGTATCTATAGACTCACTTATTTCTCATATTCAAGAAGGAAGAAGTCTTATTTCTTCCAATAAAGCAGATTTGCCCCCTCTTTTTTCGAGCAATGATGAATATCTGGAATGGACTCACCGTCATAATCAATGGGCTTTACCTTCCATCTCTATAAAGAAAGTTGAAGGGCCTCTTTTCCTTGGTGTTGATTCAGGATCTACAACGACAAAACTGGTCTGCATTGATCGCAACAAAAAGGTTGTTGCTTCGTACTATAAACCTAACCGAGGAGACGCTCTCCATCTTACACTTGACGCTCTTCAACATTTTAAAAGAGAATTTACAGCTGCAAAACGACACGATTTAAAAATAGTAGAAGGAGCCAGCACAGGTTACGGAGAAGATCTTATACATAAGGCTCTTGACCTTGGGTATGGTCTTGTGGAAACGATGGCTCATTTTAAAGCAGCTCGAACTCTCTGCCCACAAGCCTCTTTCATTCTGGACATTGGTGGACAGGATATGAAAGCCATGGGCATCAAAGATAATCGCCTCGACACGATAAAAATAAACGAAGCCTGCTCATCAGGATGTGGCAGCTTTATACAAACTTTCGCTGAATCATTAGGTCTTACCATGGAACGTTTTGCAAAAATCGCCTGTGAAGCGACTCATCCTTGCGACTTAGGAACACGTTGCACTGTTTTTATGAATTCCAGCGTAAAACAAGCTCTTAACGAAGGTCGAAGCGTGGCCGATATTGCGGCGGGACTGGCCTACTCTGTTATTCGAAATTCGCTCCATAAAGTTCTCAAAATGAGAGATTATAACGACCTTGGCCCTCTTATAGTAGTTCAGGGTGGCACCTTCCAGAATCCGGCAGTGCTTCGAGCTCTCGAAAAGATAACTGACAGGCAGGTTATTCGCCCCGTCGAAGCCGGTCTTATGGGTGCCTGGGGAGCAGCTATTTATGCCATGGAGCAATGGCAGCAGAAAAAGAATCTTCCATCAGAGCGTAACATTCTAAATATTCTTGAAGCATGGGAAGCTCCTTCTAGTCGAACAACTCACTGCCATGGATGTGGAAACGCTTGTGCAGTAACATGCTTAACCTTTTCGACGGGTCAAAAATTTTATACAGGCAATCGTTGTCAGAGACATTTCAGCAACGGAGAAAAGAAAAAGCAAGGAGGTAACTTATTCGAACTCCGCTTTAAAACGCTCTTCCATCGCCCTACAAAACCTTTAGGGAAAAGGCGGGGAACAGTCGGCATTCCACGAACGCTTAATACCTATGAACTCTATCCTTTCTGGTGCACTTTCTTTAGAGAATGTGGCTTTGAGGTTGTACTTTCCCCCGAGTCACATGAAAAAATCAACGAACTAGGCGCATCGTCTGTAATGTCTGATAATATTTGTTTTCCGGCAAAGCTAACGCACGGTCATATTATTACTTTGGCTCAGAGTAATGTTGATCGTATTTTTATGCCTCTAATTGTCCACGAAAGAAAAGAGATACGAACAGCAAATAATAGCTATAACTGTCCCATTGTATGTAGTTATAGCGACGTGATCAAAAGTGCTCTTGATCCGACAAAACGATACGGTATCCTTTTCGACACACCTGTTTTTTCTTTACGTAATCCTGCTCTTTTTCATAAACAGCTTTTAAATTATGGACAGCAGCTTGGTCTTAACAGATCTTGTATTGAGAAAGCCTTCCTTAACGCACGGAAAGCTCAGCAGGAATATGAGCGACAAATGCGAGAAAATGCCCAAAAAACGCTTGAAGAAGCACGGTCTGCGTCTCTTCCAATTCTTGCAATAGCATGTCGTCCATATCATCTTGACCCTCTTGTGAATCACGGTATTCCTCAACTCATTGCAGATCTTGGAGCTGTCGCCATTCCTGCAGATCTTCTTGCCACGGAAGAGGACACCCAGAATTTAGATGATTGTCAAGTTGTTACGCAATGGGCTTATACAAATAGGCTTTACGCCGGAGCAAAAGCAGCAGTCAGAAACAAACTTGATCTTCTTCATCTTTCTTCCTTTGGTTGCGGCGTCGATGCCGTTACATCCGATGAACTGGAACATATTATGCGAACTGGAGGATATAACTATTCCCTTATTAAAATTGACGAGATCACTAATTTAGGCGCAGCTCGCATTCGCATTCGATCTATTCTTGATTTTGGGAAAAAAGAAATGACGCAAGAAATACATGAGTTAGCGGGAGAATCACATAATGATACACACTCTTTACAAAATAAAAGAATTCTTGTGCCATGGTTCTCGGAATTTTATTCTCCGTTACTACCGCCTCTTTTTGAAAGTCTGGGATTAAATGCCTCGGTGCTTCCACCGCAAGACCAGAAATCAACTGATATAGGCTTAGAGTTTGTACATAACGACATGTGTTATCCAGCTATTATTCTCATTGGCGATGTCGTAAAAGCGTTTATAGAGAAGAAATACGACCCTGAAACAACAGCTATTCTAATGACACAAACGGGAGGACAATGCCGCGCGACCAATTATGTTCCCTTAGCGCAAAAGGCCTTGTCAGCTGCCGGTTTTCCTGATGTTAATGTACCGACTTTTGGCGTTGAAGATTTTGAAACAGCAGGATTTAAGGTCAATAAGAAAGACGCTGCAAAGGGACTCCTAATCGGCCTTTTAGGGGGAGATATGCTCACATCGCTCTACTTGACTATGGCTCCACGCGAAGAAGTTAAGGGAAGCTCGCAAGCTCTCCATTCTCGATTTTTATATCGTCTCGGAAACATTCTCAGGGAGAAAGGCTCTTTCGATGACCTAATCACTCTGTTGAGAGACGCCGTAAATCATTTTAACTCTCTTCCCGTACTGACAGAGAGTGTTCCTACGATTGGTATCGTAGGAGAAATATTCGTAAATTACAACGAATACGCCCAAAACTATATTGTGCATAAACTTATCGAAAGAAGAATAGAACCGGTGCTTCCTCCGCTAGCTTCTTTTTTCTTTATGAAATTTCAAAATAATGCATTCAATAGGCAAACGTACCTTATTCAGCCGGGGCTTCTTAGTACAGTAAAGGAACTTTTTATTGAACATCTTACTGGCTACTACCAAAATAAGGTGGAGAATGTCTTTAAAGACTTCCGTTTTGCGTCACCGAGACAAACCCTTGCAACCCTTGCTCATAAGGTAACTCGAGTGACAAGTCTCGCCAATCAGGCTGGTGAAGGCTGGCTTTTGCCTGCAGAAATTATAGACATGACTGAAAAAGGAGTTAATCACATTCTTTGCCTTCAACCCTTTGGCTGTCTGGCAAATCATATTACAGGAAAAGGAGTAGAGGGCGTTTTACGTCGCCTCTACCCCAAACTTGATATGCTTTGTCTTGACCTTGACCCTGGAACAAGCAAGACCAATAATGACAATCGGCTTCAACTTTTAATCATGTCTGCCCAGGAAGACTTTGAGAAAAAACAACATCATGAAAAACAGCTGGCTTAATACGAATCTTTCAACCTTATTTCGCTAAATCAAGCAATGTTGCCAATAACAGATCTGCTCCCCGCTTAATATCTTCGTAGGATGTATATTCTTCGGGGCAATGGCTTCGGCCATCTACGCTCGGGACAAAAATAAGCCCTACTTCAGCAACGGAACAGAGAAGAACAGCATCGTGAACTGCACCACTATTCATTTTCTTATACGGAATGCCTAGGGCTTGGGCACTTTTTTCTATAGAGCTGATTACTTCCTGAGAAAGCTGTACTGCTTCCTGCTCTCCCAGCAACGTCATAGAAAATGTAAGGTTATATCTCTGAGCAATTTCATCAAATCTTTTACGTACTTCTTCCACGACATCGTTCATTGGCTGTTGATAGACATCACGAATATCTATTGAAAATACAACTTTACCTGGAATAATATTTGAAACGTTTGGTTCACTCTCCATATATCCTACAGTTCCCACAGTAGATTCGGTTCCTTTTGTCTGAACAGCTTCTTCTACAGCACTAATCATATGCGCCGCACCGAGAAGAGCATCTTGACGGAAATTCATGGGCGTAGCACCTGCATGATTTGGAACGCCGTCAACTTCAACTCTGATTTGTCTCAGACCTGCAATAGCTTCTACAACACCGATGGGCATGGAAACAGAATGAAGCATGGGACTTTGTTCTATATGGAGTTCAATCATGGCCTTTACTTCACCCTTGTTAAGAACATATCGTGACATATTATCAGGATCATATCCCGCATTTTTAGCTAAATTATACATAGATTGACCTGATAGATTTTTAAGAGTATTCAAATCATCAAAAGTATATCG
The DNA here is from genome assembly GCF_030908405.1 of Aminobacterium sp. MB27-C1. Taxonomy (NCBI): domain Bacteria; kingdom Thermotogati; phylum Synergistota; class Synergistia; order Synergistales; family Aminobacteriaceae; genus Aminobacterium; species Aminobacterium sp. MB27-C1. The sequence goes on along the minus strand of NZ_CP133089.1, from coordinate 2,318,373 downwards.
GCCAACCATAGCCTTACTCCCGGCGCAACACGAACCAAAATTAGAGCCTTCTTCTTCTGAAAAAATGACCACTTCAATGGGATGACTTGGAGTGATATTGTTTTCTTTCATCACTCGAATCGCTTCAAGAGCACCGATAACACCTACCACGCCATCATATTTTCCGCCACGCCGAACTGAATCCACATGTGAACCGCTCATCACAACAGAAGCATCTGGATTGCTTCCAGCGTATCTAGCTCGGATATTGCCAACACCATCAATAAAAACGGAAAGACCAAGTTCCTCAAAAATATCAAGAAGATATTTTCGTACTTTCAGATCTTGAAGGCTGTACGTAAAGCTTGTACGCCCATCTGCAGATGTTCCAGTAGCACCTAAGGAAGCTATGTGTTCAATGTCTCGTTCAATGCGTTGCTGATTCGTCTGAAGATAAGGTGTCATGCCGCTCATGTAAGAAGTCCCTCCTTAATAATATGTAAAAATATCTCTCAACTCTTCTGAATGTCTTGTCTAACATACTTTATTTTCCTATACATCACAACTTTTCTTTATATCGGCTACTTTTCTCCATTTCTGATAACGAGAGCATCAGCAGCAATGGCACCTTCTCCTTCAGGCATAACAAAGACTGGGTTGATATCAAGTTCAAGAAGGTCTTCTTCAACACAAGCAAGACGAGAAACCTGACTGACAATTTTGGACAAAGCATGAATATCTCTGTGACGTTGTCCTCTGGCACCGGAAAGGAAGCCAAAACCCTTTAATTCTTGAATCATTCTCAGTGCTTCTTCCTCATCCACAGGAGCATGGCGAAGAGAAACATCACTTAAAACTTCGACGTATATGCCTCCAAGGCCTACCGCAACAATAGGTCCAAAAACGGGATCTCGCTTCATTCCGACGATACATTCCATACCACCTTTAACCATCTCCTGCACAAGGTAGCCCTGGATTTTTTCTCCCGAAACATGTTCTTTAAGATTTTTTCTCGTCTTCTTCAGAGCGTGACGTAACTCATCGAAAGAGCGAATATCGAGAGCTACAACATCAGCTTCGGTCTTATGCAAAATTTCTCCGGCCATTCCTTTAAGAGCAACGGGAAAACCTAACTCTTCAGCGGCATCAAAAGCTTCTTCCATATCCCGACAAAGATGTTCTCGCGTTACAGGAACGTTATACCGTGCTAATAATCGCTTCGCATCATATTCTGTCAGTTTTAATGGGAAAGATCCAAGCAAAGAAGACGTCATTTCAATCGTATGGGAAGGCAACTTCCGCCTTTGTCCCCAATTTACGAGAGCCTTTAAAGCACGAGCACACTGTCTAAAGCTTTGAAAAACAGGAATCCCAGCATTTTTAAGTCGTTCAATAAACGTCTCGCCATGTTCATCGTCAATCATCCATACTACGGCTTGAGGTTTCGGGGTTTTCTCGTAACTTCGGATCAACTCTTCCGCCATCACACTCCCGGCTTCTCCCACAATCATTGAGAGAGCTGTAACAACCATGCTAATATCAGGATCACCGAGAGCCGTATTAAGAACTTGACGGAAATTCTCCGGTTTTTCAGAAATCTGCACAGTCATATCTACCGGATTACGCGACGCCCCAAAAGTTGGGATAACTTCTTCTATACTCTTTTTACTTACTGTTGAAAATTCAGGAACGCTCATTTTCAAATCATTGAGACTATCGGCCATTACTATGCCTGCGCCTCCCGACGTAGTAAGAATAGCCGCCCGATTGCCGTCAGTACGAGGAGAGGCTCCAAACAGCTGGCCTATACCGATAATATCGTCCATATCTTCCAGTGGAATAACACCGTATTGTTTAAATATGGCCTTCCAGACAGCTTCGTCTCCAGTCAAAGCTGCTGTATGACTTTGAGCTGCTTTTTGGGCGGAGGGAGAGCGTCCCGCTTTTAAAACAGCAACAGCAATGTCTCTTTCTCGAGCCTCTCTTACCACCTGTAAAAAACGCTCCCCGTCATCAATTCCTTCGAGATACATCATGAGAAGTCTTACTTCCGGATCTCGAATAACATACCCGGCACACTCGACAGCATCAATATCAGCCTGATTACCAGTAGTAACCACATAACGATATCGTACCCCGTGGTTGAGACCTACTCCAAAAGACGAAAAACCAAAGGCTCCGCTTTGAGAAATAAAAGCAACGTGACCCGTTGTTGGAGGATCAACGTTATAGAGGGCGCCCGAGAAGGTGAGGGGGATTCCTGCTGCCAGGTTGAGGAGACCCTGACAGTTGGGGCCAAGGATCCTAATATGGCCTTCCCGAGCGATGTCCATCATTCTTTGCTGTAAAGACGTATCGCCCGTTTCCGCGAAACCTGAAGAATAAATAATAACGTTATGTATCCCTTTTTCTGCGCACGTCTCAAGAGCAGCCGGAACAAACTGAGCCTTTATACTAATAAGAGCAACATCAGTTGCCTCTGAAATTTCAGAGAGATCATGATAGCAAGGCAGTCCCCCTACACGATCGTATTTAGGGTTGACTGGGTAAACTGTACCGTTATACCCAAAGCGTTGCATGGCTTTCAGAGTCCGGCCAGTTAAACTATCAAGGTCTGCTGAAGCTCCCACAATCGTTACACTTCGAGGAGAAAAAAGAGGGTAGAGTGGATGATCACGCAAAGTCATGCTATGGCCTCCTTCGTTATAGCTTGCCTTGTTTTCTCAAAACGCACTATAGATCTCTGACAAGCCTTGCAATACGAGAGGTATATTTCTTTCGTCTCATCTTTCGAACAAAGCACCACTGTTTTTAACCAATCTTGTGTAGCATAAATAAGATTGGTTAATCCCTCTACCCAAAGAAGTCTTAGTCTTTTCTCCCCATATAACGAGGATTGTGAGAGTCCTTTCTTTAAACGTTCTACAAATAAACGTGTCTTTTCAAGAAAATCTGCACAGACTAGAACATCTCCTTCTACATTGAGAGATGCATTAATATGAGCGATGTATTCTGCTATAAGAGCTTGAACCTCGTCGTTCGATTTTGAAATATTTGTGACTTCTGGAAGGATTTCACTTCTATTCTCGAGAGCTTCAATGGTCTTCTCAACAAAATCAAGTCGAGAAAACTCATTAACATATTGGGTCAGTCTCCCGTGAGCCCATTTCATATGTACCATCCTCCTTAACAAAAAATGGCTGTCCCAACGAGGACAGCCATAAAGCTCACAGGAAAAAAACCTCTCTTGAAAGAAAAGTTTTTCCACAAATAGTCCTGAATCCTCGCAGGGATTTGCCTCTCTTCAACAGGCCGGTCTCCTGGCTCGCTTTCTTCCTCCGAAACACCTTCCCGGGCACATTAATTCCTACCCAGTGGTCTCATGTTTCATCGTCAAGCTCACAGTGGCGGGTCCGCGTCGGCTTTTCACCAAACTTCCCGTTCACCTGATGAAGTCATATTGTAAACATACAATAGCCTTTCGCTTCTTTTACGTCAATAGCAAATTATCATTTTGTCATTTTCTTATTTTTTCAAAAAACACACGACTAATATTTTTTATTATAGAGATAAAATAGATAAAAACTTTATGAAAAAAGCCCTTAAAAAATTAATTTATAACTCGGTAATAATTCTGTTTATTTTTACAGCCATTTCCTTTACAATACCACCATGCCCTATTGAAGGAGGTAGAAGTTATGGACTGGGGAATAGTTCCTGGAGAAACCGTTGTTATTAAATCGAAGAACATCACCCTTCGAGATATCGTACAAGCCATTGTTGATGGAGCAGATACTGTGCCTGCAATAAAAGAGAGTTTTGGCCTGACCGATAACGACGAAGGTGTTAGCGATCTTGGCGATATTCTGGATGTTTTTGTCCCAGCAATTGAAGCCCTCCGCGGTGGCGGATGTGGAGGTTGCGGTGGCGGTTGTGCCGGCTGCCACGGACATTGCTAAGAAAACAATAAAAAAGCTGCACCCCAAAAGGGAGCAGCTTTTTTTATGCCGAAAAGACAAGATCAGAATCTCTTGTATAACTATTTTATCGTAAAAGAATTGTTATTTAGACACTCGTATCCTCATAGAGTTTAATATAACTGAAATAGAGCTGAAAGCCATCGCCGTTTCTGCAATGGCCGGGTGAAGTAACGCCCCCATAGCAAGAGGAATAGCAATAACGTTATAAGCAAAAGCCCAAAATAGATTCTGACGAATGACGGTAAAGGTCTGCCTAGAAATATCCACTGCGTCCGCAATAGAAGAAATCCCGCCACGCACAACAACAATATCTGCACTATCGATAGCAAGATCTGTTCCAGAGCCAATGGCTACACCGATGTCTGCACCTTTCAATGCAGCCGCATCATTCATCCCGTCTCCTACCATAAGTACCTTTTTTCCGCTTGTCTGAAAATCTCTGAGGATACTCAGCTTTTCATCTGGGCGAACTCCAGCGTAAACACTTTCAATTCCCACTCGTTTCGCCACAGCTCGAGCTGTTCGTTCATTATCTCCTGTCACCATAACTGGAGTAATTCCGAGCTCTTTAAGTCTTTCCACAGCTCTTATAGCATCATTTCTTAGTGGGTCCTCAATAGCTATAAACCCGACAACAACATTATTCTTGCGAACTTCAACTACCGTTCGCCCTAAAGAAAGCTGTTCTTTATATTTTGATGAATCTTGGGGTTTCCCTATAAAATATGAATCTTCGCGAATAACTCCTTTAACACCCTCTCCTGTAATCTCTTCCATAGAGCGGGGTTCAAGTGTTGTTTCAGTTACAGCCGCTACCGCTTTCGCTAAAGGATGTATAGAATGTTTTTCAAGGGCAGCTACTGCTTCAAGATCGCCATTGGAAAGATTCGTTTCGACAACACTTGGACTCCCTTGAGTAATTGTGCCCGTTTTATCCATCAAAACAACGCCCACTTCTTTAGCTGTCTGTATTGCCTCTGCATTTCTAATGACAAGTCCTTTTTTGGAAGCTGCGCCAGTCCCTGTAATGAGAGCCATCGGGGTAGCCAACCCCAAAGCGCAGGGACAAGCAATAACCAGTGTCGATATGAAACCAAAAATAGCAATTGATAGCGGCTCACGAACAGAGGTGACCCACGGTAGATAATGCGAAGCCGCGTCAAGAATAAAAGAAAAACGATCAATGCCAAAATACCAGAAAAAACCGCTTATAAGAGCAAAAGTCGCAACAGCTGGAACAAAGTAATTTGTCACCCTGTCAGCAAAAGCTTGAATAGGGATTTTGGCCCCTTGTGCTTCCTGAATCAAGGCAATCATTTGAGATAAAAAGCTATCTTCTCCAACTTTTGTCGCCTTAACTTTTATTGAACCGGTGAGATTTAAGGAACCTCCTGTTACTTCTCCTTCTACTTCTTTGTGAACAGGTATTGATTCCCCTGTAATCATAGATTCATCCACTGAAGTTGCCCCTTCAATAATCATTCCATCCGCTGGAATTCTTTCTCCTGGACGAATTATGAGGGTAAAATCTTCTTTAACAGCTTCGATGGGAACTGATATTTCTTTTCCCGACTCATCTAAAATACGAGCTTCCCGTGCCTGAATTTCCAAAAGAGATTTTATTTCTTTTGAAGCTCTATCTCGTAAATGAGATTCTATAAAACGTCCTGTTACGTGAAGGGCAATAATCATGGCGCCGATAGCACCGAATGATGCAACTTTTACTCCTGCAAGAACAAGTAATGAAGTAAGCCACGCAGCAAGAGCTCCAAGAGAGACAAGAACATCCATATTGGCATGTAAATGTGAGAGAGCTATCCAGGCCCCTTTCATGGAGGCGCGCCCAGCACCGAAAAGAACGACAGCCCCACCAATAAATTCCATCAAAGGAAACCACGGCATATGAAAACCTGTCATATGCATAAACATTAAAACCATGAGAGGAAGAGTTATACCCCAACTTATAACAAGGTTTCTTTTCGCCTCTTCATACCGGCGTCGATCAAGATCCTCAGGTGGTTCATACGAAACTTCATACCCTGCTTTTTTTACTGCCTCTTCAAGTTTTTCCATGGGAACTTCCTTTTCGAGAACCACAAAGGCAGTCTCTGTTGCTAAATTAACCCCTGCGAAAACGACACCATCTACCTTCTTGAGAGATCTTTCAACAATCCGCGCACAAGTAGCACACGTCATACCAGTGACGGAAAAAGATATTTTTTTTGAGTTTTCGCTGTTGACCATCGCTAAAAATCAACTCCCTTTCATATTCCTAGTTAATTGATAGGATATAACACTTATTATCCCATAATACCCTACGCATGTATATAAAAAGGGCCGCATTTCTCATAAAAAGAAATAGCGGCCCTTCCCGTCGCTTCATTATATGCTTTAATTTAACAATTATTATTGTACCATGCTATTTATTTTCTGCACTGCTCACAGGAATTAACCCTGTGCTATTTTTGTGACATTCTTTTCCCCGCCTGCACTGACTACTCATGTCTCCTAAAGTTCTTACTAAAATCTGGCTTATCCCTAACGCTTTCTCATAGAGATATTGTGCTTCCTGAGGATTCCCTTCCTTCGCCGCTTCAAAAACTTTATGTCCCAAGTGATGGAGTTCATCGTGATGGCGAAGAAGTTCATTCCAATTCTTACGATCAATTACATCTGGACGTTCAACAAAAGAAAGGAAGATGCCGAATTGACAACGAGTAGGGTCAGTTTCCACATCCCACGAACCTCCATCAAGATATTCTTTCAGCCGCTTGATCCATCCCTTGTGTGCTTTAATAGCTCCATCGGCAATATCAGCAAAGTCACATTGCTCAACAACCTGTATTTGCGCCATTTCTTGCAGAAGAGAACGTGCCTGTTCTCCTCCTTCCTTGTTTGAAATGAGCATATTATCCACAGAACAGTTAAGAGTCGTTACATTTTCACCCAGCAGTTTAAATTGTTGCTGCATGCGCTCGGTAAGATGATTTACTGTCTCGGCAGAAGCTGCTAATTCTTCTGATGATGCTGAAAGTTCTTGAGCACTAGCAGCAACCTGATGGGTAGACTCACTGACATGAGTTACGTTACTCAAAATCTGCCCAACGCCCTGAAGGGCATCTGAAACATGCACAACAGTCTGCTCAACCCTTCCAACTATAGTCGATGCATCTTCGGAGGCACCCTGGACCTCCGCCACCAGTTCCTCCAGGTTTGTTCCTATATCAAGGGCTGCTTTACGGCTTTCTTCCGCCAGTTTTCTAACCTCTTCGGCCACAACGGCAAAACCCCGCCCTGCTTCACCAGCACGGGCTGCCTCAATCGAAGCATTCAAGGCCAAAAGATTCGTCTGATCAGAAATACCAGTAAGAACCTGAACAACAGATTGAATCAATGCAACTTTTTCAGAAAGAAGAGCCGCTCTGCGAGCAACTCCCATAACATCTTCTCCCAAGTCTTGTATTGAATGTTCCGCCCCACTTAACTTCAACTGTCCCTCATTTGCTTTTTCAGAAACTTGAGTTACAGTTTGATTAAGCTTTTCAGCAAGTTGCGCAAGTGATTGGGCTGTAGAGGATATTTCTTCTGAACTTGCATATTGAGTTTGTATAGCCTCCGTAACACGGCTACCAGCATCGACACCTTCCTCAACTTCCTGAGTCATTTCATTAAAGGCATCAGAAAAAACTGAAAGCTCACGTTCCAAACGAAAAAAAGAAAACACAAAAGAGTGAAGCCCACGTATAATCCTCAAGGAAATATGACGAAATGTTCCTATAAGGCGAGTAAGCATCTCTTCCAAGGTTCCCATTACGGAACTGACATCCATTTTGGGAGCAGGAATTCTTAAATCTACTCCTTTGTCGGACCGCACCCTTCGCAGCCACGATAATATTTTTGAAGCAGGAACTCCAAAAACATAATGATCCTTCAATAAGCAAACACATGCTAGTAAAATTGACCATGAAAGGAGAATAGCTCCTCGTGCCGGTCCGTTATACCAATGATATAAAACAGGCCCTAATGCAAAAACAAAAGCAGCAACGCTATAAAAAAAAGAACGACTATGCATGCCTGATGTAACCTCCTAAAAGATAGCAACGTTATTTTTCAATGTTAGCGGAATACCCAGCTTCATCCAGAATATCCATAATTTTTTGAGGATCTTCCGTCTCAATATGTACGGTTTTAGTCTCGAGATCAACATTAAAACCACTATACCCAGCTTCCTCCAATGCGGTAGTTATACGTTTAACACAATGAGCACATGACATGTCTGGCACATGAAATTTTAAATTTCCCATTATATTCCCTCCTTCTACTCTCCGTTGTATTCTCATTTTGTAGTGCTACGTACCTTCTCTTTATAGTCCATATACCCCCCATTTGTAAAGTTTTTCCAGACAAACTTATATTTTCAATAGTTGATCGATATCATTTTCTCTTCTATAATATTTCAGATCTGTTATAAAACTTATAATTAAATATTATTTATAGCATAAGGGAGGTTTCTTTTTTGCACATTTCAGGATTGAAAAAAACATTATGTGTCTCTTGTCTCGCTGTTATCTTGTCAATGGTTTTAATTCTTCCCGGCATTGCCGGAGACATACCTCGTCTCAATGTCAGTTATATTTTTACAACCCACTTAGAACCATTTATGGTCGCCATGTCAAAAGAAGAAAACTTTAAAGAACTCGGAACATGGCTGAAACCTGTCGTTTCAAAAGAAAAGTATGATCTTATGGTTGATGGGAAAGCTGTAGCCCGGCTTAATATTATTGTCGCAAAAAGCGGATCAGAGACGGCTGTTCTCTTTGCCCAGAAACACCTCGATATTGGCATGGGCTCTCTTCCTGCCATGATGTCGGCAGTGGACAACAACACGCCCATAAAAGTCTTATGCCCCATCCACACAGATGGAATGGGTGTTGTTGTAAGTAAAAAAAGTCCTATTAACACATGGGAAGATTTTCTCGCTTACGTAGCAAAAAATGAGAAACCTGTAAAACTGGGATATCATTCACCTACAAGTGCACCCCGTATTGTTGTGGAAGGAGCCCTGAATGATGCTGGCCTTACACTGACACAAGACGCAAATAATATGGATGCAGACATATTGCTCGTCGACCTCAAGTCAACATCAAACCTCATCCCTGCATTGATGAGCCAGCAAGTTGACGCCTGGGTGGGACCTGCGCCATTCCTTGAAGTAGCAGAAGTACAAGATGTAGGGAAGACTATTATTGATCTTCGTAATTTACCCCCAACAGGGAAATGGTCACACTTCCCTTGTTGTGTCGCCGCTGCGCGAGATGAGATTCTTGCAGCACACCCTGAGGAGGTCAAAGCCTTTACAACCCTTCTTACGCAAAGTGCAAAATGGTGCAATGACCATAAAAATGAAGCAGGAAAAATCGCCGCTAATTGGATTGGTATTCCAGAAGAGGCCGCGGCAAAATCCACGATTGTATACACAACGGATCCTTCAGAAGGGTGGATGCGAGGCGCTCAAACATATCTATCGGTATTAAACGGTATGAATAAATTTAAAGGCCAACTCAAAGGAAAAGCTATGGATGACGTCCAATCGCTTATCTTTGATTTTTCATATGTCAAGTAACTCTTCATTTCCCTTGTCTAAGATAATGAAGGGTACATGCGGGGAAGAGTCTGCAAGCTCTTTCCCGTTTATTATGTAAAAGGGAGGTCATTACTCTCATGAAGAAAATCTCTTCTCTTTTTCTCCCGGTCATTGTACCGTCTCTTTTTCTTGTTTTTTGGGGATACATGGCCCAGCGAATAGGTAATGATATTGTCTTGCCCACTGTTGGGAATGTAGCAGATCTTTTGACTCATCCCACAGAAAATTTAATTAGTATGGGATCTCTTTTCGATAACGTTATTGTAAGCCTGATACGCGTGCTTGCTGGGTATTTCTTAGCTATTGTTCTTGCTATTCCTATTGGAATCGTAATGGGATATTATGGATCGGTATTCAAGCTTTTCCACTCTTTTTTGAGTATTTTTAGACCCATTCCTCCTCTTGCCTGGGTTCCTCTTGTCTTAGCCTGGTTCGGAGTTGCCAGCCTGGCCACCCTTTTAGGAATTGAGGAAGGTTCTTGGTATGTCTATTTCAATAACTTAAAGTTTTCAATGATCTTCATCATTTTCATTGGCGCTTTCTATCCTATTCTTACAAACTCTATTTACGGAGTATCAAATGTAAGAAAGACTCTAATCGACTCTGCTCGCGTTCTGGGAGCACATGAAAACGATATTTTCAAAAAAATACTCCTTCCAGCATCGGCTCCATCTATAGTCAATGGCTTACGAGTCGGCCTAGGAGTCGCCTGGATGTGCCTTGTTTCTGCAGAAATGCTCCCAGGAAGCATTTCTGGCATAGGCTATCTCATCACTCATTCTTATACTGTCGCTCGAACAGATATTGTTATAGCCGGAATGGCAAGTATTGGTGTCGTTGGAATGATAATGGATTTTGTTTTTCGCATTATAGAAAAACGTTGCTTTCGTTGGCAGCGCTTAACACGATAAGGAGGGAAAATCGTGGAGCCCTTAATAAATGTTAAAAAATTAGAGAAAATATTCTTTACAGAAAAGGGGGGGCAGGTCAAAGCCCTTGATGCAGTAGATTTGTCTGTAAACATCAATGATTTCATCTGTATTGTAGGCCCTTCAGGATGTGGAAAATCAACGATGTTACGAATTATTGCAGGTCTTGAAGAGGCTTCGGGAGGAGAAGTTCTCTACCACGGAAAACCTATAACATCGCCAGGAAAAGAGCGTGGAATGGTCTTTCAAGAATACTCACTTCTGCCTTGGCGTTCTGTTATTGAAAATGTAGGTCTCGGTCTTGAATTTGCTGGTGTACCCTTAAAAAAACGTCAAAAAACAGCGTTAGAGTACTTACGATTGGTAGGACTTGAGAGTTTCAAAGAAGCTTATCCCTACGAGCTCTCAGGTGGAATGCAACAACGAGTAGCTATTGCCAGAGCCTTGGCCAATAACCCTGAAGTGCTGCTTATGGATGAACCTTTTGGAGCTCTTGATGCTCATACACGTATAATTCTGCAGAAAGAGTTGCTTCGTATCTGGCAGAATCACCAAAAAACAATTCTCTTCGTTACACACAGTGTAGACGAAGCTGTTTATCTTGCCGATAAAATCATCGTCATGTCGGCTCGACCAGGACAAATCAAACAAATTATATCGGTTGATATGCCTCGACCGAGAAAACGATCTAACCCGTTATATGGAGAATTAACAACTACCATTTTAGGAATGCTCGACGAAGAGCTCGCTAAAGCGGTATAGAAAAATCAGAAAACGTGTAAAATAAAGAGGAGAGCTTGCAAAGGAGTGATATCCATGCCCTCTCCTCAAATATCTCTTCTTGATCTTATTGAACGAGAAGAACTACAAAAAATACAAGATGCCTTTGCAGAAGTACATGATGTCGCTTCTGTTATTACAGATGTTAATGGAAATTCCATTACAGAACCAAGCAATTTTAGTGAAGTTTGCCAATTAGTCCGTAAAACACCCGAAGGCGCTCGCCGCTGCATCTACTCGGATCGCGTTCTTGGAATGAAAGCAGCTCGTTTGCTTCAACCTACATATCAAAGATGCTTAAGTTGTGGTTTTGTCGATGCAAGTGCTCCTATTATTGTTGACGGGCATCATATTGCAAACTGGCAAATATCTCAAAATGCTCTCGGAGTGGGGGGAGAACGCATAAAAAATTATGCTATTGAAATAGGCGCTGACCCCCTTCAATTATGCCAGGCCCTTAGAAAAATGCATGAAGGATCGCTTGAGCATTTTGAGAATACGCTCAAATTACTTTGGCTTATGGCTCAACAGCTTTCATCAAAGGGCTTCGTAAATCTTATTTTAGCCCGAGAAATAGAACAGGTTCGCAATGCTGAGAAAAAACTGGAAGAATCTCAGGAAAATCTACGATCTCTTGCATCTGAACTAACATTAGCAGAAGAGAGAACCCGTCGTAAAATCGCAGCTAATCTTCACGATCAAGTAGGGCACGCTCTTGTAACAATGCAGCGGAATCTACGACAAGCTCTCAAAACTAATGATGAGCATATAAAAAACCACCTCTTATCAACAAGTATTGCTCATCTCGATGATGTTATAGAGCAAACGCGAAATCTTACCGCGCGCCTAAGCCCGCCTCTCTTGTACGATTTGGGACTGGCCGCAGCGTTAGAATCTCTTGGAGATGAAATGTTTTCTCCACAACATATTGATTTCATATTCAACTCTCCTACAAACTGCCGTTTTCTTGAACAAGAAGTAAGCATTATGCTCTACCACATGATAAAAGAAATTTTTATCAACGTATTAAAACATGCCCGAGCCACAGCTGTTCAATGTCTTATCACTAATGAAGACAGTTACATTTGTGTTGCAGTACACGACGATGGAATAGGTTTTAATCCCTCCCAGGCAATCGCCATTCGAAAGCGAAGTTTCGGCCTTTTCAGCATACGAGAGCGTTTACGCCATTGGGAAGGACAAATGAATATCAATTCTTCTAAAGGACAAGGAACTAGCGTTATCATTAAACTTCCTCTAAAAAACAACTCTGAAGAAGGAGGGGGTCTCTGTGACTGTTCGAATTATTGTTGCTGACGATCATCCGGTAACACGAAAAGGACTCAGCAGTGTGCTTGAAAATATTGACAACTTTCAAATCGTTGCAGAAACAGGAGATGGATTATCTACAGTCAAGGCGGCACTTCTACATAAACCTGATGTCATAATTATGGATATTTCCATGCCAAACATGAACGGTCTTGAGGCCACTCGTTCCATCCATGAGAAAAATAAACAAATAAAAATAATCGCTCTTTCAATTCATTCGAATAAACATTATGTTCGAGAAATGTTTGCCGCCGGAGCAACAGGATACCTTCTGAAAAATTGTGATATTGATGAAGTAATCAAAGCCATTAATGTTGTATGTGATGGAGATATGTACCTTTGCACCGCCCTTACTTCTATGGTTATCGAAGATTATGTTATCCAATCATCTGGAACTCACGCCTCCTTCACCATACTCAACACTCTTACATCGAGGGAAAAAGAAATTTTGATACTCCTGGCCCGAGGCTTTGCCACTAAAGAGATAGCATCTCAGCTTGCAATAAGTCGAAAAACCGTCGAAACACATAAAGCACGAATTATGGAAAAGCTTGGCCTTTACTCTGTAGCAGAGTTAGCACGTTTTGCAGAACGAGAAGGTCTGTTATCTGTTGCCCCTCCAAACAACCAAGACTAAAAGACTATGGTTACAAAGACTTATAGATCGTAAAAATTACCAAAAGCCTGACAAAAATGTCAGGCTTTTGGTAATTTTGCACCCTATTTTCCTTATTGTCTTTAAATGTTAAACGTTTATGATTTAATTGAGAGTTGGCTTTTGTCAGCTTTCGTTCCACTATAATCCGCCCAGAGGAGGAATGGTTAGTGAATCTCATTCATTTTATCGACCCAGAGTTGGGCGCAGCCATTGAGGGAGAAAAAGAACGACAAAACATGACAATTGAGCTAATCGCTTCAGAAAACTTCGTTCCAGAAGTCATTCTTGAAGCACAAGGCTCACTTCTTACAAACAAATATGCGGAAGGATACCCGGGAAAACGTTACCATGGTGGATGTCAATTTATTGACATCGTTGAAAGTCTCGCTATAGAACGTGCCAAAGAATTATTTGGAGCAGATCATGCAAATGTTCAACCTCATTCGGGCGTAAATGCAAACCTCGCCGTCTTTATGGCTATGCTGGAACCTGGGGATACAATTCTCGGCATGGATCTTAAACATGGCGGCCATCTTTCTCATGGCACTCCGGTAAATATTTCGGGAAAATTCTTCAATGCATATCGATATGGTATAGACAAAACAACTGGCGAAATAGATTACGATCAGGTTGAAAAGTTAGCTAAAGAAGTTCATCCCAAACTGATCATTGCTGGAGGCAGCGCCTATTCTCGATTTATTGACTTCGAAAGATTTGCCCAAATAGCCCACGAAGTAGGCGCCTATTTTATGGTTGATATGGCACACATTGCTGGGCTCGTAGCAGCAAATGTCCACCCAAGCCCTGTTCCATATGCTGATTTTGTAACATTTACAACAACAAAAACCTTAAGAGGTGCGAGAGGTGGCAATATCTTATGTCGATCCCAATATGCACAGAAGATTGACAAAGCTATTTTCCCTGGAATTCAAGGTGGGCCCATTCCTCAGATTATGGCAGCAAAAGCTCTCACATTCAAATTAGCCATGACCGAAGAATTTAAAACATATGCCTCACATATTATAAAAAATGCGAAAGTTATGGCTCGCACTCTTCAGAGAAATGGATACGATATTGTTTCCAACGGCACAGATAATCATCTTATGCTTGTAGACCTCAGACGTAAGAATATGACAGGTCGCGACGCCGAAAAGAAACTGGAAGAAGTTGGAATTACCGTTAATATGAACCTCATTCCCTTTGATCCTCAAAAAGCAACTGTTACAAGTGGAATTCGTATCGGTCTTGCCGGTGTTACAAGCCGAGGTTTCAATGAACAAGATACTGAAAAAGTAGCTAAACTCGTTGTTCAGGTTCTCGAAAATAGAGATGAGTCTCTTATACCAATATTAAAAAAAGAGGTAAGAGAGATTTGTATCGAGCATCCCGTTTATATGTCAAAAACAGAACTTGCTCTACGTTACAGAGCAAGCAACTAATAAAAAGCCCTCAAAAAGCAGGTTCCGCTTTTTGAGGGCTTTTTATTACATCACCTTACCCCCTCAGCGGTAGCTTATTGGTCTTGTAGTAAAGACAATTAAAGAATATCCTATACAGAAAAGAGATACAGGGGAAAAAGATTAACCGGCACCTTCTCAGGAGGGATAAACTATGACGCTCAGTCATGCCATTAAAAAGCAAAGTCAAGATATTTTCGAAGAACTTCAAGTGCTATACAGAGATTTTCATAAGCATCCAGAGTTAAGTTTTCAAGAACATGAAACTTCTGAAAAAATTGCAACCTATATGGAACAACTTGGTTGCTCAGTACAAAGAAATGTTGCAAAGACAGGTGTCGTTGCTCTTTTAAAGGGGGCAAAGGATGGACCTACTGTTGCAATCCGTGCAGATATAGACGCATTGCCTATTGAAGAAAAGAGCAAACTCTCATATACTTCAACATCAAAAGGGCTAATGCATGCCTGCGGCCATGATATTCATACGACGTGTGCTCTTGGAGCTGCAAAAATTATTGCGTCTCTACAAAGCAAACTTCAAGGGACAGTCAAGTTTATTTTCCAGCCAGCAGAAGAAATAAATGCAGGAGCCAAGGCCATGGTGGAAGAAGGCGTTCTCCTTAATCCTGATGTTTCCATGATTTTTGGCCTTCACAACCACCCTGAAATTCCTGTAGGAAAAGTTGCCCTTAAAGAAGGTCCCCTTATGGCCTCTGTAGACACAACTTTTCTTAAAGTAATAGGGGAAGGCGGACATGGAGCTTTTCCACATCGTGATATCGATCCTATCGTCGCTACAGCATCGATCATAATGAATCTTCAAACTATTGTCAGCAGAAACGTCGATCCCCAACAATCAGCAGTAATAAGTTTCGGAACCATACATGGAGGAACTGCCAATAATGTTATTCCAGATGAAGTAGAGCTCACGGGAACTGTTCGAACCTTTGATCCTCATGTTCGTGAATCTATGGAGTTATGGATGCAAAGAGTTATTGAAAATGCAGCAGCAAGTCTCGGATGTTCTGCCAATTTCTTCTATCGCCGAGATCTTCCTGCCGTTTTTAATCATTCTGAAATTACGGCTATAGGAATGAAGGCCCTCGAAGATCTTATAGACAAGGAAAAAATTGTCTCTCCTGTTCCTTCTATGGGAGGCGAGGATTTTGCTATTTTCCAAGAAAAAGTACCAGGATGTTTTTTCTGGCTTGGAGTCGGTAATCCTGAAATCGATGCAGTTCACCCTTGGCACAGCCCACGCTTTAAGGCCGACGAACGTGCCCTTTCTATTGGAGCCGCTCTTTTAGCTCTTTCAGCGTGGTATGGAACAATACACGACAATATGAAAGGGGAGATGTAAATGAAAAATGCAATTCGCAACTGGAAAATTCACCTTTTAGTCCTCGGCCTTGTCATCATCGCAGAATTGATCGGAATCCACGCCTTCAATCTTGGCCCGGGGAAAATAGTGCTTCTTCCAATGCTTTATGCGCTGCTCATGGGAGCTTTTTTAGGCCCGAAATTTATCAAATTGGCAAGTCATAAAGACATGGTTGATGCAGGAAGTCTCGTAGGAGTCACCCTCATGCTTCTTATAGCACGATATGGCACCCTCGTAGGTCCTAACCTTCCTATGATTTTGAAGACAAGTCCCGCACTTATTCTTCAGGAATTAGGGAATTTGGGGACAGTACTCATAGGAATTCCCATCGCTGTATTTCTTGGACTAAAACGAGAATCGATCGGAGCCGCTCACTCTGTAGCACGAGAACCAAACGTTGCTCTTATAGGCGATGTTTATGGCCTCGATACGCCTGAAGGGCAAGGCGTTATGGGCGTTTATATATGCGGAACCGTTTTTGGAACTATTTTTTACGGGCTCATGGCCACATTCGCAGCTGCCTTTGGCATTCTTCATCCTTTAGCATTAGCCATGGCCTCCGGTGTTGGAAGCGCAAGCATGATGACAGCGTCTGTAGGGTCATTAAGCGCCATGTTCCCAGAAATTGCCGACAAAATCCAGGCCCTAGGTGCCGCAAGCAATATGCTTTCAGGACTTGATGGAATTTATATGTCACTATGGCTGGCACTTCCTCTCTCAGAGTGGCTCTACAAAAAGATGTACAAGGCTAAATATGGAGTTGTTCCTGAAAAGCCAATTTATAAGGAGGTGTAATCCTTATGAAAACCGTTGAAGTCTTTTTTGTTTTAATTATTATTGGTGTTATTACTCTTGTAGGAAATCTGGTTGGCTTTCATACGCCCATAAGTGATGCTATCCCGGGAATGGCCTTTCTTATCGTGTTATGTCTTCTGGGCGTAATTTGTTCAAAAGTTATACCAGTGCGTATTCCATCGGTAGCCTATATCGTAACAATAGGCTGCATCGTAACCTACCCAGGTTTTCCAGGAGCGGAAATACTGACAGCGTGGGCACAAAAAGTCAGTTTTTTAGCTTTGACAACTCCAATATTGGCATATGCAGGAATATCACTGGGAAAAGATTTGGATATGCTTAAAAGAACCGGGTGGAGAATTATCGTTGTCTCATGTGTTGTTTTTGTTGGCACGTATATTGGCTCAGCTATAATTGCTCAGGGTGTTCTCAAGCTTATCGGAGAAATTTAAACGAATTTATCTTATTCCATTATTAAGTAAAAGGAACCAAGTAATGGTTCCTTTTACTTTTTTATACGGTTTTTTCTCTTCAAAACCCAAATGAATATTCTTGATTTTATCCTCTTATGTCGCGTATGATAAATATGATAAGGGGGGATTGAAATGACCTTAGAATTTAATCTCGCTGTAGTCCTTATTTTTTGTGCTCGTTGTACTGATGTGTCTATGGCAACAATGCGAATGCTGCTCTTGGTGAAAGGGCAACGGTTTAAGGCAGCATGTATTGGATTTGTAGAAATCTCCCTCTACCTTTTGAGTTTAAAATATGTTCTCGACGCAGGTCTCAACAGCCCCTTAAGTTTTATTGCCTACGCTCTTGGTTTCTCCACAGGAAATTATATTGGTTCTTTTCTCGAAGAAAAACTTCTGAAAGGACACCTCATTGTAGAAATTATTATTGAAGATACAGAAGCAGGAAGAATGTTGGCTGATGTTTTGAGATCTAAAGGTTTCGGAACTACTGTTCTTGAAGGAGAAGGGCGAGATGGTCCTCGTCTTATTCTTAAGGTTATCTGCGAACGAAAAGATAGGATTCTTGTTGCAGAGGAAGGGAAAAAAGCTGGAGGCTTTGTTTTTATGGCTGACATTCGAAATGTCTGGGGAGGTTATTTCACTAAGAAAAAATAAGAGCCGTTTTTTGTTTATCTAAGCACCATTCATAATGGCATAAACAATGTCACCTAACGTATATAAGTCGCGTTCAAGAATATACTCTTCTGAAGTGTGAGCATTTTTTGCACCAGTACCTAATGTAACAGCTTCTATTCCTTTCTCGTTCAATATGTTTGCGTCACTTCCACCACCTGTAGAGATAAGAACTGGAATTAACCCACAACGGCGCACTGCAGACGAAGCCCACTGAACTGATGGAGCCATCTCGGTTAATGTAAAACTCCTATATGATTTTTGAACTCTCGTCTTGACTTTTGCCCCTAACGATTCCGAGCCTTTTTCCATCGCTTCAACCATTGCACTCACAGTATCTTCAAGTTTTTTCTCGCAATTAGAACGAGCTTCCCCCTCCACTATGACTGAATCGCAGACAATATTTGTAGCCCCTCCTCCATGAATCATGCCAATGTTTGCCGTTGTCTCATGATCGATACGACCACTTTTTATCTGCCGTAACCCCTCAGCAGCAGCAAGTATGGCATTAACTCCATTTTCAGGAGACGCGCCTGCATGTGCTGCTCTTCCAGATATCTCCCATTTAATCTTAACATGGGAAGGAGCTTGTACCACGATATGTCCAGGATCAGCTCCATTATCTATAATAAAGGCCATTGAAGCCTGAAGTTGGTTTAGATCAAGCTTTTTTGCGCCCTCCAGCCCTGTTTCTTCCTTAACAGTAAATATTATTTCTATACAATGGTGAGGAATCCTCTTTTCTGTAAGAGTTTCCAATCCTTCTAAAATAGCGGCTATCCCCGCCCTGTCATCAGCTCCTAGAATTGTATCTCCAGAAGAAGTAATGACACCTTCACGTATACGAGGAACAACGGGTTTCGAGAGGAAAACCGTATCCATATGAGCAGAAAGAGCGATACACCGGTTTCTATCATGAGTAGGAGGAAGAACAGCCACTATATTTTCTGCCCTTTCCTCACTTCCTTGTCTTATAACAAGCCCTAAACGACGGAGACGAGGCAATATATACTGAACAACAGGCTGTTCGGCTCCAGACTCTGCCTTTATTTTTACGAGATCAAGAAAAGTACTAAGCATACGCGCATAATTAACCATCTCAATAAACCTCCGCTACTATCTGATTTTATTATGCGCTTTTTTTCACAGAATGCAATTTTAGCAGTACGATTCTAAATAGTAGTTTGTTATCTGACTTATTCCCGAAGCTTTAAAAGAGCCTTTACATAATGCTCATTTGCTCTGTCTATCTCCGATGTAATATCGTACATGAGAGATAGGGCCTCGTCCTGTACAGAAGAACAAAAATTTTCATCATAAAGGCGAGGTAGATTTGTTAATATCGTTAAGCATGACGCCACGGCAGTTGCTCTTAACAAACAAAGTCCCGTCATTCCGTCATTCACAGCCACTCTGGCTCCCAAAGCAGCAACATCACGAAGCAGGGGAAGGATTTCCTGGCAACAACGCAAAACTTCGAGGGGAACAACTACTGCTTTTTTCATCATTTGCT
Source organism: Aminobacterium sp. MB27-C1 (assembly GCF_030908405.1). Classification (NCBI taxonomy): domain Bacteria; kingdom Thermotogati; phylum Synergistota; class Synergistia; order Synergistales; family Aminobacteriaceae; genus Aminobacterium; species Aminobacterium sp. MB27-C1. The sequence goes on along the minus strand of NZ_CP133089.1, from coordinate 2,298,780 downwards.
CTCTCATTTGTTCTTTGATTTCTTCCTCCTCAGGAGTCTCTGAAGGAAGTCCTCCTGCTTCAATGAACGAAAGATATGCATTCGTATCCTCTTCCATAAGGTAAACAAGTCGATCTGATAACGATGCAGTTTCATCTCGAACACGTTCCATCACTTCCCAAGACTGTTCATACGCTTCTTTCGAGAGAGTCAACCGTGAGACAAGACCGCCAAGAGCAGCTGCCATTGCTCCACATAAAGCAGCAGCACTTCCGCCACCAGGGGAGGGGGTTCCAGCAGAAAGCTGCTCTACAAAATCGTTCACCGTCATACGAGAAAGTCTAGGCATATCTTATATCTCCTTTCCGTTAGTCGAGAGGTCCTACAACCTCCTCTACAGCACTAAGGATTTCACTTCGATCCATAAGCTCTTGAACTCTTCGAATAAGGGGGTAAAGATAGTCATCATGTTTCAAGAAGGGGACAGCACTTCTAATCATACGATGGGCAGCTGCCGTTCCAAGACCTGGCTTAAGTAAAATACTGAAATCTAAGGCCTGAGCAGCTGAAAATAACTCGATAGAAAGAACTTTTCTTGTGTTGTCAAGAATATTACGCCCCTTACGTGCACCATAAGTTCCCATAGAAACGTGATCCTCCTGATTAGCGGATGTAGGAATAGAATCAACAGAAGAGGGGTGAGCTAGAACTTTATTTTCAGAAACTATAGATGCTGCTGCATATTGAGGAATCATGAAACCGCTATTTAAACCACTTTCATTAATAAGAAAAGGGGGAAGTCCAGAAAGAGAGCTATCGACAAGACGTGCAACTCTTCGTTCTGATATATTCGCAATTTCTGCCATGGCAATACCAAAAAAATCCATAGCTAAAGCCATAGGCTGCCCATGAAAGTTTCCGCCACTTATAGCCATGCGATCATCAACAAAAATAAGAGGGTTATCAGTTACTGCATTAATTTCTATAGAAACTTTATCCCAAATATATTCAATGGCATCTCGACTCGCACCATGTACCTGAGGAACACAACGAAGGGAATAGGCATCCTGAACGCGTTCTCCCTTAAATTTTTCAATAATCTGACTACCAAAAATTAGTTTGCGAATATTTGATGCAACTGTCATCTGCCCGTGATATGGACGGAGAGCATGTGTTCGCTCATCAAAAGCGTAAGGTACACCATGTAACGCTTCAAGAGAGAGTGACGCTGCTATATCTGCTAATTTCAGAGTATTGACACTATCGTAGAGAGCAAGAGCTGCAATAGCCGTCATAACAGTTGTTCCATTATTGAGGGCCAATCCTTCCTTAGCCTCAAGATGAAGGGGTTCCATGCCAAACTTACGAAGGAGACGAGCAGTAGATTGGCGACGACCTTTATAAAAAACTTCGCCAAGACCAAGAAGTGTAACAGCAAGGTGAGAAAGTGGGCATAAATCTCCACTTGATCCCACGGAACCCTGAGAAGGAATCATAGGATGGATACCTAAATTCAGATATTCGGTTAAACGCTGTAAAGTGGATACTCGAATTCCAGAATAGCCTCTTATAAGTGTATTAATGCGGAGTAACATAATAGCTCGCACTGTCTCTTCGTCAAAGGGAGCTCCAACGCCACAGGCATGGCTTTTAAGAAGGTTTTCTTGAAGCTGACGGCGATCTTTTCGTGAGATAGGAACAGTGGCCAAATCTCCAAATCCTGTATTAATACCATAAATAACTTCATTGCCTGACGCCCATTCATTGACAAGGGATGCTGCTTTATCAACAGCTTCAAGAGCATGAGGATCAAGCTCTACTTTGGCATTATTTCGCGCAACTTTTACTACATCTTCGATTGTAAGAGATTGCCCATCAAGAACAACAACTTCGCCGTGCTCCATATATATGCACCTCCTGGGAATTATCTGAAAACTTCAATTTAGTGTATACCCAAAAGTGCTCTTTGACAATATTATTTTTCCTCACCAAATGTATCATACATCGAAAACGCCAGGAGGAAGGATCCCCCTGGCGTGCCCTTTACATTTGCAGTTACAATCCTTTATCCAAGAATTGCCTTTAAATCTTCTTCTGGTGTCGTCACTGGCATGAGATTCAGTTTTTCATGCAACACCTCAAAAACAGGTTGTTTCACGAAAGCAGGCAAACTGGGACCAATACGCATATCTCTTATACCAAGATAGAGCAAAGAGAGAAGAATGCAGACTGCTTTCTGTTCATACCATGACAAAACGAGAGAAAGTGGCAAGCTATTTACATCAGTATTAAAAGCCTCCGCCAATGCCATGGCAATACGAACAGCTGAATAGGCATCGTTACATTGTCCCACATCCAACAAGCGCGGAATTCCTTCAATCTCTCCAAACTCAAGTTTGTTAAACCTATACTTTCCACATGCCAGAGTAAGGATAATGGTATCTTTAGGTGTCATCGTTGCCAGATCTGTATAATAACTTCGGCCTGGTTTGGCTCCGTCACACCCACCAATAAGGAAGAAATGACGAATCTTACCAGCTTTTACAAGATCTACAACTTTTCCTGCTACAGATAAAACAGTATTTCTGGCAAAACCAATAGTAATTGTATGATCAGGAGCATCTTCAGTAAAACCTGGCGCATTAAGAGCTGCTTCAATAATAGGGGTAAAATCTTTCTCCTCTCCAATATGGGTTATCCCTGGCCAGGCAACAAGACCTGTTGTAAAAATACGATCTTTATAGGAATCCTTAGGTTTTTGAATGCAGTTTGTCGTCATTAAAATAGCTCCGGGAAACCGGTCAAACTCTTCTCGCTGATCTTGCCACGCACCTCCATAATTCCCAACAAGATGCTTATATTTTTTCAATTCTGGATAGGCAAGACAGGGCAGCATTTCGCCATGAGTATAGATATTGATACCCTTTCCTTCTGTCTGCTTCAGCAAAAGCTCAAGGTCACGAAGATCGTGCCCAGAAACCACAATAGCTTTTCCCTTAAGAGGAGTGACACGTACTTTTGTTGGTTCGGGATGTCCATAACGAGATGTATTGGCTCTATCGAGAAGCTCCATAACCGAAATATTCCATCTTCCTGCATCAAGAGCTCTCGCAACCAAATCATCTACTGTAAAAGTTTCGTCGCTCAGGTATGTCAGAAAGTCGTGAAAAAATCCGTAAATATCGTCATCATCGTATCCTAAAACATGAGCATGATCTGTATAGGCAGCACTTCCCTTTAGCCCGAAAAGTATAAGATCCCGAAGACCCTGCATAACCTCACCATATTTTGCAGCCCAAGCTTCAGGTGTCACTTTTTCACCATCACGAATCATTTCATCTCGACTATCGGGAAGCATATAAGAGGCTGGCCCTTTAAGTTCCTCAGGTTTTTTCCCTGATTTCACACAAGCCTGCTCATATAAATCTCTCGCTTTTTCTTTCATGGAAGCTGCTTCTTTAAGCATTTTTTCCATACGTTCTTCATCAAAGTTGACATTCGTAATCGTTGTAAAAAGAGCCTTTATAACAAACACATCTATATTGCGATCAATAGTTCCCATTTCTCGCGCCTTACTGGCGTACATGGAAATACCTTTTGTTATATGGATGAGAAGATCTTGAAGATCGGAAACCTCTGGAGATTTGCCACAAACACCAAAAGCCGTGCAACCCGTCCCTTTCGCAGTCTGTTCACACTGGTAGCAATACATACTATCAATCCCTCCTCTTCTTTATAACGCTACTTTGAGAACACATATTTTGTCGTTTCTTTATCTATAATTTTTCCACCTATGCTTATTTTTATAAGCTTGAGCGTTATATTGACCTTAGCATGTTCTATGGCATGGGAGATAAGACGAACTAGACCACCACAACATGGAACTTCCATATATATGGCAGAGATAGACTTGGGTTCATTGGCAACAATAAGTTGGGATATTTTATCTATATAGGCTTGAGCATCATCAAGTTTAGGACATCCTATTAAACAAACAGAATTTTCTTCCAGAAGAAATTGTCTGTGAAAATCAGCAAAGGCGTAAGCAGTACAATCAGCAGCAATAATAAGGTTGGCATGATGAAGGTATGGAGCATTTATTGGCACTAAACGAATCTGAACTGGCCAATTCCCCAATTGTGATTTTTGAAGATCTGTTTTCAGTTTCTTTTCAGATGCTTTTTCAATTCTACTTGATGTACTTGTCTTTCTCAAATCTGTTGCCATAGAGCCAGGACACCTCGCCATATGGCGTTTTACAGCGTCTTCATCGTAAGGAGCAGCCTCTCTTTCTTCAAAAAATATTGCTTCCTGAGGACATTTTCCAATACAATCACCTAAACCATCACAATAAGATTCGCTGACAAGCTTTGCCTTTCCGTCAATAATCTGGATCGCACCTTCATGACATGCTTGGGCACATAAACCACAACCATTGCACTTTTCTTCATCAATCTTAATAATCTTCCTTTTCACCATATGACTCATACACTTCACCTCTTACCAGATCTGATAACAACTTATCCCGCAAATACCCTAAAAATTCTTGCGTCATTTTCTGCAACAGACTTCCGAAAATACAGATATGAAAGGGGCACTCTTCGCAATGGAGCAAACAATAATTTTCCTCAGTTTTACCCTCTATCTCTTCGTATATCTCAAGTAATGATATACTTTCAGCTGACCGAGCCAATTCAAAACCACCGCCAGGCCCCCGTGAAGACTCGACAAAACCTGCTTTGACCAAACGTTGAAAAACTTTCGCTAAATGAGCCTCTGAAACATTAATAATTTCCGCCATTTCTTTTATGCTCATTCGTTTACCAGTAACAGCTAAAAGTCCCATCCCATGAAAAGCAAGGGATGCCGCTTCAGAAATAGAAACTATCGAATGCATTATGTGCCTCCAATTTTTAAAATCAGGAATTATAGTACCTGAATTCCTTTATTTGTCAAGGCATTTTTTGACAGCCTTTATATTGACGATTAAACTTACGATAATAAGTTGGTGATAAGTAATATTTTACGTATAGTAGATACGTATAAAGGACAGGTGAAGCTCGTGTCGATACGCACAAAAACGCTGCTTATTATAATCATTGCCTTTATTGTTAATGCCTTTGCGGCGTTCTGTATTGCTGATCGCTTCATTTTAAAAAGATTTATTGATTTTGAAGAGCAGACTTTCGAAAAAGATAATCAAAGAGTTCTTGAAACGGTAAATTATTTCAGAGAAAATCTTGAATCAATCGCAAGCGATTGGGCACCATGGAACGAAACTTATACCTTTGCTTCACAGTATAATGAAAAATATATTACAGACAACCTCATGGATGAAACCTTTACAAATCTCAACCTTAATCTTTTTCTTCTCCTTAACAATGACGGAAAAATTCTATATAGCACTCTTTTCGACACATCAACTTTTCAAAAAAAACCATTGATTCAAGAGTATGCAGATACCATAAAGGAAAGTATTCAAAATGGGGAAAAAGACGGTTCCTTTTCGGGGCTTATCTATATGGACAAACCTATGATTATTGCGCTTCACCCTATATTAAAAAGTGATTTCTCAGGGCCTTCCAAAGGATTTCTTGTCGTTGGACGTTATTTTGATGATAGTGCGCTGAAACAGGTTTCAACATATCTTGACATTTCTTTGAAGATTTTACCAACAGAAATCGATAATGAAGAATTTAACAGTGAATTGAAAGAACTCAAGCCTTGGCATACAAAATATAATTCGCTCTCTTCTTCGTTTTTAGAGGCCCAAACACTCATACCTGATATAGCAGGAAATCCCATCTTTCTTCTTGCAACAGCAAAAGAACGTACCCTTTTTCATTATGGACATCACACTGTTATTATTGTTCTTTTTCTTTTCCTCGGAGCACAGGGAGTTTTGGCAACTTTTATTCTCCTTTTCTTAAATAAAACGATACTTTTTCGCCTTCATCGTATGGCTAATAAAGTTAAAGAAATATCACATACCACTAATTTAGACCTCAGAGTATCCGATGAGGGAAAAGATGAAATTACTTTTTTATCTCATACTATAAACAACATGATCGACAACATTCAAAAAATACTAGATGCGGCTCCAGACATGTTTTTTATATGCGATATAAACGGAAATATTATTTTGTCTAATACACGAGCTTGTCAACTTCTTGATTATGAAAAAGAAGATCTCGTTGGTCATCCGCTCAACGCCTTTATCGGTCGAAATCCGTTGCCTGTTTTTGCACAAAAAGAGACAGCTCTTGTGAGAAAAAACGGAGATAGAATTCCCGTTGAATTTCAAGCTCAGAAACTCTCTCTCGGTAACAGAAAACTTATTCTTTCAATAGCAAGAGATATTTCTCATCGTAAAGATCTTGAAAATCGCCTTTATCATATGGCCTACAGAGATTCTCTAACAGGCCTTCCAAACAGGGCAAGTTTTATGGAGCGCCTTCACCGTATTCTCGGAGCAAATAAGCGAGGAAAAAGTATCCCCTTCCTTTTTATTATGATGGATGTAGATCACTTTAAAAATATTAATGATACATGTGGCCATCTTTATGGAGATCGTGTTTTACGGGAAGTAGGAAAACGCCTTCATTTTCTGCTCTCCGAAAATGATGTTTTTGCTCGTCTGGGAGGAGATGAATTCGTTCTACTTTTGCTGCATAAAGATAAGGAAGATGGTATGGCTTTTGCAGAGAAAGTCAAAGAGGTAATGAAGGACCCCCTGAAAATAAAAAATGTTTCAATAACTCTCTCTTTCAGCATGGGGATTATCACCAAAGCAGAGTGCTACAATTCTATTACAGACCTCTTTAGAGATTGCGATGTGGCATTGTACGAAGCGAAACGTCTAGGAGGAAATACTGCTGTCTTTTTTAATGGAGGGATAAAGAAAGCTTCCTGCCCGCAAGAGGGGATACATGGACAGGAAGCAGGGAACAGAGTTATTCGTTTTTAAGCTTTCGCCTTCACTGGGTGTGAAAGAATACTATTAAGAGCCGTAAGGCAAGAATCAATTTCTTCCTCTGTGTTGAAATATCCAACAGAGACACGTAATGCTCCTCCCATTGCTTCAGTACCAAGTGTTTTATGTGCAATCGGAGCGCAATGGAGCCCTGGCCGAGTCTCTATACCTGCTCTATCCACGAGTTCCGCAGCAATAATAGCGTGATCGTGTCCTTCAAAGTTAAGAGGGAAAACAGGCAGCCGTCCTTCCATAGTTTTTTTGCCCGCAAGAAGAATGGAAGGATTTTTATTTATTCCCTCAAGAAAACGAGCTCCCAACTCTATCTCGCGCGCATGTATCTTCGCCGGACCCTCTTTAATGAGCCATTGTAATGCAGCTCTCAAGCCAGCTATGCCTGGAAGATTAGGCGTTCCAGCTTCAAATTTATCAGGCATACAATCAGGTTGATATTCAAGGTGAGAAAAACTCCCCGTTCCCCCTTCAATAAACCAATCAACTTTCTCGGCAAAATCAGGATTCCAGACAATGCCACCTGTTCCTTGAGGTCCCATAAGTCCTTTATGCCCCGTAAAACAGAGAGCTGCCAAGCCTAAATCTGTCACATGAATGGGCAATACTCCTGCTGTCTGGGCAGAATCGATAACAAGGGGAACGCCAGCGGAACGACAAAGACGAGCTATTCCTTCTATATCTTGAATCGTTCCACACACGTTACTTGCATGGGTCATAACCATAAGATCGTATTTCTTTTCAGTTAAAGCCTCACCCAAAACATCAAGAGGAAGAACACCTTCACTGTCGCATTGGAGAACTCTAATTTCCACTCCGAGCTGCTGTTCAAGGCGTCGAAGAGGCCGCATGGAAGCATTATGTTCCATGCTACTCGTTAACACTCTCATTCCAGGTTTGAGAAAACCTTTAAGAACAACGTTTAGCGATTCGGTTATATTAGATGTGAAGGTTACATATCTAGGATCCGCATCTTCATATCCATGAAAAAATTCAGCCAACAATTCTCGACAATTTAAGACAAGGTCCATCGTCCCGAGATCACGTTTTGCTGTTGTCCCCCGGGCCAAATTTGCCCCTGAATTGACCAAAAAATCATACATTGCCTCTGGAACAACCTGAGGTTTCGGCCATGTTGTCGCCGCATTATTCAAATATATGGGCATATGACTTCACCTTCCGTTATATTTATTATAAAAATATATTATCACTAAATCTTTTTGACGCAAGAAAAAAGGTTGCTTCTTAAGAAGCAACCTCAAATTTATAACTTTAATTTGCTCGCTTGAAAACCCCGATATCGATAAGGCGATTTATATGATACTGAATATAGAAAAAAGTAAAAAAGAACGTCATTATCTTTGATGGAGCAATGTTAGGAAGAACATCTTCATCTCCAAAACTCGCAATATATTCACGAAGCATTTTTCTCATCTTAAAAGCAAGAATAATCCATGTAATCCATGATGCTATCCTCATAATGCCTTGTATTTCCGGATCTTGAATTGCAATGGAAAGCCCCCACAGAATAAGAGGTAAAGATGCCAACCATCCGGCAATTTTTTCTGTTCCTTTTAATTCATTAAAAGCCTTTTTTCTCAACAAAACCCATACTACTGGATATATACCGAAAGTAAGGATGGTAAAAAGAACTGCTATACCAACACTAACCCTCTTAAAAGCAATTTTTTCACCCGAAATCGATACTGGTGTAAAAACTGTTGAAGAGACTGATTCTTTTTCTATTTTCTTTTCCGGCAGAAGCGTTCCACAATATGCACAATATGTGGAACCTGGCTCATTGTTAGCACCACATGACGCACATGTCAGTTCCCTTTCAACATTGTCTGCTGCCATTCCATTTCCTCCTCAAATATAAACTATTTCATACGAGCGATAAGCTCTTCTCTGTCTGTTACATATTCCATAAGTTGTTTAAGATTTTCTAAAATCTTCTCCTCCTCAGAAGAACCTTGTTCTTCTACGGTAAAAAGATCAATTCCGTCTGAAATTTTCTCGATCATTTCGCTTATTTTCTTTTCAATGGGAAGGGCATCCTGACAACTTACAGGATCAGTGTATCTGATTTTTCCTACAAGCTTTTGGATCTCTAGCAAAACATCATCGCTCAATTCGTTATCTCGAGCTTGGGTAAGGACTCGGTTCAAACGATCTGTCCAAAGACGAATAGTATAGATATCTTCCTTCTCTTCTTTTTCCCTTGCCGTAATAGAAACAGCCGACATAAGCGTCGTTCCGCTTAATGACAAAAAAGCAGCTAATCCAATAATGTGCGTTACAGCATATCCTGTAACTGAGAATTCAAACCCCTTCCAGAAAAGGAGAGGATTAACAATCAAAAAAAGGTCGTAAAGAATTATAAGTGTTCCAAGACCAAAAAAAGCTGGCGTAGGAAGCCCCTTATCAAGATCTATACGAATCTGTAATAAACCAAACAAGAAAGAGATAACGATACCAACTAGGAGGAAGAAAAACGTTATCCAAAAATAAGCACTTCGTGCATCGGGCTCTGTCGTCATGAAGGAAACAGCAATAACAGCACTAAGAACTACCGCCATAACAAAAAGGAGAGCGAGACTCAATTTATTTTTCATTTTCATTAGAAACTCCTTCCCTTACTGGATAGGATTTTCATCTAGTTTCTGCCCGCAGGAAGGACAAAAACGAGCATTTAGATCTACGTTTTTTCCACATGAAGGACAGGTACGTTTCATTTCCCGGCCACAGAAAGGACAAAAACGCATATCAGCTCCTACCATATTGCCACACTGAGAACACTGAACGGGAACAGATGCCCCACATACTGGACATCTCATGGCTTCATCGGGAATATCATTGCCACATGATTGGCATAACCGTATTTTACGTCCACACTGAGAGCAAAATTGAGCATCGTTAGGAAGAAAAGCTCCACAATTAGAACAGGTAATGCCACTCGTCTTTGCTTGTTCTTTCGAACCATCGGTACGCAACTCCTCCGTCATACGAGCTGCCGTCTGTCCAAAAGCACCTCCAACGCCAACACCCATTCCCAAGCCTATTCCAGCCTGCATAAGGCCAGCGCCATTGCCTTCATTTTCCGCAGCCTTTTCGAGAGTGTCAAAACTTCGTTCCTGCTGATAGGAATACCCTAAAATATCCATTTCGGCCTTTTTAACAAGGGCATTTTTAAGTTGAATGACCACTGGGTCATCGTCTGGTACGTTCACTGAATTAGCAAAAAAATTAACGAGTTCAATGCCATAATCTCCCAAGATGGGACGAATTTCCTCTTCCATATGAGCTGATATTTCATTGAGATATGCATTTAGCTCAAGAATAGTCTTTTTCTCAATAACAATGTAACTCGAAATTAGATCTTTAATACGTGTAGTAAGAAGACCCCTGAAAAAACGGGTCAGATTCTCTTTGGTAAAGAGAGCAACATTACCTACAAGTTTAAGTAGAAATTTGCGAGAATCAGCGATTCGTATTCCAAATTGTCCATAGGAACGAACAGGCAGCCACACTCCATATCGAGGATCTTGAATCTGAATAGGAGTTGGCGTTCCCCATTTAATATCAAGGGAATAGAGCTTATTGACATACCATACTTCTGCCTTAAAAGGCGATTTCCCCCCATAAGGAAGGTTCATAAAAGTCGAAATAAGAGGAATGTTATTTGTGCTTAATGTATGACGTCCAGCTGGGAAAAGATCAAAGGCCTGTCCATTTTTAAATAAAATAGCCTCCTGTGACTCTCGAACTACAAGTTGTGTCCATGTGGACAATTCATCGGAACGACCAGTCCCATCTACAAATTTCCAGGCAAAAACGTCGTGAGGATCGGGTCCGTTATACTCGACAACTTTTATAACTCCCATTGATGATCACACCTATCGTCATGGTTTTATATGTATCTTTTCTACCAGTTTATCTGTTTTGCGACAAGAGTTGTTTGCTACTTTTCCCTTTTACTATAAACCATCCTGTTCCCACTATTCCACAAAAAAATGCCGTGTAGAAATTAGCAGCAGGACTCACCATCCATAACAAAGCTCCGCTGAAAGCCGCTACTGAAACAATGATATCGCGTATCATGTAGTATAAGCCAAACATGGCTGCACGACGGTCTGCCGGAGCTAAATCGAGAATAAGCGATTTCCTCGTTGGTTCACCAAACTCTTTAAATCCGCGAATAACAAATGCTCCTGCCAGCGGCCAAAAAGAATGAGAATGATAAAGTGCGATAGGAAAAATAGTAAAAAAGCAGAAAGTTATTGCAACGAAAATTTTTTTATTTCCCCTATCAGCTAGCCACGCCACTGGAATATAAATAAACATGGCAACAACCATCTCTATAGTTGTAAGAATCCCAAATTGAAAGGCTGAAACAGGATTAGCAATAGTCTTCATCGCCCAAACGACAACAAATGCATAAGGAATTTGTTCACAAAAACGAATCAATATATCTGAAATCAGTAAATTTTTAAGGTCTGTAGGCATAAGCTGAAAAACAATAAAAGGATTTTTTTCAGGGCGTTCTATGATTTCCCGATCAGGGGTAATAAGAATTTGTTGTAAAAAAAGGGCAAATCCAGCCAGTATGAACGCAATAACAAATGCAAGTCTGACCCCTGTTCTTTCTCCCCAAAAGCCTATCATTATTCCCCCTATAATAGGTCCTAGAGCCATAGGAATGCGTCTAATAAAGGAATGCATAGAAACACCCATAGTTCGCCTGTTAGAAGGTAAAACCTGAGCTATAAGCTTCATTGTCGCTGGTAAAGAAATAGCAGACCATGACAAAAACAAAAAGGAAGCCCCTATAACAGCCCACCAAAAAGGAAACAAAATAACGATAAGAAAACCGATCATTGCCAAGATATTGAAGAGAAAGAGGGACGTTTTTGTTCCTAAACGGTCGGCAAGATAGCCTCCCGGATATGAGTATAAGGCAGAAAGTAAATTATCAAGCCCATTAAGAAGGCCAATAGACAGAGGACCTCCTCCAAGAGCAATCAGGTATATAGGTAGAAAGCGTTCTGCTAATCTTTCTCCAAGACCGACTAATATAACCATGGAAAGAAGCCCGATCATACTTCGTTCCAAAGCTAAAAAGTTTAAAAACCTTTTCTTTAAATATGTAACTTTAAACATTTTATTTAATTTTACCTCTATTCTGTTCTAAGATTCTTCTTCCAACTTCATTGCATCTTTTAATAAATTCCCAAGATTGAGACTGGCAGATTCATTCCGCTCTTGAATTGTACGAACTGCAGCTTCAAGAGAACTTCTAATCTGTTCTTGCGTATAATATGGGGGAAAATAAAGAGCAGCAGAATCATCATGGCCGCCACCTCGCACTTTTTTACCATCTCGAAGAATACCAACTACACTACCTGCAATAGCATTTCGACTACGTAGAGACAAAACCCAATCTCCAAGAGCACGACGAGCAGCAACAGCAACGATTAACGGGGGATTATCACGTCGATCAAGAATGAGGCCACCGAAATCTGAAACATCTCCAAATTCGAGAATTCCATCTTCAACAAATGCAATATCCTTGAACCGATTTATAGTTGCAAGAGCTTTTTCAAACCGGATCTCTTGCCTTTTAATAAAATCACGAGCAGCCTCTTCTTCAAAAGGCTTCAAATGCGATGAAGGAGAAGCTGCCAAACGTGTTAAAACACTTTCAGGACCACATAATGTAATCATAGCCTGCCATAATCTGCTTTCTTCCCGCTGGTTTAACCATAAATCTCTATCGTTAGCAATATCCACCATGTCAGACAAACATTGGGATGCCGTACGAGGAGCGTGTTCAAGTAGCCATTCAAAGTAGACTTTTGCTGCACATTTTGATGTGTCGACAACTAGCCATGGACGATTGGCATAACGTTGAGCCGTTGTCTCATGATGATCAAAAACAAAGGGACAATTGAAAGGAAGGGTGTTTATATCGTAAGAATGATCAATCTCTTCTATAGTTTTTTCTTTTTGACAAAAAAGGTCGAGAACTATTGTAGGGATTTGTGCCTTTAAATTTTCGAGAATAAGACTATCCACACTACCATACCCAACAAGAGAAACTTTCACAGGAAACTCATTACGAAAATGATGCCATGCCACGGCAGCAGCAGTAATGCCGTCTAAATCTGTATGGCTGATAATATGACACATATATGCCATAAACATTCCCCCTAAAGATAAAAATCATGATACGTGTGTATTTCTTATTTTAACCGGAGTTTTCTAAAGATGTGTAGAAATTATCCACAAACGATGGATAAAAATATGATATGATTCCCTCTGCAAGAGTTTAGGTCATCCCTTGTGGGTAAAAAACATAAATTTTCCCCAACTATCCACAAGTTGTGAATAGTATGTGGATAGTTGGCAAAACTCCTGTACGACCCTTTGGTAAAGATTAGTCATTTTGACAGTTTATTTTTGAAATTCGAGTACTTTAGGTAACATGGGGCTTGTTCTCCTTTGAATAAATCGTGGATATAGTGTGGATATGTGGATAACTTTTGTGGATACGCTGTGGTAAGATGAGGTGAATCCATCGGTCGAGGTGAATAAATTGGTGGATAAAAAAATTAGTGACATCTGGGATGATGTTCTCAACAGCATTGAAAAAGCAATGCCTGAAGGGACTGCAGATTTATGGTTGAAAACCTGCGTTCCTCTCTCAATTGTGGACGGTGTCTTTATTATTGATGTTCCAAATGTTTTTGTTAAAGAACAAATTTCTAAAAGGTTTCAAAATCTTATCGAAGATATTCTTGACGATAAGGGATATGCGCAATCTATTGAATTAAAATTAGCTTCAGAAACACGAAAAGATGAACAACAACGAGCAGAGAGGGCTGTTCAACAAACAGGTACTCTCTCTAGAAGCGGCTTAAACCCAAATTATATTTTTAATAGTTTTGTCGTTGGTAAATCTAATCGACTCGCTCATGCCGCGAGTCTTGCTGTAGCAGAAACTCCAGGAGAAGCGTATAACCCTTTATTTATATGGGGAGGTGTCGGTTTAGGAAAGACCCACCTCATGCATGCTATTGGGCATTATGTTCTTAATAAAAACAATTCACTTAAAGTAACATATGTAAGTTCCGAAAAGTTCATTAACGAATTTATACAATCTATAAAAAATAACAGAACTCAAGAGTTTAAATCTAAATATAGAAATGTGGATATTCTTCTCATTGATGATATTCAATTTTTAGGAAACAAGGGAAGCAGCCAGGAAGAATTTTTCCACACATTCAATCAGCTTCATGTAAGCAAAAAACAGATTGTTATCTGTTCCGACCGTCCTCCTAAAGAGATACAAAATATAGAAGATCGTCTTGTGAGCCGCTTTGAATGGGGCTTAGTTACCGACATTCAAATGCCTGACCTTGAAACACGTATTGCCATTCTCGAAAAAAAGGCACAAATTCGTAACTACGAGGTTCCAGAAAACGTTATTTCTTTTCTTGCGCAAAACGTTCCAAGTAATATCAGAGAGTTGGAAGGAGCTCTTAATAGAGTTGTCGCTTGTGCAGAACTCAATAGTGAGCCTATTACTGAGGAAAATGCTGCCCAATGGCTAAAAGATATTATTCGCCACAACTCCAAGGGGCCCATTAGTGTTGATACTATTCAACAGATAGTTGCCGAGAATTTCAGTCTGAGAGTTGAAGATCTTGTAGGAAATCGACGTACTTCGGATATTGCCTTAGCTCGACAAGTCGCAATGTATCTTTGTCGAAAACTTACTGACGCAAGTCTACAACAGGTGGGACTTTCCTTTAATAAAAAGGATCACACTACAGTTCTCCACGCCCAAAGAAAAATATCCAAACTCATAGAAGAGCAGCCACGAATGAAAGAAATTGTGGATAACATAGAGAATAAGCTGTGAAAATAGCTCTGAATAGGATGTGAATAAGTAAATTATTCAAGTTTTTCACAATTCTACTGTGGACAATGTGTATAACTCGGGGAGAAGTTGTGAGTATTTATCCACCAAAGAAAGTTACATTTTAGAATGGCTGACGACGATTTCCACACTATCCACAGTACCTATTACTATCATTATTACCTATATACATAAATAATAAAGATAATAACAACGGGAGGGAATATGTTATGAGACTCCAGGTGAGCAAACCCGATTTCATGAAAAGTTGGCAAACAGCAGAAAGAGTAACAAGCACAAAAAGTACTATAAGCTCTCTTTCTGGAATTTTATGTCGTGTTGATGACACTTCTGTAATACTTGAAGCTACAGATCTCAAAACATCTATTAAGTGTATTGCCACTGGGGTAAATATCGAAGAAAGCGGAGAAGCTATTCTTCCTGTTAAAATTGTCGGAGAACTTTTTAAAAAAGCTCCTACTGAAACATTTACTGTTTCGGTGAAAGAAGGAAAAGGAATTATTTTTGCAGGAAGAAATACATATCGTTTTTCTACATACCCTGTTGAAGAATTTCCACATCTCCCCTCAGCAGATAATGCGCAATTTTTCTGCACTGCTAAAGCAGAAAAACTCTCTCAAATTTTAAGTGAAGGAACAGTTGCCAGTACCCTTGGAGAAGAGTTTCCCAAGTACTTAGGTGCAGCCCTTCTTGAACTTAAAGAGAGTGAACTTCGAGTAGTTTCCACTGATGGACGACGACTTTCTTTATCAAAAGCATTACTTGATGATTATGGTGAAACAGAAAAAATGCTTCTTCCTTTAGCAGGACTAAAAGAGCTTCTGCGTCAACTTTCATCTTTAGAAGCCGATAAGCCAGTTCGAATTCTTCACGATAATACACTTGCGTATTTTCAGATGGGTGATGTAGAATTTTCAATTCGGAAAATAGAATCTTCTTTTCCTAATTACGAGAAAATTTTAAATCCTCAAAGTACAACAACATTAACAGTCTCAAGAAACGCATTAACAGAAGCTCTTGAAAGAGTTGATGTTGTTGTTAAAGACCATAGTCGTATGGTTATTTTAAAACTTTCTCCTAATGGAGATCTTCGTATGATTGGACGAGCCCCTGAAATAGGCGAGGCTGAAGAAATATTAGATGCACAAATTGATGGTGAACCTTTATTGATTGCTTTTAATGTTTCTTACCTTCTAGATGGATTAAAAGCTTTACATAGTGAAAATGTATACGTTACATTCAACGGACCAGAAGGGCAAATGAGCATGCTTCGACCAGGCGGAAATGATTTCCTTTATATGCTTATGCCTATTAAGCTCAACGAATCTGAACTTGCATATGAAAGGAACGAAGAAGAATAGTCTATTGCAGACTGACTTCGTGGCATAATTTTAGAAATTTAACGCCTCGCCGTCTTGAATGGGCTGCGGGGCTTAATTTGCTTATTGGAAATAACGGCTCTGGAAAGACAAATGCACTGGAGGCTCTTCATTTTCTTTCTGGGTGGGGCCCTTTTCGTTCTCAAAGGAAAAGCGTTCTTGTGAACTGGAATATAGAAGAAAAACAGGCTTTTTTAAGAGGTTTTTTTTCTGGAGAAGGCGATATAGATATTGTGGCAACTGTAGGAGAGAAAAATGTTATCCAGTGTGATGGAAAACGAACGACGTATGGAACAATACGTTCTAACATTCCAACGTTGGCTTTTCTTCCTGGGGATTTGGCTATAGTAGATGGAGCTCCGTCAGTTCGACGTCAGTTTCTTGATCGTCTATGTGCTTTACTTTTTCCTTTGTATGTTCGGAAGATGAGTGATTGTCGTAAGACATTACGCCATCGTGCTATCTTGCTAAAAGAAAGAAAAGATCCTTCTCTAACTTCAAAAGTTCTTGCTCCTCTTGTTTCGTGGATATGGTCGACTCGAGCCGCTGCTGTTGATCTTTTAAATATAGGAATAAAAGAATTTTATGCACTTCTTCCTGCAGAAATAGAACTTACTTTTCAGAGGGGAGGAGCTTTTGATTTACAAGATCCACTCGAAGATTATTGGCGATCTGTTAAAAAATGGAGAGATAAAGAGCGTATCACAACAGTTCCCCAAGTGGGGCCACAACGGGATGATATGATTATTACGTCGAAGGGACAACCTGTGACGATGACGATGAGTCGTGGACAGAGACGGAGAACAGCAGCTTCATTAATGCTTGCTGCAGGATGGGCTGTAGAGAGAAAGATGCGTCGAAAACCTATTTTGATTCTTGATGAAATTGCAGCTGAACTTGATGATTATGGAAGACAGCTTCTTATTGAAACCCTTGTTCAATCGTCATGGCAGGTTTTTGCTGCGACTGCTGAGAGTTCTATGGGACATTGGCCGGGAGCTATTTGGAACGTTCACCAAGGAGATATTGAGAGAAAAAATTCATAGAGATTTAAGAGAAAAGAAAAGGTGAGATTGGAGAAATGGTGCAAAATAAGTACGATGTTATAGTTGTAGGTGGTGGTCATGCCGGGTGTGAGGCTTCTTTAGCGGCAGCTCGCATGGGAGCAAAAACCCTCATGTTAAATCTATATCTTGATAACACAGCTCTCATGCCTTGTAATCCTTCCATTGGTGGTCCTGCAAAAGGTCATCTCGTTCGAGAAGGAAATGCTCTGGGAGGCGAACAGGCAAGAGCGGCGGATCGTTCAACTATGCTTGTTCGTTGGCTTAATACGTCAAAAGGTCCAGCTGTACAGGCTTTACGGGCTCAATGTGATCTTCATGATTATAGAGATCATTTTATATGGGCTATACAAACGACACCTAATCTTGAAGTACATCAGGATATCGTTACCGATTTGTGGGTTGAAAATGGCCGCGTACGTGGGGTTAAAACGAAATATGGTTTTACATATGAAGCAAAAGCTGTGGTTCTGACAACAGGAACATACTTAAAGGGACAAGTACACATTGGCCTTTTAAGTTATGATTCGGGCCCTATGGGGCAGATGCCTGCTACAGAGTTAAGTCGTTCACTTATTGAAAATGGAATAGAATTAAGCCGAATGAGAACAGACACAACGCCGCGTCTTCACCTTGATACTATAGATACACCTTCTCTTGTCGAACAAAAAAGTGCCGAAGATCCCCTATGTTTTGATATTTGGGGCGAAAAGAAAACATATAAGGGATATTCATGTTATTTAACGCGAACTAATAGGCATCTTCATGACATTATCAGAGAAAATCTTGAACGTTCTCCTCTTTGGACAGGGCGGATGCATGGTTTTGGACCAAGATATTGCCCTTCTATAGAAGATAAAGTCATTAAATTTCCAGATAAGGATAGTCATCCTGTTTTTTTGGAACCTGTTTCATGGAAAAATAAAGAAGTATACGTTCAGAATTTTTCCACTAGCTTACCTTATGATGTCCAGGTAGCCATTGTTCATGCTCTGCCAGGATGCGAGAGGGCTCAAATTACGAGAGCTGGCTACGCTATTGAGTATGATTATGTTATTCCCACACAACTTTATTCATCTCTTGAAACCAAAAAAGTTAAAGGGCTATTTTGTGCCGGACAGATTAATGGAACGTCAGGTTATGAAGAGGCTGCTGCTCAGGGGCTTATGGCGGGTATTAATGCCACGTTGTCTGTTCGTAATGAGGAACCTCTTATTCTTAGAAGATCTGATGCATATATTGGGGTGCTTATCGATGATTTGGTTACTAAAGGTACAAATGAACCCTATCGTATGTTGACGAGTCGTTGCGAATATCGTCTTCTTCTTCGTTTTGACAATGCTGACCGTCGGCTTGCACCTATAGGAAGAAAATTAGGGCTTATTGATGATGACCGATGGAATCAAATACAGAAAAAATGGAACGTTGTCGATCAAGAAATAGAAAGGCTTTCACAGATTAGAATTACTCCGTCAAGTGAAGTTAATGGTTGGTTAAATAGCATAGGTTCTTCTCCTCTTGAAGAGGGGGTACGTGCAAAAGATCTTTTGTGCAGGCCTGAAGTAACATATGGAGGTCTGCAACCATTTTTGCCTGCTCTTGACTATACATTAACTGATGAAGAGGCTCAAAGTCTTACTATTGAGATTAAATATGCAGGGTATATTGAACGCCAGAAGAGACAGGTTCTTCGGCTTCATAAAGGGGAAAAAATCTATATTCCTGATGATTTTTCTTACGATGAAGTTCCTGGGCTCCTTGCTGAAAGCCGTCAAAAACTAGAAAAGATAAAGCCCCAAAATCTTGCTCAAGCCAGTCGTATTTCTGGTGTTACTCCGGCAGATATTCAACTTCTGTCTGTCTATCTTGAGACAAGAAGGAGGCGGAAAAAAAGTGAGGTTACGGCGTCGTAACGAAGCGAGTTCTATTGCAGCTTTGCTTGGTAGGTCTTTTTCGCCTGCAGCAAAAAAAAATATTCTTCTCTCTCATGTCGCTCAACGCTGGGAAGAAGTTGTTGGTAAAACACTGGCAAAGAAAAGCCAACCTTTTGCTTTAGAAGGTACGCAGCTCTGCATACGTGCAGAAAGTCCCATAGCTGCACAGCGTCTTTCCATGATGGGAGCCATAGTAGCTAAAAAAGTGAGAGATGGATGGGATCTCCCTGTATGTGAGGTTAAAGTTATTGTTGGCAATGTTCGTCAAAAGACAATAAAAACGGCGCAACGAAAAAGAGAATATATATCTCCGAGAACTGAAGATATTTCAAAAAATTTAGAGCGAGTGAAAGATAGGATTGATGATCCGGATATTGCATTGTCTTTAGCGTCTTTAATGGCTACATGGAGTCGTCGTTTTGGACAAAAGAACAAAAGATGATTTTTTAGTTCATAATAAAAAGCCCTGGAGAATAACTTCCAGGGCTTTCTTGTGCATCTATTTTTTATAGATTAGAGCATTTTTACAAAAATGCCGGCAATAATAACTGATGCGACGGTAACAGTCGTAAATCCACCGACAAGCATTTTAGGTAACATATGGTCCATAAGAAAATTAAATTCTTCTGGGTTATCTGCTAGAGCTCTGGCAGCTTCTTCGGTAAGAATGTAATTGGGAGGGAAACCATAGAGTGCAGTAAGAGTAAGGGCAAACGCCATAGCTTTTGAATATCCAAGTAGTTTGCCGACGATCATTGAAGCAATTCCCATACCTATAACGCCAATGATAATAATAATGACAAGATCTCCTGCCATTTGTGTCAACATAGCCGGTGTTGCTTTTGCTAACGCTACAAAAACATAAGCCATTAATGAAAGCATTAAATATCCAAACGATCCAGATTTATTTAAAGGCTTTCTTTCGAGGAAACCTATTTCTGCAGCAATGACACCAAAAATAAGGCAGAGAACGAATTTGGAAATAAAATCATTCATCAATGCGGAGGCTCCTACAGCAGCCCATGCTACAAGGCCTGTTTTTGCCAAAAGCATGAAAGTAGTTTGATATGAATCAGGAAGAGGGGGAATAAATTGAAAACGGCCTCGAGTTTCAGCTGTTTGTTTATTTGATTTCGAATTTACTTGAAGTTTTTCGAGTTCTTCTCCTCCATTATGATAAATACTGAGCAAACGTTTTCCTTCTTTTTTCAGAGCTAAGGCTGTTAATGGATATCCAACGAATCCTTGCATAACGTACATAACGATGGCAAGAATAGCAAGAGTTGTTAACCCTTTTTCTGTAGCTGCTTGATTCATCATGATAGCAGCAACGATTCCTCCTGTGAGAGGAGGTGTTCCAACAATAATGGCCTCCTTCGCTACAAAAAGACGACCTAAAGTTAATAATACGCCAACCATACCTCCAATTCCGCATAACGCAATGGTAATAGTTTTCCATTCAGATACCAATTCTTTGAGACTCATTAAAGTTCCCATATGAACCAATAGCAAGTACATTGCCATGAGAGCAACAGGCATACCAAGACCAGCGATGATATCAACATTGCTTGGAACAAAAGTCCAGAAACCAAAAAGAAAAAGCGTAGCGGCGACAAAAACAGAGGGTACAAAAGCTTTCGTCTTATTTGAAACAACATCCCCAATGGCCATAAAAACAGTAATAACACAAAAAGACATTATGACGCTCATTTGTTGCATACGCAGACACCTCCCTGAATTTTTTACTTCGTATGGTTCGACTGGTGCGACAAATAATGACAAGCAATACCAGCTAAAAGAGCAGAGCCTGTCTTGAGAACATCTTCATCTATTTGGAACTTGGGGTGATGATGTGGAAAATTTATTCCTTTTTCAGGGTTACCGGCTCCGAGGAAGAAAAATGCCGATGGAACATGTTGACCAAAATAGCTAAAATCTTCCGATCCCATAACAAGGCGGCACTCTTCTACATTTTCCTTACCTATTAATTCTGCTGCTACATCCATTGCCATGGAAATCATATCGGGGTCGTTTATTGTTGCGGGTAAAAATCGTTTATAATCAAGTTTGCCTTCACATCGGGAAGCGAGACACTCTCCTTCAACAATTCGATGAATGGCTTCTTCAATGTGATCCTGAACTTCTGGATTAAATGTTCTGACTGTTCCATTCATGGTGACTGAGTCTGGAATGATATTGAAACTGTTTGAATTTGTTTGGAGTCCGCCGAGACTTACGACTGCTGTTTCCTGAGGATCTATTTCTCGACTGACAATAGTATGAAGGGCAGTGACAATTTTTGAAGCGGCTATAGTCGGATCGACTGAAAGTTCAGGTGATGAACCATGTCCGCCCTTTCCTTTAATTCTGAGATACCATCCGTCAGCGGAAGCCATAATAGCTCCTTTTCGATAAGCAACTTTTCCTGCTGGAATGGGGGCCCATATATGGAGACCAACGGCAGCATTTACATTCTCTAAAGCTCCTTCTTTGATCATTGCTAAAGCTCCAGACTTTATGCCATGTTCTTCCGCAGGCTGGAATATAAGTCGAACGCGTCCTTTGAGCTCATTCTTCATATCAGCTAAAATATATGCAGCACCAAGGAGCATTGCTGTGTGAGCATCGTGGCCACAAGCATGCATGTAATCATTTATCGAAGCAAAAGGAAGACCTGTTTCTTCTTTCAGGGGAAGGCAATCAATATCAGCTCTCAAAGCGATACACGTTGAATTTTCTGCGCCGCCTATTTCAGCTACAACGCCAGACTCTGTGTCGCCAAAGCCGACTTGGATAATAGAATACCCTAATTCTTTTAATATTTCGATAATTTTTTGTGTGGTTTCTACCTCTTTCCAGGATAATTCAGGATGAGCATGAAAATGTCGGCGGAGTTTAATAATTTCGTCTTCATATTTTTCAGCGAGTTGAGAGATGGTATTGTACATAATTGTTCCTCCTTTTTTACAAAAAGACATATTTTGATAGTGAAAATTATATTGATAATTTAAAAAAATAAACCTTGATAGAAGATTATCTAATTTCATCATATAAATCAAGGATTTTACTTCGATAAAGAGCAAAAAGGCCAAAAGAAAGGAGTGGATATTGTATGCAAAAGAGTAAATTTATTAAAAAAATTTGTATAAGTTTAATCTTAATAGGAATTATGAGTTGTCGCTTGTGTGCAAGTGAATGGGACGATCTCGTTCGTTTTTACAATTTAAAGTCAGATATGACAAAAGAGGTTAATGAATACAGTGAGAAATTACTTCAGGAAGCTTATAATCTTTCTGCAGAGGATTTGTGGAGATCGTTATACCAAGATTTGACTCCACGACAAAAGGCAGCTAATGGTCTTTCTCTTTTAGAAAAACTATGTTCAGGAAATATAGGGAAATGGGAAAATGTTAAAGGATTCTGGTATCCGACGCTTATACCTCAATCATTGGCAGTGATAGATGGTTTTTATATTCTTGTTTTATCTCTTACTGAACTTTCTGATGAACCTGCTCCGTGGCTTGCTTACAACCTCATTCATGATTTGCGTTCTTCATCGAGAGGTAAATTCTATTTTTTAGAAACAGCTCCTGCGGAATACGAGCTTATACTTAAACGTTTGGAGAAACGTGGTGTTCCTGTTCCTCCCCATTGGTTTGAATTTATAAAGAGGGGAAGATTGCCTCTTGTTCGTTCCTTTCGAGGGTGGATCAGTTATAATAATGTCCTTTTTAAAAATATGGTTTTTCTTGACAGCGTTGGTCGGCCTGCATCAAACGGATATTATGCGTGGGATCGAGACACAGGGTTTATTTATGAAATAGCTACAAGGGAGCGAAGACGTATTTTTATTCCTTGGAATTAATTATTTTATATTTCGTACGGAGGCCAATATATTAACTATGTTCACTCTTTTGCTTTCTGAAACAAAACAATGGATTCGCCGTGAATGGGGAACGTTGCTCTATATGACTATAGGCACAATTATCATGAGTTTTGCTATCATTGCTCTTACTGTGCCTTATAAATTTGCTAGTACTGGCCTCACAGGAATAGCGCTTATAAGTCACTACGCCTGGGGAATTTCTCCAGCTTGGATTCTTGCCTTTGGTAATATTATTTTGCTTCTTTGGGGATGGAGAGTATTATCGCCACGTTTTGTGTTTCTTACACTCTACGTTTCTTCTCTGATGACAATTTCAATCATGTTTTTTGAGCTTTTTACATATCCGGTACTCCATAATATTTTTTTAGCGGCAATTCTAGGAGGAGTGCTAGGAGGCTTGGGAATGGGACTTGTTTTCAGAGGAGGAGGATCCACTGGAGGAACGGATGTCATTGTTATGGCGGCGAGAAAAAAATATGGTATAGATGTAGGAATG
Source organism: Aminobacterium sp. MB27-C1 (assembly GCF_030908405.1). Classification (NCBI taxonomy): domain Bacteria; kingdom Thermotogati; phylum Synergistota; class Synergistia; order Synergistales; family Aminobacteriaceae; genus Aminobacterium; species Aminobacterium sp. MB27-C1. The sequence continues at coordinate 2,275,115 of NZ_CP133089.1, read as the reverse complement.
TACTCTTTTTACATCAATATAGCTATTCTTCTTACATCGTGGTTTGTTGTTGATTTAGAACAGCTTCTTATGGGAGGAGTTCTTCTCTATATTGAGAGCCTCACTATTGATAATGTTTTAAAATCATTTGATCGTAGAAAGCAATTGATGATTATTACGAATCACACTGACGATGTTAAACAATTCATTATTGATGATCTTGATCGTAGTGCCACAATAATTGATGCAAAAGGCGCCTATTCAGGAGAATATAAAAATATGCTGATGGTGGTTTTAACAAGAAGACAGGCTATGGAGCTTAAACGCTATACTGTTTCTATTGATCCAACGGCTTTTATCATTCTTTCCGATGTTTCGGAAGTTGTCGGCTGTGGTTTTAAACACTGGAAGAATATTTAGTTTTTCTTTAAAAAGGCTTGTCATAAGGAGGTTGAGATTCTCCAAATGGAAGTAATTACCAGAATAGACACAATGCGTGAAAAGTTAATTAGCAGCAGACAGGTTGGTCAGAAAATAGGGCTGGTACCCACAATGGGTTTCTTACATGATGGACATCTTTCTCTTATTCGTAAGGCAGCTCAAGAAAATGACATTGTTGTTGTTAGTGTCTTTGTCAATCCTACGCAATTTGGCCCTCAAGAGGATTATGAAGAATACCCACGGAATGTTGAAAGGGACGCTCTTTTAGCTGAAGAGGCAGGTGCTACTTTTATTTTCCATCCATCAGTTGAAGAAATGTATCCGGAGAATTATGAGACATATGTTGAAGTTACAGATTTGACCAAGGTTTTATGTGGTCGTTCTCGGCCAGGGCATTTTCGTGGGGTTACAACAGTCGTAACAAAACTTTTTAATATTATTCAGCCGGATCGGGCGTACTTTGGTCAAAAAGATGCTCAACAGGCTATTGTGATTCAAAAAATGGTAAGAGATCTCAACCAAAACGTAAAAATTTGCGTATGTCCTATTGTCAGGGAAAAAGATGGCATCGCGATGAGTTCTCGTAATACCTATCTTACAAATGAGGAACGGATGCAGGCGGCTGTTCTTCATAAATCTCTCGAAATGGCCCAAAAAATGATCGATGAAGGGGAGCGTGACGCTAAAACGATAACAAAAGCGATAGAAAAACAGATTTGCACTATGGAAAAAGCTTACATAGATTATGTAGCTCTTGTAAGCTTGCATAACTTACAGCCTCTTACAGTGCTTTCTGGAGACATACTCATTGCTTTGGCCGTTAAATTTGGTGCAACACGTCTTATTGATAATGTAATCATTACCGTATAGAAAAGGCATTATATTGCATATAATGTAACAGATAGTGTTTATATCCCTTGACAGTTTTCTATTTGTTTCGTATAATCCGTCCCAATCTATGGAAACTGGAACTTTATAATATTACTACGCTAAAGGCAATGAAACAGGGCGTTTTTTCTGATCTATTATTCCTTACCAGAGATGGATGTTCACCGGCTGAGAGACATCCTTAAGGAGGCGGGAAAATCTTAAAACCTGTTGAGCTGGGGTGGAAAGGCATAGAGCTGAAGTACACTCACGGACTTATCTTCACGTTACGAAGATCGAGGCGGAACACAATATAGATGTGTTCAAGCAGGGTGGTACCGCGGGCATTTGAATTTCAAGAGGCTCGTCCCTTCGGGGACGGGTCTCTTTTTTTATGTATGAAGAGGTAAAGGAGGAATTATAATGAGAATTGCAGTGGTAGGAGCTACAGGAGAAGTGGGACGTATGATGATAAAGGTGCTTGAAGAACATAAAGTTCAGCCAGATGAACTTCGCCTTTTTGCTTCTGCGCGAACAGCAGGAATGTCGCTTCTTTTTGGCGGAAAGTCCTATACTGTTGAAGAACTTACTCATGACGTTCTTCGAGAAGGTTTTGATTACGTTCTTTTTTCCGCTGGTTCCGATGTTGCTAAAGAGTATGCTCCCACTGCGGCAGAAGCGGGATCTGTTGTCATTGATAATTCCTCTGCTTTTAGAAGAGACGCTACTATTCCTCTTATCGTTCCCGAGATCAACGGAGATATTCTTGAAGGATACAGAGGGATTGTTGCCAATCCTAACTGTTCAACTATTCAAATGGTTCTTGGGCTCTATGAAATTCATCGCCGTTTTGGAATAAAATCTATAGTAGTGAGTACGTATCAATCTGTTTCTGGAGCTGGGAAAAAGGGAATGAACGAACTTCAGAGTCAGATCGAAGGACATATACACCCTCAAAAATTTGTTCGTCAAATTCATCTTAACGTTATTCCCCACATTGGAACTATTTTAGACAACGGTTTTTCTGATGAAGAAATGAAAATGGTTCATGAAACCCATAAGATATTACGGGATGACTCTATTAGTATATGGCCTACTACTGTTCGTGTTCCTGTCTTATATGGTCATTCAGAGGCTATATGGATAGAAACTCGCGATGCAGCTTCCCTTGAGGATTTGCGTGGAGCTATTGAATCAAGTGAAGATGTGGTTTTAACAGATAGCGTAATTTCCCCCCTTGAGGGTGCAGGAACCGATTTTGTGTACGTTTCTCGTCTTCGCGCCTTTGACGATAGACGTTTCTTAATGTGGAATGTCGCGGATAACATTCGTGTTGGAGCGGCTACGAATGCCGTTCGGATATTAAAAAAACATCGGGCACTCAATGCCCGCAACATTTAACAGGAGGTGTATGACCCATGTTTAGTGGAACAGGAACAGCAGTGGTTACCCCCTTCAAAAACGGGAAAGTTGATTATGAGAGTTTCGGAAAGTTTTTGGATTTTCAGATTAACGGTGGCGTAGACTTTCTTGTTGTTCTCGGAACAACTGGAGAAGCTCCGGCTGTATCCATGACTGAGAGGGAAGAAATTATACGTTTTGCAGTTGAAACCGCTCAAGGTCGCGTTCCAGTTGTCATAGGAACGGGTTCGAATTCTACAGAAGTGGCTATTGAGCTTTCCAACCAGGCCCTTTCTCTGGGAGCGGATGGAGTTCTCGTCGTCACTCCATATTATAATAAACCTCCTCAAGAAGGTTTGTATCAGCACTTTAGTACAATAGCTTCCCGTATTAACGGTGGACGATTGATAATTTACAACGTTCCCGGACGTACGGGTATCAATATTTTGCCAGATACAGTGCTTCGTTTAGCCGAAATTAAAAATATAGTTGGTATAAAAGAAGCCTCTGGTGACGAAGCTCAAGTGGATTATCTTATTCGGAAAATGCAAAAAAAGCGCCCTGACTTTTTAATCCTTTCCGGCAATGATGATCAGGCTTTTCACCTTGTCAATGCAGGTGGAGATGGCGTAATCTCTGTACTTTCCAATGTGGCACCTCGTGAAATGTCAACAATGATTCGTTTTGCTCTTGATGGGAATATTGAAAAGGCTAGAGAGCTTCATTTGCGATTATTCCCGCTCATGAAGGGACTTTTCTGTGAGACTAATCCTATTCCCGTAAAGTATGCTGTGAGCAGCTTGGAATATTGCGAAAATGAACTTCGTCTTCCTCTGGTTCCTGCATCACAAAAAGCAATGACTGTTGTTGATGAGGCCATGAAAGAGAGTGGAATTCACTAATGCGTTATGGACTCGTAGGAGCCTCTGGTCGTATGGGACAGGAAATACAGAAAGCCTTTGCTGGCCACATGCTCTCCCTTACAGTTGATATAAACGGTGAAAAATATACGGATAAACCTCAGGTTATTGTCGATTTTTCAAGTCGTCTTGCTTTACCTCGTACAATTGAATTATGCCATCAGCATAGCGCGGGATTAGTCATTGGCACTACCGCTATTACAGCTGACGACATTACTCTTCTTCAAGAGTTGGGAGAAGAGGTACCTGTTGTACAAAGCTTTAATTTTTCCGTAGGCATTAATATGCTCAAGGTTATATTGCGCCAATTTGCTCCTTATCTTGCTGATTGGGATATTGAAATTTCAGAGACTCACCATAACAAAAAGAAGGATGCACCTTCGGGTACCGCTCTTTTGTTAAAGGAGGCGACAGGTCGAAACTGCGAAACTCATTCTCTTCGAATGGGAGGCGTACCTGGCGATCATAGCGTTTTTTTTGCTAATGAAGGTGAAATTCTCGAATTTACACATCGTGCCCTCTCGCGCTCTGTTTTTGCTTTGGGAGCGTTACGGGCTGCGGAGTTTGTTCTCAGCGCAGAGCCGGGATTCTATTCTTTTGAGGAGGTCGTAACATGCGCACCGAAGAGATCATAAAACTGATAAAAGAGTCAAAAAAACGAACCCCTGCCAAGGCCTATATTTCTGGGAATTTCGAAGGATGCGCTTGGGGAGGGCTCACTTTTATAGGCGGCGATCATTTCGGTATGCTCGTTGGTGACCATAAAGATATAGAATCTGCACTTTCAGCCAATGCAGCTCGTATTCATGCAGTTCATATAGAGGTTCAAGCGCGGAACTCCGCCCTTCCTCTTGCCGATCTGACAAAATATGAGGCTCGTATAGAGCCAGGATCCATCATTCGTGAAATGGTGGAAATTGGCAAAGGGGCTGTTGTCATGATGGGGGCTGTTATTAATATTGGTGCCGTTATTGGTTCAGGAACAATGATCGATATGAATGTAGTTATTGGTGGAAGGGCAATGATTGGCTCTCACTGTCATATTGGTGCAGGCGCAGTTGTAGCTGGAGTTATTGAGCCACCAAGTGCAACGCCGGTAATTATTGAAGATAATGTTTTAGTGGGAGCAAATGCCGTTATCCTTGAAGGGGTTCATGTCGGTAAAGGAGCGGTTGTTGCTGCTGGTGCCATTGTAACTAAAGATGTTCCCGAGGGAGCTGTTGTTGCTGGTTCTCCTGCCCGTATTATAAAAATGGTTGATGCCCAAACAGCAGATAAAACTCAGATCGTTCAAGACCTGAGGAACCTCTGATTTAGGAGGCTTTACAAAGTGATCGTACAGAAATATGGTGGGTCGTCAGTTGCAACACCAGAGAAGATTCGAGCTATAGCAGAAAAAATAAAGAAACGCGTAGAGGAAGGCGAAAAACTCGTTGTTGTTGTTTCAGCTATGGGAAAGACAACGAATAATCTTATTGAACTTGCAAGCCAGGTTTCATCAGATCCTTTGCCGCGTGAGCTTGATATGTTATTGGCTACTGGTGAACAGACGTCTGCGGCTCTTCTTTCCATGTCGCTTAATGACCTTGGTGTTCCAGCTGTATCGTATAATGCCTTCCAGCTCGGTATGATCACCACGGGAGCATTCTGCAACGCCCGTATTGTAGATATAGACATGAAGAAATTGGAGCGAGAATTTCAGCGGCGTCATGTTATCGTTGTTACAGGATTTCAAGGAATTACTCCAGAGGGAGAAATCACGACTTTAGGCCGTGGCGGGTCAGATACATCAGCAGTTGCCATTGCGGCAAAAGCCAGTGCCCGATGTGAGATATACAGTGATGTTGCTGGAATTTATACATGTGATCCCAAGGTATGTCCTAACGCTAAGAAACTTCAGTATGTTACATATGATGAAGTGTTAGAACTATCATCAATGGGAGCTAAAGTTCTTCATTCAAGGGCTGTGGAAATAGCGAAGAAATATAACGTTGAACTTTATTGTGCCTCTACATTTTCAGATGAAAGGGGGACTCTTGTGGTGAGTACATTACCTGAATGGCTGGAACAGCCTGTCGTTACAGGTGTTACTTCTGATAAAAACCAGAGAAAAGTGACAATTAGTCCTATGCCCGGAGGCATTGAAGCGATGAGCGCACTGTTCACAGCTCTTGCTGACGAAGGTGTAAATGTGGATATGATATCCACAGTAAACGATAGTGGCCATTCTTATCTGACTTTTACTGTTGTTGAAGGAAAGAGTGCCGTTGTACAACGTACAGTTGAGAAGGTACTTTCTCCATATGAAAACTGGCGTCTCTCAGAAGAGGATGACGTTGCGAAAATATCTGCTGTTGGTGTTGGTATGGAATCGTCACCTGGTGTTGCAGCTAGATTCTTTTCAGCTCTTTGCAGAGAAAAAATTCGTATGTATGGAACGAGTACCTCAGAGATAAAAATATCGACTCTTGTAGCACGGACGGAAGCGGATCGGGCTGTTCAGGCATTGGTACATGAATTTGGCTTAACGGAGAGCTTATAATGCTTTGTCCTGTCTATCATCCCTATAATCTTACGGTTCAATCTGCCCTAGGCATTGAAATTAGTACAAATGAAGGGGTTTTCCTCGATACCTTTGCCGGAATAGGCGTGTTACCTCTGGGGCATAGTCATCCAGACGTTGTTCACGCAATAACGGAGAAAGTAAAACGTTTTTCTCATCTGTCAAATTATTTTCTTGATCCTGATGCGGTGAAAGTTGCAGAGCTCCTTTGCAAAATGGCGGAAACAGAAGACGGGCATGTCTATTTTTCAAATTCAGGAGCTGAAGCATCTGAAGCGGCAATTAAAGCGATTATTAAGAACAGGAAGGGATCTTTAGTTTCTTTTATGGGAAATTTCCATGGACGTACTTGTGGTTCTCTTTCGGTTACATGGAATCCTGTCATTCGTGAACCCTTTGAGCCATTATTGCCTAACGTTGCTTTTCTTCCTAAAGATGCCAACGCTTTTAGAGAATACGCAGCTTCTCATGATATAGCCGGTGTCTTTCTTGAATGCGTTCAAGGAAATTCCGGTGTATTGCCTCTTCCCGATGCTCTTATTGAGGCTGTTTCAGATTTGCGAGATAGCAAAGATTATCTTATTGTAGCCGATGAAATACAGGCTGGATTTGGACGAACCGGACAATTCTTTTCATTTCAGAATTGGGACATAGAACCTGATATTATTACGTGTGGGAAAGGTATTGGCGGTGGTTTACCACTGGGTGCTGCCATCTTTTGTGACTGGTCCCCTTTTGCTGAGGGTGATCACGGATCTACATTTGCTCCCAATCCTGTTTCTTTAGCAGCTGGAAAAGTTATATTGAACGCTCTGACAGAATCCTTTTTAGCTGAAGTGAGGGAAAAGGGTGCCTATTTTAAAGAGCAATTACAACGTCTCTCATGGGCTATGGATATTCGTCAGCTTGGCTTGATGATTGGTGTCTCCACTGAAGGAGATGCTCAGGAAATTCGCCAAAAAGCCTATGAGCGTAAAGTCTTGCTCAATGTAGCAGGAGGCAGCGTTCGTCTTTTGCCAGCTTTAAATATTACACATGAAGAGATCGACGAAATTATAAGACGTCTTACCTTTTAATAAATCAAGAGCCGCTTTTGCGGCTCTTGATTTATCTTTTTGTAATATTTAATTGTTCGAGTAGACTTTCTGCAAGTTTTTTAAACATCTCATCATTTTTGTAACTTTCAATCTCGCTTTTATCTGCAAGTTGACCTAATTTAGGATCAATTGGGAGGCGCATTAATACAGGGATAGCAAATTTTTCTTTGATTTCATCAATATGGCTAGGTCCAAAAATTTCCATAACCTTGCCACAATAAGGGCATGTAAAAGAGCACATATTTTCAATAGCGCCTAAGAGCGGAACATCCATCATTTGAGTCATATTAAGGGCTTTTTCAACAACCATAACAGCAAGATCTTGAGGTGAAGTTACAACGACGAATCCATCAAGATGGATTGTTTGCATTACAGTAAGAGGAGCGTCAGCTGTTCCTGGAGGTAGGTCGACGATAACAAAATCAGTATTTTCCCAAGCAACATCTTTCCAAAACTGTTTTATTACGTTACTTATTATCGGTCCTCGCCAAACAACAGGTTTTGTCGGCTCGTCAAGAAGCAGGTTAATAGAAATAACCTTAATGTTAAAAATAGGAGAAGCTGGCGGAATAAGCCCTTCTGGAGTTCCATAAGGAGCGTCATGAACTCCCATAAGTTTAGGTATTGAAGGGCCTGTAATATCTGCGTCTAAAATACCTACAGAATAACCTTTTTTGGCAAGAGCTATGGCAAGAAGGCACGAGACGGAACTTTTACCAACCCCCCCTTTTCCACTCCCTACAGCAATAACATATTTAACATTTTTGGACACAAATTCTGTAGCAGGTTTTGCCATTTTTTTCTCCTTCACAACTATAGAGTTTTTTTAATGTTGTTAAGAGCTTCTTCGAGTGTAAGTCCCTCTGCTTTGAAATATTTAATGCCAGCTTGTGCTAAAGCATCTTCAGCATTTGGTCCTAAACGAGGAACAATAACGGCATCAATATTATATTTTGAAAGCAGACGAACAGCGGCTCCCCCAGCTCCATGCCCTTGTTCCGATAGAGAGTTTTCAATAGTTTCGATAATTTGTCCATTATCATTAAGAATTACAAAATAAGGAGCCCGGGCAAAACGTTCAGCTATAAGGCTTTTTATATTTGGTTCATTAACAGCTGCAGCAATACGCATATGTGTACACCTCACATTTTTATGTTATTGATTATTTGAAGCAAGTTTGTATAAATAGTTTCTATTTCCGGATGCAAAGAGTCTAAAGGAATTTCTTCACTCGATATCGCTTCTACAACACTAGGCCTGAAAGGAATAGAACCCAGAAATTGCCAATTTTTGTTTTTGATCTGGTCTTGTATTTCTGCATTTCTTATTTCTGAAAGATCTGCTTTATTGAGAATAACAGCTAAGGGAACTTCCAAAGAGGAACACAAATCACCAAGACGAAGAAGATCATGAAGACCTGATAGAGAAGGCTCTGTAACAGCTACAGCCAATGTTGCCCCTGTTAGCGCCGAAATTGCCGGGCAAGATATTCCAGGAGGTCCGTCAACAATAATAAGAGGGTAATTATTTTTGATTGCTTCCTGACGAACTTCTCGGCGAAGCTTGGCAACAAGCATTCCAGAATTTTCTTCTCCAGCATGAAGACGAGCATGCCAGAGGGGCCCCAAAGATGTTTCTCCCCGCCAATATTGGCCCTGTTCATATGAATTCATAGTAATAGCATTTTTAGGGCATACAAGAGCGCAACCACCACATCCCTCACATTTCCATAACAATGAAGTGATGCCATTGATTTCTTTCTTGATAGCATCAAAACGACAGAAATTGACACATGCTCCGCACAAATTGCAAAGGTTAGAATCTATTTCAGGTACTTTTCTGCCGCTAAATGAAAAGGATTGTCCATCGTTAGGATGAAGTAAAAGCTGGAGGTTAGGTGCATCTACATCTACATCACAAAAGAGGGCTTTCTTGCTGAAGAGAGCACATAATGCTGACACAACTGATGTTTTACCTGTGCCTCCTTTGCCACTGACAACAACGATTTCTTTGGGAATCATGAGAGCACCTCTTTAACATGGCCGAGAATAGTATATGTTGCTTCTTGCCATCTTTGATCTACACAAAAGGGAGCTATTCCCTCGGCATAAGCATGTGCAACTTTTTTTGAAAATGGCAAACAAGCAAGTATCGGTATATTTATCTTCTTGCAAAATGCTTCTGTCTCTTCTTTATTACCGAGATCAGATCGGTTAATAACAACAGCTGCAGGAATCCGAAGCTCTTGAACCGTTTCTGCCGCTAAAGCAAGGTCAGAAAGGCCGAAAGGCGTCGGTTCTGTAACTAAAACAACGAAATGTGATTGTTCGACAGCTGCAACCATTGGGCATGCTGTTCCCGGAGGTCCGTCTACAATTTGCGGAAAGGGTAAAGAATTTGCCTTTTCAAGAGCAGCATGGATAACGGGAACTGGATTAGGTTCTCCTATAGTTAATCTTCCTTCGATAAACCACCAATTTTTTGTATGTTTAATATTTAAATCCCCTATTTGTGTTTGGAAGTCTTTAATAGCTTTTTGAGGACATACATATTCGCATACGCCACATCCATGGCACAGTTTTTCGTTAACTAGGGGAGGCTTATTGCCAAATTGATTAAGAGCTCCAAAAGCACAATTATCAGCACATATGCCGCATCCGATACATCGTTGAATATCTATCTTAGGAATAACCTTGTAAATAGATTCTTTTTCTGGATTTTGAATGTTTAAAACCAAGCCAAGATCTGGTTCATCGACGTCGAGATCAATAATTGTTCCTTCTTGAAGAGCAGAAGCAAGAGAGGAGGCAACACATGTTTTGCCTGTTCCTCCCTTGCCGCTAACTATAGTTAATCGAAACATCTTCTCCTCCTAATGAGAAGAATGATCGTGACTACATTGGTCGCCAACAATCTCAAGGGAATTATCAAGAAATTCGCCGAGTATCTTTTCTACAGAGAGGGGTTGAACGCAAGCTACATCTACTCCTCCATCTCTCAACATTTGAGATGCCCTTTGTCCAATACCACCGGTGATGAGAAGGTTGGCACCTAAAGATGCAATCCAACGAGGCATGGCTCCAGGTATATGTTCTCCTTCTGGAGGTATAGCAATTTCCCGTGATATTTCCTTTTGATTTTCTACGTTAACAACGAGAAACTCTTTTGCGTGTCCAAAATGTTCTGATACAACGTCTCCATTTTTAGCGATTGCGATTTTCATGGGAAAGCTCCTTTTTATTTATTTTCTTCAAGTTCTGCTATGCGTTTACGAATATGTTCCATTTCATTTTCAAGCATAGATAACTCTTCTTTGAGCATACTTCGTTCTTCATCAGTTGAAGGTGTAGAATACCATTCTTCCGGAGCCTCATAGATGCCCCAACCTCTTCCCATGCCACGGCCGAAACCGAAGAAGCAACGACCCCATCGTGGGAATCTTCTACGCGCATATCCCAAGCGACATAAACCTCTTCCGCCACCTGTCATTGGCCCCATTCCGCGCGGTCCTGTTCTATCATAACCAGGCATGTTATTTTCCTCCTTATTGATAATGATTATCATTTGCATATATATACTATTCTCTGCTAAGATAATTGTCAAGGCATATATAAAAAGGAGTTCTCACCTTATGAAACAAAATGATGATATGAGACGAGAAGAGTTTTTTGAAATTCTTAAAAAGGCTGGATTTCGATTAACAAATCAGAGACAGACAATTATAGATGTGCTTATTGAAGGAGAAGCAGAACATGGCAATATACAGCTTATTTGGGAAAAAGCACATGAAAAAGATCCGTCTATAGGTATTGCTACAGTGTATAGAACTGTAGGTCTTCTTTCTGATATGGGGCTTCTTTACCGTTTTTCCCTCGACGAAGGGTTTGAGCGTTTCGAGTTACCCTCATCATCAATTCATTTTCACTTATATTGTCGTTGTTGCGGTAAAGTTTTGCATCTGAAAGAGGAAGAGGAAAAAGAGAAAATTATTAGGGAATGGCTAGAAGAAGCTGGTTTCGAACCAATTCCACAAAGTCTTGAAATGGCTGGCATATGCAGTGATTGTGCAACGAAAGTCAAAGAACATAAAAAAACGAAAGACCTTCCATGTACTGTTTTGGGGAAAGGATGGAGAAGAGGACATTGCGGTCGTCGAAAGGGATGTTTTCGTCACGATGATGACATGTAAAAGACGATGACATATAAAAACGGAGGGGGAATTGGTTATGAAAGATGTTGTACGTGTCGGTATTATTATTTGTAACAGATACGGAACCTGTGCAGGAGGAAAATGTTTGAAAGCACTCCGTAACAGAGAAGGTGGTTTTGCTCGTTACAAAGACAAAGAGGTGGAACTTGTAGGGTATACGACGTGTAATGGTTGTCCTGGTGGAAATGTCGAATATGCCCCTGCCGAAATGAAAAAAAATGGTGCCGAAGTTATACATCTGGCGACTGGGATGATCGTAGGTTACCCTCCATGTCCTCGAATTGATTATTTTAGAAGGTATATAAAAGAGGCTTTCGGTCTTGAGGTTGTAGTAGGAACCCACCCCATTCCTGAAAAGTACTATACTGTTCATTCCGCTCTTGGTACATGGAATTCCCCAATGTGGCAAGAGCTGATCTCTGACGTTATTGGCGATGAAAAAATACGTTTGGCTTATAATTAAAAAACCAAACGTTTGTTTAAAGATTAGATATGCAAAAGAGCCGTCATCACAACGGCTCTTTTGCATATCTGCAGAGGCTTTATTACATGCCATCATGAGCGACTAAAGCTAGCCTTTTTTGAGCTTTCATTGGTATTTTACTCCTTTCTTTAACGTAACAAAGAGATGACATTTGCATAAAAAGATAAAAAGTGATATTATTCACTTTAGCTTCAATTTATATGTATACTTTATACAAGTGAGGGGATACAGATGAAGGCAGCTCTTTGGTATGCGCGACATGATGTTCGTGTTGAAGATATTCCTGAACCAGTTCCTGCACGAGGAATGGTTAAGGTGCGTGTAAAATGGTGTGGAATTTGTGGCTCTGACCTTCATGAATTTCTTGGTGGTCCTATCTTTATTCCTGTCGATAAACCTCATCCTTTGAGTGGAGAAAAAGCTCCTGTTGTCTTAGGCCACGAGTTTTCTGGTGAAGTTGTGGAAGTAGGTGAGGACGTTACCTCTCTAAAAGCAGGTGACAGAGTTGTCGTTGAACCTATGCGAGTTTGTCGTCCTGACGATCCTGATATGTGTCCTGCCTGCAGAGAAGGGAAATATAATCTCTGCACTCGATTGGGGTTTCATGGACTTTGCGGTGGTGGCGGCGGATTTGCGGAATATACGACATTTTATGAAGAGTTCGTTCATAAAATTCCTGATACACTCCCATTTGATAAAGCTGCTCTTGTAGAACCTCTTGCTGTTGCTTTGCAGTCTCTTAAGCAGGGAGATTTCTCAATTGGACAAACTGCTTTAGTTCTTGGAGCTGGCCCGATCGGACTTGCTACTATTGAGTCTTTAAAAGCGGCAGGTGCTCGTTTAGTTATCGTTATGCAGAGAAAGTCTATCCGTCAGGAATATGCATTGCGATCTGGGGCAGATGTTGTTCTTGATCCCAACGAAGTTGATGTCCCTTCAGAAGTGAAAAAATTGACGGATGGGTATGGTGTTGATGTAAGCTTTGAAACGACAGGTTCTCAGAGTGGTTTTGATAAAGCTATCGAAAGCGTTAAACCAGGTGGAACAGCTGTTATTACAAGCATTTGGGAAGGAGCTATTTCTTTTAATCCCAATGCTGTTGTTTTCCAAGAAAAGAAAGTCGTGGGAACTATTGCATATCGCCATCTTTTCCCTGCGGCTATAACTATGTTGGCTGATGGTCGTATCAAGGGGGATGGCTGGATAACGAAAAAAGTAGCTCTCGAAAATATCGTAGAAGAAGGTTTTGGAACTCTTACTGGTCCTGAAAAGAAAAAACAAGTAAAAGTTCTTGTTACTCCTGATTCTAGCCTCTTATAATCTTTTGTTTTATAAAGGGACTTTTCTTTAAAAAAGTCCCTTTATTTTTTTCGAAAAACTTTTCGCAAAATTCGTAAAGTAATGCTAGTATATGTAACGCGCATATTCGCTGCCATTTATCGTCACCCCCATATAACATGCACGAGGAAGGGGGAATGTTTTATGATGGTAGAAAAGTGTATGAAACCGGTAGAAATTCTACTTGTAGAAAAAGATGAGAAAGAAGCTTTAAAGATCATTCAAAGCCTAAATGATTGGAAAATTTTCAATACAGTTCACGTTGTTAACAATCGTTATGAAGCTTTAGATTATCTTCGACAAGTAGGCAAATATTGGGATCGTTCCAAACCAGATATTGTTATGGCCGATTGTGATCTTCCAGACCATTGTTGTGAAATGCTTTTGTCTGAAATACGTAATGATCCTGCTCTCTATACTACCCCAATTCTTTTCATTACATCTGTCAATAAATCTGCTCCCTTCGAAACTGCTGATTATATGGTTCGTTTTATAGAAAAGCCTATGTCAGGTCAAAAATATCTTGGCGTGCTTATGTCGTTTGAAAATTTATGGATTACTATTACTCATCTAACATGAAGATTGCAATTAAAAGAGGGCTAAAGAGATGACCTTTATTGTCCTTTTTAAAAGAGAGGCTGCCATTTAAAATGGCAGCCTCTGACATTTTTTCTTACATGAATAATCCTGCACCTGGACCCAGTGGCAGTTTGAGCAAATACCAAATAATGAGCTGGATCGAGAAGCAGATAAGGTACGCGATAGTGTAAGGCATCTCCAGAGAGATGACAGTTCCTATTCCTACAGATTGTTTGTTTCCTTCAGGTTTGTATTGTTCTAGCAAACCAATGATTACAGGAATGTAGTATGAGAGAGGTGAGATAATATTCGATGACGAGTCTCCGATTCGATAAGCAATCTGTGTGAGTGCTGGTGAAAAACCAATGATTGAGAACATGGGGACAAAAATAGGAGCCAGAATTAACCATTTTGCAGATCCGCTCATGATGAAAAGGTTAAGTATTGAACAAAGTAATATGAACATAAGAATGAGAGGAATTCCTCCAAGGTTCATTGATTGCAGCCATTCAGCTCCACGTACAGATAAGATAGTAGCCATATTACTTGTGTTAAAAAGATTAATAAAAAGAGATGCAGGTAGTGCCACTACTAAAAAACTTAAACTGCCTTGAAGCCCTTTCTGCATGAGTTTGGGCACATCTGAAGCTTCTTTTATGGTACCAGAGCCGTATCCATAGGCGATTCCGACAAAGAAGAAGATGAAAAACAAAATAGCGACAACGCTTGAAAGTAATGGAGATTTAGGAACGATGCTTCCGTCATTAGCCCTGAAGAATGAACCTTCGGGAATTGTTAGAACGAGTAAGAACGCGATGCATAGAATTGTTGCGATAAGAGCCCATCGAAGTCCTCTATTTTCCTCAGGAGTTACGACGTGTTTTAAGAGTTCAGATTCATCTTTATGTCCACCTGTATCTCCAAGAATTTTCACGGTAAATCGTTCTGTGACAAAGGTTGTAACAAAAGTAACAGTTAGAGTTGCCATAATAAGAAAGTACCAGTTTATAAGGGGATGCGTAGGTCCTGCAATATTCATTCCTTTAGTTACTGATTCTGTAATACCTGCCAAGAGAGCGTCTGTTCCGGCAATGAAGAAGTTGGCGGTGAATCCTCCAGAAGCAGCTGCAAAGCCTGCAATAATGCCGACCCATGGATTTCGCCCCAGGGCTTTGAATACGGCAGCTCCTATGGCAGGGGTGAAAATAATACCTGCGTCAGAAGCGAGGTTGGCGTTAATACCAACAATGGCAAGGACGGCTGTTACTAAATAAGATGGAGCTCCCATTATGGTTTTTCGCATGAGAGCTGAAATAAGACCAGTCTGTTCTACGAGTCCGATACCCAGCATCATGGTCATAATAAGGCCGAGAGGTGCAAAACCAACGTAGGTTTTGACAAAATTGGCCATAAAGGGACGCAGAGCTTCAAAACTTAACAGGTTTGCGACTTCAACTGTGGTTTGTTTTGCTTCCCCACCGCCGCGGGCGGCGGCAAGATAGGTAACGGATACTCCAGCTTTCGATAGTATGTACGAAAGAGCAATAACAATGAGAGCGAGAGTAACGAAAAGCCAGAAAGGGTGAGGTAACTTGTTGCCTATAATTTCGATACCTTTGATGAAACGTTCAAATAGCCCGGGACTGTGCGTTGTTTCTGATCGTTTTTGTTTTTTTGCCATGTATAATGTACCTCCTTTGATATGTGTGATATAGCG
This sequence comes from Aminobacterium sp. MB27-C1, assembly GCF_030908405.1. Lineage (NCBI taxonomy): Bacteria > Thermotogati > Synergistota > Synergistia > Synergistales > Aminobacteriaceae > Aminobacterium > Aminobacterium sp. MB27-C1. The sequence continues at coordinate 2,259,519 of NZ_CP133089.1, read as the reverse complement.
TTAAAGTTGAGGAATATATGCAACGGATAAGAAAGAGAATGTCAGTCAGAGTATTTGTAAGGGATTAAAAATTAGATTTAATACTATATTAGTGTTTTTTATTGTAATTAAAAGATTTTTATATTTTATTTTTCAAATAAATTTTAAATTATTGATTTATATTATTTTTTATGAATATAAATAGGCACATAAACAATCCTAGCCATCAAACACATGGCTAGGATTGTTGTTTCCCCCCGTTTATCTTTATGTTTTAACGATGATCTTGCTTTTTTACTTTTTTACATAAATAATCCTGCTCCTGGGCCAAGTGGCAGTTTGAGCAAATACCAAATAATGAGCTGGATTGAGAAACAGATAAGATAAGCAATAGTGTAAGGCATCTCCAGGGAGATGACAGTTCCTATTCCTACAGGTTTTGTATCACCTTCAGGTTTATATTGCTCCAAAAGACCTATCATGACAGGAATGTAGTATGAGAGAGGTGAGATAATATTCGATGACGAGTCTCCGATTCGATAAGCGATCTGTGTGAGTGCCGGTGAAAAACCAATGATTGAGAACATGGGAACAAAAATAGGAGCCAGAATTAGCCATTTTGCAGATCCGCTTGTAATGAATAGGTTGATAAACGTGCAAAGAAGAATAAACATCAAAATGAGTGGAATGCCGCCTAAATTGAGCGCTTTAAGACCCTCTGCACCTTTAACGGCAAGGATTGTTGTTAGGTTACTTGAATTAAAGAGATTAATGAATAAGGCTGCTGGCAGAGCTACGACAAGGAAGCTAAGACTGCCTTGAAGCCCTTTCTGCATGAGTTTGGGCACATCTGAAGCTTCTTTTATGGTACCAGAGCCGTATCCGTAAGCGATTCCGACAAAGAAGAAGATGAAAAACAAAATAGCAACAACGCTTGAAAGTAAGGGAGAGCTTGGAACAATTGTTCCATTGTCAGATCTGAAGAAAGAACCTTGCGGAATTGTCAAATAGAGCAAAAATCCGATACATAAAACTGCGGCAATAAGAGCCCATCGAAGTCCTCTATTTTCTTCAGGAGTTACGACGTGTTTTAAGAGTTCAGATTCGTCTTTATGTCCACCTGTATCTCCAAGAATTTTCACGGTAAATCGTTCTGTAACAAAGGTTGTAACAAAGGTGACAGTAACGGTTGCTACTATAAGAAAATACCAATTAATAAGGGGGTGGGTAGGACCAACAATGTTCATTCCCTTAGCTGCTGATTCTGTAATACCTGCCAAGAGAGCGTCTGTTCCGGCAATGAAGAAGTTGGCGGTGAATCCTCCAGAAGCAGCTGCAAAGCCTGCAATAATGCCGACCCATGGATTTCGTCCCAGAGCTTTGAATACGGCAGCTCCTATAGCAGGGGTGAAAATAATACCTGCGTCAGAAGCGAGGTTGGCGTTAATACCAACAATGGCAAGGACGGCTGTAACTAAGTAGGGTGGGGCCCCCATTATGGTTTTTCGCATGAGGGCTGAAATAAGACCAGTCTGTTCTACGAGTCCGATACCCAGCATCATGGTCATAATAAGGCCGAGAGGTGCAAAACCAACGTAGGTTTTGACAAAATTGGCCATAAAGGGGCGAAGAGCTTTGTAACTTAACAGGTTTGCGACTTCAACTGTGGTTTGTTTTGCTTCCCCACCGCCGCGGGCGGCGGCAAGATAGGTAACGGATACTCCAGCTTTCGATAGTATGTACGAAAGAGCAATAACAATGAGAGCGAGAATAACGAAAAGCCAGAAAGGGTGAGGTAATTTGTTGCCTACAACTTCGATACCTTTGATGAAACGTTCAAAAAAACCGGGACTGTTTGCTCGCGATTCTTTCTTGTTGTTCACCATTCGTAACCCTCCTCAATAAAAATTGTGTTTCTATTGTGTTACAGGGGGGAATATGAGGTGTTAATCGTTGCAAACCAAACTGTGTAGTAATGCTTATATCGAAGGTTGAATATTTCGTCAAGTCTTTTATTTTTAAAAGGGGTTAAGAAATGAATCTTAACCCCTTTTAAAATAATATTTCCACATGTGTGGGTATGTTATCCACAATTTTTTATTTTTTCTAAGAGAAGGAGAATTCTATTTTTCTGTGTTTCGGCAAAGCGGTCAATAATGAGTTTTCCTCTCGCAGTTTGAGGGAGAGAAGAAAAAGCAAGAGAAAGGCCGGGAATGTATTCCAGGCTAATGGCCCAATCTTGTAGCATAGGAGCTTTAAAAGCATAGAGGATTTTATTTAACTGACGTACATAAAACAGTTGTTTTTGAAGAGAAAGCTTCGTTGTGTCAACCCTCTCAATATCCTCAAGCATTTCTGTGATTTCTTTGATATATGTTAGATGAGAAGAGAAGAGAGGTGTTGCAAAACATTTTTTGATTTGTTGAATCAAAGCCCTAATATTAAAGGAAAAAGATTGATTACAAAGAACCCGAGAGGCTGCGGTTAAATAGAGTTGAGCATCTTTTTCAAGGATATCACGACTTACATATGTAGGAAGGTCTTCTTCCGTATGCCACCACCAACTCATAAAGCTATTGGCAGTGGTATCTTGATTGTTTTCAGGCAAAGTTGAAGACCAGATAAAATATGGTGATATTCCTATATTTTGAAAAGATTGGTCCCATCCTCGAACATGATGATTCCATTCACCTTTTTGTCCCGTTATGTCATGTATAGTTTGAGAAGCTATCTCCATAAGGTCAGGCCCAGCAGATATTCTGGAAAAATCAGTTGCCCCTCTCATGCCAGGCATGTCGATATTTGTGTATGCAAGGCAGTTTCTTTCAAGATCAAGGAAATTTCGAGAAGCATATGTGGAAGATCCTGCATATCGTCCATTGGAATGTCCAGACCACCAACATATTTTGAGCCCAAATTTTTTTCCTGTCATTTTTATCGTTTTTTCCGCGAGGTTTAAAGCAATAGCATTACCTGTAGCATTATCTGCTGATCCATAGTGCCATGAATCAAGGTGGTTTCCAACGAGAAGATAGTTTCCATTTTCTTCCTCTGCTGGAATCAACGCTTCGAGTACAGGGATCGTTGTGATTCCTTCTTGAACTTGTGTTGTGATCTTTCCTAACACTCTATCTTTTTTAATGTTGGCTATAAGTTTTTCCCCTGTAGGACGACAGAGAATGACCACTGGAATATGAGGATATATGTGATTTTGTTCAGGTTCAGGAGTTCCCCATATCATATTGACGTTTCCTTCGTGAACTATTGATTCATCTCCCTGTTCCCAAACAGAAATGAAGGCGACAGCACCTCGCCGTTCGGCTTCCATAATAGCTACTGGATTTGACGTTCTTGATACTACGATAACGTTTTGAAAATCTTTATTGTTGGCAGTGTAGTCTGCAAGAAATGTCAGAGGATGGTGCTCTAAAAGATCTTTTTCTACGAATTGTAAATAAGCCTCAATTCCTTCTTTAGGTGTGGAAGAGGTGAAACTCCACGTTTTGCACGGAACGATCTCTTCCTTCTGGCTATATTTGCATAGAAGCTCGGCTCGTTGAGGATTACTAAGAAGAGCAGGATATGAATGAAGTTTCCATTCTATTCCTGCCTTTGTAAGTCTCTCTTTTAAAAAATTGACGGCATCTTTCTCTCCATCGCTTCCTGAAAGACGATTGAATTGAGAAAGATTCTTCATATCATCAAACAAGGTTGTAGCAGAAAGTGACTTGCATAACTCCATTTCTGCGTCGTTAAGCATTTTTATTCTCCTTGTGTTGGAAGGGAAACTTTCAGATATTCCGCGACAAATCGAAGAAGATACTCGGTTACACCGTTGAAAATTTCACTTCCCCATTCCATATTTGCATCTTCCGGTGCGTCTGTTCCACCGTAAGCCCCATTGGATGTTACATCTTTAACGTCACGAATGATTCTGACAGAACCTTTTTCAAAAGCAACAGTGCTGATATGAGTATTTCTTAGTGTTTCGCTAAGATGATGGATCTGGGCAGGGAAAAAGTCTTTCATGTTAACCCAATCTGGTTTTAAAGCCATCATTACAGATGTCTCCTGACCGGCTCCATGCCCGCCTGCCCAAGAAGGATTAAGTTGGCCTGCAAGAACCCACCAATCTACAATAGCAGCCAGCCCCCCTCTTTTGTAAACGGCAAGGGCGGCCTTATCAAGAGAGGGACCATTTCCACCGTGGCCATTCAGGAATATTATTTTTTTAATTCCTGCATTCATAAGACCCATGGCAATTCTAGTCATAACTTCAGCGAGCGTTTCAAGTCCCATGTCAATTGTTCCTGAGAATGACCCGTGATATGGACATACACCGTAAGGCATTGTAGGAAGTAAAAGAATTTCTTCTGGATAAGCAGCTTCGATTTTCTTTGCGAATTCTTCAGGAATGATGTAGTCGGTTCCTAAAGGACCAAGAGGACCATGCTGTTCAACACTTCCAAGGGGTACAAGGGCAACAGTTTCTTTTGTAATTTTTTCTTCAAGTTTTTTCCAAGAAAGAGACGCTAAGTACATTTTGGACACTCCTTTAAGAAAAGAAATAGATATAAAAAGGCCCCGACCTCAGAACTCGGCCGGGGCCTTAGTGTACTTTAAGCGAAATGTTTCTTTATTGTAGCTGTAGAGGCCGGTTGGGTAAATTTACTAACGATAACCATAACCAACATAGCATAAATCCAGCATATGATGAGTGGATTGAACCCAAAAGCCCATGATCTGAATTTGAGGGTCATTAAGACGAAAAGAATTTCACCTACAATAACGGAAGCAAAAGCTCCGGCTTTTGTAGCTCCTTTCCAATACATACCCATAATGATAGGAGCAGACCAAATTCCCAAACCACCAAAGGCAAAAAGAATCAGTTTGAAGATGGTAGCTGGTCGGGATATTCCAAAAAGAATGGCAATGACACCAATAATCACTGTAACAATTCGAGAGAGACGGAATATTTGAGCGTCAGTGGCATCCTTATTGATGAGCTTCTGATAAATATCGCGGGTTACAGCGCCTGTCGAAACGATGAGCAAACTGTCGATTGTTGACATTCCTGCCGCCATGATTCCAGCGATGAGAAGAGTTGATACTATCGGAGAAACACCCTGCTGCAAGATAAGAGGCACAACAAAGTCAATTTGTTTTCCGGCAAGTCCTGGAATAGAAACAATGGCATTAACACCAGACCACTCTATAAGAGTTGCGGCTAGCCACATGCCCAGAGTTCCAAGAAGAACGGCTTTGAACATGACTTTGTAGTCTTTCATGGCAAAGAATTTGGTGAAAAGACCAGGTTGACCAATAGAGAAAAAGCTCCACATAACGATCATCGACACGTAGTTTCCCCAACCATACGATCCGCCCACGCCAGGGTGACTCATATAAGCCGGATTCAATGCGTGAAGTTTTTCAGAAATGGCCGAAAAACCGCCACCAATCTTAACAGAAATAATAAAGGTGATAATAGCGGTTAAAACCATAAGAGAACCCTGTATAACGTCTGTAAGCATAGCTCCTCTTATACCACCGCTCATGCAATAAAGAATGACGATGATACCCATGGCTACAATGCCAACCCATTCAGGAGCACCTGTAAAGGTTCTCAAAATAATGCCGGCACCAATGGTCTGAGCTCCCATCATTGGGATGAGGAAAATGATCATGAGTACAGCGAGAAGAACCCGAAGACCATCTGATTCGTATCGGTCGCCAAGGTAATCGGCCATCGTGAGAAATCCGTGCTTGTGACCGAGTCGAACTAGTTTCCGTCCAACAAAAAGGGCGGGAATGATCATACTAAAGACAAGGCCGGGGACAGAAATGGTCAGTCCTGCAAAGCCTACTTTATAACATGTTGCTGGACATCCCATAAAAGTACTCATGCTATATTGTGTGGAAAAATAAGCAAGACCACTGACGATAGCACCGGCTTTACCACTCATAACAAAGAAGTCACTTAATGTAGATGTATTTTTTGCTGAGTAGTAACCAATAAGTGCCATAATTACAAAGTAACCACCTAAAACTGTGTAAAAAATACCTGGAATGGGATGAATCAAACTTGATACGGCATCCATAAACTTTCCCCCCTAATCTTCGTCGAATTCGTGATATTCAGGGCGACTCATGGCCTGTTTATAGAAAATAAAGATGAGCGCCATTGTTGCTGCGGTGTGAACTGTCCAACCAATAATAAAAGACGGAAGACCGCCCAAAGAGGGAATATATGTTGTAGAAAAGAAAAAGGGAAGCGGGAGCATAATAAGTACGTACATAAACATAAAAATAAAAAACCACTTTTTTTCAAAGGCGTTGCTGAAGACATCCATAAAAAACGACCTCCTTTTCTATTTGTTGCAATACTAGTAATGAGCGTCAATGTTTTTAGTTTGTCGTTTCTTCAGCAGGCACCACTCCCTTCTGATTTTTAAGGGAAAAATGGGGACGTGTAAGCGTCATTCGTTGGAACGTAAAAAGAAATATAAAGAGCGATGAAAAAAAAGAAAAAGTACATAAAAAGAGTATATATGTTTTTTTACATCCCCATGTTTTTATGGATACATAAAAATATCCAAGAACAAAAATATTTTATCGCTATTCTTTTTTTATTGCAAGTAAAACCTTTAAAACAAGCTTCATTTGACACTTTCTTATATCTGTATTTTTTTGATACAATATATCTGTTTTAAAATTTATCGATATTTTGCGTATACGTTTAAATGTACATATTATCGATTTGAATGAGGAGGAAATATAAAATGCACGTGTATTGTTGCCCTCTACGAAGTAAAAAAGTTTTTCAATATTTCCCTTACGTATTAAATTTAAGAATACCAATGTGTAATTTTAGATAAAGTAGGTTGGTTATAATGAGACTCTTATTAATTCAAAACGCAGAAATATATACCCCTGTTCATTTAGGGAAGCACGATATTTTAATAGCGGGCAAATCTATTCTTGCACTTGAAACAACAATTTCAAAAGAGGCTGTTTTAGCTATTGATCCTGAAGCAATCATAATTGACGTTCAAAGTGCTTTTGTTGTTCCTGGGCTCATTGATAGCCATGTTCACTTTAATGGAGCAGGAGGAGAAGGGGGTCCCCATTTCAGAACACCTCCTTTGCAACTGAGTCGTTTTATTAGTGCAGGTATTACAACTGCGGTAGCACCTTTAGGTACTGACGGAATATCACGATCGCTGAAAGAATTATTGGCAAAGGCTCGTTCTCTTGAAAACGAAGGCATTTCTACATACATGTATACGGGGGCGTACGGTGTTCCTTCCGTAACTATTACAGAGAGCGTAATGTCTGATATTGTTCTTATAGACAAGATCATTGGGACTAAAATAGCTCTTTCAGATCATCGTTCGTCACATCCAACTGTAGAAGAATTACGACGCATTATTTCAGATGCTCGAGTAGGCGGAATGCTATCTGGAAAGGCAGGCGTTGTTGAGGCTCATATGGGAGGAGAATCCATAGGGTTACATATAATAGAACAAGCTCTTGAAGGAACCGATATCCCTCTGGGCCAAATTATTCCTACCCACGTTAACCGGAATGGAAAACTTTATACTCAGGCGTTGAATTATTGTAATAATGGTGGCGTTATAGATCTCACTACGAGTATGGGAAATGATGGTAACTCAGTAAAACCAAGTGAGGGAATAGCAAGAGCTATGAAAGAACAAGTTCCTATCTCTCATCTCACGATGAGTACTGATGGCAACGGAAGTATGCCAGAGTTTGATTCTTCGGGAGAGCTTGTAAAAATGGGTATAGGAGAACCTTTTTCGTTGTTTAGAGAGCTAAAAGATTGTGTCTGCGAAGAAAAAATAAGTCTTGAGGTTGCTTTAAAGCTAGTGACACAAAATGTAGCGGAACGATTGAAACTATTGAATAAGGGGCACATTGCTCCTGGCGTTGACGGTGACGTTCTTGTTATTTCACCTACATCTTTTAGGTTAGAATATGTCATAGCTAAGGGTGAAGTTATGATGAGTGAAGGAAAAATTGTTAAAAAAGGAATTTTTGAAGAGATTTAATGGAAGATATAAAGTGTTTAGTTCAAGAAAAAAGGAAGGATTAACTAATCCTTCCTTTTTTCTTGAGTTTCATCTTAGTCTTTAAATTCTTCAAATGTCAATAAAGGCTTGCTCTGAGGGTTGAGCATTGAATTATATGCTGTGATCAAGTGCTCTTGCATTGCTTTTTCTGCGGCAAATCCATCCTTTGCCAGAATAGCTTCTATTATTTTTTCATGTTCTTTATAGCTTAATCGAATATCTGTCTCTGTCCCATTACTTTCTGGTTGTTTTAAATTGTAGAAGCTCATGAAAAAGAAAACATAGAGATTAGAACGCCAAAAGAGCTGTTGAATATATCGATAAAGATATGTATTCCCAGACATTTCGGCGATAGCCATATGAAATTTTTCATTAAGAGCTGCATATTCGTCTTTCGCATTCGCCTGGTATTTCCTTTTTTCTTCCTCATTAAGGCGAACTAAATCCTCTGTTGCTTTTTGATCGGCGTTTTGGGCCGCTCTACGTGCAGCTTTCCCTTCAATAACAATTCTTGAATAGTAAACTTGTTCCATATCGTCTGGAGATAAAAGAGGGACAACGTAACCTTTTTGCCCGGAGGTTTTTTCTAAAAATCCTGTAGAAACTAAGCGTGAAAGTGCTTCACGTATGGGCGTTCGGCTCATGTGTAGTTCATCCACCAGGTTTGTTTCATATATTCGATCTCCCGGTTTAAGTTCATGGGATAAAACAAGATTAATTATTTTTTGAAAAGCTCTGTCGCTAGCTCCTTTCTTTTCTGCCACGACCTCTCCTCCCTATTCGCCACAATCTCTTTGCGAAAACATATTAACATACAGTAACGAATTCAAGGTTATTTGCGTGTTCAATTTTATCTATTGACATGAAGACAGGCTGCTTTATAATTCTTATGGACATAACATATTTTTATAATAGATATAATGAATAAAAAGTAAGGAGGAAATGACCCTGGTTATCGATACGCATCTTCACACTGAAGAATTTTCTTCAGATAGTTTTTTACCTATAGAGAAGGCAATTCAACAAGGCAAAAAAATGGGGCTTGATGGAATTTGTGTTACAGATCATGAAAGTATGGGTATGCGTTCTTATGCTCAGGAATTGAGCATGAAACACAATTTCCTGGTTCTTGTTGGTCTTGAGTTGCTTACATACGAGGGAGATCTGTTAATTTTTGGTCTTGATGCTGTTCCTGAGAAAAAGATGCATGCGCTTGACGTTCTTTCTCTTGTGGAAGAGCAGGGAGGCGTTGCTGTAAGTGCTCATCCTTTTCGGGATAACGGGCGTGGAATGGGCAATTTTATACGTTCGCTTCCTGGCTTGAGCGGAATAGAGGCTTTCAACGGGAGTACCCGCCTGACTCATAATTTTAAAGCACACGTTCTTGCTGAGGAACTGCGTTTACCTCGTCTTGGTGGTAGTGATGCCCATCTTGTTGAGCGAGTAGGACGTTATGCTACTGCTTTCCCTGGAGTGGTACACACTGAAGAAGATTTTATAGGTGCTATCCGCACAGGTAATGTCTATCCAGTTGTTTATGATGTAGATCGGTTTATCAAGGTTTAGAAAAGGTAAGCGATCCATATAACGGCGGTCATTATTGCTGCGCTGACTGGAGCTACTAAAAGGTTATCGAGTTCGAACCTGAAAAACCCTTCTGTAAACAGAGTGGCCAATCCCCCCCACAGAAGAATGAGCCATGGGATCTGCGCTTCCGGGACAAGAGCTCCATAAATAAAACCGCTCATAAGAGCGGCGGCTAAGCAAGCAAGACTTCCTTCGAGTGTTTTCCCTTCAAGCCAGTTTAATTTTCCCCAACGTTTGCCGACAAGAACGGCCCAGGCATCTCCCATGGTTGCCATCATAAGAGCTTGTACAGAAGCAGGGTCAGGAAAGAGAGAAGCAATGAATGCTCCAAGTAAGTAACATGTTGTTGATGATATAGACCGTTCATCTCTTTCTTCTTTTTGAGAGGAGATCGACTTGAACCATTTTTTCAAGAATGGTACGTAATTGGTAATCTTCTCGATGATAAATGCAGCGACTGTTGCAATCATAAGATATTTATTCAGAGCGCCTGGCCCCCAAAGGGGATAAATTACACATGGGAAAATAAGACCGCAATATCTGAACATCTTTCGACGAGCGAGAGGCTCTTTGAGTCCCTTAACGAAAAGAGGCATCTCTTTAGCTAGTGTGAGGCGCCAATTTACAAGAAACCATATTCCTACAGGGATCAGTGCAAGAATACTCCAGAGATTGGTTTCGGCACGAACAAAACCGAGAAACATACCAAAAAGCCACCCTATGTAAAGACAGAAAAAAGGAGCAGCATAAATAGTCAGCCAAAGAGTTATGGCAGCAAAAAGGCCTGCTGCCATTTCAAGAGGAAGCAATATAAAAGAAACCCCCCCTAATAAAATAGCTGATCCTATCATTTTTCCCCTTCCTCTATAAGGATATGATCATTATTGCAACGGATATTCCTTTAAAGTGACAAAACGAAAACCGCGTTCTTGGAGTATGGGAATCACTTCAATCAGCCCTTCAGCTGTATCGCTTTCAGGATGGTTCATATGGCAGAGAATAATGTCTCCTGGTTTTGCTTTAAGAAGTTTTATAATAATAGCTTCTTTAGAGAGTGTTGCCCCTTCATCTCCTGCTATTGAATAGCCTACGGCGTTATATCCTAGCTTTTCTATAGTGGCAATGGCGATTTCATCATAATAATTTGTCCCAGATCTGAAGAAACGAGTTTTGCGATCTATGATCTCTTTTATAGTATCGGCTCCATCTTGAACCTCATTTATGACTTCCGATACATTTTTTGTTCCTGGAATACCATATGCTAAACGTCCAGATACAGAACATGGACGGTGATTCATTCCATGATTTTCTATCTCAAAGAGAGAACAAGAAGCTAACTCTTGAGCATGTTTTTTATTGGCATCAATCCAGCGTCCTGTAAGAAATAGTGTTGCAGGTATGTTATGTTTTTTAAGCCAGGTTATAAGCTTTTTATCAAAACCACTTCCTCGTTTCCCTCCGCAAGCATCGAGTGTCAGGGCCAAGACTGGTTCCCGAGTATTGAAGTGTGTCATGACGCCAGGAATATCTTCACCCCATAAGAGAGGAACTGTTTCTTGTGAAGACGAAGCAAAAGCCATTCCTCCCCATAGGAGTGCAGAGAATAGAAGGACCTTTACAAGAACGCTACAATATTTTTCTCTTTTGATCATGCTAAAGTAATCTCTTTTTCAAGATAGACATTTTGAACGTTTTGTATAATGTGAATGCCCTCCCTAAAAGGACGCTGGAAAGCTTTTCTTCCAAGAATAAGCCCCATGCCTCCTCCTCTTTTGTTGATGACTGCTGTTTTAACGGCTTCTTTCAGATCATTAGACCCGACTGATGCCCCACCGGAGCTAATCAGGCCTACTCGTCCCATATAACAATTAGCCACCTGATAGCGGAGTAAATCTATCGGATTATTAGGCACTAATTTATCGTATACTTCAGGAGAAGTTTTTCCAAAATGAAGATCACGAAAACCTCCATTGATACAGGGCAACTTTTGTTTCACGATATCTGCCTCTATAGTTGCGCCTAGATAATTAGCCTGCCCAGTGAGATCTGCTGCTAAATGATAGTCGTTTTCTTTTGTTTTAAAGGCTTTATTACGTAAATAACACCATAGAATAGTAGCCATCCCCATTTCATGCGCTATGTGAAAGGCCGTCGATACTTCTTGAATTTGTCGTCTTGATTCCGGACTTCCAAAATAGATTGTGGCACCTATGGCTACGGCTCCCATATCTTGGGCTTGTTTGACTGATGCGAAAAGAATTTGATCGTATGTATTAGGATATGATAAAAGTTCGTTGTGGTTGATTTTTAGAATAAAAGGAATACGGTGGGCATATTTCCTGGCTACGGAACCAAGAACTCCTAGGGTACTCACTACAGCGCTGCATTCAGCCTCCAATGCAAGCCTGACAATATGTTCGGGATCAAAGTATATTGGATTGAGGGCAAAGCTTGCACCAGCGGAATGTTCCACTCCCTGATCAACGGGAAGAATGGAGAGGTACCCGGTTCCTTTTAATCTTCCTGTGTCAAAGAGCGTTTGTAATGAACGTAACACAGGGATAGGACGATTCGTATTTGCGGCGAGATGATCGACAAAATCAGGGCTTGGCGGAGTAAGCATTTCAGTTGGAATTCCCCAGCACGTATAATTGAGAAGAGAGTCCGCGTCGGATCCAAGTATTTCTTTAATATCGTCTAGATACTTCGACATGGTAAATCCCTTCTTTCCTATTTGGTAAAGCTATTATACCAATCGTATCATACGTTATACTCGTATTGAAGAATTTTGAAAGGGGGAACTTGTTCAATGAAGAATATAGGTTTTATAGGTCTTGGAGTCATGGGAGGAAGTATGGCTCGGCATATACTTGAAGCAGGATACACCCTTCATGTTTACAACAGAACCAGCGAAAAAGCAAAATCATTGGTTGAGAAAGGGGCTATATGGGAAGAAAATGTTGCTTCCCTTGCAGAAAAGTGCGAATGTGTTATTACGATTGTAGGTTTTCCCAGAGATGTTGAAGAGGTGTATTTAGGAGCTAAGGGGCTTCTAGAAAATGCGAAAACAGGAACCTATCTTATAGATATGACAACTTCGAGTCCAGATTTAGCAGTGCGCATTCATGCGGCGGCTCAGAAAAAAGGCTTGAAAGCTTTAGATGCTCCCGTTTCAGGTGGAGATAGAGGTGCGAGAGAGGGAACGTTATCAATAATGGTTGGTGGAGAGTTAGAAGATTTTGAAGTTGTTCGTCCTCTTTTTGAGGTAATGGGTAAAAATATCGTCTATCAAGGGGCGGCAGGAAGTGGACAACATACAAAGATGGCGAACCAAATTGCTATTGCTTCAAATATGATTGGTGTTTGTGAAGCCGTATCTTATGCTATTAAAGCAGGTCTTGATCCAGATAAGGTTCTTGAAAGTATTGCTCAGGGAGCCGCTGGAAGTTGGTCACTTTCAAATCTTGCCCCTCGCATGATTGCCGGTGATTTCAATCCGGGATTTTATATTAAACATTTTATAAAAGACATGAGAATTGCCCTTGAATCGGCAGACAGATTAGGACTTGATACTCCCGGTCTTGAGATGTCTCTTTCAATGTATAAGAAACTGGCACATGAGGGGTATGAGGATGATGGAACGCAAGCTCTTTTCAGATTTTATAACGAGAAGAAAAAATAGAGAAAAGAGAGGGGTTTATTTATAAACAAGCCCCTCTCTTTTTATGCAAATAAAAAATGGACTAAAGCATTTCTCGTATTTTGTTAAGCTGTTCAGCCCTTTCTACTGCACGATCCATTAGGGCAACACGATTTACAACGACCCGTTCATGGTGGGCTATAAGGATTTGCCCAAGGGCATCGGAGGCTGTAATATCGAAAAAGAGGCGGTTCCCTTCTACTCTTTTAAGAATCGCTTTGAATTCTACTGTAACATTTAACATAGAGGTTGCTTCATGAACAACTTCAATGGATTTCCCAATAGTAATATATCCTTCCGGTAAAAGGTGATCTACTGCCTTTATGCAGGCACCGATTATAGCTTGAACACAGGCAGAAGTGGATAGAAGCTGGTTGAGGTGTATATTCATATTCCCTACGGTATCATCTATTTCAACTGTTTTTTTCACAGAGGCAAAAAGGCCCGGTGCAAGAATATCTTTAACTTCGAACATCATCAGCCCTCCTTTATAGTATTTTTATTTATTGTATCACTTCCTATATTTAACTTTGTTTCTTTATCTCATTTTTGCTTTAGTGTATTATGTTAAATTAGAAAAGAGTAAGGAGGGACATAAAAAATGGGAAAAGTTCTTGCCATATGTATAAGTAATCGGCGAAACGAAGCTAAACAAAGAGTGGAAAAAGCTCATTTTACTTTTGGTGGGATCGAAGGAGATTCTCACTTTAACATAAATGAAAGAGAAGTTAGTTTGCTTCGGCGTGAAGACGTAGAAAAAGCAGAGCAAGAAGCTCAATTCGCATTTCCGCCTGGCTCTCTTGCTGAAAATCTCCTGATAGAAGGATTACCCGAAGAGCTTCCTATTGGTTCGATTCTTAACGTAGGGGCGACAGCTAAACTTCAAGTTATTGAAAAAGGCAAAAAACCAGAAGAACCCCATTCGTATGATTATAAAGGATGGTGTCTATTGCCTATATGCGGCTATTTCCTCAAAGTTATTCAACAGGGGGATGTCTTCCCTGGAGATCCCGTTTCTATTTCAGCCTAGGTATCTAAATGAACACTCAGTGCATAGAATACGGCGAAATTAAAAATATTTTTAGTCAATTTTCAGGAATAGCCCTCATTCTTGATTCATCCGCAAGGTGGGTGTGGGGTAACGAATTTTTATGTCGGTTGTTCCACGTTACAAACGAAGAGTGCCAAGAACGTTCGCTTTTTGAGTTGACTAAAGTGTATGGTTTTTTATTTGAACAGCTTGATGGTTGGTATAGAAGAAATAATATCGCTTCTTTTGAAAAAGATAGAGAGATAGAGGATGTTTCTTTTTATATTCACGGTTCAAAGAGGTTGTATTTTGCCACTCATACCAAGTATTTTGAGGATAGCGTCAACAAGAGAAAATGTGTTTTGCTTGTCGGCATGGATATAACAAAAGACAAAGAACATAATGAAGAATTACTTCAGAAGGAGAATTCTCTTTCTCATGCTCAGGAATTAGTGCACTTAGGGTATTGGGAATGGATTCCTTCGTCCATGACATTAACCTGGAGCGACCATCTCTATCGTATTCTTGGGTATGAGCGTAAAGAAATTACACCTAGTTTTAGATCTTTTTATTCACGAATTCATGTAGAAGATCGTTTATACGTAGCCCATCTTCTTGATCACCTTCTTCGTGGCGGAGAAATCAGGGAAAACTCCGAAAACGAGGAATTCAAAATAGTGACGCCTGATGGAGAGCAAAAGATAATTGCTTCTAAAACGAAAGCTTTTTATGAAAATGGAGAGCTATCTCGTGTTATAGGTGTTTTGCTAGATATATCAGAAGAGAAGAAGCGGGAAAAAGACTTGCAGATTGCTTTGGCAGTAATGAAACATACTCTTGAGGGAATAGTGGTTACCGATGTTCATGCCACAATTAAATCGGTAAACCCCGCTTTCACGACAATTACTGGATACGAAGCTCATGAGGCTATAGGGAAAAATCCCAGGATTTTAAAATCTCAAAAACACCCTAGAGAATTTTATGTAAATTTTTGGAAGGAACTTATTGAAAAGGGCTATTGGGAAGGAGAAATTTGGAACCGTAGAAAAAGTGGAGAAGTTTACCCTGAATGGCTTTCTGTGGCAGCTGTATATGATGGGAATGGGAAAATATCAGAATATATTTCGGTCTTTAGCGATCTTTCTGAAATGAAAACTAAAGATGCTCAGATTCGTCTCAAATCTTTGTACGATCAGCTTACAGGATTACCTAACAAAATAATGTTTCTTGATAGATTGGATCGAGAGTTGAAAAATATTGAACAAAAAGGTTTTTTTGCGGGGGTTCTCTTTCTTGATATTAATCGCTTTAAAAATGTAAATGAAAGTTTGGGACATTTTTCGGGGGATCAGCTTTTACAGCAAGTTGCCCAACGTCTTCAAAAGACAGTGGGGGAATCTAATACTGTGGCCAGAATAGGCGGGGATGATTATTATATTTTAATTCATCAGGCGCAGCGAGTGGCTGATATAGCGCATATGGCGCGGGCGTTGCTTCATTGTTTCAAAGAGCCCTTTCATTTGGCAGAGCGACCAATATTTTTAACAGCTCGTATCGGAATTGCCATCGCTCCTGATGATGGCACTACTACAGAAGTCTTGTTACAAAAAGCAGATATTGCCCTTCATAAAGCCCGCGAAACGGGGTTAAATTCCTACGAATTTTTTAAAGAGGAACTTGGAGAGCGGGCCTCTTATCGTCTTTTGCTTGAAAATGATCTGAGAGAGAGTCTTTTGAATAAAAATTTTGTACTTTTTTATCAGCCACAGCTTCAACTTAAAACAGGTATGATCAATGGATTTGAATCTTTGGTACGTTGGCAGCATCCCCAAAAAGGCCTTATTATGCCTTCATATTTTATTCCTGTAGCAGAGGAAACAGGTTTGATATTGCCCCTTGGAGAGGAAATCCTTATGATGGCGTGCAGACATCAGCAGGAATGGAAGAAACAGGGAAATCCTCCCCTTGAAATAAGTGTGAATATCTCAACTCGGCAGCTTTTGCAGGAGAATTTTATTTCTGAGGTAAGGCGTATTCTTGAAGCCTACTCTATCAAACCTGGGGAAATAGGATTTGAAATTACTGAATCTGGTGTTATGCGAAATGTAGACGCTTCTTTAGATCTTTTACGAGAAATGAAGATTCTCGGATGCCGTATTTATATGGACGATTTTGGCACGGGATACTCTTCTCTTGCCTATTTAAGCCAATTTCCGATAGATGTCATTAAGGTCGATAAATCTTTTATCGATGGAATAGGAATAGATCGCCGAAAAGAAGTCCTCGTAAAAACAATGGTTAATATGGCTCATTCTCTGGGGCTGGGTACCATTGCGGAGGGTGTGGAAACACATGAACAGCTTGATTTTTTGAAAGATATCAATTGCGATGCTATTCAAGGATATGTTACTAGTAAGCCTCTTGAGGAAAAAGAGTTGGTATCCTTTATAATTAATAATACAATTTAACGTACCTTGATCACTATTATGAACGGAGGAGATGTCTCCATGGAGCATCGAAGTTCGATTTCTCTATATGAACATGACGATCATAGTTTTTACCTTCTAGCGTGGGAAGAGCAGGAAGAGGAAGGTGTTGTTCAGACAAATCAATATGTGATCGTTTCAGGAAAAGAGGTTCTTTTACTTGATCCAGGTGGAGCTCATGTCTTTCCTCGGGTATTGGCCAATGTTGCAGAGCTTTTTGATTTACACCGTATTCGCCACATTTTTTATTCCCATCAAGATCCTGATGTTTCTTCAGGAATTACTTTATGGCTCTCTATGACCGATCGAGCTCAGGTATATATTTCTTCTCTTTGGACTCGATTTTTGCCTCATTTTGGTATTTATGACCATAAAAGAATCACTGCGATTCCTGATCGAGGAGGGGCTCTCTCTTTTTCTAATGGAAAGACGATGAAACTCATCCCTTCACACTTTCTTCATTCTACGGGGGCTTTTTCCCTATACGATCCTATATCGAAGATTCTGTTTACTGGCGATATTGGTGCAGCTATATTCCCAAAGGGGAAAAGATATGCGATTGTCGAAAACTTTGAGGATCATCTGCAATATATGGAAGGGTTTCATAAGCGCTATATGGCTTCTAATGCTGTCTGCCGTCGCTGGGTAAAGCAATTGTCATCTTTAGATATTCAGGCTATTGCCCCTCAACATGGAGC
Organism: Aminobacterium sp. MB27-C1; assembly: GCF_030908405.1. Lineage (NCBI taxonomy): Bacteria > Thermotogati > Synergistota > Synergistia > Synergistales > Aminobacteriaceae > Aminobacterium > Aminobacterium sp. MB27-C1. The sequence goes on along the minus strand of NZ_CP133089.1, from coordinate 2,241,949 downwards.
AGTTATTCAAGGAGAAAACGTAAAAAAATTTTTCTCGTGGTTTGAAAATCTTCGATGTGGAACTGATCTCCTTGATACTGTTTATGGAGCTGGTGCTTAATATGGCCGATAAAAAGTACGAAGAAGTGATTCGTCGTTTGGGGTCGGCTTTTTTTGCTGATACCATGATGAATTCTTTCATGGCCCAACTTGATGATGTCTTGGTACGACGAGTGCAGCGGGTTGAGGGAGAAATACAGCAGACTGCTCAGGAATTTATGCGCTTAAGCCGCTCTCTGGAAATGGTTGTTCAGGATTTTGATCAGAAGAGCCAACAGACCAGTCAGAGTGTTGAAGAAATCAATTCAATGAATAAAAAGCTTATGGAAGATCTTGATCGTTCAGGAACGGATCTTGAGAGTATGAGCGATGATGTGCGGCATACTGTTCAGACGACCTATGGAACTCTTGAGTCTTTTCTCGAAGTAGAAAAAATGTCGAAAGAGATTCAGCGTATAGCAAAGCAAACCAATCTTTTGGCGTTAAATGCTTCAATAGAAGCAGCAAGGGCTGGTGAACATGGACGAGGTTTTGCCATAGTTGCTAAAAATGTTCAGGAGTTAGCAGCAGAAACCAAAGGAGCTTCTGAGAACATTACGACGAAGGTCAGCGAGATTTCGAGCTCTGTAAACGAAGCAATGGAGAGCGTTCAAAAAGTGGGAGACATGTTTCAGATGATTCGGAGCACTCTTGTCTCTTTTTCTGACTATCTGATAAAAAATAAAAACTTTATGGAACAAATTCATCAGACAATGAAAGATTCAGGACTTCAAATTAGCGAAAGTTCAGAAGAGATGGAACGTTCAATTGGAGTTATGGATGATGCTTCAAAAAAGTTTGAATCTATGACAGCTACTATTTCAGCTATTGTGACAGCCCAAAAGAATTTGAAAAATATTAAACTTTAATCTTGGATATAAGGGGGGACTTTTTCTGATACAGCAGATAGCTGTCTCAGAGCTTCATCATATATGGGGACATTTGGCGGAGGATATAATTGCCCCCGGTGGTCTTCTTTTGCTCCCAAAACATAGCGATATCAAAGTTGTTATGCAGAATTTTCCACGTTTACCTGATACGTTAATACAATGGGGCATTCGCTCAGTTCCTATTCAGAAGGAGATACATTTTTCAAAAGAAGATTTCCAGATGGCTCTTCAAGATTCTGATCTGAATCTCGTTGCTCTTGATAGACATTTGGCGAAAGTGACAATTCAACAGATTCAAGATGTATATGAACGCTTTCGTTCAGGTAGGGAGCCTAGTTCTGAGGAGTTATCATCTCTTATATCAAATAGTCGCTCTCTTGCCAAAACGCTGATGAGCACTCCGCAAGTTCTTCTTGTTATGGCCAGGGTAAGAAATTGGGATGAGTATACCTTTATTCATTCGTTGAACGTAGCTCTTCTTAGTGGGTTTATTACGTCTCGTCTCTTTCCAAATCAAATACAAGTGGTTGAAAGGCAAGTAATGGGGGGACTGCTACATGATGTGGGCAAGGCATGTATAAGTCTTGATATCCTTAACAAGCCTGGCCCTCTCACTCCGCGTGAATTCAGTATTATAAACAGACACCCAGAAGAAGGAGAAAGGTTGCTCCGAGAGTCTGGGGTCTCTGATAAACGTGTTCTTGCTATAGTACGCCATCATCATGAACGATGGAAAGGAAATGGTTACCCTGATAAGTTAAGAGGAGAACAGATTCCTTTTGAAGCCCGTATTGCGGCTGTTGCCGATGTTTTCGATGCTCTTACCACAAAGCGTATATATCGTGATTCTCTAGAAACTCGCCAGGCCCTCTCAATGATTATACAAAACGCTGATACTCATTTTGATAAAAAAATCGTTGGGGTCCTTCTATGCTCCCTAGGGCTTTATCCGCCTGGAACGATTGTCGAACTTTCAGATTACAGCATCGGAATTGTTATTGCCTCTGCAGGCCGAGATATATTGCGCCCTAAGCTCATGCTTCGAATCAATACTCATGGAGATGCTGTACGAGATCTTGTGATTGTAGATTTAGCATGTCAAAAAGATCTTTTTATACGTCGTTGCCTCAGCGATATTGGCAAATCCTTCTCTGCTTAGGCTTTTTTCGAAGATCCTTCTATTTCATTAATTTTTTCTTCAAAACCATAAATAGTTGGGTCTATGTCATCAACAGTTTGATTAAGAAAGCGCATCCCCCTAAAGAAATACCCATTTGGAAGGTGATTAGCATACCTTTTGATCTTGAGTAGAGCTTGAAGATAATTCCGCTCATAAGGGGCAACAAGTTGGGCTGCGAAAAGAGCTTCTGGCCGTTCTTCGGCAAAGAAAAGACGAGCCATTTCAAGATTTTCATCAGCACTCATCTCTTCATACCAAATATTGGCTAAAAGAATCCTAAACTGTTTTCTTTGATGAGGTTTTACCATACGGCGTAATGCTCTATCTATGCGCTTTAATCCTTGTCTCAGTTCGTTGCGTAAAATATAAGGATCAATCTCAGGTAAGGAAAAACGGCTTATATAATCGGCTTCGTCGTCAATATGAACTTCATGTCGTAACAAGGCTCCCCAAGCTGGCCGAAGAGATACAGAAGCTGCCTCTGGAGACATATGAAGCAAATTTTTAAATTCTTCCCCTGTGTTATATCCGCGATGTTCGCAGGGGGAATTCGCTAACCATGTAACATAGCCTGTATCGAAAAGGCCTTTTCTTCCGGCTCGTCCCGACATTTGGAGAAATTCATTTTTGCTTATGGGAGCGTTATCGTGAAATTGAACTAGTTGAGCAAAAATAGCTGTTTCAGCAGGTAGATTGACACCTAATGCCAGAGCGTTTGTTCCTACAACAACATCAAGAATGCGTTCACGAAAAGCTGATTCTACAAGTAGCTTTTCTTTAGGTAACATTCCTCCATGATAAATTCCTACGCCACACAGAAGGGGCATTTGAACTTTAGGAACGTCAAGAATAGTTGCTAATTCATAGAGACGACTTCGTTGTTCTTTGGGAAGGCGTCGCCTAGTTCTAGCAATGTTGTAGGCCAAATCCATAGTTCCACGTTGGGAGAAAACAAAAACGAGAGCATCATGAATAGAAAAGAGTTGAGCAGGTTTCTTAGGGGTAAAAACAAGCTCAGTTGCTCGCTCTTGACTTTCATACACAATAAAATTGCGCTCGGTAATTGATTCGAGGTAATGACCTATAACGTTTGGTTGGCTGAAGGTCGCAGACATAACAAGAATAGACGTTGTTGGTGCTGTTTCTCGAATGCCGTCAATATAGGTTCTGGCACGGTCCGGATCTTCAAAAATATAATGAAATTCATCAATAATAAGTTTTTGATCGGGATCTTTCGTATATTTCAACGTATAGATTTCTTGTGTGCAGCAAATAATCGGAGCTTCTTCATTTCGTTTGAAATCGCCAGTTTCTATTCCTACATCAAACCCCATGCGCCGAAGGTCCATATATCGTTCGTTACTTAAGGCTTTAATAGGAGCGGTAAATATAATACGCGAAGTATCTTTGGGCATTTGAATTTTTCCTTCTGTTGTTAAAAGTCCTGCCCAAAGATATGCAACAAGAGTTTTACCTGCCCCTGTCGGAGCAGAAAGAACAGCATTTTGCCCTTCTATTTTTGTATATGCTTTAAATTGCCAATCATAAAATATTTGTTCCATTCTTATCCTCGTTTTCAAAGGTACATAATTTTTACATGCTTATTATATAGGATAAGCCGTCCTCTTTTAGGAGAAGACGGCTTAAATATAGGTTTCTGAGCCATATATTTATCTTTTGATGGGGTCCCATTTTTTGGCGAAACCTTGTGTTATACGGTCAATGGTAATTGCCATAATAACGATAGAGATTCCGGCTTCAAAACCACGTCCCACATCAATACGGTTAATAGAAAGTAAAACTTCCTGTCCCAGTCCTCTGGCTCCGATCATAGATGCTACGACAACCATTGATAGAGCCATCATTGTTGTTTGGTTGACTCCTGCCATAATCGTAGGCATAGCTAAAGGAACTCGCACTTCTTTTAGCAATTGCCATTTTGTTGCTCCATATGCGATCGCTGCTTCTTGAGCCGGCTTAGGTACTTGCCGCAACCCAAGATTCGTTAAGCGTATAACAGGAGGAAGAGAGTAAATTAAGGTTGCAAGAACAGCTGGGACTTTCCCGAGACCGAAAAACATCATGGCCGGAATAAGATAGACAAAGCTTGGCATTGTCTGCATGGCGTCTAGAATTGGTCTCATAACGGGTTCCACTCCCTTGGTTTCTGCCATGAGGATACCAAGGGGAATGCCAATAAGTAAGGAAATAAACACTGCGGCAATGACAACGGCAAGTGTTCCTATTGCTAAATCCCAAAGGCCGAATATCCCTATGAACAATATGCTTATCGGCAATGTAATTGTCGTACTGAGACGCTGTGTTGCTTTCCATGCGAGGAGAGCAATTACAACTATATATATCCACCAGGGGATGATGTGCAAGAAATTCTCAATTCCTAAAAGTATAGTAAGAATTCCGCTGGAAATACTATCAAAAGTTGGGGCTAAGGCTTGAAGAAGCCAGTCTACGCCGTTATTAACATGACTTGCAACATGAAATTCAAACGTTTCTGGAAATATGATTCATCACTCCTTCATCAGGTATTTCATCAATGCTTTCATCATCAGATATAAAGGCTCCTTCATCAGCCATCTGTATTTGGCGCCGTTTATCCTGAACAAAACGGGCCACGTATTCATCTGCAGGATTTGCGAGAATTTGAGCAGGAGCTCCCATTTGTACGATAGATCCATTCTTCATTACAGCCATACGGTCTCCCATTCGCATTGCTTCATCAAGATCATGAGTTACAAAGAAAATAGTTTTCTTAAGCTCTTTTTGTAATCGAATTAATTCATCTTGCATTTCTCGGCGGATCAAAGGATCAAGACCACTGAAAGGCTCGTCCATAAGAAGGATAGGTGTATCCATAACAAGAGCCCTTGCGATACCGACACGCTGCCTCATCCCTCCGCTCAGCGAACCAGGATAGTAATTTTCCCATCCTTTAAGGCCGACGCGTTCAAGTGAAATTTTAGAACGCGCTCTTCGTTCTTTTTCCGGGATTCCCTGGAGCTTCAGTCCGAATTCTACATTGTTAATTACTGTTTTGTGAGGCAGAAGTCCGTAGTGCTGAAAGACCATGGCGATCTGTTTTCGTCTGAATTCCGTGAGGCCTTTTTGAGACAGAGAAGTGACTTCTTGTCCATTAACCCATATTTCGCCGGATGTCGGCTCTATGAGGCGAAGAATGCAACGAATAAGAGTAGATTTTCCACTTCCAGAAAGTCCCATAATAACGAAGACTTCTCCTTGCCTGGCTGTAAGAGAAACACCCCTTACAGCCACAACAGCATCATCAGATTCATCAAGTTCCGTAATAATATCTTCGTTCTCTACATCAATATCTATATCTGTTTTTGTATAGACCTTCCAAAGATCATGTATTTCTAAGATTTTCTTTTTTTTAGAGATGGAATTCACTATTTTATCGCCTCCTCTTGCAAAGCTTTTTCTACATTTGCTATAACGTTTTCGTCCTGTACCCAATTTTTCCAGTTATCACTGTAGGTTTTAAGGAACCAGATGGCTGCTTGGTGAGCATCAACGTTATGTGTTTTCATATAAGCGAGGGCTTTATTGTTTTGATCAAGAGTTGTTTCATAACGTTCTAAGAATTTTGTGATTTCGGGGTTTGCTTCAGCAAATTTTGTGTTTACCAGAACAAGTACTTCGACTGAGGGGCAAGCACAGCGATACGTTGTTCCCCATAAATCATTGCTGTATGGCGGTTCTTCAAGTTTTACCATATCGTACATGCCCATAATTGCTGTAGGTTCCCAATAATAGGCTAAAACTGGTTCTCCTCGCTCGTAAGCGGAAGCAATAGCTGCGGCTAGAGCAGTTTGAGAACCTGGATCAAAGGCGGTAAATTTTTCATCTAATCCGTAGGCTTTTACCTTCTCTGAATTGATGGAGTTTATATTCCAGCCGGCAGGGCCGTTATATAAGCGCCCTTTTGAAGGTTTTTCTGGATCTTTGAAGAGTTCCCAATATTTTGGGAGGTCAAAGACGCTTTTAAGGTCTGGAGCAAGTGGCTTTATGCCTTTTTCTTTATCTCCTTCAACAATGTAGCGAGGAACATACCAACCTTGGGGTGCGTCAGGGTAGTTTAGTCCCAGACTCTTTGCTTTTCCTTTTTCTTGAGCTTCTTGCCACCACTCAGGAAAATTGTCTGCCCAAAGTTCCATAGTAATGTCTGCATCCCCTCGTTCAATTCCCATAAGACCTGGAAGAGACTCAGCAAACATGTAGTCGACTTTCTTCTCATAACCGTAGGTTAAGATATAGCCAACAATTCGATTATGCACCTGCACACTGTCCCAACTGAAATCAATAAAAGTTACAGGGCGCGCCGCCTCTGCACCGATTGATCCCAAGAACATAACAGATACCATACAAACTGCAGCCACGATGGTTCTTTTCAAAAGATGAGTTTTCATTAAAACTCTAACCTCCTTCGTGGAATATAAAAATTAAACATCAGAAACATTTTCTGACAGTGGCGCCATGCACGTATTGATAGAAAGAATTGGGAGTTTATTAGGGCTCCCATTGACGAGAGAGTTCTTCTAGCTTTTGAACTCTTTCTTTGAGATGTCGTATTTCTTCCTGGAGTTCCGATAAGGACGTTGACGTGGCCCGAGATGCTTCTCGAGCAGCAGTGATTTCTTCCCTTACAATGGGATTTCGATAAAGGGTAGAACGGGCTATGCCCAATTTTTGCGAAACAGCCTTAAAATCAATATGTTGTTGCGATGTCTTTAATTCTTTAAGAGCTTCTTGCACTGCCTGTATAAGCTCTATTTTCTCTTTTTTTGTTGTTTGTTTATCTCCCAGCTTCTTTCACCTTCCTCCTTTTATTCTGTATTCTATGCGTCATTTTCGCTACAGAAGTAGCGGGGAAATAATAACACGTGATAAAACTGAGGTCAAGGTTTATTGATTGAATTGTGAAAAAGTAGTGCATTATTGAAACTTTTTTACCCCTTTCATTCCTAAGGGTTTCATTATATTATCGAGGTCGCCTTCAATTTTCAGAGAGGATCGGCACGAGGAGGAAAAATAATGAGATATTCATGGGAAATTATAGTTTCAACAGAATCTCCCAACGGAAAAAAATTGCTGGTCTATTCAATTGTGCCAAGTGAAGAGGAGAAAAAAAGAGCCATGAAACCTCACCTTTTTTGGCAAAAAATAGGGGATGATATAACGGAGATAGCGGTAGAATATAATTTGCCTTTTGAGATTGTTACTGAATTTTTAAAAAAAGCAGAAAAACATAGAAATAAGCATGTTTCTATTATTTTGACGGAAAAGTAACTTTAAAGGAGAAAATAGGAGTGGAAAATTCTACTGTAAAAATAATAACGTCTCTTTTATATGAAGCAGGAGAAATCATAACGAAAGAGAGAGACACTCATATTGCTTCTCGCCGCTCTCAGTCTGATTACACTACGTTTACAGATATGAAGGTTGAATCTTTTATCACAGAACAGCTAAGAAAATTTTTCCCTGGAAGTATGATTATTGCAGAGGAGTCTTCTTCGTCTCGAAGTTCCTTTCAATTGGAGAGAGAAGCTTTTGTTCTTGATCCTATTGACGGAACAGTAAATTTTTACCACGGGTATCCGGCTTTTGCCATTTCTCTTGCCTATATTGAAAATTACACAATCCAACAAGGGTATATTTATGACCCCATAAACGAAGAGTTTTTTTCTGCAGTAAAAGATAAGGGGGCTTATTTAAATGGGGATCCCATTTGCGTATCTCAAACTGGCTCTCTTTCAGAAAGTCTTATTGGCTTTGGTACTGCCTACGATAAAAAATTGGGCAAAGAAGAAATTTCCATTGTGACAAAAATTTACGAGAAGTGCCACGATGTACGGCGGCGAGGGGCTGCTTCCCTTGACATGGCTTATGTGGCTTGTGGACGTTTGGACGGCTATCTCGAAATGGATTTGAAACCGTGGGATTTTTATGCGGGACTTTTGCTTATGGAAGAAGCTGGCGGAAAAGCGTCTAATTGGAAAGGATTACCCATACAAGATCTCGATAACCAGCATATTCTTTGCACAAATAAATTGATACATACAGAATTGCAGAGTTTTATCAGCAGATTTTTAAAGTAGAAATTTTTTTGATTTGTAGCTTTTAGCAGAAAAAACTAGCATTCTTAGAGTAGAGTATGTTAGAGTTAGCGTGGATTTTTACTATACGTTCACTAAGCGATGTTTTTATAATTTTATTTTCGGAGGGATTTGTGCGGTGCCACTCTCAAATGCATTTCAGGTTTTAGGGGGCGTTGGTCTGTTCTTGTTTGGCATCAAGCTTATGAGCGATGCTTTGCAAGATCTGGCAGGAGACAGAATGCGCCAGTTAGTAGGTTCTCTCACGAGCACCCCTGTTCGTGGGGTTCTTATTGGGACATTGGTAACAGTTCTTATTCAAAGCAGTAGCGGAACAACCATAATGACTGTAAGCTTTGTACATGCGGGTCTCATGACCCTGAAGCAAGCTGTAGGCGTTATTATGGGAGCCAACATAGGAACGACGGTTATCGCTCAGATTATAGCGTTTAAGATTAAAAATTTCGCCCTTCCTGTTATCGGTATTGGAATGATTTTGGCTGTTTTTGGCAAATCCAGAAAGCAGAAGTACATAGGCAATGGTTTAGTTGGTTTTGGTCTTTTGTTCCTTGGCATGCAAACAATGGAAGGGGCAATGGATTTCTTGAGGGGGAGACAAGACCTTTTCATGATGTTTAGTCATAATCCTCTTCTTGGAGTTCTAGTCGGAACAATTGTAACTATGGTTGTTCAGGCAAGTTCCGCTACCATCGGCCTTACAATAGCCATGGCGAGCCAAGGTCTCTTATCATTAGACGCTGCTATTCCGATTCTTCTTGGCGATAATATAGGAACGACAATCACTGCAGTCATTGCTTCTTTGGGGTCAAACAGATCTGCGAAACAAGCGGCTGCCGCTCACGTAATGTTCAACCTTATAGGTGTTAGCGTTTTTATGATGGCCTTACCTCTTTTTAAAACAGTAGTTTCACTAACATCACCAGATATTGCAAGGCAATTAGCCAATGCTCATACTCTTTTTAATGTGACAAATACATGTTTGTTCCTTCCGTTTACTTCTCCTTTTGTAAAACTCATTCAAAAACTTGTTCCAGGGAAAAGCAGCGCGCTCAGTGTCGGTCCCCAGTTTCTCGATCCCAAACTTGTTTCAGCCTCCCCAGCAGCAGCAATAGACGCCATAAAAAAAGAAATTGCCCATATGGGAGCTATCGCGCTCTCAATGCTGCAGGATGTAAAAAGAGCTTTTATGAACGACGATCCCAAAATGATTGAGCAAGTGAATGAGTCTGAAAAAATATTGAATGAACTAACTCATGCCATAGCCAGATATTCCGCAGAAATATGGCAAGAAGGGCTGTCAAGCGAGCTATCAGTTGTCCTTTCTGCTTATGTAAATGGCATTAGTGACATAGAACGCGTGGGAGACCATTGTCAGAACTTGATAGAGCTCTATGATTACAAGAAGGAACATCGACTCGATTTCTCTCCTGTCGCTATGGCGGAATTCGAAGATATGTTCAATACCGTCTTTACTTCGGTGACATTGAGTTTGGAATCGGTTGCTGATGAAGATGTAAAGAAAGCTCACGAAGTTATTGATGTTTTAGAGGTCGAAGTGGACAGAAAGGAAAAAACCCTTCGAAAGAGCCATATTCGACGGCTAAACAGGGGGGAATGCAATCCTTCTGCAGGTGTTATCTTTATTGATATACTGAGCAATCTCGAACGAATAGGAGATCATGCTCACAATTTGTCTTTTATAGCGTTGGATATTGCTAAAACTCATCATTAGGTAGATTTTCTTGCCCGGGGACTTCTTGTGAAGTTTCCGGGATTTTTTCTTCCATTTCAGTCAGATATTTCCAATATTTCAATGGCATATTTCTTTTTTGAAGGCCACGATTAGTCCGCGAGGTAATAGTGACGCTATGGAAAAAGGTTTTCCATAGCTCTTGGTATGTTTGTTCGTCACTTGTATTTTGAGGAATGGATCGTGGTGAAAATTCAGTTTCATACCATTCCCTTTGGTCATATATGAGAGCTTTGCTTCGTTTTACATCATGAATAATCCAATTCTGGTGAGGGAAGCGCTTTTCGAAGTGCCCTCCAAGCAGGGGAAGGATATAGTGTTCTGGTTCTATCGTTGCGTAGTAAATACCGCCTACATCACGAAAGCGAAGAACCCCACAGAACATGTGGCGTTCACGTGAAACTTTTCGACGTGCGTCAAGTATATAAAGAACGCGTTCGTCAGAGAGAAGACCGTTAATGTTTTTCCTTTTTTGCCACGCAAGCTCTAGATAATTGAAGACGCTTAAATCGATATGGGAAAGGTGAGCATGAAGTGCGTAAAAAACGGTGATTAATGTCTCCCCGTTTGTGTGTTCTTCTAGAACGTGATAGACCGCTTGAGCAATTTTTGATCGTGTCTCAACTTCAACTCCTTCAAAAAGGTTTTTTTGTTGTCCCTCTTTTGACCGAGCAATAATATTTTGAGGTCTTTTTTGCCGTAATGCAGCTTCGAATATAAGGCAAAGCATGCCATTAAATGAGCCGTCATAAATATACGTTGTCATAGCTGAAATAAGAAAAGCTGCCTCTTCACAAAATCACTCTTTGACGGCGCTTCAAAGTGTGCGCGAAGGTGATTTTCATTCATAGAGCGATCTCCATGAAAGACACCATTACATGTAATGAAATATTGGGCTCTTTTCATAACGACACCAAATCGTGCGAGTAGGTCGAAGCGAATAATTCCATTTTTACGGGCTGTCATAATACGTTTAGCAGATATGACGCCAATACCAGGAATGCGGAGCAGCATCTCGTAGGAAGCTTTATTGATTTCTACAGGGAAAAAATGAAGATTTCTTAATGCCCAATCCGTTTTTGGATCAATATTCAGATTAAAGTGAGGTTGTTTTTCATCAAGCAGCTCTTCAGCTTTAAACTTATAAAATCTCAAAAGCCAATCGGCTTGATATATTCGATTTTCTCGAAGAAGTGGAGGGGAAGAAAGAGCTGGCAACAAAGGATTTGATGACACTGGAACATAGGCAGAGTAATAGACTCTTTTCAAGTTAAAGCGGGAGTACAAATTTTCTGAAAGACGAAGAATAGAAAGGTCGCTTTCAGGAGTTGCTCCTACAATCAATTGGGTACTTTGCCCTGCAGGGACAAAAAGAGGCTTCTTTTTTCCTCTCCATGTGGGTTTTTCTTCTAGGCTTTCCTCTATGCGTGATGAAAGGTAACTCATGGGTTTGAGAATGGCTTGTTTACTTTTTTGAGGAGCCAGAAGTTTTAAGCTTTTTTCTGATGGAAGCTCAATATTGACGCTCATACGATCGGCATATTGTCCTGCAATTTCAAGAAGTTGCGGATCAGCACCTGGAATAGCCTTAGTATGAATATAGCCTCCGAAGTTGTATTTTTTCCGTAGCAAAAGTAATGTTCGTATAAGACATTCCATTGTGTAGTTGGGAGATTTATAAACGCCAGAACTCAAAAAAAGGCCTTCAATATAGTTACGACGATAGAAATTGATGGTGAGTTCTGCAAGTTCTTCGGGCGTAAATGTTGCTCTGGGGCGATCGACACTCCGTCGGTTTACACAGTAGGCACAGTCGAAGATACAATCATTTGAGAAGAGAACTTTTAATAGAGAAACGCATCTCCCATCGGAAGTCCATGTATGACAGATACCGCCCAGGCTCGCGTTTCCAACACCTGTGGTATTTTTACGCCGGCTCCCGCTGGAAGAACACGACACGTCATATTTGGCTGCATCAGCAAGAATTGCAAGTTTTCCTTCCGTGTTCATATTTCTCCTCTTCCATTCTTTGAGGATACTGTTATTATGGTTTGGGGACGGCTGCAGCCCCGGGAATGCGATTTCGGGGGTATTCCCGGGGAGTCTCCTCTCCCAGACTCAATTATATCTTTTCTCTCTTATTAGCCCAATTAAAAATGAATTGACATAGGTAGATGAAGCCTTTATAGTTTTGTCAACTAATATTTTGTTAGGGGTTGACAGAACTATGAGTATTCTTCATGTGTATTTGGACAATATATATTCTGGAAAACCTATTCCTATAAAAGACCTTCTTTTATTATCCTCAAAGGAACCTCTTTCAGCTCTTCTTTCTGCAGCGGATCAAGTGACGAAAAATTGTTCACATTCAGATGTCGAGTTATGCTCTATTGTTAATGCTCGCTCAGGAAAATGCAGCGAAAATTGTGCATTTTGTGCCCAATCAGTTCATTGGAATACGTCTTGTAATGTTACACCTCTTATTAGCGAGGAAGAAGTCTTAAGAGCTGCTAAATATTATGAAAAGCTTGGTGTTTATCGTTTTTCACTTGTTACAAGTGGACGAGGTTTAAGCGATAGTGATCTTGAACATTTATGTCGTATATATCAGCGTTTGAGTAAAGAAACATCTCTCAAACTTTGTGGTTCCCATGGGCTTATTACGGAAAGGCAAGCAAAAAAGCTTGCCCAGGCTGGCCTTACACGATATCATTGCAATCTTGAAACGAGCCCCCGTTTTTTCCCTTCTATTTGTACAACCCATTCTATTGAAGATAAGTTGAAAAGCCTTTCTTTTGCCCGTTCTGCACATCTTGAACTTTGTTCTGGTGGCATTATTGGCTTAGGTGAAAGCTTGCGGGATAGGCTTGAAATGGCTTCTCTAGCTGCCGACATAGGAGTGAGCTCCTTTCCTTTAAATATTCTCTCTCCTATAGAAGGAACTCCCTTCGCAAAAAATCCATTGCTTAACCAAGACGAAATTTTGCTTACGGGAGCTCTTATTCGTTTTTTACTTCCTCAAGCTACAATCCGTTATGCAGGAGGGCGAAAGGCTCTTGGCACAAAAGTCTTCTTGGGATTGCGGGGAGGAATTAACGGCCTTTTGACTGGTGACTATTTAACAACAGCAGGAGAGTCAGTTGAAAGCGATATGAAAATGCTTCAAGACTCAGCGTTGAAAATCCGTTCTCACGATCTTAATATATGAACTTCTCCGGAAAGCAGAGCTTCCGTTGTTTCATCCTCGTGACGAATGATAAGGCGTCCCATATTGTCGATGTCGACAGCTTGGGCGGAACGTATTCCTTGTGATGTCTCATATGTAATGAATTGTCCCATGAGATTTGAAAGGTGGCGGCAAATAGAAAGATATTCTGGCTGGGATCCCCCTTTTAAAAAGTCGATATAAAGAGGCTCGAAGGCGTTCAGAACGGCAGCCATAAGCTCTTTTCTGTTGCAGTGTTTCCCCCCCAGTTCTATACGAACGGACGTTGCGACAGATGCGATTTCCTCAGGGAATGAGGGAGTATTTACATTGATCCCGATTCCTATAACAATATGGCTTATATGATCAAGTTCGCAACTCATCTCTGTGAGAATTCCACAGATTTTTTTCCCCCCAATAAGAACGTCGTTGGGCCACTTTATCTGAGGGGAAAGCCCAAGGCTTTCCAATGCTTTTGCTACTGCAGCAGCTCCAACCTGGGTAATTGATGCGGCAAAGGCTGGTGATACTTTAGGTCGAAGGACTAAAGACATTTGAATAGCCCACTCAGGAGAAGAGAACCAGGATCTTCCCGAACGGCCCCGTCCTTCGGTTTGGTGCTCAGCAACGATAACGGTTCCTTCTTTTATCCCTTCACGAGCCTGCTTTTTGGCTTCGATATTCGTTGAAGTGACTTCATCTAGATGAATAATAGGATGACCAATATTTTCTGTAGTTAGTAACGGTTCAACTTCATATTCGTTTAAGAGATCAGGAACATCAATAAGCCTATACCCCTTTCGGGCAGAAGAATCGATGGCGTAGCCTTCTTCACGAAGTTGATTGATATGTTTCCACACGGCAGTTCGACTTACACCAAGATATTCACAGAGGTCTTGTCCAGAAACATAGTTTCCCTGAGCTTGTTTTAAGAGAGTTAAAATGTGTTTTTTCAAAAGGATCGCTCCTTCAATTTTTAATTAGTTTTCTTATAAAAGCTTTTTAGCGGAGTATCGAATACCGATGGCCCCTAATGGAGCAGTAATAAGTATAGATAATACGGCTATAGCTAAGATAATATCTCCTGACTCAACCCCTAATGATAGCGGTATTGCTCCCATAGCTGCTTGTACAGTAGCCTTCGGGGAATAAGAAATTATGCAAAAGAGCCGTTCTTTCCAATTGAGATTTGTTCCCAAAAGAGAAAAAAGAACGCCGATACTCCTACCGATCAATCCAATTCCAATTATAACAATACCTACTCCTCCTGCTTTAAGCGCTAATGTTACGTCTACTTGGGCACCTACAAGGACGAAAAGCAAGATTTCGGCAAAAATCCATATTTTGTTAAGTTTTTGGGCTAAACGTTCTCCAACAGAAGGTATTTTCTCCGATATGATAAACCCCATAGTCATAACGCCAAGTAATGATGCAATTTCAATTTTGGTTTTAAATAGAAATTCAAGTTCGGAAATCAATACGGCAAGAGCTAAAATTAATAAGACTTTTTGGGTATCTCTCATCTGATATTTCTTAAAAATATGTACTACAACAAAACCTACAATACCTACCATGAAACCTAGTAATATGGAAATTGGAATACTCAATATTTTTATGCCAATATTTATGCTTGCTCCACTATATAAACCTAAAAAGACACTTAACATTGTGATAGCAAAAACATCGTCGATGGATGCTCCTGCAATAATGAGACTTGGAACTCTTTTTTCTGTCCCGATTTTACTTTTAATTAAATTAAGCATAGAAGGGACAACTACAGCAGGGGATACTGCTGCAAGAATAAAACCAAGTATGCCTCCTTGAATTAAAGAAAAATCTAATAGCTTTACTGAGATAAATGCTATGGTTGCTCCTTCTAGTAAACCAGGCAAACAACTCATCTTTAAGGCTGCGATCCCATTCTGCTTCAAGTCATCTCTATTTATTCCCAATCCTGCGCGCAACAAAATAATAATGAGGGCGATTCTTCTTAGATCTCCTGATACATTTAGAAGTTCAGGTTGAAGCCAATCTAAACCATATGGGCCTATAGCAATACCTAAAAGTAGGGTTCCCAATAAACCGGGCATTTTCAATGTTTCAAAAATTTTATTTGTTGGTAGAGCGAATAATAAAATAACAGCGAGACTAAAAGCCATGAGAAAACACTCCTTCATATAGAATACAAAAATGACTCCTACAAGCACTTACACTTGTAGGAGTCATCAGCTTTGTCGTTTATAGCATTTATGGTGAACTCCATCACCAATTCTTATAGGCGAGTATTATATAACACTTTAGCCGTAAATGCCAGAAATATACTCCGCTGTTCTACTATCGCGAGGATTTTCAAAAAGATCTTTTGTGGAACCTGCTTCTATAATTTCCCCATCAAGCATGAAAAGTGTTTGATGAGAAATACGACGTGCCTGAAAAAGATTATGGGTAACAATGATAATAGAATATTGTTGGCATAGAGTGCGAAGCATCATCTCTATATTTTGTGTGTTCTTAACGTCAAGGGAGGAACAGGGTTCGTCCAGAAGCAGTATTTCTGGCTCTACAGTGAGAGCTCGGGCGATACAGAGTCTTTGTTGCTGTCCTCCAGAAAGAAGAGTCGCGTTCATCGCCAGATTATCTTTGACCTCTTCGAAAAGCCCTACATCCTCAAGTTTATTACGAATTATGCTATCAAAGCTTTTCTTATTTTTTTTCGCGCCGTGTCCATGATAACGCAAAGGGTACGCCATATTGTCGTAAATAGAGAGAGGAAAGGGGGTAGGTGATTGAAAGACCATGCCGATACGACGACGTACTTCCTCAGGACTTAGCGTAAAAGTATCCTCCCCATCAAGATGAATCTGACCGCTCAGAGACACCCCTCGTTCGTCTTCTATGAGACGATTAAGGCTTTTGAGAAATGTGGATTTTCCACATCCGGAAGGGCCGATAATAGCTGTAATTTGATGCGGGTAGAAATTTGCGTCGATCTTTTTAAGAATTTTTTTATTATCGAATGCAACGGCAAGCTGACGAATTTCGAGAATAGGGAGCATTTTTACCTCTCCTTTCTGTACATTTTTATAACAAGGGGCACTATGTTGAGAACGAGTAAAAGAATAATAAGCACGAGAGCGGTTCCATATGCTTTGGAAATCGATACCCCCTGCCCTACAAGAATATAAAGATGGTTGGGCAAAGCCATTGCTGGAGAAAAAATAGAACGGGGGGATGGAGCGAAGAGAACTGCCCCAGTGAAGAGAATAGGAGCAGTTGCACCCATAGCAAAACTTCCTCCAAGAGCAATGGCACTGGCAATATTGCCAATGCACCCTGGAAGGATCAGGTGAAAAAGTGTCCACGTTTTTGTAATGCCCAAACTAATAGAGGCCTGCATAATATTCTTGGGGAACTCCAAAAGAGTTTTTTCGACGCGCACCTCAATAAATGGAAAGATCATGATTCCAAGAATAAGTCCTCCTGACAAGATCGATACGCCGAAATTAAGTGTAACGACGAAAAACGTATAACCAAATAGCCCCAGAATAATCGAAGGTATTCCAGCCATAGAGTGAATGAAAAAATGGCAAAGAGATACAATTCGTGTTGTTTTAGCGTAAAAGGCAAGAAAGATTGCTGTAGGAAGAGCCAGAAAGGAGGCGAATATGCAGGCAATCGTAGTAAACCAGAAACTCCCCACAATAGCGGGCCATATTCCTCCATCTATGCCTAAAGGAAAACCCTGTGGCATATTTGTAAGGAAAGAAAGGGAAAGTTCGCTTCCTCCCTGAATAAAAATATATCCAAAAATAACGCATAAAGACGCCATAACAAGAAAGACGCTTAAAAAAAGCCAGAGCCGAAGGGATAGGTGAGAAGTTTTGCCGTTATTATTTCTCATTTTATTCCCTCCTCAATACGCTTGCGGATAAAAAAGAAAAAAGAATTAAAGGCAAAGAGTACAAACATGAGAATAAATCCAGCTGCGAAAAGAGCCTGATAGTGTAAGCTACCAACGGCAGCGCCCCCCATTTCCAAAGCGATGAGAGCAGGTATAGTCTCAGCTTTTCGAAAAAGATGAGGAAATATTGGGCTGTTCCCAATCACCATCATTACAGCCATAGTTTCGCCCATGGCTCTAGAAAGGGATAAGATTAGTGCCGCTAGAATTGCCTTTTTTGCTGAAGGAATAACTAAATAACGTATCATATGCCATTTTGAGACACTTAGGGCTCGTGATGTTTGTTGATAATGATGAAGAACTTTGGTCATAGACTCACAGCACGTAGAGACGATATAAGGCAAGATCATGATGGCTAAAAGAATTGAACCGGTAAGTACGGATTCTCCAGAGGACCATGAAAAATGAGTCTCAAAAAACTTTACAATAATCATAAGGCCTACAAAACCATAGACAACAGATGGGATACCGGCCATGAGATCAATAAGAGGAAGAAGTATCCGTTGGATTTTTTGTGGGGCTAAAACCGATAGGAAAATAGCCATTCCGACACCGATAGGAAGAGCAATAAGTGCTGCAAGAAGAGAAACATAAACAGTGGCGCATATCATCGGTTGAAGGCCGAAAGCTGGTGGATCTGCAATAGGATTCCATCGTGACCCCGTTAAAAAATGAAGGAGTGACGTCTTCTGAAAAAATATAAAGCTTTCTTTTGCAATAAAAAGAAAGATAAAGAATAAAAAAGAAATAGCCAGCAATGTAATAGCCTTGCAAGTCCATACAAAAATTCGTTCTTTTTTCACGCTCTCAAAAGCCTCCTCGCATAGCTATGAGAAAAGGCCGGAGAGGATTCCCCCCGGCCTTGAGAAAACCTTAATGACCAAAGGCACATTTTACTTTGCAGGTACGAATCCCATCTGCTCCACAATTTTCATGCCTTCAGCAGAAAGTAGTTCATCAATAAAAGCCTTTTCTATAGGAGACATATTCCCTTTCTTGACGATAAGAAGTGGCCGTGAAACATAATATGTTCCATTAAGAATATTTTCAACGGTAGGTTCCACTCCATCAACTTTAAGAGGAATAATTTTCCCTTTGTTTACATTAACCATGCCAAAAGAAGCGTAACCGATGGCATTTTTGTTTTCCATGACTTTGGTAACGAGAGCTCCCATAGATGGAGATTGAATCGCATTGGGTGTTACATCTACTTTTCCCATAACACTTTTCTGGAAGACTTCGTGAGCTCCACCGCCAATATCTCGAATAACAACAACAATTTCTTCTTTAGGTAATGTCGGATCAAGATCGTTCCATGTTTTGTATTCGCCGCTAAAGATTTTAATCAATTCATCTTTAGTGAGGTTGGGCTTTATCTGACAGACCTTATTGTCAGGGTGAACCGAAATGGTCAGAGCGTCTGTCCCAATATGGAACTCGTGATAATCTCCGATTGCTTCTTTCTCTTCTGCTTTAACGGCACGAGCTGTCATACCAAAATTACTTGTTCCATCAAGAACGGCTTTTACCCCTTCTCCAGAACCGCCCCCGGAGACAAAAATTTCGATTTTGGCGTCGGGAAGAGATGCCTCAACTTTATTCCATGTACCATATTTTCCCATAAACTGCTGTGCCACTTGTGAAACAACTGGGGCAAGAGTAGATGACCCTTTAAAGAAAATCTGACCATCTGCGGCTACAGCGAGCTGGTTTCCCGCAATAATAAGACTCATAATCATGACAGAAGCGAATAAAAAACGAAAAATCTTATTCAATTATAATTCCCTCCTATAAATAGTATGCCTATAGTTTATGTTGGACTATTGTAATCTGTAAAGATAACTTTGTCTATGTGATCACAATAATGTCGAATATAATAGAATGAAAAAGGCAAATTAATGAAGGGAGTGTCTCTCTATGCGTATCTGTATTGCCGGACTAGGCGGAGTAGGAGGATATTTCGGAGGACGTCTTGCTGCTGCTTACTCAGCGTCATCGGAGCACGAGATTTGCTTTTTATGTCGGGGAGAGCATATGGAAAGTATTCAGAAAAAAGGGCTAAAAGTGACAACGCCTCATGAATCTTTTATCGCTCATCCTCACATTATTTCGGATTGCCCTCAAGAGATAGGTCTCGTGGATGTCATTTTTTTCGCTGTCAAAGGCTACGATTTGCCCTCTCTGGCAAAGAGTGTATATCCCTTGTGTCATGATAAAACACTTTTGATTCCACTTGGGAATGGTGTAGACAATGTAGATATTCTTCAGAAAGAAAAACTCACGGGCATTCCCTTTAATGGATGTGTCTACATTTCTGCATATATCGAATCCCCTGGTGTGATCAGGCAAGTTGGGGGCAGCTGCAAAATGGTAGTAGGCCCATTAGATAGAGACATTGAAAAGCATTTACCTTTTGAAAATATGATGAAAAACGCCGGCATTTTATTTGAATTGGTCAAAGACATAGATCGGGCAGTTTGGACAAAGTTTATTTTTATGAGTCCTATGGCGATTGTTACAACTCTTAAAGCAGAGAATTTTGGAACGGTGCTTTCTGCGAAGACAAGTCGTGACCTGGTTGTCGATCTTATGAAGGAAATATGTTATCTTGCAAAGAAAAGGAATGTTGCCCTTCCCGATGATGCAGTAGCCAAAGCTCTGGCTCAGGCAGAATCTTTTCCGCCTCATACACGTTCTTCCATGGAACTTGATGCTTCAAAAGGTCGCTCTACAGAATTGGAAACTTTTGTCGGAGCGGTAGTCCGTTTGGCGCAAGATGAAGGAATTTCCCTTCCTGTTTATGAGAGAGTATATGAGGAATTGCTGAAAATGTAGAGGAGGAACCCCATGAAGGTACATACAGTTCCTGTTTCTGAATCAGTTGGGCTTCATTTATCTCATGATGTAACGCAAGTGGATGTGGTAAATGGTTTTAAGGGGGCTCGTTTTTGTCGGGGACACCAGATAAGAAAAGAAGATGTTCCAATTCTTCGATCAATGGGGCGGGAGGAACTGGCAGTTCTCTTGCTTGAAGAAGGAGAGGTTCATGAAGATGATGCGTCTCTTCGCCTTGCAAGATGCCTACAAGGATCTGGACTGATGTTAGAGGGACCAAGTGAGGGAAAATGTTCTCTTTTTGCAACTCACAGAGGGTTGCTTTCCTTTGATGAAGAGGTTGTACATGCCATTAATGAAGATACCGATTGGGTTCTTGCTACATTACCGCCAAATATTTCTGTAGAAAAAGGCGAGCGTGTGGCTTCCTTCAGAATTGCTCCTCTTATTGTTAAGGAAGATCAGGTTGCTCGAGTAGAAAAACTAGCGACTCCTGTCTCTGTGTTACCCTTCAGACCATATTCTGTTGCCCTTGTAACTACAGGTAAAGAAATTGCTGAAGGTCTTGTGCAAGATGCTTTTGAACCTCAATTAAGGAAGAAAATTCAGTTTTATGGGGCTTCTTTTGCGGGGCACTCTGTAGTGGGAGATTCAAAAGATGAAATAACAAAAGCCGTGCGCAGCTTTTTAGCAGAAGAGACGTCTATTATTATTTGTACTGGCGGAATGAGTATTGATGTTGAAGATCGAACTCCAGAGGCAATTGTCAACATTGCCGATGATGTCATTTTCCGAGGAATACCCGTACTGCCAGGATCGAACCTAATGTTGGCCAGAACAAATGAATCATATATTATCGGTGCTCCGGCATGTGTTGTCGCTTGTCATCACACATCTTTAGACCTCATTCTTGATCGTCTGTTTGCGGGAGTTGTTCCTATTCAGAAAGAGATACGCCGTTGGGGCGTAGGAGGACTATGCCGAAGTTGCACAACATGTTTTTATCCAGTTTGCTCTTTTGCTTCAAGAATGCATTAACGATGCTGACTCCAGCCTGGTATATATAGCTTTTTTTCTAAAAGAGAGAGGAGCCAGCTTGCGAAAGAGACCATTATGAGATACATGATGCCAACAACGGTGAAGACAAGGGTATATCTAAATGATCTGGCAGCTACGATCTTTCCGGCGCCTGTAAGTTCAATGTAAGTAAGCATATAGGCTAACGAAGAGTATTTTATAAGGTAAATCATTTCATTTGAACAGCCTGGAATGGCGCGTCTAAGCGCTTGCGGCAAAATGATATTCCATATTGCCTGTCGACGAGTCATGCCTAGTGCCTGGGCCGCAATAAGTTGTCCGCCTTTAACAGATTGAATAGCTCCGCGGATATATTCGGAGTTATATGCTCCGTTGCAGAGGACAAAGCCCAAAACAGACGCAGCAAAAGGACTTAAAGCAATACCAAAGGATGGAAGGCCGAAATAGAGCATAAAAAGAAGTATTAAGAGGGGAGTTCCCTTAAAAAAAATAACGTAGAGCTTACAGAGAAATGATATAGGCTTATTGCCGTAAATACGTCCAAGAGCTACACATGTTCCTGTAACTAATCCAAAGGGGATTGAGGCGATTATAAGCTTTACGGTCATTACGAGCCCTTCTAGTAAGGCTGGCAACACATCCTGTTGAATAAAAAGCAGACTATTCATTGCTTTTCCCCAGCTCTCCATATAAATCCATCAATTTCCGTAAAAATTGACGAGTTCGTTCGTATTGAGGCGTATTAAGTAACGTTTCTGGCGATCCGCTTTCTAAGATTTTTCCTTCTTCCATAAACATAATTTCATTTGCTACGGAACAGGCAAAGCCCATTTCATGGGTAACAACGAGCATTGTCATGCCAGCTTTTGCAAGATCACGCATAACTTCAAGCACTTCGCCGATAAGTTCGGGGTCTAGCGCTGATGTTGGTTCGTCAAACAGCATAACGTCAGGATCCATAGCTAATGCCCTTGCTATAGAAACCCTCTGAGCTTGCCCACCAGAAAGCTGGGAGGGATAGTGGTCAGTAAAAGCAGCCATTCCGACACGCTCAAGTTCCTGCATAGCCTTTTCCCGTGCAGTTTTTTTATCCATTCCTTTGACCTTTATAAGGGCTATCTCTACATTACGAAGTGCTGTGAGATGGTCAAAAAGATAAAAGTTTTGGAAGACCATTCCCATTTTTTGGCGAAAAAGATTAATGTTCTTTTTTGAATGAGTGACTTCTTCCCCGTGGAGCCAGATTTGTCCAGAATCAGGAATCGTGAGCTGATTGATACAGCGTAGCAAAGTACTTTTACCAGTACCTGAAGGACCGATAAAAACCTTTGTTTCTCCTTTTTTGACAGAGAAAGAAATGCCTTTCAACACTTCTATTCCACCGTATGTTTTATGGATATTTTCTACACGTAAAATAACATTTTCTGTTTTATCACTCATCATGATTATTCTCCATTTCCATATCCGGGAATTCTTAATTTATTTTCTACAAAGTGAAGCAGCCGCATTCCGCCATAATTAAGAAGAATAAATATAATGGCACATGTTAAAAATATAGGCATGGGCTGATATGTTCGAGAGACAACAAGGTTTGCCCGTGTCAAAATTTCAAGAACGCCTATAGCGTATGTTACAGAAGAATCAGTCAGTAGAATGGGATATTCATTTGACCAACCAGGCAGGGCTAAGCGAATGGCCTGGGGCAAAATAATCCATGTAACAGCCTGTATTTTGCTCATCCCCAATGAACGGGCAGCTAACATTTGTCCCTCTCCGAGAGAGAGGATGCTTCCTCTGAATATCTGCGATTGATAAGCAGCACTTCGCAGTCCCAAAACAACGACAGCTGTAAAGAACGCGGAAGCGTCTATTCCGAGAGAGGGGAAAATGCCGAAGAAAAATAAGAAGAGAAGAACAAGATTAGGGAGACCGCGAAAAATCCATACATATCCCTTTACGATTCTCTGTAAAAAGAGAGAACCATAAACTTGGGCAACAGCTAAAGGAAGCCCCATGCAGAGTCCTAGAGCCAAGGCCAGGGCAACTATTCGTAACGTAACGAGAGTTCCTTGAAGCAAATAGGGTAAGGATTCAATGACTACGGTAATACTTTCCATTTTTAAAATTCTCCCTTATCTAAATCGTAACATAAAAAAGGGGAATGAAAGACATTCCCCTTTTAGCTCAAATAATGATGAACAGAGGTAAAGCGGATTAAAACATTTTATATTTTACTTTAAGCTCGTTCCATTTTGGGGAAGTCATCAACTTATCGAGTCCCTCATTGATGAGAGCCTGAAGATCTTTGTCTTCTTTTCGCATTGCAACAGCATATTCCTCTCCAGTGGAGATTGTTCCAATAACCTTGAGAGACTTACCTTCCACAGCCTTGGCAACGATAACATCATCCATCATAGCTGCGTCGATTCGACCATTTTCGAGATCTTTGGCTGCCAGAGGGAAATTGTCATAAAGTTTAAGGTTTTCTTTCGGAATAATTCCAGTCTTTACAAGGTTGTCTTCAAGCCACATGGCAGCAGTACAACCGCGCTGAGTACCAATGGTATGTTTGCCATCAAAAAGATTTCCCATGTGGATATCAGATTTATTTTGGACACAGACAGCCTGGTTGATAATCCAGTAAACTTTGCTGAATGTAACGACTTCTCTACGTTCGGGGGAGGCTGTCATGCCTGAATAAACCATATCAATTTTTTTTGCAAGAAGAGCAGGGATAATTCCATCCCACGCCATAGGTTGAACTTTTACTTCGAACCCCATCTCATTAGCGATCCACTCAATAGATTCCACATCAAAACCGGTAGGCTTACCGTCTTGTCCGACAAAAGAGTAGGGATAGTAATCCCCATCAATTCCCACAATATAGGTTTTTTTCTCAGCGGCAAGTAAGCCACTTGCACCTAAAACTATGAAGAGACAACATAAAAAAAGAGCACTTAACTTCTTCATCCTTATACCCCCTCAACGAAATAATTATTTTTCTCGATGATAATTCATCACGCTAAAGTGCCAGTCGAATAAAGATTATAGTGAAAGAATAAAAAGCTGTCAACCAAAGGCACAGACAAGATGGGTTGGGGGTATCAACAAAAATGAATTATAAAAAATGGCATGTATTGTGCATATTGAACTATTCTTTATCTTCTTCCTCTTCATTGCGTATTACGTTATATAAACCTTTAAGTAAGTGTTCACGCATGGCCTGACTTGCTTTTTGAGGTTCATGGTTTCGTATATATTCCACAATTTGCCTATGTTCTTCCATCATTCTATTCCAGTCTTCTTCTGTTATATCAAGATATTTATGCCGTTGCGTGTCTATTTCATTTCGAATAGATCGTAGTAACTTCAAAACAAGACTATTTCCACCTATTTCAGCAATAGCTTCATGGAAATCACTATGATACTTTAAGTGATCTAGATCTCTGGGGCGAACGTTTGTTCCCCCATCTGTACTTAAATCCATAATCGTATAAAGCTTTTGAATATCTTCATCGGTAGCATTTTCAGCAGCCCAATAGGCAGCTTGCACCTCAAGCAAAAGCCGAACTTGCATGAGCTCCTTCCATGAAGAATCATCAGAGATATAGTTCATGAGTTCGTTATTGCTTATCTTTCGCAATGCGTCTGGAGAAACAAATGTCCCTTGCCCAGGTTTTGACTCTACAATGCCAAAGATGGCTAAAGCTTTTGTTGCTTCCCTTATACTATTTCTTCCAACCTGAAACAGTTCTGCCAGTTCCATTTCGCTAGGAATTTTCTCCCCTGCCACCCATATGCCCTCTTTTATGGCCGCTACCATTTGTTTGAGGACCTCTTGGTAAAGAGTTGTTCTGCTTGCTGGTTTTATCACTGAAGTCACACCTCTCGAAGATGTATTGTCATAAATATATCATTAGGAAGTGAAAACTAAAACATAAAGATGTGAAAATATCAAGATATGAATATCCCATCTTCTAGATCAGAATAATCGTATTAAAATAACATAGGTATACATTATCCAAAGTTTGTGATATTGACACTTTTCAGAGCTGATACTATTATGTCAACTATTCCAATCATCCTACATTAGGATAACATGAAGATAGTACATTGTTATTTTCTGCACAAATAAATGGGGATATTTCTTAATAAATAAGGAGGGGGTAATTTTGTTAGGAAGCAATAACGGCTCAGGCTTACTCGGAAAATTAGAGTCAATTCAGCATCTCTTACTATTTATCTTGATGATGATTGTAACGGCTCTGGTTTTTGCGCAGGTACTTTTGCGATACGTTTTTAAGGCTCCTCTCATGGGAATAGAGGAAATACTTCTTTTCCCCACAGTCTGGCTCTATTTTATTGGCGCGATCAACGCTTCAAGTGAGAGAACACAGATTGTAGCTAGAGTTCTTGAAGTCTTTGTTAAAAAAGAAAAGACGATCTTCTTCATCAGAATGTTGGCATCAGTATTATCTTTTGTCATTATTTTGTGGCTCAACTATTGGGCATACGATTTCCTCAAATATTCTCTCAGAATGCAGAAGGTAAGCGCTACGTTGTATATCCCCCTGATCTATTCGGAAGCTGCTGTTTTCATTGGAATGATCGTCATGACGTTCTATACGGCTATCGAAATTTTCCATAACTTTAATATCTTTAAAAATGGCGGCGGCCAGGATCTTCTTGAAGCTGAAGTAGAGGGAGGAGAAATTTAACATGATGAGTGTAGCAATTGGAGCGCTGGTAGTTCTTGTCGTTTTATTGACATTAGGTGTCTCTCTTCCTTTCTGTTTTGGTGGAAGTCTTATGTACATGGCACTAATAGGCGGAGTGAATATGAAGGGCATGATGTTGTGGGGATTGGGGCAAATAACGAACCCGGTATTACTCTGTGTGCCTTTATTTATATTAGCAGGAACGCTTATGAGTGAGAGTGGAATAGCTAAATATCTGCTTGATTTTGTAAATGTCTTTGTCGGGAGAAAACGTGGTGGGCTTGGTGTTGTAGCTTCTGTGAGCTGTGCGATTATAGGTGCTATATCTGGAAGTGGATTTACCGGAGTTGCCGCAGTTGGCCCGATCCTTATTCCGAGAATGGAGCAGGAAGGATATCCTCGGGGATATGCTACAGCTCTCGTTACAAATTCATCCATTCTTGGTCTTCTTATCCCTCCAAGTGTTGTCATGATTGTGTATGGATGGGTTACAGAAACGTCTATTCTTGCTTGTTTCCTTGCTACGATAGGACCAGGCCTGCTCGTAACCTTTCTTTTCTCTTTTATCAATGTCATTTGGGCGAAAAAGTTTGACCTTAAAATTGAACCCAAACTTTCTACTCAGGAGAAACTTAAACAGATTAAAAGTCGCACGTGGATGGCTTTGCCAGCTCTCATGATGCCTTTCATTATATTGGGTGGAATTTATGGCGGAATAATGACTCCTACAGAAGCAGCTGGAGTTGCTGTTGTTTACTCTATCCCAGTAGGTTTTTTCATCTATAAAGGACTTAATAAAAATAATTTCTTCAAGATTGCGTGGAATTCTGCGACGGCCGTTGGTGCCATTATGATAATGATTTTCTTCTGCCTCATGTTGAGCCAGACCTTTGTCATGATGCGAGTTCCTCAGGCCCTTGTAGAACTTCTCTTTGGTGTTACACAGAACAAAGTTATTCTTCTCATACTCATAAATATTCTCCTTTTCTTTGTAGGAATGATCGTAAACGATATAACAGGGATTATTTTGGTTGCACCACTTCTTCTGCCTTTGGCACAGAGCATTGGGATCAACCCCATACAATTTGCTGCCATCATGGGAGTAAACCTTGCTATGGGTGGCGTTACCCCTCCTTATGCGAGCATCCTGTATTTGGGAATGAGAATAGGTAATGTTGAGTTCATGGATATTATAAAACCAGCGATGGTGTTGTTACTTTTAGGGTATGTTCCAGTCGTTTTCCTTACATCGTTTTGGCCTGATCTATCAATGTTTCTTCCTACGCTATTAGGATTCGTTCATTAGAATGGAGGCTAAAAATCAAATGCACAGATCAATCGCAGTTTTAGGAGCAGGTAACGGGGGGCAAACTTTAAGTGCTCACTTAGCTATGATGGGTAATAAAGTAAGTCTTTATGAGCATCCATCATTTGTTGACAAACTTATTCCCATTCAAAAAGCGGGAGGCATTCAATTAACAGGAGCTATTGAAGGTTTTGGAAAGTTGCGGTTAGCCTCTTCTGATATGGGCAAAGTTTTAGAGGGAGCTGAAATCGTATATATTGTTGTTCCTTCATTTGGCCAAATTCCAATTATGAAAGAAGTTCTTCCTTTTCTTGCAGATGGGATGAAAGTTGTTTTTATCCCTGGGAACTTTGGATCTCTTGAGGCTTTTAAGCTCTTAAAAGATGAAGGCGTCACTTCTGATGTAACCCTTGCGGAGACTGATACATTGCCATATGCCTGCAGGATGGTTGAGCCTGGAAAGGTTCAGGTTTGGGGGTTAAAAGAGGGGCTTTCTATTGCAGCTTTGCCTGGTAAAAAAACAGAAACTCTTGTGCAGGAGATACGTGATGTTTTCCCTATTCCTCTTTGGACAATGGAGAATGTACTTCCTATAGCTTTTTCAAATCTTAATATGATTGTTCATTGTGCAGCTGTTCTTCTCAATATAGGCAGGATTGAGTCGACTCAGGGAGATTTCAGATTTTATTGTGATGGCGTTACTCCCACTGTAGGCAAACTTCAAGAACTTATGGATTCGGAAAGAGTTGCCGTTGGTAAGGCTTATGGCATGAATCTTGAAAGAGCTACAGAATGGGTTAAAAAAACGTATCCTGTGCAGGGCAATTCCATGCATGAACTTCTTTCGAAAAACCCCATTTATGCGGGGCACGGAGCAGACGCTCCCAAACAGGTAAGGCATCGGTATATTACAGAAGATGTTCCAAATCTTTTGGTACCTGTTGTAAGTTTTGCACGTGCTGCAGGCGTTGAAACACCCATTATCGATAGTGTTATCACACTTCTTTCATCTTTAACAGATGAAGATTATTTAGAGATTGGTCGAAATTTCTCTTGCCTCGGATTACAAGGCTTGGGAGCTCAGGAAGTTTTGAATTTCGTGAATTGTGGGGAACGCAGGTAAGAATTTATGAAAGGGCCGTAACGTTTTCAAAAAATGAAAACGAGAGAGCAAAAAATTTGGAGGAGGCGATATGCAGTGAAGAAACTTGTAATGTCTTTGACCATTTTTGCAATGATTTTTGCAATGGCGACAGCAAGTGTTGCAGCGAACAAACCCAAGTATGTCTGGAAATTATCTCACGTACGTCCCCAGGGGACGGCTATTGATAATGACCTTCATTGGTTTGCTGATAAGGTTTTCGAAGATTCCAATGGGCGTATAAAAATTGAAATCTATCCGGCTAGCCAGCTTGGTGACTATACCGTTGTACACGAGCGCGTAGGAGTTGGCGCTATAGAGATGGCTTGTCAGCCACCTGGAGTAGCCGCAGACAAGAGAATTCAGATTCTTAATCTTCCCTACCTTGTAAAGAACTGGGAAGGCGCAAAGAAAAATTACGCAACAGGAAGTCCTCTTATGAATGTAGCTGCAGAGCTCTTTGCAAAACAGGATATTCAATATCTTGCTGCCTATCCGGTTTATTTTGGCGGTATAGCTTTAAAAGCAGATCCAGTTTCACCTGGTGATCCTAACGTTAAAAAGGGGATAAAAGTTCGTGTCCCGCCGTTGAAATCATTCCAGCTTCTTGCCAATGTTCAGGGGTATCAAGCTACTCCTATTCCTTTCTCTGAAGCTTTTACAGCTATTCAGACAGGCATTGTGGATGGTGTTATTGGTTCAGGTGCGGAAGGATACTATGCAAACTTTAGAGATGTTATTAAGTATTATTTGCCTATGAACACTCATTTTGAGCAATGGTACCTTTACATGAATATGGAGCTTTTCAGCAAGCTTAACGATGAGGATAAAAAGGTTGTTCGTGATGCTGCCGCTGAGTTTGAAGCAAAGAGAGCTATTCAGGCAGAAAAAGATCAGGCTGCTAACGAGAAAAAACTTGAAGATTATGGCATTAAGATTGTTCGTCCTACAGATGAGGAACTTTCTGTCATAGCTGAAAAAGTTCAGGCTGAAGCCTGGCCCGAAATAATGAAAGATCTTGGAGAAGAGTGGGCCCAGGAAGTAGTTGACTCGATAATACAGTAAGTTCTTGTGATATACGCAGTTACAGTAGGTCGGGCACAGATTCCTACTGTAACTGCGACAAGAATAAGGTAATGAAGCTTCTTCTTTTTTTGAAACTGATCAAATATAGGATGTTATGAAATTAGGATAATTTTTTAAATTCATTATAGGGGGAAATCCAAATGAAATTTACTATTCTTGGAAGTGGCAACGGCGCCAGAGCGTGGTGTGCTCAAATAGCAGCCAAAGGGTATCCTGTCGTCATGTGGGAACCCCTTGAAGCAACAGAAGACTATCTCAAATTGAGAGAAGAAAAAGAGATGTTCCTTGAAGGTGATATACAGGTAGGTGGCAAGTTGGCAGGAGTAACCATGGATATCAAAGAGGCTATGGATGGTGCCGATTATATCCTTGTTATTGTTCCATCTTTTGCCCATGAGCCTATTTTTAGAAAGATGATTCCTTATCTTGAAGATGGTCAGAATGTGATTGTTGTTCCTGGCAACTTTAGTGGTTTGCGTCTTAAAAAAATGATGAAAGAAGCTGGAGTCGAAAAGAAAATATCTATCTCAGAGACAGCTTCAATGCCATATGCCTGCAGAATTGATACATATAATACGGTCATGGTTTACAAAAAAAAGTTTCAAATGAAAATGGGAACTTCTCCTCAATCTATGAATGCCGAAATGCTTGATGTAATGAATGATGTATTCAAGGGATATGTAGAATATCTTCCGGCCCAAAACCTTCTTGAAATAGATTTTGATAACATAAACTATACACTTCACCCATTTCCAGTTCTTTTCAATTATGGGGAAATTGAAAAAAATGGTAAGACTTACAGACATTATATGGACGGAATAACCCCATCTATCTCTGAAAAAATGAAAGAGCTAGATGATGAACGAATGGCTATTGGTGCAAAGTTAGGTCTTAACTTACAAACGTGCCTTTCTCAGTTGAAGATGTATTACGGTCAAAATGATTCCCAATCTATTTACGAGTATGTAAATAGTGAAGATACACCTTATAGAGATTTGGTAGGCCAAAATGTAAAAGGAAGATATTTAACTGAAGATGTTCCTGGCGTCTTGGTTCCAATAAGCCTTTTTGCAAATAAAGCTGGAATGGAAACTCCTGTTTCAGATCTAGCTATCCGTATGACTTCTTTCCTTCATGGCACGGATTATATTGAAAAGGGAACGACTCCCGAATCCCTTGGAGTAGCAAATCTGTCAATTGATGAGATTATAAAGCTAATATCATAGCAATCTGAGAGGAACTCTTTTTATCAACATTTTCAATTGTTGATAAAAAGAGTTCCTTTTATTTTTTATAAGTAGAGGAGTTTTGTCTGTGAAGAAGCAGAATTTCTTGGCCTTTATTGCTTTAGCATTACCAATTCTCTTCTGGGGATCAGCCTTTCCTAGTATACGATATGCTCTTTCTGGATATACTCCCATGGAGATAGCAACATTACGCTTTATTATTGCCTCGCTGTTACTTGTTATTTACTCTAAGATAAAGAAATTCGGTCTTCCTGAAATACGAGACCTGCCGATGATTTTATTCTTTTCACTGACGGGTGTGGTGCTCTATCATCTTCCTCTCAATACAGGAGCAAAGACTGTTACTGCAGGGACAATAAGCCTATTAAATGCCACTGCACCTGTATTTACAGCCATTCTTTCTTTTTTTATTGTAAGGGAAAAGATGAGGGGAAAGGGTTGGGTAGGTATTTCCATCAGTTTTTTAGGAGCTGGAATTCTTGCTTTCAATATTGGGGGAGGTATTTCTTTCTCATTTGGTGCTCTCTGGATACTCTTTGCTGCTTTTTCAGAAAGCTTTTATTTCATATATCAGAAAAAACTTCTTTCCAAATACGGAGCCCTTCCTTTAACTACATATGTTATATGGTTTGGAGCATTGATGATGCTTCCGTTTAGTGGAAACTTGTTTGAGAGTGTTATTTCTGCTTCAATCTCTTCTTCATGTGCAGTTTTGTATTTAGGAATTTTCCCAACAGCTATTGCCTATGTATTATGGGCCTATGATTTATGCAAATTTCCTGTTTCCAGGGTTGCAAGCTTGCTTTATCTTTCGCCTGTCATAGCAATTTCCTTAGGATGGTTTTGGTTAGGAGAAAATCCTTCCGTTCTTTCTCTTGTTGGAGGAGCATTGGCTATTGGCGGGGTTGCTTGTGTTCAAAGAGCAAAATATGAATAGAGGAACGACGCTTTTAAATTGAATAAGGAGCTTCGTTCCTCTATTTTTTATAACTTTTTCGAACAGGAATTGAGATAATTGAATGCCAGAATGGCTTCAAAAGCAGATCCTGCGGAAAGAACATCTTCATCTACCATAAAACGAGGATGATGATGAGGGTACGTAAAGCCTTTTTCTTTATTCCCAATACCGAGAAAGAAAAACGCTCCCGGAACTTTGTCCAGATAGTAGCTAAAGTCCTCTCCCCCCATGGTAGGTTGAGTTTCCATCACATTCTTTTCTCCGAAAACCAGCGTAGCAGCCTTTACCCCAAAACGTGTCATCTCAGGATCGTTAACTGTTGGAGGCAGATTCCTCTCATATATGAATTCTGCTTTGCAGCGTAACGCGGCGCAACAATGTTCTGCTACTCGTTCAAGACTACCAGCCATGGCTTCTCTGACTTCAGGTTCGAAGGCTCGAGCTGTTCCTATAAGAGATACATAATCTGGAATGACATTAAAGGCATTCCCGGCTTTCATTTCTCCGACAGAAACAACGGCTGTTTTAAGAGGATCCAGTTCTCTGCTTACAAATGACTGGGCCATTGCGATAAAATGAGCAGCTGCAATCGTAGGGTCATTTGTTTGATGAGGAGAAGCCCCGTGTCCGCCTTTTCCTCGTATGGTTAGTTTCCAACGATCGGAACAGGCCATAATAGAACCTTCCTTCCATGCAAGAACGCCGCTGGGGGTAGGTTGCCATACATGTAAACCGAAAATTGCGTCTACTCCGTCTAAAGCATGTTCATCAATAACGGCTCGTGCTCCTTGAATGTAATCGGCCGATTCTTCTGAAGGCTGAAAGATGAGCTTTACTTTACCAGGAAGTTCTTCTCGAATTTCGGAAAGTAGCTGAGCAGCTCCTAAAAGGATAGCTATATGTGCATCATGACCGCAGGCATGCATAACGCCTTCGTTTTTTGAAGCGAAGGAGAGCCCTGTCTTTTCAGTTATAGGCAACGCGTCTATGTCAGCTCGCAGTGCAACACAGAGTCCGGAATGATCACTGTTAAGTTCAGCTACGACTCCGGTGGGTCTACCGGCAGTGCCAATGTGAATATGCTCATATCCCATAGACGTGAGTAAAGAAGCAATATACTTACTTGTCTCTTCCTCTTTGAAGGAAAGTTCAGGCCAGGCGTGAAGGTGACGACGCCATTCAATAATATTTTTTTCTATTTCCTTGGCCCGATATATCAATTTTTCTTTCATTTCTTTACGCTGGCCCCCAATTAATGAGAACAGCAATGGTCAAGAATATCCAGCTTGCCAACAAGATTTTGATAATGAGAGGGAAGCAGAATCGGAACCATCTATCAAAAGGAACCCGAGCTAATGCAAGCATAGCAAGGAGACCACCGACTGTTGGGAAGATAAGATTCATAATTCCATCTCCAACCTGGAAGGCCATAATAGCTGTCTGACGAGTCATACCAATGAGATCGCTGAGAGGAATCATAATAGGCATTGTCGCCATAGCCTGACCACTTCCAGAAGGAATGAAGAAGTTGATTACGCTATGAACAAGTGTCATGAGGATAGCTGAAAGAATTGTAGGAAGATGCTGTAATGGGGAAGCAAGTGCATTAACGATCGTGTCACTGACGTGTCCCATATCAAGAAGCACCTGAATTCCTCGCGCTACACCTATGACGAGCGCTCCTCCTGCTATATTCCCTGCTCCCTGAATCATCTTATTAATAATATCGCTAGGAGACATTTTTGCGAAAAGACCAGCTGCTATGGCAATCATTATAAAGATAGCTGACATTTCATTGATGTACCATTTCCATTTAAAAACGCCGTAGAGTATAATGCCAAGGCCGATAAGGAAGCTTGTAAGCACTAATTTATCCGACTTTTTCAAGTGATACTCTTCAATAGGATGAGTAAGTCGAAGGCCTTCAGTACTAATATCGGCGACAAGGCTTTGACTTGGATCGTCGAGAATACGAGCCATGTAGCGGCAAGTGTGATGAGCAGTAATAGCTACAGCTGTAAAACAGAAAAGAGATCGCAAACCGGCGCCAGAGAACATGGGAAGCTGGGCGATCATGTCTGATGTACCAATTGTATAAGGGTTGATTGGGGATGTAGCAAACCCCATGCCTATTCCAGCAACAGCCATACCAGCGCCGACCATCAAGTCACCGCCAAGAGCAATAGCTACGAAAACAGCGATAGGAACAAGAGCGATATTATTTTCAAAACCTACTGTTGCACCCAAAAAGCCGAAAATAAGAGTAACAATCCAGATAAGTTTCTTGTAGCTCTCTGCTCCAAGTTTTTTAACCGTAACACCAACACCGTTTTCAAGAGCGCCTGTAGATTCGAGAACATTGAAAAGGGCTCCTGATATAAAGGTAATAAAGATAATGCTCGATGAAGCGATCATCCCGAGGGGTATTGCTTTAAAAAGATCGAAGAAGCTGACTGGTGATTGAGCAATATAATGAAATGTTCCAGGAACAACGGCCATACGTCCGGCAATTTTAGTTCTTTCAAATTCACCGGCAGGCACAAGATATGTCATAATGCCAGCTAAAACAACGATAAAGAAGAGAAGGATGTAGGGATGAGGAATGCGTTCATACCATTTCTTTTTTGTCGATATCTCCACTTTGTTTACCACCTTTCATGAAAAAATTAAGTTTGAAAATGCCTGACCATAAACCTACAATTTGATGGCCCCTTTCTCTGCTACTTTTTGCAATTTTGTCATATTACACTTCTAAAGGAATAAATGCAATGCCAAAAATTAATAGTGTTGTGCTTGGCGCAGAGATTAACAAAATATAGTTTATTTAGTGTATTATAGTGAAAATAGGGATGGGGGGTAGGCCTAGGTAGCTATAAAGGAGGCCGATAAAATGGGAGTCTTGAATGTATTGGCTTGGGCTGTTTTTGCTTTAGGGTGATTTTGGGGGCCAGATGCCCAGTTTGGGATCCTTCCAGGTGTCGTAAGTACACGCGTGGGATATACCGGTGGAACGACATTGAATCCTACATATCACAATATTGGAGATCATACAGAAAGTATTCAGGTCGAGTATGATCCTGAACAAATTTCGTATGAACATTTGCTTGATGTGTTTTCCCAAGGACACGATCCCACACGCATGTTTTTTTCAAGACAATATATGTCTGCTATTTTTTATGCGAACGAGAAACAACAAAAGGCTGCCTTAGCTTGGAAAGAGAGAATAGAAAAAGAAACAGGACGATCTGTCAAAACGCAGATTCTTCCCTTACAAACTTTTTATTTAGCTGAAGCATATCATCAGAAATACTGGCTCAGGCTCAACCGAGAGCTTTTTCGTGAATATGAGCATCGTTATTCCTCTCTTGAGGAATTTCTTAAGTCAACCGCTGTCTCGAGAGT
This sequence comes from Aminobacterium sp. MB27-C1, assembly GCF_030908405.1. Lineage (NCBI taxonomy): Bacteria > Thermotogati > Synergistota > Synergistia > Synergistales > Aminobacteriaceae > Aminobacterium > Aminobacterium sp. MB27-C1. The sequence continues at coordinate 2,207,002 of NZ_CP133089.1, read as the reverse complement.
CAATGGCTACCTTGGTGGATATGGAACTATTGAAACATTTGATAAAGAGCTTTCCTCGTTAGAACTTTCAGAAGAGGGACAAAGACGATTAAGAAATATTGTGCTCAGTCGTTAGATTTTTAATATAAACAAGGCAGATGCTGTTGCCAATATCTTTTCATCGCAATCTTTGACCAGCGCAGATGTGCATATCTTTTTTCCTCGTGCTGTCTCTATTTTCCCTTGAAAAGTATAGGTCTCACCTACTTTCACTGGCATTTTATATCGTATTTCGAACGTGGCAGTCACCGCCCAGCTCCCAGTTTCTTTTTTTATAGCCCATGCCATAGAGTCATCGAAAATCGAGGCAATTATTCCACCATGCACAACCCCCTCATACCCGCAATGAGAAATATCGGGGGTAAAGGAAATAACGGTATTATGTCTTTCTTCATCCCAATAAATTTCAAGCATTAGCGAACGAGGGTTTGTGCCGCTTGTATCACAAACGAAACAACCGTGTGATCCTTCTAATTTTTCAAGCATATGTACTCAACTCCTCACTATTAAAACCAGTGTTTTTACAGAAAACACGTTGTAGAGAAACGATATAATAATACACAAAAGTTATTTTTATTCACTAAGAGGTTGTATTAAACAAGGAGGTTGAAAACTGTGAGACCGGTTCATCTGGTTTATGTATCGGCCGGCAGTGGACACAGAACGGCGGCTAGGGCTATTCAAGAAGAACTTGATAGTCGGAAGGTGCCAAATGTAGTTATGGATTTACTTGATTTTTCAAGTGATCTTTTTAAATGGTCATATAGCGATGTTTATGCTTTTGTGAGTGAACACGCCCATATCGCTTGTAAAGTCATGTATGAATTAACCGATCAGGATCGGGAAGAGAGTGCCGTTCTTCGGTTACTTGAGAAAATCAATATGGAAAACGTTAAGAAATTCATGCGTTATCTTACAGAAAATCAACCCGATGTTTGTGTGGGTACGCACTTTTTTCCTCTCACGGTACTTTCTTATATGAGAGAACAAGGTATGTATGATGGGAAAATTTATGGAGTGGTGACAGATTATGGCCTTCATAGAATGTGGGTGAATGAAGGTGTTGATACATATTTTGTCGGAGGAGATATTGTAAAAAAAGAGCTTATAGGGGCCGGAATTCCTGAAAATAAAATTATAATTTCCGGTATTCCCGTAATGAAGAAATACGCAGATTGCTTTAATACTTTTACTGGTAAAAAATTACCGCAAACGCCATTTTCCCTTCTGTTTGTTGCAAGCAGTGTGCCTAATTCTATCGTTTTGGATATTGTTGAAGGATTGATTGAAACGGGATTGCATCTTTCTCTTACCCTCGTTGCTGGTCGAAATGAAGATCTTATTGATCAGTTGAAACGCCGACAGATTCCAGAAAGGCTTCATTGCAAACTTCTTGGGTTTGTCAATAATCTGGATCATTATATGAAGGAAGCCGACCTTATGATTACTAAGCCGGGAGGTCTTACCGTGAGTGAAGCTTTTTGCGTCGGCGTTCCCATGCTCATGATTAATCCTATTCCGAAGCAGGAAATAAATAATGCCCGGTATATCGAATCGTGTGGAGCGGGAATTTGGGCGAGGTCAGCTGCTGATGTTGTGCATCATGTGAGGGAGTTACATACAGCTCATAATCGTCTTTTTGAGTTGCGCTGTGAGACACGGAAATTAGCCTCTCCTCAGGCTGCCAAGATGATTGCCGATACTGTTCTGCTTTCTTTGAATAACCATTAGCAGGTTGCATTGAAAAGGGGAAATAACACCCCAGAGATGATTTTGCTCTTTCACCCTATATGTGCTACGATTTACAAAGTTCGTGCTATCATTTAGCTTTTTTATGAAGAAGGGGTGTTATTTATGAAGTGGCGCAAGACGTTGTGTAGTATGCTTCTCTTTTGTATAGTAATTTTCCCTCTCCAAGGAATGGCTTCCGAAAAAAGTGACACATTGCAGATTATTACTGACGGAACCGGGCAGCAAATTGAGGTTCCGAGTTCAATTCAACATGTTGTCTGTTCTGGTTCTGGATGTCTCAGACTTCTTACATATTTGCAGGCGCAAGATCTCGTAGTTGCTGTGGAAGATAATGAAAAAAGAAAAGATTTCGGACCGCGCCCTTACGCTTTAGCTAATCCTCAATTTAGAGATATGCCTCTTATGGGAGAGTTTCGAGGTAATGCCCATCCCGAACTTATTCTTGGTTTAAGTCCCTTGCCTGAGGTAATCTTTAAAACCTATCCTGATGCTGGCATTCCGGCTCGGGTTTTACAAGAAAAGACGGGTATTCCCGTTGTTGGACTAAATTATGGTAATCTGGCACATTTGCGTGAAGACCTCTATGCTTCTTTACGTATTATGGGCAAAATTGTAGATCGTGCCGATCGGGCTGAAGCGATTATTGAATATTTTGAAAAGAGTATTGCTGACCTGGAGCAAAGAACACAAAATATTGCCGATTCCGAACGGAAAACATGTTATGTCGGTGGAGTTGCTTCTCGGGGTGCTCATGGATTTAGGTCGACAGAATTGGCCTATCCTCCTTTTATCTTTACCAAAGCACGCCATGTAGCTTCTCCAGATCACGGTGTTTCCAATAAAAATACTCACGCCGATATTGCGCGAGAAAAGCTTCTTGAATGGGACCCCGATATCATTTTCGTTGATCTCTCTACTCTGAACGGCGGTGAGCAGACAAATGCAGTGTGGGAATTAAAAAATGACCCCGTCTACAAAGAGCTTCGGGCTGTAAAGAGCGGAAATGTGTACGGCGTTCTTCCATATAATTGGTACACTCAAAATTTCGGTTCCATACTTGCTGATGCATATTTTGTAGGAAAGATTCTTTATCCTGACCATTTTGAAGATATTGATCCAGCACAAAAGGCTGATGAAATATATACATTTCTTGTAGGAAAAGGTGTTTTTGAAGAGATAAACGCTCTCTTTAGCCACATGGCATTCAAAAAAATTCCGTTAAAGTAGGGACAAATCGTGCATTTGGAAGAAGGAACACTTTCACCAGTCTATAAAGAATATCAGGTTAAAAAAAGGTTATGGCTTGGTATGGGGCTTGTCTTACTGGCGGTAACGGTGGTTATGTCAATTTCGTTAGGGGCCGTTCGTATTCCTCCGATGGATGTTCTTGCTACACTCACAGGAAGAGGAGAAATGAGCAAGTGGCGATTGATTATTTGGAACGTCCGTCTTCCACAGACATTAGCTGCTCTTGTTGCAGGTGCGGCCCTTTCTGTTGCTGGTGTCGTAATGCAATCTATTTTGCGAAATCCTTTGGGATCTCCCTTTACCTTAGGTATTTCAAATGCAGCGGCTTTTGGAGCAGCACTTTCTGTTATGGTTCTTGGGGCAGGGAAAATGCATAGTAGTCAAGCAGATGCTATTGCTATTTTTAGCCCCTTCGCTGCTACTGGAGCCGCTTTTTTATCGAGCTTGATAGCTACGGGAATTATTATTTTGCTTTCAAGAATGAGGGGAGCTTCACCTGAATCAATGGCTTTGACAGGAGTGGCCCTTGCCTCGCTTTTTACGGCAGCTACAATGTTATTGCAGTATTTTGCTGATGATGCCCAGCTGGCGGCTATGGTTTTTTGGACCTTTGGAGATGTGGCCAGGGCAGGATGGAAAGAACTCCGGATTATGAGCCTTTTTATCGGTATAGTGCTCATTTATTTCTTTATTCATCGATGGGATTACAACGCTATTGATGCAGGGGAAGAGGCCGCATTGGGGCTGGGAGTTCAGGTGCAGCGAATTCGTCTTATGGGAATGCTCTGTGCTTCCCTTGTCTCGGCCGTAATAGTTGCCTTCGTAGGTGTTATAGGTTTCGTCGGTCTCGTATGTCCACATATGGTTCGATTGATTATCGGTGATGACCATCGATTTCTTATTCCAGGAACTGCTATTTTCGGTGCCCTTCTTCTTTTGGGAGCTGATACGGCTGCAAGGCTTATTCTCGCTCCTCGTATCCTTCCTGTTTCTGTGCTGACGTCTTTCTTGGGAGCTCCTCTTTTTATCTGGCTTGTTCTGAGGAGGGGCCGTTCATGATTCTTTCGGTTGAGGATCTCCATTTTGCTTATGGGCAACATCTTATTTTAAAAGATATATCGTTGTCTGTAGGAAGACAGGAGATGGTAATGATCCTTGGACCTAACGGATCTGGAAAAACAACGCTTCTTCGTTGTTTAAATGGTATTAATCGACCTCAAAAAGGAACTATTCATTTAGAAAAGAAAGATATGCTTCATATGTCGGGACGAGACATTGCCAGGCGTATTGGATATGTTCCTCAAAGTTGCGAAAAAGTTCGTCTGACGGCTTTTGATGCTATTCTCCTTGGCCGTCGGCCGTACGTTGGGTGGCGTCTTGCAGAGAGTGACATCAAAAAGGTTGATGCAATTATTCACACTCTCGGTCTTGATGACCTCGCTCTTCGCTATCTTGATGAAATGAGCGGTGGAGAACTGCAAAAGGTAACGATTGCCAGGGCTTTGGTGCAAGAGCCCCAGATTTTATTGCTTGACGAGCCCATCAGCAGTCTTGATGTACGAAATCAGATTGAAATTATGGAAACCTTAAAGCATATAATTCAAGGACATGGTCTTTCGGCAGTGATGTCAATTCATGATCTTACAATGGCTTTGAGATATGGAGATCGCTTTATTTTTATGAAAAAGGGAGAAATTCGCTACGTTTTAGGTAAAAAAGAAATTTCTCCCTCTGTTATTGCCGATATTTACGATATTGACGTGGATATTGAATTTATTCATGGAACTCCAGTTATTATCCCTGCATGGTGATTATGGACGAGGTACGATTTTTTCGAAACAGGGAAGGCAGTAGCTATTTCCTTGAAAAAATCGTGCCTTTGTTTCCATAACGCTTTCTCCGCAAAGAGCACATGTAAGACTTCCTGTCATTGGAGCGTGAGCAGGAACAGGTTCTCGTACTTCTTTTATTTCGAAAAGTTCGTCGATGGGCATTGTCATGATCGCGTTACATCGTTCTTTTCTAAGTTCTTCAAAGTGAAGACGTTCTTCTTCTGTAATAGTGTTCATGTTGACTTTTTTTTGAAGTTCCCGATAGTCGGAGCTGCCTGTTCCCTTTCCGGAATCTTTTTTTAAAACGAGACGAATCGCTTTTCCATCTTTCCTTCTGTAAAAAGAAAAGGCCATCTTCCCATATGGTCGGACAATAAGGTTCCCTTTCCCCAGAGTACATCCCGTAAGGAATTGGACGGCGTCTATTCCGCACATATCAGTTTCACACAAAGCGACCATCTCTTCGTCAGAACTGTGCCCAATTTGAGAAAGGGCAATCTGGGCAGCTCGTATTCCGATAGCCAGACCAGGACACCAGTGTCCGTGAAAGGAGATAATCTGTTCAAGATTTTCGGATGTTATGGTCGGTAGAGTCATGCTTTGCCTCCTTTTTCGTGCTACTAATTTTTAAAATCATAACACTATTATATCTTAAACAATAAATAGGGGAAAAGCTGAATATTGCCTTTATACCTTTACAAAAAACACTTTTTGGGTAAAAATGTTTGCATTCGGGGTCCCCCGGAAGTTGAACTCTTATACAAGGAGAACGTGATCATTATGCTTACCAATATTCTTACAGCTCTAGCTGTTGTAGTAAACGGAATTCCTCAAGGATTACTCGCTTTAAGTTTTGGTTTTGCCGCTTTTCCTACGGCAATCGCTTTTATCATAGGTATTGCAGGTTCCCTTACATTTAATTCTGTCGCAACAATTTCCTTTCAGGCAGAGACGATTACCCTGGCTGGAACTATGGGACGTAACGTTAAAGAACGTTTAAGCCTCGTTTTCTGGGGTGCAGCCTTTCTTATAATTCCTTCAGTTCTGGGTTTGAATGAAGCCATTGTGCAATTTATTGGCCCCACCATCGTTTCATCTATGATGGCCGGTGTCGGCATTATGTTGGCCTATGTCGCTGTTGAACTTCTGAACTCTGAGCGTTGGTCCGGAACAGCGTCAATGATATCAGGCTTTGCCGTTTGGCTTATAACGAAAGACCTGGCCTGGACGATTATTATTTCAGTTCTTGTTTCCACAGCTATATATAACTATCTTCGAGTCAGCAAAAAAGTAGCCCTTGAAGAGGTAAAGGTCGACCTTTCACGTGAACGCTTCCATTTTGGAAATATCGAGTGGCAAATTTGGAAACACCCTCGAATCCTAGTTGGTGGACTTGCCCTTGCCTGTCTCAACATAGGAGCTAATATCAGTTTTGGAAAAATTACGGGCAATATTGCGGGAGTTAACACCAACATTGATGACCTTGCTATTTACTCCAGCTTGGCGGATATGGGCTCGTCTCTTTTTGGCGGTGGACCTGTAGAGGCTATTATTTCCGGAACGGCAACAGCCCCCAATCCCATTCTTGCCTCCGTTATTATGATGGCTCTTATGGCGTTGATTCTGCTTCTCAAACTTCTTCCTGTCATTGGACGATATGTGCACCGTTCTTCCATTGCCGGTTTCCTTTTTATTCTTGGAACTTTCGTTACTTTTGCAACAAATATCCAGGGAGCTATTGTTTCTGCACCTGAATTTGCTGGGCCTTTTGGCTTTGGCCCATGGGGTATGGTCATTGCAGCGACAACCCTTGTCTCTGCCCGTTGGAACCCCTTCTTCGGCTTGCTTGCAGGATTAGCGATCAAATTTTTCTTCGGAGTGTGATGATAAAGTGAAAGACATTTACGAATTACATCTTTCTGGCTTGACCAGAAATTTAAAAAAAGTACGTGTTGCAGATGATCTTGTTATTGCTTCTTTTGTTATGCTTGGCGATACTGAACTTATAGAACGAACAGCTGAAGACTTGTATCGAAAATTGCCGGAAGGCGTAGATTACCTTGTTTGTCCCGAGGCAAAGGGTATTCCTTTAACTCATGCTATAGCCAGACGTTTAGGTATAAATTATGTTATTGTCCGCAAGTCAGTTAAGGGATATATGGAGAATCCTGTTATTGAGAAAGTACAGTCTATAACCACTAGGGAACCACAGGTTATCGTTCTTGATGGACTTGATGCAGCGAAACTTGAAAATAAAAAAGTTTGCATTGTAGACGATGTTGTTTCTACTGGCGGATCATTAAAGGCACTTGAAAACCTTCTCTCTCATGTCAATTGCACAGTTGTGGCTAAGGTGGCTGTATTACTCGAAGAGGGTGGCTACGATGGGAAAGATGTAATTTATCTCGAAAAATTACCCGTTTTTAAAGAATAATCTTTTTCTCTTTTCTCTCCAGAATGTACAATGGAAGCGTCTTTTTATGTACTGGAAGGAGAGGAAAAAATTGACAGCATCAGATGATCTTAAACGATATAAACGAAATCTTTTAGAAGAACTAGAAGCAGCAGAACTTTACGATATAATGACTCTCCATGAAAAAAATGAGTCTTTAGCAGATATTTATAAACGCTTAGCAGAAACTGAACGGAGCCACGCTGCCAAATGGGTGAAAAAAATAGAAGAATCCGGCGGCGTGGTTCCCGTATTCAAAAAAGGATGGCGTTTACGCACATATACCTTTCTTTCTAAAGTATTGGGCACCTCTTTTATTCTTCCCTCTGTAGCAGCTATAGAAAGTAAAGCCGGTTCATCATATTCAGAGCAGAACGATCCACTTGCCCAATCCATGGCTGCTCAGGAGCGATCTCACTCTCGAATTTTCCGTGTTTTATCTAAAGAAGGTAAAGGTCTTGAAGGTGGGGCAGTAGCCCGCCTTGAAGGTCGCCACCCGGCAACAGGAGGCAATGCTCTGCGTGCTGCCGTACTTGGAGCGAATGATGGTCTCGTCTCTAATTTAAGCCTTGTTATGGGGGTTGCTGGTGCAGAAATGAGTGCTCATACTATTCTCATAACAGGTTTGGCAGGCCTTTTAGCAGGAGCTATTTCCATGGCTTTAGGTGAATGGCTCTCTGTTCAGAGTTCCAGAGAACTTTATGAGAATCAGATTGGTATTGAACAGGAAGAACTTGAAGAGAGTCCTGAAGAAGAAATGGAAGAGTTGGCTCTTATCTATCAGGCCAAAGGTATTGCTCCAGAAAAAGCCCGTCAAATGGCACATCATATGATTTCTGATCCTAATACAGCTCTCGACACTCTTGCTCGCGAAGAACTTGGTATAGATCCCGACGAACTTGGCGGTTCCGCATGGGAGGCAGCTTTAACATCCTTTTTCTTGTTTTCTATAGGGGCGATATTTCCCGTTTTTCCCTTCTTTTTTCTTGAAGGAACCGCTGCTATTATATTGAGCGCTCTATTAAGTACCATTGGCCTTTTCCTTATTGGTGCCGGTATTACTCTTGTTACAGGTAAGAGCCTTCTTTTCTCTGGATTGCGCCAGATTTTCTTTGGGCTTAGTGCTGCTGGCGTTACCTATGTTATAGGAAGGCTCATAGGAGTAAGTTTGGGAGGATAGAAGGGAGGAAGATCATGACTCGGCACATGAAAGATGTTTTATTGCGTGAACCTGGAAGTGATCGGAATGAAAGGGAAGAAAAGCCCCTTTCATGGGAAACGGGAATTCCCATGCTTTCCAATCCTTTTGTTCTTATAGAATTTATCATATTTGCCCTCTTTATTTGGATTGTAGTAACGGGAATAGGCGTTATTGCTATTTTTGGTTTGAGTGGCGTTTTTACCATTTATGCTTTATGGCTGGCTATTAAGGTTGGGGGATTTGCCGCTTTAATGTTTAGTGGTGTTTTTGTTCTCGTTTCTCTTTTATTTTTCAGCAATCGTTTCTATGGGCGCTTTTATCTCGACAGAGAGGGCGTTTTGTATGTAACTGTACGTGGACGTGCCGTTTCTCATGCCCCTCTTTTTGCCACTCGTCCATTTCCTGTTTCTGACCTGGATGTAACGAAAAGAGCCGAGAAAAGAGTATATTGGAATCGTGTTGACACAATAGAACCCTTTGAAAAGTGGCGTGTTATTGGCTTAAAGAAAAAAAATAAAACGGTTCTCCGTCTCTATTGTCCTGATAAAGAGATATATGATCGTGCTTTGACGCGATGTATTGAAGCCGTCAAAAAGTAAGAGGGAAACGATATTGTTCCCCTCTTACTTTAGTATGCGATTTTATCTTTGTTGTCTCCACGAGACATAATCGCTATTTTTTTCAACCACAGTTGCCACTTGAAAGTCGTTCAAAAACAGGTACATAGATACGCAGAAGTTCGTTAATATCACTTGAACAACATTTCCCAGAAGGATTCAATGTCTCGCATTGATTTCCAGTACAGGCTCCGGTTATATTCTGAATATCTTTCAAGGTTTTTGCTCCATCTGTTACGGCACGCAATATTTGTTGTTTATTGATATTTTTGCAGTAACAAACGACAGTATCACGAGGTGCTTTTTCCCAGTCCATCATCTGTCTCCTCTCCTCTATAAATTCAAAAATTTTCTTCTTTATCTCATCTCGTATTCGCCGAGGTGAAGTTCATTGTCCGCGTCGAATTCAACACAGCCAGAAGGGCAACTCCTACATCAGCAAATACGGCTTCCCACATCCCTGCTATGCCTGCTATTCCGAGGGCTATGAAAAATCCTTTCGTAGCAAGGGCAAGAACAATGTTTTGCCACACTATATGCCGAGTTCTCCGTGCGAGAAGAAGAGCGTCTGCCACTTTAGAAGGAGCATCGTCTAAAATGACCACGTCGGCTGTTTCTATGGCAGCTTCAGATCCCAACCCCCCCATGGCTATGCCGATGTCGGATGCTGCCAGCGCAGGAGCATCATTAAGGCCGTCTCCGACAAAGATTGTTGTATTTTTGATGGGCAACTCCGATTTCAACTTGTTGAGTTCAGTAACTTTGTCTTGAGGCAACAAGTTCGCTGCATAGGTGTCGACTCCTACTTTATTTGCCACCCATTTTGCTCCGCTTTCTGAATCGCCTGTTAACATAACGGTTTTTTCTACGCCAGCTTTTTTTAAAGCTTGTAATGTTTGATAAGCGTCAGAACGAATAACGTCTGAAACAACAATATAGCCGAGATAATGATTACCGCGAGTTACATGAACAATCGTTCCCTGCTCAGGTGTTGTAATGTTTTTGAAGCCCTCTTCATCAAGTAGCTTTGAATTTCCTACGTTTATAATTTCTCCTTCTATAACACCGTGTAACCCCTTGCCGGCAAATTCTTCAAGAGATTCTGGAGTGATAAGATTGTTTTCTTTAACAGCATCTGTTATAGAACGGGCTATAGGGTGATTTGATCCTTGCTCTAAAGATGCAGCAAGTGTAAGAAGTTCTTTTGCTTCAATGCCCTCTTGAGGAACAATTTGGGTTACGGAAAAAACTCCTTGTGTCAGGGTTCCCGTTTTATCGAAAGCAACGGTTTTTACCGAAGTAAGAGCATCGAGAACGTTACCGCCTTTGATAAGAATCCCCTGGCGTGACCCCGCTCCGATTCCTCCAAAATAACCGAGTGGAATACTGATTACCAGAGCGCAGGGACACGAAATAACGAGAAGTACAAGGGCTCTGTATAGCCAGCTTGCGAATGTGCCATTTCCTACGAGGGGTGGAATGATAGCAACAGCTGCGGCTCCTATAACAACCGCTGGTGTGTAATACTTCGCAAAGGTCGTAATAAAACGCTCTGTCGGAGACTTTCGGGCAACGGCAAATTCTACCATTTCGAGTATTTTAGCTATGGCTGTTTCCTCAAAGAGAGATGTAACTCGAATCGTAAGAACACCGCGTAAATTGATGCTTCCTCCATAGACGTTTTTGCCTGGTTCGGCTTGTATAGGAACAGGTTCTCCGGTAAGAGGCGATTGATCGATTTGAGAAAACCCCGATTCGATCATTCCATCAAGAGGTATCTTTTCTCCTGGCCTGACGATAATAAGATCGTCTATGCGGACATCTTCTGGTTTTAGCTCTATTTCCTCCCCATCTCTGAGGACTTGCGCGTGTTGAGGGCGGGCAGCCAGAAGAGACTTGATAGAACTTCTAGAACGAGAGGCAGAAATCTCTTGAAAGAGTTCTCCTGTTCTATAAAAAAGCATAACTGCTACAGCCTCTGGAAGTTCCCCAATAAGAATGGCAGCAATTGTGGCGATAGACATCAGGAAGAATTCGTCCATACCTTTTCGAGCTTTTAAATTTTTGAGAGTGTTCCAGAGTACTTCTTGGCCGCTCAGAAAATAGGCAAGGAGGAAAACGCCATATTCTCCTATAGCGTATGGCGTTGATGAAAGTTGTTTTCTGAAAATGAGACCAATGGCGAAAAGTAACGCTCCTGCAACTAAGCTTTTTCCTTCTTCTTGAAATCGCTCATAGAGAACTCTCCATGTTGAAGTTAAACTTTTTGTCTGAAGAAAAGGTTCTTCATCAAGAGATTCCACGGTGACTCCGGGTTCAATACGATTAACGATAGCTTTGACTTGGTCTTCGAGATTATTACTGGCAGTTTCAACTCTCAGTATTTTGGTATCAAAATCAAAGAGAGCACCTGTAACGCCAGGAATATTCGATATTTCAGCCTCGATAAGAGAAGCGCAGCCATGGCAGTTAAGTTCTTTAAGCTTGTAGTGTTGCATATATATTCACATCCTTTTCGCTTGCTCTCGAAGCCCTGCGCAAATGTATAAATGCTAAACAGAGCCGTTAAAAAAAGGTTCCGTAAATAATTCCTGCTAAAGTGGATAGAATAACGACAAGAGAGACATAGGCAATTGTTTTTTTAGTCCCCATGATGCTTCGAATAACTAACATATTAGGGAGAGAAAGAGCGGGTCCAGCTAAAAGAAGGGCTAAAGCGGGACCTTTCCCCATTCCTGCCCCCATAAGCCCCTGAAGAATAGGAACTTCAGTTAGTGTGGCAAAATACATGAAAGCTCCGGCGATTGAGGCAAAGAAGTTTGAGAAGATGGAATTCCCTCCGACGAGAGCTGCAACATATTGACTCGGAATAAGAGCTTCATGCCCCGGGCGTCCCAACAGGAAACCAGCGAGCAGCACTCCTGAGAAAAGTAGTGGTAAAACCTGAAGGCCATATCCCCATGTTGCGCCAAGCCATTCACTTTGTTCATCTCTGGAGAACCATTTCACGGTGGCCCAGATAGTGGAAAGCAGAGCGAGACCGGCTAAAACCCACTTTACGTTATATATTGCTGCCCACGTTCCAGATTCCAGTTTAGGAGCAGCCCAGTTGGCAAAGACAAGAAAAATAACCATACTGGCCATAGTCCATACAGTTTGCCACAGAGGTCGTGTTGGCTCTTCTATGGGTACGGATGCGAAACCTTCCTGACGTTTCTCTTCCTCTTTTCTAAAAATAAAAGCCATGGCGAGCCCTATAAGAATGCTGAAGACAATGGCTCCAATGGCACGTGCCAAACCCATTTCAAAACCGAGAACCCTTGCTGTCAGGATAATTGCCAAAACATTTATGGCTGGTCCTGAATAGAGGAAAGCTGAGGCAGGCCCAATTCCAGCTCCCCGAGCGTAGATTCCGGCGAAGAGCGGAAGAACAGTACATGAACAGACAGCAAGAATTGTTCCTGAAACGGCTGCAACAGAGTACGAAACAATCTTTTTTGCCTGACTGCCTAAATATTTCATGACAGATTGTTGACTGACAAAAACAGAAATAGCTCCGGCAATAAAAAAGGCCGGTACAAGACATAGTAGAACGTGTTCTCTGGCATACTCATGGAGCATGGCCAGAGCTTCTATCGCTGCTCCGTGAATGCGAGGGGCGTCTGCCGGTAGAAAATAAAATAACAAAAATGCTGAAACAATCCATAGAAATTTTTTTCGATCACTCATACTGTTTGCGTCCTTTCGTTAGTAAGTGGCGAATACTTCACATAAGCCTCTTAAATAAACCCCGATTGAAAAATCGGGGTAGTTTCTTACTTTATTTCGTTGCGGAGGAGGTCTTTTAGAGCATTTTCTGTTGGCACTCGACCTGCAAGAAGCACTTTCCCGTCTACTACGAGTCCCGGAGTACCAATGACCCCGAAAGACATAATATCCTTAATATCTGTTACCTTTTCAAGCTCATAATCAATGTTCAAATCATGTGCTGCTTTTTCAGTCATTTCCGCAAGTTTTTTACACTTAGGGCAGCCTGTTCCCAGTATCTGTATCTTCATTTTTTGTCTCCTTTCCCATCATGCACAAGCACGAAGCATAATGCTCTTTATGAATCGGATGTCCCTGAATAGTATGTTCAACACATTGCAACATAGAGAAGAGACAACGCATTTTCAAAGAGTAATAAATATGCAAACCCTCTTTACGGTCATCTATAATATCAAGATCCCGAAGAAGGGCGAGGTGCTTGCTGATGGTTGTTCTATCAAAGTGGAAAAGATCAGCGATTTCGCAGGCACACATTTCTTTCTTGGCTAGGGCTTCCACAATGGAAAGGCGTACGGGATGTCCTAACGCTTTAAAAATGGCGGCCTTTTCTTGTTGTAGCTTTGCATCCAAACCAATCCCTCCCTATGTGGCAATATTACCACATAGGGAGGGATATATGTCAATACCTTATTGTGAAAATGTGAGCGTTCCAGATGAGAGTTCGTATCCCTGGTGAGTTACATGTTCCAGAAAGGGGATGTCATGCGAGGCGATAATAAGAGCCATATCAAGCTGATTTAGAACATTTACGAGATTGTGCCAAGCATCTTCATCAAGACCACTTGAAGGTTCGTCAAGCAGCAATAGGTCTGGTTTCATTGCAAGAACGGCTGCTAAGGCTCCTAGTCTCTTTTGCCCCCCAGACAGGGCATATGGAGGCGTATGGGCAAGATTGGATATGTTAAGGGTTTCCAAAACATCTATAGCTTGTTTATGGGCCTCTTCTTTATTGATGCCTGCATTGAGAGGGCCAAAGAGCACGTCATCAAGCAGTGTTGGGCAAAAAAGCTGATCATCGGGATCTTGAAAAAGGAAGCCTATTCTCTGGCGTAAATACCGAAGATCCTTTGAAGTTTTAATCACGTTTCCCTTAAGAAGGATGTCTCCTCGCTGTGGGCGGAGCAATCCCATAATCAGAGAAAAGAGAGTGGTTTTCCCTGCTCCATTTTTTCCTCGAATATAGATTTTTTCTTTTTCAAATATTTCAAAAGAGAGATTTGTAAATAAAGGCAAACTTCTGGGATAGGCAAAAGCAATATTTTCTAAGCGCAATAGTGGCATCATACAATAAAACACCCCGCCAACAGAACATAGAGAGCTGCCATGCGAAGAGTATCAGGAGACGAAGGTATTACATGAGAGGGGAAAAACGGGAAAGATCCATTAAATCCACGTAATACCATAGCTTTAGAAACTCGCTCTGAACGAATGATACTTCGTATAAGCAACATGCCGACAAGGTTACCGTAAGCGCTGAATGTTGTAAAGGATAAAGAAGGATGGAATCCTCTTAATACCATGCTTTTATGAATTTTTTGTAGTTCTTCTGACAAAACGTGAGCATATCTATATGTGAAGTGAAGCAAAAGAATAAGCTTTTGGGGAACGTGAAGAAGGTGAAGTGCCTGTAGAAGGTCTGGCATGGATGTTGTCCGCAAAAGAGCTATAAATGCCAAGGTTGCTGCATGAGCTCTAATTGTAATAAGCAACGCAAGGTGGGTTCCACTTTCAGAAGAGAAAGGAAGCGTTAACCACATCATAAGAATAAAACCATTAAGAGCAAGAAGACGAGAACTAAGTACCTTGATGGGAATACGAGCAATAGCAACGAGCATAATAGCATAAACAAGCAAAAAGAGTTGTGCTGCAACAGATTGCAGAAAAGCGACACATAAAGCGAATATGAAGACAAGCACAACTTTAATCGAAGCAGGAATTCGATTTAAAAAGCCTTCAGGAATATCAATTTGATAGTTTAAAGAAGGAAAATTACTGTTGCCCATACTTTTTACGTCCTCCAACCCAGAGGGCTACTCCAACAAGACCTACAATATACCCTATCCCGCCAATAATTTCACTCAATTTAGGTTTTGAAATCTCCTTACGAAGCAAAAAAAGTTCGTTTCGAAGAGGGGCCATTTCTTTTTGAACGATTTCCTGCATAAGAGCAGAAATATTTTCTTCTGAGAGAGAGATTGTTGAATTTGAACTTTCTGTTGCATTTGAATTAGTTTCTTTTTCTGCTTTTTCTGTAGCTTTATCTGGTTCTGCTGTGTCTATGGTTACTACAGTTTGCCCCATATGCCCCATACCGCCATTTACTGAAACCAAGAGAGACTGTAGGTCTGTTATATCAATGGGGATAGAAAATTGGCCCTTTTCGTCAGTAGTTCCTTCGGCAATTAGATTATTTTCGGTGTCACTAACGTGTATTGCAGAATGACGAACCGGCGCTCCATCATTGAAATAGGCTTCCCCGACGAGAGTATTGTTTTCGATATAAGCAAAGACACTTAATTTATGAGCAGATGCTACACCAGCCCATATGAAAAGAATCATTGTTATACTCAAAAATTTAACAAGTAATGTTCTTATTTTCATTTTTTCCATTCCTCCAAAAGAGACGGCATAACACGAGAGATATATGTCATGATAAAAGCCCCGACAAGTGATTCTATTCCTATAACGGGAATATGGGCAAGAAGAATAAGTTTGGCAGTCATGAAAAAGGCTTCGCCACTTCCCGCAAGAGCAAGAGCGGTAAAGATGCCAGCACCAGCTACGCCAGTGGCGCCAGCTAAAGCTCCGGCAAGCCAGACAGGTTTCCCAAGACGTAGAAGGTACCGTCCTAATAGCCCTCCCAATATGCCAGATAAAGCCATAGTACATGTATTAACCCCAAGCACCACAAGACCCCCGAACTGGAAAAGAAGAGCCTGAAGAAAGAGGGCAACAAGATATGAGGGGAAAAGACCTAATCCTAGTAAAAGACCTCCGATGCCATTCAGAATTAAGTGAGCACTTGTTGGACCAATATTAACGTGTATGAGAGATGAAACGAACAAAGCAGCAGAGACGATTCCTGCACGAGGAATCGTCTCTATGTTTATTTTTTTTAAACCAACTGCAACACCTGCAGCAGCTCCTGAAGCTCCAATAAGAAGAACAGGAAGAGAAAGTACACCTTCTGCAATATGCATTAGTTTTTATTCACCGTCTTTACCCACAAAACTGCCCCTAATTCTATAGCGGCATCATTTTTGCCATCAGGGGTTTTCATCGTTTCAGGAGCATCTGTAAGAGCTGCAAAACCCCACCATCCTTCCCATGGCATTACGTACGTGAAAATACCTTGATCATCTGTGCGTACTACCTGGGTAATAAAAGGATCCGCAGGAGCTTTGACAGCATTTTCCCCATTATAAAACTCGACTTCTACATCTGCACCAGAAACAGGCTTTCCATCAACCACAACTTTTCCCTGAAAAACATTGCCAGCCCATAGGCCATAAGGGCGGGTGAGAGGAATAATTTCTGCACGAAGACCTACTGGTTCATCCCAACCTTCTTCCATTCCGAAAGCATTAACAACAGTTTTTGTGTAATGAATAATATATTTATCTTCTGCTGGTTCCCAGTACGGAGAAGGTTCTACGTAAAAGATATGGTCTCCTGGGCGTTTTATTGCATAAGAAGCTTTCCAGCTTTTTAAACCGTCTTTTGATGTTTCTTCAGTAAGAGTTTTCATAAGATCTGTCTTTTCTGAGCGAGCCATAACTCCAAATTGAACGGGCTTTTCCATATTCATAAGCTGTTGTTCAAATGGATGTGTAAAGAGGAGATTGAGCTCCACCTTTTTTTCTCCATCTTGCGATACGATATTTTGGCTAGGTAAAATAACTTGAAAATGAGCCCATAATGGAGAAGCGAAAATAAATAAAGAGCAAACCATAACAAGAGGAACAATAATTTGTTTTTTCCAGTTTCTCACTGCTAAAAACCCCCTCAAAAATTATCGTGTTACGAATTGTGTTTATAGTGTTACTCTTTGTGCTTAGTTTGTCAAGTTAAATAAAGGTATAATACATATATAAATAGCACTTTTTACTTCCTGACAATTTCCCAAGTGAGCTTGCTTCAAACCTACAATAATTTCCCGTGGCCCATAGATTTGCTTGTATAAGCATTTTTAGAGAAAAAACAAAATGAGGGGAGGGGAAATAATGAAAAAGCATGAGTTTTATATTGTAGATGTTTTTGCTGAAAAAAAGTATTCAGGGAATCAGCTTGCCGTTGTGCGTGACGCAAAAGATTTTTCCACAGAAGATATGCAGAGTATTACTCGAGAGATGAATTATTCAGAGACGACGTTTATTATGAACGATTCACCAGTTAATGGTGGATATGCTGTTCGTATCTTTACTCCGGGGGGAGAGGTGCCTTTTGCAGGGCACCCCACATTGGGAACGGCAGCTGTTATTGCTCGTGATATTGCACCGGGTAACCCCGATTCTATTGTTTTGAATCTCCAGGTTGGGCTTATTCCTGTAATGCGCGAGGATCAACTGTATATTATGAAACAGAATCAACCGGAGTTTGGTCCAGTTTACCCTGTTGAAGATTTGGCAAAAGTATTAGGTCTTAATGCGAAAGATTTTGATACGCAGACTCCTATTCAATGGGTATCTACAGGTTTGCCTACAGTAATTATTCCTATAAAACGTAGAGAAACTCTTCTTCGTATTCGTATAAATCGTGATGCATATGAAGATTTTATAGAGAGAGTGGGGAAAGTTGCTCTTTCTATCTATTGTAAACAACCTATTCATAGTCAAAATCATCTTCACGTTCGGGTTTTAACCTCTTGCTTTGGAGTGGAAGAAGATCCTGCAACTGGAAGTTCGGGGGGATGCCTAGCTGCCTATCTTGTTCGTCATAAAGTTTTAGGAACGCCTTCCATAGAAAATATACGTGTTGAACAGGGATACGCTATTAATAGACCTTCTCTTCTCTTCCTTTCAGCTAGAGATCATGATGGAGGAGTAGTTGATGTTCACGTTGGAGGAAGCGTTATTTTTGTTGCAAAGGGCGAATTAATATAAGATAGACACTTCAAAGGGGCTGCAAAAAAGCAGCCCCTTCTTTTTATCTTTTATTTTAGTAGCTTCCTGGTTTTTTCCCAACAAAGGAGTTGGAATTTTTCTGTGTTTTTCCACCCTTTACAGCAACAGCCATTTTCTTCTCTGTCCACCGGGCGAGCCGAACAAAGGGCAAGCCGAGTAAAAAGTATATAACAGCGACAATAATTCCCGTTCCGAAATAGTCATAATAAGTTGTAGCAAGCTGGCCGTAGGCTTTTGTGAGATCAACCATGGTAATAACCGAAACCAAGGAAGAATCTTTTAAAAGAGAAATAAAGTCGTTGGTTACTGGAGGCAGGGCAACCCTTACTGCCTGTGGTAAAACAACATGTTTTAATGCTTGCCAACGTGTCATCCCGAGGGCAAGTGCTCCTTCCATTTGTTGACGGGGAACAGAAAGTAACCCTGCCCGGTAGTTTTCAGCTTCATAGGCTGCATAGTTAAGACCAAGGCCGAGAACGCCTGCAACAAATGGACTTAACTTAATCCCAATATTAGGAAGTCCGTAGAAAATGAAAAAGAGCTGTATTAAAACAGGTGTTCCTCGAATGGCTTCTATATAGGCAATGGCAATACGAGAAAAGAACGTAGGGCCAAAAATCTTAGTCATGGCTAAGATCAGCCCAAGTAAAATAGCCAAAACCATAGCTGCAATAGAAACCTTAATAGTAACCAGCGCTGCTTTTCCTAGAATGGGGAGAAAACTCGTATATCTGTTTATACGCTTTTCCCATGTAATTTCCGGTTTTTGATGCTCTGCCCAGTAATTAAACATAGAGGCTTCAACATTTCGTGGCGAAAAATCTTGAAACATTTCAGCCATCATCGGACTCCAGAGATTCCAGCGGTCATAAATCTCTCTTAATTTTCCGCTATCTCGAAGGTAGACAATAGCTTCATTGATTTTAGAGAGTAGTTCCTTATCTTCTTTGCGAACGGCAATGCCGTAGTCCATGCGACCGACAGGAGATCCGACAAAGACAATCTCCGGATTAAAACCGGCATAGTATACGGCGATAGGATCGTCAAAAAGTGTGGCGTCCAATCGTCCGTTTTCGAGGTCATTAAAAGCATTGATCTCGTCTTCGTATGTTCGAATGTCTTGAATGCCAGCTTCAACGAGAGTGAAATAGGCATATGATTGTTTCAGTGTTCCTACAACTTTACCTTTGCAGTCTTCCAGAGTTTCTATGTTTTTTGTTCCCTTTCGAACAGCAAGCTGCAGGAACGTAGAGTAATACGGAATAGAAAAGTTTACGACTTCTTTATGTTCCGGTGTAATTTCAAGACCATCTATGGTTACATCATATAGATGCCTTTCTAGCCCGGGGATGAGATTATCCCAGCCGTTTTGAACAAATTCAGCTTTCATCCCCAGATAATCGGCAATGGCATCCATAATTTCTACTTCATATCCAATAAGGCGATCCATATTAAATGGATCGTAGAACATGTAAGGAACGCCGCCCTCAGTGTCTCCTCCCCAGCGTAATAAAGGCTTTTCAGAAGCCTTTAAAGGAGATGCCAATATCACAACTAAAAGAAAAAGAGAAAAGAAAACACGCGTAATATGCTTCATTTATGCTACATCCTCTGTAAGGTGTCGAAGAAAATCTTTCGTTCTTTTATTTTGAGGCGATTCGAATAAAATATCGCCATCAGCCAACTCGACAATCTCTCCACCATCCATAAAAACAATGTAATCAGAGGCATTTCGAGCGAAACGCATGTGATGAGTAACGATAATTTGAGTCATACCTTCAGCATCAAGATCTTTCATAACCTGAAGAACCTCTCCTACAAGTTCAGGATCAAGAGCTGATGTCGGTTCATCATATAGCATGACTTTGGGATTCATTGCAAGGGCACGGGCAATAGCTCCACGTTGTGTTTGCCCGCCAGATAAAGTGGCTGGATATTTGTGAATGTGTTCAGATAGACCTACTTTTTCAAGTAGTCTTAAGGCTGTTTCACGTGCTTCTTCTTCACTGGCTTTTTTGACAACCATAGGTGCCAGCATGACATTTTCAAGAACGGTTTTGTGAGGAAAAAGATTAAAACTTTGAAACACCATTCCCACTTCTTGTCTCATGAGATGGCATGCTTCTAGAAACTTCTTGTTCAGATTTTTTTCCTTACCTGTGCGGCTTACTGTAACGCCGGCTATGGTAATGGTTCCTGAGTCGATGTACTCGAGACAGTTGAGACACCGTAAGAACGTTGATTTTCCACATCCAGACGGTCCTATGATAGAGACCAGATCTCCCTCTTTAATATCTATGGAGATTCCATTTAAAACTTCTCCATCCTCAAAGCTCTTGCACAGATTTTCAACGTGAATCAAAGGTTCAGCCGCACGTGTCAACCTGTCTCAACCCCCTTACTATTTTTTTGTGTGATTTCACTCTCCCCGATTTGGTTTTGAGTCTTAGTATTTTGATTACAAGCAGGCATAGTATGACAGAAAAAATTGGAGATGCAAGATATAAAAAAGGAGGAAAAGAGAAAAATAAAGATTCTCATTACGTTATAATTTTTAAAAAGATATAAAGGAGGTTTATCGTCTCCATGTCTGAAAAAAAATTTATATGCACAGCTTGTGGAACATCTTTCCCCATTCGAAAAAATATTTCCAGATGCCCTAAGTGTCATGAACCTCTTGAAGTTGAAGAGTTTTTTTCAACAGAAATTTGTGCTGAAGAAACGTCGGATATTTTTAAGCGGTACAAGAATTTTTTCCCATTCAAATCTTGCAGTGATACTTTTTCTTTAGGAGAAGGAATGACACCTCTTCTTTCATCACCATCTTTATCCAAAAAATTAGGAGTGCATAACGTCTTTTTAAAGAACGAAACAGTTAACCCAACATGGTCTTTTAAAGACCGCGGAACTGCATCGGCACTAAGACATGCTGTGGAATTAGGATTCCATCGTATTGGAACAGTATCTACGGGAAATATGGCTGCCTCAGTAGCTGCATTTGGTGCAAGAGCGAATCTCGAAACAACCATTTTAGTGAAAGAAGATCTTCCTATTGAGAAACTCAACCCTATAGCTATATATAATGCACGAGTCGTTAAGGTTTATGGTGATTATAGCCTACTTTACGAAGAGAGCCTTCGCTTGGGAGAAAAATACGGCATTTATTTTATGAATTCAGATGTCCCTTTCAGAGTGGAAGGATCTAAAACTATAGCCTTTGAGATCTGTGAACAAACAAAATTTAATGTACCCGATGTGGTTATTGTCCCTACAAGCGCGGGAGGAAATATACGGGGTATCGAAAAGGGTTTTAGAGAATTTTACAAGTCAGGTCTTATTCCCCACATGCCTCTTATTGTTGCGGCGCAGGCGGAAGGATGCGCCCCTATTGTTGAAGCGTATAAAAAAAACGCTAACAGCATAGAGAGGTTTCCCAGTCCCCATACAATTGCCCACGCTATTGAAAATCCTTTTCCACCCAGTGGAAATCAGGTTTTGCGAGTTTTATCCAGACAAAAAGGTGTCGCTGTGGCAGTTCCTGAGAAGGAGATTCTTCAAGCCCAGCGGGAATTGGCTGGAACGGGACTCTTCGTACAGCCCGCTTCTGCTGTCTCTTTAGCGGCAATACCTATTTTGATAGAACGTGGAATTGTTACATCCAACCAACAGGTGGCTTGTATTTTGACGGGGAGTGGATTGAAATATACGGCTGCTTTTGAGGCTCATAAGCTTACATCTGAGGATGTAAACATAGATTCTTTGGAAGACTGTGTTCGCGTATAGGGAGTGATAGCATATGCTTCAATGTCAATGGTGCCAAAAACGTTATAGTGAGGAAGAAAAACCTTGGAAATGTTCATGTGGTGGGCCTCTCCTTTTAGAGGTGGATCAGACATCCTTCCCTTCTCCGGAACTTCTTGCTTCTCGTTCCCATTCTTTATGGCGTTATGAAGAGGCTCTTCCCCTCAATAAGAACACAAGCCCTGTTACTTTTGGAGAAGGGATGACTCCTCTTGTCCTTTCAGAGTGGGAGGGCTTTCCCATCTTTTTTAAGCTGGATTATGTTTGCCCTTCAGGCTCATATAAAGACAGGGGAATAGCCTATGAAATGACCAAACTTAAGGAGCTTGGCATATCTTCCATTATAGAAGACTCTTCAGGGAATGCTGGAGCGGCTATGGCAGCTTATGCGGCCAGGGCAGGTATTCACTGCCAGATTTTTGTCCCTGGCTATACGTCAGCAGGGAAGTGCGTACAAATCGAAAGTTATGGTGCAGAACTTGTTCGTGTTCCAGGAAGCCGAGAAGATACGACAAAGGCAGCAGAGCAGGCGGCAAATGATATCTATTATGCCAGCCATAATTGGAGCCCCTATTTTGTTCACGGAGTAAAAACGTATGCCTTTGAAGTGTGGGAACAACTTGGCTATGAGATTCCCGACAAGATTATTGTTCCGGCAGGGCAAGGGAGCTTGGTTATAGGGTGCTATCTGGCTTTTCAGCATCTTTATGAAGCGGGAAGAATTGAGAGGCTACCCCAGATTATTGCCGTTCAGGCAAAAAAATGTGCGCCTCTTTATGAAGCGTTTATTCAGGGTAAAAACGAGCCTGTCTCTATATATAAGGAAGAAACTATTGCTGAAGGCATAAGTTCGTCACAACCTGTTCGTGGCCGAGAAGTTCTTGATGCCATAAAAAAAACAGAGGGGATTATTATGGCTGTAGACGATAATGAAATAGAGAAAGCTTTTTATGCTTTGGCTCGTGCGGGTTTTTATGTAGAACCCACAAGTGCTGTTGTTGGGGCAGC
The DNA here is from genome assembly GCF_030908405.1 of Aminobacterium sp. MB27-C1. Classification (NCBI taxonomy): domain Bacteria; kingdom Thermotogati; phylum Synergistota; class Synergistia; order Synergistales; family Aminobacteriaceae; genus Aminobacterium; species Aminobacterium sp. MB27-C1. Next base: position 2,184,101 of record NZ_CP133089.1, on the reverse strand, counting down.
TTTGTGGAGATTACAACAACAAGAAAAACTTTCACGGGGAGAAAAAACGGTGGCTTTCCTCTCCGGTTCTGGGCTAAAGGCCACAGATAAAATTCTTCATCTGAGAGAAGAATAAGAAGAAAAATTCAAAAATATATAGGAAATAGAAATTTCTATTTCCATTAAGCCCTCTTTCTTGGTATAATCCGCCCTAAAATTCTTAAACGACAGGAGGGCTCTACTATGAACAAATGTGTCTTTGCAGAGCGAATGAAAAATTTCCAGGCATCGGATATTGCTGCCATTCTTAAAGTGACGGCTGATCCTGAAATTATTTCTTTTGCTGGTGGCCTTCCGGCTCCTGAACTATTTCCGATAGAAGAGTTGAAAGAGGTTGTTGCCCAGGTTCTCGAGAAGGATGGAACAAAAGCCTTGCAGTACTCGACAACAGAAGGATACGCCCCTCTGCGGGAAAAGATTGCGAGCCGGATGAACCGGAAATATCAGACTCGTTTGGAGAGTGGCAATATTATGATTACCACCGGGTCACAACAATCTCTTGATCTTTTAGGTAAAATGCTTATTGATGATGGAGATGTTGTGTTGTGTGAGAGTCCCACATATCTCGGTGCTCTCAGTGCTTTTAACGGATATAATCCACGTTATGTCGAAGTCGAAACAGATGATTATGGCATGGTTCCTGAAGCCCTTGAAGAAGCTTTGACGAGAGAAAAAAGAGCGAAGGCAATCTATGTTATTCCTGATTTTCAGAATCCAACAGGCAAAACATGGACCGTTGAGGGAAGAAAGGCTTTCATGGATGTTATAAGCCGTTATGATATTGTTGTTATTGAAGATAACCCTTATGGAGAACTTCGATTCAAGGGAGAGGTCCCTCCATCTCTCAAGTCTTTTGATAAAGAGGGCAAAGTTGTTTTGCTTGGAACATTTTCAAAGATTTTTTGCCCCGGGATGAGAATTGCATGGCTTTGCGCTGATGGGGATATCTATGAAAAATTTGCGTATCTTAAACAGGCAGCAGATCTTCATTCCCCAACATTGAGCCAGTATGAAATTAACGCCTATATAGATATGTATGATCTTGATGCTCATGTAGCTCGTCTTATTGATGTGTATAAAAAACGATGTAACGTTATGATAGAAACAATGAAGGTGGAATTCCCTTCTTCCGTTTCATTTACAATTCCCGAAGGGGGACTTTTCACTTGGGCCATTTTGCCAGAGACGCTTAGTGCCAGAGATTTACTTATGACATGTCTCGAGAAAAAAGTTGCCTTTGTGCCAGGCGGTGCTTTCTTCCCTAACGGGGGACACGAAAATACGTTACGCCTGAATTATTCCAATATGCCACCCGAGAGAATTATACGAGGTATTCAACTTCTCGGAGAGGCGATAAAAGAACATCTTCGATAAATTTCAAAAGCCTGGTTCCTTATGGAGCTGGGCTTTTTTTATGGAAGGAGGATTTTGTAATGGATCGTTATGATCAAGATTCCGCAGAGTGGCGTGAAGATCTGATTCGATTCTTTCTTAAACCTTCTTTTTTCATGACGTTGATTCTTCTTGTTCTTGTTTTTTTCCCGATCGTTGGAGTAAATGTTCCCAAATCGTTGTTCCAATTTGTAATGAGCGCTTTCAGAATAGCTTTCGTTGCAACATGCGGCTGGTTTTTAATCCGTGGTGTTTATCTTTTGGAGAAAGTATTCACGAAGCATTTTAACCTTGATTCTTCTGATAATCTAAGAGCCCGTAAAATTCAGACGCAATTTCTTGTCTTTAAACGTCTCTTAATCATCCTTGTTTTTATTGTTGCTTTTTGTTTTGTCCTGATGGGTTTTGAAAACTTTAGACGAATTGGATCAGCTCTTCTTGCATCTGTTGGAATAGCAGGAGTGATTATCGGTTTAGCTGCCCAAAAAACGGTGGGAACTCTTTTTGCGGGAATACATCTTGCCATATCACAACCTATTCGCATGGATGACGTCTTAATTGTTGAGGGGGAATGGGGACGCGTTGAAGAAATTACATTTACATATGTTGTGCTTAAAATATGGGATTCGCGACGTCTTATTCTTCCCACAACGTATTTTCTCGAAAAGCCATTTCAGAATTGGACACGCACATCAGCCGATCTTCTTGCCTACGTGTATATCTATGCAGATTACACTTTAAGCATTGACCAGATGCGAAAAGTTTTAACTGACATTCTTGAACAGTCCGAATGGTGGGATCATCGTGTAAACGTTTTACAAGTTGTCGATTGCACAGAAAAGACAATGCAGCTTCGTGCACTGATGAGCGCTTCAAATTCTTCAGATGCGTGGGAGTTGCGATGTGAAGTTCGGGAGCAGCTTCTTGTGTGGATGCAAAACAATGTTCCGGAGGCATTGCCTCGCTTTAGAATAGAATCTTTTCTTGAAAAAGAAGAGGGAGCCGCTCTTTAAACAGAGAAGCTCCCTTGTATTTGTTCTCTATTGTTTATATATGCCTATTCCTGCAAAAGTTTTTTTACGGCTTCCCTAATAACACTTACCTCCATCTGATATTCGGCTGCTAATTCCTTGAGCGGTTTATCTGGGGAAGCATCAAGAGGCCAGCCTACTTCTTTTAAAATGCTTTCAGCTTCAAGATCATACATTTTTGCCACATCACCCAATGTCATAGATCCCTTTATTTCTTCTGGATTTAGGGGAGGAGCAGCTGACTCTACAGCAGGTTGTTTCATTTGTTTTTCGAAATATGCTTCAAGAGATGCACGAAGTTCTTCATCGTTCACTCCTTCAATGTTTTTCAATGAAACATCTCGGGGAATCTCTGCCGGGAGTTCCGCTATTTCTATGACCTTTTCTTCAGAGAGTTTTACTGTCTCTGCTACTTGTTTGAGTGTCATCCAGCCGTAGATACCTCCGGCGGGATTGATTTGTGCTTCAACTGTGGAGGGTGCGTATGTCATCCACATTCCAGAAATGCGGGCACCTCCATAAATAGCAAAAAATAGAAGTAATCCTGTTATTCCTATTGCGAAAGAGGAGAGCTTTTTCTTTCCGATTCCAAAATAGAGAGTCTGCTCTACAGGGCATTTGTCGGTACATTGTCCACACGAAATGCATTCTGCGCTCTTTTCAACGTCCTTAGATTCTGGATCAAGATTCACAGGACATGTCTTATGACACAAATGGCAATGAATACACGTAGAGTCGTTTCTTCGAACTTTGACGAAACTTAATTTTTGTCCGATAGCGAGAAGTGCTCCTAATGGACAAAGATAACGACACCAAAACCGTTCAATCCAGAAACTGGCAATAATAACTGTGCCAAAGAGAATGATAAATGCCCACGGTTTTTCTACCATTTCCCCCCAACCGGCACTTAAATGCATCCAGGCAACCCATGGATCGTAATCTCGCCAAGCAAGAGTACCAAGACGCCATGTAAAGAAGATAATAACGAAAAGAACAATATATTTTAAATACCGTGCAGGTTTATCGATAGAAGGAGGAAGTTCCCGTTGAGTAATACCCAGTTTTCTCGCACCTTTGGCAGAAAGTTCTCCTAACGTTCCCAAAGGACATATCCAACTACAAAAGATGCGACCTACGAGAATTGTTATGGCTACAATACCAATAAACAAAATAAGAGAGCTTGGTGCTAATCGTCGAAGCCACGTTCCTGTTTTTAAATAGGCGTAAAGGCCCTCTATGCCGCCAAAGGGACATAATGCATCAACTGGTGGCACGCCTTCTGGGCCGCCTCCAAGAAGTTGGTGTCGATATCCTACCCACGTAAGAAAGGCAAGAAAGCTTATCTGAACAATCAGACGGACCTTCTGAGATTTCATGGGCATTCCTCCTCTTTTAAACGATATTTTAATCGTATTATCTTCCAAAAGAGAATTTTTGACTATCGGTAAAAAGGCTTACTGTGGGGGGGTATAAAAGAAATAGTTATGGGGCGCAGGAACAAGCTATAACGAAGATACTACCCATAAATTCCAACGCCCAAAAGGGTTTGGTACTAGTTATTTGTTTCTTCGTCGTTCCGCTTTTTCTTGATGATTAGAACTGCTGCGATCATACCCACGCCAACAAGGAGCCACACTATAGTTAATGCGTTCATATAGTTCACCTCCACTATTCTTTTTGGGGTTGTTTTGTAAGAGAGCACTCCTGACACGCCTGTGTGGCGCAATCGACAAAAAACAAAATCTAAAGAATAAATAAATAATTCTTATCAATTTGAAAATAACACAAATAACTTCAAACTTCAAATATTAATTTCTTTAAATTTAATAAGACCTTTCTTTGCATCCAGGGATGAGAACTTCAGGATATAATGTTGCCAAAGGAGGGAGGATAATGGAAAAAGAAAAGATATTTTGGAGAATGCTCAATGTCATTGAAGATGATATTGTTCCTCAGACTCGTTTGGCAGTCAGCCATGGTCATAAAATTTTTGGTGCGGCCATTTTACTTCGCTCAGATCTTTCTCTCGTAGTAGCAGGAACAAACCACGAAGGATGGAATCCATTATGGCACGGTGAAGTCTACACAATAAAAAAATTTTTTGAACTTCCCTCTCATCCAGATCCTGAAGATTGTCTCTTTCTTTCCACTCACGAGCCATGTTCAATGTGCCTGTCTTCTATCGCCTGGTCTGGTTTCCCAGAAATATATTTTCTTTTCGAGTATGAAGAGACACGAGATGCCTTCCATATCCCTTATGATATTCAAATTCTTAATGAAGTTTTTAATTGTCCCCATCCCAGTCGAAGTAACAGCTTTTTTAAAAGTTTTGCCTTGAAAGAAATAGCATCAGCTATGGGTGAATCTGAGTTGGCAATGGCGAGACTTGAAAAATTAGATCGCATATATAAGGAATTGTCTGATATTTATCAGGCTGGGGAGAAAAAGATGGTTCTGAAATAAAGGAGGATGTTTTATGGCACTTACAGATATTATAGGCCCTGTAATGATAGGGCCTTCTTCGAGCCATACTGCAGGCGCGGCTCGTTTAAGCCGGTTGGCTTTGGCTTGCTGGGGAGACGATCCTTTAGAGAGTGTTGAAATTTTTTTAAGGGGCAGTTTTGCATACACAAGTTACGGTCATGGTACAGATAGGGCTCTTGTTGCGGGACTCCTCGACATGGCTCCTGATGATATTCGTTTGCGGGATGCTTTGTCTATTGCAAAAGAAAGAGGATTTAACTATCGTTTCGATACTGAAAATATAGATGGAGCCCATCCAAACTCAGCTCGATTTGTCTTTACAGGTAAAGACGGTCGAACTCTAGAGATTATAGGTGCGTCTATTGGAGGAGGGGCCGTAGAATTACAACAGATAGATGGCTTTCAGGTTAGTGTTTCTGGAGAGCTTCCCTCTCTCATAACGTTTCATCGTGATACTCAGGGGGTTGTAGCTGCTGTTACAAAACTTTTTGCCGATATGAAAATTAATATTGCAACATTAAGTCTCCATAGAAAATCAAAAGGTGGCAAAGCTTCTCTTGTTATCGAATTGGATTTACCGACATCTCCCGATGAGAGTGTCAGAGAAGCCGTAGAAAAGGCTCATCCATCAATGGAACGAGTCCTAGCTCTCTATAACCAGGGAGGTAACATAGAATGAGGTCTATTTCTGAACTTGTTGCCCAGAGCTTGAATCAAAAGAGCTCTTTTGTTGAAGTTGTTTTGTCGCAGGAGGAACAAGAGACAGGCCTTCCAGTCGATCGCATTCGTGAAAGGATGAAAAGCCGTCTTGTTGATATGGAAAAATCTGTTCACGATGCCCTTGAACATGAATGGAATGGCAAAATAGTTCGATCTGATCGAGGAAAATTAGCTTCGTATGCTCAGAAAGAAAAGAATCTTTCAGGCCAATATATATTGCGAGCGAGTGAGATTGCATTGGCGGTAGCAACATATAATGCAGCTATGGGGCGTATTGTTGCAGCTCCTACTGCCGGAAGCTGTGGTATTTTGCCAGGGCTTCTTTTTGCCCATAAAGATATCTTTGCCACGCAGGATAAGACACTTCTTGACGGATTGATTGTTGCCGGATCTATCGGGTCTGTTATAGCATCTAGAGCAACGTTGGCTGGAGCAGAAGGTGGATGTCAGGCTGAATGTGGAGCCGCAGCGGCTATGGGAGCTGCCGCTTTGGTTGCTATGCATGGAGGTATTTCTGAAGCTATAGAACAAAGCGTTGCTCTCACTTTTAAATCAGTGCTTGGACTTGTCTGCGATCCTGTGGGAGGCTTAGTAGAATCTCCATGTATTAAGAGAAATGGACTTCTTGTTTCGGTGGCGGCTCTTGCGGCAGATATGGCTCTAGCAGGGATAAAATCTATTATTCCTGCTGACGAAGTTATTGATGCCATGGCTCAGGTGGGACGTGCTCTGCCAGAATCTTTACGAGAGACTGCTCATGGCGGCTTAGCTATTACTCCTACTGCACGTCGTCTTGTGGCAGAAATCCTTCATGAAAGGTGGTAGCCCTTATGCAATTTTTTGCTACTACGCTTGCTCCTATAATTGTAATTTTATGTGGTGTAGCCCTGCTTTTTATCTCTTTTCGGCGATTTCGTATGGGGCAGACTGGCCGTGCTATGCTTGATATTGTTTGGGCGGTTGCTCTTTTCATATTGGCTTACAGTCAATATTTTATGGATTAAGTATTTAGATTACACAACATTTTTGGGAGGATATTTCAATGAAAATGACTTCTTTGCTTACGCCGACATTAAAAAAAGCACCAGCTGGTTGGCAAGATCCAGGTGTTATTCGTCTCATTAGAAGTGGGTATGCCCTGGATTTTCAAAATGAAGAGTGGAACTTGCTGCCTCTTGGCTCCATATTGCGAGAAAATGTTGCTTGGACCTTTCTGCATGCGTTAATGGAAGAAAATTTTCAACAACTTGACTCTCTCCTTTACAAGAAAGATGGCTTATATGCCCTTGCCCAACGTGCAGTACAAAGTTATCGAGATTTGCCTCTGAACTTTATGGAGCTTCGGCAAGGTTTGCTTCTTCTAGGAGGAATAGAGACTGCTTCTGGCAAAGAGGCGCAACAGGAGATAGTTCATACTATAGATAACATATTACAAAATTTAAATCTTCCAAGCATCGTTATGAGCGATGAAACGTTGGGTACTGACGGAAGTTACGTTGCTTTGAAGGCTTCAGATCAGTATATTGCAGTCGAAAATGGAGTTGCCTGCTCATCGTGTGGCTGGACGGGTACTGAAAATGCACGAATAGAACAAAGCAAACCTTATCGAACAGAGAAAGAGATGGTTCGGCAAGAAATTCATACCCCAAATGCAAGTTCTATAGAAGAACTATGCGAATTTTTGCATATTCCTGCTGAACAAACAGTAAAGACCATGTTTTATATGGCTGAAGTTGATGATGGCTGGAGACCTGTAGCAGTGCTTATTCGAGGAGATCTGCATATAAGTGAAGAAAAGCTGGCTCTCTTTTTAAAGGTCAAGAAGGTTCGAATAGCAGAAGAGAACGAACTCATGTCGGTAATGGGGCAGAAACCAGGTTATCTTGGCCCTGTAGGACTTCCTGAAAGAGTTTGTCTAGTCGCTGATATAAGTATAGAAGGATGTAGCGGTGTTGTTACGGGAGCTAATAAACCCAACTATCACCTCACAGGAGTTACGTGGGGAAGAGATTTTAAAACAAAGCATATTGGTGATGTTGCTCTTCTTCGTGAAGGAATGAATTGTCCACGTTGTGGGCTTGAGCTTCAACCTTTTTTATGGAACAAAGTAGCAGCAGTATGGAGCGAAAAGAGTGACATTGAGGGGATCCCTTACCAGGATCAACAGGGACAAACCGAGAAATGCACATTATGGAAAGGCTGGATCGATCTTAACAGTATCCTAACAGCTCTGGCACGAGAGAAAACATATCCCTTTGGTTTGGCGCCATTCGATGTAGATATTATTGTTCCGTCGGTGAAAGATGAAGTGGCAATGAACCTGGCTACCAATCTTTATCTGGAGATGGCACAAAATGGGATTGTTGTCCTTTTTGATGATAGGAATGAACGAGCGGGGGCAAAATTCGCTGATTTTGAACTTTTCGGAATTCCTGTCAAAGTCGTTGTAGGACGCAAAGCGGCAGAAGGAATAGTGGAAGTTCACTATGGTGAAGATGCAAAGGAAATGCAAGCTGAAGATGTAGTATGTTTTCTTTCGTCTTTGTTGAATGACGACGATGAGAGCCTGTGATACACTGGCAACGTTTCAGTGCATCGTATGGTTTGGAGGGATATGTATGAAAAAAAATATGAGAGTTTTATGTGTAATGGCTGTCATAGTGATGATGGCTTGGGGAAGCATGGCGGGAGCTCAAGAAGCGAAAAATGAAAAGAACAACGTATTGGCTCGGGTAGGCGATGTAGAGATAAAAGAACAGAATGTTGACGATATAATCAACTCTCTTGATCCTCAGCAGCGCATGTACTACGAGAATGAGCAAGGACGTAAGGCTATATTAGACGAGTTGATCAATCTCGAAGTTTTTGCTCGTTGGGCCAAGGATAATAACCTTGAAAAAGATCCTGTATTTATGGAGCGCCTTGAGAATATAAAAAGGGAGTTACTGCGTCAGACTGCCGTGGAGAAGATGCTGAGTAAAGCTGCCGTAACGGAAAAAGAAGCAAAAGATTATTACGCTGTGCATCTGACAGAATTTAATATCCCTGCACAGATGAGAGCAAGCCATATTTTAGTGGCAAGCGAAGAGGAAGCAAAAAAGATTCGAGAAGAGATAGAGACAAAGAAGCTTTCTTTTGAAGAGGCCGTTGAAAAGTATTCAACTTGCCCTTCAAAACAACAAAAGGGAGATTTAGGTTATTTCCAAGGTGATCAAGTTGTTCCTGAATTCAGTAAAGCTACAGAAGCCCTTAAAAAGGGCGAAATAAGTGCTCCTGTACAGAGCCAGTTTGGGTGGCACATTATCAGGCTTGAAGATAAAAAGCCTGCTTCGTTAAAGTCTTTTGAAGACGTGAAAGGTCAGATAGAGGCTAACATTCTTAAAGATAAACGTTCTAAAATATATCTTGAAGAAACAGAGCGTCTTCGCAAAGAATATAAGGTAGAAATTATAGAGAAAAAGTAATTTTTCTTACGAACGGAGTTTGGCAGACAGCATAAGGCGGACAGAGAGCTGTCCGCCTTCCCTTTACATAAAATTAGGAGAATGATGCGTCATGGATTTGCTCGGACTTGCACTTATCTTTAGCGCTCGTATTCTTGATGTCAGTCTTGGAACGGTGAGGATCCTTTTTCTTGTGAGAGGAAGACGGCGGCTTGCGGCAACAATCGGTTTTCTTGAAGTAATGATCTACATGTCTGTTCTCGGTTATATTCTTGGTGGAGGTGGCTCCCTGACCTTCCCTCAACTTATCGCCTACGCAGGAGGGTATGGAGCAGGTAACTTTATGGGCTCTCTTTTGGAAGAAAAATTACTTAATGCTTTCGTTACTCTTGAAATCATTTTAGAACGAAACCAAGAAACCCGATTAGTTATTGAGCAAATTCGCAAAGCCGGTTTCGGTGCAACTGTTCTCGTTGGACAAGGTCGCGCGGGACTTCGCTATGTTGTTAAAGTCATTTGTCATCGTTCTGATATTCCTCAGATTTCAGAAATTATAGGTGCAAAAGGTTTTGTGTGTATATCTGATCTCAAAGGGTGTTGGGGCGGCCATTTTAAAATGAAGGGAAAGTAAAGGAGGCAATAAGAGTGAAGAAAACAGGCCGGTACAATCAAGCGAATAAAGAAGCTCTTATTTCACTTGCTCTTTACGGTGTCTTTTTTGCTTGGTGGTATGGAACAGCCTACGGTTTAGGAAGTGGCGACCCGTCGTCGTATACGTATGTTTTTGGCATGCCATCATGGTTCTTTTATAGTTGCATTGTTGGATATATTGGAATTTCTTTTCTTGTTTGGGGAGTGGTTAGATTATTCTTTAAAGATATTTCGCTTGAAGAATCACCAGACAAGGAAGGTCGTGAAGAACTATGACGCAACGATTCTATATGATTTTACCTCTCGTCCTTTATCTTGCCGGTGTTATGGCTATAGCGCTCTGGAGTCGAAAGATAGGTAAAAAAACTCACGATACAAAAAGTTTTGTTGAAGAGTATTTTCTTGGAAGCCGCTCCATGGGCGGTTTTGTTTTAGCCATGGCGATTATAACTACCTATACCAGCGCTAGTAGCTTTGTAGGTGGCCCGGGGGTTGCCTATAAAATGGGATTGGGCTGGATTCTTCTCGCTATGATTCAGGTCCCTACTGCTTTTTTAACGTTAGGCGTTTTGGGGAAAAAATTTGCTATTATTGCTCGCCGCATTAATGCAGTAACAGTTACAGAGTTTTTAAGGGCACGATATCGCAACGATGCCGTTGTTATTCTTTCTTCGATTGCATTGCTTGTCTTTTTCATGGCTTCTATGCTCGCCCAGTTTATTGGGGGTGCGAGACTTTTTCAGAGCATTACAGGATATCCTTACCTTGTAGGTCTGATTATCTTTGGTGTGACGGTTATTATATATACGACAGTTGGTGGTTTTAGAGCTGTTGTCCTTACCGATACAATTCAGGGTTCTATGATGGTTGTTGCATCAATTGCCTTACTTTGGAGCGTTGTCCATGCAGGCGGAGGAATGACCTCAGTAATACAGAAACTTCATGAAATTGATCCTGCCCTGATAACTCCATTTGGGCCCAATAATTTTATATCAAAACCCTTTATTCTTTCCTTTTGGGTTCTCGTGGGATTTGCCATACTAGGGCTTCCGCAAACAACAGTAAAATGTATGGGATATAAAGATGCCCGATCAATGCACAATGCCATGATTGTTGGAACATTTATTGTAGGGTTTCTTATGCTCTGTATGCATATGGTGGGGGCGTTAGGACGAGCTGTCGTTCCTAATATCGAAGTGGGAGACCTTGCAGTTCCAACCTTAACGATCCATCTTCTTTCTCCTTTCTGGGCCGGAATATTTATAGCAGGACCACTTGCAGCTATTATGTCTACAGTGGACTCTATGCTTATTCTTGCATCGGCAGCCATTATTAAAGATCTCTATTTAAACTATATTTCTAAAGAACCTGAAAAAGTTAATCCAGCGGCAATAGGACGTATGAGCTTTGTTGTGACAGGTATATTGGGTGTGATGGTCTTTTTAGCAGCGCTTAGACCTCCTTCTTTATTGGTCTGGATAAACCTTTTTGCTTTTGGTGGTCTTGAAGCGGTTTTCCTTTGGCCAACGATTTTGGGCCTTTATTGGAAACGTGCAAATGCTACGGGTGCTATTTTATCTATTGTTGCAGGATGCGGGTCTTTCATCTATTTCACTATTACAAAAGTAAAATGGATGGGAGCTCATCAGATTGTTCCTACAATTGCTATAGGGCTTATAGCGTTTATTATTGGTGCTTATATAGGTAAAAAGCCAGACGACAAGACGATAGAACTCTTTTGGGGATAAAAGGTATCGGATATTTTTTCGAGAATAAACAAGGGGGTGTCCGCATCGTTGGACACCCCCTTGTTTGTTGTAATCTCGCATGTAACATAAAAAGTGAAAAATATAATTATTGGAACTACCAAAAATGTATTTCTTCTCTAGTTTGACATACAATTCTGCATGTTTATAATTAAGTTGCGTTTCCACAATGATGAATATTATTCCGTATTATGGAATCTTTCTGAGGTGGCTGTTTTCTCCCTTACAAAGAAGGAGGCAGATTATCGTGACAGGTTCCAAAAAAAGTTCCGGGTACGTGCAGTCTATAGAAAGAGCAATGTCGATTATTGAAATACTTGATGAACGTGGCGAGTTAGGTATTTCCGAAATGAGTAACTTGCTCAGTTTAGAACGGAGTACTGTTCATCGAATTGTTTCTACCCTCAAAGGCTTGGGGTACGTTAATCAAAACCAGGCGAATCATAAATATTCCAATAGCTTTAAACTTTTTGAAATCGGAAATAACGTGGTGAAATCTCTTGGTCTGAGAAAACAGGCAATGCCTTTTATGCGAGAGCTTTCAGAGAAAACGAACGAAGCGGTAAATCTAGCTGTCATGGATGGAAAATACGTAATTTATATCGATAAAATCGAAAGTCAATCAACAATAAAAGTAGACCTTTCTATAGGAAAACGAATGCCATCTTATTGTACTGGCCTTGGCAAGATCATGTTGGCTTATATGCCTGAGCATCAAGTTAGAGCCTTGCTTCAAGATGAACCATTTATACGTTTTACTGAAAATACCGTAACCAATTTTGATGAATTACTCGAGCACCTTGTGACTATACGCCAACAAGGATATTGCATCGATAACGAAGAGTACGTTGAAGGCCTTTTTTGTGTAGCAGCTCCAGTATGGGGTCATTCTGGGGAAGTGTTCGCGGCTCTGAGTGTTGCAGTGCCGAAATTCCTTTATGCAGATACAGAACGTCTTATTGCCATTCGGGATTTGGTTATAGATGTGGCCAAACGTTTTTCGACCACCCTTGGGTACAAATCCTGAATCGACAAAGAAAAAGTATAAAAACTTTATATATCTCTAGAGGGGGAATCTCGCAATGGCAAAGGTAACGATTCAAAAGCTCAAAGAAATGAAGCAAAAAGGCGAAAAAATATCGATGGTTACAGCGTATGATTATGCTCAGGCTGTTTTAGTTGAGAAGTCAGGTATCGAGATCATTCTTGTTGGTGATTCTCTTTCTATGACAATGCTTGGCAATGATGGGACAGTGCCTCTTACCACAGACGAAATGGTTGCTCACATCAAACCCGTTGTAAAGGGTGCTCCCACACCTATGATTGTTGGCGATATGGTTTTCGGCTCATATAACGAAAGCATTTCTCAAGCCATTCGCAGTGCAAATCGTCTCATGAAAGAAGGCGGTTGCGATGTGATCAAGCTTGAGGGCGGGCGCCCAGAAGTCGTTTCTGCCATTGTTGAAGCAGGAATTCCCGTTCAGGGACATATTGGCCTTACGCCTCAAACGGCGTCTATGCTCGGTGGCTTTAAGGTGCAGGGGAAAAGTTTGGAAGCAGCTCAGAAAATTGTTGACGAAGCAAAAGCCCTAGAAGATGCCGGAGCATTTTCCATCGTTGTAGAGTGTGTTCCTGAAGAATTAGGACGTGCAATTACAGAAGCTGTATCAATTCCCATTATTGGTATAGGAGCAGGACGTTATACAGACGGTCAGGTTTTGGTTTTCCACGATATGTTGGGGCTCTTCGATAAATTCCTTCCCAAGTTTGTTAAACAGTATGCTCAAATCGGAGACGAAATTGTAAAGGCTCTTGGTGAATACAAAGAAGAAGTCCGTTCAGGCTCTTTCCCGGAAGATAAACACACCTTTGGAGGTTTGAGCAGAGACGATTTGAAAGATCTGCGCAAGTAAGACCGAGGTGAAAAATATGAAAATAGCTGTTCTTGGCTCAGGAGCTATGGGATGCCTTTATGGCGGAATGCTTGCTGAAGCAGGCTTTAACGTAACGCTTATTGATGTTTGGAAAGATCATGTAGATGCCATTAATACCCACGGCCTCTTTATTGAGGGCATTGGAGGAGAGCGTACGATTCGTTCTATTCGAGCTGTTACGTCTCCTGAAGAGGCGGGGGAGTGCGACCTCCTTATTGTTTTTGTTAAGGCCACGCTTACATCTCAGGCGATGGAAAGTGCGAAAGGTATTATTGGGGCGCATACAAGCGTTTTAACCCTTCAAAACGGCCTTGGTAATGTAGAGAAAATAAGTGCTGTTGTTGGCGAAGAAAAAGTTATTGCAGGTGTAACAGGACATGGTTCCACATTGCTTGGACCAGGAAAAATACGCCATGCAGGTCAAGGAGACACAGTAATCGGAGAGCTCTCTGGTTTTATCGATGAGCGCCTTGAAAAGATAGGAGATTTACTCAAAAAGGGTGGTTTTAACGTTAAATTATCGCCCAATGTAATGGGACTCATTTGGGGCAAGTTGATTGTCAATATTGGCATTAATGCTTTAACAGCTGTTACAGGGTTAAAAAATGGTCGTTTAGTAGATTTTTCTGAAACAGACGAACTCCTTGCCTGTGCTGTACAAGAGGCAGTTGCTGTGGCAAATGCAAAGGGAATTACCCTTGAAATAGACGATCCAGTAGAACATACGAGAAAAGTTGCCAAACTTACCGCAGCAAATAGGTCTTCCATGCTTCAGGATGTTTCGAACAAACGTAAAACAGAAATTGGGGTTATAAATGGGGCCGTTGTTCAGGAAGGTAGACGTCTGGGAATCGCGACGCCTATTAATAAAGTTCTTTATAACCTTGTTTCAGTAAAAGAAAAAACTTATGAAGAAGTCTAAAGGGGGACATGTGATGAGAGGGACGAAAAAAAGCACCATAATTTTTGTAGGGCTTTTGTTTTGTGCTTTTATGCTGGGGACTGTAACACAACCTGCTTGGGCAGCTAAGTACTCCTTTAAGCTGGGGCACTCTGTGAGTGATCAGCATCCTTATAACCTTGGAGCTGTACGGTTTAAAGAGATTGTCGAGAAAGAAACAAATGGAGATGTAGAGGTCAATCTTTTCCCCAATAATCAGCTTGGGACAGGAGAGAGAGACCTTATTGAGGGGCTTCAGTTAGGAACTGTCGATTTGGTCGTCTCTTCAACAGGGCCTATGAGTGGATTCGAGAAAAAGTTTATGATTTTTGACTTCCCATTTCTCTTTAAAGACAAGGCTCAGGCTTATTCAACTCTCGATGGAGAAATCGGACAGTATATTATGGGCCTTCTCGAAAAACAAGGCATTAAAGGTTTAGCATGGTATGAAAACGGGTTCCGCCATCTGACAAATTCTAAGCATCCCGTAAATACTCCAGAAGAGGCCAAAGGACTCAAGCTCAGAACCATGGAAAATAAAGTACAGATGGCTATTTGGAGAGCCCTCGGAGCAGATCCTACGCCTATGGCATGGGGAGAAGTCTTTACTGCTCTCCAGCAGGGAACAGTTGATGGGCAGGAAAACCCAATTCCTATTATTTACACTCAAAAAATATACGAGGTTCAGAAATATGTTTCTCTTACCGGACATGTTTTTTCTCCCTCGATGTTGATAATGAGTAAGTTTAGATTTGATAAGCTTCCTAAAGAATATCAGGAAATTTTCATGAAAGCTGCTCAAGAATCGGCTCTTTATGAGCGCGAGCAGATTACGAGAATGGAAAATGAACAGGTAGAAAAACTGAAAGAACTTGGAATGGAAATAAATACACCAGATAAAGAAGCCTTCCGTAAGGCCACGAAATCCGTCTATGACGAATTCCGTGGGGAACTTGGCGAAGACGCAAAGCTTCTTGATCAGATTCTTGCAGGAAATTAGAGCCGTTCGTATGTCATAGGGAGAGGGAGAGCTTTTCCTTCTCCCTCCCTTTTTGTAGGTGTTCTTCGGCAGAAAGAAGGGGTAGTGTGATTCTTTTGAAAAAATTGCTTAACGGTTTAAACCGGATTGTAGAATATGCCGTCAGTCTTTTATTGATTGTTATGGTTGTTGTTGTTTTCTTACAAGTCATATTTCGCTTCGTTCTCCACTCTTCTCTGCCATGGTCAGAAGAACTTTCCAGATATATTCTTGTCTGGATTTCCTTTCTTGGGGCCAGTATTGGCGTTAAAAGGGGAGCACATATCGGTGTGGAAGTGGTTGTAAATATGTTGCCTCCAAAAATGAAAAAAGGTGTTGCTTTTCTGGCAACTCTCTGTGCGGCGGTATTTTTCGCACTCATGGTTATTTATGGACGTCGAATTCTTTTTATCGTTTCAGGACAGCGATCTCCGGCGATGGAAATATCCATGGGGATTCCTTATTCAGCCATTTTTGTAAGTGGTGTCCTCATGTTTATCTATTCCATCGAACAGGCCTTATCTATTGTTGTAGGAAGAAGGGATGAAGCCATATGACCACTGTTCTTTTTGCTAGTCTCATTTTGTTTTTTGTTATAAACGTGCCTATTGCTATAGCTATTGGTCTGGCTTCTGTTGCCGCTATTCTTTTTTCAGGGGCGATCCCTCCTATAGTAATAGTTCAAAAAATGTTTACGGCGGCAGATTCTTTTCCTCTCATGGCGGTGCCTTTTTTTATTCTCGCGGGCTCGTTAATGGAGTTTGGGGGTATTTCAAGACGTCTTGTTGAATTTGCCAACTCTATTGTGGGTCGTTTTTCTGGTGGATTAGCTTTTGTTGCCATTATAGCGAGTATGTTTTTTGGAGCGATCTCAGGAGCAGCGGTAGCTACAGTTGCTGCTATTGGAACTATTTTAATACCGGCAATGGTACGGCGGGGATACGACAAGCCTTTTGCTACAGCTGTTCAAGCAACTGCTGGTACTTTGGGCGTTATGATTCCACCAAGCATTCCTATGATAATTTACGGAGTTCTTACCGGAGTTTCTATAGGCGCTCTCTTTATGGGTGGCATTCTCCCTGGCATTCTTGTCGGTTGTTCTCTGATGTTTGTAGCCTGGCTAATATCCAGGAAAAAGGGGTATCATGGCGACGAAAAACCGACTTTAGGACGAATTTGGCAAACTTTTAAACAGGCAATTCTCGCCCTCATGATGCCTGTAATTATTCTGGGGGGAATCTATGGTGGTGTCTTTACCCCTACAGAAGCGGCAGTAGTGGCTGTCGTTTATGGCTTCATCGTCGGTTTTTTCATTTATAAGGAACTTCATCTTTCTCAACTGAAGAATATTCTTGTTACGACAGTTATGGGAACGTCGATGATCATGTTTATTATTGCCACTTCATCTGTTTTCAGCTGGATTCTTACTGCTGAACAAGTTCCTCAGGCCGTTGCAGAGGTTATTTTATCGATTTCAAAAAATCCTGTTGTTATCTTAACCCTCATTAACATCTTGCTCCTTTTCTTGGGAACGTTCATGGAAACAGTTGCGGCCATTATTATTTTGGTGCCTGTCTTATTGCCGGTCATTACTCAGATAGGTGTAGATCCTCTCCATTTTGGGATCGTATTAGTTGTAAACCTTGCAATAGGAATGGTTACTCCGCCATTGGGTGTATGCCTCTTCATTGGGTGCAGCATTGCCGATATCAAGCTTGAGGATATTACACGAGCAGTATGGCCATTTATTTTGATCATGGTTGTTGATGTTTTGCTTTTAACCTATCTTCCCTGGATCTCTACGGTTTTGCCAAAATTGACTGGATTGTATTAATATTTATGCCCAAAAAGGGTTGACAGGCGAAATAATCGACAATATAATGTGTGGAAATATTCAAATAATTTGGACACAGAAGGAGGGTTCGAAATGCAGCTAGTTAAAAGTATGTTTCTTCAGTCTCTAATTTCTCTACCTGTAGTCGTTATTATTAGCAGCGGATCCCCTCCTGGTGTGATCGGCATTTAATTGCCCTTACTCACAAACACCAGAGCCGGGATCCGCTTTAAGCGGTTTCCGGCTTTTTTTATGGTCAAGGTCTCTATCCCAAGGAGAATGCCGCCAATAAGAAAAGAAGGGGGGAGATGAGGGTGGTTAAAGCGAAGAAAAGGGGAAAAGTACAGAGAGAGAATGCTATTGCGTTTTATGAAGTCGTGGATTCTATAGAGATGTTCAATTCAGAGGGACTTATCGAAGTTCGATGGAGAGGTCCTTTTGAAGGCTATCGTTAGATCATTCGAATAAATAATCTCACCTGCATTATGACGGAAGAGCTCTTCATGGAGAAGGGCTCTTTTTTATGGTATCATCTCAAGGGTCACCTATTGATACCTACCCCTATACTTTCCATGTGGCCAACGAGTAAATTTTGATAGTGAAGGAGAGAAATAACGGTGAAATACGACGTTATTATAGTGGGATCTGGGCCTGCAGGCATCTTTGCGGCCATGGAGTTAGTGAAGAATGATAAGAAAGTTCTTATAGTTGACAAAGGAAAAGTTATAAAAGACAGAAAATGTCCTATTCTTGAGGGACTTTCCCCTGTATGTGTCAATTGCAACTCGTGTAATATCGTTTCTGGATGGGGTGGGGCCGGATCTGCCTCTGACGGAAAGCTCACGCTGACCACTGGCTTTGGCGGAAATCTCGAAGAGTGCATAGGCGAAGATGCGCTTGAGAATATGATTCGGTATGTTGATGATGCTTTTGTCAGTTTTGGCGCAGATAAGAATTATTACGAACCGACAGGGGATATTGTAAAAGATACGATTCAAAGAGCAGCAAGTCGCGGAATAAAAATCATACCGGCTAGAATTCGTCACATAGGAACAGATGCTTCTCGCATGGTGCTTAATAACATGTATGAGGAGTTAAAGGAAAAGTGTGACATTCTCATGAATACGGAAGTAATGGAAGTCAAAGTTCGAAACGGAGTTATTGAAGGCATCGCCTTGAAGGATGGGCGTGAAATCGAGGCAGATAATGTTATTTTAGCTCCAGGCCGTGAAGGAAGTTCATGGCTTGAAGGCATTGTAAATCAATACAACCTGCCCATCGCTTCCATGCCAGTAGATATTGGGGTGCGGGTAGAAATACCAGATAGTATTTGTCAGGATCTAACCAATCACTTTTATGAAATTAAATGTCTTTACAATACCCCGACTTTTGACGATCGTTGTCGTACCTTTTGTATGAACCCATCAGGCTTTGTTGTTCATGAATATAATAAGGCTCATGATCTCGTAACGGTAAATGGGCACAGTTTAAAGAATGTAAAGTCTAAAAATACGAATTTTGCTATTCTCGTAACAAAGAATTTTACGCAACCTTTTAATGATCCCATAGGCTACGCGACTCACATCGCCAAGTTGGCAAATATGTTGGCAGGCGGCGGAATTCTTGTTCAACGTTTGGGAGATCTTCGAGATGGACGTCGTTCAACAGAAGCTCGCATCATGAGGGGAATGGTAAAACCTACCGCCCAAGCTCAGCCCGGAGATTTGAGTCTTGTTTTACCCCATCGCTTTCTAACGGATATTGTAGAGTTTATAGAGGCTCTCAATATTATTATGCCGGGAATTAATATGAATGATACGCTTCTGTACGGAGTGGAAATCAAACTTTATTCTCTGCGTCTTGAATTGAAAGATACTCTTGAGACTCCTACAATTCAAAATCTCTATATGGCTGGAGACGGCGCAGGAGTCAGTCGAGGAATTATTCAGGCTGCTTCAAGTGGTGTTGTTGCTGCACGTTCAATTATTTTCAAGAAATAAAAATAAATCTCCCCGTTATCTTATGATGCGGGGAGATTCTTTATATTGTAATATTATGGTTACGCTTTAGCGTATGTACGTAATTGTATTTTCTTTACGACGTGGTGCTCCGTAGTGGCGGTCTGGATCTTTATATCCCATAGCGATACTATAAAAAGGTTCATATCCTTCTGGAACTCCGATCATTTTAAGCTCTTCTGGTGTAGCTGCGGCGAAGAAGAAACCAGAGAACCCAATCCAGCATGTTCCTACATTCAAAGATTCAGCTGCAAGAAGCATGTTCTCTATGGCTGCTGAGCAGTCTGCAATCGGTTTCAATAACGAATCTTCATTTTTTTTACCCGAAATGATAATAATAGTGGGAGCATTGTAATAGATATGAAATCCTTCCTTTTCTCCCATTCTACGAACCCAATCAACTGGCGATTTTTTCATAAGAGATACTGTTTTATCGCTGATCATATCGATTATTTCTTTCTTTTGAATAATTGTAAAATGCCATGGCTGATCGTTATGTCCGCTTGGAGCCCATATCCCAGCATCAAGTATTTGAGACAGTTCCTCATTACTTACTTGGGAAGGCAAGAAATGCCTGATACTTCGACGATTTTTTATTGTTTCGAGTACAAGGTTCATCTTCATCTCTCCTTTCATTGCTAGTAGGAATTTATATTATAGACTAAGAGTATTTCTCACTTGTGTATTAGGGTACAATGACAAATAAGTGCTCAAACGAGAAAGGGGGAAGTAACATGGCAATTGATCTCTCAACTGAGTATATGGGAGTGGAGTTAAAGAACCCGGTTATCGTAGGAGCCAGCGGCATTACATCGAACCTTGAAACTATTCGTAAAGCTGAAGAAGCAGGCGCGGGAGGCATAGTGATCAAATCGCTTTTTGAGGAGCAAATCGCTCTTGAATCTTTGGCTCTCGAACATGAATTAACTGACGATGACGAACGACACGCAGAGATGATTGCTCTTCATCCCGGAATAGCACATGCTGGTCCAGAAGAACATATTATGTGGGTAAATAAAATTATCAAAGATGCCCATGTCCCTGTTTTTGCGAGTTTGAACGCAGGAACGAAAAGTGTTTGGGTTGAATGGGCAGAGAAATTAAGCAAGACGGGAGTCCAGGGGCTGGAACTCAACCTTTACGCTATGCCTATAGATAAAAATATGAGTGGTTCACAGATCGAAAACGAGCAGCTAGCCACTGTTCAAGAAGTTTTGCGGGTGGTATCTATTCCTGTGTCTGTAAAATTAAGCCCTTTCTACACCAATCCGCTTCACTTTGTTTCAATGCTTGATCAGATGGGAACAAAGGGATATGTACTTTTCAATAATTTTATCAATCCAGATATAAATCCTGAAGAAGAAAAAGAAGAGAGAACTATTGTTATGAGTCATGAGAGAGACTCTCTTTTGCCACTTCGTTTCATCGCCCTTCTTTTTGGAACAGTCAATGGCAGCCTTTGCGCAAATAGGGGGATTTTTACAGGAGAAGATGTAGCTAAAATGCTACTTGCTGGTGCTGATTGTGTGCAGGTTGTCAGTGCTCTCTATAAGAACGGTATTGAATCAATACATACAATGGTCAATGATGTTGAACGCTGGATGGGGAAACATGGATATGGAGTTTTGGATGAGTGCAGGGGGGTATTAAGCAAGATGAGAGCGAAAGATCCATATTCATGGGAGCGGGCCCAGTACGTTGATATTTTAATGCGTAACGAGTCTCCATTTTTAGCTCGTCCAGATATTTAATAAGATAAAAAAGAAGGGGGAGCCTCTATTTTCAAGCTCTCCCTTTCATGCTTACGCTTTATATGCTTCAGTGCTAAGATACTTGTCACCCCGGTCACAGGCAATTGTAACGACTATATCGTCAGGACCGAATTTTTTCGCAGTCTGAATGGCAGCCCAGACGTTTGCTCCTGTAGAAATTCCGCAGAAAAGCCCAACATGATGAGCAAGCCAGCGAGTTGTTTCCAATGCTGCTTGGTCTTCTACTGTCGTTACGTGCGTTAGTATCTCTTTTTTGAGTGTTTTGGGAATAAATCCTGCCCCTATCCCCTGAATTTTATGTGCCCCGGCCTTTCCTCCGCTGAGAATAGGACTCCCTGAAGGTTCAACTCCGATAATTTGCAGTGCAGGGTAAACAGCTTTTAGTATCGTTCCTGTTCCGGTAATAGTTCCTCCCGAACCGATGCCGGCGACGAAGGCCGCAATCGACTTTCCCTTCATTTCCGAAAGAATCTCTGGTGCAGTCGTGACACTGTGAGCCCATGGATTCCCAGGATTACTGAATTGGTCGGGCATGTACGCTCCCGGAGTCTCAGTGAGAATGCGTTGGGCCAGGGCGATGGCACCTTTCATCCCTTCTGAAGCAGGAGAGAGATGAAGTTTTGCTCCATAGGCAGCCAAAACAGAACGACGTTCCTGTGACATGGATTCGGGCATTGTCAAAATAACTTTGAGGCCGAGGGCCTGGCCAAGCATGGCTAAGGCGATACCTGTGTTACCTGATGTGGGTTCGACAATAACCGTATTGTCATGAAGAAGTCCTCTCTCTTCTGCATAACGAAGCATTCCCCAGGCAGCTCTGTCTTTTACCGAGCCACCGATATTTGTACCTTCTAATTTTATAGCAATAGATGCAGCTTGAGGGTCAGGACGAAGGATAAAAAGAGGCGTATGTCCAATAAGTTGTCTCAAGGCAATTTGATCTGTTTTATAAATCATGTTAAGCAACCTCCTCATTTCTGTAATTTTTCAGTGCATCAAGTTCTTTTTCCAATCTGTTGATTCGATCAAGCAATATCTTTATTGAAAGAGGAGTATCATTACTATCCGTTTCTGTATGGCGAACCAATGGAGATGCCGGGATTCCAACTACAGTGGCACCTGCTTTCACATCTTTGACGACGACGGCCCCCGCACCTATTTTTGCTCCTTCTCCAACGGTGATATTACCTAAAAGGCAGGCTCTGGCTCCAATCATTACATTGTCTTCCACTGTTGGATGGCGTTTCCCCTGTTCTTTTCCTGTTCCGCCTAACGTTACGCCATGATAGAGTCTTACGTTATTTCCCACTTCAGCCGTTTCCCCAATGACAATCCCCATACCATGGTCAATAAAAAATCCTTTCCCTATTTTTGCTCCAGGATGAATTTCTATGCCTGTGAGCCATCGCATAATATGACTGAGCAGTCGTGGAAGAAATGGAATATGAAGGGTTGCATGTAGAAAATGGATGATTCTATGAACTACGATAGCATGAAGGCCAGGATAGCAAAAAATAACCTCAAGCCATCCTGAAACGCCCCCCTTAAATGCAGGGTCATTTCCTGGAACAGCTAAAACATCGGATTTGAGAGTCTCCCAGGCGTTTATTACATATGAAACAAATTTTCTCATTTTTTGATACCTCCGGTAAATAATCTGATTTAGAAAACAGGCATATGGACAATCAGATTCCATTGGCATCACTTCCTTTCTTAAAAAAAAGCGGGCTTGTCATATTTGACAAGCCCGCTGATCTCGATTTTCTATTCTTATTATTAGAGAGCGCTTTATTTTGGCTACAACGGGCTATATACCCACCGCAGCCTGATGTTTTACGCTACGGGGAGACAGTTAGTTTCTTCTCCCACAACAACAAAAATTAAAAGTAGCATTAAAAACCAATAGTATCGCTCCCTTCAGATAGCCTACTATACGAAAGCCTAGCGTATCTGTCAAGAAATTTTTAGTCGATTTGTTTACATATAGCTTCTATTACTGAAAAAGTTGTTCCATTCCCTCCAAATTCCATAGGGAGATTTCGCGAGTCTGCTTTTTCTAAGAAAGAGCAGACAGCTCTTTCAACAGAATGTGCAGCTTCTCTCTCTCCAAGATGTGCAAGCATAAGAGCACCAGAAAGAAGGGCCGCTATGGGGTTGGCTTTTCCCGTTCCGGCAATATCTGGGGCAGATCCATGAATAGGCTCGAACATGGAGAGGCTGTCTCCTATATCTGCACCTGCGGCTACGCCAAGGCCGCCTGACAACCCAGCCAGAAGGTCGCTGACTATATCTCCGAACATATTGGGAGCAACAATAACGTTAAAGGCAGAAGGGTTTCGAACAAGGTGATAACACATGGCGTCGACATTCATTATCGATACCTTCATATTGTGTATAGAAGCTTCATCTCTCGTCACTTCTTCCCAAAATCCGTACATTTGAGGAAGGGCATTTGATTTTGAAACAAGAGTTATGCTTGAGTCTCCTCTTCTTTCTGCTTCTTTGCACGCATAGGTTGTAACTCGACGAATGCCAGGTTCAGAGGCTATCCCCATCTGGAAAGCCCCTCGTGTTTTTGTATTGAAATTGCCCGAGATTTGACCTTTAAATGAGTAAAGATTTCGTTGCAATTCAAGTTTTTCTTTTATGTATCCTGTTTCTGTTATTCCTCCAATCCCGACATAAAAGTCTTCAGTATTTTCCCGAACGACTAAGGTGTTAAATTCTTTTCCTGCCTCTATTTGGATGGGAAGAGGAACTTTAGGATATCTTTTTGCCGGGCGAAGATTGACATATTGATCAAAATAGAAGCGAAGTGTAAGCAAAATACCCCGTTCGAGAATTCCCGGCTTTACCCGCGGGTCCCCCACAGCACCTAAGAAAAGAGCATCACATGAAGCCATTTCTTTCAATGCGGAATCCGGAAGTATCTCGTTGGTGCGAAGATAGTAATCAGCCCCAAAGGGATAGTCGATCCATTCAATGGCAAAATTCGATTTAGATGCTGCTGCTTCAAGAACTTTTGATGCTTCATAAATAACTTCAGGCCCTATTCCATCTCCAGGGATTCGCGCCAATGTATATTTTTTAGAGTTCATCTTATTCCCCCCTGACTGAAAGTTGTTTTTGTACATAAGGTATGAGACCACCTTGTTCTATAAGCTCTTGCAAAAATGGAGAAAAGGGAACAACAGAAAAGACCTTTCCCTGAGAAATATTTTCTATCGTTCCTTCTTCTGGTTTGATTATAAGTTCGTCACCGTTTTCGATAGCGGCAACAGCTTCCGGACATTCAAAAATGGGAAGCCCCACATTAATGGCATTTCTGAAAAATATTCGAGCGAAAGACGCAGTAATAACGCAACTACAACCAGCACCTTTTATTGCGAGTGGAGCATGCTCACGAGACGAGCCGCATCCAAAGTTTTCACCTGCCACAATAATGTCTCCACTTGCTACCTTTTTAGAAAATTCGGCATCGATATCTTCCATACAATGGGATCCGAGTTCTGTTTCATTACTTGAAGTGAGATATCGGGCCGGAATGATGACGTCGGTATCAATATTATCTGAAAATGTCCAGGCTTTTCCCTGAAGATTTTGTGCCATACTATTTCCCCTCCAGTGTTGTGAAAAATTCATGAGACGCTACGTTTCTCGGATCTGTAAGTTTTCCCGTAATGGCACTTGCAGCAGCCACTAACGGACTGGCCAGTATAAGCTCACTTTGGGAATGCCCCATTCGACCTACAAAGTTTCGATTGCTTGTAGAAACGCACCGTTCTCCCGCTGCCAGAATTCCCATATGGCCCCCAAGGCATGGTCCGCATGTAGGCGTACAGACAACGGCTCCCGCATTGGCGAAAATTTGAATGTATCCCTTTTCAAGAGCGCGATTATAAACTTCATATGATGCGGGGATGACAATGCATCGAAGATTCTCTGCTACCTTTTTCCCCTTCATGAGAAGAGCTGCCATCTCTATATCTCTGAACCTCCCATTTGTGCAAGATCCAATGAAAACCTGATGAATATCGAGAGGATGGCACGATGAAACCGAGGTTACATTATCAGGAGAGTGGGGAAGGGCAACGACTGGCTCCATGTGAGTTACATCAATAGTTTCTCTGCGAGTATAGGCGGCGTTTATATCGGGATATATGGGAATAAAGGTTCGCTTGGCCCGTTTCGAGGCGTATTCAAGTGTCATTTCATCAGGAACAAAGATGCCGACCTTTGCTCCTGCCTCAACAGCCATATTTGAGATGGTGAAACGATCGTCCATGGGAAGATTTTCAACGGCTTCCCCTCCGAATTCAAGTGCCATGTAACGGGCTCCCTGAACGCCTATTTGGCCTAAGAGAGAGAGAATCATATCTTTCCCGGTGATCCAGCCCGGTCTTTCCCCTACAAAGTCAACTCTTAATGTCTGAGGAACTTTCAACCATGTTTCGCCCAACGCCCATACGGCTGCAAGATCCGAACTTCCCATTCCGGTTGAAAGGGCTCCCAAAGCTCCACCGGTGCACGTATGACTATCCGCGCCAGTTACAATATCTCCAGGGAGAATATATCCTTGTTCAGGAAGAAATGCGTGTTCTATTCCTACTCGTCCTACTTCCCAGTAGAGCATATTCTGTGATTTTGCAAATTCTTTTCCCCTTTTGGTCTGTTCTGCTGATGCAATGTCGCGATTTGGTGTAAAGTGATCGGGTAACACGGCACATCTTTGAGGATCAAAGACGTGCCGTGCTCCCATTTTGCGAAAAGAGTTTACGGCAGGAGGCGTAGTAATATCATTAGCAAAAGCAAAGTCTACGCGAACCTTGCAGATCTCTCCTTCCCTGGCGGATTCCTTACTATGTGCTGCGATAATAGAGCTAACCAACGTTCTTGCCATAGAGACACACTCCTTTAATTTTTGGGGTAACCAGATATGAAGCGTCTACTGGGCCCTTGCCAAAAGATTGCTCGTAATCATTGCCTCCAGATCGTCTGACGTTACAATTTCTTTACGATCGCAGAGTTCTTTGAAAAGGGTCATTGTTTCGGTAAGGCGGTCTTCTGAAATAGAGAAACCCAGCTCTTCTATTTGTTTTCTGAAAGCATGCTTCCCAGAGTGTTTCCCCAAAACAAGTCGGCTTCCAGGGGCTCCTACATCCTCGGGGTTCATAATTTCATAGGTGGCTTTATTACAAAGAACGCCATGTTGATGAATTCCCGCTTCATGGGCAAAGGCGTTAGCGCCTACAATGGCTTTATTGGGAGGAACCGCAAACCCCGTCATTCGAGAGACAAGTGAACTCAACGTATAAAGACAAGTCGTATCGAGATTTGTTTCGTATTGAAAGCAGTCTTTTCTCGTTTTGAGGGCCATAACAACTTCTTCAAGAGACGTATTGCCAGCTCGTTCTCCAATACCGTTTATTGTGCATTCAACCTGTCTGGCACCGGCACGTATAGCTGAGAGAGAATTTGCTACTGCCAATCCAAGATCGTTGTGACAATGAACAGACCACGTTACATTGTTTAGCCCTGATGCCTTGATAACAGTTTTAATGAACCCTGCAAATTCATGGGGTACAGCGTATCCTACTGTATCTGGAATGTTTAAAGTGGTTGCTCCGCACCGAGCAGCGGTACGAAAGACTTCAGCTAAGAAGGATGGATCTGAACGACTTGCATCTTCTGCAGAAAATTCGACACTCTCCACGAGACTTCTTGCAAAGGTTACTCCTTTTTCTACTTCAGCAAGTACCTCCTGGGGAGTCATTTTGAGCTTGTACTCCATATGAATAGGACTTGTTGCAATAAACGTGTGAATCATCGGATGGGCTGCGCTTTTTAAAGCTTCATAAGCGGTACCGATATCGTGACGTTTTGTTCTGGCAAGGCCAGCTATCGTTGTTCCGGAAACGTTATCAGCGATACGTTTTACAGCTTCAAAATCTCCGTGAGAGGCTGCAGGAAATCCAGCTTCAATAATATCAACCTTCATTTTTGCAAGTTGAGTTGCTATCTGAAGTTTTTCTTCTTTATTGAGATTGATTCCAGCTGCCTGTTCTCCATCTCTGAGAGTAGTGTCGAAAATGCGAATCGTTTCATTGGTGTCCATTGTTCTCTCTCCCTTCTTTTTTCTGTAGAAGTAAAAAAGCATAAAAAAAAGCCGGGACCCCTTTTTCAGAGGTCCCGGCCTGAGTTTGCCAGAAAACAGCTACAAGGCTGCTGGCGTTCCAGACAGGAACCAGCAACCGAGGAGGAGGAGAGACAAAGAAGAAATGGCAGTTAAGTTATTCATGTAACCTATTTTCACGGTAAAGTCTCCTCCTTTTTTAATTTCGTTCAAAATAAGAATGGGGTTATTTTATGAATAACTACCCCGTCTTGTCAATATACGAATTCAGAATTTCCAAATTCTTTCGAGTTTATTTACTTGTCTTTTGTATAAGAAGCCCCTTGAGATAGTTAGTTTCGGGAATTTCAAGAGCGATAGGATGATCTTCAGGTTGATGCCCTTCACGAACAATCCGAAAAGTACTTTTAGTGTCAAAAGCGGCATCACTAAGCACATCTATAAGCATTTGCCGACTAAAAGCATGACTACAGCAAAGATACAAAAGAATTCCTTCAGAACGGAGAAGCCGATAGGCCCGAAGGGCTAACTCTTTATAGCCTCGTCTGGCAGATTCTATCTGTGCTTTCCCTGGAGAAAAGGGCGGCGGATCCATAATAATTATGTCAAACGTCTTTTTTTCCGCTTCCAGCGCTCGCAGTTCATCGAAAGCGTTTCCATGATGGAAATGAACGTTTTCAGAAGAAAGTCCGTTTAAAGAGATATTTTCTTCGTAAACAGATAAAGCTTCTTGCGATTGCTCAATAGCTGTTATGGAGCGGGCTCCCCAGTGGAGAGCGTGTAGCCCAAAGTGCCCCTGAAAGGAAAAGCAATCAAGAACATCAGCACGAGGGCAAACTTCTTTAAAAAGGTTAGGCAGGTTTCGAACATCAAGATATATTCCTGTCTTTTGGCCAGCAAGGGGGTAGACGCGTTCTTGCATTTCATAAAAAGGAATATCAACGCTATCCCCTTCAGGTAAAGTTCCCCATAGAAGCCGATTTTCGCGTGGAATACCTTCTTGTTCCAGATAACGAACATCATTGCGAAGCACAATAGCGTTAAGGGGAAGAAGTTCAAGAAGCGTGCCGATGATCATCTCTCGATTTCTATACCATCCTGCAGATAGAAGTTGCATGCAGGCTACCGAACCGTATATATCTATAATTAAGCCCGGTAAACCATCAGATTCACTGTGAACAAGACGGAAAGCACTAGCTTGAGGAAGCCAGCGTTTTCTAGATGCGAGACTCGTGACCAAGCGTTCTCGAAGCAATGCGTGAAGTTCTGGTTTCTCTGTGTCAAAAGAAAGAACGCGAATACAAAGTGCTCCAGCCCCCCAGAACCCCCATCCTTCAATTTTCCCGCGGTTATTATAAAGAGAAATAAAATCGCCAGGTTCGGCTTGTGGAAAAGTTGCAAGATGACCTTTAAAAATCCATGGGTGCCTTTTGTGCAGACGGTCAAGGCCTTTGCGATTAAGAATAGCGCCTTTAATTTTACTCATACATATTCACCAACTTAAGCGGGGGTATCAGATGATAACCCCCGCTAAATCTTTACGTTTTTTACATTTTAAATTATAGACGATTTCCTGGGCGATACCGTTGAAGTTTCGATAAATTTCTAGAAACTCTTGCCCAATAAACAGAAGACGGGCCGCCATAATAACGTCCCAAAGCTTTTTCTGGTGATCCATAGGCTCTCAGATATCTTGAAATCAAAAGACAGCCAGCAGCGATCCCCTTTTCAGGCGTGTAGAGTTCCTCTTCACTGCGAATGCCATTGGCCCGCAATAAATTCTCATGAACTCTCCATGTGACTTGCATAACACCAGCAGCACCGTGGGAACTTCGCGCGTTGGGATTGAAATGACTTTCCGTATTTGCTACCGCTACTACAAGATCAAGAGGAGCTCCATATTTGATGGAATACCTCAAAAAGGCAGCGGCTTGTCGTGCTGCAATATCTCTCGAAATGGCCGGATTTTGTTTCTGAATGAAACGGGTAAGCATGCTCATTGTTTCTACAGAATCCTGAATGGTTTCTGAAAGGGTAAAAAGTGGATTTGTATACGTTAATGTAACATCTGAAAAACGATTCGTTACAAAACGACCTATCTGGTAAAACGAAGCGACAGCAGGCTCTGAACTCCAATCGTGAAGTTGAATTTTCTGAGACTGTATCGTTCCTCTCCTGTTTCGTGGAGAGGCATGAATATAGCGACTTCCTGCAGTAAAGGCTAATAGCCCGGCCATGGAGAGTAGTAAAACAGTGAGGATACTACGTCGAATACCTTTCCTCATACTGTTTCCCTCCTTTCAAAGTGCAGAAAAAATTAAAAGCCTTTCACAGACTAGCTATGAAAGGCAATAAGAAATTATATCGATAGGGAAGAGATGTGCAACTTTTGTAGCGCTTTATTAAGAAAAGAAAATAGATTATCGTAAAAATAAAGAGTTTTGTTTTGGGAGAATACTAAAATTAGTCTGAAAAAAACGGTCAAATGGTGTAAAATATATAGAGAAAAAAAGAACAAAGTCTAGAGGGGAAAACCAGACTTTAAAGAAAAAAAGTACAAATTATAAAAGTATAACGTATGTAGTATAATTTATACACTTTGTGCGAGCACGTAGCATTTTGCAGATGAAAGGGTATTAGGAGGCAGTACTTACAATGAAGCTTTTAACATTTAGAGGTGGGGTCCATCCTCCCGATAACAAACATTGGACATCGGATCAACCGGTAGAAATAGTATTACCAAAGGGAGACCTTGTCTACCCTATGGGGCAACATATAGGAGCTCCGTGTGTTCCTGCTGTGAAAAAAGGAGACAGAGTTCTCGTTGGGCAAAAAATAGGAGAGCCGCAGGGGCCCGTATCAGCAGCTATTTACGCCAGTGTTTCTGGAACTGTTAAAAACGTAACGGCTATGCCTACTCCTTCTGGAATTGATATGCTCTCAGTTATTGTTGAGAATGACGGTCTTTACGAAGAGATAGAGCCGTTGAACTGTCGGTCTTTTGAGAATTTAACGGCTTCGGAGTTGCGAGATATCATACGTGATGCTGGTATTGTCGGTATGGGAGGCGCTTGTTTCCCTGCCTGTATTAAGCTTACACCGCCTGCCGAATGTGTTATTGATCATGTTATTGTGAATGCAGCCGAGTGTGAACCATATCTCACTTCTGACTATCGTCTTATGCTTGAGGAAGCAGAGGCTATTGCAGAGGGAGCCAAGATCTTACTTCAGATTTTCCCGAAAGCTCATCTTCATATAGCAATAGAAGATAACAAACCACTGGCTATAGAGAAGATGAAAAAGGCTGTTCAGGGCATAGAAAATGTAACGGTGAATGTTCTGAAGACCAAATATCCCCAAGGTGGAGAGAAACAGCTCATATTTGCGGTTACAGGGCGAGAAGTTCCCTCTGGGAAACTTCCTGCTGATGCGGGGTGTGTGGTCAGCAATGCGTACACTGTCTACGAGATCCGTAATGCCGTTGTAACAGGGAGAACCTCTCTTTCTCGAATCGTAACGGTTTCAGGAGATGCAGTTGCTACACCTAAAAATATGAAAGTACGTTTAGGAACATCTTTCCGTGAACTTATAGAGGCTGCAGGTGGTTTTGTAACTCCGCCCGTTAAGGTCTTAGCCGGTGGCCCTATGATGGGCATGTCGGTAAATAGCCTTGATGTTCCAGTTATTAAGGGTACGTCTGGCATTATTGCTCTCTCTGATAAAGCTGTTCATCTGTATGATGAATATCCATGTATTCGTTGTGGACGATGTGTAGAAGCTTGTCCCATGGGGCTTCTTCCCTT
The DNA here is from genome assembly GCF_030908405.1 of Aminobacterium sp. MB27-C1. Lineage (NCBI taxonomy): Bacteria > Thermotogati > Synergistota > Synergistia > Synergistales > Aminobacteriaceae > Aminobacterium > Aminobacterium sp. MB27-C1. Next base: position 2,153,123 of record NZ_CP133089.1, on the reverse strand, counting down.
TAAACTCAATGCTCTCTCTCTCAAGAATGATTACATGGGATTTAAGGAAAATGGCGGAATGAACTGTATAGAGTGTGGATCATGCTCTTTTATGTGCCCCTCTAAGAGGCATTTGGTGCAATCGTGCCGAGAGGCGAAACGATCCGTCATCGCAGCGATGAAGAGAAAGGGGTAACGTAAAGGATGTCTGAAAAGAAATTGATTGTATCATCATCTCCCCATCTCCGCTCGCACACAACTGTACAGACAGTTATGGGAGATGTGCTTATCGCTCTTGTGCCTGCTATGATAGCGGCCTTTTATTTTTTTGGTCTTCAGGCGGTAATGGTTGTTGCTGTATGCGTTCTTTCTTGTGTTCTTTCTGAGGCTCTTTGCCAAAAAGCTATGAACCGTACGTCGACGATAAAAGATCTTAGTGCAGTTGTTACCGGCTTGCTTTTAGCTTTTAACCTTCCTCCTACAGTGCCCCTTTGGCTTGCGGCTGTTGGGGGAGTCTTTGCCATAATAGTGGTGAAGCAGTTTTTTGGAGGAATTGGACAGAATATAGTGAACCCAGCTCTTGCTGCTCGGGCTGTTCTTTTGGCGTCATGGCCAGTTTCTATGACAACGTGGACCATTGATGGGGTTTCTACGGCTACGCCTCTTGCTCTTCTAAAAGAGGGGACGCTGTCATCTCTTCCCTCTTTGACCGATGTTTTTATCGGCCATGTTGGAGGATGCATAGGGGAAACATCGGCTTTGGCCCTGCTTTTGGGAGGCGCCTATCTTCTCTTCAGAAAGGTAATAAGCTGGCATATTCCCGTAGTCTATATTGCTACTGTATTTGTTCTTACAGCCATTTTGGGACGCGATGGTTTTATGTCTGCAAATCCATTGTACGAAATTTTTCTTGGCGGACTTATGTTGGGTGCCTTTTTTATGGCTACCGATTATACGACGTCACCTATGACTAAACAGGGACAAGTCATCTTTGCTTTAGGGTGTGGGGTTTTAACAACATTGATACGTTTATATGGAGGGTACGCGGAAGGCGTATCGTACTCCATTCTTATTATGAATCTTTTTGTTCCGCTTATTGATAGAGTAACAGTTCCGCGGATTTTCGGAGAGGTGAGATAGGTGAAGAAAATTTACAAGCTTGGAGCCACTCTCTTTCTCATAACGGCGGTAGCGGGACTTCTTCTTGGCTGGGTTCATGCTGTTACCGAGGAACCTATTGCCCGTCTTCTTGAAAAAGAGAAGATTGAAGCTATGAAAGCAACTCTTCCTGTAGCGCAGGAATTTAAATTGTTGAATGCGGATCTTACTTCCAGCGGCATTATTCGCGAAGTTAACGAAGGATATAACAATGGAAACATTGTTGGATACAATATCAAAGTTGCCCCTAAAGGATATGGCGGAGTTATTGAAATGATGGTGGGTATCTCAATAGATGGAACGTTACGGGGTATTCAGATTCTTTCTCATAGCGAAACTCCGGGTTTGGGTGCAGAAGCGGGGAAACCTGCCTTTTCAAATCAGTTTTCCGATCGCCATGTTGATGCTCTCTCTGTTGTAAAGGGAGAGACTTCAAATGAAAATGAAATACAGGCAATGACTGGTGCCACTATTACATCCAGGGCCGTAACAGATGGAGTCAATCAGGCCTTGCGCTTTTTCCACTCCAGTCTGAAAGGAGAAGGAGCATAGTGGGTATGATCATAGAGAGACTCAAAAATGGAATTATAAAAAACAACCCTACTTTTGTGCAAGTTATTGGTATGTGCCCTACTCTTGCCGTAACGACAAGTGCTGAAAACGGTCTGGGCATGGGGCTCGCTGCCACAGTAGTTCTGATGGGGTCGAATGTTGTTATTTCAGCATTGAAGCGACTTATTCCCGATGAAATCAGAATACCGGCGTTCATCATTATCATCGCCACTTTTGTGACTTTAATTCAATTTTTTATGCAGGCCTTTCTTCCTGCCCTCAACAAGGCGTTGGGAATATTTATTCCTTTGATCGTCGTTAATTGCATTATATTGGGTCGTGCAGAGGCCTATGCTTCTAAAAACAGCGTTCTACCTTCTCTTTTCGATGCAATTGGTATGGGCTTGGGTTTTACCCTTGCGTTGGTAGTTTTGGGGTCTATTAGAGAGCTCTTGGGTACAGGAACTGTTTTTGGCATGTCTCTTCTTCCTGCAACCTATAATCCAGCCCTCATCATGATATTGGCTCCTGGCGGCTTTTTGACTCTCGGTATGCTTATGGCTCTTATTAATTTCATTAACATGAAAAGAAAGAAAGAAAACGAGAGAATAAGCCGTTATGCCGATGCATAAAGTGTTTTAAAAAGGAGACTTGTGATGAGCTTTTTTGCCATATTTATTGATGCTCTTTTAGTGCATAATATCGTTCTCTCAAGGTTTTTGGGTATCTGTCCTTTCCTTGGAGTTTCGAGCAAAGTCGGCACAGCTGTAGGAATGGGACTTGCCGTAGTCTTTGTTATATTTCTTTCTTCTATTATGACATGGCTGGTATATAACTTGGTGCTTGTTCCACTTGACATAACATATCTTTCTACACTGGCCTTTATTTTGGTTATTGCAGCTTTAGTTCAGTTCGTAGAGATGGTGGTTCGAAAGAAGTGGGAATCTCTCTATTGGGCCCTTGGTATTTACCTTCCTCTCATTACGACAAACTGTGCTGTTTTAGGTGTTGCCGTTATCAATATGAATGAAAATTACACCCTGCTTCAGGCGATAGTTCACTCTCTTGGCGCTTCTTTGGGCTTTTTGCTTGCTATCGTTCTTATGGCGGGATTGCGAGAAAGGCTTCAGGAGAATACAAATATGCCAAAAGCGCTGCAGGGATTGCCCATCAGTCTTATTACAGCAGCCTTAATGTCGATAGCGTTTTTAGGCTTTAGTGGATTGATTTCGTAGGAGGGAATGGAAATGGTTGAATCACTTGTCTATCCTGCGTTAAGCCTCGGTGGTTTAGGTTTGTTCTTCGGCTTGCTTTTGGGGTTTGCAGCTAAAAAATTTGCCGTGAAAATTGACCCGCGAGTAGCGAAGATTCGAGAGGCTCTGCCAGGGGCTAACTGTGGTGGTTGCGGTTACGCCGGATGTGACGCATATGCATCAGCCGTTGTTTCCGGAGAAGCGAGTCCTGCAAAGTGTACTGCTGGAGGGGCTGAAGTTGCTCAGAAAATAGCTGCTATTCTTGGTGTTGAAGTAGGGCATTTTGTACGGAAGGTTGCCTTTGTAAAGTGTGCAGGATCTAAGGAAAAGGCGAAAGAAATCTCTCTTTACGAAGGAGTATTGGATTGTAGAAAAGCAACAATTGTTCCCGGTGGAGGAACAAAGGCGTGTAAGAATGGTTGTTTAGGTTTTGGAAGTTGTGTTGCTGCTTGTGCTTTTGATGCCATATACATGGAAAATGGAGTCGCTAAAGTCGATGAAAGACTTTGCACAGGATGTGGCGCGTGCGCATCGGTTTGTCCCAGAAATGTCATTACTTTGATTCCGGCTACCCAGGACATTCGCGTTATGTGTAATTCGACACAGAAAGGTGTTGGCGTTAAAAACGTCTGCGAGGCAGGGTGTATCGGTTGTGGACTTTGTGCCAAGATGTGCCCTTCTCAGGCCATTACAATGAAAGACAATTTGCCAGTAATAAATCCGGATCTATGCACAGGATGTCAGGTTTGTGCCATGAAGTGCCCGGTAGGAGCAATTAGTGTTCCTGTTAATGAGAAAGCGAAACAGATGGCAGGCTAAGCATTTTATCTATATAAAAAAATAAATCCCGGGGGTGTTAAAAAATTCCCGGGATTTTTTTTATTCGGTTTGTAAGGAGCAAAGCAATAAATCCCGTGCAGTAACCCGTAATTGTTCCTGAAACAAGAAGAACGGGCAAGTAAAGAAGAATATGCACATTTTGAATAATAAACATTATGACAATAATTTGCCCGATGTTATGGGTAACAGCACCTGCAATGCTGATATATGGTAATGTAAGAGATTCTCTAAAATGACGATCTAGCTCAATCATGAGCAAGCAACTCAGAAGACCTCCAGTAAAGCTACAAAGAAAAGAGATGGCATTCCCGCTGAAAAAGGCTCCCAACCCTATGCGGAGCAGCGTAACCATTAATGCTTCTTTCCATCCATACAGCTGCAAGGCAATAAGAGTAATTATATTGGCAAGCCCCAGCTTGACTCCCGGAAAAATCATGGGAATCTGTGCCTCTGCAACATGAATGGAAAGAGCGAGGCCAACAAGAAGCCCTATAACAATCATGGTTTTTAATTTCGCTTTTTGCATAAAAACCTCCTCGATTTATTGAGACACTGCATCAGGCCCATTGCTTTGGCCTGTTATAGTGATGCTTAATTTAAAAGGCAAGCAGACCGCTGTCTCCCCAGGTGTCGATATCCATCCCGTTTTGACACATTGTTGATGAGGGCAGTTGGCTTCCTTAAATCGAATCTTTCCGGGCTCGATTTGTATAACGCTTCGTTGCGTTCCGTTTTCGACATCCCATTCTTCTGAAGAAGCGTTCTTAAGATCTATTTCGCGAAGAATATGCCCGTTACGCTCTATAACAGCATGTACATCCCTTTTCTCCATGTGGTTTTTATAGAGTAGGGACCCTAGAAAACTTAGAATTGTAAGAAGAAAGACAGTTCCTAAGATAATTTTATTGCCCTTTTTCATAAGTAAAATCCTTATTCGTAAGTGTAAAAATTTTCTCTATGCCAGGTGTCCCGTATACTTTTTTCTCTTTGGTCACAATAATGGCTTCAATGTCTTCAAAAGATTGAACTAACTTCAAACCCTTTTCCCTGCCTAATACAAAGAGGGCAGTAGAGAGAGCATCTCCATCTATAGATTTTTTAGAAATAACTGTAACGCTAAGCAAATCTGTTTCTGCCGGGTACCCCTTTCGCGGATCGAAAATGTGGTGATATCGCTTCCCATCCTTTTCAAAAAAACGCTCGTAATTTCCAGATGTTACCACTGAGAGGTCAGAAACATGTAAAATTCCCAAATATGATCCCCGAGGTTCCAAAGGATTTTGTACCCCTACATTCCATAGAGAACCATCAGGTTTTCTTCCCAAAACAAAAATATTTCCTCCTAAATCGATCAAAGCGCTTTTTATGCCTTCTTTTTTAAGAATAGCAACAACCTCGTCTGCTGCATACCCCTTGGCGATTCCTCCTAAATCAAGGTGTTGCCCGGAACGTGGAAGACGAATGCTCATATTTTTTTTATCTAGCTGAACCTCTTTATAGTTTATAAGGGAAACAGCGTGAGCAATCTCCTCTTCTGAAGGAAGACGCTCTTCCGGCGTTCCAATACCCCAAAGATCAACTAACCCACCAATAGTTGGATCGAAGGTGCCAGAACTTCTATAAGCATAATCAATGGCCTTTTCGACAACATAGAACGTATCTTCGTGAACAGATATAAATGGTGAGTCAGAGGAGATATTAACATTATAAATATCTGAATTAGTGTCGTGTGTCGACATATGACCTTCAATATCGTGAATGCGTGACAAGCTCTTTTCGAGAGCTTGATTTGCTTCTTTTCCCCATATTTGAAAGTGAAGAATGGTACCTAGAGCGTAGCTTGTTTGTTCTAAAGAACGTGGAGTATTGGCTGACCTCGTAAAAAAGATGGCAAGTAAAAACATTATGCCAAGAGTGATTGTCCAAAAAACTTTTTTCAAAATCTGCACCTCTATTGTCTCTGATTTCTTGTGCTCTTTATTGTACGTGGATCAGAAGAATATGGCTACCACATAACAAAAAACTTCTAAAAGCCCCTCTATCACCTTCCTAGCAAAACATAACTTTTTAAAATAAATGTTATCTCTTTCGAAAAATAATTAATTAAAAGGCATTATAGAGCTTACTTTTAGTAATTATTTATATTATAAATAGTAATCATACTGATTTATATATAATTGTATGTAAATAAACATATTTTTATATTTAAACTTTTCCCTTTCTCGTTGACTTTGTTATTGTGATAGCATACACTAAGTCTAGAAAAGGTTTACATTCTTTATACAATATACGCATAGGGAGGTAGTTGCCGTGGAAGTAATTGATGTTGTAAGAGGTATCAATAATATTCTGTGGAGTTACGTTCTTATTTTCCTTCTTTGCGGAACTGGTATTTATTTTACTTTTCGCCTTAATTTTGTTCAGATACGCAAATTTGGAGCTGTTTGCAGAAATGCTTTTGGTGGTTTAACTCTTTTCGGAGAAAGAGCTGGAAAAGAGGGAATGTCCTCTTTTCAATCTTTGGCGACAGCTATTGCTGCACAAGTTGGAACGGGAAATCTTGCTGGAGCTGCCACAGCCATTGCTTCTGGAGGACCAGGGGCTATATTCTGGATGTGGATTAGTGCCTTCTTTGGCATGAGCACTATCTTCTCAGAGGCTGTTCTTGCTCAAACATATAAAGAGAAAGATGTTGACGGTCAGATTGTTGGAGGTCCTGCCTATTACATTAGCCGAGGTTTTGGAAGTAAGGGATTAGCTGTTTTCTTCGCTATTGCAATTATTATTGCTCTTGGTTTTATCGGAAATATGGTTCAGTCAAACTCTATAAGCGATGCTTTCCAGACGGCTTTTAACCTTCCTGCTCTCTATGTAGGGATTGCAATTGCAATTTTAGCGGGACTCATATTTTTTGGCGGAATCAGCCGTATTGCTTCTTTTACAGAGAAGGCTGTTCCTATTATGGCTCTTATGTATCTTATTGGCGGTGTTATTGTTCTTGTAATGAATGCCGATGCTATCCTTCCAGCCATAAAGATGATTTTTTATGGAGCTTTTAACCCGAAAGCTGCAACAGGGGGCATTATTGGTGTCGGTGTAAAAGAGGCAGTTCGTTACGGTGTTGCGCGTGGGCTCTTCTCCAATGAAGCTGGTATGGGATCTACGCCTCATGCTCACGCTGTTGCTAAGGTAAATCACCCTGCACAACAGGGATTAGTTGCCATTATGGGCGTGTTTATCGATACATTTATCGTTCTTAACATTACTGCTTTTGTCATTCTTACTACAGGTGTTCTTGACGGGAAGACGACAGGTATAGCTTTAACTCAGGCTGGTTTTACTCAAGCCTTCGGAGGATTTGGAAATGCTTTTGTAGCTATTTGCTTACTTTTCTTTGCCTTCTCAACTATCATCGGTTGGTACTTCTTCGGAGAAGCGAATATCCGTTACTTGTTTGGAATCAAGGGATTAACTCCTTACCGAATTCTCGTCATGATTTTCATTGTTATCGGATCAACTATGAAAGTAGATCTTGTCTGGGAGCTTGCTGATACCTTTAACGGCTTAATGGTTATCCCCAACCTTATTGCTGTTCTTGGTCTGGCTAAAGTCGTATCGAAAGCTCTCGATGACTATGATAACGACGGAATGCTGAAGAGTAGTAAGTAGGGCCAATCAGTTCCCCTTTCCCACAAAAAACGGGGCGGTTTTTAAACCGCCCCGTTCCTCATTAATTGCGTTATTGAGTTACATTTCCTAAATGCTGAAGTATTGATTCTACGCGTTGCATCATCTCTCCGTACTGGTTCCAATTCCCTTCACGAAGAGCTTCTTGTGCTTTGCTCCACGCGTCTTGTGCTTGTTGTACCAATTCTTTTATGTTCCCATCATAAGATGGAATAACGCTTTTTTCTTCTTTTTCCCCTTCAGGCGTTGTTGGTACTCGCAGCGAAGGCAGTGTTGTTGGTTTCCCCAGCAGCTTTTCCAGAGCATTGTCGAGTCGTTCATCCCAAACAACCCGACCTCCTGTGGATACGATAACTCTCTTTAACTCTGGAAGATCACTATTTTCAGCCTTTAAGTAAAGAGGCTGCACGTATAAAACAGCATCTTCTATGGGGATAACCATAATATTACCTTTGATTACGTCAGAACCCCTTTGACTCCAGAGTGAAAGCTGCGCGGAAATTTCAGGATGCTGGTTTGTCAGAGCTTCCACCTGAGCTGGACCGTAGATTAACTTTTGTTTGGGGAAGGTGTAGACAAGAACTTCTCCATAAGAATCGCCATCACACCGTCCTGCCATCCAGGCGATCATATTATCTCGTCCAATAGGCATAAAGGGCGTAATGAGTGCAAATTCTGCAGGATGAGTATCCTCAAGTTTCATTATCATGTAGTGGGCAGCTAATTGCTCTGTGCCTTCGCTTCCCCTATAGGTTTGCCATACGTCTTCCTTATTGTAGAAAGTATTAGGATCAAGCATATGGTAGGTTTTAAGAATCTCGCTTTGTACTGAAAAAATATCCTTCGGATAGCGGATATGCTCTCTTAAATTCGGAGACATTTCTTCCATAGGCTTGAAAAGAGACGGAAATATCTTATCCCATGTCTGAATAAGCGGATCTGCTTTATCTGCAATGAAGAACTGCACAGTTCCATCATAGGCATCTACCGTTGCTTTTACGCTGTTTCTAATGTAATTAATTCTGAAGTATCCCTTTCTGCTACCGGCAGAGACTGAAATAGGCTCGGAATAAGGATACCGATCAGAAATTGTATAGGCATCTTGAATCCACACAAGGCGTCCATTATGAATAACGAGATATGGATCTGAATCGTAGAGTAAGAACGGAGCGAGCCTGTGTAATCGTTGCTGAACATTTCGGTACAGAAGAATGCGACTTTCAGGGGTGAAAAATGTTGTAAATAAAATTTTCGAGTCGCCGTACTTCATTGCAAAAAGCATTCTTCTGAAGAAAGAACCGATTGAAACACCACCAGTTCCTTCATATGTTGTTCGTGCGTTGGAATTACCCATGGGATAATCGAATTCCTTCTCCGTTGTGTTAACGAAAACGTAGGAATCTGGTTTTTCTCCATAGTAAATTTGCGGTCTCTCAAGTTCTACAGGAATATGAATTCGAGGAGGAAGGTTCTCAATCCACAGAATAGGAAGTCCGCTGGAGCTTACTTCATTAACGGGATTCATAACGAGCCCGTATCCATGAGTAAATTCTACGTGTTGGTTGACCCACGTTGGATTTTGTAGCCGTTTGAGGTCGAGTTCACGAGCAGCTATCATTACTTGGCGATACTGCCCATTAAAGCGATAGCGGTCTATGTCTACGTCGATGAAATCGTAGTATGAGCGGATTTCTTGCAACTGCTTAAAACTTCTGAGAAGGGGTCTGGAATCCCATAAACGAACATTCTGCATCGTTCCCTTGTTCATTTCTAACTTTTCCCACGTAACCTCAGATTCCGGAAGCATAGAGACAGTCTTAACTTTCTTCAAATCATAGGCTTGCAAGGTAGCTTCAATGTTATGTTCGATATACGGACGCTCTTTATCGAATTCATTGGGCTCTACAACATATTTTTGAATAATCCCGGGGTAAATTCCTCGTAAGATAACTGAAGCTAAAACTAAAAAACCAAGGGTTATAGCTGAAAATTTCCATGTGCTTTTATATATTCCCACAATAAGAAGCACAGAGACGAGAAGAGTGAGTCCCGTCATTAAATTAAGAGCAAGCAAATCGGCATGAATATCAGTGTAACTGGCTCCAAATGCAACTCCCCGGGGAGAGTAAAGAAGGTTAAAACGGTCGAGCCAAAATCCAACAGCCCATAGAAGCGCAATGGCTGCTACAAGCAAAGAGAGATGTTTAAAGACAGCCTTTGGAACAGCTCCGCGATGTTCGGCCACTAGAGGTGCAATGACAAAAGCATAGAGCGCTGCTGAACCTATGAGACTTAAAATAAGAATCCCCAATCCCCACTCTTGTGCAAAAGACCAGAAGGGCAAACGATATATATAAAAAGAGATATCTTTGCCGAAGATAGGGTCGATGTTTCCAAAGGGGGCGCTATTGAGAAATCGTAAAATCATATCCCAATGTTTTTGTGTTGACGCGCCATTTATCAGAGCAAAAGCTCCGGCGCCAATTAAGACAGCCGTTGAAGTCAGTTTTTGTGGAATATTTCCAAATGGTGAATCTGGTGGAAGAAGTTTCAGCGTATTATGCCGGGCGATGCGGAAGTTGAAGAAAAGCAACACGAAAGATAAAAGCGTTGCAACTCCAAATAAAATCCACTTTGGAATGAGCATAGTCCAAAAAACAGCTGTTTGGTTTTGGGCATCAAACCAAAGGTAATCAATATAAAAGTTAGCAAGAGAAGGAAACGCCAAAAAAACGAGAACAACACACGCTACAAGTATCCAGAGGAATTTCTTTCCTTTGGGAAAGACTGGAAATTTTATCTCGCGGCGAGATGTTGGTTCTTCATTTTCTCCATTGTTACCAAACCATTTTTCTTCTGGAAATTTATAGAATTTAGTCATGAATCTATTTTAACGGACTTTTTCACGCCGTCAAAAAAGTTTTTATGTAAAGAGTACGTTATAATATATTAAAAAGGTACTGGAGGGAGCGCATGATGGTGGGGGAGTTGAAACTCCAGAGTATCGGTACTATCCGGTCGCCATTTCGAGAAAGAAAGGGAATGCCCATTCAGCCTGTAGGGGCGAGGGGCATTCGTGGCACTGTCGAAGTCTTGCCTGAATTTGAAAAAGGTCTTCAAGATCTTGAAGGTTTCTCCCATATCTATCTTTTATATTGGTTTCATCTTTCAGAAGGTTTCGATTTAACCGTAAAGCCTTTTATGGATTCGGAATATCATGGCGTTTTTGCAACCCGCGCGCCGCGAAGGCCTAACCAAATTGGCCTGTCAGTTGTTCGGTTAGTGGCAATAAAAGGGAATAAGTTGACTGTTGAAGACATTGATATCCTTGATGGAACGCCTCTTTTAGATATTAAACCCTTTGTGCCTGAGTTTGATATTTTCGGCCGGCAATTCCGTGCTGGTTGGCTAGAAAAACAGGCAGTAAGTCCAGAAAATGTGAAGGCGGACGAACGTTTTAGCGGATAGAATAATGTAGTTTTTTATAAAAAAGAGTTACTAAAAGCAAGGGGGGTAGCGTTCAACGCTACCCCCCTTGCTTTTTACATACTAACTATATATCAAAAAGTTTAATTAACATCAAAATATTGACGAATTGAAAAAACATCCATATACTTATAAACATCCAGGAAGAAAAAAGCTATTGAAAATATTGCGGAAGGAATGAAATCTTATGCCTGAAGAAAAAGATATTCATCCAATCCTTCGTTCTTATATCCCTTTAGTAAAGGCTCTTGCAGAAACGCTAGGTCCTGATTATGAGGTAGTGTTGCAAAGTACTAAAGATCCAGAAAACTCGGTTGTAGCTATCGAGAATGGATATGTAACTGGACGAAAAGAGGGTGCTCCCTTAACGGATTTTGCTCTATATATTTTAAAAAAAGCCATTTCAAGAGATTTCAACTACGTTGCGAATTATTTAACGAAAACACAAAGTGGTGAAAAACTCCGCTCAACAACAATTTTTATCCGAGATGAAAATCAAGACATTATTGGATTCCTTTGTTTAAATTTTAATATGTCAAAAGCTTTAATTATGAATGATATAATTGCTCCCCTTCTCAAGGTCCACGAGTTACGTGGTGCTTTCGAATCAAAATCAGAAATATTCCCAAGTCATATAGAAGAACTAATTGAAGAAAGTTTGCAGAGAGTCCGGCAAAGGTTTTCTAAACCTTGCTATTTAATGAGTCGCACAGAAAAAGTTGAGGTCATTAAATATCTTGACGATGAAGGTTTTTTCTTACTCAAAGGTTCAATAGAAACTTTGGCGGAAGAAATGGGTAACACTAAATACACGATTTATTCGTATCTACGAGATGTAAGACAAACTGAAGAATCTAAATCATAAGGAAGGAAGATGTAGAAGAATGAAGAAAGTAATAGCATCATCAGCTGCTCCTAAGGCGGTAGGACCATATTCGCAAGCTATTCAAGCAGGAGATTATCTTTTTGCTTCAGGGCAACTTCCAGTTGACCCTGCAGTGGGGAAAATCATCGAAGGAGATATTCAAGCTCAATTCCATCAGATTATGAAAAATTTGAACGCTGTGCTTCAGGAAGCGGGCCTCTCTTTCAATGATGTAGTTAAAACTACTGTTTTCGTAACCGATATGGCTGATTTCGCTGCTATAAATGCGGTGTACGCAGAGTATTTCCCGAACGATAAGCCAGCACGATCTTGTGTTCAGGTTGCCGCGTTGCCTTTGGGCGGTCAAGTAGAAATGGAGCTCATTGCTTTTTGCGGGAAATAAGATTTTTCAGTTTTGTTGATAATGTAAAAAAATAAATAGGGAAATTAGGGGAGGACGTACAATGAAAAAGTTTATGTCATGTTTAGCTTTAGTTGCACTTGTGACTCTTTGTTTTGGTTCCTTTGCTTTTGCCGCAGAAACATTTCCACAGAAAAACATTAAAATTATTGTTCCTTTTGCTCCAGGCGGCGGAGTAGATGTTACATGCCGTTTAATGGCTGAAGTTGCTCCCAAATATATGAATGGGAAAAAAATTGTTGTCGAAAATATGCCAGGTGGCGGTGCTGTTATCGGCCAGACTTTTGTATCAAAGGCTAAAGCTGATGGATACACAATTTTGGCTTATACATCCTCTGTTGTTACCAATCCAATGACTAAAAAAACTACATATACACATAAGTCATTTAAACCAATAGCAATGTATTGTTTTGACCCTGAAATTGTCATGGTTCCAGAAAATTCTCCGTATAAGACTTTAAAAGAATTTATCGGAGCTGCTAAAACAAAAGAAATTAGCCTTGCTACTCCCGGCTACTCTACCTCTCACCATATTGCTTGCCTTATTCTCGAAAATCGTTTGGGCGTTAAATTTGGATATGTACATAATGAAAGCGCAGCTATGCAAGTACAGCAGCTTTTGGGCGGTCACGTAGAAGCGGGAATGATGGCTCTTGGAGAAGCATCCGGCTTCATTAAAGATGGAACAATGCGTGCCCTCGGTGTTATGACAAACGAGAGACCAAAAGATTTTTCTTTTATTCCTACCTTCAAAGAGGAAGGAACTGACCTTGTATGGGGTGCTTTTAGAGGATTAGCTGTTCCAGAAGGAACTTCAGATGAAACCGTCAAAGCACTTGATGAACTCTTCGGAAAAATAATAAACGATGAGGATTTTGCAGCTCGTATGGCTAAAGCTGGTTACCCACTGGTTTATAGAAATGCACCTGATTTCGGATCTTATGTAGAGGAAGTTGCAACTGAGCTCGAAAAAATAGTTCCAACTTTGAATCAATAGTAATTTTATTTTAACGATTAAAATTCGGGGGCATCGTCTGGCAAACGAAATTTTGCCCCCGAATCATATGAGGTGGGCCCATGAAAAATTGGAAAAAAGATTTCTTATTGGCAATAGTTCTCTTGGTTATAAGCGTATTTGTATTTATCGAAGCTGGAAATTTTCCTGATATTGCTGCACATTTTCCCAAGCGCGTTGCTGTTGTCATTTTTCTATTAGCAGCACCTTTGCTTGGACGTAGCCTTAATGAACGCAAGAAAGAAGTAGAATCCGAGAGCGAAAAAAAACGGTATAAGAGCGTTTATTCCGTTATTATCTCCATTGCTGTATATATTCTTATTCTTCCTAAAGCAGGTTACCTTGTTTCTTCATTAGCTTTAATGCTCTTTATAATGTGCAACCTTGGTTATGCCAATAAAAAGAGAGCCCTTATAACGGCTATTTTATCAGTATTTGTGATTTTTGCCGTGTTTAGGTTCCTTTTAGGGGTTCCCTTACCTCTTGGCGTTTTTGTAGAAGGATAAATAAACCAGAGGTTAAGGAGGTCTATCGATATAAATGGAACATATTTTGTCTGCATTTGTTGAAATTTTTACGCCAGGCGTATTTCTTTTCCTTTTCATTGGTGTTTGTATAGGTCTTGTCGTTGGCTCTTTGCCAGGCCTGAATGACACTATTACGTTAGCAGTACTTGTTCCTGTTACGTTCTCTATGGATCCAAGTTACGCGTTTATGCTTCTTGTCGGTGTTTATACGTCGGCTTGCTATGGTGGCTCTATTCCGGCGATCCTTTTAAAAATTCCAGGAACAGCTTCTTCTGTGGTGACGTCTCTTGACGGATATCAGATGACTTTAAAGGGAAAGGCTGGCCAAGCTCTTGGTATTTCAACAACAAGTTCAGTTTTTGGCGGATTAGTCAGTTCCCTTGTTCTTATGTTTTTAGCGCCGGTTCTTGCAAAATATGCCTTGCGTTTTGGCCCTCCTGAATACTTTGCTCTTGCAATTTTAGGCTTAAGTACAGTTGCAGGTATGTCAGGAAAGAATGTTCTTAAAAGCCTTATCGTGTGTGCAATAGGACTGCTTATCGCTACTATTGGCATGAGCCCACAAACAGGTTTTCCCCGTTTTGACTTCGGAAACCCATATTTACTAGAGGGGATTCCATTTGTCCCAATGTTGATCGGTCTTTTTGGAGTAACGTCAGTATTGGAAGTAGCTGAAGAAATTGGACAAAGGAGCAAGGGGAATGTCTCTTTGGATATTCCTAAAATTGGAAAAGTATTGCCTGATAAGAAGATGGTAAAGCGCCTTTTACCTACATGGCTTACCTCTTCCGCTATTGGAAACGTAATTGGAGTTATTCCAGGAGCAGGAATGTTAATGGCCATTTATTTAGCATACGACCAAGCTATTCGAAGTAATAAAGATAAAGAGTTTGGAACTGGTGTTCCTGAAGGAGTAGCTGCGCCAGAAGCAGCCAACAACGCTGTAGTTGCAAGTTCAATGGTTCCTTTGATGGCTCTCGGAGTTCCTGGAAATTCCACATCAGCTCTTTTCTTAGGCGCATTGATGATACAAGGACTTCGACCTGGTCCTTCTCTATTCCAAGATTTCCCAGAAGTGGCTTACCTTATCATTGTTGGTTTCTTTGTAGCAAATATCCTTATGGGGCCACTGGGAATTATGCTGGGGAAATTTTTATCAGGAGTTATTTTCAAAATTCCTAAAGAAGTTCTCGCGAGTGTTATTGCGATGTTATGCATTACCGGTGCTTTTGCTGTGGGAAATAGCGTCTTTAATATTTGGGTAATGCTTTTCTTCGGAATTTTAGGATTTGTTTTTAACAAACTTAAGTTGCCACATTCACCGTTAATTTTAGCCGTGATTTTAGGCGCCATGATGGAAAGAGGGCTCTATCAGAGTCTCGTTCTTTCAAAAGGGTCATACATGATCTTTTTACAGCGGCCTATCAGTCTTGTCATGTTGATTGTTGCAACGCTTTTTGCTATTGCTCCTATTCTTAAAAAGATTAAACAGATGAAGAGTGCTTCAATAAATTAATGAAATTTTAAGAAAATATTTATAAGGAAAGAGGTTTCTTAAATTATGCGCAAAGAGGAAATTTACGCTAAAGCACTATCTGCCCATCAGGAATCCAAAGGGAAAGTTGCCATTACGAGCAAGCTTCCCGTAGAGAGCATGGCCGATCTGGCTATTGCCTATACTCCAGGAGTTGCCGAACCTTGCCGTGAAATAGAAAGGAATCCTGAAGCCGTCTATGACGTTACGTCAAAAGGGAATATGGTTGCCGTCGTTACCGATGGTTCTGCCGTTCTCGGACTCGGCGATATAGGACCTGAAGCAGCATTGCCCGTTATGGAGGGGAAAGCTGTTCTTTTCAAACGTTTTGCCGGAGTCGATGCCTTTCCTATCTGCATCAAATCACAGGACCCTGACGAAATTGTTCGGACTACAGCTCTTATTACACCAGCATTCGGTGGCATCAACCTTGAAGATATCTCTGCTCCTCGGTGTTTCGAGATTGAGCGACGCTTAAAAGAGATTTGCGATATCCCTGTTTTTCACGATGATCAGCATGGAACAGCCGTTATCGTTCTCGCCGGTCTCCTCAATGCCTTCAGATTGGTGAAGAAAAAGATAGAAGATGTGAAAATTGTTATGAGTGGTGCCGGAGCGGCGGGAATGGCTATTTGTCGTTTCCTTCTTTCTGCCGGGGCTGTGAATGTTATTTTGTGTGACCGTAGCGGCGCCATTTATGATGGCCGTCCGGAGCATATGAACTGGGCCAAGGAAGAGATCGCCAAAGAGACCAACCCCAACAAAGAGAAAGGTTCTCTTGCAGATGTTTTGAAAGGAGCCGACGTATTTCTCGGCATATCCGCGCCTGGAGTTCTCACCACTGACATGGTAAAGACAATGGGCAAAGATGCCATTATCTTTGCTATGGCCAATCCTACGCCTGAAATTTATCCTGATGAAGCTCAGGCTGGCGGTGCTGCTGTTATTGCTACAGGGAGAAGCGATTTCCCGAACCAGATCAACAACTGTCTTGGTTTCCCTGGCATTTTCAGAGGCGCTCTTGATGTTCGCGCAAGCACAATCAACGAAGAGATGAAACTTGCTGCCAGTAAGGCTATCGCTGAGCTTATTTCTGAGGATGAACTCACAGCTGAAAGAATTATTCCCGAAGCTCTCGATCCTCGCGTTGCTCCGGCTGTTGCCAAAGCTGTCGCAGAGGCAGCCAGAAAAACAGGTGTAGCTCGAGTATAAAACTCTTAGGAGGCTGACCATGGATTTTAGAATAGAAAAAGATTCTTTGGGAGAGGTGCGTGTCCCCAGCGATAAGTTGTGGGGTGCCCAAACTCAAAGAAGCTTCCAGAATTTCGAAATTGGAACGGAAAAGATGCCTGCAGAAGTACTTCATGCCTTTTTTATTTTGAAGAAGGCCGCAGCTCTTGCTAACGTTAAACTTAATAAATTGAATAAAGATAAGGCCGAAGCGATTATACAGGCCGCTGATGAAGCTCTAGATAATAAACTTTCAGAAAATTTCCCGCTTGTTGTTTGGCAAACGGGAAGTGGCACCCAATCAAATATGAACGTGAATGAAGTGCTTGCGCATAGAGCTAATCAAATAAACGAAAAAGCTTCTGTTCATCCCAACGACCATGTCAATATGTCGCAAAGTTCCAATGATACTTTCCCGACAGCTATGCATATAGCGGCAGTTCTTGCTTTGGAAGAAAGTGTTTTGCCTGCGTTAAAAACATTGCGGGCCTCTCTTCAAAAGAAGTCTGAAGCTTTTATGGATATAGTAAAAATTGGCCGGACTCACCTGCAAGACGCAACGCCACTTACCCTTGGACAGGAATTTAGTGGCTGGGTGAACATGCTTGATCGCTGTGAAATGATGATTAAGCAAGGAAGTGACAGTCTCAAAGAACTTGCGTTAGGGGGAACGGCTGTCGGTACGGGGTTAAATGCACATCCCGATTTTGCTCGCCTTGTGGCTGAGGAAATAGCGACTTTGACAGGTTTTCCTTTTAAAACCGCACCGAATAAATTCCATTCTTTAACGAGTAAAGATGAATTAGTGTACGCACATGGTGCTCTCAAAGCCTTGGCTGCTGATCTTATGAAGATAGCTAACGATGTTCGTTGGCTCGCATCAGGTCCTCGTTGTGGCTTAGGTGAACTTATCATCCCTGCCAATGAGCCGGGAAGTTCTATTATGCCAGGTAAAGTTAATCCTACGCAGTGTGAAGCTGTAACTATGGTTGCCGTTCAGGTTATGGGGAATGACACTGCTGTTGGTATTGCTGCAAGTCAGGGCAACTTTGAGCTTAATGTGTATATGCCGGTGCTTATCTATAACTTCTTGCAATCTTGCCGTTTATTGGCTGATGTAATGATTTCTTTCGAGAAGAATTGCGTTGCTGGAATTACTCCTAATAACGAAAAAATTGAGCATAATCTCAATAATTCTCTCATGCTTGTTACAGCTTTGTCTCCTCACATTGGTTATGACAAAGCAGCTGAAATAGCTAAAACAGCTCATAAAAACGGAACATCATTGAAAGAAGCGGCTCTTGCTCTTCAGTACGTTACAGAGGAAGAGTTTTCTATGTGGGTGCAGCCTAAAAACATGGTAGGACCCCACGCATAAGGAGGAAAAACATTGAGTTATTCCAGAGAATTAGCTTCTTTTATTCATGGCGTTGCCTATGAAAAACTTCCAGAAGAAGTTGTAGCTAAAACAAAAGATTGTGTTTTGGATTGGTTAGGGGCGGTGCTGAACGCCTATGAGCATCCTAACATAACTCAAAAATATATAAACTTCGCTCTTGAAATGGGTGGGGTTGGAAATCTTTCTATATTAGGAAGCGATCAGAAAACGAATCCTCTATGGGCTGCTTTTGCCAATGGAGCGTTGGGGCATATTTCTGAAGTGGATGATGGGCACCGTGAATCGATTATGCATATCGGAACAGTTGTCTTTCCGGTAATTTGGGCTCTCGGGGCAGAAAAAGGCATAACTGGTCACAAGGCTATTGAAGCAGCTGTTGCTGGATACGATTTGGCTATCCGTGTAGGAGAGTGTCTTGGGCAAGATCACTACACTATTTGGCACACGACTGCAACAGCAGGAACTTTCGGTGCTACGGCTGCGGCGGCGAAAATTTTAGATCTATCTGAAGAACAAATTGTTTGGGCACTTGCTCATGCTGGGGCTCAGGCATCCGGATTATGGCAATTCCTTCTTGATGGACAGGTAGAAGCAAAACCATTCCATCCAGGGAAAGCTGTTCTTTCAGGAATTATCGCTGCTCGTCTTGCTCAACAGAATATTCCTGGTCCTGAGCATATTTTCGAAGGGGAAAAAGGCTTTTGTAAAGCGGTTTCCCCATCGAGTAATTATGCAAAATTAAACGATAGATTAGGAACTCTATATAAAGTGAGTGAGGTTAACTTTAAGGGGTATCCCACTTGTGGACAGACCCACTCCATGATCGACGCAACTCAAAAAATTTTAAAGAAAACTCCACTTGACCCAGAGAAAATCAAGCGGATTGAAGCTCGAGTTTATCAAAAAGCCATCGATGTTGCTGGCATTCTTAATCCACGGACATTGGAAGAAGCAAAATTTAGCATACCGTTCTGTTTGGCCTTCTTGATAACGAAAAAAGAGATTACTTTTGTCAATATGACCGAAGAGACCTTAAAAGATTCAACTATCCAGAACGTAATGAAGAAAGTTGAACTAGTTTTTGATGAAGATGTAAATAAGAAATTTCCTAAATGTCGTCCATGTAAAGTTTCTATAGAGCTCGTTGATGGAACAATTCTTACGGAAGAGAACTTATACCGACGTGGGGATCCAGAAACACCAATGAGTCGTGAAGAAATGATTGATAAGTTTAACCAACTGACATCGTATCGATTTTCAGAGCAAAAACGAGAAAGTATTGTTCGTTGGACATATGACATGGATAAAATTAATGCATTTGATTTTGAATCCTTACTATAAGCGGAGGGCTTAAGAGATGTCTCATATTATTGATTCTGAATTTTATAAAAATGGTTGGGGAACAGAAGAAGCACGAGCTGTTTTTGATGATAGAAAAAGATACCAGAGATGGTTGGATATCGAATCTGCTTTAGCTAAAGTTCAAGGGAAACTTGGAGTTATTCCTGAAGAAGCAGCTGAGGAAATTCAGAAAAAAGCTCATATGGAGCTTCTTGATATAGACGCTATCAAAAAAGGTATAGCTGAAACTGGACATTCCTTTGTTCCTCTTATTAAAGCTGTTCAGAATATCTGCGAGGGTAATGCTGGAGAATACATCCATTATGGCCCCACAACGCAAGATATTGAAGACACTGGAATGGTTATGGAAATCCGCGATGCATATCACATCATTTTCAGAGATCTTTGCCGTATGGAAGAGATATTGATTCCACTTGCTGAAAAATATAAAGATTTCCCCATGGCAGGCCGTACTCACAACCAACAGGGACTTCCTATTACATTAGGCTTGAAATTTGCAGGGTGGATTGCTGAAGTTCGTAGAGATATTGAGCGAATGAAACATATGAAAGAGACTCTTTTCGTAGGAATGCTTCATGGCGGCACAGGTACTATGGCTGGCCTTGGTGAAAAGGCTCTTGAAACAATAGATGGTGTAATGAAAGAATTAGACTTGGGAGTTCCCGCAACAGGCTGGGGAAGCTCTCGTGATACATTCGCAGAATATCTTTCCGTACTGGGAATGATTGCAGGAACCATAGGAAGAATCGCAAACGAGATATTCCAGTTAAGCCGAACAGAAATTCTCGAACTTCAAGAGCCTCTGGGAGAACATTATGTTGGTAGCAGCACTATGCCTCATAAGAGAAATGCCGAAACATCTGAATTTGTTGTTGCAATGGCTCGAATCGTTATTTCTAATGCAAATCTTGGACTTCAGGGTATGATTTCTGAACACGAGCGAGATACAAGAAGCTGGCGTCTAGACTGGCATTCTATGCCGGAAAGCAGTATTATGACAGCGAAGATGCTTGAGGCGTGTAACGCTGTCTTAGCTGGTTTGGATATCAATGAAAAAAGAATTTCCCAAAATTTAGATATGCTCCATGGAATGCTTTTCTCTGAAGCTCTCATGTTCTATATAGGTAAAAAAGTAGGAAAACAAACAGCCCACCATCTCATTCGTGATGCCGTAATGCAAGCACAAAACAACAATATGAAGTTCCGAGACATTTTGATGAATGACCCTGAAATAAAGAAACATGTGTCATCAGCTGAGCTTGATGCTGTTATGGATTATTCAAAACACATAGGAAAATCTGTTGAATTAACAGAGCAAGTTATTGCTCGTTCAAAAGAGTTGTCTGCTTCAGATAAAGAATATTTAGCCTAGCACAATATAAAGGGGGAAGAAATATGTTTACAGTGAAAGAGTTTTTGCACTCTGAAGTAAAACCCGCACTTGGGTGTACTGAGCCCGGTGCGGTAGCGTTGGCTGTCGCCCGGGCGTGGGAAGAGGCCGGCCGTGAGAAAGTTAGAAATGTAGAAGCAACGGTTAGCAGCAGTATCTATAAGAATGGAATTGCAGTCGGCATCCCAGGCACAAATGGCTTAAAAGGAAATGTTATCGCTGCCGCTCTGGCGGTCATTTGTGGTCATGCTGATTACGGCCTTGAAGTATTGCGAGATTGTACTGATAACGCTGTAACGCAGGCAGAGAGCCTCATAGAACAGAATTGCGTTAAAGTTTTACCCGACATGAATAAACATGGTGTATATGTGCGGGCTATAGTGACGACAGAACATCACACCGCTGAATGTGTCATTGAAGGAAGCCACACTAATATTGTTAAAGTTACTCTTGATGGCAAATCAACATATGCCCTTCAAGGAATTTCTCAGAATGCAAATAAAAACGATGAAAAAAGTATTCCTGACCAGATCAAAGCAATGTCCTATCGTGACCTCGTAAGCATCATGGATAATATGGACGAAGAGGATATTGATTATGTTATGGAAGGCGTACGAATGAATATGGAAATTGCCGAACTTGGGCTTGATCCTAAGAGAAAATTAGGGCTCGGTGTAGGTAAATCCATGATGAAATATGTTGAAGATGGGGATACCCGAACCCTTGGTAATAAAATAAAAGCTATTTCTGCCGCTGCTTCAGATGCACGAATGGGCGGAGCTCCCCTTCCTGTTATGAGCAGTGCTGGAAGCGGAAATCACGGAATAACAGCGATTTTGCCCGTATATATTGTGGCAGAGCATTATCATAAAAATAAAGAAGAAATGGCAAAAGCTATTACACTCAGCCACCTTACCACGAGCTTTCTTAAAAGCAGAATGGGACGGTTAAGCCCTGTATGTGGGTGCAGCGTTGCCGCTGGAGCTGGTGCAGCAGCTGGTATAACATTCCTTCTTTCAAAAGATTTGCATAAAGTAGAAAAGGCTGTTGAGATTCTTGTCAGTAACCTCGTTGGTATGCTTTGTGATGGAGCAAAAGATACATGTGCTCTCAAGGTTGGAACGGGAGCATACGAGGCTTATTGTGCAGCTATGATTGTGCTTGATGGAAACGAACTCGATGGGCCTCAAGGCGTTGTTGATGAAACGATAGAAAAAACTGTTGCCAATGCTGCAGCAATTAATATCGAAGGTATGACAAACGTAGATAATATCATTATTGATTTCGTCTCTCGACGATATGCAGAGGAGGACCCATCTGAGCATGCAGTGTCATAAGTGTAAAGCCCACCCTTGTAGAGAGGGAAATCCATGTGTTACTAAAGACAGCTTGGCTCTCTATGAGGAAAATTCTCTCGATAGACGGCTTGTTACCGTTTCAGCAGAGATCGAAGCTCTCTTTTATGGAGAAGCCTGTCGAGTTGATGAAACACTGGAATTTGCGCGGCGAATGGGATTTAAAAAGTTGGGGCTCGCTTTTTGTGTTGGTTTTGCCGAAGAAGCTGCCATTTTGGGGGATATCATCTCCAAGGAGTTTGAACTCAATTCTGTCTGTTGCAAAGTTGGCGGCATGACAAAAGAAAGCCTTGGAATGGAAAGACGCCCCTGGCTGGGAAGTGCCTCATGCAATCCTGCCGAGCAGGCCAGAGTTTTAAACGAGGCGGGATGTGAGTTCAATATCCTTTTAGGCTTATGCGTAGGTCATGATTCTGTTTTCTACCGTCACTCGAAAGCACCAGTGACGACATTAGTTGTAAAAGATCGGAAACTTGGACATAATCCTGTAGCAGCTCTTTATTGTCCATACATTAGAAAAAACTTGGGCAAGCCCTTAAAAGAGAGAACGGAATAAAAGAGTAAAAAGGAGCGGAACCTTCATAAACAGAGGTTCCGCTCTTTTTATCTATCGTTATTTTTCAATACACGCAACAGCGCGTGCAATTCTTTCGAGCCCCTCTTTGATAACGGTTCGAGGTGCAGCAATATTAATACGCATAAAGCCCTCGCCGCCCTTACCGAACCAGGCTCCGTTGTTCATAGCTACACGAGCCTTATTGACGAACAGATCAAGAAGTTCGTCGCCAGAAAGGCCGAGTTCACGGCAGTCAATGAAAGGAACATATGTTCCTTCCGGTCGAATCAGCTTTATTGAGGAAATGTTCTCTTTCAGGAATTCCTCGATAAAATTTACGTTTCCTTCAAGGTATTCAATTAACTCTTCAAGCCAAGGTTCTCCCTTTCGATATGCAGCTTCCAATGCAAATGTTCCGAAGATGTTTCCACTGTCGATATGAAGAAATTTTAGGATTGAAGTGTACTGAGCTCGAAGATCTTCATCAGGAATAATAATGGCAGACGTTGAGAGCCCTGCAATATTGAAAGTTTTGCTTGGAGCAATACACGTAATAGTTCTCGCTGCTATTTCATCAGAAAGAGATGCAATTGGAATATGGCGGAATCCCTTATAGATAATATCTGAGTGAATCTCATCAGACACAATAATAAGGTTGTGACGAACACAAATTTCGCCAATCTTTCGCAATTCTTCTTCTGTCCAGACCCTACCAGTCGGATTATGAGGATTGCAAAGGAAGAGCATTTTTACCGACGGATCTATTTTCTTCTCAAGGTCATCAAAATCAATTTCAAAATGGCCATCACGAAGCACAAGAGGGTTCTCTACAATATGACGTCCCTGACCGCTTGCTGAACTATAAAAGGGAGGGTATACAGGTGTTTGTAAAATAATACCATCGCCAGGCTGAGTTAAAGCGAGAACAGCCATGGAGAGCGCAGGAACTACACCAGGGGAATGGCATATCCACTCAGGCTTAATTTTCCAGTCATGTCTCTTGTCAACCCACTGTACAATTGACTCGAAATAGCTTTCTGTTTTTCCTGTGTAGCCAAAAATCCCGTGGTCAACTCGTTCTTTAAGCACTTCAATAACTTCTGGAGGGGCTGTAAAATCCATATCAGCAACCCACATGGCAAGCAAGTCGTCACGCCCAAATTTTTGTTTTAGAAAATCCCATTTTTCACACGAAGTATGATGTCGATCAATAATAGTATCGAAATTATATGTACTCACTACTTTTCCTCCTCCGCAGAAGTTTATGCTTTTTTACATGCAGCATTATGATATCATGTTACACCCTGGGTAGTATTGTAATAAATGTCCCAAGAAAAAAAGAGTATTTACGACCATATAATGAGAAAAAATTTTGTGCTAAATTTATAATTAGCGTTTTTACTTTTCATAAGCCCCATATATAGGGCAATTTTATAAAGAGAGGTCGAGAGATATGATGAAACATTTTCAAGAACGCTTTAATAGACAGATCGACCTGAGCGTGCTTGAGCACCCTTCAACTCCTCGTTTGTCAGAAAATGCCATGTGGCTTCTTACCCAGCGTTATTTTATTGATCGTTACGATGAGGAAATAGGTGCGGTACGTCAGGAGCGTTCTTTTGAGGAATTTGCACGCCGTGTGGCGCGTATTATCGCCAGTGCCGAGACCCTCTATCTCGACAAAAATGATTCTCACGCTCTTTCTTGGCTTCAAACCCTAGAAAAGAACATCTTTAACGATATTCTAAACCGGAGGTTTTTGTTTAATTCCCCATGCCTTTTCGGGGCCGGAGCGGGAATGACCATCGAGCCAGAACTTGCGTCGATGATCTATAAATCACCTGACGACATGACCTTCGATGACTACGAAAAGCTACTTGCATCGAAAACAAAAAACCAGCAGCTTTTTGCGTGTTTTGTTATTGACATTCCCGACAGCATAGAAGGAATTTTCGATTCCGTCAAAGACGCCAGCATCATCAGTAAATTCGGCGGCGGCGTTGGTGGCAATTTTGGATGGCTAAGAGAAAAAGGGGCAGGAATTAACGGTGGAACAGGTGGACAGGCTAGTGGCCCAATCTCCTTTATGGAGACATGGAATACCATGGGCTCTGTTGTTGTTCAGGGAGGACGTCGTCGTGCTGCTCTCATGGGAATGCTTTTCGACAATCATCCCGATATTATGGATTTTATTGATGCCAAAGTCGAAGAAGGAAAACTTTCGTACTTCAATATATCTGTATGCGTTTCAGATGCCTTGATTGAAGCTGTGAATACCGGCGGCGATTTTTCGCTCATGTCCCGTATTAATGGCACAGAAGCACGTACAGTTAAAGCTGAAGAGCTTTGGAACAAACTGTGTGAAAGTGCGTGGAGACGGGGAGATCCCGGAGTTTTCTTTATTGACAGAGCGAATGCCGACAACCTTCTAAAACTTGATAAAGACTGGTGCATTGAATCGACGAATCCCTGTGGCGAACAGCCGTTGCCTAACTATACGAGTTGCAACCTTGGTTCGATCAACGTTGAAGCCTTTGTTACGACACAAGACGGTGTTTCTGCTTTTGATGCTGAGGGCTTTATCGATCAGGTCTATCGTTCAATATACTACCTTGACCTTGTTATTGATGCCTGCTCGTATCCTTTGCCTCGCATTGAGGAACGAACGAAGAAAATTCGTCCGGTGGGTCTTGGTGTTATGGGGCTTGCTGATGCTGCTATTATGCTTGGAATGCGTTATGGCTCTGACTCTTTCAATGAGTATTGTACGGCTCTCGGAGAAAGCATGTCAGCTGCCGCTCTCTCTGCAACTGAAGAGCTTGTTTCAGTTATGGGCAAAACTCCTTTCGATGAAAGCCACTTGGTTAAAAAGCTTTTTGATGCCTTCAAGGCAGAGATACAACAAGAAGAGCTCTTTACCTCTACGTGGTTTGAAGAGGCCGATCTTGATGACATGAATGCCGTTTTAGCCTTCATGAAGCAGACAGAGACGGTTCCTTATACATTGGTTAATGCTATTGAAAGCCTTATAAACAACGAGAGACTGGGAGACGACAAAGAACGTCTTTCAAAAGTAAAAGAAGTATTGAAAGCCCTCTCTACGGGGCAGATTCGAAATAGTCGGCGGCTAAGCATTGCTCCTACAGGTTCGATTTCCATGCTTATGGATACAAGCTCTGGAATTGAGCCTAACTTTGCATGGTCGTGGACACGTCGCATAATGAAAACTGACGGCTCAGGCCATGAAATGCGAGAATTTTGCCATAAGCTCATAGACCAAGAACAGTTGCAAGAACTGAAACAGACAGGGCAAATCGCTAACCCGAACTATGTAACGGCTTATGATATTTCTACTGATGAACACGTTGCGGTAACAGGCATTTTCTCCCAATACATTGACAGTGGCATTAGTAAAACAGTGAACTTGCCTCATTCGGCAACAGTAGACGACGTGAAGAGAGTATATGAAATGTGTTATGAAATGGGAGCTAAGGGAATCACCATCTATAGAGACGGCTCTCGTTCCGCTCAACCCATTGAAGTTAAAAAGAAAGAAGAAGTTCCTCACACAAGCAAAGTTAAAAAACGGCCAGGGCTTGTTGTTTTTGGAAAGACAATTAAGCAGAAGACTCCGTGGGGCAGCATGTATGTAACCCTTAATTTTGATGGAACCGACCCCTTTGAAGTCTTTGCAACAATAGGCAAAAGTGGCTCAGAATTGAACGCTATGACAGAAGCTCTTTCACGGGCTATTTCAATCGGCTTGCGAAGTGGTGGAAAACTTGAAGACTTTATAGCTACGTTGAAAGGCCTTTCTGGAAAGGAATATTGGGTGTTCGACTACGATGATACACATATTGCGCGCTCTATCCCCGATGCTATCGCCATGCTTCTTGAAAAATTGATAGAAAAAGAAGGGCAGGAAGAAGAACATAGGGATTTGAAATGTCCCGAATGTGGCAGCCCCATGGAAATGATTTCTGGATGTGCTTACTGTTTTAGCTGCGGTTATTCACCGTGTAAGTAAAAATAAAAGATTTAGCCGGTCTCAAACTTGAGGCCGGCTTTTTTTATTGATGATAACTAATCTTGACAAAATGTTTTACTGTACACTATACTACGGCATAACTTTGCAGAATAAGAGTTATATCTATGGAGGATGTCGTATGCGTGGCGTTTATTCTTCTGTAGTGGAGAACGGCATACTTGGGGCACTTAAGGGCAGTGGAGCTTCAAAATCTATAATGCTTCGTGCGGAAATGGATGCTCTTCCTTGTGTTGAATCCCCGTCGAATTTATTAGGCGCGAAAAAAGTTTGCTCTTTAACGGAAGATGCAGCACATCTTTGTGGTCATGATTTTCATCAAGCCATTCTTCTTGCCGTAGCCAAGGTCTTGTCTAGTGATAGTGTTGTTTTTCCAGGAAACATATACTTTTGTTTTGAGTCTGGAGAGGAGACAGGTGAAGGGGTAGACGCTATGGTTTCAGCTTTAGAATCTCTTGGATGGCCTACCGCCGGCTGGGGAATTCACCTTTGCTCTCACTTAGATTGTGGAAAGTTGGCTCTCCAATCTGGTGGCATTATGGCTGGATCGTCAAAATTTGACATAACAATTAGGGGTAAGGGGGGCCATGGTGGGAGGCCCGATCAAACAGCAGACCCAATTACATGTGCCGCTCAGATTATTTGTGGTATCAATGTAATATCTTCGCGGATAGTTAACCCTATAAAACCTTTAGTTCTTACTATAGGTAGTGTTCATGCCGGATCAGCTCGTAATCTCATTCCCGAGGAGTGTTCTTTTTCAGGAACGATTCGTTTTTTTGACCCAGAACAAGAAGAGAAAGCCAAAAACGCGTTAACGTCTATGGTAGAAGACATATCCAGAGCTTTTTCATGCCGAGGTGAGATGAATTATTTAGGGCCATATCCAGCAGTGGTGAATGATTCTTGCCTGGTATCTCTTGCAGATAATGCTCTTCAAAAAATTTTCCCGAAAGAAGATTTAGTAAAGATAGAGCCGTGGATGGCTTCCGATACTATGGGGCGCTATATGACCCATTTCCCATGTCTCTATGCTTTGTTGGGATGCGCCAATCAAAAGTTGGGGTACGGAGCACCCCATCATAATCCTAAATTTGATGCGGATCCCCGTTGTTTGGAGAGTGGAATCGAGGCTACTTTGGGTTTTATCAGGGCATTTTTTGATGACCCTGAAATATAACAAAATATAACGTCGAAGGAGAGTATTGAATGATCTGTAGAATTCGTAGTTCTTTATTTGCAGCAGTGATTATGGCCTTTATGTTAATGGGGGTTGGTTCCGCTTTAGCGGCTGAGGTTCCTTCTGAAACTTTATTGGTTCGTATTGGAGCTAAAGAGGACGGGCAGCCTTATATATTTAAAGAGAACGGAGAAGTTAAGGGGTTTGAAGCCGATCTTTGGAAAGAAATTGCTAAGAGAGCTAACTTGAAACTTGAATATAAATATAACAGCATATCCGGTCTTTTTGGCCTTTTGGACAATGGCGAAATTGATACTATAACTCATTTTCTTGGCATTACCCCTCAGCGCAAAAAGAAATATGATTTTTCCGATAGCTATGGTAGCGGAGCGTTGCAGTTTATGACAAAAAAGGGAACCCCAGAGGTTACTTCTATTGAAGGCTTGTACGGCAAGAAGGTTGGCGTTGCATTAGGATCTGCCGCAGCAGGAGTAATCAAAACCTTTGATCCCGATGAAAAAATCAAAGTGGTTCCATATGAAGAGTTCAGACATATTCCTCAAGACGTAGATATGGGGCGGATTTATGCTTACTTTGGCAACCCTATAACTATGATGGGAGATATTCGTAAAATGGGTATCGATTGCAAAATAGATCCCTTGGTATTGTTGGCGACCCCTGTTGGATATCCCTACGTTCGTGGAAACGAGAATAGTCAGAGAATAATGGATAGAGTGAATCCAGTATTAGAAGAACTTCGTAAAGATGGCACTATTTCCAAAATCTCTATGGAGTGGTTTGGATTAGATATTACTTCGTTCAGCGGAATGAAATAGAACATAGAATAGAAATGACATGCGATGAAGGTTTTTGATCTAAATTATTTTATTGATATTTTACCTCTCGTATTAAAAGGACTTAGTGCTGCCATGAAAATGACAGCACTAAGCTTTTTAGGCGGCCTGATTTTGGGAGTATTAATTGCTTTGATCTACAATTCTAAGATCAAGGTTCTTTACCCTCTTGCTCAACTCTATGTTTCTATTTTTAGAGGCACCCCCGTAATAGCTCAAATGTTTTTTATTTATTTCGGATTGCCTCATTTCATTACTCCACTTAGAGGAATGGGCGCTTTTGCCGCAGCCTCTATGACGATAGCCTTGAATATTTCTTCTTACATGTCTGAAACTATAAGGTCGTCTATTTCCGCTGTGGAGAAGGGCCAATTCGAGGCGGGATTATCGGTAGGCATGACTAATTTCCAGGTAGCGCGGAGAATCATATTGCCTCAAGCAGGACGAATTGCTCTGCCATCATTGAGCAATAATCTGATAATGACCCTTAAGGGGACGGCGGTGGCCTTTACCATTGGAGTTACCGAAGTGATGGGAAAAGCAAAAATAGAAGCATCTAACTCGTATAGATACTTTGAATGTTATGCGGCAGCCATGCTTGTTTATTGGCTTGTAGTAGTGGTCATTACCTTGTTTCAGGGCAAGTGGGAAAAGCATCTTAACCGGGCCTATCAGAATTAGGAAAATGGTTTGAACTCTGTAACGGGCTACAGCGATTTTGCTGCCTAACACGTTGTTGCGTAAGTAGAAAAATAGTTAAGCCGGCCTTGAATTTGAGGCCGGCTTTTTGTTCGGGGAAAGAAATGCGATTTTCTTTTGGAAGAGATACAAAGCGTAAAAAGGATGGGTCTTGCATACGGTGTAGAGTCTTATCACGGGTTTCCATCCCTCATAGGAAGCGTAAAAAGCTATGCCTTCTCTAGCTGCGTCAAAAGCTGAACCTCGTTTCCATCCCTCATAGGAAGCGTAAAAAGTTTGGGCAAACGGCGGCGTATAGTTCTGATACAGGAAGTTTCCATCCCTCATAGGAAGCGTAAAAAGTCCACGTCACCGGCGTGTATACAGCGTCAGTGTTTTGTTTCCATCCCTCATAGGAAGCGTAAAAAGCACTGATGACATCAATTATGTCTGCGACTTTTGTCCGTTTCCATCCCTCATAGGAAGCGTAAAAAGTTAACCATTCGCTCCAACATCCATCGCACTCTACGAGTTTCCATCCCTCATAGGAAGCGTAAAAAGTCTGCATTAATGGAAGAGATTCAATGTTTATTTCCAGTTTCCATCCCTCATAGGAAGCGTAAAAAGGCCATATAAATAGTTACCCTCCACATCACAAGCTACGTTTCCATCCCTCATAGGAAGCGTAAAAAGGGCCCTAGCCGGTGATGGTACATTGGTTGTGCTTTCGTTTCCATCCCTCATAGGAAGCGTAAAAAGTGTTGTGTTTCTGCTTTTTCCTTTTCATCCGGATGGGTTTCCATCCCTCATAGGAAGCGTAAAAAGTTCTTCTTGCTTAACGTTCTTGAGGCGAATGTAAAGTTTCCATCCCTCATAGGAAGCGTAAAAAGAGGAACTATGGCTACCATTTGGTTGCCCTTTTTGTTGTTTCCATCCCTCATAGGAAGCGTAAAAAGAAGGAGCGTCTGCTACTTGCCAAAAAAGTGTTTTATCGTTTCCATCCCTCATAGGAAGCGTAAAAAGGCGCTGCACCCCTGTATTTTACTACATTTCTCCATTTTGCCCTATTCGACATATTTTGCTGTCAAGGTTCGGCAAAATTATCTAAACAGCTGCAAACAATGACTTTTCAGGATTTTGACGCTTGTGTCAATCCCCCTGGTTTTTTACGCTATTGGAGGTTGACACAGAATCTCACTTCTCAAGTCTACTTCTCCTGGACACATGCGAATTCGGATCAGAAAATTGGAGTTGCCACGCTCTACCCCCATGATCTCGCGTCTGGTGTAGCGCTCGATGTGCCACGCTACGTATAGAATATCACGCTATCGTAATTCGGGTCTATTTTTTGCTCACATCCATCTTGAGCTGGGGGCGTGTCGCCGATGCAGGACGATTTAGACAAACGGATTATTCAGATCACTCCCGTTATACATGTTCGCTGGGACGAAGCCGGTGACTCTGTCATAGATAATGCCCATTGCGGCTCTGGCGATAAACCAGTATTCTTCCTCCCCGCACCTGCTGATCAGGGGGATGTTGTCATTGGTGGAGACGGTCGCCACTTTCTCTTGCCATCGCATCAGTTCCTTAAGTGGCACCTCAATGGCATACTGTTGTGCCTGACGCACGAGCCGCTTCTTTTCATCAAGTTCTTCCAAAGTCCATCTGGTGTTTCGCAGACATTCCAGGATGGGGCGAATGTGACGGTCCAGTTCCACGAATACCATCTCATTCCTACGCTCGTCCTCCTTCTTAATCAATTCTTCTTTCTGTCCCCACTTGCCTTCCTCTATGTTGCGCCAGACTGGCTTGTAAGAAAGGCCTTCCAATATCCGATCGTAGTACCGCTTCACCAGCGAAGGCACCTCTTTTTCGCCAAAATTCTTTTCCTCTGTGAGAATATCCCTCGAATTGGCGAGCAGGATATCGTCATATACCATGCCGCAGAAGGATCTGCCGTTAGCACTCATCAGCTCGGCGACGAGTACATTGCCCGGATCATCTCGATTCAGATGGCGGTTGCAGCGCCCGGCAACTTGGATAACGCTGTCCAGCGGCCCCATGTCACGAAAGACCCAGTCGAAATCTAGGTCAACCCCCGCCTCTACAACTTGAGTGGATATGAGGTAATGTCGTACGCACTTGCTTCGCGGAATGCCTTTCTTTCCCAGACATCCGAGATAGTGCCGAATGCTTTTCTTTTCTAGATATCGGAGATAGCGCATTATGCGCTGGCGATGTTGCGGAGCCATCCAGGCGGAGAGAAAGAGCACCGGGCCATCGAGTCGTTCCTTCATCAATTGATATATTTTGAGTGCTGACTTTTTGGTATTCAGCACGATCAGGCCGGAGCCGTCGTCGACGGGAAGATTATTGCAAAGCAGCTCGGGCAATTCCTTTAGATCATGTTTGCCGGGAAGTACGCTGTATATATGCCTATTGTAGGGAAAGTTTAGATCGGGAGGCGCTATCTCACGCCCCTTCCCTATGTGCGGTTGGGTGGCTGTCATGAGAATGAAGGTTGTACCCCACTTTTCGCTGAGGAAGGAGAGCATCTTGCCAAAGCCGTTCCACAGCCTGGGATCGATGCCCTGAGGCTCATCCAGCACCACTACAGCCCGACTGATACGGTGAAAGTCCATGGAGGCATTGGCTTTCGGATCGAATATGGCATCCCAGAGCTGGACCATTGTCGTCAGCACAACGGGAGTTCTCCAATAGCGGAAGAGGGCTGACATGCGAGCCCATGAATTTCCCTTTGACCTATTCTCATCGGTGAGCTTGCCGTAGGCTCGGCTGTGATCCTCCTGCACACTGTCCTTACCGAAAAGAACTTTTGCCACAGAGGCGTTCTGCTCAATGATGCTTATAAAGGGCAGTGCGTAGACGATAGTGCCGTATCCCCATTTCGTCGCCAGACGATGAGCTATTTCCAGCCCAATCGTCGTCTTTCCGGCACCGGTGGGAAGTGTTAGCGTGTACAGGCCCGGACTGTCAATCTTGCCTGCGTTTTTCATGCAATCGTCGTGTACGCTTTGCCTCCATCCATCGAGGGGGGTGGTTTCCTTTCTTCCAAAATCCATGGGACTGAATTTAGGAAGGGGATTGAAGTTGAGCGAAAATACTCCGATGGCGTCCATCCGGTCGGCGGTCACAAGAAGCGAGTAGAGACTTCGAAGCGCAAGCCAGTCTTCTTTACCTATCTTAACTTCCCAGAGATCGTCGATAAAATCCTCCCATTCCTCTTCCGTTGCCAGGCACTTCCACGACGGAACTATCTCTCTCATGTGAGACTGCAACTCCGCCAGCTCCCTATTGATCCAGAATTTGCATGACGTATCGGCATCGTCTAGATGGGTATGGTGATGCCTCACGGCCTCGGCGGCCCAGAGATTTTTAGTAGCATCCAGAGTGAAGCAGGATGAGGGAAAGGCGTGCTTGACGCCTTTCCCCCTTTTCTTAAGGAGATAATCCTGAAAGAGGGGATGGGCCTTCTCAAGATCATGAGTGACGGCGATCTTACGAAGCAGCCGTGTGTCAATGGGCAGGCCATGCTGCCGCGCCAGGTCCAACGCGAGCCGGGCAGTTCCCTCCAGGTGATCCCTAAGCAGTCTATCGGGATGGCTGTGGATATCACCAGGTAGGAAACCAGGCGACCACATCATCTCCGCATTGCGAGACATCCACATTCCCCCTTTCTCTTAATGCAATCTTCTTTTCCGGCGACGTTGCATATATCACCGAGACACTCTCAATCAATCTGCGCGTATCGTCCATCCTGTAGGGCATCAGTTCCTTGAAGGCTCCCCCCGATTTCAGCACATCCATCGAAATGTCGTCACTCCACGGAACCACACTATCGACAACGACAGGCCCCGCTTCCACAGGAAAAAGATCGAAGTTGCCGATATAGTCGATATCAGCTAGGGCGTAGGCAACTCCGAGACAGGGAGTGTAGATAAAGGCATTCCGTTCCAGATATGTCCTCAGCCTTTCCTCCAGTCCTCCGGAGACGTAGATACGATAGCGGGGATTGGCCACGAACTGATGTTTGACCTGAATATGCCGGCTCTTCTTGGGGTTCTTCGAGTTCCAGTAGTTTACGGTCTGACGTAACCAGGATATTGGATTGCGTATGGATACGGAAACTCTGGTGCCCTCCATCTTCCTCCAGTAGGCGGCAAGACAGGCGTCACGATCGCTCTCATGGGAGATGCCTGCAATACCAGCGATCAGTCCGGCCAGCGCCGTGGGAGTCGGAAAGGCGTAGGATATGGACGAAGTGGTCGTATAGGGTTTTCGGAACATGGCCATACGACCGGATATCTCAAATACTACGGCCATATTGTGCCTCACCTCGTTTCGACTTCGAGCTTCCCTCTGAACTCCTCTTCAAGTTCGTCCATGCCGTCTGTCTCCAGATCTCCGTCGATAAAGAGTCGAATTTTCTCGATTTTACCCTCACGGGCAGCAAGTTTATCGACGAGATGACTCATGTCTAGCCTGAAATCGTTAACGGAGCGCAGGGCAAGCTGCTCGTCGTCGGAGAGTTCCCCTCCATCTGGTGATCTGAGTGCGACCTTCTCATCCAGAGAGCCTACGGCACCGTCGTAGCCATCGATATAGGTCACCTCCATGAGCATACGGGGAGCATGCCCCACCTTGCTGCGGGTGATCAGGTTGGTTGTGCCCTTCCAGAGCGCCGACGTCAGGTCGTCCAGATCTTCATCGGTGGCGCCAGTTTCCTTCGATGCGTACTGGTTGGCGATGCCGTATGCGGCTATCAGCGAAAATGGAACGATATATTCATTTCTGAAGGAACGCTGTTCACTGCCAGCCTTGGTGGCGAAGGCGGCAGTCCCCTGGATCAGCTTCGCCTCCGCACGGTGAAGGGAACGTCCCCACTTGAACTGGACGGGGCCGGCCCAAGAAAAAGACTCCTTGCCCAGAGCAAAGGTCGCGCCGAAGAGACGCGTGTCGATACATCTGGAGAGAGCATCACACCCCTTATCCACGCTCAGCTTCGCCTTCAGCTCTTCAACCCGCTCTTTCAGCGTCTTGGGCTCGCTATCGACGAAGACGTCCTTCTTCTCCATCAGCCACTGATCGCGCACCGTACGCTTGATCCGTACGTCGGAGACGAGCATCTGTCCGGTCTCCTCATCGTGCCTCGGATGGTTTGCGTCAAGCGGATCGCCATTGGGGTTCGCATCCTTCACGCTGTAGACAAAAAGATATTCCCTTCGATTATTGAACGCCATATCACAATTCCTCCTTTGCATTCTCGGATTCCGTTTTATCCTCGACCTTCTTATCGCTTTTAAAGATGGTCCAGAAATACTTTTTCGCATTCAGAAAGGCCACGGAAAAGGCAAAGTTGCCGTCTACGCCCAACTCGCGCTCACTGCCCATCAAAAGCAACTCCCCGGCATGTGCGGCGAGAGACTCTATCATTCCGGCGTAATCCAGATGATAGGCCCGCGTAAGCTCGGGAATCCGTGCCAGATGGCGCGAGATATCCCTCTTCTTCATCCTGCCAAAGTTCATCTGTTTGAATATGGGAGCGCTGTCAATTTGGGCACTACTGCCTGCCTCTCCAAGTGCCACCATACCCAGAACTATACCGGCCTCAAAGATTCCTCTGCCGCTTTCCGTCTTCATGTAGGGATCCGCAAATTCCTCAAAAAACTCAAAATGCATGTAACACTTCACCTCCCGTTAGATCTCGTTAAAAAATCGATAACAGCCGCCATTCTTCTAAGCTCGACTCCGCCGAAACGAAGCCACTCGGAATTGGCGAAAAGCCCCGTAAAACGCGATATCATGAGCTCTTTCACACCCCGAATGTCCACACGTTCGCCACCCAGAAGCCTACCCAGCACTCCCAGCGTCCGCTCCTTCATTACTGCCTTATCCTGATCGCTTTTTCCGGCCAGTGAGGCCAGAACGTGGAATGTCATCCTGATCCCCTGATCCAGTGTCACGTTTTTTGGATCAAAGACAGGGTCCTCGTAGCTGTTCCAGAGGAAGGCTCTGTGACATTCCACCCACAAATCCTCAAGCCTCTTGAGCTGCGATGGGGGAACATCCTCAATCATCAGATGAAGCCTCTCCTGTGCCTGATTCTTCTCCCAGAACAGAAAGTGAAATACCAGGGAGTTGTTCTGACGGGCGAGCTTACGAAAGACCTTGCCCTCCAATCCTATACCGCTATGGATGAAATCCTGAGTTTGACGGGAAGCTATCTGTAATCCCCTGGGACCCAGGAGAAGCTCGGGTACTATGTAGATCTTCACGCCGGGTATGGTACGGCCGTCGAGGAATGCCCCGTCAAGTACCTCCCGCCCCCTGGACAGGGCCGAGAAACAATTATCACAGATGGGGAAGACCTTCTCCTTAACACCCTTGCCGTCGGATGCGCCAGGCAGAAAACTGACCTTGTCGAAGGTGGCGAACTTGAATACCTTGTCCATATTGACCATCAAATCCGCGGTGCAACCGCAAAGACCGCAGGTTCCCGAAATACCTCCGCCCAGATTCTTCTCCAGCTTTGCGCTGAAGTAGTTTCTGAATGCCTCGACATCTCCCGGATAGAGGAAGGTTCCATCGCTGTCGATGCCGAAGAGCAGCAAGTAGGAACGTTTTTTATCGCTCCATAGTTCCGCTATTCTGTCGGCCCTACCTTCGAGTTCCTCCATTATCCGCTCCGTGGCGCCATCCTCCAGAATGCCCGATTTCTCGTAATCGGAGAGAATCACCTTTTCGATCTTGTAGAATCGGCTCTTATTGTCGGAACGCCAGTTGTCCTCTCCTATCAACTGCTTCAGAGGATCGCTTTGTCCCTTCCCAAGTTTACAAATTGGGGAAAATTGCCATGATGCAGCTGGACTTACGGGCTTGCGATAGAGATAGCGTCGCTTGTTCTCCTCGGCGTCCCCCTCTCCCGCCATGTAATCGACAAGATCTATTTTGCCAATTCCACTGACATTCAGCGGATTGAGCCCCGGATCATCCACGTTCAGCCAGACACGAATAACCTTTCCGCGCCGTTCCTCGTCCTCCATTAGAGGCATGGGCAGCTGCAGAAAACTATCCAAATCGTTACAACCAGAGCCATCGGACTTTCGCGCTTTAAGCTCCCCCAGATCCTTGACCGCACTGATAAAACCCAAGATCTATTCCTCCTTTCTTTTCCTCTTCTCAGCTATCTCCACACAGCCGAAGCCTGCGGAGTTCTTGCTTCCCAGGCCACAATCGACGGCCGTTTGAAGCAGAGCCTTTGGCCCCCTCAGGCGGAAAACGCCATCCCAGCCCTTCAGGGGATAGCGGTCGTCCATGCGGAAAAAATCGATGCGCTGACGCACTTTTGAGACACGCTCCAGCGTCACGACCCCCTCTGGCACAACCTCGCCGGGATGGGAGAGGGCAAACTTCTTTCGCAGGTTGCCCTCTATCTGCTCGGTGAAATCGCTGCCCCAGGGAGAGTGGTAAACGGTGAAAGGGCTTCCGTCGGCCTTACTCATCGTCGAATAGCAGAGGATGGGCGAAAGCGTACGGACGAGAACCTCATTCCCTTCCACCACAGGATTCTGCATCGTCACTCCAGTGCATTCCAGCAGATTATTACCCAGCCTTATACATCTCTTCGTGAGCGATCCGTTGGCAAGATTCTCCAGAATCTCCCTCACCGGCGAGGCGATCATTAGCCTGAGAGGAAGCGGAATCAGTATGTGGTTCCGCTCGCGCCGGATTGCCCCTCCGCCGAAGATCCGGGAAAAGCAGAAGAGCTTAAA
The DNA here is from genome assembly GCF_030908405.1 of Aminobacterium sp. MB27-C1. NCBI lineage: Bacteria > Thermotogati > Synergistota > Synergistia > Synergistales > Aminobacteriaceae > Aminobacterium > Aminobacterium sp. MB27-C1. The sequence continues at coordinate 2,115,961 of NZ_CP133089.1, read as the reverse complement.
GTGGCGCTTGCCCTGAACGTAGCCCCTGTCATGTAGAAACGCCGCCAGCGCTGGGGCCTCCAGCAGGCCGTAAACCATTGCCTGAAGGAGATTGTGGTTGTTGCACGGAAGGCGAATGTGTAAATTGCTCTTTGCTGAAAAAACTAATGAAATATGCAATATTTTCACTCCTCTTGCAATTAGATAAAATTGTATTGTAATTACGCGTGTGATGTCTATTTAACTCCATGTACTATTAAGTATATCATAAACTTAACAAAACTCAAATTTGAAACGATCTTTTAAATAAACAGTTGTTTTTTAGAGGGGAATTTTTATTTAGTTGATAGGGCGTAACTAAACAGTCTTTAATTATAAAAGCATACAAACAAAATTACAATTTATTAAAGGCTGACGCTTATGAATTTAAAACCACTGTATAAATATTCCTTATCAGCCTTTAATAAATATACTTCCATCCCTTATAGGAATTTTAATAAGTTAAAAAATAATAGAACTCCATGAACTATATTTCCATCCCTTATAGGAAGTTAGAAAAATATTGTAGCATAAATGAGGAGATAAAGAGAGATCGTGGTTTCATCCCTTATAGGAAGTATCGAAATAGCGGTAGACGACGAAGTAGCTACCGAGAACGCTTTGTTTCCATCCCTTATAGGAAGTATCGAAATCAAAGTCGGGAGCACGTCATCCATCGTGCAGCTGAACTGTTTCCATCCCTTATAGGAAGTATCGAAATAGGATCTACGAATTTCTTTTTTTTGCACACCATCCCAGTTTCCATCCCTTATAGGAAGTATCGAAATAGGATCTACGAATTTCTTTTTTTTGCACACCATCCCAGTTTCCATCCCTTATAGGAAGTATCGAAATATTCTCATGCAAGGCATGTTTTTGCTCTCCTATCCTGTTTCCATCCCTTATAGGAAGTATCGAAATAGCGGTAGACGACGAAGTAGCTACCGAGAACGCTTTGTTTCCATCCCTTATAGGAAGTATCGAAATCAAAGTCGGGAGCACGTCATCCATCGTGCAGCTGAACTGTTTCCATCCCTTATAGGAAGTATCGAAATCGCTCCCTCTCTATAACAACTGGTCGATCGCGAACATGTTTCCATCCCTTATAGGAAGTATCGAAATGTTGAATGTAATCCTTATTGCTATGGCCATTCTCAGTTTCCATCCCTTATAGGAAGTATCGAAATAACGGGGAGTACACACCTTCAGGAATTCATTTTCCTGGTTTCCATCCCTTATAGGAAGTATCGAAATACCCAGAGGGAATAACGATAGGCTGCGTATCTCCAGGTTTCCATCCCTTATAGGAAGTATCGAAATGGGATCGTTAAAAAGAAGATAGCGAGCGTATCAGCTAGTTTCCATCCCTTATAGGAAGTATCGAAATCGGCCATCTGCCTATCCCTGTCATCGAGCCGCTGCGTTTCCATCCCTTATAGGAAGTATCGAAATCCCGGCACGGAATAGAAGTTGCATCTTGTGACAAGGGTTTCCATCCCTTATAGGAAGTATCGAAATCAGCGTATCAGAGTACAGATGATACGAAGTCTAGCTTGTTTCCATCCCTTATAGGAAGTATCGAAATAAGATTGCCCGCACCAAGGTTGGGGTCGTTGCTACTGTTTCCATCCCTTATAGGAAGTATCGAAATCTGATGGCACTCGTCCCATTACAGTTACCCAGTCGTAGTTTCCATCCCTTATAGGAAGTATCGAAATTTTGCTGGCCTGATGTCGTAAACAGGCTTCTCTGAAAGTTTCCATCCCTTATAGGAAGTATCGAAATTTAAGAGCCTTCGACTCTGTATGAGCAGAGCGAAACGGTTTCCATCCCTTATAGGAAGTATCGAAATAGACCCTATCTTCTCAAACGCGATGGCATACCTCTCGTTTCCATCCCTTATAGGAAGTATCGAAATCTACAAAAGTCATACCGCTATCATTCTCTTTTGTAAGTTTCCATCCCTTATAGGAAGTATCGAAATCTGTATACACTGGGACCTTATATTTTCTTGAATAATGTTTCCATCCCTTATAGGAAGTATCGAAATTACAGAGCGACGAGACCCTAGACGAAAAAGATAAAAGTTTCCATCCCTTATAGGAAGTATCGAAATAAAGTATTTAAGCGCTATTGTGGATGAATATAAATTGTTTCCATCCCTTATAGGAAGTATCGAAATGGTGCTTCCTCGTATCCGCTATTATTATCCGGTTGAGTTTCCATCCCTTATAGGAAGTATCGAAATCAGGCCCTATCTTTTTCATAGAATCACCTCTAAAAAGTTTCCATCCCTTATAGGAAGTATCGAAATGGCGTGCCAGACAAAACGTCCGGCAAAATGCTCTGTGTTTCCATCCCTTATAGGAAGTATCGAAATAGGTATTGTCAACGCCGCTTATGCCGTTCACAAGTGGTTTCCATCCCTTATAGGAAGTATCGAAATATGCCTTCCTTCAGAACCATTGTCTATGATACATGGGTTTCCATCCCTTATAGGAAGTATCGAAATAGAGGTCGAAACGCCAAGCAAGGGCGGTAAAATTGGTTTCCATCCCTTATAGGAAGTATCGAAATAAAACATCTTCCACAAGAGACCGCCAGAAAGCTTGTGTTTCCATCCCTTATAGGAAGTATCGAAATGATTTTCTGTTATGGGCCTCAGCCAGTGGTTAGAGTGTTTCCATCCCTTATAGGAAGTATCGAAATTTCAGCACTTGTACCCATAGCTATGAATGTAGTTGAGTTTCCATCCCTTATAGGAAGTATCGAAATTGCTGTACGGGTATGGCGTATTCACAGCGCAACGAGGTTTCCATCCCTTATAGGAAGTATCGAAATAGAAACAAGAGATATCTAAGCAACTAGATAAAGCAGGTTTCCATCCCTTATAGGAAGTATCGAAATTGGCAGCAATAGGCTTAACTCTGGCCCAGCATGACGTTTCCATCCCTTATAGGAAGTATCGAAATTTTACCAATGCAGGAAAAAATTAAAGTGGACCCACCGTTTCCATCCCTTATAGGAAGTATCGAAATGACCATATTCCCTACGATTCGGAGAAAGTTGCTTCTCGTTTCCATCCCTTATAGGAAGTATCGAAATGAATCAGCTACGAACAAAAACATGGGCAGAACTCAGGTTTCCATCCCTTATAGGAAGTATCGAAATCGTTTTTGATCTGCCCTATCAACCCCGCCTCCCTATGTTTCCATCCCTTATAGGAAGTATCGAAATTATTTGGCAGGACTTTTAAAAAAATACGATGGCGAGTTTCCATCCCTTATAGGAAGTATCGAAATAGAGCGTATATCTGGTTGGAAATGAAAAAATGGCTTGTTTCCATCCCTTATAGGAAGTATCGAAATGAGGCCCACTCACATCATCAGGGGTATCTAGAGGGGGTTTCCATCCCTTATAGGAAGTATCGAAATAGAGCGTATATCTGGTTGGAAATGAAAAAATGGCTTGTTTCCATCCCTTATAGGAAGTATCGAAATACTGACAGTAAAACAGCGGGCTTTCGTGGAAGCGTAGTTTCCATCCCTTATAGGAAGTATCGAAATTTTAATTTTCCTCCCTTTTCCATCCTAAATTTTCAAGTTTCCATCCCTTATAGGAAGTATCGAAATCCTGGATCACCAAAACCATTGCCACCTAGAAGAGTGTTTCCATCCCTTATAGGAAGTATCGAAATTTATCGGCAGTATCGGCAGTAGACTTAACAATACCAAGTTTCCATCCCTTATAGGAAGTATCGAAATTCCTTGCCAACGTCTTTATTCGTATCAACATCATCGGTTTCCATCCCTTATAGGAAGTATCGAAATCCGCTGCAATATTCCACTATCCTGATCTCTGTCATTTGTTTCCATCCCTTATAGGAAGTATCGAAATGGCTAGACACCGTCTCTTCCGGGAACGTTATTTTATGTTTCCATCCCTTATAGGAAGTATCGAAATGACGAAGGCAGACACATAGATTGCACGAATGGGAAGTTTCCATCCCTTATAGGAAGTATCGAAATTGATTTTACCAAGGCTTTCACAACTCTTGACTTTTTGTTTCCATCCCTTATAGGAAGTATCGAAATGCTTTGTGCCCATTGCATTATTATATATGCGATGTAGTTTCCATCCCTTATAGGAAGTATCGAAATTGCCAATTCCTTATCAAATAGCTCTATCTCTCTATCGGTTTCCATCCCTTATAGGAAGTATCGAAATAAATGAGTAAGTTGTGGAAAAAGATTGAAATTATGAGTTTCCATCCCTTATAGGAAGTATCGAAATTGCTCGACGACGAGAACGAGATCGGCGTTCTCACTAGTTTCCATCCCTTATAGGAAGTATCGAAATACAGATGGCAGCGGCACAGCAGGCCGCAGTAGCGGGTTTCCATCCCTTATAGGAAGTATCGAAATCATGAAAAAGGCCTGAAGGCCGAGTTCGGATTAGAAGTTTCCATCCCTTATAGGAAGTATCGAAATGTATTTCTGGATCAGTAGGCAAGGCAGGGCAAAATGGTTTCCATCCCTTATAGGAAGTATCGAAATGCTGGGTCAGCATTAGGGGCTGGCGCTTTAATATTAGTTTCCATCCCTTATAGGAAGTATCGAAATTGACGACTTCGTCGTCTACAGTTTTTTTCTGTTTATGTTTCCATCCCTTATAGGAAGTATCGAAATATGAACACGTACAAAAACAAAAAGTCCTCTTTCTGGAGTTTCCATCCCTTATAGGAAGTATCGAAATACTGGAGGTTTGCACATGTTCCATCCCTTGCTTTTCAGTTTCCATCCCTTATAGGAAGTATCGAAATGCGGGATGAATGGAGAGGAAGCGATGACATTTTCCTGTTTCCATCCCTTATAGGAAGTATCGAAATACCTCATATTCCATTGTTTATTCCTCCACATATTCGCGGTTTCCATCCCTTATAGGAAGTATCGAAATTAAAAAATGCTCCAGCCTCTCTAATAGCTAACACCCGTTTCCATCCCTTATAGGAAGTATCGAAATAACCAAAGAATTCAGCATCAGCACTACCACCTTCAAGTTTCCATCCCTTATAGGAAGTATCGAAATCTGGTTTCTACGGTGCCGGGATTTGTTCTCGGTTGAAGTTTCCATCCCTTATAGGAAGTATCGAAATTTGTCTGTGGTGATGTGGAACGAATAGACGGGGAAATGTTTCCATCCCTTATAGGAAGTATCGAAATGCGTCGCCTCGTAAGAGCTAGAGGCGTAATACGCCCGTTTCCATCCCTTATAGGAAGTATCGAAATTACCACCACCTTTACGGGCGAATGTTATAAAAAAGCAGTTTCCATCCCTTATAGGAAGTATCGAAATACCATAGCCCTGAGAAAAGAATGCGAGCGAGAGGGTGTTTCCATCCCTTATAGGAAGTATCGAAATGATATCGGAACGGGTGGGATTGCCCCGCCTGTGGATGGTTTCCATCCCTTATAGGAAGTATCGAAATATGAAAGGGGGAGTAGAAATGAAGCTCTTAGTGAGCGTTTCCATCCCTTATAGGAAGTATCGAAATCTCTCTTCCTTGTTGAATTTTGCCCCACAATAACGGGTTTCCATCCCTTATAGGAAGTATCGAAATGCCTTCGGAGCGGATATTTTCCTCTCAATCCATTGGTTTCCATCCCTTATAGGAAGTATCGAAATTGCTTGTCACAGATTCAACCTCGCCGCCTATGTCACGTTTCCATCCCTTATAGGAAGTATCGAAATTGCTGTTCCATCCTCAAAGCCCGAACGGATTTCATGTTTCCATCCCTTATAGGAAGTATCGAAATGCTTAAGGGCGAAATTTGCAGCTATAACAGATTTTGGTTTCCATCCCTTATAGGAAGTATCGAAATTAGCTCCGAACGTGTAATCAGTCCCAGAAAAACCAGGTTTCCATCCCTTATAGGAAGTATCGAAATCAAATGATACAGGCGTTATCGCAGATGCTGTACAGTGTTTCCATCCCTTATAGGAAGTATCGAAATCTTATTTTGTTGAAGAGGTATCGTATGCACCAACAAGTTTCCATCCCTTATAGGAAGTATCGAAATGATCCACACGTGGACAAAGAGGCAATGTACCTCATGAGTTTCCATCCCTTATAGGAAGTATCGAAATTATGGTATATTCGGTAAAATTCTAAATAGTATACGCGTTTCCATCCCTTATAGGAAGTATCGAAATCCGTTCAACCCCTTCATTCTACTATATTTGCGTATTTTGTCGAAGGAATCAATATTATGTTTTCAAGGTGCATGTATATAGTCTTTATATTGATGAGTACTGGATTTGCTGCTAGAAAAAAGATTGTGTCGATCTCCCGTGATTTTAGCGCTATTGGGGGTCGACACAATCATACAAAGATACTCGCGCCACCTTTTTCTTTGCCCATAATTTCTCTTGAAGTATATCGTTCTGTTCTCCATACATAAAAGATTACGCTATCGTAATCGTCTTTAATGATTTTGTTTACTTCAATTTTAAGAGCAGTAAAAGTTGCCGGAGTAAGCTCTCCCTCTAAGACAGAGTTTTGTACCCAGCTTAAATATTTTCGACCTATTTTTAAAACTTTATTGACTCGTTTTACACCTACATCATAAATCATTAAGACAAAAATGGCTTACCACCTCATGGCAAAAGGTTGATACTCCTCATCGTGGAGTATATGCTTTTCAATTTTGTACGCTTCCATTCTAATAAGGCTTCGATAACTTACATTTCTTTTAAGACGAGGATGTTCAATAGTAGAATTTAAACGTTCTTCCCATGCTTTTAAAACTATAGGCCGCCCTTTTTCTGAGAGGAATATTCCTCCCCCAGACTGAGCTCCGAAGTGCTTCGCTTGAATTTCTTTCTTGTTTAAAAGAGAAAAAATGAGTCTGTCTACAATTATTGGTTTAAATATTTCTGCTATATCTAAGTTTAAGCTGAAACGGCGGAAGTTAGTTTCGTGAAGAAAACCTATGCGGGGGTCAATATGTGTTTTGTAAATTTGTGCTAAAGTTGTGACATAGCACATAGAATTTAAGAAACTTATAAGAGCATTTATACGATTTTGAGGGGGTCTTCTACTTCTTTTTTTCATAGAGAAGGAACCTCCACCCGTTATTAGATCAAACGCTGTGTAATAACAATCTCGTGCATTGCCTTCTATCCCCATAAGTTCTGATATCCCAATTTGTTCTTTTGCATAATTACTAAAAACAGTAAGTTTTTCAATTATGGAGTCGAGCTCAATATTTCCACGTCGAGAATAATATTGTAATGCTTTCTTCATGTTTTCTATAGCACCTGTTACAAACTTTTTAGCTATAAGAAGCCTTCTACAGTCATCAAGACAATGTTTAGCTTGTGCAAGAATTACAGCTCCTGAATTCATGTGTTCACGAGGGTAAAATGTTCCTTGATAATATCCATAGTGATTAAAGAAGTGCAGCATTACTTTATTGGCAGTACAAAATTCTAAAAAACGCTTGTTTAAATCTACTTCTCCGAAAATAAGCATTTCGTCTGTTGTTTCTACAGGAATAAATTTTCTACCCTCTAAACCTTCTATAATAATGGTATTTTCTTTTCGTTTAAGTTCTCCTGACGAAAGTACATAGAGTGTTTTTCCCATTTTTATCAGCTCCAACACAATTCATTGTAAGCGCAGTTTCTACAGTACTTACATTTTTTCGCACAAGGAGGGGATTCAAGAGATGTTATTGCAATAATCTCTTGATAAACTTGGTCAAGATGCGTTTTTAGTTCTTCAGAGAGTAGCACCTCTTCGCGTTTTTTCTCTTTTGGGAATAATAATTCCCCTCTAGCTTCGACTCCATTTTTTTGGAGTTCATAAAGGTAGTGTGCTAGTTGTAATCGTGCGGCATCAATGGAACGACTACTTTTTTTAATTTCTCCTACTACTAATGTTCCTTTTTCTTCGCGCATGATGTCGAATTTGCTATTTCCGAAGTCAATGCAATGTCGATCTCGATTATAAGTTGTCTTATCTATAAGTCGCCCCAAAGCGAGAAATTCGTCATCTCTGTCTGGTTCTACTCCTCGAGCCATGAGCCACACCTCTCGTTTGCATATAGTAAAGTACCAGACAAGGGTTCCTCCTAAACGAGGGGATTCAGAGAATGAAGCCGTCATCATTGGAATCCACTGGGGTTGCTACCCCTGTTGGTTCTCTGATACATTCTGCGGTGCTGTCTGTTACATTAAGCCATATTCTAATTACTCTACCTGATCTTTCTTTGTCTTCGATTACGGGCATGGGGAGTTGTAAATAACTTTCGATATCTATAAATTCAGGGTCGTTTAATTTATTTGAAACTAATTTACCTAATTCATAGGTGGCGTTAATAAATCCCAATTATTTATACCTCCTTTCTCGTTCTACAAGTTCAACACATCCGAATCCAGAGCTATTTTTTGCACCGAGACCAGCGTCTAAAGCTGTTTGTAAGAGTTCTTGAGAACCTGTAAGTCGAAAGTTGCCGTTCCACCCCTTGATTGGTCTGTTGTCTTCAGGGCTAAAAAATCTTATCGATTCCCATATCCGTCCCAATTTTTCTATTTTTACTGTTTGATTTAGTTCACTTTTTTCTGATGTTATTAGAGTGAATTTTTTTATGAGATTTGCATGTATTTGTTCTCCGAATTCCTGGTCGTAAGGAGAGTGATAGTGAGTAAAATTGCTTCCGTCATATTTTTTAAGGGTAGAGTAGCAGACTATTGGAGAGAGGGTTTGTACTAGTATCTCTTCTGATTTTGCTTGGGGGTTTTCAACAGTTACTTCTCTACATTGAAGGAAATTATTTCCTAGTCTTATTTCTCCCAGGGAAAGAGCGTTATTAGCAAGTTGTTCAAGAATGGCGTTAACAGGAGAGGTTATTGAAAGTTTCACGGGGGAAGGAATATATAAAAAGTCTTTTTCTCGTTTTATAGGGCCGTTCCCAAAAAGTTTTGAGAAACAAAATAATTTAAAATGACGTTTCCCTTCATAAATAAACCCTTCATTGTGTAAAAAACGAGCATACTCTTTGTCGAGAAGGTTGTATACCATAGCTTGAATTTGATACTGATGTTTGCGTTTAAGCTGTAAAATTTTATCTCCAATAACACCAAAAATAAGATTAATTTTCATTAAAGCATTCACTCCTGATTTTTTGTTGTAGTTCAATAATTAATATCGGAATTCTCTGTTTGTTATAACGTGAATAGACTAAAAAGTCCAATCTATAAATCATAGAACAGCTTTACAAAAATATCTCCGTTATACAGAAAGACATCCCTTATAGGAAGTATCGAAATGAGACTATCAGAAATCGTTCGCGAGATCTGGCACGGAAGTTTCCATCCCTTATAGGAAGTATCGAAATGAAGTTCGTTTATGGTTTCAAGCCCCATCTCTTTTCGTTTCCATCCCTTATAGGAAGTATCGAAATATGGGACTTTTTTATATCGTCGGGAAAGTGACACTTCGTTTCCATCCCTTATAGGAAGTATCGAAATCATCTACAGAGGTCTGAAGTGCTCTTTCAATAGTAGCGTTTCCATCCCTTATAGGAAGTATCGAAATAAGTAATATTTTGAATCGCTGTTTCATCCTCACTTGGTTTCCATCCCTTATAGGAAGTATCGAAATGCTTTGGAGACTCTTACTAAAGTGATGAGAGACAATAGTTTCCATCCCTTATAGGAAGTATCGAAATGACACTGCGTCACACGAGTAATATCAGTTAGTTTCCGTTTCCATCCCTTATAGGAAGTATCGAAATGATGATTCAATTAGCCTTATCGCTGCGACAAGACGAAGTTTCCATCCCTTATAGGAAGTATCGAAATAACTTACGAGGAGCGGATGTAATCCGCTCCTTTTCTGTTTCCATCCCTTATAGGAAGTATCGAAATTTCCATAATTTCAGAGGCTTCTATCATGAGCTTCGGTTTCCATCCCTTATAGGAAGTATCGAAATTACCTCTAGAAAAGGAGATCCCCAAGTTTGATATTGAGTTTCCATCCCTTATAGGAAGTATCGAAATTTGCTACAAAAGAAGCACTTTTCCCTGGATTTATGTGTTTCCATCCCTTATAGGAAGTATCGAAATGTCAAAGAGTGCTACTGACCTCTATTTTGCGATACTGTTTCCATCCCTTATAGGAAGTATCGAAATTAGATACCCCCTACGTAGAAAGCGATCTTAACGATTGTTTCCATCCCTTATAGGAAGTATCGAAATGTCAAAGAGTGCTACTGACCTCTATTTTGCGATACTGTTTCCATCCCTTATAGGAAGTATCGAAATTAGATACCCCCTACGTAGAAAGCGATCTTAACGATTGTTTCCATCCCTTATAGGAAGTATCGAAATTAGCTACAGCATCTCCTACATCTGCTGCTTTTTTTAGTTTCCATCCCTTATAGGAAGTATCGAAATGTACACTTTTTTCGAGGATATTATGTTGGTCTGGGGAGTTTCCATCCCTTATAGGAAGTATCGAAATGCTATTAGCAAATATGAATTACCAGCTTTAAGATTGTTTCCATCCCTTATAGGAAGTATCGAAATAGTTGATGCAATGGATAGAAGATATAGCTGATGTAAGTTTCCATCCCTTATAGGAAGTATCGAAATCAATGTTGAACAAGTACCAGGTGAATCTTCATGTGGTTTCCATCCCTTATAGGAAGTATCGAAATAAGATAGCATTTATGAAGTCTATACAAGGAGAAACAGTTTCCATCCCTTATAGGAAGTATCGAAATTAGCTAAAGCACCAAATAATCAGCCTATATTTCCTAGTTTCCATCCCTTATAGGAAGTATCGAAATCGATTTTTTGAATGTTACAAACGAGCATAAACTCCCGTTTCCATCCCTTATAGGAAGTATCGAAATGTCATCGCTTCCTCTCAATTCATCCCGCCTCGAGAAGTTTCCATCCCTTATAGGAAGTATCGAAATGGGCTAGACACCGTCTCTTCCGGGAACGTTATTTTATGTTTCCATCCCTTATAGGAAGTATCGAAATCTGTTATTTCTATGTATAGATCTTCGCCTTGAGCGAAGTTTCCATCCCTTATAGGAAGTATCGAAATTTTATGCCCATTGCATTATTACACGTGTGATGTATAAGTTTCCATCCCTTATAGGAAGTATCGAAATTTCAGCTTTGCTACCAGGAATCCCTCCCATTTGGTTGTTTCCATCCCTTATAGGAAGTATCGAAATGGCAGATTCAGAGGGCTGTGCCATTCGATTACCCCCCGTTTCCATCCCTTATAGGAAGTATCGAAATGATTCGTTGTCATCCAGATTGACCGCGAAAAAGTATGTTTCCATCCCTTATAGGAAGTATCGAAATCCCTCCTTGGGATATCTCCGCTTACCGTGTTTTTTAGTTTCCATCCCTTATAGGAAGTATCGAAATTCATCTTGTCTCATGTTTGCACCCCCTAGAATCCTGGTTTCCATCCCTTATAGGAAGTATCGAAATGTGGAGCAGCAAGTAGGGGAAATCAACGGGATTCCCCGTTTCCATCCCTTATAGGAAGTATCGAAATATGAGACCAAATTAAGGAGGAATAAAAATGAGTAACAGTTTCCATCCCTTATAGGAAGTATCGAAATTCTCTATGTCTTCTTCGCCCCTCGCCCATTTGTAATGTTTCCATCCCTTATAGGAAGTATCGAAATTAAGCGATATGGCCATTCAAGCTCTGTTAGATTTCCGTTTCCATCCCTTATAGGAAGTATCGAAATTTTCTGGTCATTTCCCGCCCTACCTCCTACTTTCAAGTTTCCATCCCTTATAGGAAGTATCGAAATAGATCGGAACGGGTGGGATTGCCCAGCCTGTGGGTGGTTTCCATCCCTTATAGGAAGTATCGAAATTCTCTTATGCCCTTCTCCCCCTTTCAATTTTGTATAGTTTCCATCCCTTATAGGAAGTATCGAAATTTGTGCCACGCCTGCCACATGGCGTTGCACGGTGTGGGGTTTCCATCCCTTATAGGAAGTATCGAAATCCATCTCGTAGCCATAATCGACCTTATTAAAGCCGAGTTTCCATCCCTTATAGGAAGTATCGAAATCGCCCGCCGCCCCATCCGTGAGTAGCGTAAAGGTGGGTTTCCATCCCTTATAGGAAGTATCGAAATCACTTCATTCATTGTCGTTCCTCCTCCGTGTCTTGCGTTTCCATCCCTTATAGGAAGTATCGAAATCTGGGCTCTGGTAAGGCGTGGATACAGAACTTATCGTTTGTTTCCATCCCTTATAGGAAGTATCGAAATCAGCCACCCTTATGGGGGAGGGGGTTCACGAATTTAGTTTCCATCCCTTATAGGAAGTATCGAAATCGGTGCCGATATTTTCTGAAGCATTCGCGGAACCTTCGTTTCCATCCCTTATAGGAAGTATCGAAATGGCTCCAGAAGATGTTACGGCTTCTGTAGCCTGAACTAGTTTCCATCCCTTATAGGAAGTATCGAAATGTGCAATATGCTCAATGATAGTTTGAGTGCCTACATGTTTCCATCCCTTATAGGAAGTATCGAAATCAGACGAAGAAATCGTGTCAGCGGCTATGATTCTTTGTTTCCATCCCTTATAGGAAGTATCGAAATGCATCGTTTGGCGTTAGCCCTGCTTGTTCGATGCAGTGTTTCCATCCCTTATAGGAAGTATCGAAATCTGAAAGCTGTTCGCCTGCTTCATTTAAAATAGGTTGTTTCCATCCCTTATAGGAAGTATCGAAATTATCCTTCCATTTTTTATTCCTCCTCTATCTTTTTAGTTTCCATCCCTTATAGGAAGTATCGAAATGGACTGTCGCACTCGCTGCACGTTGGGCACGCTGTGCGTTTCCATCCCTTATAGGAAGTATCGAAATCGGATACGCGTCGACAATTTCGATTGGCTTCGAATTGTTTCCATCCCTTATAGGAAGTATCGAAATTTAAATCCGGTTGTGTACCGCCAGCATAAATAGATGGTTTCCATCCCTTATAGGAAGTATCGAAATTTTGAGGAATTTGGTCCTCGTGTAGGTGCGCTAGCATGTTTCCATCCCTTATAGGAAGTATCGAAATAACGGATAGTATCGTTATTAAGTTGATCAAAAGTGAGTTTCCATCCCTTATAGGAAGTATCGAAATTCAGTCCACCCTCCAGAATACGGAGCAGACAAAAGAGTTTCCATCCCTTATAGGAAGTATCGAAATCCGTTCAGTCTCTTCATTCTACTATATTTGCGTATTTTGTCGAAGGAACCAATATTATGTTTTCAAGGTACATTAAAATTGCATTTTCCTGATGAATACTTATTTTGTGCCATTTTATAGTGTTGTGTCGATCCCCCGGGATTTTAACGCTATTGGGGGTCGACACAACATTGTTCTTAGAGCGGAGTAACTATAAAACGTATATCGGGAGAAGTTTCTATCTTATCAATTTTTACTTTAATTTTCCCTCTAATAGGAACTGCTGATTCTTTTGGTCCTGTACCTTTTTTAAACAAGCATAAAGTTTTGTTATCTGCTTCAAATTCCATACGCTTCTTCTTTTTGTTGTCTTTAATTCTTGTGATTTCTATTATTGCTCATTTTGCGTAGGGATCACGTTTAGGAGGATTCCACTCATTGACTTTTTTCATTTGTCCATAACCACTTCTGGTTTTTCCACCAACGCCTAATTTAAGAAGAGCTTCCTCGAGTATTTCCAAAGCAAGATTAGTCCATTTTTTACCGTTTTCTGAAGAATCATAGCAGCTTACAATAACAAGAAATTTTGTGTTAGCGCTAACAGATAAAAATGGAACTGGAACTGGAGAGTCAAAGTCTGTTGGAGCAGCATCTTCCTTGCCTTTTTGGGTGTAGTAATCTCTATGATGGGGTGTCATAATATCTTTTTCGAGAAAATCACTGCCTGGTTTTAGCCATGCATCGTGAAAGATAATATGACCGGCACTTTCATTTGATCCAAATAGAATATTGAAATACTCCTTGTTTTCTTTAAAACAAGGATTTTCTTTACTCAAATAGTGATCACAATAATAAGAAGAAGCAATGCCTTTTAAGCTGCTGCCCGGAATAAAGGGGAAACCATACGTGTGATGAAGAGTTATTCCTGTCTCAATAGAGCTAGCTAAGCCAAGTCCGCAAATTAGTTTGCCGAGAGTGGAAAAAATAAGTCCAGATACGTTTATTGTTTCTGTAGCAAAAGATTTTTCCCATCGTTCATAGGCCATCTTATAGACGTCTTGTGCTTTTTTTTGGGCATAGATAATTCTGGTGAATAATTTATCTCTTTCGTTAGTTGACGAATCCGTGTCATCTTTTTGCTCTATAAGGTATCTTTGCAGTATTAGCCCAGGGTGAGCCCATTCTAATTTATCAATTTTATCAATTTTATCAATATTTTTAAAATCGTTATTAATTTCTTCTCTAACTGCAAGAGTCATTATGATCACCATCTTCTTTTAACAGAGCTTCAGCATAACGCTTTATCCATTCAGCGGCAGCAAGAGTATGGCGGCTTAGTTGAAGATATTTCGTAATGGTTGCTTTTCTACTTTCTTCTATAATCAGCTCGTATTTTTTCTCACCATTCATGACAAAACTGAGATCAGCAAGAAAAACAGTTTTGTTTTTTGATTGCGCAAAAGCGAGAGCTTGTATTAACCCACAAGAATGAATAAGGTTAGGAAATGATTTTGCGAAACTTAAATACTCACTCTTTTTGAAATCCCCAGAGTCGCTTTTATGGCTCACTTTATCAACAGCGCAGAAAGCTCTTTGCGCCCATTTTTGTTCTAAGGTTGTGGGAGTTTTATCTTCAACCACGGCTTAATCCTCCTTTTTATTTTTAGCTTCCATGAAGGATAACGTTATTCTTCCTTGTCCCGTTGTGTTTTTTCCGCCAATTTGTATCGTTTTTTTACCTGTGCAATATTTGTCTGTAAGCTCTTTGGCTTGGATGTTTTCCTCATAAACTTTGTCGCACCATACCATCCCAGTTAGAATGGTTTCAGCAGGAAGGGCTTCTTGGTACCATAGTCCACCTTGTTCTTTATCTACAACTTTTGTGTTAGGATCTATTCGAATTTTGGCTTCTACCTGAGTTCCCATTTCGGAAAAATAGTTAAATACATTTTCTGGGAGTATTGTGAATCTCTCTTTAAATTTCTTTCGCCATTCCTCATCATCAGGGAACACGAGATTTGCAATTTTTTCAGCTAATCTTTCAGTTTTTTCGCAAATTTGGGTATCCATATCTAGTTCCTGTAAATATATTTTTTTGTTGCTTTTTTCAATGAGACTTGAGCCTTCAATAACAAGAACTTTATTTTCTGGCGCGACAGGAATTTCTTCTTCTAAACAAAGTTTGCCCCATTCTAGATCTCTTGAAAGAGAGCGTAGAACGAGTTCTGAAGTACACCATGCGAAAGTGCCATAAAGGCTTTGAACGGGAAGACATACGATTCGAGCATCGGTAAATACAAGTGAACCAGCAGAACTATTATTATCTCCAGCGATACCGAATGCTGCTTTTTTCTTTTTATCCTTTTCGCGTCTATCCCCGCTGTCACTTGCATCATAGTAATCGGCAATAACTCCCTTAATTGTACTTCCTGGAATATAAGGCCAATTGGTTACTTTCTCTCGTGATATTGGAAGATCAATATATCCGGCACCTTTTCCCGTGCCTACATGAATTGCCGAGAGTGCATGAATCCAAAAATTAATGGTTTTATCGTTTTTTTCTGACATGAATTTCATCTCCTATTTTTTGTTTTGAGACTACCAAATTCCCCAAAGAGAAAGACCAAATCCGTCTTTTTTTAGTTGCGTATCATCGCATACAGATTGAAGCCACATGTTAGCGATATCTTCATCAGAAACAGAGTTTGTAATTTTAAAGAAATAAACACTTCCAGCGGGAACCATTCGAGATATTGGCTTGGGTTTATTACGTTCGTAAGACCAACCGGAAAGAGGCTGCCATCTTTCATTAACCACAGATACGAGTTGAACTTCTATTTCTGTTCCTGGAATGGTACCTATGCATTTTGTTTCATGTTCTTCTTTGATTGTAAGCCAACCAGGCAACCATCCATTTTCAAAAATAGCAGGTGTTGCCAGAACCATTCGAAGTTTCTTTTCTCTTTTAATGGCTTCTTGTATTTCTTTAGGGCATTCCCATATTTTTTCTAAGTTGTTACATATATTCCATTTGACAAGTCTTCTCTCTCCTCCGCAAGGATGGATATGATTAAGCTTAGAAATGATTTTAAATAATTCATTTTGGGGAATATCTGTATCTAATTTGGCTAACATTTCAAGAGGGAGAATGTCCCCATTATTGTCATGTATGTTCATATCAAGACCAATAGATGAAAAGAGCTTCCCTTCTTCTGCAGATCCAGATTCAGGACATATTTTAAGGTGAATCCGTTCTTCTTTTTTAGGAAAGTTGATAACGTTGTTATTATTAAAAAAAGAACCATCTTTTTTATTATATTGAAGTAATTTATTCAATTCAGATGTTTTGATGTCTTTGGTTAAAAGCCATTGAGTCATTTGATTTTTAGAGCAGAACGCAGGTCTTTTTAATGGCTTGAATTGTTCTTTTGGATAAAGCATTGCTGGTGATAAGTATCGTGGAAGAGTTGAGCCCTCCCCTTCATTATATTTGCCTGGTTTTAGTTGATGGATACTTGTATAAGTAGATTTTTCTCCTTCGGAGTTTTGAGTTCCTTCTTCCTTTAACACCATATCTAAAGGGGTGGGAAAATATAATTTATTATTCACATAAGGAAAAGGCCCAGTTATAGAAATATCTTTGAGTTCCTTTATTGTATTTTTATTAAATCCTTTTTGGTTTAACTTCCCAACAAGAGTACGTAACGAGCCAATTACTACTGATGGCCGAATCCAATCAAGCGATTTCATGCGTTTCCCTTCGGAAAAAGGCCGACCGTCCCTTGCAACTAAAGGGTCTCTGGGAGTTATTTTTATA
Organism: Aminobacterium sp. MB27-C1; assembly: GCF_030908405.1. NCBI lineage: Bacteria > Thermotogati > Synergistota > Synergistia > Synergistales > Aminobacteriaceae > Aminobacterium > Aminobacterium sp. MB27-C1. Next base: position 2,098,898 of record NZ_CP133089.1, on the reverse strand, counting down.
GTTTTAGGGCTTTTTGTCATTGATCTCCACCATCCCTTGGGGTAGGAAAAGAGAGCGTGCGTTCTATATGCCTCGCAATAAGTATTTCATTCGTTAACTTTTTTAGACAGTCTACAGAATAGGTGTTTTCTAGTATTTTAGTGATTTTTTCCTTATCGTTGTTTGACATGGTATTTTCCCCTTTCTGCGTATTTGATTTAGTAGACCGCTTGAAAAGTCTTAATAGATCTGCAGGTAAGGCTTTATTGACAAGCGTTTCATTGCTCCAATTTAAATAGTATTCCTCTAAAATGTGCAGGCTATAAGGGAAATTGAACGGCAAAGAGTTATTTTTGAAGGCGTTTCTCCAAGACATAATTCTATTATCTAGAGACTCTGCATCTTTTTCATCTTTCCATTGCTCTCTAACTCCGATGGGGGCATTGCCTCGGGTTTGAACTGTTATAGCGAGCCCATTTCGTTCATCTTCTTTTTTTTCGCCCTCTTTGGCCATTTTTTCAGCCTGATTAGCGAAATGGATAAGAGAGTCCATTGGTTCTAAAAAGTGACCAATAGAGATGCCTACCGAGAGAGTTGAATCTTTTTTTATTTTACTCATTTTTTTCTTAAATTCTTCTCTGAGTTTTCGGGCGCAAGATAGGCACGTATCAAGAGGTAAGAAGGCAAAGACGTCGTCGCCTCCCGCATAAATACAAGCTCCTCCTTTTTCTGTAACAATTTGGGGTGCTACTAAAGCAAAGTCAGAGAGGGCAGAAGAGAAGTTTTTGAGTCCTTCTTTAGTTGTAATTTTCGATATAGTATTGCCCATTTTGTCTCCATCTGCTTTTATCATTGCAAAATAAGACGAAGGTCTGTATGTTACTTTATAGAGTTTTTCGAGTATTTTAGCTATCTCTTCTAGCTTTTTTTCTTCAATGGAGTCCTTTTTAAAGCTGAGTTCTTCTTTTATACTCTTATGACGGTTGAGATAGAGAATAGAGCCTTCAAAAGGAAAAGTTTTATAAGCTTGGCTTTTCACTTTAATCACTTGTGGAAGTTTTTCGCAAATTTTTTTGATTTCTTCTAGTTTCTTGGTGCTGTTCGAGTTTTTTGCAATATGGCGAATCCAGGGATCAATTGCGACTCTATCAACAGAAGGAAATTGTTTTATTTCTGACCCCCTTTTTATCATACCTATAGCATCTAGAAATTCATTTTTCTTTAAGCGAAGTTGACGTTGAATTTCTTCTGGGAGTTTTTCGGGGTCAAAAGATTTCCCACTATTTGTATCGAGAATTGTTTCATTTCGTCCGTCTAGTGGGGATTTTTCAAGGTAGCGTTCATTAGCATTTAAAGAAGGTTGATTGAAATCTCTGCTATTTTTGCGAGCGGCAAAAATTTCATTCAGTCTATCCCTTGCCGCTTTATAGTCGTTGTTATAAATGGGAACCCATGCTGCAAAAAATTCCAAAGCGTCGTTGATTTGGGAATCCCATATTTCCTGGTCAATTATTTCTTGATACTTTTCGAAGACTTTCTTTGCACATTCTTTCCACTTCTCTTTAACTGCATTTTCAGTTTTTTCTACCATTTGCTGTGGTGTTTTGCCTTCTTTTGGAATTTCAGCCAAAATGATATTTGCTACGTTGATCTCTGATTTATCCGCAAATTCAAGAACATTAGGGTGGGGGAAGATGAGTTCTCCTCCAGTTTCGCTAATAGTTTTAGCAGCAATAAAACTGAGTTCCGAAAGAAGTTGAGAACCAAACCATAGATCTCTCGTTCTTCTCGCAGCGGCAATAAATGGTTGGACGGGGCCTATTGAAAAGTTAAATAAATATTTGTCGAAGTTCATGCTTCCACCTCCGCAAACTCGTTTTCTTTCATATAAGATATAAAAGCCTCCAGAGCCTTTCCGCTATTGAAGCAGTCTGCCCCCATAGGAGAGTTATGATATTTGGTCGCCTGATGAGGAACGTTAGCGTCTGGGATTGGTACAGAATAGCTAATTTCTTTTTCTCCCTCTATCTTTAAAGTTTCTGGTAAGGGGGCACGAAGTTGAACTACAATAGGGATACCTTTATGATAAGAAATAGCAAGGGGCTTTAGAATAAGAGAGCTTGCCATGCGTTCTTTTTGCTCTTTTTTGTATATAGGGTATAGAGTTGTTTCTTCAGGATCTCCTTTGTCTTTAAACTTGGTTACGATAGGCAGGCCGAAAGCGGCGGAAACAACCAGTTTATCGATGTCAGTTGGGTTACTTTTGAGGGCCGTTGCTATCTTTCGAATTGAGTCAGGTTCTGGCCAGCGTGAGTGCTCTGGATTGTTTCTTTCTTGACCTTCATTACGTCTAAAGTGCTTTCCTTGGCGAAAACTCTTATATAAAGAAATAACATTTTCCCACGCTTGTATGTTCTCCATGGGATTTGATTTTTTAGCAATTATAGTGTGAGCCATAGTGGGCCAAGGGCGTGTTTTCTTAGAGTTCAAATATTCTCCGAAGTTTGTTTTTAGCCATGCTAAAATGTCTTCGTTTTCTGAGGGTGAAAGCTCGCGACAATAAAGAGCCCCGCATCCCCTTCGAGTTCTGGCGCCTATTCCCCCAAAATTTACCCAGGCTTTTAGTGCTTTTAAAATATCTTCTGAATTTTTTTTGTGTTGATCGGGGGCATCTTGGGGAGAGTCGATATTAATCCTTTTTTCCAAAGCGATTTCCAAATTAAAAGTAAAACCCTCTTTGGCAATATTGTTCTTATTTTGTTTTGCAGAAAAAAGAGCATATAATTTAGGGGAATTCTGATCGAAATTATAATTTTTATCATGATTTCTATAAGACAATTTATCCGTTTTTGTTACTTTTACCCTTACTTTGCTTGCTTTTTCCGTTGATCCCCATAGCTCACTCTCTGCTTCTGCTAGCTTTTCAGGTGTTTCATATCTTTGCCCTACGGTGGCTCTCCACCAGAAACGCAGTTGCCCTCGAATAGAGGTTTCACGAATAGGATGCTTCGTATCAACTTTACCAGCTTCAACTCCACCACCAAAGAGGGGGGTTACGACGGTAATGTCGTAGCTTTTTTTAATGTAATTATCGTTATTAGGGGCTAATTTAGGCAATTGAGGAGCTAAGGTTTTTATTGTTCGTGGCAATTTATTTCACGCCTCCTTTATGGCACTGTGTTTTTACAGTAAAAGAGAGTTCTTCTAATACGTCTTTTACTGCAGCGTACTCTTTATCAATCTCTTTTTTGGCTTTTTTTAAGAGTTCGTTATTGTTCCCCAAAATTTGGATATCTATTCCATTGTTTGTATCGTTAGATACAGGTAAAACAAAATCAATAGCGCGGTGTTTATAGAAATGGATAAATTGTTCCCATTTAAAAGCTATTCGATTTATAAGAGACAATATAAATACTATTTGTGACGTTTTAGGGTTTTCAAATAACTGGTTGAGAGATTGATTTTCTCTAGTATCTTTTAACACTTGAAAAATTAATGGATATAGCTCTTTAGTTGTCTCATCAATGTCTTTTTGTGTTTTGGGGTTTAATGTGCCGTTAATAGCATCTTGAGGAGAGAAACTTTCTCCAGCTTTTCTTATTGTTTTTATGTAGTTAATAAGCTTTTCTAAGTCCGTTCTTTCTTTGTCGTTTTCAGAGAGAATTTCGAGTAGATGTTCTAGTTGAGTCCATAGCGCTTTAGCCTCAGTTTGTGTACGCTTAAGTCGAGCATTAAGAAATGTTTTGCTCCCCGTTCTGTCTGATTGCATATCACAAGCATCAACTAGTCGAAGCAATGCTGTCACTTTAATGATTTGTTTTTTTTGTTTTTCTGAAAAATCTTTGTTCTCAATTTGTTCTGCTAGAGATTTTAAACTCATTTCAAATTTTTCTTCGTTTAAAAAACTTGCAATTTCGTAAATGGTTTTTTTCCCGCTTTTTTTAAATTCCTCTAAATTTAGATTTTTTCTTAGTGGAGTGTAACCTCTGTGGTATGCGCATACAAAGGGAACTGCTCTCTTTATGTCTTCTAGAATTGTGTTTGATTTATTATCAAAACTATCATGAGGCGGAAATAAGTCATTGCTTTTAAACTTTATTAATTCATATGAAAGAAGATGATGTATTTCTCTTACTGCTGAAGGAAACATTCCCAATGGAAAATGTCCTTGGACTTTTTCTTGAGGATCTACAGGAAATATGGCAGCTGTGTGTCCAATATCATGAAGATAGATAGCTGCTGTTAAAAGTGCTAGGGGAAAGTCTTCATCAAGTTGCATTGTATGGAAAAATGTTTCGGCACTACGGAAAAAATTTTCCGCTATTTCCATAAGCCGTTTAGAATGGCGACGAGAATGTTCTACTGTTTCTGGTATCTGATCTCCTATCCAGAGTTCACTCCATATGCCTGTTACGAGTTCTTTAAAATAAAAGCCAAGAGGAGCGTTCTTTTCGCTTAATCGGTTGATAAGTCCCGTTCCTACTCCTGTTAATTTATAATGCCCACTGTCGTATTGATTTATGAGTATGTCAATGAGGTTAGAGTTTGATTCTCCAAGAAAAAGACTTTCTATCCAGCGTGGAAGATTTCCCTTTTTCTTTAACTCACTTCGATAAGTTGGGTCTATTTTGTTTAATCCTCGTAGCATAGATATCTCTTCATCCATAGCACCTATAGCATATGAAATAGGAAGAGATGTGAGTTCTATGCTTCGTGTTTCCTTTTCAAATGTATAAATCAATGGGATGTTGTTAATTTGACCGTACAGCGAAGCATAAGCAGAGATGGATTTATATCCCCCGGTGCTATTAATAATTATTTCGATATTTTCATTTTTCCCTTCATATTCCTTTTTTATGTTTTCATATTCTTTATATAGCAAATCAACGCTTTTAAAAAAATTTTCAGTTGTTCTAACTTGTATGTCTAGTGGATGTATTTTACAATTCACATTTAAATTTGGAAAAACCAGTGACATTCCTTTACTTTCTAGGAATAAATGATTAAATCCTGCCGTAAATTTAGATTCAACCGATTCTTTTGAAGGAAAGAAATAAATGGTAAGATCCATCCTTTGATCGTTTTTATTTGCATTATCTAAGAGCCATCCCACAATACTTTGGCATTCAGCAGATGGATAATGCTCTTTACGTAGGTCTTTTTCTTTGAGATTGTCATTGCCGCATAAAAAATCTTCCGTTAGTGTAGATTGTTTTTCAGGATGAAGCTGCTTAATTACGTCATTGGCGAAATCTTGAAAGGGGAAAGATGTTTTATCTTGCATTTCCTTTTTGCGACATTCATAACAATTTGTTATTTTATCAACTATTTTTTTTTCCTTTTGAGGATCATCATTACGGGAGAAAAAATTATACATTGCAGAAATTCCCACATTACAAAGCATTAATACTTTTCGAGATTTTGAATGCATTTTTACGCTCCTTATCACGATGTATTTTTATATCATTCTCTATAGAGTGAGTAGAAGAATGCTGGATAGAAGAGAATTGCAGACTAGAATAAGTTGTTGAATTTAATAATTATGAAGGTTAACAGTTTTTAATAACTTTAAATATCGTACGTTTATATTAAATACTATCATAATTAATTAAAAAAGATTCTAGAAAATTACCAAGGCAACAATCTATTGATTGGAAGCTATAGAAAAGCCCTGCTGAAGAGATTTTTTTCTGTAAAAATTTTTTGGGTTTCTTTGTAACCTATTTCAATTAAGGCATCGGTTTGCTCAACGGAGAACGTATTGAAAGGGGAGAGGTCGGGCCTGATAAGAATATTGGCTTCTTCCGTTTGCAATTTTGTAGCTGTTTGCAGAGAGATATGAAAAGATTTCAATAGCACTTCTATAATGTTTTCTGGTCTCTTTTGTTTGAATTTGGCAAAGAGGTCAACACCGATAATGAAATTAGCCCCCATCTCTTTTAAGGGTGTCACCGGAACATTTTCAACAAGTTCGCCATCAACGAGAAGGCGGTTATCTATTTCGACAGGTGCAAAAATACCGGGAATGCACGTGCTTGCCATTACGGCAGTCGCTACATTCCCTTTTTTTAACACTACTTTTTCTCCATTCGTAATATCAGTGGCTATCATTGCTAGGGGGATATGTGCCTCATCAAAGGACACATCTCCAAGATTATCTACTATAAATTTGCCGAGTTTTTTATTAGAAAGCAGGCCTAGGCCAAATTGCGATGGAGAGATAGCAGATATATCGAGCCAATTGAGCCCTTTCGCTATCTTCTCGATCTCTTGCCATCCTTTATCGAAAGCAAAAAAAGCAGAGATAACGGCTCCGATACTTGTTCCTGCAATATAGCTGACCGGTATATTATATTCGTCAAAGACTTTGAGTACCCCTATATGGGCTGCCCCAAGAACTGCGCCACCTCCGAGTGCCAAACCGATTTTTTTCTTTCTTCTAAAAATTTTCATTCTAATCGTCTCTCCGTCTCTCTTTTATACTTACTCTAAGTATATCGTAATGAAAGTTAGTTTGCCTGTTGACACTTTCAGAATATGCTCTATAATTCTTAAGCTGATGTTTCGATACTTTACAAATGTATCTCTTATCCTGAGAGGTGGAGGGACTGGCCCGATGAAGCCCGGCAACCTGCCAGCAACAAGGTATGGTGCCAATACCTGCAGCTGCATAGCTGGATGATAAGAGAGGAAAGTGTTACTTTTTGTATATGAAAAGAGCTCTTCCTCTTGGGGAATGGGCTCTTTTTTTATTATATCTGTAGTATTGGAGGTTGCTAAATGGCAGACAGAAAGTTTCTGATTACGTCTGAATCCGTAACAGAAGGACACCCTGACAAAGTTGCAGATCAGATTTCCGATGGAATTCTTGATGCAATTTTAGCAGACGACCCTATGGGGCGAGTTGCGTGTGAGACTCTTGTAACAACTGGAATGGTTATGGTTGCAGGAGAAATTAGTACATCCACGTATGTGGATATTCCAAAGTTAGCACGGGATATCGTGAAAGAGATAGGATATACCAGAGCCAAATATGGTTTTGATGGTGATACGTGCGCCGTTCTTACCGCTATAGATGAACAGTCTTCTGACATAGCACAGGGAGTAGATTCAGCTCTCGAGGTTCGTGCTCAGGCAGCACTTGGAGAGGCGGAAGTATCAAAGATCGGAGCAGGTGACCAGGGTATGATGATTGGATATGCCTGTAACGAGACAGAAGAATATCTGCCCATGCCCATCGCTTTGGCCCATCGCCTTGCACGTCGTTTATCTCTGGTTCGTAAAAATGGAACAATACCCTATCTTCGCCCCGATGGAAAAACGCAGGTTACCCTTGAATATGTAGACGGTCAGGCTATTATGGCAGAAACTATTGTTGTATCTGCCCAGCATCATCCTGGTGCAACAGAGACTCAGATTCGAAACGATATTATTGAACACGTTATTGCACCTGTTATACCTGAATATTTAATGAAACCTGAAACACGAATTCTTATCAACCCGACGGGGCGCTTTGTTAAAGGTGGCCCTATGGCGGATACTGGTTTGACTGGCCGAAAAATCATTGTAGATACATACGGCGGCTGGGTTTCTCACGGAGGCGGTGCTTTTTCCGGCAAGGACCCCACAAAAGTGGACCGTTCAGGAGCTTATATGACCAGATATGCGGCGAAGAATGTTGTCGCAGCAGGTTTGGCAGAAAAATGCCTTATTCAGATTGCCTATGCTATTGGCGTAGCTGAGCCTGTCTCGGTTATGGTTGATACATTTGGCACAGGTAAGATTTCTGATGACGCTCTTACCGATCTTGTAGAGAAACATTTTGATTTCAGACCGGCAGCTATTATTCGAGATCTTGACTTGAGGAAACCTCAATATCGTCGTCTTGCCGCTTACGGGCATATGGGACGTATTGATCTTGATCCGATTCCTGCTTGGGAAAAGACAGATCGTGCAGAGGCTTTGGCGAGAGACGCAAAAAATCTGTAATAAAAAATTAGTAATATAGTCTGTAATAGAAACGAGAGGCCAAAATGAATAGGCCTCTCGTTTTTTTATCTACTTTCGTTATTTAGCTTTGAAGGCGTATACTTTCCCGTCCATACTTCCTACAAAGACCATGCCGCCACCTATAGCGGGGGAAGCCAGTATTTCACGTTCAGTTTGATACGACCATAGCTCTTCCCCTTCTGTCGCAGAGAGAGCAACCACTTTTCCTGTTGCTGTTCCTATATAGACGGTTTTGTCGAAAATAGTTGGCGTGGCTTGCATTGCCCCTTCACTACCGTATGTCCAGAGTTTTCGACCTGTTATGGCGTCAATGCAGTAAAGCGTTCCTTTTTGCGTTCCAAAGAAAAGGCGTCCATCTTCTGGTATGGCTGATGTAGTAATGGCAGAATCAGCTGTAAATTTCCACTGAGGGATAATGCCTTTTATTTTGACAGACGAGAGCTTGCCATCCCAGCTTCCAAAATAGATAAACCCTTTCCATGTTGTTGAGGCCGTATCAATAGGGCCTCCCGAACCGCCGCCCCACTGCTTTTTTCCTGTCTTAGGATCTAAAGCATGGAAAAGGCCAGAGTGGTCTCCTATAAAGAGAAGACCTTCGTGGTAAAGGGGAGTGGAACGCAGTTCTCGGCCAGTATCAAACGTCCAGAGAACGGCTCCCGTCTCAGGATTGAAAGCATAGACTCGTCCGTCTGCACTAGCGGCAAAAAGAGAGTCTGCTCCGTAGACAGGTGATCCCCATATGGCGCCAGGTGCTAAATCCGTACCCAGAAGGGTCTGCCACAAAAGGGTTCCAGAGCTCATTTCAATAGCAAAAATTCGGCCATCTGTTCCGCCAACGAAGAGGGCTTTTTCATTCATAGCGGGGGCTCCATTAATTGATGTGCCGGCATCATATTGCCATTTTACTTGTCCGTCTTGGGCGTTGAGAGCGTATACTGTGCCTCCCTTATCCCCTATATAGACAACCCCATCTTTGTAGGCGGGGGTGCCAGTGAGGGGCATTCCCGCTTCAAATTGCCATAGAGGTTCTACATACTCGGCAAAACCTGGCTGAATGCTGGCAAACAGAAAAAGTACGGCGAAAAAAAACATGAATATTTTTCTCATTACTCAGCACTCCTTTCAAAAGTATTGGCTATTCTTATTTTAGCGCAGTTCCTCATAAAAGAAGCGAAACCATTTATTTAGGCTTTACTGTATAATATTCGTTTACAGATGTTGAGTAAAGAAGGTCGATATGCCTATGAAAGTTGAGCACCTTATCCTCGCAAGAAAGTGGTTTGAGAATTTTGCTGACAGCTTTGTTTCTTCAGATGGAACTCTCTCGCCGTTGCTTCGTCTCAAAAAAGAGCACAGCTATCGGGTAGAAGCAAATAGCAGTTCTATTGCAACAATGCTTGAGTGGAAAACAGATGATATCCGCATCGCAGATGCCCTTGGACTTTTGCATGATGTAGGGCGCTTTCCCCAGTATTCCAATTATGGAACTTTTTTTGATGCGACATCTATAGATCATGGAGAAGAAGGAGCTGGTCTTTTAGCGCAATCTTTCCCGTGGGATGGAATTCGTCAAGATGTAAAAAACATGATTGTGGAAGGGGTACGCTTCCATAACAAAAAGAACCTGAAAGATGTGCAGGAATCCTCTGTACTGCCTATGGCTCGAATTGTTCGTGATGCAGATAAGCTCGATATCTTCGATCTGATTCGCAGATATGTAAAAGAAGAAAAAATTACTGATATTATTCCTGGGTTACAGATGGAAGAGAGAATTTCTGCGGGATTATTGAAAGAACTTAAAGTAGGATACGACTCTTCATACAAGAATGTAAGAACACTCTCAGATTTTTTGGTTTTGCAACTAAGTTGGGTTTTTGATATCAACTATCCCGTAACTTTTGAAATACTTAAAGAAAGAAAGAGTGTTTCTTGGCTTCTTGATAGATTAAACAACATAGAAGAGATTCATTTCTTTTTAGAAAAAGCTGATGCTCATGTTTCTGCACAACTAATGAAGCTGCCTTAAAAAGGCAGCTTCATTTTTTTATTCTTTATTGGGCTAGTCGTCGTTCACCTTTTCAAGTTCCGCCTGCTCTTCAAAAGAAAAGACGCGGTTAAGATCAAGGATAATAATGAGGCGTTTATCTACTTTTGCCACTCCTGTAATAAATTCTCTATCCATACCGCCAGCAACCATGAGAGGAGGGGCTTCTACAGATTCTTCTGTTATTCTCAAAATTTCACTTACTCCATCCACAAGAATTCCGACAAGCTGCGATTCCATATTGACTACGATAATACGTCGCTGAGCTTCGTCATTCTCTTCGTCAGAACCAATACCAAAACGTTTGCACAGGTCAACGATAGGTACAATCTGACCACGGAGGTTAACAATTCCTTCGATAAAATTTGACGCCTGGGGAATTTTCGTAATTTCCTGAGTGCGTACAATTTCTCGAACCTTTGAAATTTCAATGCCAAATTCTTCTTTGCCAAGAGCAAAGACAACAAGTTGTTGTTCAGCCATGAGCTAACATTCACCTTCTTCCCCCAATAATAGTACGACTACTTTATTAATGATATCAAATAATAACAAAAATGCACAATCACTTCTTAGTTGCACAAAATGTCCATTAGTGGTAATAATTAATATAAAAATATGTAATATGGTGTATTTATATTTTTTAAGAGAGGTGTTCAGGTTGAAAGGTCTTAATTCTCTTCTTATGTCTCGGCTTGGCCCCATAATCACGGGAGGAGTTGTTGGTTTATTGGCAGCGCTTCTTGTCCATTGGGGTAACCCCGGGAACATGGGAATTTGCGTCGCGTGCTTCACCAGAGATATTGCAGGAGCTCTAGGGCTTCACCGTGCAGCAGTTGTGCAGTATCTTCGTCCCGAAATAGCTGGTTTCATCCTCGGTTCTTTTATTTCTGCCCTTTTGTATCGTGAATATGTTCCCAGAAGTGGTTCTGCTCCTGTTATCCGCTTCTTTTTAGGTATGTTTGCCATGATCGGCGCCCTTGTTTTTCTCGGATGCCCTTGGCGTGCCTATCTTCGTTTAGCAGGCGGAGATTGGAATTCTATTGCTGGTATTATTGGTCTTATTGCCGGTATTGGCATTGGCATTGCTTTTCTTTGGAAGGGGTTCAGTTTGGGGCGTTCCTACGAAGCTCCTAAGGGAACGGGACTCTTCATGCCACTTGCTGCTGTGGCGTTGCTTGTTCTTGTTATTATGGCCCCTACATTTGGTAAAGACGGTGCTGCCCCGATCTTTTTCTCTGAGAAAGGTCCAGGTGCAGCCCACGCCCCAATAATGATAGCTCTTATCGTTGGCCTTGTTGTCGGGTGGATGGCTCAGCGAAGCCGTTTTTGCACTGTGGGAGCTATTCGTGATTTTGTTATGTTGCGAGACTCTCACCTTTTGAACGGTGTTTTAGCCTTTATTGCTGTAGCTCTTATTGCCAATGTGGCTTTGGGACAATTCCATCCCGGATTTGAAGGACAGCCTGTTGCTCATACCAATACATTATGGAACTTTATGGGAATGGTACTTGCCGGACTTGCCTTTACTCTGGCTGGAGGTTGCCCTGGTCGTCAGCTGATAATGAGTGGAGAAGGCGACGGCGATGCCGCAGTGTTTGTCTTTGGCATGCTTGTGGGTGCTGCCTTTAGCCATAACTTCAATTTAGCAAGTTCTCCGGCTGGCCCCGGTGCTTTTGGTCCAGCTGCGACAATAGTTGGTTTGATTTTCTGTTTGGCTGTTGGTCTGATTATGCGGCAGCGCCTTGATTAGGAGGAATACATGATGAGTGAATCTGTATGTGTAGATGCAAGAGGCCTTTCTTGCCCTCAACCTGTTTTGGAAACAAGAAAAGCTATTAAAGACCATCCTTCTGGAAAAATAGAGATTCTTGTAGATACAGTTACATCACGTGAAAATGTTTCGAGATTTGCCAGAAGTCAAAAATGGAATGTTACTGCAGAAGAGTTTGAAGGTGGATATAAGGTTATTTTAACGAAATAAAGTCGCTAAAATATTAAAATATCATTACTTTAGAAGGCAGCCAGGAGAAAATTGTTCTCTTGGCAGTTTTTTTGAATTATTTTCTTGATGGTTCTCTCCTTTTTAGGATAGAATAAGCAAGCTTGTTTTAAAATTAGAACAAGATCAATGTATAAAGAGGAGAGATGTTGTTGAGCCGTTCCATTCCTGTTTTAAAATTAGGAAAATACCAACCGCGTTATCCCCTAATCCAAGGGGGGATGGGCGTCGCTATTTCTGGCCCAAATTTGGCTGGTCATGTGGCGCTACATGGAGGGGTCGGCACCATAGCCAGTGTAGGACTGGCTTGTAATCAGCCGTATTACACAGGTCGTAACTATTTTGAGGCGAATCAGAGAGCAGTGCGAGAGGGGCTAGTAAAAGCCCGAGAGATAGCCGGAGAAGATGGAGTACTCGCCGTAAACTGTATGGTAGCTTTGACCGATTATGAGCTTCACGTGCGTTCTGCATGTGAAGGTGGCGTAAACGTTATCATTTCTGGAGCAGGATTGCCTATAAAGCTTCCTGACTATACGAAAGATTATCCAGATGTGGCCCTTGTTCCGATTGTGAGTTCTGTTAAAGCAGCGAGTCTTATCGCTCGTCGTTGGGAGAGACTTTATCATCGTCTTCCTGACGGATTTGTTGTAGAGACTCCTCTCTACGCAGGAGGCCATCTTGGCGTTACGAAAATGGAGCAGGTTGAGAGTGAAGAGTTTTCCCTTGAACGGGTTATTCCTGAACTTGTAGAGTACATAGAGAAAGAGTTGAAGAGCCCCATTCCCGTAATTGCCGCTGGTGGAATTTGGACGCGAGAAGACATTGAACATGCTTTCGATCTTGGCGCAAATGGAGTGCAGATGGGAACTCGTTTTGCCTGTACCTATGAAGGCGATGCTTCTGAACGATTCAAACAGGCTTATATTGACGCTACTGAAGATGATGTAGTCATTATTCAGAGCCCTGCTGGACTTCCTGGTCGAGCTCTTCGTTCACCTTTCATCGAGAAATATTTGAATGGATTTGTGGAAAGTAAGCCATGTATTGCCAATTGTCTTACCCATTGTCGTTATCGTACAGAACGTAAAACGTTTTGTATTGCTCAAGCGCTTATCGATGCTTTTATGGGAAATTGGGAAGAAGGGCTTTTCTTCTGCGGATCTAATGTAGCGAGGATCACTAAGAAAGAGTACGTGGCAGATATTATCGCTGAATTATTTGGTGCTGAAGAAAAAGAGTAAAATCACTTTTTTTCTACTAAAAGACTGTGAGATAATAAAGAGCGGGCGAAATGCCCGCTCTTTATTATTCGGGAGTGATGAAGTAATGAAAAGATCATTGGTGATTAAGCCTCTTTTCTTATGCCTTTTTTTATATCTTTGCCTTTTGCCTCTTGCACACACCAGTTCAGCTGCACTTGTTCCAATTCAGGGGATTCCTTCTTTAACTACAAACACTCAAGAAGATGAGGGGCAATCTGTTTTTACACCGGAAATAATTCAACAACGGATAGAGGAGTTGCAGAAGGATATTGATACCTTGCGCTCTTCTCAATCATTGTTGCTTTCTGAACAGGTTGGATTGACACAAATTCAGATTGACGAACGTCAGAATCTAATCGAATCCCTCATTGCTCTTTATCGACGGTACGTTTCTTTTGTTGAGCGTCTTGAGAAGGTGCAAGGTGACTACGAAAGACAACAAGCAGACGTCCAAAAAGATATTGCGGCTTTTGTACCCGATTCACCTCCTTATTCTCTTGGCTTTTATGAAAATTACCGCGGTCGTCTCGATACTCTTTCTCAAGAGATGGAGACGATTACGTATGCCCGCCGTTTGTCTGAGAGTGCTATTTCGTCGTCGAATGATAAAATTCGCCAGGCAGAGCAACGAATTCAGATGTTGAAGGAAGAACAAAGTGATACGCCAATCTTCGAGTGGGAGATGCAGAAATCTCAGTTACAACTCGAAAAGGAACGTATTACTCTTGCACTTCGAGAAAAAAGTGTAGAGGAAAACAGCGTTCGGCTCAGTATGCTTGAGACTGAGCGAAAGAACGTTCTTGAAGGATTAAAGTGGATATCCCAAAATTTAAAATATGACGAGGCGGATCTCAAGCGTCAGGTAAGTCAGATAAAAGAAAGAGAGGAAGAGCTTCAGAAGCAGGCTTCATCTTTGCGTAAAGAGGTAGATCGGGCACGAGAAGAGCTTGTAAACGCCCAGACGAAAGTAGAGTCTGAGACTGATTCGGAAAATGCTCCTGTATATAGAGCGCAACAAAAAGAAAAAGAGGCGTGGTATGCCTACTATCAATCGGCGTTGGATCAGGCAGAGCAGGCTCAGATTTGGGCTGAGGAAACCCGGGAAATTTGGGAAACTCGATATTCATTGCTTCAAAAGGAACTTCCTACAGCTGAGCTTATAAAGTTGAGTACAGAGGCAGAAGGGAGAAAAAAAGACCTTGATAATGTTTTGCTGGGTTTGCAGAAGCAGCAAGTATCTCTTCAATCAAGACTTTTAACCCTTGATGGCGCAATTTCGGCAGAACAGGAAGGTTCTTCTATTTTCAGGGCCTTGCGTAGAGAAAGTGAAGCGTTAAAGAAACAAATAGAACTTAATACACAGTATATGACGAGTTTGCTGAGTGTTTCCATGCTCAACAGCAGATTACTTGAAGAACTTGAAGGATGGCTCTCATCTGTAACATTAACAGAAAAGGTTTCTTTGGCTGGGTTGGAACGATTGAAGACCATATTGAATTTTCAGTTGTGGTCTGGCGATGGCTATTCCATCTCAGTAAAGAAATTGATATTGGCAATAGTTATCGTTCTTTTTGGTTTTTTGATAAGTCGTAAACTTACGAGAGGGGTAAAGCAACGCCTTCTTGACCGTTTTGATATGGACCCTACGGCGGCCATGGCTCTACAAAAGCTAATCTTTTTTGCGCTGATCGTTGCCTTTATTCTCATTGCCTTAGATATGGTCAATATCCCGTTGACGGCTTTCGCCTTTCTCGGTGGTGCCCTTGCTCTTGGTATTGGTATTGGCGCTCAGAATATATTCAGCAATCTGATTAGCGGATTCATTCTATTTATAAGCAAACCTTTCAGGATTCACGATACCGTTCAGATAGATGATATTCTCGGAACGGTAGAAGAGATAGAATCGAGGTCGACTCGAATTCGAACCTTTGATAATGTCGACGTACTTGTTCCAAACAGATATTTTTTAGAGAACCGCATTATAAATTGGAATAGAACCGATCAGATTATTCGAGGGAAGGTCAGTGTTGGCGTGGCTTACGGTTCCCCAGTGCGGGATGTTGAACGTCTGCTGCTTGTGGCTGCGTCTTCTCATAATAATATCTTGACCATGCCAGAGCCATATGCCATCTTTAAAGATTTTGGAGCGAGTACTCTTGATTTTGATCTTTACTTTTGGGTGGATATGCGGAGGGCTGCGCGTTTTGTAGTTCAGAGTGATCTTCGTTACAAAATAATGGAACTTTTTGCTGAAAATAATATAGAGATCGCTTTCCCTCAGTTGGATCTCCATTTTGATACAGATATTCCACTTCGCGTTTCCGTTGCTGATAATGAAAAAAAGGATGGTCATAACGAAGGAGATGCTTTACGTTGATGCCTTTTGTTCCTTCGCCAGAGAA
Source organism: Aminobacterium sp. MB27-C1 (assembly GCF_030908405.1). Taxonomy (NCBI): domain Bacteria; kingdom Thermotogati; phylum Synergistota; class Synergistia; order Synergistales; family Aminobacteriaceae; genus Aminobacterium; species Aminobacterium sp. MB27-C1. The sequence continues at coordinate 2,083,202 of NZ_CP133089.1, read as the reverse complement.
ACTTTTCTCATTATGCACAGAACTGGTATCTATCCCGAGCATTACGGGGAAGGTTGGTAGTGAAAATGAGGCGGCTCTCTTTATTGAGCGCTGGTTGCGCCATGTACCTTATTTTGAGAAAAACTCCGGGAATATTTTTATAGTACCAATTAAAAATGATAGCTTGAATCGATTCTGTGTTGCTGCTTTTCTTGAGGCGGATCCTCCGTGTAAAGAGACGATAATCATTACGGGACATTTTGATGTTGTCGATACGAAAGGATTTGGCCCTCTCGAATCATTAGCTTTTCGTCCGCAGGCCTATACGGAACGTTTGAAAAAAGAGCTTTTGCCTACGAAGGCTCGCCTTGACTACGAAAAAGGATACTATCTCTTTGGTCGTGGTGTTGCTGATATGAAATATGGACTTGCCCTTGAAATGGCTCTCATAGAAGAGTATTCAAAATTCCCCGAAAAACTCCATGCTAATCTTCTCTTTGTTGCCGTCTGTGATGAGGAAAATATGTCTGCTGGAATGCGAAGTGTTGTTCCCTGGCTTAGAGATTTTCAGAAGCGAAGAAAACTTGATTATTTAGCATGTATCAATACTGAACCTTCTGTAGGAGAGGTAGAAGAGCGAGGGTCCCTTTATTTGGGGACGATCGGTAAAATTATGCCTTTTTTCCTATGTGTGGGGAGAGAAGCCCATGTAGGAGAATACTTTAAGGGAATAAGTGCTCCTCTCATTGCTTCATGTCTTACTACCCTTGTCGAGGGAGATGCGGAGAGCTCCGATTCGTGGAAGGGGCGTTCTTTTCCTCCCATGGCGTGTCTGAAACTTGCTGATCTCAGAAGAAACTACGCTGTGACTGTTCCAGATATGGCAATTGCTTTTTTTAATAGCATGGTGGTGCAGAAAACGCCCAGTGATATTCTTGCCTATATGAAGAAAAAAGCGAAGCAGGCATTAGCACAAGCGCTAGCTCTTCGAGCTTTTTCAGAGAAGAAATTGTTTCCTGACTCATATTTGAAATCAGAAGGCGAGCCTCTCGTAATTACTTTTGAAGAGCTTGTTGAGGATGTTGCCAAAGAGAAAAAATGTACCTCTCTTCAGGTAATTACAGAGATGAACGCTTCTTTTTCTCCGAGAGCATCAGAGCATGAAAGAGGTATTGAAATTGTGCATGCCCTTCTCAGAGCGTCGGGGAAACGTGGCCCCCTTATTGTCTTGGGTTTTCTTCCGCCGTGGTATCCTCCTCGTTGCAACAGAGATGAGGAGAGGGGGGAAAAAGTTTTACGAAAGGTTGCGCAGGAACTTGTTGATTACAGCTCATCTTTATCGAAAGAGCCTATCGAAATAAAAGAGATTTTTGAAGGTATTATGGATCTTAGCTATATGGGATTCCAAGGCGAGAGTAGCGATATAGAAGCTGTAGCTGCCAATACGCCACTTTGGAATGTTGACTACACATTCCCAACTGATGATCTGAAAAACCTCAACGTGTCCGTGATGAATTTGGGCCCCATCGGGAAGGACGCCCATCAATTTACAGAACGTCTTGACCTTTCTTATGCGCTTCATATTCTGCCAAGTCTTTTCGTGAAGGCCATAGAGAGGATTCCTAAATTATATAGGGCCTTCTACGATTAAGAAGGCCCTTCTTTGTCAGTTTTTTAGCAAGCGTATTATGTACATAATTCCCAACACAACGGCCAGGAAAAAGTAGAGAAAAAGTCAGGGTGGGCAACTTGCGAGAAATTTTCTCCACTTCATAGATCAATCTCCCCTTATTTAAGGAACAAGATTATTGCGTAAATGAACCAAGAAATCCTGAACATTCGTTACTATGGGCGTAACAGACAGACTTCCTCTGTCTCGAAGCTTATTCACGGCAAACTCAGAAACGTCAATAGAGTAAATGAATACAGGGCGTATGGCGCCTTCTTTTCTAGTATAGGCCGGAGTCATGTTTCCAGTGGCGATAGTATGAAGCTGAGTGGCCAAGGCGATAACTGTTGTGGCCTTTCGTGTATGAAATCTCATTGCGTCTTGAGCCTCGTATACATTCCCCATCACTGGTGGAAGCGGGCCATCGTCGCGAATGGAGCCTGCAAGAACAACGGGAATCTGTTTTTTAATGGCAGAATAGATAACGCCGTTTTGGATATTCTCACCTTTTATGAATGCTTCTATAGATCCGTATCGGCGCACGGTATTGATGAGATCAAGGTGGTTATAATGGCCGAGAGGGCGCTGCTCTTGGGTGTATATATCCTGCCCTAGCGCTGTTTGCATCATACTGCCTTCCAGATCATGGGTGGCCAGTGCGTTTCCAGCGAGAAGTGCATGGGCATAACCATGTTCTATAAGTTCTGATAAAGCCTTCTTGGAATCGTGGTCAAAAACGACAGCAGGGCCGAGAACCCAGACAATATATCCATGTTCCCGTTCGTAGCGCAATACTTCATAAAGGGTGTCGTAATCTCTCGAATAGGCTGTTTCACGAGACCGCCCTGTTCTGAAAGAAAAAACATCACATTTTTTTTGTGTGGTTTTGAATGAGTTTGCGTGGAGGTATATCCCATCGCTACCATTCTCAGTACGTCCAACAACAACACGGTCTCCGACTTTCAGATTTCTAAATTCTACGGCTTCCACAGTATTTTCGTCTCGTATTACAGGAACACAATCCATTCGACTCTCGCTTATGAGAACCCATTGGCCATCGATTTTGAAATATTCGGGGTAGATAGATAGGGCGTGATAGTTGGCAGGCGCAACGCCTTCTATAACAACCTCGTTCACTTCGGCATTTGGTGCAGAAAGAAAGGGTTCTTTGTCGAAGTCCGGTTCCATATATGTTGGCAATTGAAAAGCCATATGACTCTCCCCCTATGAATTTATATAAAATAAATAAAATTGCTACAATTTTTAATTGCATTACTTGCGGCTTTCTCTGTACAATGATCACAATGATTATACATCATGATAAAAACCCTTTTTAGGAGGTGGTAGGTAGTGAAGAGAGGAAAGAGGTGGCGTGGGGCGATATGTTTTTTAATAGTGTCCCTTCTTATCGGAGTTCTTGGTGTTACCTCAGCATTGGCACAGGAAAAGCCTGTTAAGATCGGATATTTGGCAGCACTTACAGGAGACTGGGCTGCCTATGGGCAGACAGAAGAGAAATCTGCTCGTTTGGCTGTCGATGAGCTGAATGCAAAGGGTGGCGTTCTGGGAAGACAGATTGAGCTTATAGTTTATGATTTCAGAACACGGGCCGAAGATGCAGTGAATGCTGTCAGGCGAATGATCGAAGAAGACAAGGTTGTTGCTATTGTTGGCGCGAATGGAAGTGGAATCAATATTGCAACAGCACCCTTGGTTAATCGATACGGGGTATCCCAAATAGGAACTGTTTCTACAAACCCATTGGTTACAGTAGATGAAAAAGGTAAAGTACGTCCCTTCTCTTTCAGAATTTGTTTTACAGATCCCTACCAGGGCAAGCTTATAGCCTATTTTGCAGCGAAAGAACTTCAGAGAATGAATGCAGCCATACTTTATGATGTGGGTAACGATTACTCTCATGGCCTTAGAGAGTTTTTTATGAAGAGTTACGGGGAATATGGCGGAAAGGTCGTAGCTGATCTTGGTTTCAGAGGCGGGCAAGACGTAGACTTCAGAGCTCAGCTTACAGAGATTCGGGATAAAAAAGCCGATGTATTAATCCTTCCCAATATGGGTAAAGAGATGGCTCTTATTATGAAACAGGCTCGGGAACTCGGTATGGACGACATTATCTTTGTCGGTGGCGATGGGTACGGCGAATTTATGTGGGAGATTGCCGGAGATGCTATGGAGAATTCTTATTGGATCAATCACGTTGCTCCGGAAGACCCTGCGATGCAACCCTTTTTCCAGGCCTATAAAGAGAAATGGAACGATGAATGCAAAGAGTTCGTAAATGGAGTTTTAGGGTACGATTCCATTTATTGGCTTGTCGATGCTATCGGTCGTGCCGGAAGCGACGATCCTAAAGCCATTCGAGATGCACTTGCTTCAACTACAAATCTTAAACTTCACCATGCCACAATTACAGTTGATCCTGAAAATAATACTCCCAAAGATAAAGATGGCGTCGTGTTAGTCGCTAAAGACGGCAAAGGACAGTTTTACAAGAAAATCAAGCCGTAGGTTTGTTGATCGGTCAAATTTGAGGGGGCAGAAATCGACAATCTGCCCCCATCCTCAGGAAAGAGGTGAGATCATCTGTGGCCACTTTTTTGCAACAGGTTATTAACGGACTTTCTCTTGGATCAGTATATGCCCTCATTGCTGTTGGCTATTCATTAGTTTATTCTATTTTGCTTTTTTCTAATTTTGCCCACGGTGGTTTTCTTGTTATTGGAGGATATATTTGTTATGTCGCATTGAAGACAATGGGGTTGAATATTTGGATGGCATCCCTCCTCTCCCTTGTGGGGGCAGGCATTGCGGCTGTTTTAACAGAACGAATAGCTTATAAGCCTATTCGAGAACGAACGAATGTAACCTTATATCTTCTTATTGCATCGATGGGAATGAGTATCGTCATAGAAAATATTTTTGTTATTGTTGCTGGTGGGCGTTTCAGAGCCTTGCCACCGGTTATTCCCACTCATCCTGTTCAGATCTTCAATATTGCCACAACAAGTGCTTTTGACCTTCTTTCTTTTGTTGTAGCCCTTGTTGCTCTCGGATGCCTTCAGCTTTTCCTCTCGCGAACAAAGTGGGGACTTGCCATTCGAGCGGCTGCGTGTGATTTGCGAACAGCCGGTCTTATGGGGGTTAATGTAAATTTGCTTATCGCCATTGTCTTTTTCACAGCAGGAGCTTTAGCTGCTATTGGTGGAATTTTTCTTTCAGTTCGCTATACCCTCTATCCTCAGCTGGGGGTTATTACCATCAAGGCGTTTGTGGCGGCCGTCATTGGGGGATTGGGTTCTCTGCCTGGGGCGGTTGTCGGCAGTTTGATTCTTGGGCTGGCAGAAATGCTGGCGGCTGGTTTTATTTCGAGCCAAATGCGGGATTTAGTGGTCTTTTCATTGTTGGTAATTACTTTGCTCATCAAGCCGACGGGCCTTTTTGGCAAGCAGATGAGCGAAAAGATATAGGTGCTTCCCATGTCTGGCTATACAGAGGGAATTATTACACTTCTTTGTATTAATGCTATTGCGGCAATGGGGGTATCTCTCCTTACTGGATTTACCGGTATCTTTACGTTGGGACATGCGGCATATATGGCTTTAGGAGCCTATACGTCTGCTATTCTCACAGTACAGTATGGAATTCATTGGCTCCCTGCTGTTTTATTAGGTGGTGGGGTTGCTGTTATTGTTGCATATGGCATCGGTGTTCCCACTCTTCGTCTGATGGGAGATTATTTTGCCATAGCATCTATTGGCTTGGGAGAGGCTATTCGTCTCATTCTCGAAAATTGGCAGTCTCTAACCCGAGGTGCGAGAGGATACCCGGGAATCGAACCTTATACAACATTACCGGTGGCTCTCTCTTTTTTCGTAATAATGGGGCTTTGCATGTTCAATCTTATTAATAGTCATTACGGCAGGTCGTTCAAAGCATGTCGTGATGACTATATGGCTGCGTCACTGCTTGGTTTTCATACGGCGAGACTCAGAGTGTTGAGTCTGGTTATTTCAGCATTTTATTGTGGTGTGGCAGGGGCATTGCTCGCAGGATTCCTTTCTTTTATCCAGCCGATTATGTTTGATATGCTTAAATCCACGGAATTAACGGCAGTGGTCGTTTTTGGCGGTCTTGGGTCTATGGTGGGAACGTTGGTGGGAACTCTCATTATAACTCTGGTTACAGAGCTTTTCAGACCTATTTCCCAATATCGAATGCTTATCTACGGAGCCGTTCTTGTCATTATCATGGTTCTTCGCCCTGAGGGAATTATGGGCGGTTTAGATGGCAGATGGCTGGCGAAGAAGGTTTTTAGGAGGAAAGACCATGGCGGCACTGCTTGAACTTAAAGACGTCGATAAGTTTTTTGGTGGTGTTCATGCTGTTCAGAATATGAGCTTTGCTTTGAGCGAAAAAGAGGTTGTTGGTTTAATTGGTCCCAATGGTGCTGGAAAAACGACAGTTTTCAACGTTATTACCGGTGTGTATTCGCCTGATAGAGGACGAATCTTTTTCGACGGAGAAGATATATCAGTTCTGAAAACATATCAAGTTATCAGAAGGGGAATCGCGCGAACCTTTCAAAATTTACGGCTTTTCCCGAGGTCGTCTGTTCTTGAAAATGTGATGACAGCAACGCAGCAGCACGAGGCTTATTCCTTTTTGGAAGCTGTTTCTCACTTTGGACGTTGGCGAACGAAAGAAACATTTATACGAGATCAAAGTATGGAGTTGCTCAGCCGTGTCGGCCTTGCTGACCGAGCTCTTCAACCTGCCGGAACGTTGCCTTATGGATATCAGCGCCGTCTGGAGATAGCACGAGCCCTGGCCTTGGAACCGCGCTTGTTACTTCTTGACGAGCCAGCTGCAGGAATGAATCCAGAAGAAGTTTTGGGATTGAACGAATTGATTCAGACAATTCACAGAGAGTTTCAGCTCGCTATTTTAGTTATTGAACATCATATGGATCTCGTTATGGAAATTTGTCCTCGTATAATCTGTATGAATTTCGGGGCGAAGATAGCAGAGGGAACTCCTGAAGAAATACAAAATAACCCAGAAGTGTTGAAAGCCTACCTTGGAGAGGAGGACGAGGAATGAGCGACGAAAAACAAGCCTTGCTGAATGTACAGAATTTGCATGTCAGTTACGGTGCAATACGAGCTCTTCGTGGCGTTTCTCTTCAAGTGTACGAAGGTGAAATTGTATGTGTCATTGGTGCTAATGGAGCAGGTAAATCCACATTAATGAACGCTCTTATGGCAGAGGTTCATAGAGAGAAGGGAAATGTCTTTTTTAATGGCATTCCTTTAGCTCAGCGAAGTTACGATGTGGTGAAACAGGGCATTTCCCTTGTTCCTGAGGGGCGGCGGGTCTTTGCGCCGCTAAGTGTGTACGAAAACCTGATGATGGGAGCTTTCCCCCGCAAGGATTCCAATAAAGTGCAAGAAGACCTCGAATGGGTCTACTCTCTCTTTCCTCGCTTAGAGGAGAGGCAGAATCAGTATGCTGGAACTCTTTCTGGAGGAGAACAGCAGATGCTTGCTATTGGCAGGGCTCTCATGTCGAGGCCTCGTCTTTTATTGCTTGACGAACCTTCTTTAGGGCTGGCTCCAATCATTATTAAAGATATTTTTAAGGAGCTTCGGCGAATAAATTCTGAAGGAGTAACTATCCTCTTGGTAGAGCAGAATGCTCGTCAGGCGTTGTTGCTCTCTCACAGAGGCTACGTTTTACAAACAGGCAATATCGTTATGACAGGAATTTCTGAAGATCTTTTGAATAGCGCTGATATTCGGGATGCTTATCTCGGAACAGGGCGAAAAAAGGGTCTATTGTAGGCGAGTACGTATAAAGATCAGGAGCCTTTTGTTCAAATACAGGCTCCTGATTCTTTCTCTCTTGAGTAGCGTTTACCCTTTCCAGTTCTTCAGAAAGACTGCAAACTGTTTCAACGCCTCAGAAAAAGATGCCCGTCCAAAACCGACTCTGAACCGATTTTCTACTGAGCCGAATACAGTGCCTGGCAAGATCATAACTCCATATTGCTCAATAGCTTTTTGGCAGAAGGTTTCAATAGAAATATCACTTTTCAATTCAGGATAGGCGATAGAACCGCCTTTTGGCGGTGTCCAGTGCAATAAATTCCCATATTCGCTAAAAAGTTTTTCTACTTCTTTAAGATTCTTGGCAAGAAGAGTTCTGTTTCGATGCAGAATTCTTTCTTTGTTTCGCAACCCTATAAGAGAAAGAATTTCTGCCGGGGAGCTTGCACAGATAGTTGTGTAATCCTTAAGCTGAGCACATATATTAAGGAATGTGGAGTTTTGACTGGCCAACCATCCCATACGCAAACCTGGAAGGCCGAAAGCTTTCGAAAGTCCGCCCAACGTAATGGCTTTCTCGTAGAGGGTACAAGGAGAAGGAAGGCGGGAAGCTTCATCAAACTCTAAAAAGCGGTACATTTCGTCTGAGAAAAGGTAGAGGTCATGATGAGATGCAATATCAATTATTTTTAAAAAATCCTTCTCAGTCGGCATATATCCTGTTGGGTTGTGGGGAAAATTTACAACAATCATTTTAGTTGTTGGCCTGATAAGAGCTTCAAGTCCATCTATATCTATAGTCCATTCTCCCTTTTCTTCTCTGACAGGCCAGGAAGTTACTGTACATCCCATGCTTTCTGGAATGGAATAAAGAGACTGATAGGCTGGTGTAAGGGCAATAATATGATCGTGAGGTTCTAGTATACTGTTAAAGGCTAGAAAGATTCCCTCTTCGGGAACAGCAAGCAATATATTTTCGCTCGAAAGGCCAGTGTAGAGGGATGCTATTTCTTTTCTCAGCAGAGGAAGCCCTTGCGATTCTGTGTATTCCAACCGTAGATTTTCCCAAAGAGTACGGCTTTCATCATCAGCCATACTCAAGAGTTCTGAGAGAGAAAAACTTTCACAATCCGATGGGCAAAGGTTAAATTCGGTTTTAAATTCGTAGCGGGCGAAGTATCGTTCAAGTTCAAAAGCTGGAAGTTTCATGTGCTTTTCCTCCTTACCTTATTTTAGCCGCCTCCGACAGGTGGAAAAATATTAACGACGTCATCATCACAAAGGGCAGTGTCAATCCCATTAAGATGAGCTATGTGTTTGCCATTGACCATGATAATAGTGCCCATCATGAGTTTTTTGCCATCTTCTTCTTCCGACCAGATCCATTTATCAAATTTTTCTCCATATTCGGCAGAGAGTTTTTCTAAAAGTTCTTTCACAGTAGCAGGGGCTTTTATAGAAAATTCTCTTTGCCCTGCAACGTACATAAGAAAAGCATGTAAACGAAGTATCATGTGCTTTCCTCCTTTTATCTGTTTCTCTATTTATATCATTATCTATTTTCGAGACATAGATTGCAAATATAGAGCTGTTTATTCTTGACAAATCTAGTAGGGTATAGTATGAATACCTATGTAGAAGTTGAGAAAAAGTAGGTGGAATCGTATGAAACTTTCAACTAAAACGCGGTATGGTCTTCGGGCCATGATTGAGCTGGCTCGACAATATAATGGGCGTACACCTTTAAGTATTGTCGATATAGCGTCAAGGGAACATATTTCAGAGCGATATCTTGAGCAGCTCTTTTTGAAACTGAGACGGCAAGGATTGATAGAGAGCATTCGTGGCCCTCAAGGCGGTTATCTTTTGAGCCGCTCCCCTGAAGAAATAACAATTTCAGAAATAGTCGAAGTTCTTGAAGGACCAATTCAAATAGCAGATTGTCTGGAAGGAACAGAATGCTTGCGTGAAGGAGTATGCCCGGCTCGTAAACTTTGGGTCAGGCTTCGAGAGAGTATGGATGAGGTTTTAATGTCAACAACTCTTAAGGATCTTGCAGAAGACGAAGAGTCTCTCGAATAGATTTATAAAGAAAGGCAGGCTAAAAATAATGCGACAAGTCTATATGGACCATGCAGCAACAACGCCAGTGGCTACAGATGTTCTCAATGCGATGATACCTTACTTTACTGAATCTTTTGGGAATCCATCGTCTCTTTATACAGTGGGTCAGAAGAACAAAGAAGCAATAACTGCTGCCCGCGAAAAGGTAGCGAAAGTTTTGAATGCATCACCAGACGAAATCTATTTTACAAGTGGAGGAACAGAGTCTGATAACTGGGCTCTTAAGGGAACGGCATTTACGTATCGCAGTAAGGGAAACCACATTATTACAACAAAGATTGAACACCATGCGATACTACATTCTGCCGAATATCTAGCCAAGTTGGGATATGACGTAACGTATCTTGATGTAGATTCTGAAGGCCGAGTTTCTGTAGAGGATGTAGAGAAGGCCATTACAGATAAGACAATTCTCGTTTCAATTATGTTTGCAAATAATGAGATTGGAACGATTCAGCCAATCGCAGAGATAGGAAAATTGTGCCATAAAAAGGGTATCCTTTTTCATACCGATGCAGTACAGGCTGTAGCCCATGTTCCTATCGATGTGAAAGCTATGAATGTTGATATGCTTTCTCTTTCGGCCCACAAATTTTATGGCCCTAAGGGAACTGGCGTTATGTATATCAGAAAAGGTGTTAAGCTCGACAACTATATTCACGGCGGAGGTCAGGAACGAGGTCGCCGGGCTACGACAGAGAATGTAGCAGGTATCGTTGGTTTAGGAGCGGCTATAGAGCGAGCAAATCTGAAAATGGAAGAAGAGAGAAGACGCCTTTCTGAGTTGAGAAATAATCTTATAGCTGAAATCATGAACCGGATTCCATATGCCAAGCTTAACGGCGCATTGGGGGAAAACAGACTTCCCAATAACGTCAATGTCAGTCTTATTGGAGTTGAAGGGGAAACGTTAATTATGGATCTCGACATGTTTGGAATTTCGGCTTCCACTGGAAGTGCCTGCTCGTCAGGTTCTCTTGATCCATCTCATGTGCTTATGGCAATAGGTTTAAGTCACGAACAGGCTCACGGCTCGCTTCGTCTTAGTCTTGGAGAATCGACAACGAAAGAAGATATAGACTACGTAGTGGAGAAATTAATAGGAATTGTCGAACGCCGTCGTAACATGTCGCCGCTGTGGGAAGATTTCATAAAAGCTCAAGAGAGGAGTAATTAAGTATGCTTTATAGTGAAATTGTAATGGACCATTTTCAGAATCCCCGTAACGTGGGAGAGATAGAGAACGCCGATGGAATAGGAGAGGCAGGAAATCCCAAGTGTGGAGATATTATGAAGATCTATCTCAAAGTAGAAGATAATCGCATTGTCGATATTAAATTTAAAACCTTTGGGTGTGCTTCTGCTATAGCTTCTTCAAGCATGGCTACTGAACTTGTTAAGGGGAAAACTATAGAGGAGGCATGGAATCTGACGAATAAAGCTGTTGCCGATGCCCTTGATGGTTTGCCTCCTGTTAAAATGCACTGTTCTGTATTGGCGGAAGAAGCAATTCATGCAGCTATTAATGATTATCGCCGACGTCAGAAACTTGAACCCTGGAGCGAGAAAAGCCACGATGAACTGGTGGATGAACATAGCCACCACGTTCATCATCACGAATAGTTATGTCTTTTCACCGCTATGATCGAAATCGTGGAACATTGGGGATCGAAGGCCAGGATCGGCTCTTTCGATCCCGTGTTCTTGTCGTAGGATGTGGCGGTTTAGGTGGAGTTGTTGTTGAAATTCTGGCCAGGGCGGGTGTCGGGATGCTTACGTTAGTTGATGGAGATGTTTTTTCAGAGAGCAACTTGAATCGCCAGCTTTTAGCCAGAGAAAAGGATATAGGAACGCTCAAAGTTGAAGTTGCGCAAAAAAGAGTTTCGGCTATCAACAGTGAAGTGCAGACTCGTGTTATTCCTTTTATGTTATCTGAACAAAATTGTCGGGATTTTTTACAGAACGTAGATCTGGTTATTGATGCTCTCGATAGTAATGATGCGAGACAGATTTTGTATCGTGAGTGCGCGTCAGCGAAGATTCCGGTTATTCACGGGGCTCTTGGAGGCATGATTGGGCAAGTTGGGCGATATAAACCGTGGCAGAAGACTCATTTCGATCTCTTTGAAAATCCCCTGCCGAATCAGGGAATAGAAAAAGATTTGGGAACTCCTAGTTTTACGCCTTTTGTGATAGGCTCTCTCGAAGCATCGGAAGCTATAAAATATCTGGCTGGGGTAGAATCTGTGAGATGGGGAACTTTAACTTTTATAGATCTCGCTATGATGAGTATGGAGACTATCGAGCTATGAAGAATCAAGATAAGACCGTGTTGAATCGATGTCCTTGGGCTGAGGGGCATCCATTATTGATGGCGTATCACGATGAGGAGTGGGGTATTCCACTCTATGATGACCGGCGTCTCTTTGAACTTTTAATTCTTGAATCAGCTCAGGCTGGATTAAGCTGGCTTACCGTTCTGAAGAAACGAGAGGCTTATAGAGAGGCCTTTGAAAATTTTGATGTAGACAAAGTTGCTGCCTTTGATCAAGAGAAGATAGCAACATTGTGTAATCACCCCGGTATCATTCGAAATAGGCTGAAGATCGCGTCAGCTGTCAAAAATGCTCGCTTTTTTATTGATACAGCGGAGAAATTTGGTTCCTTTTCTACATTTTTATGGAATTTTGTTGATGGAAATCCGATTAAGAATCATTGGAGAGATGAACGCGACGTTCCAGCAACTACTCCTCTTTCAGAGAAGCTGAGCAAAGAACTGAAGCGAAGGGGGTTTACCTTCGTAGGTTCCACTATTTGTTATTCGTATATGCAGGCTATAGGAATGATTAACGATCATCTCGTTGACTGTTTTTGTTATTCCAGGGAAAAATAAGGTTTGTAAAAGAGCCATATGAAGAGAGAATCTCTTCATATGGCTCTTTTCGATGTGTTTATTCATATGGCTAAAAATTCTTCAATACCAAGTCTTTTCAGTTGTTCATAGGTAGGGAGCCCATCTTCATTCCATCCCCGAAGGCTATAGTATTCTTTTAGTTGCTTTTCAAGGTCGGGTAGGGTATCTGCTGCTCCTCCTGTTTTGCGTGGTTCCTTGAGAATCCTTTCGGGCAGGGTGTCATCTTTTTTTGTAAGACCACACCGGCCATTGAATAGTCGCTTTAATGTGAATATCCGGTCGGCAATTTCTTCGAGCTCTTCTCGTGTCATTTCCCAGCCTGTAATACCGTGAATCCACGTGAGAAGATCGTTGATCGATACGGTAGCCAGAAATGGAAATTTGCATATCTTCAGTGAGTCGAGAATTCCCATGTAATTTTGAAAAGGAACGTTCAATTTTCCTTTCTCTTCATCTGTTGATCTGTCGAGAACTTCTGTGATGCCAAAATCAGGGTATGTTGCATTACGTTCGCAAGCGTAGGTATAGCCAGAGAGATGACAGGCTCCCCTATTTGACGTGGCATATCCGGTGGCGAGACTTTTATAACAGCGAGGGTCGTGGGCGGGCAATTCAAGTCCCTTTACGTGAATGGCATAGTGCTCGGCACCCTTACCAATTTTTTCAGCAGCTTTTCGAGTTCCCAAACTGAGAATAGCGCCGATTCCTTCTCTTTTCCCAATGGTTTCTACCATTCGAATAACAGCTTTTCCATCTCCCCATCGAAGAGGAAAGCCAATTTCCTCTTCTGTAATAATGTGGCGATCAAAAAGCTCCATGGCAAAGGCTATGACAGATCCAGTTGAAATAGTGTCGAGGCCGTAACGGTTACAAAGATCGGCAGCACGGGCAACATCCTTAAGATCATTCACGAGGCAGTTGCTTCCAAGCATACCAATCGTTTCGTATTCAGGGCCAGCTCCTGCGACAGTATCGAAGGCGACTTCCCGACCGCAACGAATAGGACATGCCATACATCCGTAATTTTCTGTAAGAATAGTATCGGCCATGGCTTCTCCAGTGAGTGATGACACTTCCGGTTTCCAAGAACCCTGTTGCCAGTTTTTAATTGGCAGGTCTCCATATTCTTCAGCAAGCGAAACGCCTCCTGCTGTTCCGAAACGAGTCATGCCTTTCAGCTTTTGCGAAAAAAGAAGATGTTTTTCCTTTGAGAGAGCATTAACTTCTTCTTTGTCAAAAAGATCGGGACGATAAGATCCTCCAGCAACTATAGCTTTGAGTTTTTTGCTTCCCATAACAGCACCGAGGCCACATCTTCCTGCAGCTCTGGCATGGGAACCGTCGTGCATTATTCCAGCAATCAGGGCGAGCTTCTCTCCAGCCGGTCCAATGCATGAAACCCCGCAGGGCGCATTAAACTCTTTTTTGAGAAATTCTTCCGTTTCAAAAGAGTCTTTTCCCCAGAGAGACGAAGCGTCGCAAAGAGAAATTTCACCATCTCGAATAGAGAGATAGAGAGGTGTATCAGCTTCACCTTCAATAATTATTCCGTAATAGCCGCTTCGTAAGAGATGATATCCAAAGGTGCCTCCGGCATCCGATTCGCCGAATGTCCCCGTTAAAGGTGATTTCGAAATGATTTGGTGTCGTCCAGAGGTTGGAATGCCTGTCCCCTGAAAGGGGCCGTTCATGAATATGAGTGAATTCTCTGGACTTAAAGGTTCAACTTCGGGCTGAGAGTATTTGAAAAAGAAATAAGTGCCGAGGCCTGAGCCGCCAATATAGCGACGAGCAATGCTTTCTTCAACGGAGAATGTTTCAATCGCCTTTGAAGAGAGATTTACGTGTACCATTTGCATTTTCATAAATCAGTTCCCCCCTTTGTTGCTTGTTACACCCTTTTCATTATATACTGCAACTATTTTAAGATTTTGATTGAAAGAATGAAAAGAGGGGATAGGTGTTGGTGGAAATCAACAGGGGAGATCGCGCCCTAGCCGTGACGCTGCGAGGTTTCTGGGTCAATTTGATCCTCACTATTCTGAAGTATATTGCAGGTTTTGTCGGCCATAGCGGAGCCATGGTTGCTGACGCAACTCATTCCCTTTCAGATTTGATAACCGATGTGGTTGTATTTTTTGGCTTTAAAGTTGTAAATAAGCCTGCAGATAGCAGCCACAGATATGGACACGGTAAAGTTGAAACGCTATTGGCTTCCTTGTGTGGCGTTGTTCTCTTTATAGCTGGAACAGGTATTCTTCTTGAGGCGGTGCATAAAATTCTCTTAGTTTTAAAGGGAGAAACCTTTCCGCGCCCCGGATTGCTTGCTATAGGAGCTGCGGTTGTGTCTATAGTTGTGAAAGAGGTTTTATATCGCTATACGGCTGTCTGGGCTACTAATATAAACAGCCCGGCTCTTATGGCGAAGGCTTGGGATCATCGTTCAGATGCCTTTTCTTCCATTGGTGTTCTTTTTGGCATTGTTGGCGCTCGTTTTTTTGGTGCGGGAGGACGCATTCTTGATCCTATTGCGGCGGCAGTAGTGAGTTTCTTTATTATTCGAGTATCTTTGCCTATTATGATGGAGAGCCTGAACGAGCTTCTGGAAGGTTCTTTGGATAAAGAGACTGAAGATCGAATTATGGCTCTTATACGGGAATCGAAGGAAGTACGTGATGTTCATCGTCTTCGTACTCGTCGGGTCGGACCGTATATTGCCATGGAAACTCATATTCTTGTAGATCGTACAATGGGGCTTGTAGAGGCTCATAATATTGCCTCTACAATTGAAGATAGAATTCATAACGAATTTGGGTCTGAGACTCTCATTTCTCTTCATGTGGAACCTTTGCCTGAAAAAGGCGGCAATCACAATGACGATCATGTAACGAATGAAGCAGTCTCTTCTCACTAAAGAGAGGAAGATAAGAGCCTGGACAGAGAGTTGCCCGGGCTCTTTTTTTGTCGTATAATCTTTGGTTAGTAAAGGTCAAATTAAAAGAAGGTGGTAAATATGCCTGTTACATATAAAGATTACTACGCTATTCTCGGTGTTGATCGGAAAGCTTCTCAGGATGAAATTCGTAAAGCCTATAGAGCTTTAGCGAAAAAATATCATCCTGATGTAAACAAAGAGCCGGGAAGCGAAGAACGCTATAAAGAGATTAATGAAGCTTACGAAGTTTTGAAAGATCAAGATAAGCGGCAACGATATGATACTTTAGGGAACCAATGGAGTGAAGGTCAGAATTTTACACCGCCTCCCGGATGGGGAGATGGTGGCACATTCCGTATGGACTTCGGTAATGGAAGTGGCGGTTTGGGAGATTTCAGCGATTTTTTCAAAACCATCTTTGGAGGATTTAATGGCTCGACGGGTGGGGCTGAGAGCTTTTTCTTCGGAGGGGCCCCTCGCCGGCGTAAGGGGGAGGATATTGAAGTTCAGATGGAACTTTCCCTGATAGATGTTATTCGCCGTGAGCCAAAATCTATTTCAATAGAAAAGCATGACGTGACTTCTGATGGGCGGAGGATTCCCCGAAGACAGACATTGACGGTGAATTTTCCCCAAGGAATGACTGATGGAAGTCGCATTCGCCTTCCTGGAAAGGGAAGCAGAGGAATAGGAAATGCCTCTAATGGAGACCTTTACATTACTATTAAATTGCGAGAGGATTCTCGTTTCGAAGTGAATCAGTACGACCTGACGACAGTTGTGAAGGTTACTCCGTGGGAAGCGGCTTTGGGAACGTCTCTGAATATTGAAACGTTGGAAGGCGGCGTAACGATGAAATTGCCGGCAGGAACCCAGAGTGGTCAGCTTCTTCGCTTGAGGGGAAAGGGATTGCCTCGTCGTAAGGGGGCTCAGCCTGGAGATTTGTATGTGAAGATAGAGATCGTTGTGCCGAAAAATCTTTCACTTCGTGAAAAAGAACTGTTTGAAGAGTTGGCGAAAATCTCTTCTTTTAATCCGAGAAGGCAGTAATTTATTGAAGCTCCAGAGGTTTCAAAGGCAAAACAGCTGGAGAAGAGAGAGAAAGAACTTCAATAGTGATTGAATCGGAACGGCCTTTTTCATCCATTACGGATATATTATGTTGCCCCGGAGAGAGTTGCCAGAAAATCTCTTTCGGGGCTTTTATTTTGCCGAAAAATTGATTATCTATATACCAGAACAAGAAGCCACTTGCACCTTCGCTGCGAAGGGCAATCTTTTGTTTTCCCCCAGTCGGTGTTATAAAAAACTGGGTATTATTTAGTGGAGACGTAATTGTTATAGGAGAATCTTCTGTATAAACTCTTCTTGTTGAACTCATGAGAGCCAGTTCGGAAGGCCAGACAATCACAGGCTCCCCTCTCCGCATTTGATGAATGGAGCAGCGGTCATTTCTAGATATTCCAGGAATATACCAATCAATTCTATGTGTAGGACAACTTTCCGAGGGTGGAAGCCCAGATAGAGCGCAGACTGTTCTGCGACCTAGACTACTTGGCGGAGCATACCATTTTATTTTGTTTTGTGTTGCCCAGCTCAGCATTTCTATTGCGGTAGGAGCAGCTAGTTTCAAACCAGTAAGAACAGGATTGGGAAAGCCCGCCGGATCCCCAAACCAAACGACGATAGTGTATTCAGGGGTATACGCAGCTGTCCAGGCATCTCTTAAACCGTAAGACGTTCCTGTTTTAAAGGCTATGTTCATATTCTGATCGACTAAAGCTTCTCTACGCATGGGGAGGAGACGGGTTTGATCTTTCAGAATATCGGCAATAAGAAAGGAACTTGCTTCGTCAAAAATTCGTTTCTCGTAAGAAGGAGTCGAACCTTTAATCATCTGAAGAGGTCGCTGAATTCCCAAGTTGGCTATAGTTTCGTATGCCAAAGCCATTTGCATAACAGTTGTTTCGCACCCTCCTAAAATAAGGGAATCTCCGTAGTAGAGAGTATCTTCATTCAAAGAGGTGATTCCCGCAGACCGTAATGTTTGGAGCAAAGTTTCTCCTCCTACTTTTCGGAGAACTCTTACGGCTGGAACATTCAAAGATTGGGCCAGGGCTTGTCTGGCTGAGACGGGGCCTCTATATCGCAAGTCGAAGTTGCGAGGGGAAAGCCCTCCAAAAGAAAGAGGAGTATCGGCTAAAAGAGAAGAAGGGGTAAGAATACCTCGACTAAAGGCTTCAAGATATGCAAAAGGCTTCAAAGCTGATCCTGGAGAACGCAGAGCCTGGCAACAATCAATCCAGCTTCCCGACTGGCGGGTTCCAAATCGGCCATTCCCTACATATGCCAAGATATTACCGGTAGGATTGTGAATGAGTAAAGCAGCTCCCGTAATTGAAGATGGAAGAGTGTTGAGTGTTCGTTGAAGAGTGTGCTCTATCTGATTCTGAAGCTCTACATCTAGCGTCGTTTCTATGCGCGAGCTCGTTACTTTCTGCAAAACTTCATGCGCAAAATGAAAAGCCATAGCGGGCATATCAAAAGAGCGTTCAGGAAGTGGTGCTTTTTTCCCTTCGATACACTTTTCTTCTGAAATAATCCTCTGTTCGACAAGAGAGTTCAATATAGAGTCGCGAAGTGTTTTTGCTCTTTGAGGGTTGCGATCTGGACGGTAGAGAGATGGGCCACGCAACATTCCGATGAGAAGAGCCGCCTCTTCCACAGAGAGAGATGATGCTGGTTTCCCAAACCACATGCGACTTGCAGCTTCTACGCCTCTTATATTGCTCCCAAAGGGAGCTCTATTCAGGTAAATTTCAAGAATATCTTTTTTTGATACTCCCTGTTCGAGTTTCATTGCTTGAAGAAATTCAGCCGCCTTGACAAGTATCGTTCGAGGACGGGGATTGGAGAGGCGAATGACTTGGCTCGTAATGGTAGAGGCTCCAGAAACAACTCTTTTGGCCTTTATATTTTGCAACGCGGCACGAATAATGGCCTGAAAATCAACACCATGATGTGACCAGAATTTTCGGTCTTCGATAGCTACGGCTATTTGAGGAAGCCATGGGCTCATCTGTTCGTAAGGTATTGGAATACACCATTCTGATTCTGGAGAGAGCCCCACGTAAAAAGTTTTTCCTGTTCTGTCAAGAAGGACTCGCGATACTGGCCAATGTTGCACTTTTTCAATTTGGAGCGGGACGAAAGAGGGGCTGGCCCAAAGGAGCAATAAGAGAGAAGTTCCAATAGCCAGCCCTTTTATCCATTTCTTATTCAATAGTGAATATGCCTCCACGACTCAAACTTCTGACACCTGGATTGTACATGTCTTCTATATAGACGGGAGGAAGAGCAAAAGTACCTTTTGTTACAGCGCGCACTGTATAACGATAGATAAGAGATTCTTCAATGTTTGAGATAAAGAGTATCAGACGATCATCTCGTTTCTCTGCTCGCACATTGGCTCCGCTGGCAGGCATGAAGTAGATTTCTCCAGCAGATTCAATCTCAACGCCGCCAGGAAGGATATCAGAAAGAACAAGAGAGGTTATTGGTGCCTGTGGCCTTATGTGCAATTCTACAGTGATTTTTTCTCCCAAAGACGCATGTTCTTTTATGAGCCGTTCTACCTCAATTCCTTTGTTATAAGGATCTTGAGGAGTTGTCGGTATACCAGAAAGAGTCATGCCATAATGGAGAACGCCGTTGCCACGTTTTTGAAGTTTAAGGTCTGTAGCAACATCATCAAGAGATATTGCCGTACTCTCTTTTTCTGTAGTTTTGGCGAGTGTCGTTCCATCAGCAGCGAGAATATCTGCTGTAAAGGGTTCTTTTTGAAGAGCGTAGGTTTTCTCTATATATCGTCCGAGAGCAATAAGGGCAAATGCATTTTCCTGTGTTGTTGACCAGCCCTCTTTTTTCATATTTTGTATAAGTCCAGAAGCCAATGCCGTAGTTTCCGGTGCCATTGGATCAAGACTATTCCACATGAGAAGAAGTAATGCTCTGTTTCTCCAATAGAGTTCAAAGGTTTTACCAGGAGTTGTCTCTTCCTTTCCTTCATCTGTGGGCGCTACCACATCCCCAAGTTCTTTGAGGGGAGCTGTGTTTTTAGAATAGAGGGCATAGGCTCCAGCAAGGAAAATCCGTCCCGAGTCTTTCATATTCTCTTTCTGACTTTTAAGATGCTCCATCCATCCCAATGGTGGCTCCCCATGAAGGGTGAGGACGTAAGCAGCGTAGGCACGGGTAGAGAAGCCATCAGCACCTTCTTCGTCGCTCAAAGAAAGAATTTGGCGCATATAAGATAACGCTCCGCTCAAAAGGGTTTCGGAAATAGGTATATTCTTTTGAGAGGCTTCCACAAGGAAATGGGTAGCATATATGCTGCCCCACATATTGGCAATTCCATCTCCGCTCCATGAAACAAAACTTCCATCGAAGAGTTGCAGGTTAGCGAGACGACGCAGAATAGCTTCAAGTTGGTCTTTTACTTCTTTCTCCGACGAGAGAAGGGGATCAAGTTTTTGAGCCAGATCGGGCAGTACAAGAAGTGGCCATCCCTTTGATACTGTTTGTTCCAGACAATCATAAGGATATGTTCTCACGAAATTGAAAGCCCCTGTTAGATTGGCAGTAGGAAGCCCCGAAAGAAGAAGAGTGCCTTTCTGTGTTCCCGGGAACCATGATGTGTCAATATGAAGGAAATGATCTCCCTCTTCTGAAATCGTGCCATTTTTTACAATGGAGATTCTGGGGAACGGTGGCCGGATGGTAATCTCTTTTGAAAGCGTAAAGCTTTTCTCTCCCCATGTTGTTTTTATGTCAAGGGACCCAATTTGTGCCTTTTCGCCAATAAAAACTGGTACTTCTGTGTGTGTGCGCCCATTGGCAGGAACAGTAAGGCTCAGCGTATTGTTTTCTTCAACGGTCAGTCCTTTTGTTTCTATAATTTGAAGAGTTACCTTTTGTTCCTTATCACTTCGAGAAAAGACGGTAATGGGCATCATAAGACAATCTTTTGGTGCAACAGCTCGAGGAAGAGTCGTCTCTACAACAATATCTCTTTGAATAATGACGGGGCGGGATGCAGATCCAAAAGCTGAGTCTGTTGCAGCGATAGCCATTAAACGTCCCTTCCCGCTGAATTCAGGAATATCGAGAGATATGCTGGCTTTACCATCGTTATCTGTCTCGATGTCTCCCTCAAAAAGTGACAATATTGTAAAAGACTTTCCTGTAAGAAGAGGAGAGAGTAGTCCCCCCATAGCGGCACTGTACATGGCTTCTGCGCTGTCTCCTCCAGCTGGATGAAGCTGCTGTGTTTTTCGAGATTCAAGAGGCATCAATTGGTCGTACATATCGTTTGTCAGGGGCGACAGCTCTCTTTTACTTAAGAAAAATGTATCAGGTGAAGGTGTCGCATACCCTGTCAGACCAAGAATTCCTTCATCGACCAAGGCCAGAGCTACGTGTCCCTTTACAGGTTTATCTTGATAATTTTTAAGCTGAATGGTGACAGGAAGCGTTTTCCCTGGTTCGACCTCTTCTGAGCTTTCAATAGAAACAGATAGGTGACTTTCCGGTGAGTCAACAACGAGTGGTACTGTTCCTAAAGCTCTGTGAGCTCCCCAAGCATCATAATCTTTTTCAGAAACCGGCCGAATAACCCAAGCCGTGCAGTAAGCATTAGGAATCATTTCATCAGTTATTTTTACCTTTAATGTCGTTTCGCCAGATTTTATCTCCTCAATTTTGCGAGTGATCTGTTTATCTGTTTCTACAGTGAAAAGAAGCAGCCCCTCAAAAGGAGATCTGATTTGGATAGTTGCCGTTTCTCCTGGAACGTATTTTTCTTTATCTGTTGAGAGAAGCACTCTATCGATAAGGGGAGATCCTCCATCACCCTCTCCAAAGGCGTACCATACCTCAAGTCGTGTAGAGGCGGAACTTCCTGTTGCCTGATCTTCAAAACGGACGAGATATTCTCCAGGATCTTGTGGTGTAAAAGAAAATGTTCCGATGCCTTCTGAAAGAGCGATTTCTTTTACATCTGGTGTTCCGATTTCTTCCTGTTCTTCCATACGAGTTTGTTCACCGTAGCGTTTGAGAGTATAGTGTTTCATTACTTTGGCTACAGAGGCGGTAACAGAGTTCAGAGGGGCAGCACCTCCGTCTGGAGTTACTGCGGCTACGCGCATTTCGTATGGTTTTTGTGGAACAGGAGTCTCTTTGCTTTTCTCAATTCCCAACATATAGAGAGTGGGATAATAGGGAATCTTTATTGTTTCAGGAACCCAACGTCCACCTTCTTCTCTGACTTTGACGGTAAAAAGAAAGTGAAGTATTGATGGCGCTTCTAGCCCTTCTTTTATCGTGTAATTCAGTGTTCCCTTGCCTTCTTCATCAAGGTTGCCTTGTCCAATAAATTCTGTAATACTCTTATGCTCTTTTTCTGCATCTCCGAAAGTGTAGGCTGCCCATTGGGAATTAGTGAAAGAGACGGGCATGGTCCTAACCTCCGCCTCCCATGGAAGATCGGATGCTGGAGCTCCAAAAAGATACTGAGAGGAGAAGGAAAGAGTAACATCTTCTCCCGGTTCAAGAGTCTTTATACTTTCATCTATTGCGACTTCAAGACGAGGTGGAGCAAATTCCTCTATATAAAATGTCATTGTTCCAAGAGGAGCTTTTTCATTTCCAGGTAGAGAGAGGGCCAATTGGTAGGTGCCCGTCATGCTGTTTTCAGGAACAGCCCATGAATAGAGCAACGTTCCCTCTTTTGATAGTTCCGCCGTAGAACGGGCAAGCTCTTTCCCATTGCCAGATCGAATAGTTACAAGAAGGGGGAAAGGCTTGGGAGCTTGTCGTTTCTCATCTCTGACGATAGCCTTGAATTGAGCTGTTTCTCCAGGTCTGAATATATTCCTTGGGGCGAAACAAAAAGCTTCATATCCCTTTCTGAGATATGGACGGCCGGATATATCGAAGCCGTTATCTGCAAGAATATTTCGGTCAAGACGCAGAAAAGAGAGATCATCGTCTTTTTCTACGGTGAGCAGATAGGGGTGTTGATTGTCATCCCATGGAGAGGTTCGATGAAGCATAAAAACACCGTCTCGGCCCGTTTTCCCCTCTGCTATGAGTTGATTACTTCGTGAATAGATTCTGACATTGGCTCTAGATGTAGGTGTGAGTTTCTGAATAGAATTAACCCATACCATAATTCCCTCTGAATAGGTTCTTGCCACAATGCCAATATCTGTTACGGCAACAACCTGCTGTGCTTCTTGCCACGTGTTGGGGTCAGCATTTTTAGCAGTAAGCAGGAATACGCCTTTATGGTCTTTTGCCAAATCGCGAATGTCTACGGCACGTCGTTCAATCTTGTTGGGAGCGCCGGAAATTCGGGCTTTCTTTTGCACAACAAGGCGAGAGAGCTCTCTTGGGATAGCGTTGGTGCCTGTGAGCATTGCGTAGGAAATATTGTTTTCGTAGAGACGCCAAAGAGTCAGGTCAACTTCATTGATATTGACAGTTTCAATAGGAATCCTCAGATCTTCTGCCGGTGTCAGAAACATCCCAGCGTTAGGAAAGTCTATAGCTGCATCAATATCTGAAAAAACAAAAGCCTTTATAAAATCTTCTTCCAGTGTGCTTCCTGAACGGGCAGCTAGTCCTTTCTTAAGCGTAACCACGTATCTTTGACGAGGTTGAAAAGCCCCTTCGATAGAGAAACCACTGTACTCTGGATTTAACGTAAAAGGTATTTCAGGTTCAAGAGAAATATAATTTTTCGCTTTTGCAACATCAACCGGAGTAGATGTCTGCATCGTAATTGATCCTCGGCGTGGAGATTGAGCATATGCCCAGGAACTACGTATAGTTAACCTCTTTGAAAGAGAAATTTTCTGCAATATTTCCTTTTCGAGTGGAAGAGGACCACTTTCGCTTGTAAGTCCAGAGGCAATATTTAAAGTCAAGGAGTCTCCGTCAAAAGAACGTGTAGTAAGAGATATGGAACGAGAAGGGCGTTCCCCTATAACAGCATATGGAACAGATCGCCCCAGAGAATCTTTTAGAGTTGCAAATCCCCTAAGCCTGATGGGTGAGACGGGAAGGGAAAAGATAAGCTCAAGTGTAGCGCTTCCATCTTCTGTGAAATCAACTTGACGGGCTTCCATAAAAGATAACGGTTCCGTATTGAAAGAAAATGTATGCCGTCCGGCAAGCAACCTCCCCTTCTGATCACGAATATTCTCTTTGAGTTCCACGTTATATTGTGTGGCTGGAGAAAGTGGAGCGAGAGGCTTTAAAGTAAAGGTTTGAGAATCGTTCCACGTTCCTTCTGCAGGAAGCTCAGGCCGGATTATTATGGGCCATGAGTCGGTGGTTGTTACTGGCGAAGAAAAGACTACCGTAATGTGAGGCGTTCCTTCTTTAACTTGTCCTTGAGGTTTAAAGTCGGTAACGACGAAGTCTTCTGCTCCAAAGGCGTATCCGGAAATAAGAATGGAGAGAAGAACACCCAAACACAGAAAACGAATTATTTTTTTATTCATGGAAGTACCTCCATATCTATAGGTCTACCATTAATTGTACATGCTTATGGACATGATGAATATTGTTTCCATTATATCCACTCTTGTTTTATTGGCCTAAAAGATAAAATTTCACCTAATTTAAAAAACAAAGAAAAAAAGAGAAAATAAGATGTAAATAGAATAAATCATAAATAAAATGGATTAGTTCAAACTCTGCTCTCTTGAATGACCAATCCTGACCTTTATAATACTTATTGGTTAGTAAAGGTCAAAGCCGTCGAAGATAGAGTGAGGCGGTCTTTCGGGGAGGTTCTAATTATGGATATAACGAAATTTACACGAAAATCACAAGAAGCACTCTCGTCTGCTCAGGATATGGCTCTTCGATGGGGTCATCAAGAGGTAGATGGCGAGCATTTGCTTCTTGCTCTTCTTGAACAGTCGGAAGGTTTGATTCCCCGTATTCTTCAGAAAATGGACGTATCTGTAGATGCCTTGAAAAGGGATGTGCAAAGAGAACTGGAGAAACGACCGCGAGTTTCTGGGCCTGGGCTTGAGCCCGGAAAAATTTACATTTCACGGCGAGTTTCCCAGATTCTTATTGAAGCACAGGAACGGGCAGAACGTTTAAAGGACGAGTACGTTTCTGTCGAACATATTTTTTCGTGTCTTTTAGAAGAAGGTTCAACAACGGTTTCTGGCCGAATTCTTGCTCAGCACCATATTACGTCAGAGGCTTTTTTAGAGACGTTGACTGCTGTTCGAGGAGCTCAGCGTGTATCGAGTGAAAACCCAGAAGAGACATATGAAGCCCTCGACAGATATGGACGGGATCTCGTGAAAATGGCTCGTATGGGCAAACTTGATCCTGTTATTGGCCGAGATGAAGAGGTACGAAGAGTTGTTCGTATTTTAAGCCGTAAAACGAAGAATAATCCTGTCCTTATCGGAGATCCCGGCGTAGGAAAGACAGCTATAGTTGAAGGACTCGCGCAACGTATTGTACGTGGCGATGTTCCTGAAGGGTTAAAAGATCGCAGTATTTTTGCCCTTGATATGGGCTCACTTGTGGCTGGTGCGAAATTCAGGGGAGAGTTTGAGGAGAGGCTAAAAGCTGTTCTAAATGAAATAAAAAATAGTGAGGGTCGTATTATCCTCTTTATTGACGAACTACATACAATCGTTGGAGCCGGGGCGGCAGAGGGGGCAATTGACGCTGGGAACATGTTAAAACCCATGCTGGCCAGAGGCGAGCTTCATTGTATAGGGGCTACAACGGTAGACGAATATCGCAAACACATAGAAAAAGATGCGGCTTTGGCTCGTCGCTTTCAGCCTGTTTTAGTTGAGCAGCCCGACGTGGAAGATACAATTTCAATTTTGCGAGGTTTGAAAGAACGTTTGGAAGTTCATCACGGAGTGCGTATTCGAGATAATGCCCTGGTTGGAGCTGCCGTTCTTTCCAATAGATATATTACTGACCGTTTTTTGCCAGATAAGGCTATTGATTTGGTCGATGAAGCCTGCGCCATGATTCGAACGGAAATTGACTCTTTGCCAGCAGAGCTTGATGCAGCATCTCGAAAGGTTATGCAGCTCGAAATAGAAGAAGCTGCTTTGAAGAAAGAGAAGGATGAAGCAAGTCTTGAGCGGCTGAAGACACTTCAGAAAGAACTTCAGGAAGCACGGGAAGAAGCAGATACTCTCAGAGCCCAGTACGAAAGTGAAAAAGAAGTTATAACACGTGTACGCTCGTTACGAGAAGAGATAGATACAGTAAAAAGAGAGATCGAAAAAGCTGAGAGAGAATACGATCTGAATAAAGCTGCTGAATTGAAACATGGACGTCTTCCCGAGCTTCAGCAACAGTTGAAAAAAGAAGAGGAGTCACTTGCTTTAAGGCAGGGAGGTTCCCGGCTTTTAAGAGAAGAAGTTACTGAAGATGAGATCGCAGATATTGTTAGTCATTGGACTGGCATTCCCGTGACACGCCTTATGGAAGGGGAGCGGGAAAAGCTTCTTAAGCTTGATGAAATTCTTCATAAGCGTGTGATAGGACAAAACGAAGCGGTAGATCTTGTGGCAGATGCTGTTATACGGGCACGATCAGGAATTAAAGATCCTCGTCGACCTGTTGGTTCCTTTATTTTTCTGGGGCCCACAGGTGTAGGAAAAACAGAGCTTGCCAAAACATTGGCAGAGGCTCTTTTTGATAGTGAAGAGAACATGATCCGAATTGATATGTCTGAGTATATGGAAAAGTTTTCTGTATCTCGTCTTATAGGAGCCCCTCCCGGATATGTGGGCTATGAAGAGGGAGGTCAACTTACGGAGGCCGTTCGACGCAGACCCTATTCTGTTATTCTTTTCGATGAAATAGAGAAGGCTCATCAGGATGTTTTTAACGTATTGCTTCAAATTCTTGATGATGGACGTGTTACCGATAGTCATGGACATGTAGTGGATTTCAAAAATACCGTGATTATTATGACGAGTAATATAGGCGCCCCCTATCTTCTTGACGGAATTACAGCGCAAGGTGAAATTAAGGAAGATGCACGAAACGCTGTTATGAGAGAGCTTCGTCAGTCTTTCCGTCCGGAGTTCTTAAACAGGGTTGATGACATTGTCCTTTTTAAGCCTCTTCAGAAAGAAGAGATAGAGAAGATTGTGTTGTTACTTACAGAGGCGTTACGAGATCGCTTAAGAGATCGCCGTATCGATCTAGAACTTACAGATGAAACTGTTCAATTTATAGCGGATGCTGGATACGACCCTGTTTTCGGAGCACGTCCCCTGAAAAGATACATTGTGAGACAGCTTGAAACCCGTATAGCTCGAGCTCTGATCTCTGGAAAGATACGGGAAGGGAGTGTCGTTTCTGTCACTGTTGAAAACGGGGCTCTTGCAATAGATACAAAAACTAAGTAACAGTTCGGATCAGAACTGATCGTAATATAGAGAAAAGCGTCGGAGGACATTCCGACGCTTTTTTGTATATAATGAGTATCTGAGGGGTGAGGAAGGAGTTGACATAGTGAAACGCAGTGTACACGGTTTATTTTTGATTTTCTTAGCAGTCTTTTTTGTCGTAAATCCATATCTTGCGGAAGCATGTACCACTGTTTTAGTTGGTAAAGATGTGAGTATTGACGGTTCGGTTATTAACTCTCATACGGCAGATAGTTGGTATGATTCTAATTTGAGAGTTGTTCAAGGTGCAAAGTATCCAAAAGGAACAATGATGGATGTCTATATAAACCTTTTGGGAGAAGATAGAAATCCTCCACGTGTTATTGGACAAATACCCCAGGCAGAAGAGACATATACCTATTTTCATGTTGGGTATTCATGTTTCAATGAACATCAACTTTCTATTGGCGAGAGTACTGTGGGGCAGAAAGATGAATTACAAGCATTCTTACCAGATGCGAGGGGAATTTTAACTATAGAGCAACTTGAGATTTTAGCCCTTCAACGAACCAAAACGGCTCGCGATGCAATTCGTCTTATCGGTTCAATGGCTGAAAAATATGGCTTTCTTCCTTCTTGTGCAGGCCAGGGGGAGTCTCTTACAATTGCAGATCCCTATGAAGCCTGGATTTTTGAAATACGCAGTGTGGGCTTTGGCTGGACACCAGAAAGTAAAAAATCAGGTGCTGTCTGGGCTGCTCGGCGTGTTCCCGATGATGAAGTTGCTGTTGTAACAAATGGTAGCGTTCTTACATATATAGATCTTTCAAAGCCAGATTATTTTATGGCGTCAAAGAATTACATAGATGTAGCTATTGAACATGGTTGGTACGACCCTAAAAGGGAAAAATCTTTCAACTGGAGAAACGCCTATACCCCAAAAACGGGATATTGGTCGATGTACGCTCCATGGGTAAGAGAACGTTTGCATTACCTCTATAAATCATTGGCACCTTCAAAAGAGTGGGATCCCAATGGTGATCTCGCCTGTTATCCTTTTTCTATTAAACCAGAGAAAAAACTTGGAGTTCGAGACGTCATAGCTTTGCTTCGTTCTCCCCTTGAAGGAACTCCATTTAACATGGAGGAGCATCCGGCGTGGCTTGTTCCTGATGTAAATGGTCACTTGTCAAAAAGTGAGTTGGCAACGCCATTTCCAGATAGGGCCATGCGGACTCTTCTAAACATTCCTTATCACAGACCTGTATCGGCAAGAACGTCTTATAGCTTTGTTTCCCAATCGCGATCGTGGTTGCCTGATAGTGTCGGTGGAGTCATGTGGTTTTCGTTGGGACACCCTCACATGAGTACGTATGTTCCTGTTTATGCCGGTGTGACGCAAACTCCAAGTGAATGGCGCAATTTCAATATGGATCAGTTTTCACCTTCTTCTGCTCGATGGGTTTTTATGCTCACGGGAGATTTGGTCAATAAGAGATATCAGCAGGCTTTTCGTGATTTAGAAGAAATGAGAAGGCCAATAGAAGGTGACATCTTTAAAAGGCAGTCAGAAGTGGAGAAGAGGGCTCTTGATTTATTGAAAAAAGATAAGGATGCGGCTGTTAGTTTTCTAAATGAAGAGACAGAAAAAAATATGAACGAAGTCAAACAAAAATTCTGGGATTTTTGTACATTCCTTATAGCTAAATATACGTGGAACAGGTCTTGGTAGTATGAGCTTTGGGAAAAAATGCGGGTTGTATTTACTTGTTGTAATATTTTTGGCAGGGTTTTTGCTGCTTTTCCCTCAACATGGATGGAGCAAATCTTCTGGGCGTGTGATCTATGTTGTTGGGGACAAAGCATTGACTCCCTTTGAGTATCTTAACGATCGTCAGTTGCCAGAGGGGTTCTTTATCGATGTTTTGGAAACCATTGCCAAGAAGCAAGATCTTTCTCTTAATTTCCAAATGGTGCACTGGACAGAAGTGGAGTCTCTTCTTTATTCTTCTCGCGTTGATTTGATACTTGGCGTGGTAAGCGCAAGAGAAGAATCAGCTATTCTCCCCCATATGGCACCTATTATAAATATCCCCTCCGTTCCAGATGTATCTCAGAGAGAAGCAGCTTTTTTGCCTGATGTTTCTGGTAAGGAAATAGGCGAGTTCTATTTTTCTTTACCTGTCATCAAAGTTCCATACGCTGTTTTTACAAGAAAAGGTCTTGAAGGCAGCCGCTTAAGTGACGTTGCAGGAAAGACGGTGATTGTGGAGCAGGGAAGTGCAGAAAAAGCATATCTTCAATCAAGCTACCTCACGTCGAAAGTTTTAATCGTAGATAATCCTGTCGAAGGCATACATCTCGTTTCTTCGGGACAGTATGACTTTGTGCTGATGGGGCTTTATCAGGGATTATCTATGTGTAAAAAGCTCAAAATCAATAATGTAGTTCCGTTGGAATCCTCTCTTTTTACCAAAGAGTGGGGATTTACCATTACTCATGGGGATATTACATTGGCTCGAATGCTTAAACAAGGTTTGAGTCAAATATACAGTGACGGGACATATGAGAAACTTTATAAAAAATGGTTTGATCAATTTAAGCATGAAGGATTTGTTGATAAAACGCTTCTCATAAAGGTACTCAGTGCCTTTGTCGTTGCCATTTTCCTTATCCTTTTATGGAATTTCTCTTTGAAAAAACAGGTTGCACGAGTTGTGAAAGAGAGAGAAAAGTTGATCGACTTCATTCGAGATGGAATATTGGCTGTCGATTCTGTGGGACGTATAACTCTCATTAACCATTCAGCTATGAAGTTGCTTGGAATTCATTATGATGCTGAAGGTGAGGATGTCGACTCATTGGTTCCTGAAATTAATCTGAAGGGAGTTCTTTCTTCAAAAGAGGCTGTTTATGACCTTGAACAAAATGTAGGTGGCGCCCCTTTGATTATTAACAAGGTTCCAGTGACGATCAATGGTCAGATTTGCGGTGCAATAGCCAGTTTTCGTGATATGTCTGAAATACACGCCATGGCTGAAGAAATGACAGGTGTGCGCATGTACGTTGAATCGCTTCGCGTGCAGAACCATGAATTTATGAATAAGTTGCAAGCTATAGCAGGGCTTATCCAGCTGGGAAAATATACAAAGGCTCTGAATTTTATTTCTCAGGAACAGGCTCCAGGGCAAACAATGGCTTCTATGATAGCTGAACGAATTAAGAATCCGGCAGTAGGAGGTATTTTGCTTGGGAAAATGGGACGATGCCGAGAGCTTGGCATAGGTTGTGAAATTACCCCAGATAGCTACTGTGGAGAATCAATTAAAATTAGTGATCAGGCTCTGGTTATTATTGTGGGCAATCTTATGGAGAATGCTATCGAAGCCATGCTTCAAGCTTCAATAAAGGTTCCTCGTATCAGCTTTTCCATTTTCGATGAATCGAACCAGATTATGTTGAGTGTCTGGGATAATGCCGGAGGGCTAACGGAAGAAAATGCAGAGAAAATTTTCGAAAAGGGCTTTTCAACAAAGGCGCGACCACGAACGTCAGGTTATGGCCTATATAATATCAGGCGGATGGTTGATGCTTTAGGTGGCGATATTTGTCTTGATTTCAAATATGGAGAATATACTGAGTTTATAGTGACTCTCCCCAACGGAGAAGGAGGAGATCTGATTGAATAGAATAGACGTTCTCGTTGTGGAAGATGATCCAATGGTGGCAGAAATTCACCAGAACTTTATTAATTCACTTGAAGGGTTCCGTGTTGTAGCTGTCGCGGGAGATGGCCAAAAAGCGCTGGATTTACTCGACACGCTTTCTATACGGCTATTAATTCTTGACATTTTCCTTCCCGGACTTGATGGTCTCAATGCACTGCGTAAAATAAGAGAACAGAAGAAAAACGTTGACGTCATTATTGTCTCAGCGTCACGCGATGCAAATACAGTAAACGAAGCAATACAAGCAGGAGCTTTTGATTATATAGTGAAACCCTTTGTTTATGACCGTTTGAAAGCCTCTCTTGAATCTTTTAGGCAAATGGATAGTAAGCTTAGAAAAGGATCAGGAGATTTTGATCAATCAGAGATTGATAGCTTGTTTCAGGTGAAAAATAGAAAAAACTATCAGACGACTCTTCCCAAAGGACTCAACCCCGAGATGTTAAAAAAAGTTATCACCTTACTAAAAAAAAGCAATTGTTCGCTTTCTGCGGTGGAAACGGCAGAAGTCTTGCAGGTTTCCCGTATTACTGCTCGAAGATATCTTGAATATCTCGTCGCTTCTGGAAAGGCGACGATGAAGCGAGAGTATCAGGAAATCGGCCGTCCTATCAATAAGTACTGACTTCTATAACTTGGGAACCGGATGGTTCCCTTTTATTTTGTTCATTTTGTTCATTTTTACGAAATACGCAGGGCTCGCACCTGAGAGCTTTTTTAAGCAGTGTAGTATTGTACTAAACATTACACTTTGAAACAATAGGTTCAAATCTCTTGTCGTAATAAGGTTTCCTTACCTAAAATAGAGACGTTTGTTACTAAACTATCAATGTTCTCATCCTTTATGACAGGAGATCGGATCTAATGTTCACACACTCAGTAGTAATTTTATTAGTCATAGCCGTGGCTTTCATCATTCCGAAAGTCATGAAGCTGAGCACGGAGCTTTCGATGTTCGTAGCAGCCTTGGCAGGAGCTGCCGCTCACTCCATCATGCTCAGCGTAACGGGAAGTCCCCACAATCCCGTGGCCCTTCTTCCCATTCGTCACATTGTGGAAGGCGCTTTCACCTACTTTGATGTCTGCCTCATTTTTCTCACGGCTACCTTCTTCATGGCCCTTCTTCGGGAAAGTGGCGGCGTCGCCTTTATTGTTCGGAAGATCGTTTCGACCTTCCATTCAAGACGAACCATCTGCCTTTTGCTGCTCACCTTCGTGCTGCTTCTTCCCGGAGCCCTGACCGGTTCCGGTGCAACAACGGTTCTTACCGTAGGAGCCCTCGTTGGTTCTGTTCTGGCTGCCATGGGTGTCGATGAAACGAAACGGGCGGCCATCATCTTTTTAGGAGCAGCCATGAGCGCTGCCGCTCCTCCTATCAACCTCTGGGCCATGATGGCTGCCGCTGGTGCCAACATGCCCTACGTGGGATTCGGCAAACCGCTGTTTGTCCTCTCCGTTGCCGGAGCGCTCTTCTCCATGTTCTGGCTTGCAGGACGAGGAACGAAGAAGATTGATCTCGACCAGGCTCTGGCCAATCTTCCGGAAGCGCCGGAAGGACAAAACTGGTTCAGAGTTCTTGCCCCATTCATTCTACTGTTGGCTTGCGTTATTGCGGGACGAATCTGGTTCTTCTCACTGCCCGTACTGGGATTGCCCCTGCTCTTCATGGTCGCTTCTTTCGCAGTGGTGCTTCTCAGCCCGCGCAAACTTCAGTTCTGGTCTATCGCCTGTTCCACCGTTCACGGCCTTCTTCCTCTCGTAGGCATCATGGTGGTTGTAGGTGTACTTATACAGATTATGGCCCTGAGCGGAGCGAGAGGGCTCATCTCCCTGGCGGTGGTTACCCTTCCCCTGGGAGTGCTCTACCTCACCCTCTGCATTATTCTGCCCCTCTCTGAGGGACTGGTGCAGTATGCTGTTGCTCCGTTGCTGGGCGTACCGCTCATCATGCTCTTCAACATGCGCGGTCTCGACCCCATCATCGCCTTATCGGCCATGGCGGTCATATGGCCTCTGGGAGACTGTTTGCCGCCAACCGCCGTCGTGGGACGGGCCACAGTTATGGAACTGGGGTATAAGGGACGGTATTTCGGGGATTTTGTGAAAGCCTGTCTGGTGCCCATGGCCTTCATCGCCATCTTGGGAACGCTCTTTCTCATCTTCAGCACCAGACTGTCATTTCTTGGAGGCTAGAGAATCATGATATTGGCAAATACCATCATTATGTACCTGTATTACGCTATGGTCCTCTTCTTCGGAGGCGCCATACTCTGCAACTTCATCAAGACAAGGAATGCCCAGGAAGCAGTGCTCTACAGCATTGTGCTCATGCCCTTCGTGCTGAGAATCCTTCGGCTGAAGTAGGAAGAGGGGTGAAGAGAAGATGAAGGGAAAACTGAATGGCATCAAGATACTTTCGTTGGTCGTAGCCCTTGTTTTCGTGGCTATTGCCGGACGGGAGTTTTACGGACACCGACATTTCAAGGAACCGGTAGTTCCCTCTCCCTCACTTACTGAGGTGAAGAAACTCTCAGACTACGAACCGACGTTGAAGGGAACGCCCAACGACAGCAACGTCTACATTTTTGACAGTGGTGTTCCTGGCGGAACGGCTCTGCTTATTGGAGGAACCCACCCCGAGGAGCCGGCGTGCAACCTCGGAGCCCTTCTCGTCGCCGAGAACGTGAAGGTGGAGCAGGGACGGCTCATCGTCATTATTCGGGCGAACCGAAGCGCTTCTACATGCACTCGTATGGGCGAGGCCTACCCCACGTACTACTACGTAAAGACGCCGTGGGGACAGAAGCAGTTCCGTATGGGCGACCGCTGCACCAATCCACTGGACTCGTGGCCCGATCCCGAAGTGTATATCCACTATCCCAGCCGTCAGATGTTGGCCTATATGGATATCAGAAACCTGAACAGAACCTGGCCGGGTCGACCCAACGGCGCCCTTACAGAGCGAACCACCTGGGCCATGACCCAGCTCATTCGCCAGGAGAAGGTGGATATCGCCGTGGATCTTCACGAGGCCGAGCTTGAATATCCGGTGGAAAATACCATCGTAAGCCATGAGAAGGGGCAGGCCGTAGCGGCCATGACATCCATGACCCTCACCGCCGAGCTTTTCGAAGTGCCCCTGAGCATGGAGTTTTCACCCAAGGCCCTTCACGGCTTGTCTCACAGAGAGATCGGCGATCATACCGACGCCATGTCTCTTCTCGTTGAGGTTGCCGAACCCATGCTTGACCGTATTCGTGGCATTACCGACGAATATCTGCTCATGACGGGCCGCGATGAGTTTGTTATGAAGGCGGGGGAACACAAGCTCCTCTACGCTCCTATCGACGAGCGGGGCTGGCCTATCGATGTTCGGGTGGGACGCCATTCCTCCACATTCCAGAAAATGCTTGAATTTTATTCTCTTACAGCCGTTGATCGCCCCGTTGTTATCTCTGGGGTTCCAGGCTATACGGAAGTTATAGAGAACACGCTGGGCACCTATATGAAAAACCCTGAGGATGCACCAGCTCAAAACATCTACTACGATTAATCCACAATAAGATCGTTCCCCTCAGAAGCGGGTCTTTTAAAGACCCGCTTTTTGTGTATCATAATATAGGGTGAGGAGGGGAAAAATGAAGAATCTTTTTGATAAAAAGAATATTGATTGGAGTAAAGAGATTTCAGAGATATTAGCGGCAGGTAGCAACGTTAGAGTTGAACGTATTGTTTCTACAGGTCAATCTTCCCCGAAGGATTTTTGGTATGATCAGGAAGAATTCGAGTGGGTTTGCGTAATACAAGGCGAA
Organism: Aminobacterium sp. MB27-C1; assembly: GCF_030908405.1. Taxonomy (NCBI): domain Bacteria; kingdom Thermotogati; phylum Synergistota; class Synergistia; order Synergistales; family Aminobacteriaceae; genus Aminobacterium; species Aminobacterium sp. MB27-C1. Next base: position 2,048,736 of record NZ_CP133089.1, on the reverse strand, counting down.
GGTATAATCGATTGGGCTGATGGGGCTCGACGTACTTTAAAAGTTGGAGATTGGGTTCTTATCTCACCTCACGAAAAACACCGTGTCTCCAGCACTACAAAAGAGCCACCGTGTATTTGGCTTGCTTTTTTTTGGAAAGAGTAATACACCCCTACGGTTCTTTTTTTTATTAAGACGTGTTACGATATAAAAAGTTTTTGTTATTCAGGGGGCAAAAAATCATGATAGACAGAACCGTATGTGTGGATCGTCCTAAATTTAAACTTTCTCTTCTTTCGATTGGACATTTTTTCAATGACCTTTATGCAGCGTTTCTCCCGACATTTGTTCCAACTCTTATATCTCGACTTGGTATTACTATGGCTCAGGCGGGATTACTTAATTCTGTGGTTGGTATTATACATATTTTTCTTCAGCCATTACTCGGATATGTTTCAGATCGGACTGCACGTTCATACTTAGTTATGATTGGGCCCATCTTGACATGTCTCGGGGCAACCTTTCTTCCAAGTTCTCCTACGTATGGAATGGCTCTTTTTTTAGTGGGACTTTGGGGAGTAGGTAGTGCCACCTTTCATCCTCAGGGACATGGAGGAGTGGGACATGTTGTTCCTCAGGAAAAATTAACCGTTTCATTGGCAATTTTTAGTGTTGCCGGAAATATAGGAGTAACGATAAGTCCTCTTTTTGCAGTTGCTTTGGCAAAAATAGTGGGGGTAGAGAAAATCCCTTATATTGCCATTGTACCTGTTCTTATTCTCGCGATTGCTATTTATCGGTATATGCCTGTTTTAAGTGAAGAAGCGGCCGAGTTCCCTAAGAATCAGGGGGGACTTTTTCACTCTTTATTTTCAGTGCTTGGAGTAATCTATCCAGTATGGATGGTTTCTATGGCGCGAGATGCAACGAGCCAGGGAATTCGATTCTTTCTCCCCATCCGTATTGTTTCTGAAGGCGGCAACATTAGTATGGTTGGAACTATTCTCTTTTTGATTATGCTGTGTAGCACAATTGCTATGCTTATTAGCGGTAAACTTTCTGATAGATGGGGAAAGGTTCGAGTTCTTATATTTGTTCTTATCGCTGGTCCCATCTGTATGATTCCTGCTGCTTATATAGGTGGAAAAACATCAATAATATTATATATTCTGGGAACATCTTTTCTTAATTCAAGTATGCCTATAACGGCGGCAGTAGCTCAGGAACAGGTTCCTCATTCTCGAGGTATGGCGAGTTCCATTGTTATGGGATTATCGTGGGGGGTAGCCAATTTGTTGACAGGGCCGTTAGGAAAGTTGGGCGATGTCTTTGGAATTACCAGCACAATGCTTGTGGTTGCGGCACTTCCTCTTCTTGCTCTTCCCATGGTTTTTATGAAGTCGTTTCGATCCGCTGAATAAGAAGATTTAAAGACAAGAGGCATGAATATTGTTTGTGCCTCCTGTCTTTTATCTAAAAAATGTTCCTTCCCATAAACCTGTAAAAAAGGAACGGGCGTTTATTCCTATCCTTTTGGTATCGTATCCGCCCTCTTGAACGACAAGAGTAGGGTATTTCTCCTTACCAATATCTCTGCCATTTGCGTAAAAATCTTTAGCTGTTAAGTTCCAACTTCCTGTAGGGTCTTTTTGTGCAGTATCGAATCCAAGAGCTACAACAAGAAAGGAAGGAGAGAAGCGGCGTATTATTTTGAGGGCACGATGAAGGGCCTCTCCATATTTTTCCCCGTCAATATTCTCCGATAAAGGAATATTAACGTTATATCCCTTTCCTTCCCCTTCCCCTTTTTCGTCTTCAAATCCACTGAAATAGGGATAGGCAAAGGATGGGTGACCGTGAATCGAGATTGTGAGGACGTCATTTCTTTTGTAGAAAATATTTTGTTGTCCATTGCCGTGATGATAGTCAATATCAAGGATGGCTACCGTACCCCTATGACTGAGATACTGGGCTGCAGCGGCTGTACTATTTAGATAACAGAACCCTCCAAAGGCTCTTCGTTCACTATGATGGCCTGGAGGGCGAATTAAGGCATAGGCAAGGTGATGGCCTTCTTCGAGAAGCTTGGCTCCAGTAATGGCACAGTTTATTGCTTGACGGGCCGCTTGCCATGCAGGGCCGTTTAGAGGTGTAAATGTATCTATACAATAGTATCCTGCACGTATAACAAGTTCTTTGGGAGGTCGGGTTGCATTTCGTATGGGGAAAACATAAGGATAGACTGACGGATTTTTGCCTATAGATGTGCATACTTTTTTAAGATAGTCTAAAAAATCTCCATCGTGAATATTACGAAGCCATGAATCAGGTATAGGGCGAAGTCTTTCTTCTTTGAAAAGCCCGCTTTTCTCTAGATGGGAAAGAATTCGACCAATGCGAACAGGGGATTCGACATAACCTCTTTCATGTACATGATGAATAATATGTTCTTTGTTCATAAGTAGCGCTATCTTTTCATCATCTGGAATATTTCGAACAGGTAAGGATGCCTGTGCTTCTTTTATATAAACAAATGGACGTAAACGTATAGGATCGTCATTGAATGAGTTAACGACCATACTTATATACTCTGGTGGACAGATCCCTTTGTATTTCTTTTCAAGTATTGTTCGTACAATGCGTCGGGCCAGACCTTTTGAAAGAGGTCGGTTTTGCCCCAAATCATCAAAGACAAGATATGGAGGATTGTCTCCCCCTTCTTTGAGAGGTGTTTCATAGCGAGTTCCGATTATGGGGCGGGCGCCAAAGTACTCATAGAAGTGGAGGCGGGCTCTATTTTCTTTTCGTATCTCTGGGTTTCTGGAAATGGCAGGATCATCAGGTAAACATTCAAAAAATATTCCACGACACTCTAAGAGAAGAGCTTCTTGTCGTATTCGTTCATATAGAGCTCCTCCTATGCCTCGCCCTGTTGTCAATTTTGCGGCTGCAAGATAGTCAAGATACATAAAGTGAAGAAGGGGATCCACAAGAGTCAAAGCAAAACCCTGAACCTTGCGATGAGCCCCTTCTGCTACAAAAAGTATAGTTTGAAATCCATATTTTAATTGATCCCTGATTCTAAAAGGGAGTGCTTCTATTTCTTCTGACGTCAGTCCTGGAAATTGTTGTCTCAAAATTGCCTGAATCTGAATAAGAGCTTCTTTGTTAATCAAGAGCGTGTTATCGTAGATTCGGCGAATTCTGAACATAGTTACATCCTTTCTGTCTTTTCTGAAGACCACATCTCACTTCTTTTCTTGCGGGGAAGATTTTCAGGCTCCATTGAGGCTCCTTCCCGTTCAAAAAGAGTTGCGACTCCTCCTGACGAAAGTTCTTTTTGATGATTGCATATAGAGCTGCATTGGCCGTTGCAGCGACTTTGGTTGTCATCTGGCTCAGTATAGACCGTAAGGACACCCTCAAAGTTACGTAAGACTGTTTTGCGATCTGATTGAGAAATAACATAATTGGGCATTACAGGAATTTTCCCTCCACCGCCAGGCGCGTCGACAACAAATGTAGGAACAGCAAGCCCGGAAGTATGTCCTCGAAGAAATTCCATAATTTCGATGCCCTTTCCAATAGACGTTCTGAAATGTTCTATTCCTTGTGAAAGATCGCATTGATATATGTAATACGGCCGCACGCGAATCTTCAATAACTGCTGGTTGAGTTCTCTGAAGATATAGGGACAGTCGTTAATGCCTCTTAGCAGTACGGATTGATTTCCCAAGGGGATTCCGGCATCCGCCAATTTTCTGCACGCTTCAGCAGATTCTGGCGTTATTTCCTTAGGATGGTTGAACTGTATGTTCATCCAGAGGGGATGATATTTTTTTAACATGTTGCAGAGAGTATCAGTGATTCTCATTGGCATAACGACGGGAACACGAGTTCCTATTCGAATGATTTCTACATGGGGAATGGCCCGTATTTCACGAAGAATTGATTCGAGATAGTCGTCTGCTAGAGTTAGAGGGTCTCCGCCAGAGATAAGAACGTCGCGTATTACCGGCGTTTTACGAATGTAGTCTATGCATGCTTCTATCTCTTTTTCACTTCGAGGATGATCTGTTTGGCCAGCAAAGCGTCTTCGAGTACAATGTCGGCAATACATGGAACATTGATCCGTAACCAACAAAAGGCAACGATCAGGGTAACGATGAGTCAGGCCGGGAACAGGTGAATCAATCTCTTCGTGAAGAGGATCTCTACGATCAGTCTGAGCAATAAGTGTTTCTTGCAGTGTGGGGATGCACTGCTTGCGTATAGGGCACGAAGGATTATTCCTATCCATAAGAGAGGCGAAGTATGGAGTGATAGCCATTCTAAGCACGTTAAGGCTGCGTTTAATGGTAGCCGACTCACTCTTCGTCAACTCTACAACGCGTTCAAGTTGTTCGACATTTGTAATACGGTTTGCCAGTTGCCAATGCCAATCATTCCAGTTTTCTTCACCTGCTTCCTCTCGCAGATTCCGAACTTGGGTTAATTGCATCGGTTTTCTTTCTAACTTAACACGAGGTTTTAATTTCTTTTGTGTAGATGACAAGGTCATCACCTTCCCCATAAAAATTGTGGATTCGACCACTTTCTTCATATCCGGCATGCACATAAAAGTGACGTTGCCCGGCATATGCTTGTTTCCCAGATGTCTCTACACGTATAACCGCATTTTTATGAATATTGAGAAGCTCTGCCTCCATTTTTTCTTGAAGGACTAATCCAATCCCTTGTCTTTGAAAATCAGGGCTCACAACAATCCAGTACAAATCCCATGCGAATGCTGTCATAGGAGTAGCGCCGTAAATGAGGAATCCAGCAAGAATTCCCTTTCGATATTCTTCTAAAAGTACATAATCTTTTGATGGATAGGCTTGCCATTCCAAAAGGACTTCTTTTAATACAGAGCATTCTTCGGTTGTAAAAGCCTTTGTTGCTTGTGCAATGGCAAGATATTCATCGATTGAGAGATGACCGCTATTCATGACCTGACCTCTTTTCACTGTTCTCTATTGCCAGCTGGAGTATCTCACTCACAAGTTGTTCATAGGTTCCGCCATTTTTTACATATTGTCTGGCCAGTCCGCTATCACGTGTAAGAGCAGGATTGGGGTTAATATCGATAACGAAAAAATTCCCGTTGTGTTCTCGTATATCGACGCGAAAATATCCTTTACAACCTGCAACCTCTGCGGCCGAAGAGGCCATAGCGAGAATGTTTTGCTTTATGGAGCCGGAAAGGTCTACATGTTCAGGCCATAGATTCCATTCAGGGCTCTCTTCGTCCCATTTAGCATCATAAGATAGATATGCTGGAACGTTTGGATAGCGGCTGTAGTCAAGGGTCCACAGTGCAATTGTCTTAAACGGGGCATTGCCAATAAAACTTACGCTGTACTCTGAGCCTGAGAGAAACTCTTGAGCCAGAATTCCTTTAGGGAACATCTCCAGCTTTTCTTCAACACTTTCTTGAAGTTCCTTCTCGTTACGGACCAAGGATTTTGAGTCTATACCTACGCTCCCGTCTTCTGATCGAGGTTTGATAAACAACGGAAAACGTAATTCATGTATTTTCGCGATATCTTCCCTAGTTTGTAAGTAATATGTTAACGGAACGGGAATGCCCTCCTTTTTAAGTTGAGACTGAAGGGCAAATTTATCAATACATAGGCGGAGTGCTGATGATGGATTTCCTGTGTAGGGAATGTGGTTTTTTTCTAAAAGTTCACAGAAGGTAGCTTCAAGCCATGGGGCAGATCCAAAACCTTCAAAGAGATTAAAAATACATAATGGATTTGCATTTTTAAGATGCTCTATAAGGTGCTTAGGGTGAGCCATATCAGCCTGAAAAATGTCTAGATTGTAGACAAAATACCCCTCAGAACTGAGCGCACGACCAACTTCTTCGCGACATAAAAGGCTGTCGAGAAGATCTTGACGAAGAGTATTTTCCTTAGCGGCAGTTATGAAAACTGGACGTTGACCGCAACCAGGAGGTTCTATCGATTGTTCTTTGGTATTCATCATAGGGCCTTCTCTCTTTGAAGTTCCTGTTTTTTCAAGCAGGCGGCACTTAAGTTGTACCGTGAGAAGGCCTCGCGAAGGAGCATTTTAATAAGATGTGTATATTCCCCTCCGCTAAGGCGATAAAGGATGGGTAAATCGCTATATGCAGGTGACAATCCAGGCAGTGGATTGATATCAATAACACGAGGTTCTCCACTTTCGTCGAGGCGAAAATCAATTCGTGCTATATCACGAAGTTCAAGGGCTTTAAAAGCTTCTACTGCTAATTTAGCCACTTTTTGCCGAAGATTGGCACTGATTGTTTCGGGACCGTTATATCGAATTCGCTCGAGATAATTTCTTTTTTCTTCAAGAGAGTACAAAAAGGTTTTAGTTTTGTTTACTGGCGAAATAGTCATCATTCCAATACACTCTGGATTGGAATTCCCGGCAACTCCAGCCGTTATCTCAACACCAGGTAAGAATGCCTCCACTACAGCAGGCTGATCGTAGCGTTTCCAGACTCTTTCTATACACTCTTCCATTTTTTGAGGAGTATTTACAACTGAGTCGAGGAAAATCCCCTTTGACGACCCTTCCCAGCGAGGTTTTACTATGCATCTTTTACTGACGGAGAATAGCTGGCGTGCTTTATCCAAGTCTTCTGTGGATCTTACTACGTAGCTTTCCGGTACGGGAACATTCGAGGCACGAAGAACGTGTGTGGTCAAAACTTTATCCAGCCCTATAGCCAAAGATGTGGAGTCTGAACCACTAAAAGGAATGCCAAGACTTTCGAGAATGCATGGTACCTGCGACTCTCTTCCTCTGAAGTTTCCTACCCCTTCGGCTATATTCAATACAAAATCCGGAGCAACGGATTCAAGTTTCTGTACGAGGAATTCATTCTGTTCAAAAAGAAATACCTGAAATCCGAGACGGGTCACTTCTGTACAGAGTGATTCCACGGTTTCCAGGCAGTCATATTCTTCATACTTGTCATCAGGTTCTCCCATTTGGGCTTCCTGACGTAAGTTATAGGTAATGCCAATAATGTTTACTTCTTTTTTCGTGAGAGGTAGAGGATTCTCTCGTTCCTCTTCATATAACCCTTCCATAATTTTTAACCCCCGATTATGTTTCTTAGTAGTTCTCTCCCCCAAGAGGAAGGTCTTTATTTAAAAAGTTCTTAAACGTCTTTATAAGCCTTTTGGCTCATTATTCCCCTCCTATAAGCGGAAAAATCCGCTTTCTAATCGCGGGTCCTTCTTGAGCGGATTATATTCCTTTTGTGTCTAAATACAAGTAGGAAAATAAAGGAAGCGGGACAGAAAAAATCCCGCTTCAATTTTATTTTCTAGAAACTTTCTTTAGAAACGGAAAAGAGATGCAACGCTTGATGTGTCAGGCATATGTTCTGGGAGAAGAGCATATACTCGACCTCCCCGTAGCAACGTGTGAGATGCTATGAAATCTAGCAAGTCAATATCTCCGACTTGCTTTTCAGAATGGATTGTAGTCTGTAATGTTTTTTCGTCGAATGTTCCCCATATCTGATGATTGAGGGCGACAAAAACAGTATCTACTTTTCCAGTGAAAGCGGCACGAGTTGTTTCTTCTACGTCACAGGATGTTTTACCCGTTCCCTTCATTTCCACATATCGTTCTGCCAGTGTTTTTTCTTCTTTTTTGAAGTGGATATGTGCAATTTCCCAACCTTTTTCCCCAAGTTCCTGTGTTGAAAAAGTGTCAGGATTTCCGTAGATTCCTTCCTCTAGCAAATCGGCGTATGTATTGGCTTCTTTATATATGGGATGAAGATAATCTACACCTGCGAGAACAAGGGGAGCATGTTCCCCTTCAAGGAGGTCTGAAATTCCTTTATCTATAGTTTGAAAATATTTAAGAATATATTTTTTCTCTACTTCGGCTCCCATAGCCTGGCCTCTGGTTACTGTCCCTTTCATTCCTGAAGGACTATAGCCAATGACAGGGTATTGAAGTTGCCGTTCAGGAGAATCGAAACCAAGTGCTTCTGTTACATTTTGAGGTAAATTCTCTACGTTTAATTCTCTTATACTCGTGCGGGTTCCTTCTAGCAAACGGACTCCTTTTTGACTCAGACCGAGAATAAAAAATTTACCATCTCCACTTAACAACGGGAAAAGGGGTTTTAAATAAAAGTTTTCACCAGTTACCACAATATCTGAAAACGGAAAAGGTTCGTTGAATGTCTCGAAAAACTGAGAAGAAACAAACATTGCCAAACCGTTTTCGAGATTTTGCCAAAAGACAGAATTAGAAAGCAATGCTTTGGCTTGAGTAAGAAGGTTATCAATTTCTTGATCTTTCATCCCGAGGTCTTTAAGAGCTTTTTCACCATTTTGAAGTAAGCTTTTAAATCGTATTTGAGCCTGACGAGGATCTCCTGGTGCTGGGTTGGTCATGTAGAGAGAGAGGCACGGTTTCTGACCTTCTTCTAAAAGATTCTTCAAATCATCTCTGGTCAGTATTTTCACATCTTCATCCTCCCTTCAACTTACAAAATCGAGAGGAGGTATGTAGAAGACCTCCTCCCATATTAAAACAAAACTACGAGATTCTAAGAGGAATGATAGCTTCAGGGTTAATTACTCTAAATGTAAAAGATTCTGTAAAGAAGAATGTTCCCTTACGTGAATCATTGCCAACGAACCCAAGAGAAAGATCTTGTCCGATAACAAGTTCCATATCGTCCCCTCGTGTGGAGACAAGGAAAGATTCTTTCTCATGTGTGGAAAGAATAACCGGACCATTGAGGACTTCCTTTATATTTTTAATAAGAGGATAGCATTCAGATACAGAGTAAATGATTTTCCATAATTCGGGAGAAGCTACCAGAGCATAGGGGCCCTCTACGGCGTCTTTTTGAAAACGGTAAAGGGCAGAACTGATAGCATCCATTATTCCTCGTACAGAAGAAGTATCGGTCATAGGCATCATTCTGTCTTTAGCCGCTTCTGCAAGACCAACAATACCAGCAGAGGGTAGGCCTTCATAAATAGCGCGTTCTTCAAAGATCGCAATATTTCGAGCTGCTTCTTCTAAAGGGGCGAGATCGGGGTTTTTCAGCCCGCGAGTTATGTTGTCTAATTCCCATAAATCAAGATCAAATGTAATTCGAGGTTCCACTAAGGGGAGAACCTGATGAATGCCGTAGGCTACGTTATTTTTTGTCGTTTCCGTTTCTGATTGCACTTCAAGGCGGCCACATGGATGGGCAGCATAATCCCAACCTTTGGGAGGAGCAACGTCAATGAACTTTCGTGCTGAAAGGTGCGATTCTAAAACCCGTTTGGCCTGCTCATCCATTTCATGCCAAGCCTCTTGACTGACCATTTCTGTTGTTCTTCGAAGTATATCCATATAGGAAACCTCCTTATCTTTTAAGACTGCCAATATTCAAGGTTCCTGATAAAGATTCCTCTGTTTTCGATGGAGAGTCGGATGCACCTTCTTCTACTTGGAGTAAAGGCCTTTCTGTAAAAAGATATTGGCGTAATTCATTATCCCATCCAGGCATATTTCGCCGTAGCCACTCAATGAGCATAGCCGCATGTTCAATTTCTTCATCTCTGTTATGTCCCAGTAAAGATTTGAGTTCGTCGTCTTCAGTAGCGGCAACCCTCTGGTTATACCAGTTAATGGCTTCTAGTTCTTCCTGTAAACTTTTGAGCACCATAGCGCAGCGACGAGTAGTGTTGTCCAGATGTTCTACTGGTTCCGTATACTGCATTCTTTCACTCCTCTCAAAAGTAAAAAATGGCGGGCAGATTCCATAATCCACCCGCCTTTCTACATTAGTTGGTCTCTTCGTTCTTTATCTCAATACTTTTATATTTTTCTGGTTGTTTCTTTTCTGTGATTTCTATGGTCAAAATACCATTTTTGTACGAAGCTTTTGCACTTTCCGGATCCACTTCTTCGGGAAATTGCAAGATACGGGAAATATTTCCATAGTATCTTTCGGCTCTGTAGTAATTCTCGTCTTCTATTTGCCGTTCGTCTTTTTTCACCACATTAAGAACGAGTCTATCGTGGTAGATTTTTAAGTCGACCTGGGCAGGATCTACTCCTGGTAGCTCAAGCTCCGCAATAATCTTGCCGTCTTTCCTGTACATATCACCACGAGGAGTCATGGATGTCGAAGCTGACTCTTCATTCCATGGGAAAGATGACATCACGTCATCAAAACTCCTAAACATGTTTTTCATCATATTCTCCATGGGAGAACTAAAAAAAGTTGAAGGAAACACTCTGTCTAAAGGCCTCCGAGCTAAATATCGTTTCATAAGCTCCACCTCCTAAAATACTGACCTTTATTGACCTTTCAGTAATTATTATATACGTCAGCATTGGTTAGGCAAGTTCCCATGACCTTCTAAAAAGGGGAATAATCCAATTTATTTCTTAAAATATGAAGTAACGTTAAATTTCCTTGTGTAATCTCGTTTTTCTGCAGGAATTTTTAGGTTCAACCTTACGTTATAATGAAAAGGATGAAGAGAGAGGAGGTTAATAATATGAAAAAAACTATTGGCATTCAGATGCCACTCTATCCGGCACCTGTTCTTATTATCGGGAATTATGACGAAAAAGGCAAGCCGAATGTTATGACAGCTGCGTGGGGAGGTATATGTTGCTCTGTGCCTCCTTGTATAACTATCTCTGTGCAGAAGATTCGTTATAGCTACAAAAATATTCTGGATAGGAAGGCTTTTACCGTCAATATACCGTCTGATAAATATGTGAAAGAAGCAGATTTTTTTGGTATGGTTTCAGGGCGCGATCATGATAAATTTGAGGAAACCAAACTTACTCCAATTCGGGGAGAAAAAGTAGATGCTCCCTATATTGAAGAGTTTCCCATCTCCATTGAATGTCGGTTAGTACACACTCTTGAGCTAGGAACTCATGTAATGTTTGTTGGGGAGGTCCTTAATGCATTGGCCAGTGAAGAGTGTCTTGCCAATGATGGCTATCCAGATCCGACTCTTGTTCAGCCTGTAATATTTTCTCCGAAATTTCGCCACTACTATGCTTTAGGTTCTGATTTGGGAGAAGCATATAAATTAGGAAAGTTTTTCATTAAATAAAAGGTACGTTTTCAGTAAAGATCCCGCGGGGTGTACTTTCTTTCCTCGCGGGTTTTTTTGTAGGGATATAATAAAGTAAGTTTTTAAACAGGAGGAGTAAAGATGCTTTATCAACAAGAAAATAATTCAGCTTTTTCCGGAGTGCTCCCTAAAAGAGAAGATATGGATTCTATGTATATGTGGAAATTAGAGGATATTTATATTTCTATTGAAAAATGGGAAGAAGACTTTAAAAATCTCGAAAAAATGTTGCCTCGTTTTCAAGAGTATCAGGGGCATCTTTTCGAATCTCCCCAAAAATTGTTTGAGAGTATTCAACTTATGGAAAATGCCGAAATTATAATGGGGAAGCTTTATGCATACGCAGTAATGAAAAGTCATGAGGATACGTCAAAAGAAATCTATCAGGCATTGGCAGATAGGGCAGGTTCTCTGCTTACCAAATTGTCTGCAGCTGTTTCTTTTTATACCCCAGAGATTTTATCTGCAGAGGATGGTCTTTTGCAGAGCTTCATAAACCAGTCTTCGGACTTGAAGAAATACGTTTTTTTCTTTGAAAATATTTTACGAATGAGACCTCATACTCTCTCTCAATCTGAGGAAGAATTGCTTGCTCGCGCTGGAGAAGTGGCCCGAGGACCAGAAGAGATATTCTCTCTTTTTACCAACGCAGATATGAAATTTCCCACTGTCGTTGACGAAAAGGGAAATGAAGTGGAACTCAGTGAGGAAAGGTACATTCGGTTTATTCGCTCAAAAGATCGTCGTGTTCGCCAAGACGCTTATGAAAGCCTTTTTGATACGTACAGCAAGTATAAAAATTCTTTGGCAGCCATGTATAGTTCAAGCGTCAAAAGCGACCTTTTTTATGCTCAATCAAGAAAATATGAAAGTTGTCTGGAGGGGGCTCTTGATTCAGATCATATCCCCTTGTCGGTTTACGATGCTGTTGTAGATACTATTCGTGAAAATCTCGCTCCTCTTCATGAATATGTGGCTTTGAGAAAAGAGGTTCTCGAGGTTCCTGAGTTGCGCATGCACGATCTTTATGTTCCCCTCGTTGATGAACCGCATAAAGATATTTCTTACGATGAGGCGTGCTCTATGGTTTTAAAGGGATTAGAACCTCTTGGAAAAGAGTATCTGTCGATTTTAAAGCATGGATTTGAATCTAGCTGGATTGATGTTTATGAAAACCAGGGGAAAAGAAAGGGTGCCTATTCGTGGGGGAGTTATGGAACTCATCCCTATGTTTTGCTGAATTATAATGGCACCATTAATGACGTTTTTACTATTGCTCATGAAATGGGACACTCTATCCATACGTGGTATTCTCATAAGAATCAGCCCTTTATCTATGCGGATTACACTATATTTTTAGCAGAAGTTGCTTCGACTACAAATGAAGCGTTGTTACTTCATTATCTTATTGAGAACTCTACAGACCGAAACACTCGAATCTATTTATTGAATTACTTCCTTGAACAGATACGTACAACTGTATATCGTCAGGCCATGTTTGCAGATTTTGAGCGAACATCTCACTCTATGGCAGAAAAAGGAGATCCCCTTACGGCAGATCGTCTATCTACTATATGGCATGATCTTAATGTTGCTTATTATGGGCCGTCTATCTCTGTTGATAATCGTATTGATATTGAATGGGCGCGAATTCCCCATTTCTATTCTGCCTTTTATGTGTATAAGTACGTTACGGGATATGCTGCTGCAACATCTCTTTCACAACAGATTTTGAATGATGGGGAAATAAAAAGAACCCGCTATCTTGATTTCTTGAAACAGGGAAGTTCTTCTTATTCCATTAATATTCTTAAAAATGCGGGAGTAGATATGACATCATCTGCACCTCTCGAAGAAACAATTGCTGTTTTTAAAGAAAAGATGGCAGAGCTTAAAGAGTTACTTGGATAAAATTAGAAAGAGAGTTCCTGAGGGCACTTCAGGAACTCTCTTTTTTCTGGGGAATCTCTTAAACATCTGGAGGTGGTGATTTCCATATAAATTACATATCTATAGCATATACAAAAAAACGTTCAATTACATGGGACTAATATACAAAATACAAAGAAAGTACAGCCCCTTTTTTAGACATTTGCACCATGTTCTTAATATAAAAACTGAGGCGCTATATTTTCTGCTATTTTCCCCATCTCCCACCCTGCATAAGTTAACCCCTTTACTTTTGAATGAACGATCAATATCTCACGGTTTATATCATTAAGTCCCTCCAGAGGGAGTATCACTACATCCTTTTGCTTCACTTCTTTTCTTGCCGCTGTTTCCATTACAATGCCGATACCAAAACCTCTCGAAACAAGTTGAATAAGCAGTTCTTGATTATCTACTTGAATTAAATGGGGCATTTTCAATTTATTTTTGATGAAGAAATCATTTACAAAGTAATGCAATGGCGTATCTGCGCTATATGAAATGAAGTGTTGGTCTAACAATTGCTCTGGGTAAACTATTTTTGATTTTGCCCAAGGATGCCCTGTGGGAGCAATAAGAGCAAAAGCGCTTCGTCCCAATGTTTGGCTTATTAAAGATGAAGAGGGGGTGAGAAGAGGATTATGTTCCCAAAAGGCAAGTTCTATATTGTCATTTTCTATCATGTCAATAAGGGCTTGTTCGGTTGCTGTTTTAATTTGAAGCTCTATATGAGGAAATTTACTCCTATATGTAGAGATGATTAAAGGTAATAGTGTCTTTCCGCAACTTGGTGTCGTTCCGATACAGAGCTCTCCATATTTGAGAAGTTGCATTTCCCGAAATTTTTCTGGAATGGAATCTACTCGTTTTAACAGGTCCTGAGCCAGAATGTACAGAGCCCTGCCTTCGGGGGTCAGAGAGATAGAGCGTCCACGGCGAACAAACAATTTTACATCATATGATTTTTCAAGTGTTGCTATGTATTGGCTTACAGAAGGCTGTGAGAGAAATAGTTTTTCTCCCGCCAGCCGGAAGGATCCCTCCTCAACAATAGAACAGAAAACACGTAATTGATTAAGGTTCATAGGTATCCCTTCTTTTCCATAAGATTTATATGATGATTCATATTAGGTATTGTTTATTGAAATAAATAGTAACAGATGTATGCTTGTTTATAAAATAAGGAGGAGGCAATATGGTTCTCAGTGGAAAACGACAAACTGATTTGATCCGATTATGCCAAGAATTAATCCGAAGGCCGAGTCTCTCAGGAAAAGAGCGGGAAGTTGCACTTTTTACGGCAGAAATAATGCGGTCGGTAGGGTATGATGATGTAACAATAGATGCTTATGGAAATGTAATTGGACGTATTTTTTTTGCCACCCCTGGGAAAAGACTTTTATTTGAATCTCAAATGGATCATGTTGATCCAGGAATCCCGACGGATTGGAGCTATTATCCTTACGGAGCATTTATAAAAAATGGTTGCATTTATGGCCGAGGAGCGTCAGATCAGAAGGGGTGTCTGGCTGCTATGATTATGGCTGGGGCAGCTTTGAAAGAGGATCAGCATAAAAATCTTCAGGGTGAGATTGTTGTTGCAGGAACGGTTTTTCAAGAACGTTTTGAGGGAATCTCATCGCGGGCAGTTGCTCTTTCTTACCCTCCTGATTTTGTAGTTATAGGGGAAGCTTCTCAACTTGAAGTAGAACGTGGGCAGAGAGGTCGAGCTGAAATTGTTATTGAAACACAAGGACGTATGGCCCATTCTGCTCAGCCTGAATACGGAACAAACGCGGCGGACGCTATGACCCGCATTCTTTCTTCTATTCATTGTTCCTTTAAACCTGATTCAGATCCTTATCTTGGACAAGGCATTCTTGTTTTAACGAATCTTCGTACTTTCCCCGAATTTACGAATGGAATGGTGCCTCAAGTCTGTAAAGCTACGTACGATCTTCGTCTTCTTCCTTACGATACTCCCGAAAAAATATTAGATCGACTTCAAATTATTGTTAACACGAAAAAAAACGATATGGAAGGTATTCGCGCCTTAATTTATATATCAGCTACAGAAGATCGCTGTTATACAGGTGCCCCTATACGTGGAAAACATTTTGCCAGAGCATGGGTTTTACCTGAAGACTCTTTCTATTTGAAAAAAGTTTTAGAAGGGGTGGAAAAGGCAGGGCTTGCTCCTCGTCTTTCAGAATCTCCTGGTTTCGGAACGAACGGTTGTTACTATGCTGGTGAAATGGGAATTCCTACCGTGGCTTTTGGCCCTTCTTGTCGGGAGTTAGCTCATACTGTTGATGAATATATTGAAATAGAGCAGCTTGCCTTAGCTTATCGAGGGTATTGCGGTATAGCAGAATCTATTCTTTCTTGAATATTAATTTTTAGAAAAATAGATGAAAGGGGCGAATAGAGGTATGGGATATCCGTTAGAATTGAAGTGTGTTCTATGTGGAAAAACCTTTAAGCTTGAAGAAGTAAAATATACGTGTCCTTTTTGTGGGCAAGATGGAACACTGGACGTACTTTATGATTATGATGAAGTGGCGCAATCTTTCTCCCGTGAACGTCTGAAAAAAGATTCTTCTCCTTCTTTATGGCGTTATGCTCCCCTGCTTCCTGTTATCAATTCTGAACATATTCCTTCTTTATCCGTAGGTTGGACACCTCTCTATATGAGCAAAAAGGTGGCGGAGACCTATGGAGTTTCGGCTGTTTTTATAAAAGATGACGGCAGAAATCCCACTGGGTCTCTCAAAGATCGTGCAAGTGCCGTTGGCGTAGCAAAAGCTCTTGATTTTGGATATACAACAATCGCATGTGCCTCTACGGGAAATGCGGCTAGTTCTCTTTCAGGATTTGCAGCGGTGTCGGGGCTTCCCAGTTTTATTTTTGTGCCGGAAAAAGCTCCAGAAGCAAAAATTACACAGCTTCTTGTTTATGGAGCTACTGTTGTTCTTGTAGAAGGAGATTATAGCGATGCTTTTGACTTGGCAGCTGCCGCTATCGATCGTTACGGTTGGTACAACAGAAGTTGCGCTATAAATCCTTACCTTGTAGAGGGGAAAAAGACGTGTGCGTTAGAGATAGCCGAGCAATTAGGATGGCAAGTCCCCGATCGTATTTTTATTTCTGTAGGAGATGGTTGTTGTATTGGTGGATTATATAAGGGGTTTTGGGATCTGCTGAATATCGGGTTTATTGACCGTATTCCCAAAATAGTTGGAGTTCAGGCTGAACATGCAGCGCCAATTTATGAGGCTTTTAAAGCTGGTTCTGAGAGGGTTTTATTTGGCCCTGTTCAGACTGTTGCCGATAGTATTTCTGTGGGAGCACCCAAGAATTGGGCAAAAGCTCTTCGCGCTGTTCGAAAAAGTAACGGAGATATGGTTGTTGTTTCGGACGAAGAAATTCTTTCTGCTATACCCGAATTAGCTCGATCAACTGGAGTCTTTGGTGAGCCGGCAGGTGCCGCTGCTTTTGCTGGTTTTAGAAAGATGGCAATGGCAGGAATGCTTGAGAGTTCCGAGAGCGTAGCGGTTGTAGTAACAGGTAACGGTTTGAAAGATATTTCAAATGCAAGAAAAGCTGCTGGGGCGCCTCTTTCTGCACCTCCTGATATAGATGCTTTTGAAGAAATCCTGAACGCCCATCTTTGACAATTGGTATCTTTAAAAAATTTTTATGTATTTCATAAGTAACTCATTATTGAAAGTAATAGTATTAGATGTATCCTTATACATACAAATCTAAAATATCCGTCATTCCTATCTACCTTCTTCCATTGCGTATTATTTCTGCAAATTAGCATTCATAAATATCGCTTCTTTAACGTTCTCCTTTTTCTTTTTTAAAAATGAGGCAATCTGCTTGAGGATAAAAAATAAAAGAACAGGAGTGAGCACGAATGATCGATTTGACCATTCATGAAGAGAAACTCAAGAAAGCGGTAGCGCGGGCAAAAGAGCGAAATATTATTATCCCAACCTTTAAACAGATGAAGAATCCAGAGCGTTACACACCTGAAAAGATCAAAGAGCGTCTCAAAAAGACTGGCCTTTGGGATGTGGATTCAGCTAATTTATTCCGCATCACCTGGAAAAATGAACCTAAAAAGCAAGGTGGGCTATTTGGGAAAGTTAATTATGTAGAAATTCCTAAAGAAATAACAGGTGTGAAGGCTCGGATTGTTGCTCTTGTCGGTAAGTGGTTTCCCACAGGTGCACATAAGGTCGGAGCCAGCTTCGGATGTTTAGCCCCGCGTCTTGTTACAGGTCAATTTGACCCTACCTCACAAAAGGCCGTGTGGCCATCTACTGGAAACTATTGCCGGGGAGGTGCATATAACGCGCAACTATTGGGGTGTGAATCAATAGCTATTCTTCCAGAAGGAATGAGCCCGGAACGATTCGAGTGGCTTAAAACAGTTGCAGGCGAAGTTATTGGAACTCCCGGAACAGAGAGTAACGTGAAAGAGATTTATGACAAAGTTTGGGAGCTTCGCAAGACCCGTGACAATATAGTAGTTTTTAACCAGTTTGATGAATTTGGTAATCATTTATGGCATTACGAGGTTACTGGACATGCTATGGATGAAGTTTTACAGGAAGTTTGCGGTGAAAAGGATCGTTATTTTGGAGTTGTTCTCACATCAGGGTCTGGAGGAACTCTTGGAAGTGGTGATTATCTCAAAGATAAATATCCATGGAGCAAAATCGGAGTGGGAGAGGCATTGCAGTGTCCCACGTTGCTTTGGAACGGTTTTGGAGCTCATCGGATAGAAGGCATAGGCGATAAACACGTTCCCTGGATTCATAACGTAAAAAACACCGATATGGTTATTGATATAGATGATGCAGACAGTATGGCAATGATACGTCTTTTCAACGAACCTGCAGGTCACGAATATTTAAGGAAAAACGGAATAACTGAGCAATTTATCGAGAGTCTTCCTCTTATTGGTATTTCCGGAGCGGCCAATATCTTGATGGCGGTAAAAATGGCTAAATACTACGAGCTTGACGAGCATAATGTAATTATGACCGTTTTGACAGATTCTATGGAAATGTATGGTTCTAGAGTGAAAGAGATGGCCAAAGAGATGGGAGAATACAGTGAGATGTGTGCTGCTGTTGACCATCATCGTCACATTCTGGGTGTTGGCATTGACTACATGCAAGAACTTTCCTATTACGATCGCAAACGAATTCACAATCTTAAATATTACACATGGATAGAGCAACAGGGGCGTTCCTCCGACGAATTAAATGCTCAGTGGTATGACTACGATGAGTATTGGGGATCTATTCATGGAATGGCTGATGCTATCGATGAAAGAATAGATGAATTTAATGCGTTGACAGGGCTTCTTTAATGTTTGGGAGAAAAGGAATAGCCTATATAACATAGGCATAAAAGGAGGCGAAAAGTAATGAAAAGAAGGTTGATTGCCCTTGGACTTGCCATGCTTTTACTAACTGCTTCTGGTATGGCCCTAGCTGCTGAAAAGACAATTAAACTCGCGCATTTGAACCCTCAGCAACCCTTCGAAGTGGCAACTGCAGCTATGGCAGCTGTCTTTAAGAGTATGGTCGAAGCAGAGAGTAAC
This sequence comes from Aminobacterium sp. MB27-C1, assembly GCF_030908405.1. NCBI lineage: Bacteria > Thermotogati > Synergistota > Synergistia > Synergistales > Aminobacteriaceae > Aminobacterium > Aminobacterium sp. MB27-C1. Next base: position 2,030,037 of record NZ_CP133089.1, on the reverse strand, counting down.
GGAACTATTAGCGTTGAGATTTATCCTGCAGGACAGCTGGGTAACGAACGAGAGACAATGGAGCAGGTAAAAGTTGGTGTCGTTCAGAGCTACATTGCTTCAGCGGGTGGCATGGCTTCCTTCTATCCGCTGTATAGCATTCTCGACATTCCTTTCGCTATTCCAAACTATGATATCGCATGGAAAGTTTTCGATGGTTCCTTTGGAAAATACCTTGCTAACGATATTGAAACTAAAGCAGGATATAAGGTTCTGGGGTTCGCAGAAGCAGGTGGTTTCTTCCAGCTTTCCAATAGTAAGCGGCCAATAAAAACTGTAGCAGATATGAAGGGCTTGAAGATGCGTACCATGACTCTGCCCTCTCATCAGCAGTTGATGAAGCTTTATGGAGCTGCTGCAACACCAGTAGCCTGGGCCGAGGTTTATACAGCTTTACAGACAGGTGTTGTTGATGGGCAGCATAATCCCATTCCTATTATTCTCACCGGCAAACTTTATGAAGTTCAGAAATATCTCACTATAACCAACCATATTTACAGTACATATTGCTGGGTTATGAATAAGGAATTCTATGAGGGGCTCTCTGATAACGAAAAAGCCATTATTCACTCTGCTGCACAAACAGCTATTGTTGCAAGTCGCGGTCTTAACAGAATAATAGAGGCTTCCGATAAGGGGTTGCCCGCACTTGCAAAAGCTGGCATGGAAATTAATACTCCAACACCAGAAGCAATGGAGGAATTCCGCGAAGTTGGACGAAAAGGGACCATGGAATTTATTGAGACAACATTTAAAGATGAAGGGGTAGATATGGCGGAACGTTTCTTAAAGGCCATTGATGAAGCTATTGAAGAGAGTAAGTAGGGGCATTTGCCCCTACTTTTACCCTAGAGGTACGTATCATGGGAAGTAATGGGAATAACCGTACTGGTCTTTTCAAAATAATTGAGAGGGTGGGAAATACTCTTGAACGTCTTATTGAGATTCCGGTTTTTATCCTTTCCATTATTATGACAATGACAGTCTTGCTTGGCGTTTTTTCTCGCTATGTTATTCGTTCTCCTCTCGGTTGGACAGAGGAATTCTCTCGATATGTAATGATTTGGATGGCTCTTCTCTCAGTTGCTTTATGCATATGGAGACATGAACATGTGGGAGTGACCATGGTCATCAAAAAATTTCCTCGTAAGATTGCTAAAATCCTCATTTTTATATCAAACGGTTTTGTCTTCTACTTTCTTTACATTTTGGCAAAGTATGGCTTCAAGATGGCTGAAGGAGGCAAAGTTCAGCTTTCTACAGCTCTTAATACCTCTATGAAATGGTGGCTTATGGCTGTTCCAGCCAGTGCTGTTATCTGTATGGTTATGTTACTCTGCAAAATGATACTTGATGTCCGCAGAGAGAACCTCGATGAAATACTGATGTCCGAAGAAGTAGTCGATACGGTAAGAAGAGAAGAAGGTCTTGATTTTTAATAGGGCGAGGGGGGACTCTGCATGACGGGATTTTTATCAGGAGTATTTCTTCTTTTTATAGCAGTGGGAATGCCCATTGGTTTTGTTTTGGGCGTAACAGGCTTGTTTGGTATGATCAAAACAGGTATTCCCTCTGTTTTACAGCTTGTCCCGCAACGTTATTTTGCTGGAGTAGATATGTTTACCCTTATGGCTATGCCGTTTTTCATATTAGCCGGTGAGATTATGAACAAGGCAGGGATTACACGTCGCCTTGTAAAATTTAGTAATGTTTTAGTGGGTCACCTTCAGGGTGGTCTGGCTCACGCAAATATTGTTGCCTCTGTTTTCTTTGCAGGAATAACTGGAGCGGCAGTGAGTGATACGGCGGCTATTGGTTCTATGTTAATTCCTGCAATGGTGGATGAGGGGTATGACAAAGATTTCTCTGCGGCTGTAACCGCAGCTTCTTCCATTATCGGTCCGACTATTCCTCCCTCAAATATTATGGTGATATATGGAGCTTTTATGCAGGTTTCCATAGCAGGGCTTTTCCTGACAGGATTCCTCCCTGGTCTGATTCTTGCTGGAGCAGAAATGCTTCTTACAGCGAGAATAGCTAAGAAGAGAGGATACCCTGTGGGGGAACGCAGGGCAACTCTGAAAGAGATATGGTTGGCTTTTAAAGAGGCGGCAGTAGCTTTGCTTATGCCGGCTATTATCTTGGGAGGAATTTTAAGCGGAATGTTCACGCCGACGGAAGCGGCAGCAGTTGCTGTTGCCTATGCCTTTTTTCTCGGCTTTTTTGTGTATAAAAATATTACATTGAAAGATATGTGGCCTCTTTTTATGAAGATGGCACGTACAACTGGTGTCGTTTTTTTGGTCATAGCCGCGGCTTCTATCTTGGGATGGGTTTTGACCATGGAACAGATTCCAGAAAAGGTAGCTACCATGATGCTGAGTGTCAGTACAAATAAGTGGATTATTATGTCGATGATTTTACTGCTGTTGCTTTTTATCGGCATGTTCATGGATATAGCTGCTGCCCTTATTATATTAGGTCCCATTCTTCACCCGCTTGCAGTAAGTCTCGGATTTCACCCGCTTCATTTTGGAATTATTATGGTGCTTTCTCTCAACATCGCTCTCATGACACCTCCTGTAGGTGCTTGTCTCTTTGTGGCATGTGGCATTAGTAAGCTGACAATTGAGCAGCTGAGTCGAGAAATACTTCCCTATATTTTTGTAGCTTTGATCGTGCTCCTTGTAATTACCTTCATTCCTGATATACCGCTCTTCCTCCCTCGCTTGATGGGGCTGGCCAATTAATTAAAAGAAGGGAGTTTGATGATTGTGGATTTTGAAAAAATCCTTCAACAGGCAGAGGAGTATCGTTCAGACATTTCTAAATTTCTTCGAGATATGGTTGCTATTCCGAGTGAGAGTTGCCAAGAGGAAAGGGTGATACAGCGAATCAAAGAAGAGATGGAGAAAGTGGGATTTGACAGAGTAGAAATTGATCCCATGGGGAATATCTTAGGTTATATAGGACATGGCTCTCATCTTATTGCTATGGATGCTCATATTGATACCGTTGGTGTCGGAGATCGAAGCCTTTGGAACGTTGATCCGTATGAAGGCTATGAAGACGACGACATTATCATGGGTAGAGGCACGAGTGATCAAGAAGGCGGCATGGCCTCTATGGTTTACGCCGGGAAGATTATAAAAGACCTTGGACTTGAGGATGATTACACTCTTCTTGTAACAGGAACGGTACAAGAGGAAGATTGTGACGGCCTTTGTTGGCAGTACATCATTAATGAGAGTGGAATTCGACCTGAATTTGTAGTGATAACAGAGCCAACGTCTCTTAATATCTATCGGGGACAGCGTGGACGAATGGAGATTAAAGTGGCGACTAAGGGAATAAGTTGTCATGGATCTGCTCCTGAGCGGGGAGATAATGCCATCTATAAAATGGCCCCTATCCTTGAGGAACTGCGTGCTCTCCACGAAAATCTTCATTTTGATCCGTTCCTGGGGAAGGGGAGTCTCACTGTTTCTGAGATTTTTTTCAGTTCTCCTTCACGATGTGCTGTAGCTGATGGGTGTTCCATATCTATAGATCGTCGTCTTACTGATGGAGAAACATGGGAAAAAGCGTTACAGGAGATTAGAAATCTTCCATCTGTCAAAGAACGAGGTGGAGATGTATCAATGTACACGTACGAACGTCCTTCATACACGGGACTGGTGTATCCTACAGAATGTTTTTTCCCCACATGGGTTCTTGAAGAAGAACACCCTGCCTGCCAATCCTTAGTGCTGGCCTATCAGAAGCTTTTTAAAAATGAACCTCTCGTAGATAAGTGGACCTTTTCCACAAATGCTGTCTCTATAATGGGACGTTTTGGTATTCCATGTGTAGGTTTTGGACCTGGTCATGAAGATCAGGCACATGCTCCTAACGAAAAAACCTGGAAGGATGAATTAGTAAAAGCTGCTGCTATGTATGCGGCTATTCCTACAGTTTATGTTCAGACATATGGAAAGTGGACGAAATAGAGAAGTAGGAGGGGAAAAAGATGCAGACAATATTCAGAGGAAAACATTTTATTACCTTGGAAGAGTGGAGCAAAGAAGAAGTCGATACTCTTCTTGACGTGTCTTACGAATTAAAACGTGCTTTTGCTATGGATCGTCCTACTAGCTATTTACCGAACAAAACGGTTTTTCTTATGTTTTTCGAACAGTCAACACGTACTCGTAACTCTATGGAAGCTGGTATTACCCAGTTGGGAGGACACGGGCATTTTCTCGATACAAGCAACATGCAGATTGCTCACGGGGAAGTGGCAAAGGATACGGCCATTATTCTTTCCAGAATGGGACATGCCATAGCGTGCAGAAATTGTTTCTGGAAGATAGGGAATGCCTATCTCAGAGAAATGGCCAAATGGTCAACTGCACCGATTATAAATATGCAAGATGATTTATATCATCCCCTTCAGGCGATTGCTGATCTTATGACAATTCAGGAAAAGCGCGGCCGTTCTTCCAGAAATTTGAAAGTATCAGTTATATGGGCTTATGCTACAACTCATAAAAAACCCATATCTGTTCCTGTAAGCCAGGTTCTTCTTTTCCCTCGTTACGGAATAGATGTTACTTTGGCCTATCCAGAAGGATACCAACTTCCTGATTGGGTTATAGAAAAAGCGAAGAAGAATGCTGAAGAAAACGGCGGATCTCTTCGGATTACCCATGATCAGGAAGAAGCATACAAAGATGCGGATGTGGTATTCCCTAAAAATTGGGGAAATTGGGTTACAAATGAAGGAACGGATGTTATTGATTCCCTTCTTGAAGCGAATAAGCATTGGAAATGTACCGAAAAACTTATGCAGCTTACTGCCAAGGATTCTCTCTATATGCACGCTCTTCCAGCAGATCGTGTAAATGAAGTAGAAGACTCTATTATTGATGGACCTCATTCTGCTATTTATGACGAAGCTGAAAACAGACTTCATACGGCTAAAGCCGTTATGGCTTTGACCATGGGAGGACGTTAGGTCATAAAGATAAGGGAGGTGTTTCATGTGAGAACGTGGAAAAGGGTGTCTCTATTGTTTCTTGTTCTTTGTTTGGCAATAACAGGTTCGGTTGTTTCTGCTTCAGCGAAAGCCCCAGGGGAGTATAAAATGGTGCTCATTCTTCCTGGGCCGATTAACGATCAGAGCTGGAATGCGACGAACTATGCCGGTCTTGTTGCGGCCAACGAAGAATTGAAAACAAAAATAGAGTATGTCGAAAATGTACAGGCAAGTGATTATGAGTCTACGTTCCGTAACTACGCCGAGCGAGGGTATGACCTTATTATGGCAGCCGGGACTCAGTTTGATGAAGCTGCCCAGCGCGTAGCTCCCAAATATCCTAAATCAACGTTTTGTGTTATCAATGGCATGATAGCTGTAGAACCAAACGTATGTCCAGTCTTACCCAAGGAGTATGAAGGCAGCATTCTCGCAGGAATAATTGCTGGTAAAACAACAAAAACAGGAAAAATAGGTTTGGTTGGAGGTTTTCCCAACAAGCTTATGATTCGTTTGCTGAATACCTATGAATTTGGTGCCCGTGTTGGAATGCCTGAAGTAAAGGCGCTTCGTGCCTATGCGAACTCGTGGAGTGACGTCGCTCTTGGCAAGCAGATGGCAAGTTCCATGATTGATAACGGTGCCGATGTCCTTTTCTTTTATGCCAACCAGGTTGGACTTGGAGCTATTCAGGCTGCAAAAGAGAAGGGCGTAAAGTTCGTGGGTTTTGCCAGTGACCAAAACAGTGTTGCGCCGGGAACAGTCGTCGCCAGTGTGTTTTTTGATTTCAAGGCTATGTATGTATGGGCCGTTGGGAAATTCCTAAATGGAGATTTGAAACCTATAGTTAATGAGGCAGGTATTGCTGAGGGCATTGTTAAGGTTGCCTATAGTGACGAAGTAGCTTCGGAAGTTCGAGATCTAGTATCTCAGGCGGAAGAGGCTATAAAAGAAGGACGATTTGTAAAATTCCTTTCACAGTTCCCAGAACCCTTAGATTGATAACTCCTTTTATGAAGCGGGGGGAATTCTCTCCCCGCTTATCCAGGTTTTGAACAGACGGTGATAAAAATGCCTATAAAAGAGACAGATCTAGCCGTAGAGCTTATAGGAATTACAAAATATTTTCCTGGAACTATTGCTAATCACGACGTATACCTCAAAATTAAAAAAGGCGAAGTTGTTGCACTTCTCGGCGAAAATGGTGCGGGAAAATCAACATTGATGAAAATTTTGTACGGGATGTATCAACCTGATAGCGGATCTATAAAGGTAAATGGAAAAGATGTCAAAATACGTTCTCCACAGGATGCCATGGCGTTGGGGATTGGAATGATTCACCAGCATTTTACGTTGGTTCCCGTTCATACCGTAGTGGAAAACGTTCTTCTTGGAGCAGGGGCAGAAGATAAAGGTCGAGCCTCTGTTTCAGAAGCGGTAAAAGAAATAGAACGTATGGGGAAAGCTTATGATCTTGAGGTTGATCCCTTTGCTTTCGTTCGTCAGCTTGCTGTTGGTATGCAGCAACGTGTAGAAATATTAAAAGCTCTTTATCGAGGTGCTCAGACTCTTATTATGGATGAGCCCACAGCTGTTTTGACCCCTCAGAATACAGAAAGACTTTTTTCTTTTATTCGTGATTTTCGAGAGGCCGGTCACTCCGTTATTTTCATAACGCATAAGCTTAATGAAGTTCTCGATATTGCGGATCGTATTGTTGTTCTCCGTAGCGGAAATGTCGTTGGCGAACTTTTACGTTCAGAAGCCTCAGAGCGAGAACTTGCGCAGATGATGGTGGGGCGTGAGGTTGCAGACCTTTCATCAGAAGTTAAAGCTCAAGAGAAAGATGTACATAAAAAAGAAAGTATATTACGAGTTGAAAATATAAAAGTAAAAGGAGACCGGGGGCATTGGGCCGTGGACTCCCTGAGCATGAATATTGATGGGGGAGAAATTTTTGGAATTGCCGGTGTCAGTGGAAATGGGCAGGAAGAACTTGCTGAAGCTCTTTGCGGACTTCGTGCTGTTAGTGAGGGGCAGATTATTCTTAGAGACAACTCACTTGTGGGGAAAAGTGTACATGATCTGATTCATGAAGGGATAGGATATATTCCGGCAGATAGACATCGAGAAGGGCTCGTTCTTGATATGTCGGTAGAGGAAAATCTTATCCTAAAACGTTTCTCTTCTTCGGAATTTGCAAGCCGTGGCGTTCTTTCTGAAAAAAATATTCAGCTTTACGCACAAAAAATTATAGAAGATTACGCCATTAAAACCCCTTCTTCTGCTACGAAGGCTAAGGCTCTTTCCGGAGGTAACCAACAGAAAATTGTTATTGCCAGAGAACTTGGCATAGCTTCCTCTCTTCTTGTAGCTGTGCAACCTACGCGAGGTCTTGATTTGGGAGCTGCTGATTATGTGCATAGAGCTCTTCTTAATGTTCGTAACGAGGGGCAGGCCGTTCTTCTTATTTCTACGGAATTGTCAGAAGTTCTAACACTTTCAGATCGAATAGGTGTTATGTATCGAGGCCGTATCCTCAAGGTCTTTAGGCGCGAAGAAGCAGATATTGAAGAGATAGGTCTTCTTATGGTGGGGGTGACTCACGATGAAACATAATCGGCGTCTCTGGCTCTCACTTTTTCCTCTTTACTCTGTTTTTTTAGGCCTGGCATTAAGTGGGATTATGATGCTTTTTCTTGGACAAAATCCTTTGGTTGTATATAAGGAGCTTGTCATTTTTGCCTTTCGAGATATATACAATATTGCTGATATTTTTGCTAAAGCAACTCCTCTTATTCTTACGGGGTTGGCTTTTGGATTTGCTTTTCGGTCTACTCTCTTCAATATAGGCGCACAAGGACAGTTTTATATTGGTTGTCTTGCTGCCGTCTCGTGCTCACTCTTTTTTCAAGTGTTGCCTTTGCCAATTTTACTTCTTATTTGTTGTGTCGCCAGTATGCTTGCAGGAGGTCTATGGGGATCTTTTGTCGGCTATGCCAAGGCGCGTTTCAATGCTAACGAATTCTTGCTGAGCATGATGTCGACGTATGTGGCAGTGGCCATAATGAACTATCTTATCCGAGGTCCTCTTATAGAAACGAAGGGAGAATATCCACAAACAGATGTTATTGTTGAAAATGCCTGGATACCTCAGCTTATTCCCCATACTCGCCTTCATTGGGGGTTTATTCTTGCTCTTTTAGTTGCGTTTTTTGCCTATTTTATCCTTTGGAAAACAACGTTGGGTTTCAAAATACGCGCGGTAGGAATGAACAGAGATGGTGCCAGATATGCTGGCATTAATGAGAAGAAGGTTTTTGTTACAGTCTTTTTTATAAGTGGGGCTTTTGCGGGTCTTGCTGGTTTTATGGAAGTCAACGGCATTCAGCATATGCTTGTGCAAGGTTTCAATCCATTTATTGGAGCAGAAGGCATAGGCATTGCCATTCTTGGGAATGCCCATCCGCTGGGGATAGTACTCTCGGCACTGCTTTTCGGTGCTCTTAAGGTTGGTGGAAATCTCGTTGTACAAACGTCACCTATTCCCTCAAGCATTATTGGCATTATGGAGGGATTTGTCATGTTATCTGTTATCGTGTCGTACTTTATTCGAGAGCGGATTATTGTTGCCAGCGAAAAGAAGCGACTTCGAGAAGAAGAGAGAAGGGAGGAATCCCAATGATTTTAGTAGGCCTTTTGGCCCGCGCAATACAGATGAGCACGCCTCTAATGGTAGGAGCGCTAGCAGAAGTATTTGTAGAAAGAACGGGTGTAATGAATATTGCCATAGAAGGCATTTTTCTCATGGGGGCCTGGGCTGGTTTCGTGGGAACCTATCTCTCTGGAAGTCTCTTTGTAGGATTTTTGAGTGCTGCTGTTGTCGGTCTTTTCGTGGGAAGTTTTTACGGGATTCTTACTGTGTATCTTAAACAACATCAAATTGTTACAGGTACTGCGATAAACATTCTTGCTCCAGGTTTGGCTCTCTATCTCTACCGTGTCTTTTTCGGAGTTCCTCTTCTTCCCTTAACTGTAGAACCTTTACCTGTTTTTGCTATTCCCGTGTTAAGTCACATTCCTATTATTGGAGAGGCCCTTTTCCGGCAAAATATAATGACATATGCAGCCTTTATATTTGTTGGTATAGGGTATTGGATTCTTTTTAAAACAAGAACAGGGCTTATTCTCAGGTCGACAGGAGCAAATCCAGAAGCAGTGGATGCTGCCGGTATAAATGTAGAAAAGATTCGATTCAAGGCGGTTTTATTTTCTAGTGCCATGAATGGGCTAGCTGGTGCTTTCTATTCCATAGGTTTTTTAGGACTTTTTACAGAAGATATTATAGGCGGTCGTGGCTGGATAGCTTTTGCTATCTGCTTTCTGGGAAATTGGAATCCTTTGGGTGCGATGATTGGGGCTCTTGTTTTCGGATTGGCAGATGCTACCTCTATCGCGATACAGACCTCAGGCTTTAGATTGATCCCGAATGAATTTCTTATAGCTATTCCTTACATATTAACGATTATTGCAACTATCTCTCGAAAACAATTTAATGTGCCGGCTTTTCTGGGTATTCCGTATATAAAAGAGAGGAGATAGGAATGTATGATCTTGTAATAAAGAAGGGAAGAGTTGTTACTGAAGAGAAAATTCTTGACACGGATATAGCGGTAGAGGGAGAAAAAATAGCAGCTATCGGCGAGGGTTTGACGGGAAAACGTGAGATATTAGCGGAAGGAAAGCTTGTACTTCCCGGAGGAATAGATATACATACTCATATGGCTTTGCCCGTGGCAGGAACGGCTTCTAGCGATAGCTTTTATACTGGTACTGTGGCTGCTGCCTGCGGGGGGATAACCACAATTGTTGACTTTACGGTAGGTAGTTCCGATACATCGCTAATACAAAATATAGAAGAAAGAATAAATATGGCTCGTGAAGCAGTCATCGATTATACTTTCCACTGCGAAATTGTTGGCTGGAATGATCAGCGCCTTCGTGAAATATATGAAAGTTACAATAAGGGATTGCGGAGCTTCAAGTTTTTTACGGCTTACGGAGATTCAGGCCGGAGAACGGATAATGGGGCTCTTCTTGAAGCATTTAACGCCATTGCTTCTTTAAATGGCGTGGCGCTTATTCATGCAGAAGATGACGATATAATAAGGCAGCTTGAGAGAAATCTTTCAGAAAAAGAATGGGGAAAAATGTCGAGCCTCGCCAGAACACGGCCAGATGTATGCGAAGCTTCCGCTATTTCGACTGTCTCTTGGCTTGCCAGGCAGAGTAGAGCTCATGTTCATATCGTTCATTTAAGTTCGGCTTTGGGCCTGCAAGAAGTTATTCAGGCCAGGAGATTGGGAACATGTATTTCAACAGAGACATGTCCTCAATATTTGTTTTTGACTGAAAGTGTATATGATTCTCCTGAAGGGTACCTTTTTTCAGCGAGTCCGAGTTTAAAAACAAAGCAGGACAACGAGAGACTTTGGATGGGACTTCTGAACGGAGATATAGATATAATTGCAACTGATCACTGTCCTTTTACGAAGAAGCAAAAGGAGTGGAAGGGGTCTTTTAAAAAATTACCCTATGGATTACCAGGCGTAGAGACGTCACGCGTTCTGCTCTTTTCGGAGGGGGTTCGGAAAAAGAGGATTTCTCTTTCGAATTTTGTCCGTTTGACGGCGGGATCTCCTGCAAGATTGATGGGAATGTATCCCCAAAAAGGGGTTCTTGCCCCTGGTTCTGATGCTGATATCGTTATTTTTGATCAGGAAAAGAAATGGACACTTTCTGCTGGTACACTTCATATGGCAGTAGACTTTTCTCCCTATGAAAATGTACCCGTTATTGGAAAAACGTGGTGTACTCTTTCGCGAGGCACCGTTATCGTTGAAAATGGAGAATATGTTGATTTACAACGAAGAGGTCACTTTCTTCAATATAGAGAGACTGGAGCGTGAGGGGATGAATAAGAGAGTTCTTGTGGCTTTAGGTGGTAACGCTATTCTACAGCCGGGACAAAGAGGAACAGCTGTCGAACAGATGGCAAATATCGATCATACTGTAAAACAACTTTTGGATGTCGTTGAAGAAGGATATGAATTGGTATTGACTCATGGGAACGGTCCCCAGGTTGGTGCTATTCTCATTCAACATGAAATGGCGAAAGATAAAATTCCGCCTATGACTCTTGATCTCTGTGGGGCCGAAAGTCAAGGGCTTATTGGGTATATGTTGTGCCAAAGCATTAGAAATGAATGTGCTGGTCGAGGATTGAAAAAAGATGCAGTATGCCTTGTAACTCAAGTGGAAGTAGATCCTCAAGATAAAGCCTTCCGTAATCCCACAAAACCTGTGGGGCCATTTTATGCGCAGTCAGAAGCGGAACTTCGTATGGCGGAGCGTGGAGAACGGTGGATTGAAGATGCGGGACGAGGATGGCGTAAGGTTGTTCCTTCTCCCAATCCGAAGAAGATTGTTGAAAAAGACGTTATCCTTGCCCTCGTTGAACAAGGAACACTGGTAGTGGCGTCAGGCGGCGGGGGAATTCCTGTGTGCCGCGATCAGCAGGGGCTTTTATATGGAGTAGAAGCTGTTATTGATAAAGATTTAGCAGGTGAATGCCTAGCTCATGATGTACGGGCCGATATTTTTGTTATATTAACAGATGTTCCCAACGCTATTCTTTATTACAATACGCCCGATCAGAAACCTTTGGGGAAAGTTTCTGTAGAAGATATGGAAAGATACGTGGAAGAGGGACATTTCAGAGCTGGTTCCATGGGGCCTAAGGTTGAGGCAGCGCTGCGTTTTGTCAAGAATGGCGGGGAGCGAGCTATAATAGCCAGACTTGATCAGGTTATAGCAGCATTGAAAGGAGAAGCGGGAACACAGATTATACGTTCTTAATACGTGTCGAAAAATACTTATAAGTCAGGATGAGGGGATTAAAACGTTACATTCTCAAAGAGTTGATCAAAGGGTAAGTCGCAACACTCATGTTATTTTTTCTATTTTGTTATTGGCATATTTTATGTCGTATTTCTTTAGAATATCCCCCTCTGTAGTTATGCCTATTTTCTCAACACGTTTGGGAATGAGTGCTTCTTTAACAGGTTTTGTCGCAAGTTTTTATTTTTATGCCTATGCTGCTATGCAACCTGTTTGCGGCCTTCTTCTTGATCGTTTGGGGCCTTTGCGGGTCGTAGCTTTAGGTCTTTTGATTACGGCGTCTGGCACGGCCTTGATTTTATTTACTCAGACGCCTTTTTCTATTGCACTCTGGCGTCTTTTAACAGGCTTGGGGTTAGCTCCTATGTTTTTAGGCGCTTTAGTCTATCAATCAGCGGCTTTTCCTCTTGAACGATATGCCTTTTATTCAGGATTGACGTTAGCAGTGGGAAATTTCGGAGCCGTTGTTGGGGTTGCGCCTCTTGGCTGGGCCATAGATTCATGGGGGATATCGTTTGTCTTTGCTTTTCTGAGTTTCTTATGTGTTGTTCTTGCTTTGTCTCTCTTTTTAAAGAGAAAAGAGGATCCTATCTTTTGTAAAAAGGGAAAGGCGCAGAAGAGTTTGCTGCAAAATCTCAAGGAAACAGGTGTTTTTGTCTTTACGTCACCCGTCGTTCGTTCTATTGCTCTTATTTGGAGCATGTTAATGGGAGCTCTTCTCTCTTTACAGGCTCTTTGGGCTGTATCGTGGTTTGCCCATGTGTACGACCGCCCCTTTGCAGAATGTCGCATTTGGGCAACGTCCATTGGAATAGGTGTTATGGTTGGAACTCTTGCAGCTGGCTCTTTGGGGACTTCAAAATCGAGTCGTGAGAAGTTGCTTTTTTCTTCTACTGCCTTGTTTGTTATTGCTCTTTTTCTTCTCAACATATTTTTGTTTTTACGTCTTCCTGTATTTATTGCCGGAGGTGCTAGTTTTGTTCTGGGTGTAAGTTTCGGATCGGGAGCGGTGTGTTATGCAGCTCGCATTAACGAAGAAGCTCCGCAACATCTGCGCGGAGCTGTAATGGGAATAGTTAATTCCCTTATTTACGTATCAGTTATCTTCTTCCAATGGGGAACTGGCACTCTTATTGACAAAGAAGGTTATGCCGTTACATACTTCATCGTTTTTTTACTTGTAGCAATGAGTCTCTTCTCCCTTAAGAAATTATGGCAACATTAAGGGCAAGTCGTAAAAGTGTTCCTGCAGTTAAGGCCGAGAGAATCATAATAGCTAAACTTGCAGCGAGTTTTTTGCCGCCGAGCTCTTTCCATAAAACAATGAATGTAGCAATACAAGGGAATGTCATAGCTAAAGTCACAGTTGCTATAACCAGTTGTTGCGGCGTCATATTGAGTGTTGCCAACATTCCGACAGCAACGTCTTTGCGCAAAAGCCCCATAATAATTGGTCCTGCTGCTTCTGCCGGTAAACCGAGTAGCCCGGTAAATATGGGTTTGAGCAGTTGCGTAATAACGTTTATAAAGCCTGTCATATAGAGAAGATTTACCAAAAACACTCCCACCATCACAAGAGGAATAGCTTCAATAAAAAATCCCTTTAAGCGAAACCAGAGTTTATACAAAAGGTCTCGTGCTGATGGAACTCTGTATGGAGGTATTTCTACAATAAGTTCAGGACTGTATCCTGGCATAAATAAGTGCAGTATTCGCCCGATAACAACCCAAGCGAGAAAAAGAACCCCATATGTTATGAGAACATATTGTATTCCTAGGTGCCCGATAACGCCTACGATCATGGCCTGCAACCCTGCGCAGGGTATTGCTACTGAAATGAGCGTGGCAGCAATAAAACGTTCCCGATCCGATTCGAGAACTCGTGTTGCGAGAATTCCGGGGACATTGCAACCTAATCCCAACAAAGCCGGAACTACAGCGTATCCATGAAGGCCAAGTCGGTGGAAAAGGGCATCGAAAAGAACTGCAAAACGTGGCAAATAACCAACATCTTCCAAAAAACTCAATGCCAGATAAAACGAAAGAACGTAAGGTAAAACCATAACGACTGGTACATAAAGACCTGTAGAAAGCAACCCGAAACTTTGCTCCATATCTATAGCGCCATTAAAGAGTGTGCCAATAAGAAGCTGATGAACAAGGGGCCATCCTGCCACGAGAGAGGAAAGTTTCATAAGTAATGGAATCCATACCCGCTCTACCAGTGGATCAAGAAGCAGATTGATCAAACCCTCTCCAATGAGACGAATCACATAAAAACTTATAGAGATAACGAAAATTCCTATTATTCCTCCCCATATAGGGTGAACAGATAGGTCTTCAAGAGTGTCTCTTAGAGTATGATGCCGGTGAACAACTTTTTGAGTTTGTTCGATAATTGAGCCAATTCGTTTCCATCGTTCTTCGCTTGTAAGCGTTGGAAGATTACATTTTTTAGCTTCCGGTATTCGTGCAATAATCTGATTTATTCCCTGCCCGGAAAGCGCTACAGTAGGAACAACAGGAACGCCAAGAAGTTCTTCAAGCTTCTCTACATTGATGCTAATTCCACGATGGCGGGCTTCATCAATCATATTTAACGCCACAATAGTGGGAATTCCTCTTTCCATTGCCTGAAAAGCCAAATAAAGATTGCGTTCAAGTGCTGTTGCGTCGAGAACGATAATAGCCAGATCCGCGCCTTCATCAATCATGCGACGAGCTACGTGCTCCGCTTCATTTGTAGGATCGAGTGTGTACGCACCAGGAACATCTATGATTCTATATACCTCAGAATCATAGCGAAGCCAGCCTTCCATAAAACCTACTGTCGTTCCCGGATAATTTGAAGAAAGGGCGCGAACTCCTGTTAATCTTGAAAAGATAACGCTTTTCCCAACGTTTGGGTTTCCAATAAGGAGTAGTGTTTTTGTTAAAGGAGGTTCAGTTGCCATGACAATTCTCCTTAACTGGTACAACCATTACTCGGGAAGAGATACGCCATCCAATAGCTATCTGACGACCATCCACAATAATAGTAATTGGTCCATGAAAGGGCATGCCCGAAATTTTTTCTATAATTTTCCCCTCGCGAAGGCCAAGGGCTTCCAAACGCCGTCGGCTTTCGCCTAAAGGCATTTGGACAATTTGAGCCCTTATTCCATTTTCGAGATCTTTAAGATTTAGACTTAGAGTCTGATTCATCCCGTCTTCGCAGTTGGCCACATGCTGCATTGATATCAGATCCTTTTTCTCGGCGTATTTCATATTCGATGTTAAGCTCTTTGAGAATAGAGCCAAAAGCTTTTATCCGCTCCGGTGTTGAACGTTTATATCTGGAATCGACCGGATTATAAGGAATTAGATTTACGTATATTGACAAGTTATTTGTCAAAGCCGCAAGTTCGTATGCCTGCTCACTGGAGTCATTTACTTTATCGATCATAACGTATTCAATGGTGATACGATCGCCGGTTTTTTCCTGATAATAACGAAGGGCTTCTATAAGAGAACCCAAAGAGTACTTCTGGTTTACTGGCATAAGCTTGTTTCTCAACGTGTCATTTGTAGCGTGAAGAGAGACTGAGAGACGAACAGGAATGTCTAGCTCTGCCATAGCGCGAATACCAGGAACTATTCCCGATGTTGAAACAGTTATGTGGCGAGCGCCAAGTCCCCTCATTTTAGGATGGTTCAGAATCTTTATGCTCTTAAAAAGAGCTTCTTGATTGAGCAACGGTTCTCCCATACCCATAAATACAATATTCGTAATGTTTTGTCCTGCCACCTTTTCCATAGCAAGAAATTGTCCGACGATCTCTCCTGCAGTGAGGTCCCGAACAAAACCGCTCATTCCCGTAGCACAGAAAGTACATCCCAGAGGGCAACCTACCTGGCTTGAAATACAAGCTGTGTTGTGATTCCCATGAGAGAGAAGAACAGATTCTATCTTCTGCCCGTCCTGCAACTGCCATAGAAATTTTCGTGTGCCGTCTTTTGATGTCTCATGCCTTACCAGAGTTGGAGGCAATACCAATAGCTTATAAGAAAGATCCTCTCGCAGGTCTTTCCCAAGATTTGTCATGTCATAAATATTAAATACTTTCTTTTGGTATATCCATTGGCAAAGCTGATCTGTTCTGTAACGCTGAAGCCCGAGTTTTTCTGTGCACAACTCAAGCCATTCATCGTAATTCATTTCTAGAGCTACAATGGCTCCATCCATATTTGTTCCTCCTGACTCAAATAATCTCAATAACAAATAGTATATATGTTCATGGTAAAAAATGATATGCGAAAATTATGAAAGGGAAAAGGAAGACTTGAGCAGCGAAGCAAGCTTTTCTTTTGTCATGAACCCATATATTTCTTTTCTCCACTCTATTGCAGGAGGAGAAGCGCAGGCTCCCAAGCAAGTCGTGATCTTTATTTGAACACTCTCTTCAAGAGAGAGCTCTTGTATAACCTTTTCTGCTACAGGGGCGAAATCCCGACTACATGGTCCACAGATATATAATATTTCTGGTTTTCCTCCAGCTAATCCTGAGAGGGACGAGAAAGAGACTGCTACTAAAACCAGTATAAATAAAAGTCTTTTCATTTTGTTCACCCTCTTTTTTATATAGTATTATAAATATACGTATAGCCCCTATTTTTATTTTATACAGCAGCTTTTTCACTGTATTAGAGGCACGTATTATTACAGAGAAATGGAGTGAGAACGGTGTTTGATTTCTTTATATCACTGAGTCCTGTTGTACAAGCTCTCATTGGCACTCTCTTTACTTGGGGATTAACTGCTCTTGGTTCTGCTGCTGTTTTTTTACGAAAAAATCCCAGTCAGAAGATGCTCGATATTATGCTGGGATTTGCTGCTGGCGTTATGATTGCTGCCAGTTATTGGTCTTTACTTGCTCCTGCCATTGATATGTCCTCGGAAATGGGGATGCGGCCGTGGCTCCCTCCTGCTATAGGTTTTCTCTTCGGAGGTATTTTCCTCAGAATCATAGACCGTTTATTGCCTCACCTTCACTTGGGACAGCCTCGTCAAGAAGCCGAAGGAATTGCTACGACATGGAAAAGAACAACATTGCTTGTTTTGGCCATCACTCTTCACAATATTCCTGAAGGAATGGCTGTAGGAGTGGCGTTTGGGGCTGTCGCCTATGGTATCCCTTCTGCCTCGCTGGCAGGAGCCATTGCTCTTGCCTTGGGAATTGGCATTCAAAACTTCCCTGAAGGAATGGCTGTCTCCATGCCATTGCGACGGGAGGGGTTTTCTCCATTAAAAAGCTTTTGGTACGGGCAGCTTTCAGGTATAGTGGAACCTATTTTCGGAGTTTTGGGCGCTATCGCTGTTGTTGCAGCCAGACCGATTTTACCATATGCTTTGGCTTTTGCAGCTGGAGCCATGATTTTTGTTGTTGTAGAAGAGGTTATTCCTGAATCACAACAGGGAGGTAATGGAGATCAGGCTACAATGGGAGTCCTTTTGGGTTTCACTATAATGATGATATTAGATGTGGCTTTAGGGTAAAATAATAAAAAGCTGGTTTTGAAGGGACGGAAGATAATGTCAATTATAGAGCTTTTGTTGACAGCAGCGGCTCTTTCTATGGATGCCTTTGCTGTGTCGCTTGGCGTGGGGGCATGTTTACCTCTGTTAAGTCCCGGCCCGGCGTTTCGAATGGGGGCTGCCTGTGGTGGTTTCCAGTTTTTAATGCCCGTTTTGGGATGGGTTATGGGAATACGGTTACTTTCTTTTATAGAAGCTTACGACCATTGGGTTGCCTTTATTATCCTTTTTATTCTTGGTGTCAATATGATCAGAGAATCGAGAAAGGAAGAGACATGCGAAGGGAAAGATAGTACTCATGGATTGACTCTCCTTTCTTTGGCTATAGCTACCTCTATTGATGCGTTAGCTGCTGGTATCGGTGTAGCAGCCTTGAAAGGACCTGTTATGATCTTGGCTGTTCCCGCAGGTGTTATCACCGGTTGTCTATCAACGGCAGGTGTATTCTTGGGGTTCCAGGCAGGACGTTTTCTTGGCAAGTATGTTGAAATTGTTGGCGGAGTCGTTTTGTGCTCCATTGGGTTGAGAATTCTGCTAACCTCAATATGACCCAGATACAAATTGTTGTAACAGGAAGCCGTGGAAAAAGTAGTGTAGCAAGATTATTGTTTTGCGCCCTTTCTTCCTATGGGCTTCAGACATGGGCGAGAATTACTGGCGTTGTTCCTAGGGAACTGTCTCCTTTTGGAGAAAGAGCTATTTTGCGAAGTGCGGGGGGGCATGTAGAAGAGATGCGCTGGTGGCTTCGTTCTCTTCCTCCTCATGCAGAAGCAGTTGTTTTGGAAAATAGCGCGGTAGCGCCAGAACTTCAGAAACTTCCATCATGTTGGCTTAAAAATCCCATTTTTGTCATAACCAACGTGCGGTCAGATCATCAGGATGCATGGGGACCAGGAGAGGAGGGGGCTGTCTTAGCTCTCACCCAGGGAATTCCGCGGAAGAGTACTGTTTTTATTCCTGAATCAACATCCTCGTCTCCTTTGCTACTCAGCGTTTTGACTCAAAAACAATGTCAAATACATATAGCTGCATTTTCTTCTCTTGAAACATGTGTTATGTGGAAAGAAGAAAACATGGCGATAGTGAGAGATATTCTTTCTTTTTTGGGGCTTGATCCCAAATTGGGAGAAGAAGCAATGACGCGTCTTCTCCCTGATATAGCAGATTTTCAGGAAATAAAGTTTGGAGAAAATATTTTAGCAGTTGCTTTTTCAGCCAATGATGTAGAGACAACGCAGCGACTTTTTGAAAGTCTTCGATGGCCCGTGGAGGATACGACTCTTCTTTTCAACAATCGAAGGGATAGACCTGAGCGATTAAAAGCTTTTCTCCCTTGGCTTAGGCGAAAAGATTGGAAGAAAGTCTATTTAATGGGGGCTCGTCCCTTTTGTGGTCATGAGGGGATTGAATATATAAAAATGGTATCTACACAAGAATTCGCGAGTTTTATGAGGCAGAAAAAACGAGTATTAGGATGCGGAAATGTGGCAGGTCTACCACTCGAATATCTTCTTGAATATACATATAAAAGGTGTAAACATGCATAATCTTCAGTTTGCGACAATAGGGATAGGAATTGCTTTAGGAATGCTTTTTTATCGTCGAACGGGACGTTCTTGTGGTGGAATTATTACCCCAGGTTTTATCGCCCTTCAGTTAGGAAATCCTCTTTCTGTAGGAATAGCTATAGGAACGGCACTTTTTCTTGCTTTACTTCTTGAGATAATTGTCCGTTTTACGGGTATATATGGTCGACAGCGCATTGCACTGGCAATGCTCATGGCTTTGGGATGTAAAGTACTTCTCGATCTTTTCTTCCCCTCTACATCTCTTTGGCTTGGCTGGGTGGTTCCTGGCCTTTTAGCAGCCGATATGCAACGCCAAGGGATAGGGGAGACCCTTATTGGAGCGGTTATCGTGACTTTGCTTACGGCGATGTCTTTTGATGTATTGGTTGGTTTAGGGCATCTTTTAGAGAGGTCGATATAAGTTATGAACGAAGAACATATCCCGTCTTTAAACGATTATCTGAAGAAACAA
The DNA here is from genome assembly GCF_030908405.1 of Aminobacterium sp. MB27-C1. Taxonomy (NCBI): domain Bacteria; kingdom Thermotogati; phylum Synergistota; class Synergistia; order Synergistales; family Aminobacteriaceae; genus Aminobacterium; species Aminobacterium sp. MB27-C1. The sequence goes on along the minus strand of NZ_CP133089.1, from coordinate 2,010,406 downwards.
CGAGCCTTTGTTTTGAAAAGTCGTATGCGTCTTTTATTTTTGGCTTTTGTTCTTGTGCTCTTATGGTTTTTGCCGAGACGCTGGGGATTTTCCTCTGAAGAAATGCGATTATGGAACGATGTCCGTCAAGCAGAACTTTATATCTGGCAGTTGCGAGAAGATCAACAGATAGGAGCAGGGGGAGCAGATCCGTGGAAACTTGGACTTATAGGTGTGGAGTGGAGTCCTCTTTCGACGACTCTAGGAAGTCTTGAATCTAAGCGAACAGCGTGTCATCCTGGCTGGTCTGTGACCATTCTTAGAAAATTTGATAGTATGGGGTTGAAAGAAGGAGATCCAGTGGCAATACTTTCTTCATCCTCTTTCCCGGGATTATTGCTTAATGCATTGAAAGCTGCGGAATATCGAAAACTAAACGTGCTTCTTATCGTCTCGTTGGGATCGTCAACATGGGGTGCCAATGTGCCTGAAATTCCTTGGCCCATAATGGCAGAAGAACTTAGAAAAAACGGATTATTACATACGAAAGCTAATTACTATACCCTTGGCGGTGATGACGAAAATGGAGGAGGAATTGCTCCTGAAGGGGTAGAGATAATGATTCAAGCGGCGGAAAGGGAAGGTGTGCCCCTTCTACGTGAAGAGAATCTCGAAAAAATGATAGAAAAGAAGATGAATATTGTAGAAAACTTTGTTCCCAAACTTGTGATGAGCATAGGTGGTTCTCATGCAAATATGGGTAATGATGATGAAATCTTGACTCTCTCAGGAGGTTTACATCTTCCTTCTGGAAGAGAAAACGCAGGAGATGGCATTATAGGTCGGGCTCTCTCTGCAGGGTACCCTGTCTTCCATTTTCTCAATCTTCATGATTTGAGCCTAAAATATGGTATCCCGTATAATTCCTCTCCTTCGAAAGAGATGGCATCTCAAAAAAGTTGGTTTTTTTCTTTACTTGGCGTTTTCTTGGGCGGATGGGTTTTGTTTTCTCATCGAAGATGGATGCTCTTTTGTGACAAGAAAAATGGGGGAGAAGAAAAGTGACTCTATATTTGGGAGCTATAGACAACGATCGGAAAGTTCTCTACCAGCTTGAAAAAATGGCGGAAGCAGAAGAGTGGCGTTTTTACGCTACAGTTGATCCCGAAGAAGCTCTTGCTTGGATACGTGATGATGAAATAGATATCCTTCTCTTGAATATTAAAATGCCCATTGTTAGTGGGTATCAGCTTATACAAAAAGCGAGGGATCTTTCGGAAAAAGTGGTTCTCATTGCTTTATCAGAAACAGAAGAAGAAGATACGGCTTCAAGGGCCTTATTGGTAGGAGCTGATGATTTTATTATAAAACCGTTACGGCTCTCAGATTTCAGAGCTCGTTTGCGATTACATGAAAAGTTGGTTAGCTATAGGGAGCAGCTGAATTGGGATATACGTAAAAAAGGCATTAGTGTCGATACTATGAGGGAAGTTATATATTGTGTTAAGCGAAATAAGGAAGCTATGGATTGTGATGAAGTCGCAGCTCAGACCGGACTTGCTTATGTGACTGCCCATAGGTATCTCGATTTTCTAGCCGATCGGGGAATGGTAGTGCGTGTATCTGCTTCTTTGGATGGTCGTCCTGGGCGTCCTAAAACGTTTTATGAATGGAAAGGTGGACTTAAAACAGTATGAAATCTCTTCACAGTTTTGCTCTTGGCCGTCGAACTCTTGATATCTCTTTAGAACGGCCAATATTGGAAACTCAGATTCTGGGAAACCGTCCAATCCCTAATTCTCCAGAGAAAGCTTTGGCTCTTCCGTGCGAGAGTCCTCTTTTGCGTAATATGGCTAGAGAAGTTTCAGATATTACTGTTGTTATTCCTGATGCAACCCGTTCTTGGCAAGATGTTCCACGTATGGCTCAGGCTATTCGAAGAGAACTACGCGAAGGCGGTCGTATGCCGGTGACGTGGATTATTGGCGGAGGGCAGCATAGATTACCTACAAAGAACGAAATACAAATGCTTCTTGAAGATATACCATTGAGTGGTGACAAAATTCTTTGCCATGACAGTACTCAGGGAGTCAGAACTGGAGATGTGACTTCTCGTGGAACTCCTGTGATTTTGCACCAATCTGTGGCCAGGGCTGACTTGATTGTTCCCATTGGCGGAATAGCCTATCACGATCTTGCTGGTTTCAGCGGTGGTCGTAAGGCACTGCTTCCCGGTATATCAGGAGCAGAAGCCATTCAGCATAACCATGCACTTTCTCTTGTGGGCGCGACAATTGCTTCTTCTGTTCAGTGCGGAGCATTAAAGGGCAATCCCGTAGCTGAAGATATGGAGGAGTATGCACAAATAGTTTTTTCTGAACGAAAAGGATTTTTGCTAAATGTGATTCCTGATGAAAATGGGAACCCATATTGTTATGTAGCAGGAGATCCTTTCCAGGCATGGTTGAAAGGAACAGAGTTGGCGCAACAGCTTCAGACCCTTTGGATATCTGAAAAAGCGTCTTTGGTTCTGGTTTCGTGTGGTGGCTATCCATACGATATTGATCTATACCAATCGACAAAAGCTATTTCAGCCGTACTTCATGCACTGGATTCCAAAGGAGGTCTAGTCCTTTTTGCAGGTCTTGAAGATGGCGCTGGACCAGGAACTTTCGGCGAAGATTTTCGCCTTGCTATAGAAGAGCCCGAGAGGGCTATGCAGAAATTGCAACAAAATTTTTCCATTCCTGCTTTTATTGCTTCGAAAATAGTGGCAGACCTTAAGGGGCATCCAGCGGCACTTGTTTCGGATCGTTCTGACCTGCCTTTTCCAGGGGAAGTTTTTACCAATGAAAAAGAGGCTTTGGAATGGATCGAAAAAAAGATTCCAGTGGGTCCTGCTTTGTGCGTTCCTGCAGGAAATTGTGTGACAGTAAGAAGAAAATAATAAATAATAAAGGGAAGCACATAAAATAAAGTGTGCCTCCCTGTGTTCTTTCTTCGTGTGTTTCTATTTAGTTTATTGTTTAAACCATTTGTTTCTGAGATTTTCCAGCTCATCAGAGTTTTGCATTTCGTTAAGGGCTCCATTTACAGCATCTAAAAAGTCTTTTTCTTCAAGATGAATAGCTAGCGCTTTGCCAGCTCCAGTAATTTCTTGTTCAAATGCGATAGAAATTTTACCGTCAAAATCTTTTTGATCGAGGAATTTTTTAGCTACTGGAACATCCATCAATGTAGCATCAGCCCTTCCCAGCGTAACTTCTCTCACACAATCATCAAATTTTTGGAAGGTCTTTACGTTTGCTCCTTCTATTGTGCGAGAAAAAGTTTCTTGAACAGTTCCAAGCTGAACAGCTATAATTTTCCCCTTCATGTCGTTTAGTGTTTTGAGCGAAGTGTTCTCAGTTTTTGCTAAAAAAGCGCTCATAGATATTTCATAGGGGGTAGAAAAAGCTACTCGTTTGGCTCGTTCGGGGGTTGCGCTCATTCCTGCGGCGACAATATCGATCTTATGGGCTAGTAGCGCTGGGATAAGACTATCGAAGGGCATATCTACCCACTCAATCTTTTTCCCGAGTTTATTTGCAATACTTTCCATAAGTTCAATGTCAAATCCCTGAAGATTGTTCTTTTCATCCCGAAATTCATAGGGGGGATATGTGCTCTCTGTTCCTATAACTATGGTATCTTTATCTAGAACCTTAGCATGCGCAGAAATGGGTGAGAGAACGAACAAATAAAGAAATAGTACTGAAACGATAATTTTTTTCAATTTCCTACACCTCCACCTTAAACAAAGGTTTACAGATTGATAAAAATATGTTTTAAAGTTTATGGAGAGATGGTATCAGATTTATCATCTCTGTCAAGTGAATTTTTATGTTGAGGTGATTGTTATTATGCATTGGGAATCTCTCTTTAACGCCCGCGCTCAAAAGCTACAACCATCGGGGATTCAGGAAATGATGGTTTATGCTTCTCGTCCAGGAACTATCTCTTTCGCTGCAGGTCAACCTTCCGAAGACCTCTATCCGGTTGAAGTTATTAAACAAGGGTTCAATGAGGCACTGAACGATATGTCTGTTTTGGCTTATCCCCATACAGCAGGCGATCCTTTGCTGCGTAAATGGGTTTCTGATTGGATGGCTGATGAAAAACTTGTTTTAGAAGCTCCAGGCGAAGATCGCATTCTTTTGACTACTGGTTCTCAGCAGGGATTGAATATTCTTTCGCAGCTTTTTCTGAAAGATGGGGATGTCGTTATTGTTGAAAACCCCTCCTATCCAGAAGCAATGCTGACCTTTGAAAAAGAGGGGGCTCGTTTTCTTACCGTTCCCATAGATGAAGAGGGACCTGACCCTATGCGACTTGAGAAAGTTTTAAAAAAAGAAAAAGTAGCCTTTTTTTATACGATCCCTACATTTCAGAATCCATCAGGGGCAAGCACTTCTTTAAAACGAAAAAGAGAAATTCTGGCTCTTTTGAAAAAGTATGGGGTGACTCTTGTTGAGGATGATCCATATAGACAGTTGTGGTTTGATAGCCAGCCTGAGGCCACTTATCTTAGTATTGCAGAAGAAGATGATCCTGTAATTTATCTTGGCAGCTTCTCTAAAATTGTAGCGCCAGGACTTCGTTGCGGATGGATGGTTTTACCTCCTGAGGTTATGGAAAAAGCTGTTCAGCTACGTCTGACTCTTGAACTGGGATCTTCGGCGCTTTTGCAGAGAATTGTCTTTTTTGTGGTATCACAGCCTTCTTTTGACGAACATCTTCATTCACTCAGAGATGAGTATAAAGAGCGGAGAGATGCTATGGCCGAGGCGATTTCCAAATATTTAACCCCCTTAGGCTTTTCCTTTTCTCTTCCCCATGGTGGTTTCTTTTTTTGGGGAGAAAATAAAAAGATAGATGGAGTGGCTTTTGCCCGTTTTGCTGCAAAAGAGCACAAGGTTGCCGTTATCCCAGGAGAAATTTTCTTCGCGTTTCCAGAGGAAGGGAAACACTTTATACGTCTCTCCTTTGCAAAGGTAAAAGCTGGTGAGATGTCTACGGGAATAGAAAGGATTGCTGAAGCTTTCAGAGAATTCTGTTAAAAAGATAAATTCAAACACTATGTTGACGTAGTAAAGTGGGTTCGTTATAATACCTCCAAATGTTTTTAAGAAACAGCGATGAAACAGGGCGCGCATTTGGCATATCGTGATACCAGGGATGAACATTCGATGGACTGAGAGGTGTTCTTATCACGGCTGAAGAGCTTAAAACCTGTGGAGCTGGAGCGGAAAAGATAGAGCCATATCTGGAGTACGTTCCCGGGTAGTCTCCGTTATAAGACCAGAGCGAGATACGTGTATGTATCTAAGCAGGGTGGTACCGCGAGTACAAGGACTCGTCCCTTCGGGGACGAGTCCTTTTTTTATATTGAGGAGGAAACAAAATGAGTTCGAGGGAACATTTGGTTTTTGATGGTTGCGATACTGTAGAGCTTGCCAATACTTTTGGCACGCCGCTTTATGTGCTTTCGGAAACAGCAATACGTGAGCGTTGCCATGAAGTGAAGGAAGATTTTCTTCATAAATATCCCAACACAAAAGCTGTCTATGCGAGCAAAGCCTTTCTTACTATGGCTATGGCCAAAATTATTGCCAGTGAGGGATTGGGGCTTGATGTTGTTTCCGGAGGAGAGATTTATACGGCTTATAGGGCCGGTTTCCCCATGGAAAGAACAGTATTCCACGGAAACAACAAAACGTTGGAAGAGCTTCAGCTTGCCTTGGAAACCGGGGTGGGACGTATTGTTGCAGATAGCGAGTCTGAAATAGATATTATCGAGGAAGCGGCACGACGAAGAGGCAAAAAAGCAATTCTTCTTCTTCGGGTGGCTCCAGGAGTTGATGCAGAAACCCATAAATATATTGCTACAGGACATACCACATCCAAGTTTGGCTTTTCGCTAGCTGGTGATACGTTGCTGCGAACGATTCGCCGGATCATGGCTTCCGATCTTCTTGAACTTAAAGGATTCCATTTCCATGTAGGCTCTCAACTTCAGAGTAATCGTTCTCATGTTTTGGCCGTAGATGCTTTAGTGAATGAAATGAATCTGATGTTCAAACAACTGGGGTTTGTTACAGAAGAACTCAATATAGGCGGAGGGTTTGGCGTTCCTCAACATCAGGGAGATACGAGAACCACTCTCAAATACTTTATCGATCCCATTATGTCTCACGTAACAACAGAGTGTGAAAAGGCAGGGCTTGTTCGTCCCATGATCATTATTGAGCCAGGTCGATGGATCGTATCTGAAGCTGGCATCACTCTGTACAGAGTCGGGAGCATAAAGGATGTTCCTGGGGGCATTACCTATGTCGGTGTGGATGGAGGAATGACAGATAACCCAAGACCAGCCCTATATGGAGCTCAGTATTGGGGAGTTGTTGCCAATAAAGCCGATGAACCTGCTGAGAAAAAAGTAACAGTTGTAGGTAAATGTTGTGAGTCTGGTGACGTGTTAATGCGAGAAGTTTTTGTTGCTAACACCATCAGCCGTGACGATATTTTAGCGGTATTTAATACAGGCGCATACAACTTCTCTATGGCGAGTAATTATAACCGTATTCCGAGAGCAGCTGTTGTTCTTGTTCGTAATGGAGAATCTCACGTTATTGTGAATCGTCAAAGCTACGATGACCTCCTTTTGGGAGAGGGTATTCCTCAACATTTGCTCTAAAAATATTTCTTATCAATATATAACGGAAAGGATGTAAAGAATGACCGACACAAACACCGACACGAATACTGAAACAAGTACCGGAACACGAAAGAAGTTTAAACTTCCTCACGTCTTTGTATTGCTTTTTATCATGATCTGTCTGGCTGCCGTTCTGACTCATCTTCTGCCAGCAGGGCAATTTGACAGACAAGCTATGGAAATAGGCCCTAATCAGGTACGCCAAGTTCTTGTGCCGGGAAGCTATCATACCGTTGAATCGTCGCCTGTAAGTCCTTTTGAAACGATGATTTCAATTTATAAGGGAATGGTTGCTGCTGCTGACATTATTTTCCTTGTTTTTCTGCCGTATGCGTCTTTTTGCATTGTTGTCCGGACAGGAGCAATGAACAGTTTTGTCGGTTGGTTGTTACGCGTAACGCAGGGGAAGGATGTTCTTCTGATTCCTTTGTTCTCTATCGTATTCAGTCTTGGCGCATCTCTTTTTGGGATGTTTTCAGAGTTTTATGGTTTTATTCCTCTTTTTGTAGGTTTGGCGATTGCGCTGGGATACGATGCCATGGTGGGATTAGCCATTGTCGGTCTCTCTACCGGTGTTGGCTTTGCAGCATCCATGACCAATCCTTACACTGTTGGAATTGCACAGAAAGTTTCTGAGGTTCCTCTTTTTTCGGGGCTTGGCTTTAGATTTTTCCATTGGGCTCTTTTTACTGCGATTGCTATCTGGTGGACTCTTCGATATGCTCGAAAGGTAAAAAGAAATCCAGAATTAAGCATTGTAAATGGAACCGATTTTAGCCATATCGCGATGAACAGAGAAGAAATAATGAGCAACACGACAACATGGCGAGACAAAGGTGTTTTGGCCATTGTTGCAGTAACGATGGTTCTTCTTGTTTACGGAACACTTAAATTGGGGTGGGGATTCAACGAGCTTTGTGGTCTCTTCCTAACCATGGGAATATCAAGTGGACTTGTAGCTGGTTGGTCTCCAAACAAAATAGCGAAAGAATATGCAAGTGCATGCAGTGATGTTGTGGGTGGAGCTTTTGTAGTGGGACTGGCGCGAGGCGTATTGGTTGTATTGGCAGAGGGAAATGTTATAGATACCGTTATATATGGTCTTTCTTTACCTCTTTCAGGGTTGCCTCGTTTTATATCGGCGCAGGGCATGCTTATAACGCAGACTCTCATTAACTTCTTTATTCCTTCCGGGTCTGGACAGGCGGCAACTACAATGCCGATCATGGCGCCTTTGGCTGATATTTTAGGCGTGACAAGGCAGACAGCAATTCTGGCTTTCCAGTATGGCGATGGATTTTCCAATCTTCTTTTCCCTACATCAGCCAATATCGTAATTATGTGTGGTATTGCACATGTAACGTTAGATCAATGGTGGAAATTTTTTGTTCCTCTTTTTGGATTTGCGTATCTTATTCAAATGGGACTTCTCGCTCTTGCACAGGTAATAGGGTACTAACTCTTAAATAAGGGAGGTATGGTGATGGACGAGAGAAACAGAGGCAAAAGAGTTTTTATCCTGAGTGTATCAGCAATTCTGGGGTTGCTGTTTATGACCGGGATCGCATGGGCAGCGGAAGGTGAGGTCAAGCCTGACTTCGGAATCCTTTCTTTGTTGCCTCCTCTTATTGCCATAGGGCTCTGTATTCTTTCAAAGGAGGTAATTCCTTCTCTTTTTATTGGTGCATGGTTTGCAGGAACGATGATGGCAGGATGGAACCCTATTGTAGGTTTTGGAAAAGCTGTGGAGTTGCTGTGGAATAATTTAGGTGATCCTTGGGGAGCCAGAATTGTACTTACCAGCCTTACCATGGGCGGACTTGTAGGGATAATGCAAATTGGCGGTGGTATTGAAGCCACTGTTCAATGGATTACCAAGAAGATCAAGAGTGTTCGCGGAGCAATGCTCGTTACCGAACTTGCAGGTTTTATCATCTTCTTCGAAGATTACGTCAATACGCTCGTTGTGGGAACGACAATGAGTCCTATTACTGATAAATATCGGATTTCTAAAGAAAAATTGTCGTATATCGTTGATTCGACATCGGCTCCTATTGCCTGTATTGCAGGTATTTCTTCATGGGTTGCCTATATGGTTGGACAGATTGGTAATCAGTTTAATGCTCTTGAGATAGGCTACTCTCCGTATGTAGCATATCTTCGTTCTATTCCATATGTGTTTTATAACATTATTGCCCTTGTGCTTTTAACCTTTGTTATTTATACACAGCGAGATATGGGACCTATGCTTCATGCAGAGCGGAGAGCCAGACAGACGGGGCAGGTTCTTCGGGAGGGAGCAAAACCTCTTATTACAACTAAGCATGCAGATTTCGAACCAGAGGAAGGAACGCCGAGACGCATTGTTAATTTTTTGGTTCCCCTCGCATTTATGGTTGGGTTGATTTTCCTCATGCTTATTGTTACCGGCGGGTGGCCAAATGTCTCTTTGGCTACGGCTGTAGGAGAAGGCGACAGTTCAAAGGCTTTGGTTTGGGGGTCTTTCGGCGCTGTTTTCCTTACCCTCGTTTTCTTTAAAGCTCAGAGACTAGCTTCCTGGAACAGACTTTTCGCCGGTTTCATGCAAGGAATGAGTTCTATTTTCTTTGGAACCCTGATCCTTATCTTTGCCTGGGCTATCGGATCGGCTATTAAAGAGGTAGGAACAGCTCAGTACATAGTCAGAATAGCAGGAAATGCCCTTTCGCCAGCATGGATTCCGCTTTTGACTTTCTTTACTGGCGCTATCATTTCATTCTGTACGGGAACATCATATGGAACCATGGGCGTACTTATGCCAATAGTTGTTCCACTCGTTTATAACGTTACGCAAATTCATGATGCAGGGTTTATTGAAATATTACTTCCTACGATTGGAGCTGTCTTTGCTGGCGCCGTGTGGGGAGATCACAGCAGTCCCATTTCTGATACTACAATCATGAGTTCCATGTTCAGTGGTTCTGACCACGTTGATCACGTGAACTCTCAGATTCCCTATGCTTTTGTGGCTGCGGCAGGAGCGGCAGCAGGGTATGTCCTCATTGGTTTCGGACTTCCTGTTTTCTTCTCTCTCGTTTTGGGAGCAGTTGCGTCATGTTCTCTTTTCTTCTTTGTTTCGAAACCAATCGAAGAAAAAGCCTGAGTTTTTACTGACGCGAACTTTTAATTGGTACGGTACAATAATGGCAGAGGAGAGATTCCTCTGCCATTTTTAATGCAGAATACGAGGTGTCGGTTATGTTAGAATTTACAAAAATGCAGGGTAATGGCAACGATTTTGTTGTTATTGATAATAGAGACAATCAGATGGGGACATTAGCTCTCTCGCAATTGGCAGAACGTATCTGTCGACGTTGCGAGTCTGTTGGTGCTGACGGCCTTTTAGTTGTTGAGAAATCGGAGCATGAAGATTTTAGAATGCGTCTCTTTAATAGGGATGGCTCTGAGGGCGAAATGTGTGGAAATGGGGCTCGATGTATTGCTCGTTATGCTTGGGAAAAAAAATTAGCGGGAGAAAGTATGTCTTTTGAAACCTTGGCAGGCCCTATTCGCGCTAAAGTTGAAGCTCCCTTTGTGGAACTCGATATGGGGAATGTTGATTTATCAGAGGGGTTTTGGGGAGAAAGCCTGAATGTAGGTGGTGAGACATTTCCTTTTGTCTATCTGATCGTAGGCGTTCCTCACTGCGTTCTTTTTATAGAAAATATTACAGATTTTTCAAGAGAGACGTTAGTCGAAATCGGGCGAACTGTTCGTTATGATACACAACGTTTCCCCAACGGAACAAATGTTAACTTTATTCAGCGAGTAGGAGAATCTGAACTCAAGGTAGTGACATACGAGCGTGGAGTTGAAGATCTGACTCTCTCTTGTGGAACGGGGTCTGCGGCTTCTGCCGTAGCGGCATCTATTGTGTTGGAAATGACTTCTCCTATACATGTGCATAATCCAGGGGGAGACAACTGGGTTTCTTTTTCCTTTGATGAAAAGCGAAATTATTGTAAAACCTACCTTAAAGGCAAGGCTGTTATGGTAGCCGAAGGAAAACTTTATGATGAGTGCCTGGCGTAGAGAAAAACGGAAAAACGTTTTTTGTGGCGTATAAGGAGGTGTAATAAATGAAGCGAAGTAAAAAAATGACACTCGCGCTTTTTATAGCCGTTGGAGTTGTCGGAATACTTCTTATCATAGGGAGTATGAACGTTGGTGGAGATATTGTCAGACGGGAAGCGACAACAGCTGTCTCTGAAATTCTTGGTGCTGATTTGGCTATTGAAAGCGTTACAGGTAATCCTTTAAAAGGCTACAACCTTTATGAAATCACCCTGAGTAAAAAGGGAGCATTATTACTTTCTGCTGATTCTTTGGGAGTAAAAGTGAATCTTATGTCTGTTTTTTCAGGATCACCCCGACTTTCTCGGGTTACTATTCATGGTCTTGATGTTGATGCAGAGAAGCTCTCTAAGGAATTCGCTGCAATAAAGATGAAACCTGGAGAAGGAGAAGCTCCTATAGAGGCTCTTTCTATTAGAAATGGCAGAGTCCATACTCCTTGGGGAGAGACAACTATTGCTCAAACGGATTTTGATCTAAGCAAAGATGGTATAAAAGCCGATGTAGATTTATTAATGAATACCGTTCCCATTAAAGGTGGAATAAACCTTAGACGTGAGAAAGAAGTTCTTGAATTCAAGGATCTTAATATGAAAATTGGAGAGGGAAGGATAATGGCGAAGGGTGCTATTCTTCCAAGCCTTTCCATTAAGGGCGAGATAGAGAAACTGAACGTAGCTCAGCTTGCTCTTTTTTGGCCCACATTACGAGGAAGCGCCTATGATGGTCTTTTCTCGTCATCCTTCATTGCAGAAGGGATATGGAATAACCCTATTCTTTCCGGTCATCTTTCCTTTTCTGGAACGTCTCTTGCAGGATATCCCGTACAATCAGTGGAAAGTAATTGGAGGTATGAAGCTTTTCGTTTGAATCTTGAAGATTTAAAGGGAACAGCTTTGGCTCTTCCTCTTAGTGGGCGTGCTGCTTTTGCTTTTGTTCCGGGGAAAGCCCCATTTATTGATATCGCACTGGAAGGGAAAAATGCTTCTTTGGAAGAGTTAAAGAAAACCGTTCCAGCATTAGCTTCCGCTAAGGGAAAAGTTGATATTTTTTCAGTGGTTGTGAAGGGGTCTCCGACAACTCTTGCAGGGAATATAGATCTGAAAGCCGCTCAGATAGAAGCTTATGGTCAGCAGCTACAAAATACGTCTGCCAATGTGGCTTTCAAGGGAAGCACAGCAACAATCAAAGGGAATTCCGTTATTGATGGAGGGGCACTTGCGTTAAGCGGATCTGTGAGCCAATTACAAAAAAATCCTCGTCTTGATATTCTTTTCAAGGCTCGAAGTATAGATGTAGGCAAAATAACAGCTTCTCTTCCTAAAGCCCCGAAAATTGTTCCTAAAGGGGCCGTGAGCGCTGATGTTGGTATTAAGGGTGTTGTAACTGCCCCCCGCCTTGAAGGCAGAACATGGTCTGATCGACTCTCTTATGGAGAAGAGGCTTTTAATGATCTTAACGTTGTCTTTGTTTTCGAGAAAGATGTGCTGACTCTCTCTTCGGCTCGTGGACGTTGGCGTAACATACCAATGACTGGTAAAGGTGCGATAGCAGGAGTGGGAAGTCCCTCTCCCTCTTTAAACCTTACCGTGCAGGCAGCTGAGGTTGACCCTAAAAATCTTGAACCCTTTTTCCCTGAGTTGAAAAATTATGCTTTACGGGGAAACGTAACAGCGACGGCTCGCATAGAAGGAAAGACAACTTCTCCGAAGATACAACTTTCTGCTGTTTCCCCTCGTTTAGGTTTTATGGAACAGGGGCATGTAGCAGATTTTTCTTTGCAAACAGATCTCGCTCTGAAAGAGGGGATTCCCAAACAGGTTCAGCTTGATGTTAAGGCTGGATCCTTGGGGTTTGCAGGTGTAGGAGCAGAAAAGATAGCGGCTCGTATCGATGCCTCGAAAGAGAGTATTTCTCTTAGTACACTTACGGCTCGTTTGGGATCTGGAGAAATATCTGGCTCTGGATCTGTGAAATTGCAGCCTAAGGCCCCAGCAGATCTTGATCTTACTTTTGAAATAAAAGAAGGAGATTTAGCCGTGCTGGCGAGGGCAGGAAAGCTTCCCTACTCTCTCTCTGGAACATTAAGCGGAAAGACGGCAGTTAAAGGTAAGGCCGATAACCCATCGATATCGGCAGAGTTCTCTTCTCCCAGAACTGTTTTCTCTGGTTTTGCTTTTACAAACCTTAACGGTGCTGTGGAAGGCAACATGGGGAAAATGTCGTTGAAAAACTTTAATGCATCTGTAGGAGGAGGTACTGTCTCCGCTCAAGGAACGTTTAATTTAAAGAAAGATGTTCCGGAAGCGACCCTTTCTCTTTCTGGAAAAGGGTTGGATGCGGCTGCTCTTACTTCCGGTGTAAAAGAGATGGCTGCGTATAAACCCTCTGGAACGATTAACGTTGATTTTGATGGAACTTTTTCTGGAGTGTCAAGTGAGGGGAAAGGATCATTATCAGCTCCTTCTCTATCTTTTGCTGGCCTCAAGCTTTCGAATATTTCTTATCCTTTCACATTAAAAGGTATGAATGTTATATTTGCAAATGCGCACGCAGAACTTTATGGGGGAACAGCTTCAGGTAAGGGTGAAATTGATCTTGCCAAAGGCACATTTACAAAATCTGTACATATGGAAAATGTAAATGTTGATCCTCTCTTGCAAGATGCAACAGGAGGACTTGAAGGACATATTAACGGCAAAGCTAAGGGCGATGTGTCGCTTTCAGGGCGCATGGCAAAAGGATTGAGCTTTAACGGTAAAGGAGAGGTACATATAGGTGAAGGCTCTATTAGTGACTTCAAAGCGGTAAAACTGGGAGCATCACTTTATGGCCAATCTGCAATTCGTTTTGCTTCAGTTGTGGCTCCTTTCCGGGTTGAAACGCGACGTATTATACTCGATAATGCAAAAGCAACAGCGTTCCAGAATGATCCTATATATCGTTTCCTTAAAGCTTCAGGGCCTGTAGGTTTCGATACAACTTTAGCTCTTCAATGTCAGGGAAACGCTAATATTCAGGTTTTAAACGCTTTGTTCGGAGGTGTTGCCGGTATTTTAGGCGCTGGTGGAACGTCATCTCTTGAGGGTATCTTGAAGGGAGCTCTTACAGGAGCAAAAGCTGGACTTGAAAAATCTGATTTTAGAGATATTTCTTTTAATGTAGGCGGAACGATAGGGAAGCCATCTGTTTCTAATGTCAAAATAGCTCCGGCGCCTCAGACAGTGGATAAAACAACGCCTCAAGGAACACAACCTTCAGCTGTTGAAGAGCAGATAGCTCCGCCTAAAGATTCCACTGGAGAAACAGAAAAGAAGCCTGAAAACCTTTTAGAAGAAGCTATTCAGGAAGGTTTAAAGAATATACTAAAGAAATAGCACTATAAAGACTTATTGTGAAAAGCAGGTGGGATGTTTGAAAATTGTAGCTTTTAATGGTAGCCCTCGTGGAGGACGAGGCGCTACCTCGATTATGATAGAAAATTTCTTGTTGGGAGCTCGAAATGGAGGAGCAGAAGTATCTTCTGTTGTGCTTGTAGATAAAGTTATCCATTCGTGCTTAGGGTCTCTCTATTGTTGGACAAAGACCCCTGGGCGTTGTATTTTGCAGGATGATATGCGGGAGTTGCGGAAGAAAGTTATAGAATCTGATGCTATTTTGCTTGCCACTCCCCTTCATTTTTCGGGTATGACTTCTATTATGAGAGTTTTTATTGATCGACTTATGCCCTGCTTCCAGCCTGAAATTTCTGAAGAGACAGGCCAAGTGAAGCTCATTTTCAGAGATAGGGAGAAGCCTCTTTCCCTCATTGTTATGGCAAGTGGAAGTTTCTCTGAAAAAGAGGCTTTTGTTCCTCTTCACAGCTATTTTGAACGTTGGGCACAAAATATATCAGGAATGCAGCTTGATCTTGAGATGTACAGGTCTCAGGCCGACTTCCTTCACAACAAAAATGAAGAGGTTCATGATGCCGTCTCCTTGTATCTTTCTTCTTTGACAAAAGCGGGGGAACAATTTGCTCATTCGGCAAAGATTTCTAACGATATAAGAGTTCAATTGGAAAAGCCACTTGCTGATAATAAACAGTACGCACGTTTTTTCTCAGACTATTGGAATTCCATTTTTCAGGTTAATGGAGTTAATGGTGGGCGGTAGAAGGTTTTCTACCGCCTTTTTTCGCGTAACATTTTTTGATACAAGTCAAAATACTTTTGAGAAGAGTTTTTCCACGAAAAATCTTTTACCATGCCTCGTTGCATAATTTCTTCCCAGCGTTTCTGATTTTTGAACGCATCAAGGGCCCGTTGTACCGTTTTAACGAGAGCTTCTGTTGTATATGGTGAGAAAGTGAATCCGTAGCCATCAGAGAAGTGATCTGCATCGAGAATCGTATCTATAATTCCACCTGTCATTCGTGCAACCGGCACAGTTCCATATCGTAGGGCTATGAGCTGGGAGAGGCCACATGGTTCGAAATGTGAAGGCATAATGAGCATATCTGCTCCCGCATAGGCAAGGTGAGAAAATTTCTCATGAAAACCGTTTAAAAAAGAGATACGATCTGGGTAAAGTGTGGCTTTTTCACGCAGAGAAGTGGAAAAGAGAGGATTGCCGCTTCCTATAAAAAGACATCGAATTCCCATATCTCTTATAGTATCAAGAGCTGGAATCAGTATGTCATATCCTTTCTGCATGGCTAAACGGCTAATTGAAAGAAGAAGCGGAGATTCGTCATCTTCCCATCCCAGTTGTTCCAGAAGGTTTTTCCGGCAATTTTTCTTGCCATTTAACTCTTCAGATGAATAGTGACATGAGAGAAGAGGGTCTCTTTCAGGAGACCACGTATCATCTATTCCATTTAAGATTCCATATAATTTGTTTTTATTTTCTTTGATAACACCATCAAGTCCGAAGCCCATTTCCTGGGTTTGAATTTCTTCTGCATATTGCGGACTGACTGTTGTTACACTATCTGCAGTTACAATACCTCCTTTTAGAAGGTTGACATGCCCGTAAAATTCAAGACCATCAATGGAGAATGACTGTGTATCGATTCCCCACTCTTCAAGTACGTGAAAAGGAAGCACTCCCTGATGGGCAATGTTGTGTATGGTCAATACAGTTAGAGGATAGGGCTTTTGGGTACGATAAAATTTATGCCACCTAAAACTAATAGGGACGAGGGCCGAAGGCCAGTCATGGCAATGGATAATATCGGGATCCCAACGGCTCTTTTGTTCGAGTTCAAGAGCAGCAAGAGAAAAGAAAGCAAATGGGAGAGAGCTTTCAACAGTGAGTTCATCTGGATAAATAGGTATTTTCTCAAAGAGCGAGTTATTTTCAATAATATAAATAGGAACATCTTCTATTATCGTTTTCCATACTTTAGCGCTAATGACATGCCACTGTAACGCGACATGAATAAGAGGAGGAAGGCGAGTAATCTTTTTCCCTTCTTCACGAGCTTTGTCGAGAACGCCAGGCCATGCCGGAGTTATGATTCTTACATCAGCTCCGAGCCTGTGGAGAGCTTTGGGAAGAGAACCGGCAACATCGCC
The DNA here is from genome assembly GCF_030908405.1 of Aminobacterium sp. MB27-C1. Lineage (NCBI taxonomy): Bacteria > Thermotogati > Synergistota > Synergistia > Synergistales > Aminobacteriaceae > Aminobacterium > Aminobacterium sp. MB27-C1. The sequence goes on along the minus strand of NZ_CP133089.1, from coordinate 1,993,999 downwards.
GAGACCTCCAACTTTTGAAAGAGGTGCTACTTCACTGGCTACATGCAAAATTTTCATAAAAGTAGCACCTCCTTATATTCCACGAAATGAAATCCCATAGGCTTTTTCACAATACTCTTTTATAACTCTATGAGTATGGAAATAGCTGCCATTCAGCGCGATTGCATTTTTCATCATTCTTATCCAATGCTCCCGATCTGAATAATAGGCAGGGATAATTTTCTTTTCGAGTTTTTCGTAAAGATCTATGGCGTCTTTCGATTCGTCATAGGCATGAAGATCTGTATCGCTGGGCGTTGGGCCAATGGCCCAGCCTGTAACGTCTTCTATCCAGCCTTCAATCCACCAACCATCAAGAACAGAAAAATTCATGACCCCATTTAAAGCACACTTCATTCCGCTTGTACCTGAAGCTTCTCTTGGACGAAGTGGAGTGTTGAGCCAAATATCTACTCCTTGGGTAATAAGACGACCAAGCTCCATTGTGTGATTTGGAAGGTAAACCATGAGTATAGAGTCTTTGATTTTATTTGACGTATTCATTATTCTTTGTATAAGGGCTTTGCCCCCATCGTCTTTAGGATGGGCTTTACCGGAAAAAATAAGCTGAATTTTACCTGTTCCTATCTCTATGAGTTTTTTTAGATTAGAAAAAATGAGGTCAGCTCGTTTATATGTAGCAGCTCGACGTGCGAAACCGATTGTTAAAATGTCAGATTTGAGAGATACTCCCGTTTCTTCGAGAATATATGCAAGAAGTCGCATTTTAGATGCTTGATGTACAGACCAGAGTTCGTCAGAGGGAAGAGTCAGAGCTTGGACAAGACGACCTGGATCATTTTCCCAACCCGGAATGTGACGAGAAAGAAGCTTTCTCATCCCAGGACTGACCCATGTTGTAGGATGTATTCCATTGGTGACACTTTGAATTGTAGGCGCATTGAAAAGTTTACGGCTTATTTCTGCGTGCTTTTTTGAGACTCCATTTACAAATCGACTATATCGAAGGCCTAATTCGGTCATAGAGACGCCCTCTGAAGGAATCATTCTCTTAAGTGTTGTTAAAGCATCTGAAGACATAACCTTTTCAATGAGCTCGTATTTAAAAAAATCGTGCCCTGCTGCTACAGGGGTATGAGTTGTAAAAACAACGTGTTCTCTGACTTTTGCCGGATCGTAATATCCCATTTCTCTCATGAGTTCCAAAGAGAGGAAGCCGGCGTGCCCTTCGTTGAGATGGAATGTTTCTATGTTGTTGTAGCCTAAATCTCGCAACATTCGAAGTCCACCTACACCAAGAACTATTTCTTGGCATAGGCGGTAGAGGGTTTCCCCACCGTAAAGATACCATGAGAGTTGACGATCTTCCGGATGATTTGACTCTATATCAGTATCAAGAAAGTATATTGGGATAGAGTATCCGGATGAACCTGCAATTTCGTAGAGCCACGTCTGTATGTTGACATCCCGATTTTGAATTTTAATAGAAACTTTATTGTGGAGGGGCGTAAGTTCCTGTTCAGGATGCCAAAGAACAGGTTTTTCTGTTTGCCATTGTTCATTATTAAATTCTTGTTCAAAATACCCTCTTCGATAGAGCAAAGTGATTCCAACCATGGGAACTCCCATATCTGCAGCGCTTTTTAATATATCTCCGGCGAGAATACCTAAACCACCGGCGTATGTGGGGATAGATGTTTTTATTCCTATTTCCATGGAGAAATACGCCACAGTTCGAAAGGAGGGATCTTGCTCAAGGAGATCCTGTATAGATTTTCCTAAATTTTTTTGAGGCTGAAACTGCATTGGTCATCACCTTCTTTCTTTATATCCTTCCATAAACGGTCATGAGGGAATGAAGAGATGCAGCCAGAGAATCTGTTAATTCTTTTCCCGTTAACATCCATTGCCAGTTCCCTTCTATTGTTGATGGAGTATTGATTCTTCCTTCGCTCCCCAGATTGAGATAATCCTGAAGAGGAATAATTGCTGTGTCAGCTACAGACATGAGGGCGAGCCGGGTAAGAACGGTTGTTACGTTGTTGCGATTGAGAGGCGTATTGGTATAGGTGCTTAGCCTTTCTTTTTCTTGGGTGGTGGAGTCTTCGTCAAACCAACCTTTTACAGTATTATTATCGTGTGTTCCCGTATATATGAAGTTGTTGGGAGTATGATTATGCAGAATATATGGGTTACGAGGCATCGATTCATCAAAGGCAAAGAGTAAAACGAGCATCCCGGGTAGATCGTATCTTTTCATGGCTTCAGTTACGTCAGGGGTAATAATTCCCAGGTTTTCGGCAATGAAGGGCATAGTTGAGAATTTCTCTTTTATTGCGGAAAAAAAGTTGTCGTTCGGGCCTTCTTCCCAATGTCCCTTTACAGCAGTTTTCTCTTCATATGGGATACTCCAGTAGGCAAGAAATCCTCTAAAGTGATCGAAGCGGACCAGATCGAAAAAGTGCAACGCATGTTCGAGTCGTTTTATCCACCAATGAAAAGAATTATCTTGAGCGTAATCCCATCGATATAGAGGATTCCCCCATCGTTGTCCCGTAGAACTGAAATAATCAGGTGGAACTCCTGATACGGCGATGGGAGTCATATCAGCATTCAGTTGAAACATTTCAGGACAACCCCATACATCTGCACTTTCAAAACTTACGTATATGGGAAGATCTCCAATGAGTTCAACATTTCGGGAACGACAGTAGGAACGTAATTTTTGAAATTGAGAAAATACGACATACTGAACAAATACGGTAAAAAGGATATACTCTTTTTCTTCTGATCTGATCGTATCTAAAGTTTGCTTCTCTCTTTGTCTGATGGAAGCTGGCCATAAGTTCCATCGATCATCTTCTATTCTATGGCGAATAGCCATAAAAAGGGCAAAATCGTTAAGCCACCATCGCTGTTCTTCCCAAAAAAGATAAAGGGGATCCATGTTAGCCCGTTGGATAAAGCGCTGAAAGGCTTTCTCCAAAAGAGGCATTTTCAGCTTTTCAGCCAGACCATAGTGCACCTTGCCGACCTTTTCTTCATTGAAGAGGGGAATTTCATTGGGGTAGATCAAACCTTCATCAATTAAATCTTCAATGCTTGCAAGTAGGGGAGAACATGCGAAGGCAGAGAGACTGCTATAAGGAGAATTCCCGAAGATTTCTTTTGTATGTGTCAGGGGCAGCATTTGCCAATAGTGTTGGCCTGCCTGGGCAAGCCAATCTACGAAGTTCCTGGCACGAGATCCCACATCGCCAATGCCCCATGGAGATGGAAGAGAAAAAACTGGCAGCAAAATTCCACCATGTCTTGTCATATTTTCCCTCCTCTCTCTTTTTCTAAGTATTGACATTCTACACCACAGAGGGTAGAGATTGTTATAATTTAAAAAATAATTTTATTTATTTTGCAAGGGGGACAATTATGAGCGGCAAAGATTTACCATTATCCCTTTTTTCAGATATTGATACTTATCTTTTCAAAGAGGGTACCCATTTGAAACTCTATACAAAAATGGGAGCTCACGTCGTGTCTATAGATGGTGTCGAGGGGGTATATTTTGCAGTATGGGCTCCTAATGCTGCTGAAGTTTCTGTCATTGGAGATTTTAATAATTGGAATCCTGAGGCAGATCATCTCTCTAATAGATGGGATGAAAGTGGCATTTGGGAAGGGGTAGTCTTTTCTGCTTCTTGTGGTGATTTTTATAAATATCATATCCGTTCGAAGAAAGGAGAAATTTTTGATAAGGGAGATCCCTTTGCCTTTATGTGTGAAAAGCCTCCTAAAACGGCATCAGTTATTACATCCCTCAATTACGAATGGGAAGATACTGAGTGGCTGGAGAAAAGAAAAACAATCAATTGGTTTTCTTCCCCCCTTTCTTTATACGAAGTCCATTTAGGTTCTTGGATGAGAAAAAAAGGAGAGTGGTTTTCGTATAGAGATATTGCAGATCCTTTGGTTGCTTACGTAAAAAAAATGGGATTTACGGCTGTGGAGCTTATGCCTGTTATGGAACATCCTTTTTATGGATCCTGGGGCTATCAGGTAACGGGTTTTTTCGCTCCCACGAGGCGTTATGGAGCTCCACAAGATCTTATGTTTCTTATAGACATGCTGCACAGGGCCGATATTGCTGTTTTTCTCGACTGGGTTCCTTCTCATTTTCCTTCCGATGCTCATGGTCTTGCCTATTTTGATGGAACATCTTTATATGAACATTCAGACCCTCGACAGAAAATTCATCCAGAGTGGAGAAGCTATATTTTTAACTACGGTCGAACTGAAGTGCAGGAATTTCTCATTAACAGCGCTCTTTTCTGGATTGATTATTACCATGTAGATGGACTTCGTCTCGATGGCGTTGCCTCTATGCTCTATCTCGATTATGCGAAAAATGACGGAGAGTGGATTCCCAACCAATATGGGGGGCGTGAAAATATGGAGGCTGTCTCCTTTTTACGTCGTCTTAATGAAGCAATTTATCTCTATTTCCCTGACACTTTGACTATTGCTGAAGAATCTACGGCATGGCCTCTTGTAACTCGTCCACCCTATGCAGGAGGATTGGGTTTCGGAATGAAGTGGAATATGGGCTGGATGCACGATATTTTGGAATATATGAAGAAAGATCCCTTTTATAGACAATACCATCAAAATGACCTGACCTTTAGCCTGATGTATGCCTTCTCTGAAAATTATATTCTTCCCTTTTCTCATGATGAAGTTGTCTACGGAAAAAGATCGTTGCTTGAAAAAATGCCTGGAAATCTCGAAGAAAAATTTTCGCAGCTACGTTTGCTTTTGGGATATATGTATGCCCATCCAGGGAAGAAATTAATTTTTATGGGAGATGACTTTGCGCAAAGGAGAGAATGGAGTCATGAGGAATCCTTAGATTGGTCTCTTTTGGATTTGCCTTTTCATAAGGGAGTTCAGCGATGGGTGCATGATATCAATAAGATATATGTTAGCGAAAAAGCATTGCATGTTAATGATTTTAAACAGCAAGGTTTTCAATGGATTGCATGTTCTGATAGCAGCGCAAGCATTGTCGGCTTTATTCGGAAAGATGAAGAAGAGAATATGATTTTGGCCATTTTTAACTTTACTCCTGTTGTTCGTTATAACTATCGTGTCGGAGTTCCTGTTGCTGGATATTGGCGAGAGCTCCTTAACAGCGATGGAGAAATGTATGGAGGAAGAGGAGAGGGAAATTTCGGCGGAAAGGAAGCCATTCCTGAACGTTGGAAAGAACACTCCGCTTTCCTCTCTTTGACTCTTCCTGCTTTTGGAGCTCTTTTCTTCAGAAAAGAGGAAGAGTGAAATGAAAAATATATGTGTACATGGACATTTTTATCAACCGCCACGAGAAAATCCGTGGCTTGGCGATATTGAGTTGCAAGAGTCAGCAGCTCCTTGGCATGATTGGAATGAACGGATATCTGCCGAATGTTATGCTCCGAACAGGGTTGCCAGAATTCTAGGCAAAGACGGCAAAATAATTAAAATTATCTCGAACTATGAGCGAATGAGTTTTAATGTAGGGCCTACTTTACTACAGTGGATGGAACGACACGACCATGACACATATGAAGGATTGCTAGAAGCAGACCGTAGAGGAAGAGAAAGATTTTCCAATCATGGTCCTGCGCTTGCTCAAGTTTACAACCACATGATAATGCCTTTGGCCTCCATGAAAGATAAAGTAACTCAAGTAGTTTGGGGTATTCAGGATTTTACGTCTCGTTTTGGACGTTTCCCAGAGGGAATGTGGCTTCCTGAAACGGCTATTGATGTGGAAACTCTGGATGTTCTGGCAGCTGAGGGTATTCGATTTACTCTTTTGGCCCCTCATCAGGCTAAAAGATGGAAAAGTATAATCGAAACGAATTGGCATGATACTAGCCAAAAACCTATTGAAACATGGCATCCATATTTATGCCATCTTCCGTCGGGAAGAAGTATTGCTCTCTTTTTCTACGACGATTTTTTAGCAAGAGACATTGCATTTGGTTCCCTCTTACAGAATGGCCAGCTTTTAGCTCAAAGATTTCTTTCGTCAATAGAGAGAGTGAAAGAAAAAGCACCTCTTGCTCATGTTGCTACTGATGGGGAGACCTTTGGCCATCACCATAAATATGGAGATATGGCTCTTGCCTGGTGTTTGAACTACATGGAACAAAGAGAAGATACACGACTTACCATATATGGAGAATATCTTGATAACTTTCCGCCTCAATATGAAGTACAAATTCGTGACGAAACATCATGGAGCTGTGTTCATGGCATAAAACGATGGAAAGAGGATTGCGGCTGTAATAGTGGATTACATCCAGGATGGCATCAGAAGTGGAGGCAGCCGCTGAGAGAATCTTTGGATTGGTTGCGGCAAAAAATAGATGAATTTTATGAAAAAGACGCATCTTCTCTCTTTACGGACCCATGGCAGGCGAGAAATGTCTATGTGCAATGTCTACTGGGCAATTCAACTGGATCTCGCCAAGAATTTTTCTCTGCTGTTTCTCCAAGGGAGCTCTCTTCAGAAGAGCAAATACGGGCGTTAAAGCTTTTGGAGATGGAACGTAGCGCTATGTTTATGTATACGAGCTGTGGTTGGTTTTTCGATGAAATATCTGGTATAGAGGCTCTTCAAGTTCTTTTATATGCATATCATGCTCTATCGTTGCTTGAAGAATTGTCAGGTAAAGGTATAAAAAACAACTTTATGTCTTTGCTCGAAAAAGCTCCAAGTAACGTACGAGAGTTTAAAAATGGTGGCGTCATTTTTGAAATTTTTGTGGTTCCTTTTTATGTTGACTTTTTCCGAGTTGCGGCCCATTATGCTGTAAAGACGCTTTTTGAAGAAGATGTTGCGGAAGAAGATATTTTTTCTCTTTATAATTATCAAATACAAGCCGAGAAGAAGGTTCTTCTTAAAGAAAAAGGAGAACGTCTCTCTTTGGGTGTTGCCACTCTTTTACATATGGTGACAGGTGAGAAACAGAGAATCTTTTTCGCAGCATTCCATAGGGGAGGACACGACGTCCTTTGCGGCGTTCGAGCTTCGGCGAGGCAGGAAGACATGCTCCAATGGCAAGAATCTCTTCAAGAGAAATTTCCTCAAGAAACAGAGAAATTTTTCGTAGAACTCTTCGGGCATCGCACTTATTCACTTCGACATCTTTTTAAAGATGGACAGCGGCGAATTATGCACTCTATTATTGATAGAGATGTTACTCGTATAGAAAATTATTTGAAGAGTGTTATTCGTGATTACGATAGCCTCCTTGCTTTTATGGGATTAATACGAATGCCTTTGCCTGACGTGCTTCTGAGTGCTGCTGAAGTTGTCTTGAACGGAGAACTCAAAAGAGTTATTTGGGATGGCGATCCCGATTTGGAACAAATAGAAAGGCGACTTACACAAGCACATTCGTGGAGAGTTGATATTAATGAGGCAGAGTTGCAACACCATATTCGAGGGCGTCTTGAGCGAGAAATGATCTATCTTGCTGAGCAGACAGATAGGGAATTGCAATTTTCTTCATTGGCCAAGGTGGAAAGAATGCTGGAGTTTGTTCGTCGTCACCATTGGGATATTAATTTATGGAAGGTACAAAATGTATATGCGTCTCTTTTTGATCCTTTAATCTTTGAAACCCCCGCATATAAAGCGGTTGGAGATTTACTTAATATGAGACTTTAAACATTTAAATTTTTGTTCTATAAATTATAGTTATATCAAGTGTTACACTTGTACGTAATCGTTAATTTGGAGAGTTGTGCGGAGGGTGAATCAAGAATGGTACAAAGAGAACGTTTAAAGTCGTGTAAACGTGTTGTTATAAAAGTTGGAACGAGTACTGTAACCCACTCGACGGGGAAAATAAATCTACTTCGCATGGAGACTTTAGCGAGGGAGATTTCAGACTTGCAAAGTAGCGGGCGTGACGTTTGTCTCATCAGTTCGGGAGCGGTTGGAGCTGGCGTGGGTAAAATCAATTTTCCAGACAGGCCTAAAACCTTGCCGGAGAAGCAGGCTCTTGCCGCTATCGGGCAGGGACGGCTTGTTCACATGTATGAAAAATTCTTTTCAGAATACGGCAAGACAGTGGCTCAGGTTTTGTTGACTCGTGACGTCTTCTCTAATCGTCTTCGCTATTTGAATGCTCGACACACTTTATTGACCCTCTTTGATTTTGCCGTTGTCCCCATTATTAATGAGAATGATACTGTCGCTGTAGACGAAATAAAATTTGGAGATAATGATACTCTTTCAGCAATGGTGTCGTGTCTTATCGATGCAGATCTTTTAATTATCCTTTCTGATATAGATGGGCTTTTCAGCGATGATCCAAGAATCAATCCTGAGGCCCACCTGCTTCCTGTTGTGGAGGAGGTCTCTCAGGAATTATTGGCTCATTCCCGTACGAAGGGAAGCAAGCATTCCAGTGGAGGTATGTTTACTAAGCTCGCAGCAGCACGAATTGTTATGACCTCAGGTATCCCCATGATTATTGCAAATAATAAAGAGCCGAATATCTTACGTCGTCTTTTGGATGGGGAAAATTTGGGAACGCTTTTCCTTCCTTCTGGGGAGCCTGTTCAGGCTCGAAAACAGTGGATTGCTTTCGGAAGTACTCCCCATGGACGAATTGTTGTTGATGATGGCGCTGCTGAAGCAGTTCGCAATAGAGGGAAAAGCCTCCTGCCATCAGGTGTTGTTGCAGTGGAGGGGAATTTTTCGCGAGGTGAAGTCGTATCAATTTTTGATGGTAGCAAAGTGGAAATAGCTCGGGGAATGGTTAATTTTTCCTCCGATGAAATTGCTATTATTGCCGGCCATCATACTGATGAAATAGAAGCTCTTCTTGGAAATACCGATTATGACGAGATTGTTCATCGTAATAATTTAGCTTTGATCTAGAGTGGAGGAGGAATAGTATTGAAGAAGATGTCTGAATATGTTCGGGATATGGGTAAAAAGGCTAAAAAAGCATCCCGTTTTTTGGCAACAGCTTCATCTGAAGAAAAAAATAAAGCATTATGTGCCATGGCTGGAGCCCTTCGAGATCATTGCAGCGAGATATTATGTGCAAATAAGAAGGATTTGGAAGAGGGGCGTCAAGCTGGGCTTTCTTATGCTCTTCTCGAACGTCTAACACTCAATGAAAAGCGCGTGGAAGCCATGGCTGTGGGGCTTGAAGAAATAGCGGCCTTCCATGACCCGATAGGTGAAGTCTTGGGGATGTGGACAGCACAGAGTGGAATTCGTGTAGGTCGGGTTCGTGTTCCTTTGGGGGTGATAGGCATAATCTATGAATCTCGTCCCAATGTAACGGCGGATGCTGCAGGGCTTTGTCTTAAGGCTGGCAACAGTGTGATTCTTCGCGGGGGAAAAGAGGCTCTTCATTCGAACAGAATTATTGCTCAGATAATATCTGATGCTGCCGTAAAGGCTGGAATTCCGCAAGGAGCTATTAATCTTATAGATAGTCCTGATCGAGAAGCGACAATGGAATTGATGCGATTGAATGAATATCTTGACGTGCTTATCCCACGTGGTGGAAAAGGCTTAAAGAAAGTTGTGCAGGAAAATGCGACGGTCCCCTTTATTATGACGGGTATGGGCAATTGTCATATTTTTATTGATGAAACAGCTGATTTTGAGAAAGCTATCCCCATTGTTATAAATGCGAAGACCCAGCGTCCATCTACATGTAATACAGTAGAAACCTTGCTGATCCATGCCAATGTTGCATCTCGTTTTGTTCCCCTAGTTGCGGCAGCTCTCCACGAGAAGAATGTGGAAATACGGGGGGATGAGGCTATATGCAAACTAGACTCGCGTGCAATTTCCGCAACAGAGGAGGATTGGGCGACAGAGTATAACGACCTTATTCTTGCTGTAAAGGTTGTGGAAAGTATTGATGAAGCTATTGAGCATATTGCAACATATGGTACTGGACATAGCGATGCCATTTTGACCGAAAGTTATAGCAATGCGCAGAAATTTCTGGGAGCAGTTGATTCTGCTGCCGTGTATGTCAATGCCTCGACGCGCTTTACTGATGGCGGAGTTTTTGGTTTCGGAGCAGAAATTGGCATTAGCACACAAAAACTTCATGCGAGAGGTCCTATGGGCGTAGAGCAACTAACCTCAACGAAATTTATTATCTATGGTGATGGACAGATTCGCGAATAGTTGAAGGACCTATCTTTTAAATGTACAATTATTTGGAAAAGAAACGACAATTTATGGGGAGAGTGATAAGAATGTTGCGTGGGAAGGTGAAATTTCTTCACGTTATTGCTGTTTGTCTTTTGATTCTTTGTCTTTCTTTGCCGGCATGGGCTCAGGAAATAAAAATGTCATACAACGGCCCTGCAGACATAGAGAATAATGCAGTACACTTATTTGCCACAAACTTTAAAAAAATGGTTGAAGAAGAGAGCGCTGGATCACTTAAGATTTCTCTTTATCCTGATAGCCAGTTAGGTAACGAAGAAGAGCGAATGGAGCTTCTTGCTCGAGAGGGAATGAACCAGCCAATCATCAATATCGCTTCTTTTGGAGGGATAGCACCCCTCTTCCCCGAAATATATGCCACCGCTGTTCCCTTTATGTTCAATTCTTATAAAGCTGCCCATATCTTTTTTGATCAGAGTCGCTTTTGGAAACAGGCACAAGAGGAATTCAAAAAAAGAACAGGTGCTGTTTTGCTTGAAGCTATAGAAGAAGGGGGATTCCTAGCTTTTACTAATTCAAAGAGAGGAATTCGCTCTCCTCAGGATTTTGAAGGATTGAAGTTTCGGGGAATGGACGAAGGCCAGATCACTCTCTACAAAGCTTTCGGTGCCAGTGGAACGCCCATCCCATGGACGGAGCTCTATATGGCTTTAAAAACAGGAGTTGTTGATGGTCAGATGAACCCCGCCATGTACATAAAAATGGGAAGTTTGTACGAAGTGCAGAAGCACCTTACATTAGCTAATATTCAGTATTCTGATCAATTCCTTGTTATTAATGGTGATCTTTTTGATTCTTTGTCAGAAGAAAATCAGCATATTGTTCTAGAAGCTGCAAAAAAGGCAAATGCCATGAATAGAGAGGCTGTTGAGGCACAAGATTCAAAGGATGTTCAATTCCTTTCAGATCATGGAATGCAGGTTTATACGCCAAATGAGGAAGAGATGAACGCATTTCGTGAAAAAGCTTTACCAGCTTATCATGAGTGGTTGAAAACTAAAGTAAGCAAGGAGTGGCTTGACCTGGCTTTAGAATGTGCCAAGAATGCCAATGCAGCAGCAAGTAAATAATGAATGGAATTGAAGGTTGATGATATGAGAGAAAGGTCGAAAGCCGCTGTTTCTCTGAATCAGTTAATATATTTCTTTGAGCGTCTCAGCGCCTGGAGTGCTGGGGCGCTTCTCGTTATTAATGTCGCCGATATTTTGTTAGGAATTTTTATGCGTTATGTCTTGAAAAGCTCTATTGTATGGACTGAAGAAGTAGCTCGTTTTTCCCTTGTATGGCTTGTAATGTTGGGAGCGACTGGAGCCCTTTGTCATGGCGATCATATGGTTATAGACTTTGTAACGCCAAAGCTTTCTCGACATATCCAAAGGTGTATTCTCTGGATAAAATTCTTTATCACCGTTGGGATTCTTTCTCTTGTTACCTATTTGGGAACTGTCAATGCCTTGAATATGTGGAAGATGAAGACTCTGGCTCTCAATATACCTAAGACAATTCCTCTTCTCTCTGTTCCTGTGGGTTTTGCATTGTTGTTATCGGAAGTCATTCTTCTATTTGTTCGATCTTTCTTTAAGCAGGAGGAGCGGTTGTAATGGTTTTTATTATGCTTATTGTTTTTTTTGCCATGATGATTTTTGGCATTCCTCTTTATCTATCCCTTTTAACGACCTCGTTTTTAGGAATAGTCTTGCTTGGTGATTATTCATTATTGCGAGTAATAGCGCAGCAGTTTTATGGAGGAATGGATATCTTTTCTCTTATGGCAATTCCTTTTTTCATATGGACGGGGATTCTTATGAACCGATCCGGACTTACAGATCGCCTTCTCGATTTTAGTCGTCTTATTGTTGGTTCTGTGCGAGGTGGCCTAGGCTATGTCAATGTCGTTGGTGGAATTATTTTAGCTGGAGTCAATGGTTCGGCGGCAGCAGATGCTTCTGCTCTTGGCTCTATTTTGATTCCTGCCATGGTTAAGGATGGGTTTTCTCCTGCCTATTCAGCGGGATTGACAGCAAGTAGCTCTCTCATTGGGCCTATTATACCTCCGAGTATTTTTATGATTATTTATGCCACAATGACCAATACATCTATTGGGGGACTTTTTGCAGCAGGAATTCTCCCCGGCATTGTTCTTGGCGGGGCTTTTATGGTGATGAATTATTTTTACTCACGTCGACATCAGATGGCAGTTTCAGACTTTAACGAGGTTCGCAAGAATGCCAAAGAGATTCTTCGTCGTTCCCTTGTCGGTCTCATTGCGCCTCTTATTATTATCGGAGGTATTGTAACGGGTATCGTGACTCCTACGGAATCTGGCGCATTAGGAGTTGCCTACTGCCTTTTGGCAGGTTTCTTTTATACCAGAAAGCTGACAGCCAGAATTTTGGGTGAGACCATTTATGAAACAGTGAGGCTTACAAGCTCTATTTTCCTCATTATGGGAGCTGCCACTGTTATAGGCTGGATATTGAAATGGGAACAAATCCCCCAGCATTTTGCACGATTTATTACACAATCGGGGCTTATAGAGAGTCCGTGGCTTCTCATGCTTTTACTTTCAGCAATTATTTTCCCTGTTGGAATGTTTATGGAAGAGGTGTCTACGTTGACGCTGCTTACTCCTATTTTTGCGCCTTTAGCCCAAAAGGCTGGCATCGATCCTCTTCACTTTGGTGTTGTCATGACACTTAATGTGACTATAGCTTTAATAACGCCTCCAATGGGGGCGTGTAATTATATTGTTGCAGCTGTAGGAGGAGTGAAGTTAGGCGATGTGTTTAAGTATATATGGCCTTTCATCGGTGTAGCCCTTCTTGTGCTTTTTCTTATAATATCTTTTCCTCCCATAACTACAGCTATTCCAAGGCTATTGAACTTGTCGTAAAGGAGGAGGGATGAATTCATAATGGATATATATGGAACGCCTATTTCTTCTCCGTCCGTTTGGATTTGGGAAAAAATTCAAAGTATCCCTATCGAAGAGAGCGGAGAAGAACTTGTTCCATTAAGCCTCTATCCAGAACGTATTCTTGTTCGATCCCAATATTACGTCCAGTCTGTTCCTGATGCTCTTTCAGAGTGTTTTATTCGGGAGAGTGCCTTTTTCCGTTTAAGAGAGGCTGTTGCCATGCTGCCTTCAGGATTTAAGTTCGTCATTTTTGATGGTTGGCGGTCTTTGAGTATACAGAAGCATCTTTATGACAGCTATTACGAAGAAATAAAACAATTACATAACGAAATGACCGAAACAGAATTGTCAAAACTCGTGTCGCAGTACGTGGCCTTGCCATCAGTTGATCCGAGAAAACCATCTCCCCATCTAACAGGAGGGGCTGTAGATCTTGGCATTGTCGATGATGAAGGGTGCCTTTTGTATATGGGGAGTAACTTTGATGAAACATCTCCTCGTTCTGCTACGTGTTACTACGAAAATGTCATGATACAAAGGGGAACTCTTGATGAGAAGGGGTTTACTGCCTTACAAAATCGCCGTCTTTTATATCATTGCATGAAAGAGGCGGGGTTTACAAACTATCCGGAAGAGTGGTGGCACTATGATTATGGCAACCAGAACTGGGCATACTTTTCTAACCAAAAGATAGCTTTTTATGGAATGACCCAGCCCTGGATGCGTTGGCGTTCCTTTAATTAGTGTACAAAATAAGAAGCCAGAATCCCTGCAAGGATAAGGGCTGGCAGCATATTTGTTACTCTGAAGCGTTTGATTTCAAGAATGGAGAGGCCAAGGGCGATAAGCATAAGTCCCCCTGCTGCTGAAATTTCGTTTATGACGCCCTCAGAAAGAATAGGTTGTAACGTGCTGGCAAGAAGAGTAATACTTCCCTGGTAAAGAAGAACAGGAAAGGCTGCGATTAGCACGCCTCCGCCCAAGGATGTTGCTAAGGCAAGGGAGGAAATCCCATCAAGAAGCGACTTTGCTATAAGCAGATTCGGGTAATTTCCCAGTCCTTCTTCTATAGCGCCGAGGATAGCCATAGATCCCATGCAGAAAAGAAGGGTTGCGGTGAGAAATCCTTCGGCAAAGGTTGGGCCGCTCGATTTGAATTTTTGGCTGATTCCATCAGAAAAACGGGCAAAACGACCGTCAAGATCGAGGGCTTCACCAATGATGGCTCCTCCAACCATACTGAAGATAAGAATAAGGAAATTGGATGTTTTTTGTGCCATTAAAAATCCAAGAAACAGCGTAAAAAGCCCCAACACTTGGAAGGCCATATCTATAAAACGTTGAGGTAGCTTTGATCTAAAAAGCAAACCAATAGAACTACCTACAATAACGGCAGCGCAGTTTACAATACTTCCTGATGCTGGAATATCGCCAATAAAAAAGCTCATGAGCAGACCCCCTCGTACTCTCTAATCTCTTTCTTCTCTAAAAAATGGCTGACCGAGAGAAGACGGGGCTCCAAAAAGGATACCCTTCCCTTGGCTCACCGAAATGAAAAAAAGAACTGAAATAGTCAAAATATAAGGCAACATCATGAGAAGAGGGGTTGGAATGCTTGTTCCTGCCGCCTGAAGGCGAAGTTGAAACGCCTCTACACCTCCGAAAAGGTACGCTCCCAATGCAGCCCGGAAAGGATTCCAAATAGCAAAAATGACGAGGGCTACGGCAATCCAGCCACGACCAGCTGTCATAAGTTCTGCCCACATCTTGGTGTAGGCGATAGACATATAGGCTCCACCTATTGCTACAATTCCTCCTCCAATAAGGGTGTAGATATAGCGAGTTCTGTCTACGTTTATTCCCATGGCATCTGCTGCTCGTGGATTATCCCCTACAGCACGAAGATAAAGACCATTTCGAGTGCGGACAAAAAACATATATAAGATAACGACCAATACAAATGAAACATAGATAAGGGCATCATTATTGAATAAAACCGGCCCTAGAATAGGAATATCTGAAAGAAGGGGTAATGGAATTTTATTGAGTCCCTTAATAGTAAAGCCAATATATGATCGACCTAATAGAGAGCTTGCTCCTGTTCCAAACATAGTCAAAGCTAATCCGCTGACTACCTGGTTCCCCTTTAATGTGATTGAAATAAAGGCGTGTATAGTAGCCATCATAGTTCCAATGATAAAAGCTGCTATTACACCGATCCACGGGTTTCCTGTCTTATATGTGACGGAAAATCCCGTGTAGGCGCCAACAAGCATTATTCCTTCAAGACCGAGGTTCAAGATGCCTGCTTTTTCTGTAATAATTTCTCCTAATGTAGCATAGAGGATTGGCGTACCGCTTCTTACGGCAGCAGCAAGAATAGGAATAAGAATTTCCATAGCTAGTTATCTCCCCTCTTGATAAAACGAATACGATATCTTCTGAAAAATTCTCCTCCAAGAACAAAGAAGAGAAGCAGGCCCTGAAGCACTAGAATACTAGACAGAGGCAAGCGCATAACAATTTGCAACGTATCTCCTCCTACCAGAAGAGATCCTATAATAAAAGCAACAAAGAGGACGGCTAAAGGATTGAGACGCCCTAGCCAAGCGACAATAATAGCCGTATAACCGTATCCAGCAGAAGCTGCATGCTGAAGACGACCTTGTAATCCTGCAATTTCACACATTCCGGCAAGACCTGCAATTGCTCCCGATATAAACATGATGATGACTGCATTGCGTAAATAGTTTATTCCGGCAAAAGTCGCGGCGCGAGGATTTTCTCCAATGACTCGAATCTCATATCCCCATCGTGTCCATTTGAGAAGAGCCCAGAAAAAGATCGCGAGAAAGATGGCAATAAACAGACCAAGATGAATACGTGTATCGCCGAAAAGAGGCAATCTGGCGGCATCTGGAAAGGGTGCTGTCATTGGGAAACCAAGACTGGCGGGATCTCTCCAGGGGCCGTAAACAAAGAAATCAATGAGATGGAGTGCAATGTAGTTGAGCATGAGGGTTGTGATTATTTCATTGACATTCCAACGCGCTTTCAGATAGCCAGCAAAAGCGGCCCAGAGTCCACCTGCAACTGAGGCTGAGATAAACATGATCCAGAACATAATGAAGGGCTGATCGACAAAAAAATAGCGAACAGCCGCAGCCGTAGCCAGAGATCCCATAAAGATTTGTCCCTCTGCGCCAATATTCCAGATAAGCATTTTAAACGAAAGAGCTACGGCTACACCTGCCATGGCCAGGGGAATAGCCTTTACAATTGTTTCTGTTAGGCCGTAGGCATCACCAAGGGACGCTTTGAACATTGAAAGATATGCTTTTACAGGAGAGACACCCATAAAATTTAAAAAAACGGCACCTGTCAGGAGTGCCAAAATAATAGCAAAAATAGGAATGACGCCAGAAAACCAAACTGGTGTAACAAGACGTTTTTCAACCTTTAAATATTTCATCGCTATTTTGCCCCTTTCTTTATAGAAGAGAGGGGAGTTCCAGCCATCATGAGGCCAATCAATTCAGGAGTGGCCTCTTCGGGGTGATTGAGTATACCCATAATTTCCCCCTTGAATATAACTGCGAGCCTGTCACTTAATGAAAGGAGCTCTTCCAAATCTTCAGATACGAGAAAAATGGCTGCGCCGCGATCACGTTCTTCGAGAAGCTGCTCTCGCACAAAGTGGGTAGCGGCAACATCGAGTCCCCACGTGGGGTGAACTGCAATAAGGGCTTTGGGTGCATCGCACAGCTCTCGTCCAAGCATAAGCTTTTGAAGATTACCTCCTGAAAGATTTTTTACTGGAGTTTCCATTGATGGTGTACTCACGCTATATTTTTTTACAAGGTTCATCGCATGAGTGAAAACCGCTTTCCAATCAATCATAGGCCCCTTGGCTACAGGTTTGTTCCAGTACTTTTTCAAAATAGAATTTTCTTTTACGTCCATGTTGGGAACAAGTCCCGTTCCTTTGCGATCTGCGGGAATGTATCGAATTCCTCGATCTATATATTGCTTTGGAGAACGATGAGTCATCTCTTCGTTCTCGATAAAAATACGACCTTCTTTTAAAGGACGTAACCCTGCCAGAGCTTCACAAAGTTCCTGTTGTCCGTTTCCTGCAATTCCAGCAAGGCCCAAAATTTCCCGTTCTTTCACTGCAATAGAAATATTTTTTACAGTAGGGAGACCTCTTTCCCCGAGAACAGTAATATTATCGGTTTTCAAGATATCTTTTCCCGGGGCAATACTCTTTCTAGCAACAGTGAAGGTTACTTTTCTTCCCATCATTAATTCGGCGAGTTGTTCTTTTGATGTGTTTTGAGTTTGAACAGTTCCTGTTTTTTCGCCTTTGCGAAGAATAGTTATGCGGTCTGAGAGAGAAAGAACTTCATCAAGTTTATGAGAAATAAAGACAATGCCATGTCCCTCTGCGGTCATTTGTCGTATGGTCTTGAAAAGATGAAGCGATTCTTGAGGTGTAAGTACTGCAGTGGGTTCATCAAGAATAAGAACCCGCGCTCTACGATAAAGCATTTGTAAAATAGCAACACGCTGCTGTTCCCCAATAGAAAGCTGCCATATTTTTGCGTCAGGATCGACTTCTAAACCGTATTGTTCTGAGATATCTATAATTTTCTGGTGAATTTCCTTGCGTGGAAGAATTTGAGGAAGCCCCTCTAATCCCAATATCATGTTTTCCCAGACAGTTTGACTGGGGATGAGCATAAAATGTTGATGTACCATACCTATTCCAGACGCAATAGCGTCTTTAGGAGAAGAGAAAGAGACGCTTTTACCGTCAATGCACACGTGCCCTTTATCTGGGCGGTACAGGCCGTACAATATATTCATGAGTGTAGATTTTCCTGCGCCATTTTCGCCAAGTAATGCGTGCACTTCTCCGCGTTTTACATCGAAATCGATGTTACGGTTTGCCACGACACCGGCAAACTCTTTCGTAATGTTTTCCATATGTATAAGTGGTGGAGCCGATATGACTTTTTCCATGGCAACGTTTCCTTTCACAGCGATCTCTTTCAAAAAAAAGAGGGCGCGAAATGCGCCCTCCCTCTATATTCTAGGGGTTTCTATTTGGGCATATCTCCCTTAACCCCTTCTACGAACCAGTTCATGGAGAGCTTATCTGCATCTGAAAGCGATTGTCCAGATTCAACTTTTATTGTACCGCTTTGATCTTTAATAGGACCATTGAAAACATCCCATTCGCCAGAAATGATTTTAGCCTTTTCCTCTTCTACAAGACCTTTGACTTCTTCTGGCACATCTTTGCCGTATCCAGAAAGAGTTACCATTCCTTCCTTAAGTCCCCACCAAATATCTTCTGATTTCCAGGTTCCAGTGGTAACTTGTTCCATAACACGTTTATATACAATTCCCCAATCCCAAATTGGTGCAGTGAGATGTTTGGTCGGTGCATATTGGCTCATGTCGTTATTATAACCGACAACATATACTCCAGCTTCTTCTGCTGTCTGAGGTGCTGCCCCGCTATCGGCATGCATAGCGATAACGTCGGCACCAGAGTCGATAAGGGCTTTCGTTGCTTCCTTTTCTTTCCCCGGATCAAACCAAGAGAAAAGCCACACGACCTTGACTTCTGCTTTCGGGTTGGCTTTTCGAACACCTAGTGTAAATGCATTAATGCCACGTACAACTTCAGGTATTGGATGAGCAGCAACGAAGCCAATAACATTGTTCTTTGTCATCTTTCCAGCAACAAGACCAGAAAGATAGCGAGCTTGATACATTCTTCCGAAATAAATTCCTACGTTATCTGCTCTCTTATAACCGGAACAGTGCATAAACACAACATCGGGATAACGTTTGGCTACGTCTTGTACGAAGTCCATATATCCAAATGATGTGGCGAATATGACTTTAGAGCCGTTTCGAATGAAAGTTTCCATTACGCGTGCAGAGTCTGGGCCTTCTGGAACAGACTCGACAAAGCTTGATTTTACTCCAGGAAACGCTTCTTCCATTTCTAATCGTCCCTGATCATGCATATATGTCCATCCGCCATCTCCTACAGGACCAATATACACAAAACCAGGATTTACTTTTTCTGCGGGAATAGCTTCAGCTGCAAAAGCTGTTCCGCAGAGGGCGATACTCAGTGCTACGAACAAAACAACAAGACTCTTCTTCATTATGCATGCCCTCCTTGAGCGTTCTTTTGGTGTGAGAACTTATCAAAAATAAAGATGATTGTTAACAATTATACTAAGATTATGATAAAAGAAAAGGGAAAAAGTGATAGACGAGAAAGTAACAGAAAAGAAATAAGCAATTCCACTAATTCAGAAAAACTTGTAATATAAAGTTTACCATTTTTTATTCTATTCAGGGAGGCACTAAACGATGGGAAGTGAAGAGCGGTATCATAAAACGTATCCGGTTTCTTGGGATCAGCTTCATCGGGATTGTAAAGCTCTTGCATGGAGACTTCTATCAAGAAAATGGACGAAAATAATAGGGATTGCTCGTGGAGGCCTTATTCCTGCGGCTATTATTGCGAGAGAATTGAACATTCGTCTTGTAGATACGGTTTGTATTTCGAGTTATACAATTCGAACACAGGGAGAAACCAGTATACTAAAAGAAATTCAGGGTGACGGGGAGAATTGTCTTATTATTGACGATCTTGTGGATACTGGAAAAACAGCACAGATTGTAAGAAAAATGCTTCCCAAAGCGTATTTTGCAACAGTATATGCCAAACCGGAGGGAAGTCTTTACGTTGATACCTATATAACACAGGTAAGCCAGGATACGTGGATTCTTTTCCCGTGGGATTCTGAGACAGCATATTCAAAACCTCTCGTTGACAGAGAGACTGATAATAATGAATAAAGATGGGGGATATGGATCCCCCATCTTTACAAGGGGTTTCTGGATAGAGACGTTATGCTTTAATATTCAAATTTTGCCCTATTCCCATACTTTCAAAAAGTTGGGCCATCATCTTTTCTTGAAGCTGCGTGACGCTCTTTAATGTGTATGCTTGCGTTGCCATCATAACGTTTTGACAAACTTCCTGTGCTTTTGCACTTTGAACAGCATTTACGGCATCCATATAAATCACCTCCCAGATTTACCCCTTAATTTAGTATCGGCTTTGCGAAGATGATGTAAAATAAATAAGCAATATAAAGGTTCTAGGGGAGGAGGAACATCTGTGCTTTATATCAAGTTCGCTCTACCGTTTATTCTTTGGGCCTGGGTTTTATCAAGTTCGTACAGCCGCTATATTGTTCCAAGAGTTTTATCAGTTTACGATTTACTTGAAGGTTTGGAAAACAAAAAAAGTGGTAAAACGCGATCTCTTCATGTTCAAGGTACTTCCTTTCTCTTAAGAATAGTTCTTTTCTTTACCCAGATGTATGTTTTAACGGCGTGGTCGGCATATTCTGTTCTTCGAGCTATGCGCTTTGCTCAGCTTCCAGAAACGAAAGGATGGATTTATTATCTTTCCGCTTTCTTTATTTGCGAGGGTGCTTTAGGTGTCGTGGCCAGAAAAGAGGAGTATCGAGGATTCTTTTCTATTCTACATACTATTATGGCAATGGGCTTTTATGTTATTTTTGCCTTCAACCCATATCTTATGAAGAATTCTTATGCTTGGTTAATGCGGGTTATGGGGATGAATTTCTAGAAATAGTCAAATTTGTTGACTATCTATAATTTTGTGCTATATATTTCGTAGGTGAAGCGTATGGAAAAGTATTATCCTGACAATTCAGTTCTCATTGTAGGCAACTCACGAACGACAAGCGATAACCCAATTACTTTTCAATTTAATGCTTTCTTTATTTCTTTCATTGTAGAAAGAGAATCATCTCTTATCCTGGATTGTCAGAGTTCTGTTACTCTTGATGTTACTCACCGTTTTATTCGAGACCTTTTTGTAGGACGCTATTTGCTTCAAGATGAACAAGAAATAACAGAAGAAATTCAGTCACGATACTTCGGTTCGTCTAAAAAGGCTATACAGGTTGCATATAAAGATGCACTGAAGAAATATCGAGAAGGACTCTAAAATAACGACGTTGCTTTATCTTATGAGACAAGGGGCTGCATTGTTGCAGCCCCTTGTTATTATGCGTCGAAATAGCCTTTCCCAAAATGTTCGAAAATAATGGCTCCTATTTGGGCGCATAGATCAACTCCAGCTACTCTGTTTGAGAGGTTCCTTGTCAGTACAGTGACAAGAATGGGATGATCTGAATTGTAGAAGAAAATTCCTGCATCATGTTCTGAGCCAGGTAGTTCCCCCGTCTTATGAGCGAGGAAGCCTTCAATTTCATCAACGTCATTGAAGGGAACTAAAGAAGGAAGTTTAATATTTAGCTTTTGAGCAGAGAGCATCTCCAACATTCTCTTTCTACGTGAAACGGGAAGAGATGTGCTTGTTAGTATCTTTCCCAGAAGATTTGATATATCTTCTGGTGTCGTGTAGTTATCTTTTCCTGCTTTTTTAGCCTCAAAATCTAACATTTTTCGTCCAAGTATAGTTCCTTTTAACCCTAGCTTTTTGATTTCGTTATTGATTTGATCAATGCCAAGTCGATCTATAATAAGGTTTGTTGCCGTATTGTCGCTAACTGCGATCATCAAAAGAGCAAGGTCTTCAAGGCGAAGTTTTGCCCCTTCTTTATAAAGATGAAGGAGACCACCTTCCACTTTATCCGCTTCTTTTAATGTAATGGTTTCATTAAGAGATAACTCCTCTGCGTTCTCCTTGGAGAAAAGAGTCCATAGTATAGAAAGCTTAATGAGACTGGCAGAGGGAAACGATTGCTCTCCGTTGAGAGAAAAAGTTTCATCATTTTTAATATCTTTGATAATGATTCCAGCCTTATTGGTCATCCCTTTTGAAATGAGAACTTGTTCTATTTGCTTTTTCCAGCTCATCTTACATCGCCACTATAATTGCTCGAATAAGAACATAAATAACGGTGCAAACAACAATGAGCCAACCGTTACATAGTACGGACTTAAGATCGTCAGATCTGGCAAGTCCCATTTGCCCCTGCATATCTCCTTCTGGAACGGCAAAAGAAGTCATTTGAGATCCAACCAGAAGAACAACAACCCATAGCGTCATGGGGACGTTGAGTGATTCAACCAGCGGTCCGAACATTTTATTTATAACCTCTGCCTGAGCTACGGCAGCTCCTGGAACACCAAAAATGCCAACCAAGGTGGACAGGCCGATGAAGCCTACAGTTCCGCTCTGTTTGACCAGAGGCTCAAGCATTGTGGCTAAAGCCTGGAAAGCACCTGTGTCTGAAATGAAGTTAATGAAAGGATCAAGCAATACGAAGAAGAAGAAAAGCCAAATAAGTCCCTTGGCGCCTTCACAGATAGCATCAATGATCTCTACAATCTGAAGACGCCCAGCAAGGCCTGTGAGAAGAGAAGCAAGAATCATGACGGCAACAACAAATGTAGAGCCGCCCTCTATATAGATTCCGTAGCTTACGGTGCAGAGCATTGTGACAAGAAAAACAAATGTGGCTCGTTTTACATGAGGGGTAGATCTCAGTTCATTGGCATCAATTTTTTCCATGTCAGCTTCGGAATAATGATTTTTACCAGCTGTTTTCTTCTGAACTCTTGATGCCCAGAAGAAAGTTACGATCCACATGATTACAGATATTGGCAATCCTGCGTTAAGCAAAACCTGAGGATATGAAAGTCCGGTAAACTCCATTAATGCAACCATAGGAGGAGTAAAGGGCCCAAGAAATAGGCCTGAAGCGCCTGCTCCGTGAAGCAATACTGCCATTGCATTAGGTGTGACTCCAACGGAGGCTGCGATAGGAATCAATATGGGAGCTAAAATAGCATTTCCGCCAGCCAATGTTCCAAGTAAGCTGACGATGAAAACAGAACATGTCATCGTGACTAAAAATGCCTTTTGAGGGGAGTTTACGTTCATTCTCCGCGTTACCATATAGACAAGTTCTTTTACAACGCCTGTTTTCTTTAATACTTGTCCCAATCCGCCGCCGAGTAAAATAATAAGGCCTATATACCCTAAAAAGGAACCGAGCCCACCTCTTAATCCTTGCGCAATGTCCATAATCCCATGATGGCCTATGATTGCTGCCACAACGATACCTACAGAAACAGCAAAAATCTGCCCGAAACGACTAAAGCATAATACGATGTACACAAGAAGAGGAATAAGACCTAACAATGTTCCATGCTCCATAATAATGCCCTCCTTTTTTTAATTCCATTGTGTGCCGGGTACATTTGTAATTCCCAGCCCGGCATCTTCTCCTAAAACGATTTCAGGACCTATGAAACGGGCGTCACCAACATCTAGTAATGAAGAACAAAGCAGGGGGCCATCTATATCGATACGAGTAATGTTGCTTTTGGCGAGAGCGAGATGGACAGCTGCACTGGCGCTAATCTGACCTTCTAACATGCTTCCTAACATGACTTCTGCTCCAAATATTTCGGAGATAGCAATAATTTTTATGGCGTTTGAAAGGCCGCCACATTTCATTAATTTTATGTTGATCATATCTGCCGCTTTGCGCTTCAGAATTTCTAAGGCGTCTTCGGGACTCCATGCGCTTTCATCTGCAACAACGGGAATATAGGTGCTTGCTGTAACATAAGCCATGCCACCTAAATCGTGGGCTTTTACCGGTTGTTCCACAAGTTCTATGTCAAACCCGGCATCTTCCATTCTTGTTAAAATGCGTACAGCTTCTGAGGGTTGCCAGCCTTGATTGGCATCAATGCGAATCTTGACATCGTATCCTATGGCCTCTCGTATGGCTCGAATACGGTCAAAGTCTTTTTCCGTTTCTTTCCCTACTTTGATCTTTAAGATTTTGTACCCTCCGTTAACAGCATTTATTGCATCTTTTGCCATTTCATCGGCTTCATTAACACTTATGGTTACATCAGTCTCTATACTTTTTTTGTTTCCTCCGAAGAGTCTATAGAGAGGTGCGTGTAAGCTCTTGCCCCAAATATCAAAAAGAGCCATATCTAAAGCTGCTTTTGCACTTGTATTCCCGATAATACATTCATGAAGGGCTTGAAGGTTTCCTTCCAGGTCTTCTGCGTCTTTTCCGATAAGAGACGGACGAATATGATCATTGATAGCTCCAAGAATTGCACCTGTAGTATCGCCGGTGATTTTACCGGTAGGAGGAGCTTCTCCATAACCGACAACACCTGCATCTGTTTCTATTTTTACGACCACGTCATTAATAGAATTTACCGAGCGAACTGCAGTTTTAAAAGGTTTTTTCAATGGGAGTGACATATTCCCTGTTTGAATTGAAACGATTTTCATCCTTTTCTCCCCGATCTTTTGAATTCAAACAAATGAGTATTGTAATGCCTGTGCCGTGTCTCGTCTTGTCAATTCATCCCCCTTCTGATTAAAAATAAAAAAACAGCAGGTATATTCCCTTCAATACAAGGGGTACACCTGCTGTTTTTCATCTTCTTTGCTGATCGGGCTTTTCGATCAGGCCGACAGATAAAGCAGCTTATTTAATTGTACAAACTCTACGTTGAGCTATTTCAGGAACAGATTCTCATCTGTTGATCTTAAATAGCGTGACTAGAGTTTCGAAGCAACTTAAAAACATATGCAAAACTGAGTATATCTATAATTGAAATTTTTTTCAAGGTATAGTAAATCTGTAAAGAATAATTAAACTTATTAATATTGAGGTCATCCACGTAATAAGTGACTTTGTGGTACATTAATTATGAGAAAAGGGGTGAGGATCATCAGGAATAAGGAGCTTACAAAAAAGAAAATTTTGCAAGCAGTAGAAAGAATTCTTTCTCAAGAGGGTTTCCAAGAGCTAGGAATTAATCGTATTGCTCGAGAAGCTGGAGTCGATAAAACATTAATTTATCGATACTTTGGCGGTCTATCACAATTACTTAAAGCATTTGTTGCTCAGGGAACATCCTGGCCTTCTTTTGATGAGATAGTACAAGAAGCGAAACAATGTGGAGAAGAAACAAAAAATATGGCAGAATCAAGCCTATTCCTGTTAAAAGGGTACATTAGAAAACTGCAAAATTCTGTTCTTGCGCAAGAAATACTAAAAGGAGAATTACTTTCGCAAAACGAACTATCAGAAGAAACTGCTCCTGCAAGAAAAAAACAGGGCATTGCTCTTGTTGAGCAAATGAAAAAATCTCATTGTCACTCTTCTGTTGATACATCGGCTATTGTCGCTTTACTCTCTGCAGGCCTAACATATCTTATGCTGCGAAGTCAGACGACTCAGACATACCTCGACATAGACATTCGTTCTGAAGCTGGATGGAACAGAATAGAACGTGCTCTGGAAAAACTTGTTTACGGGGTCTTCCAGGCAGATAGCGAATAGATATAAATTCTGTTTCGATGGAGCATATTACTTTTTCCCGAGCGCTTCGAGTATTGCCTTTGTAAAAAAAGGCAGATCCGATGGCTTTCTGCTCGTTATTAATTTGTCGGATATAACCACTGGTTCATCTACCCATATCGCTCCAGCACACTGCATGTCATCTTTTATGCTGGGGAAAGATGTTACTTGATGTCCTTGAAGTATGCCAGCTGAGACAAGAACGCTGCCCCCATGGCAAATACTGGCTATGACCTTTCGAGTTCGATGCATTTCTGCTACTAATGAAACAATCTCAACAGACATTCTCAACTTGTCAGGAGCCCAACCTCCAGGAATGATAACCGCCGAGGGCAAGTTTTCCATAAGGCTTTGAGGTGAGTATGTTGCGTCTACTGCAGTATTGTATTTCCCCATATAATGACGGGGTGCAACAGGAGCTACAACTATTGGGAAGAATCCTTCCTCAATAAGACGATAATAAGGATACCAAAATTCAAGATCATTAAAATTTTCCTCTACAAGAATGGCAACTTCTCTTCCTGTCATTTTCGTTGTCCCCTCCCTTTTTTTATCTGTGTTACAATTTTACTGCATATTTATACTACACCAAAAATACAGAAAACTCAGCTTTGTCTTTTTCAAAAGGAGGCTGATATTCTATGGTCGCTTTTGTGCAAAACGGAAACTTTCAGTTCAAAGAATGTACTCTTATTCCTATCAGTACGGGAATCCAGGCTAGAAATCTCCAAGAGCTTCGTGAGGGGATAGAAGAAGTTCCTATAAGTTGCCTGCATTACCATTTCTGGGGAAGAATCCTCAGCCCTCAATTTCCCGAATCTGAATATGTTAACGATTTTGCATCATGGACACGAGAATATCTTCATGAAACGGCACTTTCTGAAAAATTAAGTGCTTTAAGCCCCGATTACAAAGGAGATTTAGAGGAACTTAGAGATGACCTTATCGATCTTCTTGACGAATCTCTTTCATCAGAACATTTTATGAGCTGGAAGCAAGCCGATAGAGCTTTTCATTTTACACAGACACAACTGATTATCGTAGAGACCTCTCTGGTGGCAGAGAGCCCTGAGAATTTAGCTGAAGCAGTAGCTTCTTCGAGCCGGGGAAGTATTTTTTTCCACTTTATAGAGGCGAAACGTCGCGTTCGGGAAGATAGAAGAGATGATTTCTCTAGATGGCTTGAACATTTTGGAGAAACGACTGCTGAGGCGAGAGAAAAATTGTCCATTCTTGATCCGTATTTGTATTCTCTTACGGAGCTTCGGGAAAAGATAGTGGCAATTCTCGGGAAAAGTCTTGTCATAGAGGGGGTAGAGAGGCTATGACAGAGCTTTTGGAACAATATGGGTCTATCGCAGGAGAACAGGTTATAAGTAGTTTGTACCGTTTTGCAAATTTCCTTCAGGGCAAAAAAGTGGTTCATGTTAATTCGACGCGAAAAGGAGGTGGCGTTGCAGAAATTTTACGATGTATGGTTCCTCTTTTGAATGAATTAGGCATCGAAACACGTTGGGAGGTTATAGAAGGATCTGAATCTTTCTTTGTTGCGACAAAGTCTATTCATAATGCCTTGCAGGGATTAGAAGTTCCTTTTCCAGAGTCATATCGTGAAATATATATTGAGACAAATAGAGAAAACGCGGAGAAAATGCGAGATCGTTTGGAAGATGCAGATTTTGTTTTTATTCATGATCCGCAGCCTGCGCCTCTTCTTTCTTTGTGTCCTAAACGGAGGGGAAAATGGATTTGGCGTTGTCATATAGATGCAAGTTCTCCCAATAGGAACGTTTGGAAAATGCTTCGTCACATTGTATCTTCTTATGACGCCTCCGTTTTCTCTCTTGCTGATTTTTCCCAGCATTTACCGCACTCCCAGTATCTTATCCCTCCAAGTATTGATCCCCTCAGCGAAAAAAATATTATTCTTTCTGAACGGGAGGTAGATGATGTTTGCCAACGTTTTGGAATAAACAGAGCACGTCCTCTTATAGTTCAAATTTCACGATTCGACCTCTTTAAGGATCCTCTTGGGGTAATTAAAGGGTATCAAATGGCAAAACAACATGCCGACATGCAACTTGTTTTAGCGGGAGGAGGCGCGACAGATGATCCAGAAGCAGGGGCTGTTCTTGAACAGGTTAGAAATGTTGCCTCTGATGATTCGGATATTCATGTAATAGAGCTTCCTTCTGATGCCCACAGAGTTATTAATGCACTACAGGTTGCCGCAGATGTGATTATTCAAAAATCGATCAGAGAGGGGTTTGGACTTACTGTTGCTGAAGGAATGTGGAAATATAAACCAGTTATTGGCGGAGATGTTGGTGGAATTCGTCTCCAAATTATAAATCGTTACAACGGTTTTCGTGTGCAATCTGCAGAAGGTGCTGCCCTTCGATTGCGCTATCTTCTTGCACATGGAAGACGATGCAAACGGATGGGGCAAAATGCTCACGAATATGTACAAGAGAATTTTTTAATTACAACTCATCTTCGTGCCCTTCTTGCTCTAATGCTCTGTCTTTCTCAAGATAGTTCAAATGACTTTGAAATGTGTATGACATCATGACAATGCGTGAAGTTCCTTCAATTTTTTGGCAAGAAATGATGAAGAGCAAACAGCCGCCTCTTTTATTATGTGATTATGATGGAACTCTTGCTCCCTTTACATCAGAACGAGATAAGGCTTTCCCCTGGCCTGGAGTGATTGAAGAGTTACGCACTGTTATAGCAATTTCAGGAATCGTTGTCTTGATATCAGGAAGGTCTATCGCAGAAGTTAAAGAGCTTTCACAATTGGAAACAGGCATTGAGATTTGGGGATATCATGGTGCAGAACGTATGACAGTAGATGGCATTATTCATAGAATAAATCTTGCTCCATTATACGAAGCGGGGCTTGAAAAAGCTTGGCAAAAGGCTATGGAAGAGTCTCTTCAGACATGGATCGAGAGAAAATATGTCTCTTTGGCACTTCATTGGAGAGGCAGGAATATTGCGCTTTATCAAGATAAACTCAAAAAAATTATGGAGTATTGGAGTAAGTTACAGGTCGAGTATGGTTTAAAAATTCTTTCTTTTAACGGAGGAGTAGAAATTCTAGCACCAGGATTTGATAAGGGGAAGGCTGTCAAGACAATACTAAGTGCATATCCAGATTCTATTTGTGCTTATTTAGGTGATGATGCTACTGATGAAGATGCCTTTGCGGTTTTGCAGAAAAGATGTATGGGAATTCTTGTCTCAGATGAAGATCGACAAACATTAGCTGATGTAAGGCTTGTTCCTCCATGCGAGGTCTTATCTTTTTTCAGATGTTGGAAGAGATGTCTGCAAGAGAAGAGAGGGGAGATGAACCACGACTAATGCTGATAGCCACCGTATGGTTGTCGTTTCCAATCGTTTGCCTATAATTTTGCAGAAGAGAGAAGATTCATGGTTCGTGGAACCAGGTTCTGGCGGGCTTGTAACGGCTCTTACCCCTGTATTGCGAGATCGCGGCGGAATGTGGATAGGGTGGCCGGGAACAAAAGAGAGAATAAGTTTAAAAGCTTTACGAAATGTTTTGGGCCCCATTTCGGAAGAGACTGGATTCAGAATAGTTCCCGTTTTACTTGAGAAGAGCGATATTGATGATTATTACTACGGTTTTTCCAATTCCATAATTTGGCCTCTTTTTCATGATTTGGAGGCTCACTGCCGTTTTAAGGCCGAATATTGGAACGCCTACGTCAGTGTCAACCATAAGTTTGCCTCTATCGTAGCAAAACACTCATTGGAAGAAGACCTTATATGGGTTAACGATTATCAATTAATGCTGCTTGCAGGCAGGCTTGAGCGATTAGGTGTGCAACGCCCAACAGCTTTTTTCCTGCATATTCCCTTTCCTTCCCCTGATATCTTTATGAAACTTCCATGGCGTAAAATGCTGATAAAAGAGCTTCAACGTTATTCTTTCCTCTGTTTCCAAACTCTTCGTGACAGGCGAAACTTTATTGAATGTGTAAAATCTTTTTCCCCTTCAGCTCATGTCATAGGGCGTGGGGCTATTGTCGAACTAGCGATTGGGAATAACAGAATTCGAGTAGGTAGTCTTCCAATCAGCATCGATTATAAAAAATTTCGCTCTTTGGCTTCGACAAAAAAGGCTGCGCTGCGTGCTCAAGAGATACGTAAAGAAATTTCAGGCGATTGCCTCATGCTTGGAGTTGATAGGCTTGATTACACAAAAGGTTTACCTGAGAAATTGAGAGCTTTTGCTCGGGCTCTCGAAAAATATCCAGAACTCCAGGGGAAAGTGACTCTATTCCAATTGGTGATTCCGAGTCGTGAAGGAGTTGTGGAATATTGTGTGCTTCGTGACGAGACTCAAAAGCTTATCAGTCAAATAAACGGACGATTTTCTACAACGGCTTGGATCCCTGTTCTCTATCGTTACGGAACAGTGAATCAGGAGGAATTGGCAGCGATGTACAGGGCAGCAGATGTAGCGTTGGTTACTTCTCTTAAAGACGGAATGAATCTCGTTTGTAAAGAATATTGTGCTTGTCAGCCTCATTACAAAGGAGCTTTGATTCTAAGCGAGTTCGCGGGAGCGGCTTCCCAGCTTCGTAACGGAGCTCTTCTCGTTAACCCCTATGATGTAGAGAGTACTGCCGATGCTATATATTACTCTGTTACAATGAATGAAACGGAAAAAAGGAATAGAATGAAAAGAATGTGCAAATCCATACGAGAACGGGATGTCTATTGGTGGGTTGATAATTTTCTGCGTGGAGCAGCAGGTAAAAAACTTGAAGATTTTCCAGAAGCAACTATTCCTGAAATATGGCCAGGATTGAGGAAAAGGGGCTATGCACAAAGAGAGAAAAAAGGCGGTGAAAGCAATGGGAATCAGAGATCATGAAGCAATTCGTGCAATATTAGGTAGAAGAAGCATTCGGCGTTTTGAAGAGAAGCCTGTAGAGAAAGAAAAAATAGAGCTTCTTATTGAATGTGGGTCGGCGGCTCCCAGCGCAGCTAACAGCCGTCCATGTCATTTTGTTGTTGCTACGGATAGGCCTATTCTTAATCGTCTGGCGGAGGATCATCCCTATGGCAAAATGCTTTTTGAAGCGCCTCTTGCCATTATTGTGTGTGGAAATCCAGAAAAAAATGATTTTGCCCGACGTTATTGGGAAGAAGATTGCTCTGCTGCCATGCAGAATATTCTTGTTGCAGCTCATGCAATTGGTTTGGATGGTGTTTGGCTTGGCGTTCGGCATGCGGAAGGTTGCGAAGAAGCTATTCGAAAAATTCTTCCCATACCAGCCCATATCGCTGTATTAGGAATTGCAGCTTTAGGGTATGGAAAGGAGAAAAAGGATCCGCATAAGGGAATCGAAGAAGGAACGTTGCATGTAAATGGCTGGTGAAGGGGTGTATATCAGTGAATAAAAGAGATAATACGACAATACAAATAATACTTGGGCGTAGAAGTATTCGAAAATTTACTCAAGATACGGTAGATCAAGATATTGTAGATATTCTTCTCGAATCAGCTTTTGCAGCTCCAAGTGCTCATAATAGAAGGCCGTGCCATTTCATTGTTGTACAACAGAGAGAAGTTCTTGACAAACTCGCAGAAGCTCATGATTCGGGGAAAATGTTACATGAATCACCTCTTGCTATTGCTGTCTGTGCCGATACGTTGTCGTGTCCAGAGGAAGATTTGGCCTGGATTGAAGATGGAGCGGCCGCACTCGAAAATATATTGTTAGCAGCCAGGGCATTTGGCCTTGAAGGTGTATGGCTTAAAGTTATGGATCGACATCCCCGGGAAGAGCTCGTAACTCCTATTTTAGCAGTTCCTGATGGTGTCAAAGTTATTGGAATAGCTGCATTAGGGTATCCGGCAGAACATAAAGCTCCCCATGAAGGTGTAAATAAAGAGCGAGTGCACCGTGAAAAATGGTGAATAATGTAAATAGTTAAGAAGAGATATGGCGGGGGAGAGAGCTTTTAGGCCTTCTCCCTTTTTTAGTAAGCTTGCCTCGAACGTGTTAAAATACTATAGTTTGCTATTCTTTCGATTGTTTTTTAGGAATTTATTGTGGAGGTAGAATCTATATGGAAGAGAAAAAAGGCGAGCCCCTATTTGGAAAAGTCCTCCCTTTACCCTTGGTGGAGGAGATAAAGCATAGCTATCTTGATTATGCGATGAGCGTCATTGTAGGGCGGGCTCTCCCAGATGCCCGAGATGGGCTGAAACCTGTACAGAGAAGAATCCTCTATGCCATGACGGAGTTGGGACTTCGTCATAATACGGCGTATAAGAAATCTGCTCGTGTCGTCGGAGAAACGATGGGTAAATATCACCCACATGGTGACTCGGCAATCTACGATACTATGGTTCGAATGGCCCAAAATTTCAGCATGCGTTATCCCCTTGTCGATGGACAAGGTAACTTTGGATCTATTGACGGAGATCCTGCGGCAGCAATGCGTTATACAGAAGCTCGGTTGTATGAAATTGGAGAGCTTATGCTTGCTGATATAAATGAAAATACGGTGGATTGGGGACCTAATTTCGACGAATCACTCGAGGAACCCCTTTGCCTTCCGGCAATGCTACCCAACCTTCTTATAAACGGAAGTTCGGGTATTGCTGTAGGAATGGCTACCAACATTCCTCCCCATAATTTGGGAGAAGTTATTGATGCTCTTTGTTACATTATTGATGTTGATCCAGAGCATATTGATATAGGAGAGATATTAGCAAGGTTACCTGGTCCTGACTTCCCTACCGGCGGCGTCATAATCGGCAGAGATGGAATCATAGATGCCTATCGTACGGGACGGGGCAAAATTACAATGCGTGGCAAGACCCACGTAGAAGAGGGAAAAAGAGGTAAAACCTCTGTAGTAATCACAGAAATTCCCTACATGGTCAATAAGACGAATCTTATTGAAACAATTGCCAAGAATGTTCAGGACAAAACGATTGATGGCGTTATGGACATTCGTGATGAATCTGACCGTGACGGCCTTCGAATTGTTCTTGAAGTCAATCGTGATACAGATCCTAATTTGGTCTTGCGGCAGCTTTATCGTCGAACACAACTTCAGAGCACTTTCGGCGCTATTAATTTAGCTTTGGTGGACGGTCATCCTAGAGAACTCTCTATAGAAGAAATGCTTTCTATTTTCCTTGACCATAGGCGAAGTGTTGTTCGTAGACGAACACAGTTTCGTCTGGAAAAAGCCCAGGCCAGGGCGCATATTGTTGAAGGTCTCGTAAAAGCACTCGATATTATTGATGCGGTTATCGCTCTTATTCGAGGATCAAGTACCACTGATGAAGCCAAGAAGGGGCTTGTGGAGAAACTAGAATTTTCAGAACTTCAGGCTCAAGCTATTCTTGACATGCGCTTGCAGAGACTTACTGGACTGGAGCGAGAAAAACTTGAGGCTGAGTTAGCCCAGCTTTTATCAGATATAGAACGCTTCCAGACGATTCTGGGGAACGCGAAGGTTCTCGATACAGTCATTAAAGATGAGTTACTTGATATGAAAAAACGTTTCGGAAATGAGCGAAAAACAGACATTATAGATGCTGTGGAAGATGTCTCTTTAGAAGACCTTATCCCTGAAAGTGATATTGTTGTTGTGCTTTCAAGAGATGGATATCTGAAACGTAAAGATCTTGAAGAGTACTCTCTCCAGGGAAGAGGGGGTAAAGGAAGAAAGGGAGCTTCTTTGCAAGAAGAAGACGAGATAGCTCTGGTTGCTGTGACAAGTACTCACAGAGATATCTATCTCTTTACCTCGTTGGGTCGTGTCTTTGCCTTGAAAGGTCATATGGTTCCAGAATCGAAAAACGGACGTGGTAAGTTAATTAACCGCTTTGTTGCCTTGGAAGGAGAGGAACGAGTGGTGACCATGCATGGCCGTGCTGTAGAGGGGGCAGAATATGCCTTCTTCATTACGAAAAATGGAACGGCTAAGAGACTTGATCTTTCCGAACTTAAAAATCTGACACGAGCTGGACGGAGAGTTTTAGGACTTGACGAAGGCGATGAAATCGCAGAAATCGTCTTGACGTCGGGAGACGATCACTTGCTCATAGTAACGGCTCAGGGACAGGCCCTTCGTGTTCATGAATCCGAATTCCGACCTATGGGGCGCATGGCCAGAGGCGTTCGGGCTATGCGTTTAGGGCAGGGAGACTACGTTATTGGGTGTGATGTAGTTGCCGAAGGCCGATGGCCTTTGCTTTTAAGCGAAAAAGGGGTTGGAAAACGAACGCGCTACGAAGAGTTTGCTCTTCGGCATCGTGGTGGTAGCGGTGTTATCGTAATGAATCTAAGCGAGAAAACAGGAATGATAGTAGGTTGCTGGAGCGTTGCAGAAGATGACGAGATCATGGCCATTACCAGCAGAGGTCGAATTATTCGGCTCGCAGTTTCAGACACGCCTGTTTTGGGAAGAACTGCTATGGGGAGTATTATCATGAGACTGGATGAAGGCGATATTCTAGCTAATGCTAGTGTTGTAAATACAAAAGAGGGCGAAGACGAGTAATGATTGCTCGTGATGGTTGGCCTCTCATTATCTTTACAGGATTTTTAACAGGGGGGAGCTTTTTGCTCTCCCCCTGGATGGCCGTTGTTATGGGTGTCTTTTTTGCCCTTGTTGTTTGGTTCTTTAGAGATCCTGAAAGAGACCTTCCAGAAGATGTCGAAATGTGGGTTTCTCCTGCAGATGGTAAGGTTGTCGAAATAGAAGAAGTGGAACATCCCTACACTGGGCGGGCGTTAAAAGTTGGAATTTTTATGTCTCCTTTTAATGTGCATGTCAATCGAGCCCCTTATGAAGGAACAGTAGAGTTCCTAGAGTATGTTCCAGGTAAAAAATGGATGGCTTTTAATCCTAAGGCATCTGAAGAGAATGAACGCATGTATGTCGGATTGAGAACAGATCATGGCCCAGTTCTTCTTGTACAGATTGCTGGCTTCTTGGCGCGAAGAATTGTTTGTCGACTGAAGCGGGGCGAAAAAATCTTACGCGGACAACGTTTTGGAATGATAAAATTAGGCTCTAAGGTTGACGTCTATCTGCCTTTGAGTGTAAAGTCCACAGTAACTGTGGGGCAGAAAGTAAAGGCGGGAAAATCTGTGTTGGGAGTGACGGCGAGTAATGAGGAAAATGAATAAAAAGCGGCATCTTTCTTTTAGAGAAATTGCGCCCAATATGGTAACAAGTGGAAACTTGCTGTGTGGCATGCTGTCGCTCATTCTTTCTTTTCATGGGCGCTTTATTCCGGCAGCATGGCTTATCTTTTTTGCAGTCTTTTTTGATTTTATGGATGGCAAAGTTGCCCGGAGTTTGGGTGGCGGAACACAATTTGGCTTGGAATACGATAGTATTGCTGACGTGGTGAGCTTTGGTGTTGCTCCTGCCATGCTCATGTATACCAATTATCTGAATGGGTTTGCGGGAGTCACTGGTGCGCTTACTGCCTGTTTCTTTGCTCTGTGTGGAGCTTTGCGTTTGGCGCGATTCAATGTCGTTCATGTCCCTGGACCTTTTCAGGGATTGCCCATTCCTGCCGGGGGGCTTTTTCTGGCTTCTTTCGTTATAGCTGGCCTTGCAATTCCTTCTGCTTTTGCTGCTTTTCTGGCAGTTGGGACTGGCATCCTTATGATTTCAAGTGTTCCATATGGCAATTTAAAGGGACTTCGTAAGGGCAACACGAATAAGAAGAAATTCCTTTTCTTGGGAATGGTTGCTATGGGACTCATTGCCGTTTTACATACATCGGCGCCTCTCGCTGCCATTTCTATCTATGTAGTAAGTGGGTTGCTCCACTTTGATTGGGGAAAGTGGCTTTTATTGAAAGAGGACGAAGACCCACTGAAGGAAAGTATTTAGATCGACATAAGAATCAAATGTAAATAAAAATATTACAGGGGAGCACTAAGCTGAGAGGAAAGTCGGTAGACTTTCGACCCTTATAACCAGATCCGGATAATGCCGGCGCAGGGAGTCTTTATTCAGGAGGAGTTCGCCGAAATACGGACGCTCCTCCTTATTTTTTGAGGAGGTGCACATTCTTTGGCACTATATCGGGGAAATGCATTGACTATCGCAGGAAGTGATTCGGGTGGTGGCGCTGGAATTCAGGCAGATATTAAAACTTTTGCCGCCCTTCGTGTTTTTGGAATGTCTGTGATTACTGCAATAACGGCACAAAACAGCCTAACAGTAAAAGAAGTTCATGACGTTCCTCCCAGCACTGTCGCAGCTCAACTAGATGCCGTTTTGTCCGATTTTAGAATTGGCGCAGCCAAAACAGGCATGCTGAGCCGACCCGAAACTATCGCTGTTGTATGTGAAGCTCTTCGTAATTATCAGGTATCAAATCTTGTTGTTGATCCTGTTATGATCTCCCAAAGTGGGGTCAGCCTTATTTCTGATCCGGCAATTCAGGCTTTAAAAGAACAGCTTTTGCCTCTTGCTTTAATCGTGACGCCTAATATGCCAGAGGCAGAGAAGCTGAGCGGAATAGAAGTTCATACTACAGAAGATATGGAGAGAGCTGCTCGATTGATTTCCGGCTTGGGCCCGAAGGCTGTTTTGGTTAAGGGTGGGCATATGGACGTTGAGAAATCGAAGGATACAGTTGTTGATGTCTTGTATTGCGAGGGAAAAACAACTGTTTTTGAGGATCCTCGCATTGATACTCAAAATACCCATGGAACAGGGTGTACTTTAAGCGCTGCTATAGCTGCTGAACTTTCTGCCGGAAGAGAATTGTTGGAAGCAGTGTCGCTTGGACGTCAATACTTGCGTTTGGCATTGCTCCACAGCTTTAAACCAGGCCATGGATGGGGTCCCTTGGGGCACGCTGTAACACCAGAGTGGATAAGAGGCTATGAGGCAGAAGAGAGCAAATTATAAAGGCATTTATCTCTCTGAAGTTTGGGAAAGTGTTAGGCAACATCGTCCCCTCGTGTACCATATAACAAATATGGTTGCGGCAAACTTTCAGGCGAATGTGTGTTTGGCTGCTGGGGCTTCTCCTTTAATGTCTTTAAAGACGGAAGAGGCACCTCTTTTTGCCGATCAAGCTGATAGCATCCTTATCAACACGGGAACGCCAACTACTGAAAGTTGCGACTCTATGCGTGCTGTCTTGCCGGTTATAAAAAAGAGGGGGAAACCACTTGTTCTTGATCCTGTTGGATATGGAGCGTCTCCCTTTCGTATTTCTATAGTTAAAGAAATACTTGAGAGCAACGTCGTCTCTGTAGTAAAGGGTAATCGTGGAGAAATGAGCCTTCTAGGTGAGGAAAAGGGGGCTGTTCTCGGTGTTGACTCTCTTGGCAGCGATAATATTGAAAGGGCTCTTTTGCATATAGCTTCCAGCTATGATGTGGTTGCTGTTGCGACAGGAGAAGACGATATGGTGGTCACAAAATCGTCACCTTTTCTTCTCTCGCTTCCAGGAGGGAATAGTCTCTTTCCCCAAGTAACGGCCAGCGGATGTGTCGTTGGAACATTGATTGCTGCTTGTGCGGCAGTAACAGCTGATTTCGAGCTTGCTGCGACAACGGCTCTTGTTGCTGCTACGCTAGCGTCTGAAAGAGCATCTCAAAGAGGGAATGTAGAAGGTCCAGCTTCTTTTCAAAATGCTTTCATCGATGAAATATATCATCTTTCGCCAGGTGCTTTCTCAGAATATGACGAACGTTTTGTTTGCAAAGAGGTGGAAGAAAGATGAATGTTAGAGATTTTTTGAGATTATATGTTATTCCAGATTTGAAAATAGGGGCGCCAAGAACTCTTTTGGAACAGACAGAAGCTGCTTTGAAAGGGGGCGCTACTTTGATACAGTTACGTGATAAACAGTCAAATGGGCGTGAACTCTTTGAAATCGCTGTTGCGATGAAAAAGATTTGTCACAAGTATGGAGCTCCTTTAATTATTAATGATCGCTTAGATATTGCCTTAGCAGCAGAAGCTGATGGAGTACATCTTGGTCAAAATGACCTGCCTTTGGAATCCGTTCGTTCTTTTTTACCTGAAGATTTTATTGTCGGTGTTTCTGCTCATACAGTGAAAGAAGCTCAGGAAGCACTGCATAATGGAGCGTCGTACATAGGAATTGGTGCGGCTTTTCCGACAGGAAGCAAAGGCGATGCCGATGTGGTTGGAGTATCCCGAATAGGAGAAATCATAAAGGCTGTTTCTATTCCTGCTGTTGGTATTGGCGGCATAACGGAAAAAAATGTTAAAGATGTAATGGCAGCTGGTGTTGATGGTGTTGCGGTTATTTCTGCAATAGTCAGTTCTGAAGATATTGAAGAAGCGGCACGCCATTTTTTGAGCATTATGTAATTTCGAATTTGAAAAAGAGCCGGCAGAAAAATTGCCGGCTCTTTCTTTAGGGGTACTAAGGAAACGTGTCTTAAATAAGATCTTTGAAAAGGCCCATTTTTTTTGTCATAACGACAAGGGCAAAACCGAGAAGAGCTCCTGGAATACTACTTGCTAAAAATGCTATCTGAAGGGCTCCAAGAGCAGGTGTCTTCCCTATAGCAGGCCCGATAACGAGAGCTGATATTGTAGCTCCGATGGGTCCGGTTCCGAGAGGTTCTACCAAGGCTGCCCAATTCTTTTTGAAGAAGCGATATGCAAAACCCACCATAAGAGCCCCAGGAATACTTCCAGGAAAAGCAAAGAGGCTTCCAGTTCCCATCATGTTTCGAATAAAACTCGTTACGAAAGCTATAGAAGCCGCCCACCATGGCCCCAAAAGAATTCCAGCAAAAACGTTGATTGTATGCTGAAAGGGAAAGCACTTTGTTGGACCAAAGGGAATATATATACCTGAAAGAAGAACCCCTGCTGCCGCAAGTAATCCTGCAAAAGTAAGCTTCTTTATATGTAGTCGTGATGAAGCTACTGCTGTGTTATTTTCCGTTCCAGAGAATGCCATTAATTTGTACCTCCTTTGATACCATTCCTATAGAAAGGGCAAAATCTGCAAATTTTTGCCATTTCTCAACGCTGAAAGTCTGTTCTTCAGCATAGAGGTCGATTGTCTTCCCAAACGCTGCTGTTTCCAACTCCCTCGAAGCTTCAGGAACAGCCTTGAGATAGGCTTCCAGAGCCTCTTCTGGGTTTTGTCGCGTCACGTTTATTGCTTCTTGAACAGCTTCCTTGAATCTTCTTATCGAATCTTCCTTTTCTTGTAGCGTTTTATTTCCTGTAACGAAAACAAGCTCGTCATAGTCTGGTATTCCATGTTTTTCGAGTTCAAAATATCCGGGAGTATAGCCGTGCTGTTCAAGCTCCACAACTTCATAGTTCTTGTAAGGCCCCATAATAGCGTCAACTTTTCCACTGGTGAGAGAAGGAATAATAGTAAAACCTACATTGATCAGTTCATAATTTTTTAGACCATTTTCTTTCGCGAAACCATCAGTGAGATGATCCATCATTCCGGGCACGGTATAGCCAATTTTCTTTCCTTCCAGATCAGAAGGAGTCTCAATATCTTTCCCCCCGATAAAAAGTAGTGTCGTTAATGGATGTCCTACGAGGCGTCCAACAGCTTTGATTCCAATGTTTGATGAGGCTGCAATAATGATTTGGGGCTCATAGCCAATTGCAATATCAATGTGAGATGCAGCAGCCAATTTGAGTGGGTCTGAAGTTTCTGAAGGACTCACTATAGATACATCAAGATTAAATTGATCAAAAATGCCCTTTTCTTGAGCAACATAAAGGGGTAAATGATCGATGTTAGGGAACCAATCAAGCATAACAGTCAGTTTTTCTTGTGCAAAAACAGTCCCAGAGAGCAGCGTAAGCAACATTATCAATGCACACAGTAAGGCACGTACTTTTTTCATATTAAAAATCACCTTCTCAAAAAAGATTTTATTTCTTCCATGCAAGTGCTTTTTTCTCGATAGCACCCACAATTATCCAGAGAGAAACTCCTATTACTGTCAGCCATAAAATTGAAGCAAAAACGAGGTCTACTCGAAGTCTGGCATTTGATTGAATCATGAGATAGCCAAGTCCACGCTGCGCGCCTACCCACTCTCCGATCACAGCTCCTATTGTTGCTACCGAAACTCCAACTTTTAACCCCGCTAAGAAATAGGGCAGGGCCCACGGCCAATAGAGATATTGAAAGGTTTTTAGAAAGGGAGCCCCCATAAGGGTAAAGAGCTTTCTGTAGTCTTCATCGCAGCTTTTCAAACCTTCGAGAAGATTGACGACGATGGGGAAAAAGATAATGAGAGCTGCCATAAAGACTTTGCTCCATATGCCATATCCGAACCAAACGACGAGAAGAGGTGCCAACGCAAAAACAGGAATGGCTTGTGATGCGACGAGAATTGGCGAAAAAGCTTGTTCCACAGATGGAAATACGAACATCATTATGGCAAGGGGAATAGCTATGGCTACGGAGAAAATAATACCCAGCAGAATCTCAGCACCTGTCATAACAGCGTGATAGGTAAGAAGAGGTGCTTGTTGAATCGCGACATATAAAACTCTGGAGGGAGCTGGCAATATAAATGGTGGAATATCTCCATATCGACAGACCAGTTCCCAGATAAGAATTAAGAATGTTAAGAAGCCTAGAGATAGTGCCGATCTCTTCATAAATTTCATGATTTCATTTCCTCTTCCAACTCCAAGAGTATTTTTTTCTTGAGGGCAATATATTTTCCTGAATTAAGATCTCGTGGTTTTTTTGACGATAGAGTAATAGTCTCTCGTATATTCATTGGAGGTTGAGTGAGAACAATAATTGTATCAGCGAGAAAGAGAGCCTCGTCTATGTCATGTGTAATCATAAGAACGGTTTTATGAAAATCGTTTTGAAGAGTAAGCAACAATGTCTGCAAACTCTTTCTCGTGATTGCATCAAGGGCTGAAAGAGGTTCATCTAATAACACTATTTCCCGCTCAAACATAAGGGTGCGAATCAAAGCGCAGCGTTGTCTCATGCCTCCTGAAACAGCACGAGGAAAATATGAATCAAAATTTTCCAAACCAAAACGCTTAAAAAGTTCCTTTACCTTGTTTTGAATGTCACAACTATTTTGCTTAGCAAAAGCACGAGGGAGCAACGCATTTTCATTAAGAGTGAGCCAAGGTAAAAGTAAGTCTTTCTGTTGCATATAAGCAGCAGCTTTTCCAAGATGTGGCAGACTTTCTCCTAACCATGTAATAACTCCCTCGTCTCTGTCTATCGTTCCAGTCAGAAGGTCAAACAACGTGGTTTTTCCACATCCTGACGGGCCGATTAATACAGTGAAGGAACCTCGCTTCATATTTAAATTGAAATGATTGATAATGGGTTGGCCGTTATAGCTTTTCCCTATGTGATCGAGACTGAGCATATGCTATTATTGCCCGATTTTATTGAGTCTTCCCCAAACGAGGTAGGTGATGATAATACCAAGGGCAAGATTGGGTATCATATAACTGGCATTGTAGACTGTAGAGTATAGCCATACATTTGTTCCTTCGGGAGCATAACTTGCAAAGAAAACGACGCCAGAGAGTATATGGCATACAAGACGAGCAAGTGTTCCTAAAGTGAGACCGGCCCAGAGAGGTTTGCGTATCAATGCAGCTAACCCAAGAACGCCAAAGGCAAGAGGATAGTCGAGAAGAGCCTGAACGGGGTGGACAACATATCCACCGAGAAGAAGCTGTATAATTCCGGCGACAGTACCAGCACCGAACCCATATTTCAAGCCGTGTCGGAGTGCAAAAATAAGCAAGGGGATATTTTCAAGGGTAACAGAGCCTCCCTGAGGCATTCTCCATAGCTTAATGTATGAAAAGGCCACGGTCATGGCTACAACAAGAGCCCCTTCAACAAGAATCTTAGTTTTATTACGCATTAGAAATTCCTCCTTGATAGGCCTAGCCGGAGGAAGGTGAGGTAGTGTTGAAAATATTACGCTGGACTTCCCTTCGCCGGCATGACCCGGATCAGGTTCCAGGGGTCGAGACCATCCGTCTCCTCTCAGCCGGTATACGCCGACTCCCCCAGTACTCTGTATTTGTCAACGCTATTTTGACCCCTTTAGACTTCTTTGTCAAATCGTAAGGAAAGAGTACTATAATTAAAATACTATGCATTTAATCGCCGATGGGGGTGACGAGTGTGTTCGAAACTAT
This sequence comes from Aminobacterium sp. MB27-C1, assembly GCF_030908405.1. NCBI lineage: Bacteria > Thermotogati > Synergistota > Synergistia > Synergistales > Aminobacteriaceae > Aminobacterium > Aminobacterium sp. MB27-C1. The sequence goes on along the minus strand of NZ_CP133089.1, from coordinate 1,952,178 downwards.
AATGAAGATGTTGCGTCAGGTATCCATCAAGTGTAGATTGGCAGTACTTATTCTTTTCCTTTTTATATCCTTAGGTGGTCTTTCTCTTCTTTCGATCTTTAATAAAGTTCAAGGCCAGCTCCTTTTAGGGATGCTTGCAGCCTTTTTATGTGTAGGTGGAATTATAAGTTATTTTATTTCTTATTCAATTACGTCTGCTACGACAGCCACAGCTGAGGGGCTACGGGAGTTGGCAGATGATTTAGATCTGACTTTTAGAACCTTTACATGGGCAAAAGATGAGATTGGAGATGTGAGTCGATCTCTTAACTATTTTCTTATAAAACTTAACGAGGCTATGGTAACAGTAGATGGCGTGGCGGGAACTCTAACTGAATCTTCAGATTCTATGAAATCTCTTACCGAAGTATCAAGGGGAAAAACAGTATCAATTAGTGCTAAGATGAAAAATGCTACAGAAAATATGGAAAAATTGGCGCAAGGAGTTGAAGAGATTAATCAGACGGTTTCTGAAATTTCTGAAGTTGCTCAGCGTTCTGCTTTGAGAAGTGCTGAAACGGCAGAATTGGTGAATATGGCTCACCGTTCGGGGAGTTCTGGCCGTAGCCGATTACGAGAGACGACAGGAACAGTTCATACTGTAGCAAATCATGAGAAAATGTTTGCTCAAAAAGTAGAAGCTCTTTCTGAGAGTGCCAACCAGATACAGTCTTTTGTTGCTACTATTTCTCATATAGCTGATCAGACAAATTTACTTGCTTTAAATGCAGCTATTGAAGCATCCAGGGCTGGAGAACACGGCAAGGGGTTTGCTGTAGTTGCTGAAGAGGTTCGGAAACTCGCTGAAGAAAGCCGGCAGGAAGCTGGTCGTATCGATATGCTAGCTCAACAGATCAGCACAGATTTAACAGAAGTTGTAAACACTGTAAAAAGTAACGTAACCTCAGCGCTAGAAGCGGCCCAGTCTGCTGAAGAGACAGAAAAAGAGATTGAGCAGATTCTTCAGACCTTGGAAAAAATAAATGAATCAACTCAAGATGTTGCTTCAATAGCTCAGGAAGAAGCTGCTAGCTCCGAAGAGATAGCGAGTCGTATTCATCTTATAGCAGAAAAAGCTGGAATTATTTCAGAGAATATACATTCTGTGACGCAAGAAGCATCAGTACTAAAATCTCTTGGAGACGAAGTCTTTGAATCTTCAGAGAGTGTAAAAAAAGTAGCCTTAAAAATGAGAATGGATGTCGGGGCTTTTAAAATACTAAAAGAGGATGAGTCATCCTCAAGGAGAGTAAAGGTTTTATCTCCTGATTAGGGGAGGAGTATTAATGAAAAAAGAAACATTCACTATACCAGGAATTTTCGGGGATCGACACGTCATTATAAATCGCCTTTCTCAAAATGAAGATACCAAAAAAATCATAGTCCTTTTCCATGGAGTTCATGGTTGCGCTTCTCTTGAGGAGGGAAATAAATATGCTGTACTCGCAGAGATGCTTCTGCCGTTGGGCTTTACGGTATATCTCACAGAGACTAGTCGGATTCGGCGCGATCGGAGCTTCTTCGGAGACGACAGAGAGTGTTGGGCCCGTACTGCATTTAAAGGAAAAACGTATGCTATGGATCTATTCGATGTGAGCGCTGCCCTTGAGGAGATAGAGAAACGTCACATGAATGATGAAATATATTTATGGGGTTTTTCTCTGGGAGGAATTCATTCTATTTTGATGGCAGGTGGAAGTTACCGTGAAAAATTAGTAAATGGTGGTCTTTGTGCGCCTTCCCTTGATGTTGCACCGGCAGGTATTATTGTCTCTGGCAGCGGCGATAGCCTTGATGATAGGGATGAATCGTTGGCTTTAAAGTTACCCATTCTTGACACTATTGGTGATAACACTCTTCTTTACAAGTCCGCTCATTCCATTAGGTCCGGGTGGTTTGTTAGTTTTTACGGGGAAAACGATCAGACATTTAGCATGGATGCTTGCCGCCGTCTCTTTGATGCCGTTAGTACATCAGATAAAGAGTTTATTGTTATACCAGGTGCGGATCATGCTTTTAGAAAAATGAGAGGACTTGCCTCTATTCAGCCATTGAAGAAAATGGTATCTCACGTAAAGGCTCGTTTGATGGAGTAAATTTATAAATTCCATGGCCAGGGGAGCGAGATGCTGAAGAAACGCTCTAAAAATGAAAAGGTGGCAATGGCAATTATTCCTCCAAAGGCAAGAAAAGGGGCAAAAGGTATAGGTTGTTTTTTGTGAGCCCGACGTAGAAGTAGCAGCAAGGCGGCAACGAGTCCTCCTGTAAGAATGCCAATATATATGCTATATAAAGAGAGGTGGAGACCTAAGCCAGCACCCATTCCCCCCATGAGCTTAATATCTCCGCTACCTAAGCCTCCCTTGCTGAGTAAACGAATAAGCAACATGATTATCATGCCTGCAATAGCACCTGTTATGCCATCTATAAAAGGAGATAATCCTGCAATAGCGCGAATGAATAAACATATCCCTCCCATCAGAATTGGTACGATATCAAAGATAAAACCACTATATAAATCTGTGAGAGCAGAGAGAAAGAGTCCCATTGAAAGAAGTATTGTAATAAGAAAAGAGAAAGAAACCCCTTCCCGTAGAAAGAAAAAAGAGCAAGGAAGAGCAAATATGAATCCTGCAACGAAAGGTTTTGAAAGTACTTTTCTTAGAGCAGATGTTTCAGGAAGAAAAGTTTCTTGGGTCATGCGAAAAGCTAATTTTTCTATATATATTCCCATAAAGAAGAAAAAAAGAAACATAAAGACCAAAAATAATGTATCCATTCCTTCCTCCATGAAAAAATTTTTAGAGTATTGAAAATAGTCTCAGCCTATCCTTTATAATAGTGTTACTATAGATCTTAAAGGGGGGAAGAACCATGCCGAAAAAAATTCTTGTAGCTGTCGATTTAAGTAAGGTATCAGAAGAAGTTTTCGCTTACGGGTGTTCTTTAGCCCTGCGTTTGGGAGTTCATGCAACCTTTATTCATGTTATGCCTCATCCCACCCTGTGGAAAGGATATGAACCCTGGCTGCCACCAGAAATCGACATGGAGATATCTGAGATAGCTCGTAAAAAACTAGAATATTACTTTAGAAAAGCTAAAGAGCGCATGCCGGAACTTGCTAACGTAGATTTCGATATGGTTGTTAAAGAGGGCAGTCCCTCTGATGTCATTATTGATTACGCTAAAACTGGAGATTACAACCTTATTGTCATCGGTTACCGAGGGCAAAGCACAATAGAACGACTAGTCGTTGGTAGTACCGCTGCAAATGTGGCACGTTATGCTCACTGTTCAGTACTTATTTATCGCCCTGGTTTAGAGGTTTTCTAAGAAAGAGGGGCAAAGGCCCCTCTTTCTGTTTCTTTATGTTTTTATGATTACTTACTTTTTAGTTCTTCCCTTACTTCCATAACGTTCTTGTCCATATGTGCGTGTTTTTTCAGCAGACTCATGCCTGCGATTACCTTTATCAAGGTTTTTTTGAAATTCCTTCAGCAATCGATCCTTTTTTTCTTGTTCCTCGTCTTTGAAATTAGACTGAACATCCCTGTCGATATATTTTAAATCGATAAGAGCCTGAATATAACGAATATCAATGCCTGTCGCTTCTGATAAACTTTCTACATCATAATTCCGAGAGGCATTATCTCGCAAAAACTCCCTTACTCGTCGATAAAGGTTATCAACTTCATCAAGACATTCGGGACAAATCTTTCCTCGCGACGAAGAAAATACTTTTCCACAAAGTTTACAAGTAACAAGATTCAAGGAGTTTCCCCCCCTTCTTTTTATTTCCCTTAAATTATAATTGTACATTATAAATAAGGATTACAGGACGTGGCAAATCTATTTTTCTTTGTTAAGATTAGTAGCGCTGATATTTCAGGACATGATGGAAAAAAGAATAGATAAAAGGAGGACTGTTTCATGAAGGTAACTGTTGTTGACCACATAGGTGTCGCTGTAAAAAATATTGAAGAAGCGTTGAAAGTATGGGAAACCGCGTTGGGAATTACATGCGCAGGTGTGGAAGAAGTTGAAGAACAGAAAGTTAAGACAGCTTTTCTTCCGGTAAAGGATACTGAAATTGAGCTCCTTGAGCCGACTGCTGAGGATAGTCCTGTTGCTAAGTTTATTGAGAAAAAGGGAGAAGGAATCCATCATCTTGCATTGCGTGTTGAAAATCTTGAAGAAGCACTCGCAGAGTTAAAGGAAAAGGGCGTTCGCTTGATTGATGAAAAGCCAAGATATGGTGCTGGCGGAGCGAAAATTGCCTTTGTCCACCCCAAAGCTACAGGGGGAATTTTGCTTGAGCTCTCAGAACGTTAGAGGGGGCAACTAGAGTTATGACGAATCGGAGTATCGAAGAACTTTGTGCAGAACTGGATCGCAAGCGCGCCGAGGCCCAGCAGGGCGGTGGAGCGAAGGCCATAGAGAAGCAGCGATCGAAGGGGAAGGGGACAGCGCGCGATCGTATCGCGCAGCTTCTTGATGAAGGGACCTTTATCGAACTCGACGAGCTGGTCACCCATCGTTGCCATCGTTTTGGTCTTGAGAGCAACACCATCCCTGGTGATGGCGTTGTGACGGGCTATGGAGAGATTGACGGTCGTCGAGTCTATGTCTTCAGCCAGGACTTCACCGTCCTTGGAGGCAGTCTCGGCGAGAAACATGCAGACAAGATCTGCAAGGTTATGGATCTGGCCGTGAAGAACGGCTCGCCCGTCATCGGCATCAACGATAGCGGCGGAGCGAGGATTCAGGAAGCGGTAGACGCACTGAACGGTTACGGGAAGATTTTCTACAGGAACACCATAGCGAGCGGCGTCGTTCCCCAGCTGTCGATCATCATGGGTCCCACGGCAGGCGGAGCGGTCTACAGCCCAGCATTGACAGACTACATTTTCATGGTGGAGAAGACGGGGATCATGCACATAACAGGTCCGGCAGTCATCAAGGCGGTGACGGGCGAGGAAGTCAGCAGCGAATCTCTCGGCGGAGCGCTGACCCACAACGCGAAGAGCGGCAACGCCCACTTCATGGCGAAGAGTGAAGTCGAGTGCTTCTCTCAGGTGAAGAAGTTGTTGAGCTATCTTCCCAGCAACAACGTGGACAACGCCCCGTGGAAAGAGACGAACGACAATCCCAATCGTCTTGTGCCGGAACTTCGCAACGTAGTTCCCACCAATCCGAACAAGGGATATCGAGTTCACGACGTCATCGAGAAAGTGGTTGACGACGGAGACTTTTTTGAAGTACAGCCTTTATGGGCCAAGAACATGGTCACAGGCTACGGTCGCGTCGGTGGCGAAGTGATAGGCATCATCGCCAATCAGGCGGCCAACATGGCCGGTTGCCTCGACATAGACGCCTCAGACAAGGCGAGCCGTTTCATTCGGCATTGTGACGCCTTCAACATTCCCATTGTCACCTTTGTAGACGTTCCAGGATACCTTCCCGGCACGGAGCAGGAGTGGGGTGGCATCATCCGTCACGGAGCGAAGCTTCTCTATGCCTACAGCGAAGCCACCGTTCCCATGATCACGGTGGTATTGCGAAAGGCCTACGGCGGTGCCTATCTCGGCATGTGCTCCAAATCGTTGGGAGCCGACATGGTTCTGGCCTGGCCCCAGTCGGAGATTGCCGTAATGGGAGCGGAAGGAGCAGCGAACATCGTGTTCCGCAAAGAGATCGAAAAGGCGGAAGACCAGGTTGCGGAGCGGAACAAGAAGATAGAGGAGTACAGAGAGGCCTTTGCCAACCCCTACGTGGCGGCGGAGCGAGGCTACGTGGATCGGGTCATATTGCCGGAAGAGACACGCCGCGAGATCTACCTGGCATTACAGGGAACGGCGAACAAGCGCGAACTTCGACCGAGACGCAAGCACGGCGTCATGCCCCATTAGTGCGAGGAAGGGGCGATAGCAGTGACAGATCTTCATACCTATTTTGAGACGGGAATAGGCGGGGCGATCACCTTGGCGCTCATAGCCTTTTCCACGGTTTTTCTGGTTTTGGGAGGGCTGACGGCCATCATCTATGCCATCAAGTATTTTGGTGGTGTGAAGGCGAGCCCGACGGCACCGAAGGGGAATGGCGGCACGCCTCCGGCACCTGCAGCGAAGCCTGCATCAGCGCCTGTGGCAGCGCCAGTATCGGTACCGTCGGCATCAGGAGACCAGAAACGTCTTATAGCCGTTATCACAGCGGCGTTAGTGGAAGCAACGGGCCGGCCCTGCCGCATCACGAGCATCGAAGCGACAGGTACCACATCATCGAAGAGACGTGGTCCACGGGTGAGCCTGTGGAGATCGAGCGCCATCATGGAAGGGCTCGAAAGCTTAAACAACCAGACCTGGTCAGGTCGGTAAAGACAACGACAACACAGCAGTGTGGAGGGGAAAAGAATGAGCAAACTCTATAAAGTGACAGTGGACGGAACAAGCTACAACGTAGAAGTGGAAGAACTCGGCAGTGGAGCGCCCGTAACCGCTCCTGTGGCACCGGCGGCAGCGCCAGTTCAGGCGGCAGCACCAGCACCAGCGCCGGCACCAACACCGGCCCCCGCACCGGCAGCAGCTCCTGCTCCGGCACCAGTTGCAGAAGCGCCCGTAGCTGGGGGGGAAGTGGTGTCAGCCCCCATGCCTGGCAAGATCCTTCGTGTAAGTGTCAGCGTCGGCGCGACAGTCAATGCTGGAGACGTGCTTCTTATTCTCGAAGCCATGAAGATGGAGAATGAGATATCCGCCCCGTCTGCCGGTACGGTGAAAGAGATCCGGGCACGGGAAGGGGACAGCGTCAATTCCGGAGACGCCCTGGTAGTCCTCGGCTAAGCCGAAGGGAGACAGGCGATTATGGAAGTCTATCTAAACTCACTGGGAACGATCCTTCGATCCTCGGGATTCTCGGGACTCACGTGGGGCAACGTCATCATGTTGGGGGTGGCCTTTGTTATGCTCTATCTGGCCATCGTGAAGGGGTTTGAACCCCTCTTGCTGGTCCCCATCGGATTCGGCTGCCTGCTGGTGAACCTTCCCCTCTCGGGAATCATGGACGACGGAGGCTTTTTGCGGTATATCTTTTTCGGAACGGAACATGAGATCTATCCGGTCATTATCTTTATGGGGATAGGGGCCTTGACGGACTTTGCGCCCCTTCTGGCCAATCCCATCACCTTCCTGCTCGGAGCAGCCGCACAGCTGGGCGTATTCATCGCCCTCTTCGGAGCGCTGCTCATGGGCTTCAACGTGAAGGAGGCGGCATCCATCGCCATCATTGGCGGAGCGGACGGCCCGACGAGCATCTACCTGACGGTGAAGCTGGCTCCCCAGATTCTGGGAGCGGTGGCCGTTGCGGCGTACAGCTACATGTCGCTGGTGCCGCTCATCCAGCCGCCGGTAATCAAGCTCTTCACCAGCAAGGCTGACCGGGCTATCCGTATGGATCAGCTTCGACCAGTCTCCAAGCTGGAGCGAGTGCTCTTTCCCATCGTGTGTACTGTCTCTGCGGGATTGCTTCTCCCGTCATCGGTGCCTCTGATCGGTATCCTCATGTTCGGAAACCTGTTGCGTGAATGCGGCGTGACAGAACGACTGAGCCAGGCGGCACAGAACGAGATTCTCAACGCCACCACCATCTTCCTGGGCTTGTCAGTAGGTGCAACCATGAGCGCAGAATACTTCCTCACCTGGGGAACGATCAAGATCATTGTTCTGGGACTCGTTGCCTTCATCTGCAGCACAGCTGGCGGCGTTTTGCTGGGGCAGGTCATGAAAGTGGTAAGCGGCGGGAAGATTAACCCCATGATCGGAGCGGCTGGAGTCTCTGCCGTTCCCATGGCGGCACGAGTGGTACAGCGAATGTGTCAGAAAGAGAATCCTGGCAACTTCCTGCTTATGCACGCTATGGGACCCAACGTGGCTGGTGTTATCGGCACTGCCGTCGCTGCGTCCGTTATGCTTACCCTCTTGAGCTAAATCTTTAATAATATAAACGTCAGAAATTTATTTAGGGGGCTTTTAAAGCCCCCTTTTCTTAAAGGGTGATGGAATAGAAATGACAAATGTTTTCCTTTATGTTGGCATTATAGCGGGAGGAGTTGTAGGGTATAAGTTAAAGATCCCATCTGGGGCACTTGTAGGGGGCTTGTTAGGGGGGTTGTTTATCAAGGGCTTTATGGGAATGGAAGCGCAACATATGAAATTCTTATCCTTTCTTTCTCAATTATTCGTAGCTTTTGTTATAGTTGCTCAAGCTGATATGGCTACTGTTCGTCAAATTCCTCGATTTATTCCAATAGCGATTGTGTATAGTCTTGTCATTTTACTTTTTAGTATTTTACTTGCTTTTTGTATCTCCAAGTTAAGTGGAATAGATATAATGACTGCTGTCTTTTCAACAGCGCCAGGAGGACTTTCCGGCTTAGGGTTGGCTGCTGTAGAATCTGGCGCTAATGCTCCTGTTGCTCTCCTTTTTCACGTCATTCGTATTTCCGTCGTACTCATTTCTATCCCCTTTATAGCAATCTTTTTTAGTAGTCCTCATTAAGGAGAATAATATATGGCAGATATATTTCATATAGGAGAAAGGAACGCTCTTATCGAAGCACGTTTTCTGGAAAGGCCAAATCGCTTCTTAGTCATATGTCGTCTCTCCGATGGAGAAAGAGTTCAGGCATTTCTCCCAAATCCAGGCAGATTATGGGAGCTATTGTACCCTGAAACAACTCTCTATTTAATCAAAGAGAGCGCAGCGGCAGCGTCTCGAAAAACGAAATTTACTGTTGTGGGAGCCCTTGCGGAGCATGGACCGGTTATGCTTCATACCCATAAAACTAATGACGTTGCGGCGTGGCTTTTCAATCAGGGGCAAGTTCCAGGACTAGAGGCATATAGAGTTGTAAGAAGAGAAGTTTCTTGGGGAAACAGCCGATTTGATCTTCTCATCTCTAACGGAAAAGAGCCCATGGTCATAGAGGTAAAATCGTGTTCTCTATTTGGAAAAAAGATAGCTATGTTTCCAGATGCTCCTTCAACACGGGCTCTAAAACATCTAAATGAATTGCGCCGCATAAACGAGCAGGAAATAAGAGCAGGGATTCTTTTTATTGTGCAATCCGGTCATCCTGATTTTTTTATCCCCGACTATCATACTGACTTTGATTTTTCAATGGCTCTAAAAGAGAATCAGTTCGAAAGCAGTCAAAATGAGAGACTTATGATTAAAGCCTTGAAAATTTCATGGGATAAATTATTTACGATGAGACAAAAAATAGAAGAAATTCCCATTCTTTGGAATCTCCTGAAACAAGAGTGCACAACAAAGGGTTACTCTCTTTCTATTCACATGTTAGAAAATGGACAGTATGGAATACATGTTCTACCACAGATAAAAAAGGCCTCTTCTCGAATTCTGGCCATACGAACAACTCAACCTATAGAAGAAACACTTTTCAATAGGCTTTCCCTGCTTTGTGACGATGCAAAATTTCTCGAAGATAGAGGAATAAAAATGTTTATTTTCAACAAAAATCCTTTAAAAGAGCCTGATTTTGTTCAGTTTTTGATTGATATGCGCATTAATCGTTTGGAATCTATGATTGCCTCAAATCTTCTGGTCAGGCAGTAGGCAGAACCAAAACGGGACACGTCGTTCCTTCTATAAGGGCTTCAGCTGTGGAGCCTAATATTAACTGCCAGATTTCTCTTTGCGTAGAGAGACCGACAACGAGAAGACTCGGAGAAGTCTTTTCTATCCAGGAAGGAAGCTCTATTTCAGGCTGCCCACTTACGATTTGCATCGAAGTTTCGGTGTTCCATGAACTTACATCTTGTGTTACCACTTCCAGCGCCTCTTCTGCTGCATTTATGAGAGTCTGGGAATCTTCTGCGTCTTCAAGGGGAACGCCATGGACAAGAGTCAGAGTCGGAACAGTATCCACCTGCTGAAGAATGTCTCTGAGTTCATGAAGCATCATATCTGTCCGTTCCGGCGATAAATCTACTGCGACGGCAATGTTTTGATATATATCTTCTTCGGGAAAATGTTCATTGCGGGAACGTAAAATAAGTTGAGGAATAGCAAGTCGTCTTACAAGTGGGGTCAATTCGCCTGCTTCTTGTGAGGGAATGACAGCGAATGTACATTCTTCTTTTGATGCGTATTCAGGAATAATTTCTAGAGATTCTCCTGCAGCTACGATTACTTTGTAAAAAAGCTTTTCTGGCAGGTTTTTCTGGCAGAATTCGTTGAGAGTCGTTTCTGCTTCTTGTACAAGTTGGGGAATATTCATCCCAGCGGCCGGGCTGACAACATGAACGATAAGAATGTCCGATTGTCGCTGAAGAGCTCTTCTGGAAACCCACAAAAGAGCTTCTTTTGAGAAAGAAGACATATCCATTGGGAACAAAATTCGCCGTAACATATTGCGAATCACCTCCTGAGGAATTTTTTCTTCTTAACTTTCTCAATAAGTATATCGCAATATATATAGTGTTACACTTGAATAAGGTATAATAATCGGCGAATTTTTATGGAGGATAGATAAGTGGGATTAAGTCAGAATACAACATGGACTTTAATTCAATATATGCAAAAGTTGTTTCAGGCATTACCACATAAGACGGCTCTTCAGTTGGGTGGTGCTTTAGGAACAACTCTTTGGGCTTTGAGCAAGAAGCGAGTTGATAAGGCCGAAAAAAGATGTGTGGAAGCCCTTGGTGTGGGAGTTACTACCGCTAGACACATAGTAAGGCGATCTTATCTGAATCTTGGGCGTTCTGCTGCCGAGTTTGTTCGTTTGCCGAAATTCATTTCTTCTCTCGATTCTTTTGTAACTGTTCATGGAGAAGAAAATCTTCGTCGAGCATATGAAAAAGGAAATGGCGTTATTCTTATAACAGGGCATATAGGCAATTGGGAGATTGCAGCAGCGAGCATTGCCCGAATGGGATATCCAATGAATGCCATTGGAGCAGAACAGCGAGATGAACGAATTACTGACATGATTATCGAATATAGAAAGAAATGTAATGTTTCCACTATAAGCAAGGGGTTTAGTTTAAAAGCGGCAATGACATGCCTTAGAAAAGGAGAGGTACTTGCCATTTTGATTGACCAGGATGTTCGCGACAAAGGGATTATCGCGCCTTTTTTAGGTCTTCCCGCAAGCACTCCTTATGGTCCTATAAAAATGAGTCTTAAGTATGAATGCCCGATGGTTCCAGTTTTTATTATAAGAAGGGTGGATGGGGTACACCACGATCTTTATTTTTTACCTCCTTTTGAAGATTCGAATTCTGAAAAATTTGGAGAAAATCTGGCAAAAGCAGTAACTATATGTAATAATTCGATAAGTTCGTGGATTTCTCAGTACCCGGATCAGTGGATGTGGTTATATCCTCGTTGGGCATCCACCATGGGAAAGTAAAAATGTTGTTGGGCATAGATCCTGGAAGAGATAAGATTGGTTGGGCTCTAACTGATGATAATGGAGTTTTGCTTATTTCAGGCATAGTAAAAAAGCAAGATCTGCCTCTCTTTTTGGAGAGCCTTTTGAAACGTGAATGGGCTCTTTTAACCCCTTGGATCAGGGAAAACAGAAAGAACTATTTTAACCCCGATACAGACCTGAGAGTTGTTGTGGGGAATGGAACAACGTGTCAAGAGATTTTATCTTTTTTAGAAGGGCAAGGAATATATGCAGAAATAGTGGAAGAGCGAGGTTCAACTCTTGAAGCGAGGAAAGTGTTCTGGAGCTTACATCCCCCTAAGGGGTTATGGAAGTTATTTCCAGACTCTCTTAGAACACCCAATCGAGATATTGATGATCTGGCTGCTCTTGTAATTGTTCGTCGCTATATAACATTAGAAGCGAGGGAATAGATTGAGGAAGGGAGATTCTGGTTTATGGGCGTAGAAAAATTGGCGACTCTTGTTAATACTTTTGGGTCATCTCTAATTTCAGTGAGTCGTGAAATGGGGGTGGAAGTATCTCTTCTCAAGTCAGAGGTGGCGCAAGGGGTTCATGTTCATGGAAGTTGCTTGGCCTCACTTGTCGGTGTTGTTGGGGGAGGACTTCAGGGAACGGCTGTAATTATGCTTGATCAGGCAGGTTTCAGCGCTGTCGTATCAGCAATGTCTGGTGGCATGATACAACCTGACATTGAAGATCCTGTTGCAACAAGTGTCATTGGGGAACTTTCAAATATGGTGAGCGGTCGGGCGCTTACCCAATCTTCTCTCGAGGGGGTAGACGTAACTCCTCCTCAAATTATTACAGGAGCGGGCATCCGGACGGTTCCAAGTGAATCTCTTGGAATTCGTAATTTTACTTTGCCTTTTTCCATTGCACAGGGAGGTTATCTCTATCTAGTTCTCTCTTTTCATTGTTAATTTTGTTTTTTTGGAGTGAGATTATTGCAGGAGGATTCGTGGGCGAGGTTTTTTAAAGAAGAATTTGCGCTTTTTTACAGTGTTTTCAAGTGGTTGGTGTTGGCAGTTATTATTGGTATTTTCGTGGGAACGGGTACCTCTACCTTTATGCTTACTCTCGAAAAGTTTTCAACAGAAGTCGGTACGCTTCCTCCATGGAGGATTGTTTTGCTGCCTGTCGGGCTTTTCGTGAGTGTTTTGTTGGTGAGGTACCTTAAGTTCTCAGATGATAGCAGTCAAGGAACGGAAAGCGTGATAGAAGCTGTTCACCATCATGATGGACGGATCAATGTCTATAGTGTGGTGGTTAAGGTGGTAGCGGCTATTATCACTATTTCTACAGGGGGCTCTCTCGGTAAGGAAGGGCCGAGCGCACAAATTGGTGGGGCTGTTTCAAATCTTTTTGCGACAGGATTGCGCTTGAATGATGTAGATCGTAGAAAATTGGTCGTTTGTGGTGTATCTGCAGGTATGGCGTCTGTCTTTGGAGCACCAGTTGCAGGTGCAGTTTTCGGTCTTGAAGCGTTGTACGTTGGGCAGGTCTTTTACGATGTTCTTTTGCCGTGTATCGTGAGCGGCATGGTAAGTTATCAAGTTTCTTTGAATCTTGGCATGGCCTATATCTATAAACCTCTTTTTTATATCCCCCGTTTAACAGGAGCAAATATTATTGTCTGGGTTGTATGCGCGGGGGTCTTTTTTGGTCTTGTTTCTCTTCTTTTCATTGAAATTCTTCACACGGCTCAGAAAATATATAGAAAAATAGGACTCCACCCCCTTTTAGGGTCAGTTCTTGGAGGAGTTGTTCTCGTTCTTTTATCGTTGCTCGTAGGTCCTAGGTATTTGGGTCTAGGATCTCAAACTATATCTGAGGCTATTACTGGTGCCAAGGTTCCAGCGTTGGCTTTTATATGGAAATCTCTCTTCACAGGTGTAACTTTGGCAGCTGGAGGAAGTGGCGGACTCGTGACGCCTACTCTTTTCATAGGGGCGGCCTCTGGTGCAACCTTTGCATCGATCTTTAGTTTAGACCCTGTTCTTTTCAGCTGCATCGGTTTTGTAGCCGTTCTTGCTGGAGCAGCTAATACTCCTATTGCGGCGGCTATTTTAGCTGCGGAGCTTTTTGGTTCTAGAGTGGCAAGCCTTGCGGCTATTGCGTCAGTTATCTCTTTTGTTGTTTCTGGATATAGAAGCATTTATCCCGATCAGATTGTGAAGTGTCCTAAATCTCCCGTTCTTGATATTTGCGACGAATATCAACGTGTTGGGGAGTGTGACCCTGATCCTGCCTTAACGCGACTTCCTTTAGTTCGTTTGATTGTTCGAAGTTATCGACTTTGGAAGCATAGACAAAATCTCAAACATAAATAATGAAAAGAAGAGGCTGCTTTCAAAGCAGCCTCTTCTTTTTGTGCTTTTTAACGTATTTACTTCATTTTCTACTTACTCCATTTCGATAGATCAAGCAGTTTTTCACTCTTGGCTACGACAGTAGATCCTACCAAGTCGCCAGTGACATTGAGGCAGGTTCTTCCCATATCAAGAATGGCGTCAATACCCAATATCATGGCATATGCAGCCGCTACAGGAGATCCTTGTTCTATGGGAAGTCCCACAGAATCAAGAACAAGAAGAAGCATAATCGCGCCAGCTCCTGGAACGCCTGCTGTTCCTATTGAAGCGAGAACCGCTGTTAAAATAACAGTCATTTGTTGTGCAAAGTTGAGAGGAAGACCAACGGCAAAGCCAATGAAAAGGGCGCAAACTCCCTGATAAATGGCGGTTCCGTCCATGTTGATGGTGGCTCCCAGAGGAAGAGTGAAGGAATATACGTTTTTTGCTACGCCTAGATTTTCGTCAGCATTGCTCATACTGACTGGTAGGGTTCCGCTACTACTTCGTGTGACAAAGGCTGTGATCATAGCTTCCTTTGCTCCTCGTAAAAAGGTAAAGAGGCCAAGTTTGTTCAGTGTGAGGATTCCTCCATAAACAACAATAAGATGAATGATATATCCCAGGAAGCAGGCAAAAGTTACAGTTCCCAAGGGGCCAATTGCCTTGGCTCCCTGTTGTGCGAATACAACGGCAAGAAGGGCGAATACACCAATGGGGGCATACTGTAATACCCAGCCGACAATTTTGTACATAGCTTCTGCTGCACCATCAAACATTTTGAATAGTAACTCTCCAGCCTCTTGAATACGACTGTTTTTGCTGATTTTAAGATAGCTGATGCCAAGACCAAACATAATGGCAAAGAAAATAGTGGGAAGAACATCTCCTCCAGATAGAGCACCGAAGGGGTTTGTAGGAATGATATTGAGGAATGTTTTTGCAAGGGATGGTTTTTCAAGAGCGCGACCTGCCGCTTCCCCTATAACGCCGAGGTCTAATCCAAGTCCCGGATGGAATAAATTTCCCATAAGTAAGCCGACAGCAACTGCAAAAGCTGATGTAAGAAGATAAAAGACGACAATTTTGACTCCGACTTTGCCGAGTTCCGCTGGGCTTATACTTGCAGCCCCGACAACAAGTGTTGTTAGAATAATAGGCATAACGATCATTTTTAATAGACGAACAAAAATGTCCCCTAAGGGTTTCACCCATAAAATCGAATCTCCGGCCACCATCCCCACTATTGCGCCAAGAACAAGACCAATAAGAATCCGTATTAATAAATTACTTTTGAAATACCAATCGAACATACCTTTTTTTTCGCTTTCCATACCCCTTTCCACCTCCCATTAATATTGAGTGGCTATTTTGTAATATTTTCTTATTACACATTGTTATGTAAATATCTAAATTGTACATTCTTTTAGAGAGCAGTACAAGAAGATGATTAATTAAAAGAGTTGTTCCTTAGCACTGTGTACGTTAAAATTCACTGTAAGTATTATTGTATAGACAAGAGGAGGGCCGATCGATGTCAAATCTGAAACGTATTTGTGCTGGCTTTATAATTTTGAGTTGCCTTCTTTTAAATGTTTCTACCTGTTCAGCTTCTTCTCATGGAGGAGTTGTTCTCGCTCTTTCTGGCGGAGGAACAAAGGGACTCGCCCATATCGGTGTTCTTCAAGTGCTTGAAGAACAGAATATTCCTATAGCTGGAATTGTGGGAACAAGTATGGGGGCTATCATTGGGGGGTTGGCTTCTAGCGGCTACAATGGTTTTGAATTGGAAGAAGTCGTTAAGAATATTGATTTAAGCAGTCTTCTTTCTGAGCGGTCTTCTCCGATGTTTTTACCTTTGGGAGAACGCGAGGGAAGTTCTGTCCCATGGATCTCCGTTGTTCATCATGGAGGTGTGGGGGGCTACTTGGGAGGGCTTTCCGGTGTTAAGCTGCTAGAGAAATTTTCACAGATGGCATCGAGAGTACAGGTAGTTCATTTTAATGAATTACCCATTCCTTTTGCAGCAGTTGCAACAGATTTGGAGACTGGGGCGAAGGTTGTTTTGCAGAGTGGCAGTCTCGCCTCTGCTATGAGAGCTTCTATGGCTATCCCAGGTCTTTTCGAGCCGTGGCCAGTAGGAGGGCGTCTTCTTGTTGATGGAGGATTAGTTTCAAATTTAC
Organism: Aminobacterium sp. MB27-C1; assembly: GCF_030908405.1. NCBI lineage: Bacteria > Thermotogati > Synergistota > Synergistia > Synergistales > Aminobacteriaceae > Aminobacterium > Aminobacterium sp. MB27-C1. Next base: position 1,936,129 of record NZ_CP133089.1, on the reverse strand, counting down.
CGGTTATCACTGCGAAAGAACTCTTTCCAGGCTATCCAGTTCTTGCTGTCGACGTTACAAGCTCTCTGAGAACAAGAAAAGAGCTGCGCACCGTAGTTGATGTTATTGATCAGTCTATAACGGTTTTAACTCAGCAAAACGTTGCCAATGAAGTGAAAGAAGCTGATGTGCTTTTGACCCCACAAGTGGGGAAAATGCCCTTATTTGACGCTTCTAAGGCAGAAGAAATTATTGCTGCCGGCCGTAATGTAGCATTGGCCCACATCAAAAAGATACGAGAGTTATCGAATCTTGCACCGCCTCCTCAGCTACAGCCCAAGGAGAGGCAGGAAATTGTTGCCGAAGTAAGTGTTGAAGGTCTTCCGGAAAACGTTTGTAATGAATTTAAAAAACACTACCAATCCTGGATAGGAAAACCAATAGATTCTTTCAAAGTACTCAAAGCGAGTTATGAGATTTCTAAACGTATAGACGTTCTTGCTGTAGACTACCGTCTTGAGAAGAGAGAGAAAGGAACGGCGATAGTCTTTACAGCCCAGCGTCGTCCGAGCTCTGAGCTTCGATTAGGTGGGTATACAACAAATCTTCATCCCTATAGATGGCTTTACATAAATGGAATAAAGAGAGATATTTTAAAAGATGGTGATGCTATCAAGTTGAACTTGAAGTTAGGGTCACAATGGGCGGCCGACGTGGGATATTTGTCCTCTTCGGATATTTCTAAAGCTTGGGAGTTCAATTTATCTGCTCAGAATTGGAAAGTGACACCTCGAAATGCCTTTGAGAAAAACTGGGATAGATACGGTCTGGGACTCGTTCATCATTTTTCCATGGGTGATGTTCGAGCGGGAGTTGGTATTGGCGGAGAGAGAGTGCATTTCAATGGAAGAGATGAAGACGCTCTAGGCCCTACCTTTTATGTGGCATATAATACTCTCGATGATACTGTGGATCCCACCAAGGGCGGTTCTATGAAAGTTGCATTTTGGTGGCCGGAACATGATGAACTTTTGTACAGAGTAAATATCTTTCAGGCTCTTTCTCTTTCAGAAAAGTGGAGGCTCTATTTGCGAGGTGGTTTTGCTGAAGGAGATGTGACCGAGCCCAGCCATGCCGTTTATTTAGGTGCAGCAGAAGAACTTTATAGCTACGCAGATCGACCAATAGAAGCAGAACGGATGGTGTGGTTAAATCTTGCTTTTCGCAGGGTCTTCATGCAGAGTTGGTGGGGGAGCCTCACTGCAGAAATTTTTGGAGGAGCAGGGTGGGCTTATGACGATAACGGATCAAAGTCTGATAGTGTTTGGGAGAGCGGTATATCTTTCTCTGCTCCTGGACACTTTTTCGATGGGCGCCTTATGTTCCTGTATAATGACCAAAGTGATTTTAAAGTGGGATTCTTTATCGGGAAACCGATTTGGGGGCACCATCCATTACCATAAAAATATTTTTCCCGAAAGGGTTTTTGTAACGGAGGTTGAAAAAAACATGGCACGAAACATAACACCTAAAGAGAATGATTATTCTCAGTGGTATCTTGATGTCATTAAGGTCGCAGAACTTGCCGACTATGCTCCAGTAAGGGGTTGTATGGTTATTCGTCCAACAGGGTATGCTCTATGGGAATCTATTCAGCACCATTTCGATGAGGCCTTTAAAGAGACGGGGCATGTAAATGCGTATTTCCCTTTGCTTATTCCTAATTCTTTTCTAGAGAAAGAAGCAGAGCATGTTGAAGGATTTTCTCCCGAGTGTGCTGTCGTTACTCATGCTGGTGGGGAGCCTTTAGAAGAACCCCTTGTCGTTCGTCCGACATCGGAGACGGTAATCGGGCATATGTATAGCAGATGGATTCAGTCCTGGCGTGATTTACCTCTTCTCATCAACCAGTGGGCGAATGTTATGCGTTGGGAAAAACGGCCACGTCTCTTCCTCCGTACGTCAGAATTTTTGTGGCAGGAGGGGCACACTGCTCATGCCACAAAAGAAGAGGCTATGGAAGAGACATTAAAAATGCTACAGGTATATAAAAACATTATGAGTGATATATTGGCTCTTCCTGTTATCCCTGGTGAAAAAACGGCAGGAGAACGTTTCCCAGGAGCTCTCAATACATTTACATGTGAAGCAATGATGAGCGATACTAAAGCTCTACAGGCGGGAACAAGCCATTTCCTTGGACAAAATTTTGCTCATGCTTTCAATATACAGTATCAAAACCAAAAGGGAGAGCAGGAGTATGCCTGGACAACAAGCTGGGGAGTTTCTACCCGACTTATAGGGGCTTTAATAATGACTCATTCAGATAATGACGGGCTTATACTTCCACCTCGAATTGCTCCCGTGCAGGTAGCCATTCTTCCTATCAGTAATAAGGATTCAGCGATACAAGAAGAGCTTCTTCCGAAGGCCCGAGAGTTCTCTGATAAGCTAAACCAAGCATTAGGTGGTCGTTTTACATGTGTTGATGAACAGTTCTTTATGCGCCCAGGTGATCGTTTCTTCTACCATCTTCAAAAAGGGGTACCTTTGCGTTTGGAACTTGGTGAAAAGGATATGGCTGCCGGAACAGTACGGGCGGTTCGGCGAGATACAGGTGCCAAAGAAGACATTCCTTTTGAAAATGTTGTTGTCAGAGTTCAAAAGCTGCTTGATGAAATACAGCAAAATCTTTATAGAAAAGCGCTCAATTTCCGTAATGAGCATACAGCTTCAGCCTCTTCCCTGCAGGAATTAAAGACTATTATTGAGGAAAAGGGAGGATTTGTAGAGACATATTTTGCTGGAACGCCAGAAGATGAAAAGAAAATAAAAGAAGAAACGGGTGCGACTCCGCGTTGCATTCCATTAGATAGTACAGAGAGAGGAACTTGTTTCCTCACTGGTGCTTCTGATGCGAGAAAGACGATTTTTGCTAAAGCCTATTAAATCTTGTCGATAATCTTTTAGCGATTGAAATATACTTAAAAGCGGGGGCCCTTGCGTAGGGAGCCCGCTTTTTGCTTAAAATGGGGGGGAGAGTTATGGATAGAGAGAGAAGAGTAGCAGTCATCGATGTTGGATCTAATTCCTTAAAGCTTCTTGTTGCTTCTCGCATTCATCATGTTATTTCTACATTATTTGAGAGGACAGAAATTACTCGCCTGAGCGAAGGCCTTTTTAAAGATAAGATACTTTTAGATAAACCGGTAGTAAGGAATGTTGAAGTGATTGATTCCATGGTTCACCAGGCAAAAGCGCTGGATGTAGATGGAATTGAGATAGTAGGAACCATGGCTTTGCGAGTTGCCGAAAACTCAGACTACTTTAGTACTCTCCTTGAAGAAAAAACAGGAATTCTGCTTCGCGTTCTTTCTGGAGATGAAGAAGCCGAATTATCCTTTATCGGAGCTCTATCAGGGTTGCCTCAATCTTTGAAGTTCGAAGAAGTTACTCTTTTTGATATAGGTGGAGGCAGTACAGAGTTTGTTCGAGGTAAGGAAAGCTCTATTGTAGATAGATGCAGCCTCTCTTTAGGATCCGTTCCTTTAACGGAACGATATTTACAAGTCTCTCCAGTATCAGACGAGCTCTTATCGAGAGCCCGTTATGCAATAAAAGAAGAGATAGAACATCTTGACCATGTTTTCCGCCAAGGCCCCCTCATTGGTATAGGCGGCACAATCACGACGCTTGCAGCTGTTCAGCTTGAACTTGAAACATATAAGGCAAGTAGAATACATGGGATTAATTTATCGAGAGAAGATGTGCATGATCAATTGCTCAGGTATGCTTCTAGAACAATAGCAGATCGATGTCAAATACCAGGTTTATCTCCTGGTCGAGCTGATATTATCCTTGCCGGAGCATGTATTGTCGAAGAAATTTTAGACATGACGAGAGAAGAATCTTTTACAGTAAGTGACAGAGGTTTACGCCATGGTGTTGCGATGCATTATTTTGAGAAAGATTCCGAAGGGGAAGAACCGCTTTTGCTTCCATAGCTTTTTAAAAGGGTGATGATGAATGTATTCAGATCTCTCTTCTTATGCCTTAATGCTTGGAGGAATGACCATCCTTTTATATGGTCTTGAAGAAAGCAACAAAGCATTTAGAAGAAACCTGGGGAGCCGCGGCAAAGAACTGTTAACATCCATGGGGCATAAAAAATCGTCGGCTTTTACTTTGGGTGTTTTGCTTTCCGCCGTTGCGCAGAGTGGAACTGCCGCTACAGCGTTTGCGGTAGGTCTCGTTGACATCCATGCTCTTCCTTATGAGGGATCTATTTTGGTCATGATGGGAGCTGGAGTTGGATCTACTTTGGTTGCTCCTTTGCTTGCTCTTGACGTTATTGCCCTTGCTCCTTTCTTTTTAGCATTAGGATTTTTTCTCTCTCACGGGAAAACTGAGAAGCTTAAGAAAGTAGGGGCAATTATAAAGGGGTTAGCTTTTATTTTGACAGGGATGTTCTTCTTAAAGCTTGGATTTGCCCCTCTTATTGAAACCCCTGCATTTGGAGGTTTTATCGCACAACTTGTTACAAAGCCTCTTCTTCTCGCTACCGTAGCTTGTATCGTTTCATCTTTTACTCAGGGATCTTCGGCTGTTATTGCCATTGGAATAGCCTTGATTTCTTCTGGTGTTGCTTCAGCTGAAGCTTTCTATCCTTTAGTTTTAGGTGCTCGATTAGGAACGTCTGTTACCGTCCTTTTTTTTAGTCTTGGCGCACGTGTTAATGCGCGAAGGCTTGCTTGGCTTTCTCTTGTCTATCGTTGTTTAGGAGTTGTGGCAGGAATAGCTCTTGCGCCCTTTATACTGCGTTCGGTTTCTTTGCTTATTGCAGATTCAGAAATGCGTTTAGCAGCTTATCAAGTAGGGTTGAGTGTCCTCAATGTTGTTGTTTTTTTGCCTTTTGTACGTCGCTCTGCTGTTATGAGTGGGCAGTGGTTCTCTTCTGAAATTGCGAAAGATCCGGGAGAAGCTATCTATCTTGATGAAAGTCTTACCGATTTTCCGCCTCTTGCCGTTCCTCTTTTGGAAAAAGAAATTACACGGTTGGCAAATTACATTGAAACTTTTATCTATATGCTTTTTTTTGCCCCTGATTATAAAAGGCAGATTTATCAATTACAGCGAGGGATCCCGTCTCTTTTAGAGCAGTGTTCCGACTATATGTTTGCTATACCGGCACCAGTCGATAATACTTCTCAAATGGAGTCATATGCAACAATTTCGTATTCGCTTATATCTATGGCAGAGCTTGTTGAAACTGCGACAGGCAAACTTTACACCTTATGGCAAGAAGGAATAGAAGATCGTCTCTCCAGTGAATTGCAACGAGAGGAGTGGCAAAAGTATCTTTCTCTCTCAGTTGATGTTGTCCGTTATAGTCTTCGCGCTTTTGCGCTTGATGACGCTGTAAGTATTCAGAAGGCGTTGGAACTTGCGAAAGAATTTCGATCTCGTGATGAATTGTTAAGACAGATTATGGTTTTTCGCGGACATCTTTTTAATTGTCGCCAAGATGCCGTCCTTTGGAGTCTCTTAGCGACCTTACGAGTAATAGTTGCTGCTTCGTTAGAAGTTGCCAAAGGAGGAAAAATCAGAGAAAGAGGTGAGGACGGTGATGCTTTTTGGGAAGAAGAAAGAGCCAGAGCAGGAACTGACATCGGAAATGATTCTCTACTCAAGTGATAAAAAAAGAATTCTTTCTATGGTTCATAAAATGGGAGAGGAATGTATAAAAGCCGTTGCCTCTGCCGTAGAGGCTTTAGTTGAAAGAAACAATGACCTTGCGCAAAAGGTAATAGACAATGATGATGTTATAGATAAATTGGAAGTGGAAATAGATCAAGAGTGCTTAGGGTCTATAGCGATGAGACAGCCAGTTCGAGAAAATCTCCGATTTGTTTTTGCTGTAGCAAAAATAGTTACAGATCTTGAAAGAATAGGCGATGAAGCCGTTAACATAGCTGAACGAGTACTTTTTCTTAACAAATATCCTCTTTTAAAGCCGTTGATAGATATTCCTAAAATGAAGAATATTTCGACAGAGATGCTTCGAAATGCACTAAATGCTTTTGAGACTAATAATCCTGCATTAGCCGAGGAAGTTTACTTAAAAGATCAGGAACTTGATATTCTCTATTTCAATATTTTTGAAGAACTTATTCAAATCATAGCCCTTAAACCGAAAGGGGATAAAGTTACTGCCCAATGTGCAGCTGCTTTGATGTGGATAGGCCGTCATCTTGAACGAGTGGGAGACCATGCATCCAATGTTGCGGAGAAATCATACTTTATTATTACTGGAAAACGCTTAAAACAGATCATGGAAGAAAAACAGCAAGAAATGTAAGTAATTCTTTTAAATACAGTTTAAAAAATAATGCAAAAACGTTTTTATAAATAACGTTCATAATAGTTATGAATTTTCTGTTTCTTATTGACAATTTCTCTCTCCTCATGCAATATTGATATTGATTATCATTACTTACAACGATCTCTAAAGGGAGGTTTTGTCTTGAAAACAATCGTAGAAGCGGTCGCAGATTATTTCCAGGATCTCAAAAAAGGGTGTAACAATCTCATTAGTTGTGAGCAATTGAAAGAAGTAATGAAAAAAGAAGAAGTTTACATTCTCGACATTAGAAAACCTGAAGACTATGAAGAAGAACATCTCGAAGGTGCTGTTAATATTTTTTGGAGCGAAGTGGGAGATCATTTAAATGAGATTCCTAAAGATAAGAAAGTAATTGTCTGTTGTTATTCGGGGCAGTCTGCTGGGCAAGTTGTTTCTCTAATGAGATTGTTAGGATATAATGCATGTTCCCTTAAGGGTGGAATGAAATGTGATCTTACATATTTGCCTTTAGAAGCTCGTTGTTGTGATATAAAAACAGAAAGTTGCGAAGCCTGAGGAATTTAAAAATAAATTCTCCGTGTGAGATTGTAGGCGTAGAAAAAAGATGGACGGAGCTCTTTATGAGCCCTATCCATCTTTTTTTATAAACTAAAGAAATCGTCTTATATCATCTAATGTTTTTCTTGTTTTAGATCGAACGACATCATTATTTTCAGGATAGCCCATACTTATTACAATATCTATTTTTGCAGATGAGGGAAGAAGCAATTCTTTTTTTAAATTTTTCTCATCAAGCCATCCCAGCATGCATGTCCCCAATCCTAGTTCTGTCGCCTGCAAGCAAATATGTTCGCAGGCAATAGCTACATCCATGAGACTGAATTGTACCCCACGGAAAAAGCCGCCTAAAGCTGCACTGTATCGAGAATGTTGAGCAACGACCACTATAAGGACGGGGGCTTTTGCAGCGAAAGAGTTCATTGAATATATGCCGCTGAAGGCTGCTTTTGCCAAAGCGCTTACTTTTTCAGGGGTATTAGCGATAATAAAAGACCATGGCTGGGAGTTGCAGGCAGAAGGAGCTAACCTTGCAGCTTCCATGCAGTTTTCGATGAGAGATATGGGGACAGGACGAGAATCATATTTTCTTACACTATATCTTTTCTTTACAAGATCTGTAAAATCCAAGACATTCCCTCCCAAAGTACAATATCTATTCATTTTAATATTATATATTAGCATGCAGAAGCAGTCTGCTTTATGGATAGTAGCCAGGGAAACAGCGTGTTTTTTGAGATGTCGAAGGTATTCAATATTTAGACAATAGTTGTTTAAAATAAGAAAAAATATGGTTTTATGGTAAAAAACCAGTGGTAGCAAGGGATAGTACATTTTTTGTGGTTTTAGAGATTTTGCTTTTTTAGTGTTGACTTCTTCTGGAAAAATGATATCATACCCTTCGCGCCGCTCGAAAGGCAGCGCAGAACCTTGTAAAGTGAATAGGTGAGACGAAGAGGAAGCCAGTCAATTTAAAAGAAATTCATGGAGAGTTTGATCCTGGCTCAGGACGAACGCTGGCGGCGTGCTTAACACATGCAAGTTGAACGGAGGCATATCATCACGACTTTTCGGAGGAGAGATGATGTGTTCTTAGTAGCGGACGGGTGAGTAATGCATGAGAACCTGTCCTTCAGAGGGGGACAACAGTTGGAAACGGCTGCTAATACCCCATATGCCGAGAGGTGAAAGGAGTAATCCGCTGAAGGAGGGGCTCATGTCCTATCAGTTAGTTGGTGAGGTAAAGGCTTACCAAGGCGATGACGGGTAGCCGGCCTGAGAGGGTGACCGGCCACATTGGAACTGAGATACGGTCCAGACTCCTACGGGAGGCAGCAGTGGGGAATATTGGGCAATGGGCGCAAGCCTGACCCAGCGACGCCGCGTGAGGGAAGAAGGCCTTTGGGTCGTAAACCTCTGTTGTATGGGAAGAAGGAAGTGACGGTACCATACGAGGAAGTCCCGGCTAACTACGTGCCAGCAGCCGCGGTAATACGTAGGGGACGAGCGTTGTCCGGAATTACTGGGCGTAAAGGGCGCGCAGGCGGATATTTAAGTCAGCTGTAAAAGGCATGAGCTCAACTCATGTATGCGGTTGAAACTGGGTATCTAGAGTGCTGGAGAGGTAGGCGGAATTCCCGGTGTAGCGGTGAAATGCGTAGATATCGGGAAGAACACCAGTGGCGAAGGCGGCTTACTGGCCAGCAACTGACGCTGAGGCGCGAAAGCCAGGGGAGCGAACGGGATTAGATACCCCGGTAGTCCTGGCCGTAAACGATGAATGCTAGGTGTGGGTGTCGAGAGGCATCCGTGCCGGAGTTAACGCGATAAGCATTCCGCCTGGGGAGTACGATCGCAAGATTGAAACTCAAAGGAATTGACGGGGGCCCGCACAAGCGGTGGAGCACGTGGTTTAATTCGATGCAAACCGAAGAACCTTACCTAGGTTTGACATGTACGTGGTACGGATCTGAAAGGTGAAGGACTGTACCTTCGGGTACAGAGCGTACACAGGTGCTGCATGGCTGTCGTCAGCTCGTGTCGTGAGATGTTGGGTTAAGTCCCGCAACGAGCGCAACCCCTGCATCCAGTTACCAGCGAGTAGAGTCGGGGACTCTGGATGGACTGCCAGCGACAAGCTGGAGGAAGGTGGGGACGACGTCAAGTCATCATGGCCCTTATGCCTAGGGCGACACACGTGCTACAATGGCCGATACAGCGGGAAGCAAGCCTGCGAAGGCAAGCAGATCCCACAAAGTCGGTCTCAGTTCGGATTGTAGTCTGCAACTCGACTACATGAAGGAGGAATCGCTAGTAATCGCGGATCAGCCAAGCCGCGGTGAATCCGTTCCCGGGCCTTGTACACACCGCCCGTCACACCACCCGAGTTGGGTGCACCCGAAGCCGGAGGCTTAACCAGCAATGGAAGGATCCGTCGAAGGTGTGTCTGGTGAGGGGGGTGAAGTCGTAACAAGGTAGCCGTACCGGAAGGTGCGGCTGGATCACCTCCTTTCTAAGGAGAAATGACAAGGGGATGTATATTCTCTTGTAGATAATGACTGTGAAGAATTTTCGTCTTACCTGTTTCGCTTTTGTACCTTGACATAGGAATAGAGGGAAGTAATCGAGGGAAAGTAAGAGAATAAGGTATAAAGGGCATACGGTGGATGCCTTGGCACCAGTAGCCGATGAAGGACGTGGCAAGCTGCGAAAAGCTGTGGGGAGGTGCAAGCGACCATTGATCCGCAGATATCCGAATGGGGCAACCCGCCTGTAGGAGTACAGGCATCCCGTAAGGGAAGGAACCCGGCGAAGTGAAACATCTCAGTAGCCGGAGGAAGAGAAATCGAAGAGATTCCCTGAGTAGTGGTGAGCGAAAGGGGAAGAGCCTAAACCGAATACATGTCAAGACTGCGGTCGTTGTGTATTTGGGGTCGAGGGAATGTCAAAGTGAGTCCGCAGGCTCACGACAGAGTTATCAATACATTTTCTAGTTGAAGTGTGTTGGGAAAGCACGCCATAGAAGGTGACAGCCCTGTAGGTGACAGGAAATGTACTCTGTAGACATCTCCCGAGTAGGCCGGAGCACGTGGAATTCCGGTTGAATCAGGGTGGACCATCATCCAAGGCTAAATACTACTGGTGACCGATAGTGAATCAGTACCGAGAGGGAAAGGTGAAAAGCACCCCTGGCGGGGAGTGAAATAGACCTGAACCCGTGTGCCTACAAGCAATCGGAGCGCAACCATACAGCGATGTATGGCGCGTGACGGTGTGCCTTTTGTAAAATGAGCCGACGAGTTATTAGACGTAGCGAGGTTAAGGTGCGTTAGCACTGGAGCCGTAGGGAAACCGAGTCTGAATAGGGCGCGAGTTTCGTTTAATAGACCCGAAGCCGTACGATCTATCCATGGCCAGGTTGAAGTCCGGGTGAAGCCGGATGGAGGACCGAACCATTGTCTGTTGAAAAAGACTTGGATGAGCTGTGGATAGGAGTGAAAAGCTAATCGAGTGCGGTGATAGCTGGTTCTCCCCGATATGCATTGAGGTGCAGCCTTGCGAGTTCAGTTATGGGGGTAGAGCACTGGATGGATGCGGGGGACTGGGGTCCTACCAAATTCAACCAAACTTCGAATACCATAACTGTATTGCAGGAGTGAGACTACGGGTGAGAAGGTCCGTGGTCGTGAGGGAAACAGCCCAGACCGTCAGCTAAGGTCCCAAAGTGTATGCTAAGTGTGGCAAGGATGTGAGAGTGCCTGGACAGCCAGGAGGTTGGCTTAGAAGCAGCCACCCTTTAAAGAGTGCGTAACAGCTCACTGGTCGAGGACTTTTGCGCCGAAAATGTAGGGGGCTAAGCATACTGCCGAAGCTGCGGGATAATTGATGAGTATCAACTATCGGTAGGGGAGCGTTCTGTACGGGGTGAAGCCGAACCGAGAGGTCGTGTGGACTGTATGGAAGTGAGAATGTCGGCATAAGTAACGAGAAGTGCGTGAGAAACGTACTCACCGGAAGCCCAAGGGTTCCTGGGGAAGGTTCATCCACCCAGGGTTAGGCGGGACCTAAGGCGAGGCTGAAGAGCGTAGTCGATGGATAGCAGGTAGACATTCCTGCCCCAGCCTGAGACCGTTATTACTGAAGGGGTGACACAGAAAGCTAGGTGATCCGGGTGATGGAATACCCGGTCCAAGGGAGTAGGAAGGCATTGCAGGCAAATCCGCGATGTTAGTTCTGAGACCTGAAGGGGAGGTTCTACGGAACCGAAGTCATTGAAGCTCGGCTGTCGAGAAAAGCCTCTAGGGAGGTCTTAAGCTGCTCGTACCCGAAACCGACGCAGGTGGGCTAGCTGAGAAGGCTAAGGTGAGCGGGAAAACCCTCGTTAAGGAACTCTGCAAGTTGACCCCGTAACCTAGGGAGAAGGGGTGCCACTCTGGTGATGTGTATATACGATACAGAGCTAAGGGTGGTCGCAGAAACCAGGCTCAGGCGACTGTTTACTAAAAACATAGGTCTCTGCATAAGGCGCAAGCCGAAGTATAGGGACTGACACCTGCCCGGTGCTGGAAGGTTAAATGGAGAGGTTAGCGTAAGCGAAGCTTTGATATGAAGCCCCAGTAAACGGCGGCCGTAACTATAACGGTCCTAAGGTAGCGAAATTCCTTGTCGGGTAAGTTCCGACCTGCACGAATGGTGTAACGATCTGAGCACTGTCTCAACGAGGGACCCGGTGAAATTGTGGTACTGGTAAAGACGCCAGTTACCTGTGGTGGGACGGAAAGACCCCGTGGAGCTTTACTGTAGCCTGATATTGGATTTTGGTCTGTTATGTACAGGATAGGTGGGAGGCTGTGAATGCAGGACGTCAGTTTTGCAGGAGCCGTTGTTGGGATACCACCCTTGACATGCCGAAGTTCTAACTTTGAGGTCTGAAACGACACAGAGGACAGTGTCAGGTGGGCAGTTTGACTGGGGCGGTCGCCTCCTAAAGAGTAACGGAGGCGCGCAATGGTCACCTCAGGGCGCATGGAAATCGCCCATAGAGAGCGCAAAGGTATAAGGTGGCTTGACTGTGAGAGAGACGTTTCGAGCAGGAACGAAAGTTGGTCTTAGTGATCCGGCGGTTCCGAGTGGAAGGGCCGTCGCTCAACGGATAAAAGCTACCCCGGGGATAACAGGCTGATCCTGCCCGAGAGTTCCTATCGACGGCAGGGTTTGGCACCTCGATGTCGGCTCGTCGCATCCTGGGGCTGAAGCAGGTCCCAAGGGTTGGTCTGTTCGCCCATTAAAGCGGTACGTGAGCTGGGTTTAGAACGTCGTGAGACAGTTCGGTCCCTATCCACCATAGGCGTAGGGTATTTGAGGAGATCTGCTTCTAGTACGAGAGGACCGAAGTGGACGAACCTCTGGTGTACCGGTTGTAGCGCCAGCTGCATAAGCCGGGTAGCTATGTTCGGGTCGGATAACCGCTGAAGGCATCTAAGCGGGAAGCCGCCTCCAAGATGAGATACCCCATTCCGATAGGGAAGTAAGGTGTCCTGAAGACGACAGGATAGATAGGCCGGGAGTGTACGAGTTGTGAGGCTCTTAGCTGACCGGTACTAATACATCGAGGCCTTATTCTCACTTTCTCTTGGTTTTCTTTCCTCGATTTCTGTGTTTAGAGTACGAAAGAATAAAAGTTTGAGATCTCTGGTGGTAATAGCGGAGGGGTCACACCCGGTTCCATGCCGAACCCGGAAGTTAAGCCCTCCAGCGCCGATGGTACTGCAGAGGCTATCTGTGGGAGAGTAGGTCGCCGCCAGAGATCTTTTTTTATACCCTCATCCTTCCTTACTATAATTTCCTATGATAATTCCTTTGGTTTCTCTGGCATGAAACAATTTGAGTTAAATGCTTTCTTCGTTTTGTTTTTTAATTGATCTTTTCAGTGCAGCTATAAAATCTTTATATGTTATCTTTTCATTCCCACTTACAAAAACACTTCCTATTCGTAAATTGATTTTGCAACAAGTTGATAAGTGACTGATACTGTTATCATTTTCTATAAGTATTGAAGCCATATCTTCTATACGGCTGCTTATGGTTTTTAATCCGTCACGCGGCGTTTCTGGTAGCATAACAAGTATTTCATTATTTTCGATTAGGAATATGAGATCCGTATGTCGTAGATTCTTAATAAGATGGGAACTAAATTTTTCAAAAAGTTGAGTATGCTTGTTTTCGTCTATGAGGTTATTAGAGTCAGAGATGGAGTAATTTATAAGAAGCCCTGAAAGCCAGCGGCGATATCTATACGATCTTTCTAATTCTTGTGTCCCTCGAATTACAGCATATTCCTTTGTGTAAAGCCCCGTCTCATCGTATATTCCCAGAGTTTTTGTTGCATTTTCTTTTTCGTTACTCATATGTGGTATTAAAAAAAGGGCTTTCATATCTTCTTTTGAATGTTCAATAACCTTCCATTCTCCAGAAGGCAGCGTTATAACACCATCTGAATTTTTTTGTTTTTTTATAAAGGCGGAGGAAGGGGGTTCTATTGAATCAAGGGAAATTAGTTCTTCCATTTTCCCATTGGGAAAACTCTCCTCATCTTTTTCAATAAGAGCTGGAAAGGGAAAAATTTCGAGAGAATGCTCGCAAGAGAGTATATCTATAGGTTGATAGGCACTATTTTCTATGCTTTCAGTAGCGTTTTTACACTGAAAGTGGAAAGAAATATGGGAATAAAAGCTATTTCCCATAAGGATAAGACCTACCATGGTTAAAGTTACACCTAGCCATGAAACTAGGAAATGCTGACCAAGTATAGATCCGAATACCGCAATGATGAGCCCTTGCGAAAAAAATTGATACCCCCAAACTTCGTGATTTTGTCCCCACTTACTCGAAAAAAAATAGTAAATACAGCTGGCAATATAACAAAGTAAGAGAATAGAAAATAAGGGAGTGAGTTGTATTTTCGAAGAGGAATTTCGAGTTGTAATGAAAATGAGGATAATTAGTATAGAAATAATTGGTGGAATAGAAAGTCGCTTTATATAGCTTGATGAATTGCTATTCATTACCATGCCCCCATTATTTAAATTTTAAAATTTAAAATGAGAAGGATATCGAAAAAGATCAGGTTGACAACATGTAATGACCATATCAGCTCCGGCAGCATTTAATGTTTCTATCTCTTGCCAGGATTTGCTATTTCCTAAAAATCCCACACTCATTGTGTCGGGAGAAGCAGAGCGTAAAAGAGCTATATTCTGTAAAATATGTTGTTGTCTCGTGTACTTGATACAAATGATGCCAGAGGCGCGAGCGATTTCTGAATATCTGGCAAAAGTGATGATTTCCTCCTCAGATAAAATATACGAATTAAAAGCAAAATAGAGAGGGAAATCAAAAGGTAAAACGTTTCTGTATGAGATAAGCGCTTGACGTAGTTCGTTATGATCACTGTTCTGATGCATGACGTCAGATCTTATGAGGACAACAATTACATCTGCCCCATTTTTTGCCGCCCAGAGTATGGCGTCTTGTTTTAACGATGGAGGGAGCCCTGCTAAGGGGTAGTCTATAATAGCTCCCACCTTTATTTTTTCTTTTGAAAAACGCTTGGACACATAAGGAACAGCAAGAAGTGGAACAAAAAGAGTATTTATCTCATATTGGATGCATGTATCGCAAGTTTCTGAAAGTTGTTGTTCATTGAGAATGTCAGAAAAAATATAACTCATATTACTATATAAGACATCAAAAGAGGCTGATTTTTCTAACCCTGCCTCAGCGAGAGCCGCTCTTCTGCGAGCCTTTTTTGACAAGAGTTGTAAATCTGTTGCCATACTATCACCTCATTATTTTTTATGAACGGAGGCAGTGGCACAATTCCTGATTTTCACCCTTTCCTTTTTTTACTGTGACGTTTTCAACAATTATTGATCCATTTCTTTCAAGGTAGAGAAGCAGAGAAAGAATTGTCGTTTCGCACACGCCAATACTCTCTGCCACTTCTTTTACGTTGACAGTTTCATTTTTATTGGCGATGTTTAGAATTTCTCCAGCAATATAGTTGATCCACTGATGAAAGAGATCCTGCATTTCGGGGGTGGAAGAGGATGCAAGCTGGGAGTTAAGTGAGACTGCTTCTATTAATCTGGCTGTTACAAGAGAAGAAGACTCCACGAGATTTTTAAGTTCCTTTAAAACGGATTCCTGAGAAATGTGTTCGCTCATAGATAAGAACTCCCTCCGTATGATATAGAACTATTCTATTTTCTATTTAGAAATAATACAACATGAATAGACATAAGACGAAGCACTACCTAAAGTGATAAAATAAAACATTATCCAAGCTGAAGCACTGTAATGATTATGCGTTGGAGGAGTTTGTATGAATTTATCTATTCTTCTTCTTGGTTTTGGCAACGTTGGGCGTGAGTTTTGTTCTCTACTGATACGAAAAAAAGAAGAAATTTTTTCTCAATTTAAAAGTTCAGTGCAAATTAACGGAATAGCTACGCGAAGAAGAGGAAATATATATTCCCCGCGAGGACTTGATATTAATGAGGTTTTTAAGGCAGAAGAAGAGACAGGGCGTATCGATGGTAAGATACTGTACGCTAAGGAAAATCGTGATTCTGTTTCTCTTGAAGAGTTACTTTGTAACGGAGAATATGATGTTCTCATAGATACAACATCTTCAAGTTTGGAAACAGGAGAGCCGGCTCGTTCTTTTATCGAGAGAGCCTTCTTGCGAGGAAAATCAGTTGTTACATGTAACAAATCTCCAGTAGCTCTTTGGTATCACCCTTTATCAAAACTGGCTCAGGTTAATAAAGCTCATTTCCTTTTTGAGGGAACTGTTATGTGTGGAACCCCTCTCTTTTCTTTAGTCCGACATGGATTGCCTGCAACTCAAGTTCTGTCTTTTGAAGGAGTTTTGAATGGAACATGTAATTATATTCTTGAGCAAATGCGTCAGGGAAGCACTCTTGATGATGCACTGCTTGATGCGCAAAGGCGAGGATATGCAGAAGCTGATCCCAGTATAGATATTGATGGTTGGGACTCTGCTTATAAGGCAATGATTGTAGCTCAAGCACTTATGGGCTCTCCCATGCTTACAAAAGATAAAATACATGTAAAAGGAATTCGTGAAGTTACTCCTGAAATGCTTAACAGGACAAGAACTAAAGGTGGAGTGGTGCGTCTCCTTTCAAGAATAGAAAGGAAAGGCCAGAACGTTTACATAGAAGTAGCCCCAGCGGCCTTACCGGCCAATCATCCTCTCGTTACTCTTTATGGCGTAACAAATGGTGCAGTTATCTCGACTGATACAATGGGGGAGATATGTATAGAAGGTGCTGGTGCTGGCCGTCGATCAGCAGCTTTTGCCCTTTTACGTGACGTTCTTTCCATTGTCGATTCTATGAGGAGGTGAGAGAAAGGATGTCTCGTCGTCTTGGTGTTATTGCCGATACACATGGTCACGCAGATGCATGGGAGAAGGCTTTGAATATATGGGGTGATGTGGAGGCCATTCTTCACGCAGGAGATGTTTTAAAAAGTGGAGTTGATACTGGACTAGCCGATATGATGAATGCTTCTTCTGTTCCCGTTCTTATTGCAAAAGGCAACGGTGATTTTTCTCGGGATCAGGAGTGGCTGAAGTGGCCTATACTTTCTCCTTACGTGACAATATGGTGGGCCGGCAAACTTATACTCTTAAATCACGGCTCTCATTTCTCTCAACTACGACATTTAGCATTAAATGCAAAAGCAGATCTTGTCATATCTGGTCATACTCATGTAGGTTCACTTGTCAGAGAAGGGAAAACGTGGTTTTTAAATCCGGGAGGGGCTTCTTTACCCCGCGGGCGAGATCCGGCAAGCATAGCTCTAATCGAAGAGCATGATATACGGATCATTACGTTAGATGGCGTTCTTTTGCATCATGAACAGTGGTAGATAAGGATTCCACAAGGAGGAGTACCTAAAATGGATGTATCTCAGACGCAGAATATTGAAAATGTAGCTCAGGAAGATAGAGGAGAAGAGCAAATCATTCTTGTCTTTTCTCTTGGCAAGGAAGAATTTGCTCTGAACGTAAATGAAGTGAAGGAAATTGTTCGAGTCCCGCCAGTAATTACACGCGTTCCTAACGCTCCAGATTACATTCGTGGAGTAATAAATCTTCGTGGCACGATCGTCCCAGTATTTGATATGGAATTGAAGTTGGGGATGGAAGAAAAAGCTTTGACTGAAGATTCTCGAATCGTTGTAGTTTCATGGAATGATATTCAATTTGGTATTTTAGTCGATTCAGTTCGCGAAGTATGTACTGTCTTTGACTCTCAGATAGAACAGAATATTCAACTGGATACCTCTATGGAAAAGAAATATCTTTTGGGAGTTATAAAACAAGAAGGCGGACGGCTTGTCGTGCTTCTTGATCTCGTTACGCTTTTTGATCTTGATGTTATTCTTGCTGATGAGCTAGACTCGGAAATCGCAGGCTAGCAAGATGATTTTCATTGATTTACATCTTCATAGTACCAGTTCCGATGGAACTCTTGCTCCTCGGGATCTTGTGGTCAGAGGAAAAAGGCGAGGATTGTCTGTCATGAGTTTAACAGATCATGACACCACGGAAGGTGTAAATGAATTTTTAACAGCTTGCAATAAATTGGGAGTGCGTGGAGTTTCGGGAGTAGAGCTTTCAGCAGAGTTTAATGGCGTTATGCATATTCTTGGATATAGGATTAACGTTGAATCTCCTCTCTTCCAAAAACATATGAAAGATTTGCGAGAAGGACGAGACGAAAGAAACATAAAAATATGTGAAAAGCTTCAGAAACTGGGGATGTCTGTTTCTATCGAAGAAGTAAGAGCAGAAGCCAACGGAGATGTAGTAGCGCGTCCGCATATTGCAAGAGTCCTCATTAAAAAAGGATATGTTCAGAATATGTGGCAGGCCTTTGACAGATATCTTGGCCACGATGCTTCTGCATACGTTCCTCGCTATCGTCTTTCCCCTGAAGTTTGTATTGATGTTATACAAAAAGCGGATGGAGTGGCTGTTTTAGCTCATCCTGCCCAAACGACAGATGATTATGGTGTTCTTGTCGATATTTTGAAACAATTAAAATCTTTAGGTTTATGGGGAATAGAGTGTCTTTCCCCCAGCCATTCTTCACAACAAATATTTCAGTATCTTCGTATTGCAAAAGAGATGGATCTCTTTACTACGGCAGGTTCAGATTTTCACGGAACGAATAGACCCAGTGTGTCAATGGGGATTCGTGTAAAGACTGATTTCTTACCTTGGGCGCGTTTAGGTATATCCCTGTAGATAAATGGTAGTATAACGTGATAAGGTTAACGAAAGAGTCTAAATGATGTAAGGAGGAGAATAGAGATGCACTTTCCCATCGATCTAAAAAGTGACACAGTGACAAAACCTAGTGAAGCCATGCGTCGAGCAATGTATGAATCTGAAGTAGGAGATGACGTCTATGGAGAAGATCCCACAGTCATAAAACTAGAAGAAAAGGCTGCCCAACTAACAGGAAAAGAGGCGGCTTTATTTGCAGTCTCTGGAACTATGGGGAACCTTGTTTCTCTTCTGACTCACGGCAATCGAGGAGATGGTGTCATTCTTGGGACCTATTCTCATATCAATAATTACGAAGGTGGCGGTCTATCCGTTCTCGGCGGATTATTTCCTATGCTTGTAGATGACTCTGTGGGGATTCCGAGCCCGGAGGCTGTTCAAGAGAAATGTCTTCCTCTCAACGTTCATTTTGCTCCTGCCAAGCTTCTTTGTCTTGAAAACACTCACAATAAATGTGGTGGAATAGCTCTTTCTCCTGACGTCTTTGCCCAAACAGCTTGCAAGGCTCGAGAACTCGGGCTATCCATTCATTTAGATGGCGCACGGCTTTTCAATGCTGCTACAGCGTGGGAAACAAATGTTTCTGCTTATACAACTCTCGTTGATTCTGTGCAGCTTTGCTTATCAAAGGGGCTTGGGGCTCCTGTTGGGAGTATTATTTGCGGCTCTCGCAATTTTATAGAAAGAGCGCGCCATTGGAGGAAACGTGTAGGTGGAGGAATGCGGCAGGCTGGAGTTATTGCAGCAGCTGGCCTCTACGCTTTAGAACATAATATTGAACATTTGAAAGAAGACCATGATAATGCCAGTCTTGTTGCTCAGATACTTGAAGCAGCAGGCATAGCTGTAGAGAATAATGGTAAGCGGACAAACATGATCTTCTTCTCTTTACCTGAAGGTGATCTTACCGCAGATATGTTGATAGATCGTTGCTCAAAGAGAGGCGTATTTTTTACGGCAATGGGAGAGCGGCGTATACGTCTTGTAACTCATCTTGATGTTTCTAGGGAACAAGCCGTGGCGGCCGCAGATATTATAGTCGAAGAGGTTAGACAATAGAATGGTTGTCCCTTGGTATGATGAGATAGTTCACTGTTCAGAATTTCTAATAGACGAAGCAACAAAAAAAGGAGCGTCTGGGGCCGATGTCCTCTATTATTCAGGATGTAATTCTTCCTTATCTCTTCGAGATGGGAAACCGGAGCAGAATAATTCAGGCTGTATTACAGGTATTGGACTGCGCGTTCTTGATGGGGAAGGTCGTCAGGGTGTAGCACATGTTAATGCCATAAATAAAGTGGCGTTACAGCAACTTGTCGATTGGAGCTTGCACAATTGTTCTCTGGTTGAACCCGATCCGTGGGTTGTTCTTTATGAAGACGCCCCCTCCTATTCGGAAGAATTAGAGCTCAAAGATGATGCTGTTCAGTCAATCACACCAGAACAGCGTATGGAGTGGTGTAATGAAATGACTCGTTATGTAAGAGAAAAGGACTCTCGGGTTGTTTCTGTACGAAGTGCTTCATGGGCCGATGGGCAAGGGGATACTTTTTATATGTCCTCTGCAGGTATATATGGATGGTATGAAGGAACGGCTCTTGCTGCTGGTGTTAGCCTTGTTATGAGCGACGGCGAACATATGGAGATGGGGGGTTTTGGGGAAGAGTTTCGTTTTCTTGAAGATTGTTCTCTTCAAAAGATAGCGGAAAAGGCTGTGAAACAGACAGCCTATACATTGGGGGGAACGCCTCTCCCTACTAAAAAATATACTTTGATTTTTTCTCCAGAGGTTTCATCATCACTGCTTTCTGTCATTGGGGATCTTTTTTGTGCTTCAAACGTCCATAAAAATCGTTCCCTTTACAAAGGGAAACTCGGGAAAAAAGTTGCCAGCCCTCTTCTTTCTCTCATAGATGATGGTCTTATGCCACGGAAACTTGGAACCTCTCCTTTCGATGGAGAGGGCGTTCCTTGTCAGAAAACGGTTGTGATGAAAGAAGGTATAGTGGAAGCTTTTCTCTATAACCTTAAATATGCTCGAAAAGATGGGGTACGTTCTACAGGAAATGGGGCAAGAAGTTTCTCCTCTCTTCCTGATGTGGATATTTCCAATCTTTATATGGAACCGGGGACGCTCTCACCTGAGGAAATTTTCCATTCTGTTCAGAATGGACTTTATGTAACAGAGCTTCTTGGACTTCATACAGTTAATCCTGTAAGTGGGGATTTTTCCCTTGGAATAAAAGGAGTACGTCTCTTTGAAGGCCTCCTTGATCGTCCTATTGCAGGAATGACAATAGCTGGGAATTTACTTGATTTGTTGAATCGTATCGTTTTAGTAGGGGGCGATCTTTCCTTTTTTGGCGATATTGGGGGATGTACGATGGTGATCGATAATGTTACAGCGGCAGGTTTGTAAAAAATTTATATTTATTTTTATTTTTCTTATAACAGCACTTGTTTTTATTTCCGATTCGGCGATGTCTTCGACGGGATGGAATTTGGCTCTTAACGGTCGTGTCCTTGGAGACGTTCCAATAAAAGAACAAGGCAGATTGACCATGGTTTCTATTGGGACTATGGTGAGACTTCTACAGCTTGATTTGGAGCAAAAAGAAGATACACTTTTGATTTATTACAAAAACAATAAGTTACAACTTGTTCATAAAGCTACAGCAGTATGGTTGAATGTTCAGCTTCTACCGACAGCCTCAGCACCCGTTTTGGAAAATGGACATTGGTGGCTTGATTCTCGATCTGCCATGAAAATTCTTCAATCTTTATATCAGGCAGCGGGGGATAAATCTACGCTATCGTGGATGGGGGCTTCTGATATTCCTGTTGTTATAGAAGAGCTTCAACCTCTTCAAGAAGAAATTAAGCCAGCGATTCAGCAACCGGTTCAGCAACCGACATGTGAGCTAAAGTCGCTGAGATGGGGACGTTATGAAGAAAAAATTAGGGTAGTTTTTGACTATTTGGGTGTGGCCGAACCTAAAGCAAAAGAGGTAGATACGTCGGTTTCTATTGTTTTCTCTGGTTCGAGTCTTTCTCAAAACGATCTTTCTTCTCCGTATCCTCAAGATGTATCTGTCAAAATGAATACTTTAAATGGGAAATATATAGTATCCTTGCATTCCGTTCAGGGCGGGAAAATGAACATCTTTACCCTTCCTAATCCGACGCGATTGGTGGTTGACATATTCCCCGAAAAACAGAAAGAAATTCTGGAAATAACAGCACCTGGCGGGAATATTCCTGAATCTCAGAATGTTTCTGTTCCTCAACGTGTTGCTGTGCCACCTCAGAAGAAATCAAAAAAACCCCTCATTGTTGTTGACCCTGGTCATGGGGGGAAAGATCCTGGCGCCGTTTCAAACGGCTTGAGAGAAAAGAATTTAAACCTTCAGTTTTCGAAATTATTAGCGGAGAGTATTAAAAAACGAGGTTTTGATGTGCGTTTGACTCGAAGCACAGATATTTATCTAAAGTTGAGAGAGCGTACTGAGTTGGCGAATAATTGGGAAGCTGATATGTTTATCAGTATTCATGCCAATGCTTTACCTAAAGGCAGGCATGCGACTGGCACGGAAATATACATTATGGCTTTGCCTACAGATAAAGACGCAATGCAGTTGGCTTTAATTGAAAACCGAGAGTTGACAGGCGATAATGGTAGTGAGAGTTCAGCACAAGTTGATAAAAAGACAAAAATGCTTTTGAATATTCTTGGAAATATGCAGCAAAACGCTAAAATTAGTGATAGTACTGACGTAGCGGAATATCTATTTAAAGCAGGAAAAAATAATCGTTTAAATATGAGACGAGTTGCGCAGGCCCCATTTTTTGTTTTGCGTGGTGCTTCGATGCCGGCAGTGCTCATAGAAACAGGTTTTATTACTGAACGAAGTGAAGCGAAAAAGCTTGCTTCTACGTCTTTTCAAAGACAGTTTGCCGAAGCTATTGCGCAAGGGGTAGAGGCCTACTTCAATGGAGGCCGATAAAATAGGAGATGTGAGAGGAGGTGTGTGGCGCGTTAGCGCTATACAACATGGTTCGTAAAGAAGATCGTTTTTCTGACGATTTTGAAGATGATTTGCAAATTCGTCGTAATTTAGATAGACAAGCGGAGTTATCAAAGACAAAGCCTCGTTCTAAGCGTGGGCGGAGGTATGCAGAAGAGACATCGACACATAAAGCTCCCATGGTCTTTCGTATCATAGCGTGGGTTGCTATTGTCTTTTTGTTTTTTGGAGTGGGTTATTGGGGAACATCTTTTACGTTGGATCTTTTGAATAAGAAAAATTTGGTAAACCAGAGTGATGTTGTTGAGAATCAGCAGGAGCTTTCGGAATTTTTGGCAGCAGACTCAACTGTAGGAAGAAAGGTAACCTTTCCTATCTATATTCCTATAGACGGAAATATCGTTAAAAAAGATGCAGTTGTAGTTTCAAGCATTATGGAAGATGACATGAAGCGTCTTATTGCGAAACTTTTTGAAGAGTGCGGCGATCCATTGCGCGGAGTGAGCGTTCAACATGTTTTTAGAAATGGAGATACGGCATATCTTAATGTAAATAATGCCTTTATGGCTTCACTTAATGCTCTAGGGGAGCAGACAAGTACTCTGCTTATAACGGGGATCGTGCAGACGGTGAAAGAGAGTTTCTCTCCAGTTGCAAAAGTGAGATTTCTCGTAGAGGGGAAAGTTCCTCAGAGCGGCGCGCCTGTAAATCTTTCGGTTCCTTGGGAAATTCGTTCGTAAAAGGAAGGATCAACGCATTATTATGGAAAATATTTATGTACGAAGTGATGGTAGAAAGTTCAACGACATGCGCCCAATAACTTTTGAGCGTGGATACACATGCTATGCCGAAGGGTCAGTTTTAGCCTGTTTTGGCCAAACTAAGGTTATTTGTACAGCCTCTGTTGAAGAAAAAATTCCATCCTTTTTGAAAGGGAGCGGCCAGGGGTGGATTACTGCAGAATATGCCATGTTGCCTCGGGCTACTGCTGAAAGAACAACGAGAAGCACCACTAAGGGAACGATTAACGGAAGAAGCCAAGAAATTCAGCGTCTTATAGGGCGTTCTTTACGTGCTGCAGTTGATCTTTCTCTTTTGGGAGAAAGAACGATCTGGCTAGACTGTGATGTTATTCAAGCTGATGGTGGAACTCGTACCGCTGCCATATCTGGAGCTTTTATTGCATTGTTTGATGCCCTGAGATATTTAAGGGAAAATAAAAAAATAAATACATTGCCGCTTAAATCTTTTATTGGTGCTGTCAGCGTTGGCAAAATACAAAACGGTCTTTGTTTGGATCTTTGTTACGAGGAAGACAGCAGAGCTGAAGTCGATTGTAATGTTGTAATGAATGGCAATAAAGAGCTTATAGAAATTCAAGGGACAGGTGAGCAGGGAATTTTTGCTAGAGACGAACTCAATGCAATGCTCGACTTGGCAGAAGAAGGACTTCAATCGATAATGCAGCATCAGGTAGCAGTTCTTGATATTACGGAAGAGGAGCGACAGGCTTGTGTTGGTGAGATCTGTTCTTTTTGCCAGCAGTAATCGTAATAAATACGAAGAAGTTGTCGCTTTACTTGCCCCCTTGCAGATAAATCTTGTTTTTGGTCCAGAACGTCTATCTCTTGATGTGGACGAAACATACCAGACATATATGGGGAATGCTTATCTGAAAGCTGCGGCGTGGGCGGAAGCAAGCGGTATGCCTTCTTTAGCTGACGATAGCGGTCTTGAAGTTCGCGCCCTGCAGTGGAAACCTGGTATTTTTTCTGCTCGAGTTGCTGCTTCCAGCGAGGCGAGGAATAAGTGGCTTCTTCAATCTCTTGAAGGGAAAGAAGATCGAACAGCAAAATATGTAGCTGCTTTTGCTCTCTGTTTTCCTGAAGAGGGGCATACTATAATAACGGAAGGCGAGTGTTGGGGAAAAATTGCAGAGGAACAACAAGGAGAAGGTGGATTTGGTTACGATCCACTCTTTATTCCTCAGGGGTTTGATAGTCCATTTGCTGATCTTCCTGATAAAATAAAAGCTCGTATTTCACATAGAGCTATAGCTTCTTATCAATTAATACATATTCTTCAACAACAAATGTGATAGAATAATCTACTGTTTGGATTTTGGGTGCCTTATTGTGTAGGGGGTGTAGTAAGTGAGAATGTTTCTTGGCATAGTTCATATCCTTTTGAGTATTGCCTTAATGGGAGTAGTTCTTCTTCAACAGCGTAAAGAAGGCGGATTCTCCGGCATCTTTGGAGGAGGAACCCAGTCGGATATGGGTGGAAGTCAGTGGCAGCGTTTGAGTGGCTTGACGAAAATAACGGTTGTGTTAACCGGCCTTTTCATGTTAACTTCTCTTGTACTTGTAATAATGACAAAATAAAGGAGAATAGGTATGACCAAAAACGGGAACTTAAATTCCCTCGACGATCTTTCTTCTATTACGGTCGATACAGATCGCTTTTATAGTGCAACGCACGAAGAAATTTTGAGTGGATTGACCTCCGATGTCTATTTTTTGAAAACAAAAGATGTGCTCCATCGAGCTGGAAAAGATAATACTCCGGTTGTAGCGGAGTTTTTTGCTCGTGGTAATGGTGTTTTTGCAGGACTTCCAGAGGCAATGCGAATTTTGCAGAGTAAAAACGTTTCTGTCTCTTCATTACAAGAAGGAGATACTTTCGCTCCTAAAGAAGTTGTTATGAGAATAAGCGGGGCTTATTCCGAGTTCGGTCTATACGAAACGGTTCTTCTCGGAATTTTGGCAAGTTCCAGTGGGTGGGCAACGGCTGCCCGTCAGTGCGTTGAAGCTGCGGAAGGAAGGCCGGTTCTTTGCTTTGGTGCAAGACACGTCCATCCTGCTATTGCTCCAGTAATGGAAAGAGTGGCTGTCGCTGTTGGTGGTTGTTCCGGTGCGAGTTGCATGTTAGGAGCCAAATTAGCTGGGCATGAGCCGACAGGAACAGTTCCTCACGCTGCAGTTCTTATTGTGGGAGACACCGTTGAATTAGCCAAGTATTATGACCAAGAGGTTCCGGAAGGGGAACCGAGGATCGTTCTTATCGATACATTTAAAGATGAAGCTGAAGAGTCGCTTCGTGTAGCTCGTGCTCTCGGAGACCGTCTTTTTGGAGTTCGTCTCGATACCCCCGGCGAACGAGGCGGAGTAACACCTGAGCTTGTAAAAGAAGTTCGGTATCGTTTAGATATAGCAGGATTTTCACATGTGAAAATTATTGCTTCAGGCGGCCTTAATCCAGAGCGAATTAGAATTCTTTCTGAAGCGGGTGTTGATTCTTTTGGCGTTGGAAGTTATATTGCTCATGGAACTCCTCGAGATATGACCATGGATTTGAAGGTTATCGATGGAATTCCTATAGCAAAACGAGGAAGATTGCCAGGGATTATTGAAAATTCTAAGCTAAAACGTGTAAAATAAGTAAGTTCTACGGATGCTTCTAGAATATAGAAACGTTTCCTTTTAGTGGGAGTGCCGCCACCATTCCCAGATGCGACTATAAAGAAACAGTTTCGTGTCTATGAGTGTCCTTTGGGGCTTTTCCCTATATATTTGAATTGAAGTATAAAGGAGGAAATGAGCATGGCGAGCAATCGTACCTACATGGCTACTCGCGACAAAGTTGCGCGTGAGTGGTATGTAGTAGATGCCACCGATAAACCATTGGGAAGACTAGCTGTCAAAATAGCTAGAATACTGATGGGGAAACATAAAGCGACCTATACCCCACATGTTGATTGTGGAGATTTCGTGATTGTTATCAATGCGGATAAAGTAAAGTTGACTGGTAATAAGCTGATGAATGCTAAAAGATATCACCACACAGGATATCCTGGCGGAATTAAAAGCCAGACCTACGGTGAAATCATGGCGAAAAGACCAGAGCGACTTGTCGAGCTTGTTGTGAAAGGGATGCTTCCTTCCAAGACACGCCTTAATTTCCAGCGGAAACTTAAGGTCTATGCGGGAGCCAATCATCCTCACGAAGCACAACAGCCAGTTACTCTTGACATTTAATATAAGAAAGGAGGAAAAAGAATGCCAACTCCTTCCTATTTTTGGGGTACAGGAAGACGTAAAAATGCTATTGCTCGCGTGAGAGTTTGCCCGGGCGATGGAACTATAAAAATTAATGAAAGAACAGTTGAAGACTATTTCCCCCGCGACGTATGGCAGGTACATGCTTTAGCTCCTTTAAAAACTGCTGGCGTAGAAGGAAAAGTCAATGTTTTTGTCAGGGCTAATGGAGGCGGTCTTACCGGCCAGGCCGGAGCGGTTTGCCTTGGTATTGCCAGAGCCCTTCTTAAGCTAAATCCAGAACTTCGTCCCGTTCTTAAAAAGGCAGGGTATCTTACCCGAGATCCTCGTATGGTCGAAAGAAAGAAATTCGGTCAGAAGGGTGCCCGAGGACTGCGACAGTTCTCCAAACGTTAATTACTTTACGAAAAGAAAAACATACGGGGTGTTTTCATATGCAATGCCCCGTATGTTCTTTTAAAAGAGGTGTAACATGGATAGCGGTATAGTCCCTTTATCGTGTAGTTTTATAAGGTTTCTCATGAACTAACAGGCGTCGAGTTCGTTCTATTATCCCTCATTGCAGGTTTGATAGCGCCCGGCGCCCGTCGGGTGTGACCTGTTTCTCACCCTTTAAAAAAATATAGGAACAAAGGGGGAGATGCCAGTGGATAATTTGCACCACAAATTCCTCGAGAGCATCGATAAATTATTCCTTAGCAAAAAATTTAAAAGCTTAAAAGAGCTTCTAAGCACTATTGAGCCAGCTGATGTTGCTGAAATTTTGGGAGAAAAACCTCCTGTAGAAAGGGTCTTTCTTTTCAGGTTGCTGGCAAAAGATCAGGCTATTGACGTGTTTGAGTTTATGGATAGCACTGAAATAGAAGAAATGCTGAACCATTTCACTGATGCGGAAGTATCAGAGATTATGGAAGAAATGTCTGATGATGACAGAACAGCTCTTTTTGATGAGTTACCTGCAAAGACTGTTAAAAGATTGTTATTACGTCTTTCTTCAGATGAACGTAAGGTTGCTAATATGCTTTTGAACTATCCAGCGAGCTCTGCCGGACGAATAATGACTCCTGAATATATAGATTTAAAGGAAGAAATGACAACAGAGCAGGCTATTGAGAGAATCCGTAAGCAAGCACGAAGTAAAGAGACTATTTATACATGTTTTGTTGTTGATACCCAGCGATACCTGAAAGGGGTTGTCGATTTAGAAACGCTCATAATGGCTGAACCTCATACTACAGTGGCAGCCCTTATGGACGACCCTATATATGCAACAACAACAACCGACCAGGAGGAAGTTGCTCAGATAATGTCGAAATATGACTTACAGGCTATCCCTATAGTCGATAATGAGAAGCGCCTTGTCGGTATTATTACCTTTGACGATATTCTCGATATTATTGAGGAAGAGGCAACGGAAGACTTTGAACGTATGGCTGGTATTCAGCCTGTAGAAGAGAATTATCTTGATGCGAGTATTTTTACGTTGGCTAAAAAACGTTTTATGTGGCTTTTCATTTGTATATTAACGGAGGCAATGACATCTGTTGTTTTAAAACGATATTCTTTTGCTTTGCAAAGTGTCGTTGCTTTAACCTTTTTTATCCCTTTGCTTATTGGTACAGGTGGAAATGCTGGAACGCAGGCCTCCACTCTCGTAATAAGAGGTCTTACCCTTGGTGATATTGAATGGAAAGATATAGGAAAAGTTATTTGTAGAGAAGCGCTAACAGGAATCTTATTAGGCGCAGCTTTAGCCGTTTTAGGCTTAGTTCGGGCATATATGCTTCATACAGGATATGGCGTAGCCTTAACTGTAGCTTTTGCTATTGTTGCCGTAGTTTTACTTGGAAATCTTGCTGGGACACTCTTACCTTTTATAGCCCGAATGGTGCGTATCGACCCTGCCATTATGTCTGGTCCCTTTATTACAACTATCGTCGATGTATTTGGGCTAATCGTCTATTTTGAAATAGCAAAAAATATTTTATCCCTTTCGTGAAAATCAGAGAAAATGTTAAAAGGGGTGCTTTATAAAGCACCCCTTTTTTTATATGCTTAATATTGACAGACCGTTCGGTATGTTGTATATATCATAACATACTAAACGGTCGGGAGGTGAATCCGTGAAGGATAACGCACAAGATACACGAACGCATATATTAGATATAGCTCGTAAACATTTTGCAGAAAAAGGTTTTTACGGAACGAGTATTGATGTCATAGTAAGAGAAGCCGGGTTGAGTAAGGGAGCCTTATATTGGCATTTCCCGGGGAAACTTGACCTTTACAGAGAGGTGTTAAAACAGGAGGTAGAACGGATTAGGGGTATTATGCTCCCATCTGAAGCGGAAGAACCAGAAGAACGTGATGGACTCTTTATTCGGAGGGGTGAACAGCTTATTGATGCAATGATGAACGATAAAATTTGGCGTATGTTCAGCGTTCATATGGCTCTTGAATCCATAAGGGGAAATAAGGAAATTCTGGAGCTCAATAAGTCAATTAGCGCTTCTTTGGTAGAAGAGCTTGAATCAACCCTTATACGAATGTATCCCAAGCTTAAAAATGGAGCAGGTGAATTAACTGTGAAGGAGTTAATTCGGCTCTTTGAAAGCTTTCTTTCGGGAGTACTAGTCAATTTGGGAACAATATACTCTGCCGAAGAAGCTAAACGTTCTTGGAAATTTATTGTTTTGCGTATTCTTAAGGGAGGGGCGTCATATGCGCCATAACAGAATATTTTCTTTTTTTATTTTAGTGGTGGCTATTTTTGTTCTGGTCCTTTCATGCGAGAGAAAGCTTTGGGCGCAAAGTCCTCAAGTCCTCACTGAATCTCTAGTGTTAGAACTAGCTCAAAAAAATAATCCTGTGTTAGCTGCCGAGGCAGAAAGGGTAAAACAAGCACAAGCTCGTTTTGAGGGAATAAAAGCTTCACAGCTTCCACAGTTATCAACATCTATAACATATCAACAAGAAAAAGAAGCTCTTTGGTATCCCGTCTATTTGAATGGCAGTCCGGCTCCTACAGGTAGAGCTGTTGCCGGTTTTGAAAAAACATACAGAGCTGCTATTTCTCTCAACTACTTGCTTTATAGCAGCGGAGGAGTTGAGAATTCGATACGGAGTCAAAAGCTTGCCTTTGAGGGAGCCAAGGCTCAAGAGACCAGAGTTTCTCAAACAGTACAAAATAATGTTTTAAAGGCTTTATATAATTTACAAAGAGCCAGAGCTAAATTGGTTATAGCTGAAGATGTTTGGGACTTATCACAAGAGCACTTAAAACAAGTCGAGTCTTTTTATAAACATGGAGTAGTGGCTAAGAACGAGCTTCTCAGAGTTGACGTGGATGTTTCAGAAGCAGAATTAAACCGCATTCGTGCTGTTAATGCTGTAGATGTGGCATGGAATGCTCTAGAAAGGGCCGTTGGTTCTTCTCTTCGAGAAAAATATGTTCTTTCAACTCCTGAAGAGAGTGTAAAAAATGTATATATTCCAGAGAAACCACTAGATGTAGCACTACAACAAAGAGCTGAACTGAAAGCTCTAGACTATGCTCTTAAATCTTCTCTTGCTTTGGCTCAGGCGGCATCAGCAGAAGGACGTCCTCAGGTAGTGTTGCAAGCTGAAAGTTACGTTGTAGACGATACCTTTTTCCCAAGTGAAAAAGATGATTGGAAAATATCTGTTACAGCCTTGTGGACCTTCTTTGATGGAGGAGCGAGTAAGTCGAAAGCTAAAGAAGCACGAGCTGCTGCTGATGAATTTCTTTACAGAGCAGAAGATTTTAAAAAGCAAATTTGTCTTGAAGTTTCAGTTGCAAAGTTAAATCTTGAGTCAGCGATGCAACGTATCAATGTAGCTCAGAAGCAAGTAGAAAGTGCAGAAGAAGACTACCGAATGGCGTTGAAGCGGTATGGAGCACAGGTTGGAACAAACATTGATGTGCTTGATGCCAGAGTTGCGTTAACTAACGCACGAACCCAACTTGTTGATGCTGTATATGACACATATACATCTGAATCTGAGCTTTTATACTCAATTGGTTCTAACCATATGGTTGCGGAGAATAGGGAATAGGAGTGGTTTCGATGAAAAAAGTGTTATTGCTCTTCAGTATTGTCATTCTTTTTCTTGGGCTCATAGGTTTTCGTGCTTATCAACAACATCAGCTAGAGCAACAGCCTATTGAACGAGAGCGAATTAAAGTAGAAACGGTTTCTCCCGAAACAAAGCTTTTTACTGAAAAGCTTCATTTTGCAGCAACTTTAGAACCAGAGGAAGAAGCCGCTGTAGTGTGTAAGGTTCCCGGTAAAACTGTTTTAAGAGTATTTGTCAATGAAGGCGACATAGTTAAAGCGGGTACGATTCTGGCTGAACTTGATGAGAGCTTGATAAGTGAGCAGATTAATCAGGCGGCAGCGACGCTATCGAAAGCTAAAATTTATTATCGGACAGTAAAAAACGATTTTGAACGTTTCTCAGCACTTTATAAAGAAGAAGTTATTAGCAGGCAACATTTTGAGCATATAGATGGTGAGTACAAAACATCTAAAAAACAGGTAAAAGAAGCTCAAGCAGCTCTTGAACAACTCAAAATTTTAAAAAGCTATCACAAAATAGAAGCGCCTATTTCAGGAGTTATCACCGCAAGGAATCTAGATCCCGGCGATACGACGTCGTCAACGCCTGCTTTCATGATAGCCAAGAATATGAAAGTCAAGGCAGTAGGTTCCGTTCCAGAAAAGGTATACCCTCGAGTTCGAGTTGGTCAAAAAGCTTCTTTGCAGCTGGATGCTTTTCCGGGGAGGCAATTTGAGGCTTCTGTCTCTCGAATTTCACCAACCCTTGATGCAGCGACACGAACTGGAAAAGTTGAGGTGTTGCTTGATTCCCTTTCAATATTAAAACCGGGGATGTTTGCCCGCACAGTTATTGAATTGGAAACGCATGAAGGTTTAGCCCTTCCTCTTGAAGCTGTGGGACAAATGGCTGGAACTGGGCAATCCATATGTTATGTGCGAACAAAAGAGGATACGGCTGAATTGCGTTATGTAACATTAGGGGACGAGTCAAAAGGAATGATTGAGATTCTTGATGGCCTTTCCTCTTCTGACGAAGTTATTTTGACTAGGTCAGAAAAAGTTTCAGAAGGCGTTGCTATTGAGGTGGTTCATAAATGACGTTACCAGAATTTTCTGTAAAACGCCGAATTACGACACTAATGGTTTTTCTGGCAGTATTACTTTTGGGGGGGTTGGTATTTACAACTCTGAAAGTAGACTTATTGCCTGAAATTGAACCC
Organism: Aminobacterium sp. MB27-C1; assembly: GCF_030908405.1. Lineage (NCBI taxonomy): Bacteria > Thermotogati > Synergistota > Synergistia > Synergistales > Aminobacteriaceae > Aminobacterium > Aminobacterium sp. MB27-C1. The sequence continues at coordinate 1,904,457 of NZ_CP133089.1, read as the reverse complement.
CCTGTTATCAATATATTGACAACATGGCCAGGGGCTTCCGCAAGCGATGTGGAACAACGAGTAAGCAAAATTGTAGAAAATCAGGTTTCTATTATAGAAGGCGTAGATACAATTTTTTCTAAGTCTCAGGATAATCTCTCTGTCGTCTCTGTAAAGTTTAAATGGGGAGAAGATCTTGATGTAAAAGTAGGGGATATACGTGACGCTGTTAATTTTGCAAAACGAGACCTTCCTGACGATGCAGAAGAGCCGATAATTTTGAGAATTACGTCAGGTACAGTTCCCGTATTGAGTATGTCGCTTACAGCGGGAAGCTCATTTCAGGGTCTCTATCATTTCGCAGATAATACAGTAGCGGAAACGCTTTCACGGATTCCAGGAGTGGGAGAGGTTCTTATTTATGGAGGAGATCGTCGAGAAATACAAGTTCAGCTCGATATAAACAAAATCGAAGCTTTAGGGCTGTCTACTCAAACAATAATCAAGGCTATTGAAAGTGAAAACATCAATATCCCAGCAGGATCAATGAAAGAAGATCAGGTAGAGTATTATCTTCGTGTTCCTGGACGATTTAAATCTGTAGATGAACTTAAAAAAGTTATTGTTGGTGTTATACGGGGGCGGCCTGTTTACTTACAAGATGTAGCGACAATAGTCGATGGCCTTAAAGAAACAGAAATTGAAGGTTTCCATGATGGTCAACGATCTGTCATACTTATCGTTTTAAAAAACAGTGACGCAAATACAGTGGAAGTCAGTCGTTCGGTATTGGCCAAAATGGAGGAAATGAAAGCTCGGGAGTTTCCCTCTGACGTTCAATATTACGTGGGACTCAATACTGCTGATTTTATACAGGATTCCATTAAGAATTTGGGATCGTCACTATTTGTAGGAATTCTTTTGGTGTTTATAGTGACTTGGGCCTTTTTAAAACGGTTGCCTGCTTCACTTATTATTTGTTCGGCAATACCCTTCTCACTGATTATCACTTTTATTGTTATGGGATGGCTTGACTATACAATCAATATCTTCACTTTATCGGCCCTTGCAGTTGCCAGCGGAATGGTAGTTGACAATTCTATTGTTGCTACTGACCAAATTGTTTATCACCTTGAATTAGGTGAGCGCCGGTCTGTTGCGAGCGTTTTGGGAGCGAGAGAAGTTCAATCTGCACTTGTTGCATCTACCCTTACAACAGCTGTTGTTTTGTTACCTCTGGCCTTTATCTCTGGCCTTGTTGGTGTATTCTTCTCTGCTCTTACTATCGTTATGGTTTTAGCAGTTGTTGCGTCTCTTTTCGTAAGTCTCTCTTTTATCCCTATGATGGGAAGCCGCTTTTTTAAACGAGAAGAGGATCAATTTCGAATACATAAATTTACAGAACGGTGTCTTGTCTGGCTTGAAAAAACGTATCGTAATATTCTTTCGTGGAGTTTAAATAATCGGAAAAAAGTTGTATCCGTAGCCATTTTACTTTTAGTTTTGACCTTTTGGGGATTCCGCTATATAGGAACTGAGCTTACTCCTGAACCTGATACGGGAGATATTTCAATTACTTTTGTCTTGCCTGAAGGAACGCGACTCGAAAAAACGACAGCTCTCTTGAACGATATTATGGCGCACGCCAAAGAGACAATTCCCGAGGCAACAAACATTTATGCTTACGATGGAAAAGATGAGAAGGGGTATGCTGTCGCCGTAGGTCAGGAAGCTGGTCCCAATATAGGAACAGTGGGAATAAAGCTTGTTCCTAAAAAAGAAAGAAATCGAAGCGCTTTTGTCGTAGCCAATGAATTGCGCTCATGGCTCAGAGCTAAACCAGGAATTGAAAAAATGACAGTAATTGTTACATCTCCAATAAAAGCTATGTTTTTAGGATCTAAACCGCTAAACATTGAAGTTTATGGAGATAATCTGAGCGAAGTTTTAAGCACAGCAACACGAATAAAAGATAGCTTGGCTCAAATCCCAGGGGCTGTCGATATAACGTTGAGCCAGAAACAAAACAGGCCAGAAGTATGGGTTGAATTAGACCGTGAAAAAGCCGCTCTTTCCGGAGTCAGCACTGCTGCTGTAGCTCAAACGTTGCGAACCTACTACTATGGATATGAGACAAATGAAAGTTATTGGGAAGGTGACGATGACTACCCTATTCGAATTCGCCTAAACAATGAGCAGCGGGATTCCAGAGATATTCTTGATCGTCTTATGGTTCCAAGTGTTACGGGAAAGCTTATTCGTCTCTCCTCTATAGCCAGTCTTGATGATACCGTAGGGCCGCCTGAAATACAGCGAAAGAATAAGCAACGGTATATTATCGTAGAGGCGAATGTTCATGGTCGGTCATTAGGTGAGGTTACACAAGATGCGCGAGATATGATACGTAATGTAGAGATTCCACATGGTGTGCGTATCAACTTTGGCGGAGAAGTGGAAGAACAAGCCGATGCATTCAGGCAGATGGGATATCTTGTCCTCTTGGGAGTTCTTCTTGTTTACATGGTCATGGCCGGGCAATATGAAGCATATCTTGACCCCTTTATTATTATGTTCAGCATACCATTTGCTTTGACGGGTGTTGCTTTTGCCTATCTTTTAACGGGGACGTATCTCTCGTTACAGGGGTTGTTGGGGGTCATTATGCTAATCGGAATAGTCGTCAATAACGCCATAGTTCTTGTAGATTATATAAACTTGCTTCGTGCCAGAGGATTAAAACTGCGCGAGGCTTTGTTAGAGGCAGGAGAACGCCGTTTACGTCCTGTTCTTATGACAACATTGACAACGTTCTTTGGAATGTTGCCTATGGCTGTGAGCCGTGGACAAGGGGCTGAATTGTGGCAGCCTTTGGCAATATCAGTAATGGGAGGATTGCTTGTATCGACTATTGTTACGCTTGTACTTGTTCCTGTAATTTACAGCCTTTTTGAAGAAAAACTACGTCGAACCAAGCGTTTTGAAGAAGGGCGGCAGGTGAAAACAGCATGAAAATGTTTTGGATTTTTTGCAATGAAAGCGTAGCGGAAGATTTGATGGAAATTCTTGACGCTAATGGGCTTGATGGCTATTTTGTGTGGAAAGATGTTCTTTGTAAAGATCGAAAGAATGGAAAGACTCATTGGGGGGATGCTATCTTCCCTGGAAAAGAGTGGGCATTTATGGTCTTTTGCGAAGAATGTGATGTAGCCCTTTTACACGAACGTTTAGCGCAATTGGCTGAGGAACCGTATATACATCAGGCTGGAATAAAAGCTTTTGTTGCAGAAGCAGAAAAAGTACTGTAGAATGATATTCCGTTGAGAATAAGAGTTGACAAAAAGTGTTGACAGATTATTTTCTCCCGCTATAATATACCAGCGGCGAGCCGGTGTAGCTCAGTTGGTAGAGCAGCTGACTTGTAATCAGCAGGTCCCCAGTTCGAGTCTGGGCGCCGGCTCCAGTAAATAGTTAAAAATGTGGTGGGATGGCCGAGTGGTCAAAGGCTGCAGACTGTAAATCTGCCGGCGTTCGCCTACGTAGGTTCGAACCCTACTCCCACCACCATTTATATGTGAAAAGCCGACTTAGCTCAGCAGGTAGAGCACATCCATGGTAAGGATGGGGTCTCCGGTTCGAGTCCGGAAGTCGGCTCCATGGATTAGGAAGGATTCCTGACGTTTTCAGGGATCCTTTTTTTGTGCTTCTTTCTATAGCTTAGAGTAAAACAATTCGTACTCTTTACTTTATATTCAATATGCTTTACTATTAATATAGTACAACAAGGGCTCTGCTTCCTAGTAACATTTTAAGTAAAAGGTAGTAATTTTTCTATTGCTATCATGAAACCTAAATCGCATTTTTTAGGTTCTTAAAGCCTCCATTTATTTTTGTTCCCCATCCGCGATCTTTCTATTTTCATAAAGCCCATGTGAACATAAATATGCGTTGCACGTAGCTAGGCTTCTTATTGGAGCCTTGCTTATGTTAATTCGTAGAACGAGCGTGAAGGCTCGAAGGTAGGGGCGTGGTAATTTTTAAAGGAGGGAGATAAATGGTGGAAGTTGGGCGTGAAAAGTTTTTAAAACGGCGTCATTTGATATTTGCGGCTATCGGATCCGCTATCGGGCTTGGGAACGTCTGGCGTTTCCCTTACATGTGTTACAACTATGGTGGGGCAGCCTTCTTGGTGGCGTATGTTATAGGCCTCTTTGCCATTGGTATTCCTTGGCTCGTTACAGAATTTGCTATGGGGCATTATTTTCAGAAGGGAGCTCCCGAGGTTTTTTCAAACATTGGCAAAAAATGGGAGTGGGTGGGCTGGTTTCCCGCTGTATCAGCCTTTTTGATTGACTCATACTATTGTGTCATTATGGCATGGACCTTGATTTACATGTTCAGTTCAATGACTCTTGCTTGGGGAGTTGGCCCGGCAGGAGCAGAAGGGGCAGGTCCTTACTTCTTTGAACAAGTTCTTCAAATCACCGATGGGCCAGGAGTTCTCGGTGGTATGCGGTGGCAGATCGTTTTGTCTTTGGCTTTTACATGGATTGTGATTTATTTTGTTATTCGACGTGGTGCTGAAATTATAGGCAAGGTGTCAGAAGTCGTGATGACATTAGCGTGGATCCTTATATTTGCAATCATAGCCAGAAGCGTAACTCTTATAGGTGCTGTTGACGGACTTAACTATTATCTGGATATCGATTGGTCTGTTCTTAAGGGGCCAGGTGTTTGGTTTGCGGCCTTTAGCCAGATTGCATTTACCATGTCTTTGGGAATGGCCGGTATGTATGCTTATGGCCGGTTTATAGCAAAAAAAGGTGATATTACAAATAACGCAATTATTACAGGTCTTGCAGATTCAGGTTTTGCCTTTCTTGCCGGTTTTGCAGTCTTCAGTACAGTAGGATATATTATGCAGGCTTTGGGAGTTCCTTTGCAAGATGTTACGATTTCTGGAATAGGATTGGCTTTTGTAACATATCCTGTTGGTGTTTCTCTGATGCCTGCCTTGAACACGCTCACTGGAGTTTTGTTTTTCCTTATGTTCTGGATTATAGGCTTGAGTTCCGCTTACTTTTTGGCATATGGTGGTTTCATGGTTCCATTAATTGATAAATTTGGCTGGAAACGTGAAAAAGTGGTTTTCTGGGGCTGTCTCGTATGTTTTTTAGTAGGACTCCTTTATTGTACAGGTGGAGGACTGTATTGGCTGGACATTATAGATAGAACTGTCGCTTTCTATACGCTCCTCTTGGGTGGAGCTATTGCTTCGCTTGTTGTTGGATGGGTCTTTGGTGCTGATAAGTTGCGAAAGCACGTCAATGCTACATCTGATATCAAAGTTGGACCGTGGATGGATGTGCTCATCAAGTATGTTGTTCCTGCTGGTCTTCTTTTTGTTGTGATTTATGGAGGTTTTATGCAGGATTTAAAAAAACCCTACGGAGGGTATGGAGTATGGGCTAATTTCATTTGGATTCTTATAGCTGTCGTGCTCATCGTTAGTTTTATTTTACAAAATATGAAATCAAAAATAGAGATCGAGAAGGAGGGGAAGTAATATGACTGGTACTGCGATCTTTTCAGCGATTTTTATGGCGGTTGTAATTATCGGAGGATTGTTATATTGCTTCAGTAAAATGGGAAAAGGAGGAGGTGAATGGGAGGATTAATGTGAATTTATATTTTCTCGATCTTAAGTTTGCCAACTTGTAATCAAAAGCTTTTGGGTTCAAGTTTGTGCATTAAATTCTTTTTTGAAAGTCAGACTCGGGAGGAATTCCCTTCCGAGTCTTTTTATGTATAGAGATGTGGATATTCTTGACTCGTATGGTAAAATCTCTTCCGAGTCTTTTTATGTGCAGAGATATGGATATTCTTGACTCGTATGATAAAATCTGTTCAGTACGATTTACAGTTGAGTATTAAACATGGAATACAGAGCCCGAAAGGGCAGAGATTCTATATACGCAGGGAGGCCTGAGAAGAAATGGCAAAAGAGAAGTTTGAAAGAGCGAAGCCCCATCTTAACGTGGGAACGATAGGACACATAGACCACGGAAAGACGACGCTGACAGCAGCGATCACAAAATGTTTGTCGACGAAGGGCTGGTCGAATTTTGAGGCGTACGACATGATCGACAAGGCGCCAGAAGAGCGTGAGAGAGGAATCACGATCAACATTTCTCACGTAGAGTATCAGACGGAGAATCGTCACTATGCTCACATAGATTGCCCTGGTCACGCAGACTATATTAAGAACATGATCACGGGAGCAGCTCAGATGGATGGAGCCATTCTTGTTGTATCAGCAGCAGATGGTCCAATGCCTCAGACACGAGAGCACGTACTTCTTGCCCGTCAGGTTAACGTTCCAGCCGTAGTCGTGTTCATGAACAAGACAGACCAGGTTGATGATGAAGAGCTTCTTGATCTTGTTGAGATGGAGATTCGTGAGCTTCTGAGCAAGTATGAGTTCCCCGGAGACGAGGTTCCCATCGTCCGCGGATCCGCATTGAAGGTATTGGAAGAGGGCACAGGCGAAGAGAGCGATCCTATAAGCAAGTGCATTTGGGACTTGATGGCTGCATGTGATTCTTATATTCCGACTCCGCAGCGAGAGACAGATAAGCCCTTCCTTATGCCGATAGAAGACGTATTCACCATCACTGGCCGTGGCACAGTAGTTACAGGCCGAGTGGAGCGAGGAATGGTCAAGGCCGGCGAAGAAGTTGAGATCGTAGGCATGAAGCCAGATACGACGAAGACAGTAGCGACCTCCCTTGAGATGTTCCGTAAGATTCTTGACGAAGCCATAGCGGGAGATAACGTAGGAATACTTCTTCGTGGTATCGACAAGGAAGACGTAGAGCGTGGACAGGTATTAGCGAAACCAGGTTCTATAACACCCCACACGAAGTTTAAGGCTGAGGTATACGTGTTGAAGAAAGAGGAAGGCGGCCGTCACACCCCGTTCTTTGCTGGTTATAAGCCGCAGTTCTATTTCCGAACAACAGACGTAACCGGAGGTATCAAGCTTCCTGATGGAGTAGAGATGGTTATGCCGGGAGACAACGCGACCTTTGAGGTAGATCTGATAGTGCCAATCGCCATGGAGGCAGGACTTCGTTTTGCCGTTCGTGAAGGTGGACACACTGTCGGAGCTGGCGTTGTTACCGAGATTCTTGGCTAAATTAAGAGAGGGGAACAACTATGGCAGCTGACATTATTGGTCTGCAGTGCACGGAGTGTAAGAGAAGAAATTACACGACCACTGTTAATAAGAAAAAGCAGACTAAAAAACTTGAACTAAACAAATACTGCAAATGGTGTGATAAACACACCTTGCATAAAGAAACTAAGTAGTGTAAAATACACACTGCTCGCAGGTCCGTAGCTCAATTGGCAGAGCACTGGTCTCCAAAACCGGGGGTTGCAGGTTCGAGTCCTGCCGGGCCTGCCATTTTTTTTGTTTAAAGATAGGAGGCCGAGGTATGGAAAAGATCCTCAGCTTCGTGCGAGAAGCAAAAGCAGAACTTAAGAAAGTGACATGGCCAGGAAAAAAACAAGTGTGGTATTCTACGCTTGTCGTAATTGCTTTTACCCTTTTTGTTGCAGCATATCTTGGCATTGTCGACATGGCATTAACTGGAATCTTCTCGAAGGTTATCAGTTAGGCTTTCGTGTTTATGGAATTATTAATGGGGTTAAATAGATTGAGTAGGGAGGTGAGGGGGCCAAGTGAGACCCCCTTTGCGTGATGGAAAGTAGCAGCGAGAGACGCTGGTATATAGTTCAGACATACGCTGGATACGAGAATAGAGTAAAGGCAAATCTTGAACAGAGAATTGCCACTATGGGCATGGAAGACGAAATATTTAGTGTCTTGGTTCCTGTAGAAGAGCGTGTTTTTGTCAAAGACGGCAAAAGCAAGAAAGTTACTCGCAAACTTTATCCGAGTTATGTGCTCGTGGAAATGCGACTCAATGATCAGTCCTGGTATGTCGTACGTCACACTCCCGGAGTAACAGGCTTTGTCGGAGCAGGGAACCACCCCATTCCTCTTTCCGAAAAAGAAGTTAAAGAAATTATGAATAAGATTGGGAAAGATCAGAGTAAGCCGAAGATTGAGATGAACTTGAAACCTGGAGATATTGTCAAGGTGAAAAGTGGTCCCTTTGAAGGACAAGTTGGTCCTGTTGTCGAAATTGTTCCAGAGAAGGGAAAAGTCAAGTTTACAGTTACTGTCTTTGGGCGTGAAACTATAGTAGAGACTGACTATATGGAGCTAGATAAGCTCTAAAAATAAAGGAAATTTAAAAGCGGGCACACCTCGTTGTAGATGTTGTTTAGAGGGGTGCTCTGTGCTAATGAGAGGAGATTTGTAGTAATGGCGAAGAAAGTAATAGCGCAGATCAAGTTGCAGCTGCCTGCCGGTAAGGCTACACCAGCGCCTCCTGTAGGTCCAGCCCTTGGTCAGCATGGCGTAAACATCATGGAGTTCTGTAAACAGTTTAACGCCAAAACATCTGATCAGGCAGGGATGATTATTCCTGCAGTTTTAACTGTTTATGCTGACCGAAGCTTCACCTTCATTCTGAAAACACCTCCGGCAAGCGTTCTCTTGAAGAAGGCTGCTGGCCTTGAGAGAGCATCAGGTGAGCCGAATAAGGTGAAGGTCGCAAAAGTTAGTCGCGATAAAGTTCGTGAAATAGCAGAGCTTAAGAAAAATGATTTGAATGCTAACGATGTAGAAGCAGCTATGCGCATGATCGAAGGTACCGCACGGTCTATGGGTATAGAAATCATTGACTAATAGCTTTTTTTAAGTTTTTACCCGTGGCAGGGCTGAAAACCCGTTACGACCACAAGGAGGAAATTATTATGGCAAAGAAAAGTAAAAGATATGTTGCTATAGCAGAAAAAGTTGACAGTTCGAAGCTTTATGGATTACGAGAAGCTATTGAGCTATTCAAAGAAGTTGCTACCGCGAAATTTGATGAGAGTCTTGAAATTCATATCCGCCTCGGCGTTGATCCCCGCCATGCAGACCAGCAGGTTCGTGGGACAGTTGCATTGCCCCATGGAACTGGTGTAACCAAACGAGTTTTAGTTTTGGCTATGGGCGAAAAGGTAAAAGAGGCAGAGGAAGCAGGCGCGGACTTTGTCGGCGGAGATGATATGATTCAGAGAATAAGCTCTGGCTGGCTTGATTTTGACGCGGTTATTGCGACCCCCGACATGATGAAAAATGTTGGCCGTCTTGGTAAAGTTTTAGGTCCTCGTGGCCTCATGCCAAGTGCCAAGGCTGGAACAGTTACATTTGATGTGGCTGATGCCGTTAAAGAAATCAAAGCGGGTCGTGTGGAATTCCGTGTTGATAAATCAGCAATAATTCATAATATGGTCGGTAAGAAAAGTTTTGAAACACAGCAACTTTTCGAAAACATAAAAGCCCTTTATCAGACAATATTGAAAGCACGTCCTGCATCAGTAAAGGGAACCTATGTAAAAAGCTTTTATATTGCTCCGACTATGGGCGTAGGGATTAAGATTGATCCTTCTGCTGCTGCAAAAGAAGTAATAGATCAAAAGTAGCAGGTCAGTCATTGTAAGTTAAGGTATTTAGATTTAAAATAAAATATCGAAATTCAACAAACCAGAGACAGTGGGCGCCGTGGCGCTTAATGGTAAATACCGCCCACCGAGGTTTGGGGATACGTACATAAAAGAACGCTGAGTTCCTTTTCGTGTATAAAAATCTCCCGGCCTTGGTGTCGGGAGATTTTTTTTAGGGAGGAGGTGAACCCATGCCTGCAAACGTTAAATTTGAGCAAGTTGATGAGTTAAAAGAGATGTTAAGCAAAAGTGAGGCTGTTTTTATAGCAGAGTATCGTGGACTTACCGTTGCCCAGTTTACAGATCTCCGTTCTAGAGTTCGTCAAGCTGGTGGTGAGATGAAAGTTGCCAAAAATACACTCTTTAAGATTGCTCTCCGAGAAGAAAACAAGCCAATTCCAGAAGATATTATGACAGGACCGAATGTCTATACTTTGGCTTATGAGGATCCTGTTGCTGTGGCGAAAGTCTTCAAGGAATTTTCTAAAGATAAGGCAAACAAAGCATTTATCACCAAAGGTGGCGTGTTAGGAGAAAATGTCCTTAATGCTGCTCAGGTTGATGCTTTGGCCGATCTCCCATCCAGAGAAGTACTTATCGCACAGGTTGTCAGCACTATTGCTGCTCCTCTCTCTGGACTTGTTACCGTTCTTTCTGGTCCTATCCGAGGTTTGGCTACATGCCTTTCTCAGATCAAAGAAAAGAAAGAGCAGGCTGCATAAAGGTTGCATAACCCCATATTGGGGAATCTAAAATTTGAGAAAAGTTTTAATTTAAGGAGGAACAATAGAAATGACCCATGAAGAGATCATTCAGGCTATTGAAGGTATGACAGTACTTGAGCTTTCCGAACTTGTGAAGGCTCTTGAGGACAAATTTGGAGTTTCCGCTTCCGCTCCTGCCATGGCTATGCCCATGATGATGGCCGGCGCTGGTGCAGCTGCTGGTGCAGCAGAGGAAGAGAAAACAGAGTTCGACGTAGTTCTTAAGGGCGCCGGCTCCAACAAAATCGCGACAATCAAAGTTGTTCGCGAAGTAACAGGCCTTGGCTTGAAAGAAGCTAAAGAGCTTGTTGACAATGCTCCCAAACCTGTTAAAGAGGCTGTTAGCAAGGATGAAGCAGAAGAGCTTAAAAAGAAGTTCGAAGAAGCCGGAGCTGAAGTCGAAGTTAAGTAGTTTCAATCATAACGTAGCATATGAGAGGGCTGTCCATTTAAGGACAGCCCTTTTTTGCAATAGGAGGGGTCCTTTTGGAATTCAAAATACCACCGTCCTATAAAGAGGCTATTGCAGAACAGCGAAACATAGCTTCGAACGTTTATGTAAATGATGAAGATTTTCCTCTTAAAATTGTTGCTGGAACAGATGTTGCGTATAGTAAAAAGGGAAAAAATGCCTGGGCTATCGCAGGGATTGTCGTTATGGAATGGGGATCATTTCGCCCTATTGAGCATGTTCATGCCGTATATCCCGTTTCCTTTCCTTATTTGACAGGGCTTCTTTCCTATCGCGAGCTCCCTGCCCTTTTAGAAGCTTATAAGAAGTTGAAAAGTAAACCTAATTTCTGGATGGTTGATGGCGCTGGAATAGCCCATCCCCGTAAAATAGGCTTAGCCTCTCACTTTGGAGTTATAACGAATTCTGTTACTATTGGTGTTGCTAAAAGTCGGCTCATTGGGGAGTATTGTGAACCTAGAGAAGAAAAAGGGTCTTTTTCCTCTCTAGTGTTCAATGAAGAACGCGTAGGAGTTGTTTTACGTTCTAGAACAGCAGTAAAACCTTTATTTATAAGTCCGGGACATAAAATATCAATCGAAAAAGCAATGCGTCTTGTTTTAGAGGCATGTATACGTTACAGATTACCTGAGCCAACACGGGCGGCTCATAATTATGTAACAGAGGTGCGTCGTAAGTTTATTGAAAAGGGCGGTGAAGTTTTATGATCGATACTCATGTTCATGTTTACCCCCCAGATGTTATTAGGGATTTTGAAAAAATATCGGAGCGTGAAGATTATTTCAGTTTGCTCTCTCACGGTAAAGTACATAAATGGGCTACTGTGGAAGACGTTATCAGACAAATGGATGAAGATGGCATTCAACAATCGTGGATATTCGGTTTTGCCTTCAGAGATTTAGGGTTGTGCAAACATTGCAATGACTATGTTATTGAATCCATAAAAAAATATCCTGACCGTTTAAAGGGATTGGCTGTTGTTCCTCCTCTAGATCCCAAAGCAGAAGAAGAAGTAGTTAGGTGCGCAGAAAGAGGTCTTATCGGCGTAGGTGAACTCTTCCCTGGAGGGCAGGGGTTTGATATAGATGACGTTCGTCAGACGTGGCGTTTAGTAGCTGTTACCCAAGAGGCAAACATGGTGCTTCTCTTTCACACAGCAGAACCTGTTGGGCATGATTATCCCGGAAAAGGAAATGTTGGGCCTCGTGAAGCCGCTCAATTTTGTATAAATCATCCTGAAGCCAAAGTTATCTTTGCTCATTTTGGTGGAGGGTTATGGCTATATGAACTTATGCCGGAAATGAAAAGATATCTTAAAAATGCTCGTTATGATATAGCTGCTTTGCCATGGTTATATAAATCGAAAATTTTAGAAGCCGTAAATAGCGCCGGAATAATGGGAAAATTTTTTTATGGATCTGACTTCCCTATCCTCTCTTTTGAAAGGTATAAAGAGGCTATAAATGGCCTTTTTGAGAAAAATAGAGATATAAAGAAGCTGTTTGTGGAAAATGTAGAAAAGTTTCTGGTGTCGGAGCGTTGACTTTTTTGTCATAGTGAAGAAAAACCAGTGATGAAGGCTATTGGTAGAGAAGTAGAAAAAGTGAAAAGACAAAAAGTGTGAATATTTGTTCTTTTTTATTCAATACTTTGTGGGGGTTGACGGGTGCAGATTCAGCCTATATACTATCCCTTGCGTTGGTCGAGTGGCGAATAGGGCGGATAGTTCAGCGGAAGAACACTTGCCTTACACGCAAGGGGTCACAGGTTCGAACCCTGTTCCGCCCACCAATTGCCTTTTTGTGAATTTTGACAGTCTCATGGTGGGGTCGTAGCTCAGTCGGTTAGAGCGTCGGCCTGTCACGCCGAAGGTCGCGAGTTCGAGTCTCGTCGGCCCCGCCATTTAAATATAAGGGACAAGGCGGGATAGCTCAGTCGGTAGAGCAGCGGACTGAAAATCCGCGTGTCCCCAGTTCAATTCTGGGTCCCGCCACCATTCACAATTTACGAGAGAAAATGCGGAAGTAGCTCAGGGGTAGAGCACAACCTTGCCAAGGTTGGGGTCGCGGGTTCAAATCCCGTCTTCCGCTCCATGGAATTTTCTGTGGCGGCGGCATAGCCAAGTGGTAAGGCAGAGGACTGCAAATCCTTTATCCCCGGTTCGAATCCGGGTGCCGCCTCCATTTTCAAAAGAATATAATGACATTCCTCGGTAGCTCAATCGGCAGAGCGGGTGGCTGTTAACCACTAGGTTGCAGGTTCGAGTCCTGCCCGAGGAGCCAGATAATTCAAGCCGTTTCGAAAAATCCGAAACGGCTTTTTTGTTTATTAGAAAACTTGTTAAGACAAACAGAAAAAAATCACCCTGCTCAAAACTTGAAATCTTAAGAAAGCATCTCTAAAAAAGCACTAATCCTTGTATTAATTTGACCTGTATCTGACTGAGAGAAATCTGTTTCCAATGTAAGGTATGGAATGTGCTTTTCTTCGGTTACAAATTTTCTCATTCTGTATGATTCGATAGCAAAAGTATGGCATGCATGGAGAAGTACCTCTATTACCCCGTCGACGCGATATTCATCAAGCATTATTTCCATATCTTTTATTCGTCCCGGGTTAGGACTCATTACTGAACAATTTACCCGCAAATATTTTTCAGCTAGTGCCAAATATGGTTCCTTATTTTCATCAACTAAATCTTTTTGAGCTCTTGGGCCAGAACAATTTTCAAATGCAACTATATCAGCTCCAAGTTCTTCGATTTGACGGATGATCTTTTCTCTTACTCCCCCTGTAGGACACCCTGTAATTAAAATTCGAGGACGAGATGCTTGCCCTTTATAGTTGCTTTCGTAATCGTTGCGTAGCTGATTTGTTCTTTTTTCTAGAAGATTTATTTTCTCTTCAGTGTCAAAAAGAAAACCATTGGCGTCTACTACTGTATTTATTTCATATCCCGAAATAGGTGAAGGTTTTAATTTACCTATTTCAAAAAAATCAACGAGGGCCTTTCTTTCTCTGTTAACAAGTTTAATAGCCTTATGAAGGTCATCTTCAGTGATTTTTACGTTGAATTTACTAGAAAGTGCATCCTTAAGTCTTATCATTTCTCCACGCCAGCTATTAAGGGCACCATATCCGTCTCTTCCTTGCGGTAATTGCATTACATGCGTATCTTTAATTTCATTCATCCATTCGTACATTTTCTTTTTTCCATCACATGTTGTTTCAGCTACGATTATGTCTGAGAAGTAGAAATAGGGGCATGTATCAGATATTGCTGAACCAAAACTTGATTTAATCAATGGGCATAAGTTTTTAGGTAAAATCTTCTCCGCAAAGTGAATTGATTCTTCATTTACTCCGCATAAACCAACAGGAACTGCACCTGAGGCCAAAATAATCTCTGTAGGAGTATAGCTACAAAATAATCCGACGACCTTCTTTCCTGTTTCCTTCAATTCTTTTAATCGTATAAAGCCTTCTTTTCGTGCTTCGGAATAACTATGAAAATTTTCGGGTAGCTTTAGCATGATAAAACCTCTCTTTTATTTTGTGAGTTTTTCTGCGGAGATAAGTGCGGCTCCTAATGCTCCTGCGTATTTCCCTAAGGTGTGCGTATATATTTTGTGCCCTAATTTTTTGGAAAGCTGATCTGCAAAATAAGGAATATGACTAAGTCCTCCAGTTAAAATACAAATTCCATTAATATCATGCTGATTGGCTAACATGACTACCCGTGATACCACTGATTGGATAATTCCAGCGGCTAAATCTTCTTTGGGACGTCCAGCACCTATGTAACTTATAACTTCGGATTCAGCAAATACCGTACACATTGAGCTTATTGGGATAGGATCTCCTTTTGCCGCTAAAGAAAATAAGTAATCAATATCGACATTTAAGCGATTGGCCATAACTTCTAAAAATTTTCCAGTGCCAGCAGAACATTTATCATTCATTAAAAAATGCGAGACGGCTCCCTTTTCTATTGTGATAATTTTGGTATCTTGCCCGCCTACGTCAATAACTACGCTATCTTCAGAGAAAAGATAATAGGCGCCTTTCCCATGGCAGGTAATTTCAGTTATTACCTTATCTGCGTAATCTACAGAAATACGCCCGTAGCCTGTAGCTACTATTTTGGTACTTTCGGAATGTACATCAATTCCTAGAGAGCTGAGTTTCTGTTTTACCCGAAGAGCACTCTCTTTGCTACTCCAACCAGTAGGTAAGTCAAAATAATGTACAATCTTTTCTCCATCGAATACGAGTGTTTTTGCTGCGGTTGAGCCAATATCAATTCCTATGTAATTCAACAAATTCCCCTCCGTATACAAATTCCATTTAATTATATTAATCATAAACAAAGTGTCAATGAAAATATTAAGTAAGAATCGTAAATGAGAATTGACAGATAACGTAGAGCAATATAATATACCGAAGTTGAGTATTCCTATGCTTGATAATAATTATTCTGAAAGGAGATCTAAATGCGAAAAAATTTTGCACGCGTATCTATTCTATTCATAGCATTGATGATAATTAGCATAATATCAGGAGTTGCCGCTGCTGCACAAAAGCAAACTCTCAGAGTTGGTGTAGAGGCGTGGATGTTGAAAAAGTTTGATCTTCAGAATGCTGCTCAAATTTTTATGAAAGACCATCCAGAGGTAGAAGTTGAATATGTGCAAGTAGAAACAGCTGATAATACATCATATTTACTGCAATGGTCTCAGAAGAAAACAAGCGTAGATATGGTTATCGGCGGAAGTCGCGAAAATGCAGTTCCTTATGTAGCGAAAGATTTATTAATGAATTTTGATGAAGGCTTTTTTGACCAAAAAGTGGCAAGAGAAGATTTTATCCCAGCCTTTCTTGATTTAGGGAAAATTGAAGGAACGCAATATCTTATTCCTATTCAAGGACAAATTATGTATGTGACAGTAAGAAAAGATCTCATGAAAAAAGCTGGATTAACAGATAAAGAAGGGAATGTTATTCCAGCTAAAAATTGGGATGAATTTTATGAGTATGCTAAAAAATTGACGGAAAAAGAAGACAATAAAGTTGTGACTAGCGGTTTGGCAATAGATTGGGGTAAAAACTTTATGGCATATTCCTATCTTTCTTCTTTACAAGGAGTTAGGGGAAGCATTTATGCAAATGAAAAATCGAATATAATTGATTTTAGAAGCGATGAAGCAAGTCATATGTTGAAGGTTTGGAATAACCTTGTAAAAGATGGCTACACCCCTGTTGATACTTTTGCTGATATGGATGCTGGTAGAAGTAATTTCCAAGCAGGAAATGTAGCAATGCATATTTCTTCCGTTTCCAGATGGAAAGAAGCATCAGAGATTTTAGGGGCGGATAAGGTTACCGGAATGCCTTTACCTGGTGCCGATAGAAACGGAACGATAGCATTTGTATCGGGGATAATGATTCCTAAGGTTTCTGAAAATCCTGAGCTTGCAAAATTATTTATTAAAGAAAGGCTTATGGATAGAGAGTTCCAGCTTTGGACTTTGAACAAATACGGGAAAATGCCTGTTTTAAAAAGGAATTATGAAGGTGCAGATGCCCCCATATGGAGCGAGATTTTGAAGTCTGCTGTGAAAGCTGGGAGTTGCCCCCTTTATAAAGATTGGCCGCGATTAGATAATGAAATGAATATTCAGCTTCAGTCAGCTATTATGGGTAAAACACCGATAGAAAAGGTTTTGAAAAATTTAGATGGGTATGTTCGTTCTATAAACACTTCATCTGGTCTATAGTCTTTTTAACATTGAAAAGAGGAATAACCAACAACCACAAAGCAAGTATAGTCTTGCTTTGTGGTTATTTTATCATATCTTTTGAGGTGTTTATATTTTGAAAAAAGACGACTATCATTACGATTTTCGAAAAAAAAATAGTTTTTTGTTTGTCCTGCCTGCCTTGTTTTTTATTTTTGTGTTTATGGTTTATCCCTTAGCACGGTCTTTTTATCTCAGTTTGACAGAATACAATTTTGTTTTTGATAACGAACCTCGCTTTATTGGTTTTTCCAATTATATAAAATTATTTTCTGATAAATATTTCATAGATGCTCTAAGCAATACATTGTTTTTTTCTTTTTGTTTTTTCCCTTTATTAATAGTGATTTCTTTTACTCTAGCCTTATTAATTAATAAACGCTTAAAAGGAGTAGCAATCTTTAGAACATCAATATTTTTACCAGTTATAGTGCCATTAGCACTAACAGGAATTATTTTTCAATGGATTTTAAACGAAAACTATGGCTTAGTTAATCATTTTTTGGTTAATATCTTGAATATGCCTCAGCTAGCATGTAATTGGCTTACTCATGAAAAATGGGCTATGTACAGTATTATCTTGATAAGTTTATGGAAATATGTAGGAATTGAAATGATATTGTTTTTGGCAGGCTTACAGACAATTCCCAAAGAGTTACATGAAATGGCGAGAATGGATGGCTTAAATCCTCTGCAAGAAATTTTTTACGTGATTATTCCAAATCTTAAAGAAACATTTGTTGTTGCTGGAATCTGGGGGATTTTAACGTCTTTAAAAATATTCGAACCCTCATTTGTTATGACACAGGGTGGACCTGGAACTTCAACATTAGTGTTGTATCAATATTTCTGGCAAAGTGCTTTTAAATATTACGATATGGGCTATGCCTCAGCTATTGGTTATTTTATGGGGCTTATGGTTATTACTTTGTCTTTAATTAATGTATGGCTAGCCCAGAAGAAAGTATAAATTTTTGAAGAAGCGGTGATTATATTGAATAAAAAAATAATCCATCTATTTCTTTATTATCTTATTCTTGTTGGGTGCTCTTTTCTTTTTCTTCTTCCTTTCTTATGGACGTTAACTACGTCGTTCAAACCTGATTCTGAAATTTATAGTAAAACTTTTAATTTCTTCCCTATAAACTTTGATTTTTCGCATTATGAAAATCTCACACAAGGATCTAATAAATTTTTTTGCTATTTTTCTAATACAGTAGCTATATCCATTGTTACTATTGCGTTGGTGCTTCTGTTAAGCGCGTTAGCAGGATATGCTTTTGCTTCACTGGAGTTTAAAGGGAAAAAATATTTTCTTTTCTTTATGTCTATTGTTATTACTGTTCCTTTAGCTACATATTTAGTTCCTATATATATGATGGAAGATAAGTTTGGGTTGATAAATACGCGATGGGGATTGATTTTACCCTATGTAGCTGTGAATTTACCTTTTGCTTCATTAATTATGAGAGCAAGCTTTAAAAAAATTCCCAATGAATTGATAGAAGCGGCAGTTATTGATGGTTGCAGTTTGTTTCAAGTGTGGCTCAAAATACTGCTTCCACTTGTGAAACCAGGTTTGTTTGTAGTTACTATACTTACCTTTATTAACGTGTGGGGTGAATTTATGTTTGCTAAAACGCTTGCGAACACTTACGTTGCACAAACTCTTCCTGTAGGAATAACTTTTTTGAGAGATGAAGCGGCATCATGGCAGTACGGGACGTTGTCTGCTGTTATTATTTTATCTTTAATTCCAGTTGGGAGTTTGTTTTTAATTTTACAAAAATACATCGTAAAAGGTCTCAACAAAATTTAGGAGAGTGTGACATTGAAAAGATTACAACTAAACAACGTTAATAAAATTTATAAAAATGGAGTTCATTCAATAAAAAGTTTAAATTTGGATATAGAAGATAGGGAATTCATTGTTATTGTAGGGCCTTCTGGATGTGGAAAGACGACTTTACTCAGGATGATTGCAGGACTTGAAGAAGTTACTTCTGGAGATCTATATATCAGTGGTATAAGAGCAAATAATATTGAGCCTAATAAAAGAGATATTGCCATGGTTTTTCAAAATTGTGCGTTATATCCTCATATGACAGTTTATGAAAACCTCGCCTTCGGTCTTAAGATGAAAAAAGAGAAGCCATCAAAAATTGAAGAAAAGGTTATGGCAGCTTCCCATATATTAGATATAGAAGAGTTGTTACAAAGAAAACCTGATCAAATTTCGGGAGGTCAAAGACAGCGAGTTGCGTTAGGTCGAGCAATAGTCAGGGAACCCCAAGTCTTTTTAATGGACGAACCTCTTTCGAGTTTGGATGCTAAACTCAGAGTTCAAATGCGTGCTGAAATTATAAAACTTCATAAAAGATTGAAGGCTACATTTGTTTATGTTACTCATGACCAAACAGAAGCGATGACTATGGGGTCTAGAATTATTGTTATGAGAGATGGGCTTATACAGCAAAATGATACTCCTAGAAACATTTACAATGATCCATCTAATATTTTTGTGGCGAGTTTTATTGGTTCACCTCAGATTAATTTGGTGGAAGCAAAAGTTGTTGAGGATAAGAGCGAAATAAAATTAATTTTTAAAGAGGGAATGCTTTTTTTACATAAAGAGCAGCAGAAAATTCTAAAGGATAAAGAATACGTAGGGAAATCGATAGTATTGGGAGTTAGAGCGGAAAACGTTTCTTTCGAAATACCCCCTGTCGAAATGAAACCTTTAACAGGTTGTGTAGAGTTCACAGAACTTTTAGGTTCTGAAACGCTCGTGTATATAAATACCCAAGTAGGTAGTGTTGTAGGTAAAATGCCGGCAGATTATGATATAGAGGTAGGTAAATATGTGAAGATATACTTTAATTCCTCAAATGTTAACTTGTTTGATAAAGAAACTGAATTACGTATCATATGAAATAATATAATTTTGTTAGTTGCATGTTCGAGTCTTGCACGAGGTACCAGATAATTCAAGCCGTTTCGGATTTTCCGAAACGGCTTTTTTTGTTATTTTCTAACCAGTTTTAAATGCATTAGGTTAACAAGATAACTAAATAAGATAAATATATAAAAATATACTAGTGAATTTATTGACGAATCAATATTAGGGTGTTATTATCCAGTTATCTTGATAACATATTTTGTTTAACGCAAGTTGATGAGAAAATTTTAATGAAAAATCTTTGTATTTTTCATGCTCTTATAAATTAAGCTAACTAATTTACTTACGTAAGGAGGAAACGATGTGGCAGATAGAAAAGAGTGTATTCGCAGCTATAAGGGAGAGATGGTTTGCTGGCGAAGAGATTTTCACAAACATCCTGAAACAGGATTTGAAGAAATTCGTACGTCGAGAAGAATCGTAGAGATATTAGAGGATTTCCCGGGTGTTAGCGTTGTAAAGAATTTCTGCAAAACTGCTGTCATCGCGACAATAGAAGGAAATAGCGATGGGCCAGTAATTGGCATAAGGGCAGACATTGATGCTTTGCCCATAGTGGATCAGAAAGATGTAGATTACAAATCGCAGAATCCTGGCGTGTGTCATGCTTGTGGACACGATGTCCACACTACGGTTGCCCTTGGTGTACTGAAATACTATTCAGAACACAGAGATGAGTTGAAGGGAGCATTGAAAGTTGTTTTCCAGCCTGCAGAAGAGGGGCCGGCTCCTGGTGGCGCCAAGCTGATTACTGATAGCGGACAGGTTGATGATATTGATGTAATGATTGGGTTCCATACGAACCCAGACCATCCTGTTGGCACTATGCTTCTGCGGAGAAATGAAATGTTGGCTAGTGCAGATAACTTCATAATAGCGATCAAGGGAACTGGTGGTCACGGCGCTTATCCTCATCAGACAAAAGATGCTCTCATGACCGGAGTGGAAGTTTATAACGCGTTGCAAAACATGTTGACTCGAGAGCTTGATCCTGTGAAATCTACAGTGTTATCCATATGTTCCTTTAATGCAGGAACTCCAAAGGGAACAAACGTTATTCCTCCTGTAGTCACTATGAGCGGAACGGTCAGGACCTTTGATAGTGAAGTCAGAACCTTTGTCTTGAAGAGAATAAAAGAAATACTTGAGAGTGTCTGTGTATTAAGAGGGTGTTCCTCTGAAATTGATATAGAGACTATAAGCATTGCACTTAAAAACGAAGACGACATGATTGATATTTTTGAATCTGTAGGAAATGAAGTTCTGGGTGCTGAAAATGTCTCGTATATGGAACTGCCTGAGATGGGGTATGACGATTTTGCATATTATGGTTTGAAATCTAAAGCAAGTTATTTTTATTTTGGAACCTCTAAAGTAGATGATTTGGGCAAAATTACATTCCATCATCCATTATTTGACGTTGACGAAGAATGTCTATGTATCGGGGTTGAATTACTAACCGGGATCATGGACAAAATAACAGAAAACATGGAGGTATAGGCATATGGAAAGCTACGCATCGATAGCAAATAGTCCTCTTCTTTGGGGGATAACAGCACTTGCGGTCGGATTAGTGTTATTTCAAACCATAATCTTTTTGAAAAAGAGCTTTAAAGCAGGAAAAGAGATGGGAATAAGCGAGGAAAAAATGAAAACAGCGTTTATAACAGGCTCTATTTCCTCAATAGGTCCATCGATAGTCATCGTTATTGGAATGGTTTCTTTGCTTATTGTTGTAGGTGGCCCCACTGCATTAATGAGATTGGCATATATCGGTAATGTAGCTTATGAATTGCTTGCGGCTCAATTTGCTGCTGATGCTTACGGAGTAGTGCTCACAGATCCCTCTATTCCTCAAGGTGTTTTTGTAACAACCTTATGGGCAATGGCAGTAGGTTGCATTGGATGGATTGTTTTTACCGCCTTGATTACAGACAAAATGGATAAGTTCAAAAATAAATTTACTGGCGGTGCTTCTAGAATGGTTCCTGTTATATCAACAGCTGCAATGTTGGGAGCCTATGGATACTTAAATGCAGGATATGCAATTAGTATGGATGGAAAGACAGTTGCTTTGTCGGCGGGGTTCCTCCTTATGTTGGCTATTATGATTTGTTACAAGAAAACGAAAAAGAAATGGTTGAACGAGTGGGGACTTACGATAGCTATGGTAGGCGGCGTTTTGTGCGCAGTACTTATCTAGGAGGAAAAAACGATGAAAAACTACTATAACGATACATATATTCCACAAATTACAAAGGCCGGAAAATGGACATGCTGGATAGGTGCTTTCCTCGTTTTCTTTCCTGCCTTGGCAGTTACATACCTTTTTAATATCGTTCCCGAGAAAGGGCCTCTTATGGTTGCATTGGTAGCCCAGTTATCCGTGAATGCAGTATGGTGGTTCATTGAGCCTATTTCTTTCTTTCCGATACTCGGTATTCCAGGAACATATATTTCTTTCTTATCTGGAAATATAAGTAATCTTAGAATTCCTTGCGCAGCAGCAGCTCTTAAAGCGACAAATACGGAAGTTGGATCTGAAGAGGGCTCGGTTATATCGACGATAGGCGTAGGAGCCTCAGTTTTTGTTAATATTATTTTGCTTGTTGTAGGAGTTATCGTAGGAACCAAGCTTATTGCTATGCTTCCCAAAAATGTTACCGATTCTTTTTCATTTTTGCTTCCGGCCCTGTTTGGTGCAGTTTTTGCCCAGTTTTCATTGGACGATGTGAAGTCTGGTGTATGCGGTATGGGGCTCGGCATTCTCTGTTTGACTCTGTATAACAAAGGGTTGTTTAATTGGCTTCCGTTAGATCCATATATCATAAATATTTTGGTTCCTATTTTCGGTACGATGTTATTTGCCAAACTTACATATAAAGATAACAGTGTTGATGCTAGTGAATAAAAATTAACACTATAATGTCTTAGCTTCACTGAGGAAAGATAAAAATTTATTTGCTATTAATAACGACCCTGTCTCTGATTAGAGCTGGTTTTATCTAATCAGGCACAGGGTTTCTTTTATCCAGTCTTCAAGACTATCTTCTCTTTGTCTTCTGCGGTAAGATGATAACAATTAATGTGTATGGCTCTTATAGAGCTTCATTGCTAACGCCGGTTTTATACGAGAGGTGGATATGTTAATGAGTAATAAGGCAGTTAAAAAAATTTTAATAAAAACTACCTACGATATGATTGGAGATCAGGGAATTACCAACGTTACTATACGTAAAGTAGCAGCAAAAACTGGTTATAGCTCTGCAGCCCTCTATCGACATTTTGAAAACTTCGATCATTTATTGACCTATGCGTGCATTGGTTATTTGGAACCTTACGTAGAGGACTTCAAATACTTTAAAAGATTGAGTAACAACTCTCTTGAAATTGCCATACAAATGTGGGCAAATATCGCTCGTTCTTCATTCTTTACGCCAGAGATATTCGCTCAACTTTTTATAGGTCCTTATAGAGATCAGGTGTATCAGATAATAAAAGATTATTATTATATTTTTGATATGGATGTCTTTAACGTAGGAGAAGTATCTCAACTTATGCTTCAAATGGGGGAGCTTTTCTTTGAAAACGAAAACTATATAAAACACTCCAGCACAAAATATACAGAAGAACAGATAAAAATTTTAAGTGATCTGACCGTATATACGTACTGCGGAATGCTTGGTACGTTGATGAAAAAAGAATATAAGGTTGCTGAAATTGAAAAAATGGTCGATAGTTTTCAGGCATCACTAAAATATTTATATTCATAGAACTTGGTGCGTTTCTTCCTTAAAGGGACTTGCCAAAAGAGTATATTAGGTGTTTAATAAACGAGTTTTGATATTCCTCGGTAGCTCAATCGGCAGAGCGGGTGGCTGTTAACCACTAGGTTGCAGGTTCGAGTCCTGCCCGAGGAGCCAAATTTTAGAATTCAAGATGTTTTTACATATAAGAATCCCTTGCAATCGCAAGGGATTCTTTTTTGTCCTTTTGGTGCTTCTGAGTATTAACGTACGAAAATGTATGTTAATTATTAGCAGGTAATGGAATATTATACATGTATTGTGCGTTAGGCCATTGTAGCCAAAATAGATTACCATTACTATCTTTAGCCAAGAAGTAAATAGGCTCTTCTTGCGGATAAGATGATGACATGTTATGCCGAATATAATCGTTTAAACGCCAATTGTTGTTGGAAGAAGAGAGTATCCTTTTTCTTGGGTCACTGATTTTATCTTGAAGAAGTTCGTTATATAGATCTACATGGGCCATACGTAATATGAATGGATTTTGTTTTAATGGAGAAGCACCTTTATTGCGAATACCGAGAAGGAATTCCCTCAAATGGAAGAGACGGTGGCAATCCTTTGTGTTTCTGATATAAAAACCTACGTTTGGAGGAACAGGCAGCCCTGACAAAATAGTATTTTCCAGAATTTCAAAGATATCCGGATTATCCCAGGCACAGTCTACATAACACTGTTCTCCATCTCCAGTTACATGGATCCATTCTTCCAAGTCTAGATTAGCTCCAATTGAAGAGTTCCAGTCGGACATCCCTGTTCGAAGATTAGGTAGACAGCTATTCAATGAATAGAGAAGTTGATTACAATATTCCACAATGTCTTTCTTGCCTTCATCGTCAAGAGGAAAGTTAAAATCTTCTTCCAGAAATGCAAGTTCAAGAAATGTCGAGCCTTCCATTGTTGTTGAGAGGGGGACCTCTCCTTCAGGGGTAAGCGTCACCGCTCTGCATAAATTTTCAAGTAGATTAACATAATCTTCTTTGGCAATGTGTGAGGCATTCTCGTTTGCTGTGTTGATGCAGAGAACGATAGCTTTCTCTATTGACTCGTAACTTATTGCATGGCATCTAACTTGAAATGGGTTGAGTTTTATTCCCTCTTGTACCGATTTGTCAAAATCTAGTCTGCCCGGAGTTATATCCAAAACTGGATTCCCTGACGTTATCTTTGTGAGAGGGAGTGTGTTCATTTTAAGAACATTTATTTTTAATCCCACTTGGCAAGTGTTGAACGGCATACATAAAAGAGAGCGATATTGTTTATCATCTTTTGTTCCTACTAAATCACTTTTCCTATCACCAGCTCCAAAGGCTATACCGGTTGCGGTTATCCATTTGTTGTCGGAGCCCTTCAACTGCAGGAAAGCATCCCAAATTTGTGGAATTTTGCCACTTCCAGGATAGATTCCGCAGACGGAATAGGTTCCCCTTATTCCTTTTTCCATAACGATGCCGTCAGGTCCTTTACCGCCTCTAAGCAAGAATCCTGATACATTATGTCCTGGAGAAAGTTCCAGAATCTTTATGCCTTCCACTCCTTCCAATCGGGCAAGTAGGCAGTGGAAACAAGCTGTTTCCAAATCGTTGAAAGCGGCCTTGTTCTCGGTTTTTTGGGTTTTTTCGAAGTTTTGAATAGATGTCAAGATAGCCTTGCCGTCTATGGTAAGGATGCGGTGGAAATTGGTCCATCTTGCATTCTGTGGGCTATCTAGCCTTTCTCTGGAAGCAAATTTCCCGCAGCTTCTGAACCATTTTACGAACTGAGACGCAAATTTTCTATCTTTTGCAGTCTCCGTACACTCCTGTTTGGTCACTTCGTTGCATAAGTCTATCATGGGGTAGACAGGCAAGTTGGCAGTATCTTTCTCTGTTGTCCATGGAGATAAGGGCTTTCCTAAGATGACGTAGATTTTATGTTCTGTGGTTCCCAGCGGTTCGACTTTTCCTTTTACCTTGAAATACCATTCCCATTGTTGAGTGTAACATTGGGAATGTGCTCCAGAAAGAGTATTATCCTTCAAAGGAAGTTTAACAGTATAGTTTCCGCTTTTCGTAACTGTAAAGTTTATCTCTGGGATTCTTCCTAAAAGGGATTTCTCAGGTGTCCTGGCACCTATAGTGACAACAATTTTCTCATTGGTGAAATTGTTGCAGTTGAGGGTTGCCTTGACGAATATGTTTTCTGTCTTTTCTCCCTGATTATGATAGAGAATCGATGCGTTCTTAAGTTCCGAAGAATTCCATTCAGGAAGCACAGGATCATGGTCGAAATCAGGTCTCCCTAACAGCGCTCCTGCATCGATAAGTGTTTCATCGTAGAAGGCGATGGATTTAACTAAAAGGGTGCACTCTTCGCTACCAGTAGGTTGAGATGGATCGGTGTTGGGAAAATGGTGTATTTCCCTGTATCCCTTTATTCCTCTACTGACAGCCAGGATAAAGGCTCCATTTGCTGCAAGATATTCCGGACTTTTTATGCATTTGCTTACACAATAGAGGAATCGTACCATGAAGGGTCTTGTCCCAAAGGGGTTATGTGTGATCCAAGCACAATAAAACGAGTATAGTATAACGCTCAGTTCAAAGCACCCGTATATGGCAAGAATAAACTCGAGAATATCTTTAGAATCTGGCTCGTCTTCTATCATTAGATTCGATAGTGAAGGATCAGAAGTTAAGCAATTCCTCAGTAGTAGCGACATTGAACCGTTGAGTTTCTGTTTCTCCTCGTCTTTAAATCCCCTCGTAGCTTCAAGACCTGTTACGGAATGCAATATTTGCAGGAAGACTTCAGCGGCGAAACGATTTTGCCATTCTTCCATGTTGCTAAATCCTGTTTCATTATCGGGCATGGCGAATTCGAACGGAGGTAGTTCTCTGTCTAAGACAGTATTTTCAATAAGGGTTACTTCTGTTTTCGAATATGCGAGGTTCCCACCATGGAGGATCTCTGCGCCGTTGCCTTCTTGAGAAAATATCCATAGAGCCTTTAGATCGGGGGCGAAGTAGTAAGGTGCTACATCAGCGTATTCTGTTAGCTTCTCTGCTGTCAAGGCAGAGGAAAAGATACAGATACTATCCAGATGTCCTTGGAGGCCGTTGTTGAAAGTTCTTCCCTTCTGACAGTTGCCCAAGTATATTTCGGCTCCTTCTGTTCTTGCTGGGGACGTTGAGATGGTATGGCTCCCAGCGGGGGATCCATCTATGTGAAGGCTTACTGAGGTACTAGAGACAGTCGCGGTTAGGTCTATCCATCTCTGAGCTTTGATCTCTCTGTCGAAGGTAAAACGTTTCTCTCCCAATGAAAAAAATGGGCGAGTCTGTTTATCGGATAAACCCAAACATACGGATCCTGGTTTTTCAGGTGTGCCGTTACAAAAGATATATGTGTCATTATCCTCTGTCGTAATGCCAAGATACACTTTAGCTAATAATGTGAACGTTGAACACTCTTTACTTCCTGGGTTGACGGGAGCGGTTCCTATAGGAACAATACAACCTTCTTTCCCCGGCGTAATACCATATACCAGATTCACTATGTCGCAACCTCCCGTCAGCTGTAGCTTATGTTTACGGGAACTGCGGTCAAGCGGTTCGTACTCCCCAAAATCGGCCCATAATTCAATCTTATCTCGGGAAATATGATGATTGGAGAAGAAGAGTTTTTGTACTTCATCTTTATCTAGAGCTTGGGAGTAGAACTCCACATCTTGTAAATAGCCCTCCATAAGGCCCATTTTCCATGGAGTATTCTTGTCGATGAAAGAAGATTGAGAGGAAGATGTTTTGGCTGACAGTGCGGGAAAACCTTGTAAATATATTATGACGTTGGTTTTGTCGTAGACGATGTCAACTTTGTTCCAGTCCCTTTCTGCAAGAGGGTCTTTAGCGATGTCAAGAGTGAAGGTTCCTAGTCCCTTTGAGAAAAAACGAAGAGCACCCTTTACTATTTCTAAGGAAAAAACGCCTTCTTGGGTGATTATCGTGGCATTTGATTCCCGGCTAGAGATATAGAATCTTGCGCTAAGGGTGAAAGGAGTACTGCCGCATAGGGATATGAGTGGGGGATCATTTATGATGGCACAGTCGGGAGGGTTGCATTTCAGAGAGAAAAAACTTCTTCTCTGATGGCTCATTTCATTGCCTCCCACAGAGTTTGCTTGACTGCGGCGCTATCTCTGTGGGGATTGTCGAATATCTCATTCGTAGGTGCTTTTACTAGTGCTTGCATATTGTTGTCTCCTACAAGGATACCTTCAGCGAAAAAAGTACAGCCTTCTTTTGAGGAAGGATCATTTTCTTGGGGGCATAGTTCCAAGTTATAAACCTCGTCGCCGGGCACTTCCCATATGCCTGTAAGTTTAAGGATTTCTCCAGTTTGATGTATAAAGTGGCAGTTGCCAGTTACTTCTGATGCTCTCATAGCTCCCTTGTCAGTAACAATCGGATGGTCTTTAGTGCAGACAAGGTCAAGACCGTTTAGTGTGTGGAAGTGGATCATGTCATCTTTTTCATTACCCCTAATACATTGTGTTACTACAGCAGTATAACCGTTGGTGTTCATCTGTACTAAGTCACCGATCTTTATAGTTTCGATAGGGCGTTCACATCCGTCAGCCATGAGAATTTTAGTTCCCTTAGACAAGCATCCCCACAGAATATGCAGGCATCTGGAAAGGGCGGCATTAGAAGGTATAGGGGGGGCCAGCGTGCTACTGATCTGTATGCTGCCTCTATCACCGCTCTCTCTTACATATTGAACAGTGAAGTAGATGTCGACTTTGTCTTTTTGAGGTAATCGGTTAGAAGGAACATTTGTCTTCCAGTCTGGATCAAGGTCGAAGAAAAAACCATTTGTGTACTTTGCCGGTGCATCCTGACCTTTAACGAACCTGTCTTGCAGCGGAATTTCTCTGTCTGTCTTCGTGTAGCGTGCAATACCATTTTGGCAGTCTAGTTTCAGATCAAAGGTACTAAGATCAATACATCTAAAAGGATCACTGTCATCTTCGAACTCCACCCATGCGGAGAGAGGCGCGAAGAGACGTTGTTTTCCAGTAGCAGGATCGAAGCTTTCCTCATAGATGTAATCAATTTCCTCTTCGGCAACAGGTCTGCGGTTGTAGCAAATATTGATGGGGCTCTCTTGGGTGGAATCCTTTTTGACGGGTTTTAGTAAGTGTACTTCTTTTACTTCGCCAGATAGATATATTTGCGACTCTATATTGCGGCTGCTCAGAAATCCTTTAAGTTGTCCATTTGTCGCTTCTGCCCAATGGGAAGTATAGTCTATTTCCAGTACGTTTGAGGCATAGTCCGCAGGATCGAAATCAGAACAGAGTACCAGTTTCGTGTGATCTGTCTCCTCAGTCGTTTGGGCAAAGGTAGCTACATGTTCATCTTTTGACGTGCGTACTTCGATTTTTTCGTCTATATAAAGAGCTTTTGAAACGAGAGATGTTGATGCTTTGATTACGAGAGAGTGGCTTTCCTTATCCCATTTGATGATTCCTATTTCAGCTCCATCTTCGAATCCTTCTGTCTCTTTCTCCTTAACTTCCCCTTGGGAAATCAATGCCGTTGTTCGTAAAGCATTATAGAGAACAGGCAATTTTTCTTTAACGATTTGTTCGCCACCATACATGTCAAAAATCCATTGGTCATGATGAGGATCACCAAATTTTATAGGTATGCTTTCTCCGGGTTTTCGCAGAATCCTTGCTAACTCCATTCTTTTCATGATACTCCTCCTTTTGTTTGTAGCAGATTTGCTGGTGGAGATCAAAGTGTTGTAGATGCTGCTTGTAAAATATTAATGAATTTTTAAACAATTTATTTTGTAATTTGTTATTAACTTAATTTTGCTAAGAAAAAATTTTTGCTGAAGCTAAAATAATTGACAATCTTCAGTTAGCTCTAAAAGGGAAAAATACACTGACTTTTAATCCTTTCCCGTCGAATCCATCTTCAAGAGAGATAGTTGCATCATGAAAATCAGCGATATCTTTTACTATCGACAATCCTAAGCCACTTCCCTGTACACTTTCTCCTTTGTATCGATAAAACCTTTCAAAGACTTTTTTTCTTTCTTCTGTTGGAATGCCAGGGCCCTGATCTATTATAGAAATGGTAACTCCATTAGTATTTCTTAACGTATATATCCAAATGTTCGCTTTTGAAGGGGAGTATTTAATAGCGTTATCAAGAAGTGATGAAAGCATTACTTCTAAACTTTTTGCATTTCCTTGTAAAAGAGTAGCCCCTCTTTGAGGTTGGAATGTTATCGTTATGTTTTGTTCTGCAGCTATCATAGAATAATCTAATAATACTCTTGAAATTAATTCCTCTATATCAATACTCATGACCTCATTTTCTAAGAAATCAGATTCCATCCGGGATATAGCGAGTAATTGATTAATTACAGCACTAGCCCGATTAATTCCTCGTTTTAATTTTTGAATAACTAAGGTTCTTTCTTCTTCTGAAGTGGCGTAACGTGCATTTTGAATTTGAAGATCTAGTGCTGTAATAGGGGTTCTTAATTCGTGAGCTGCGTCAGCTAGGAATCGTTTTTGATTTTTTAAAGCCTTATCAAGACGAGAAAGAAGAGAGTTTAATTCTTTTATAAGGGGACGTATTTCTTCTGGAACGTTCTTATCATAGATAGGTGTAAGTAAAGAGGCTTTTCTTTCACCTATTTGTTTGCGAACGTTATTCAATGGATTAAAGCTAATTTTAATAACGAGTAAAACCCAGCCTCCTAAAAAGAATAAGAAAATAAGCATTATAAAAATAAATTTGGTAGTAATAGAAAAAATGACTTTTTCTCTTAACTTCATTGCTTGGACTATCTGTATTGTTTCTTGCCCTTTTTCTAAAAGAATTCTCCATTTTTCTCCTTTCCAAGTTATTATGGAAAAACCGCTTTGAGTTGTTATAGGAAAGGATAAAGAACTATCGGAACTATAAATGAGTGTAGTTGATTTATCCCAGATTTGAACGAGAGAGTCTATTTTGTCTTCTTCAAATCCACTTTTTGTATTTATCTGTCGGGGGTAGTTTTGAAGCCTATGCATAAAAGCTAATTGTTCCATTTGGTAATCCATAATTTCATAGACCTCGTCTTTTATCTCAAAAAAAAGGATGAGCGTTATTAAGGATATGCTGAAAGTAGCCCCTATAAGAAGGCCTAAGAAGAGTCTTTTCTTAATAGACATCATGAGCCCCTCTTTTTTAAGATATATCCTACCCCATGAACATTATGGATAAACTTCTTATCGCTAAATTTTTTTCTTAGACTATGGATATATACTTGGATTGTGTTGCTTTCTACCTCTTGTTCCCATCCATAAAGAATTTTTTCCAATTCTGTTCTAGAAAAAATCCTATCAGGGTTTTCTAGAAAAGTGACGAGAAGGATATATTCATTTCTAGAAAGGTGTACTACTTTCCCATTTGAGGTAACCTCCATAGAAGATGGATCGACTGAAATATGGTTATATTCTATTGTTGAACGAACTCTTCCAGCATATCTTCTTAAAAGAGCCCTGATTCGAGCGGCTAACTCATCAAGATCAAAGGGCTTTACCATATAGTCATCAGAGCCTGCATCTAGACCACTAATTCTGTCTGATATGGCATCAAGTGCTGTAAGAATAATTGTTGGTATTCCATTTTTGTTTCTTCTTAGTGTTTGTAACAGTTCTAGCCCAGATCCGTCAGGAAGGCCGAGATCAAGGATTAGAAGGTCAAAATCATCAATTTTTAAAGCTTCCTCTCCTGAACTTTTTGTTCTTACCCACTCGACAGTAAAACCTCTATAAGAAAGGCCGGTTTGGATTTCTTCTCCAATCATCTGATCATCTTCAACGAGTAAAAGACGAATAATTTTCACATCCCCTTTGATACGTAATATAAAAGACTTTATATCTTATTGTTTAATAAATACTATTAATTTAATAAAAAAATAGAATACTATAGTGTATGCGATGCCAGCTATTATCTGACTAAACATCTTGTTGACATGAAAAAACTCTGCTGCAATCCAAAGAATAATAATATTAGTAGAATAAGCACATCCGAACGCTGCTAAAAAAAGAGGGAATTCTTTTTTTAAAGAACCTCTACTTTTGAAGTTCTTATATTTATTAAGAGAAAAAGAAATTATTAATCCCACCGCGTAACCTACTATATTGCTCATTAAGTAGTTTATTTTTAAAAAGTACATGAGCACGAAGATTGTGGAGAAACAGAAAATAGTGTTTATGACTCCGATAATGCAATATTTTACAAAGGTAAAGTCAAATAGAAAAGGATGAGGGGAGATGTTTTTAAAGGTAAAAGGTTTCATGACGAGATCTCCCTCTATAGTGAATGAAAATTCTCCCAAGATCAAGAATCATTTTCATACTATCTTTAAAGCGAATTTTAGATTCAGGGATTTCCTTCCATTGTTGTAAGGGGACTTCATAAATGGTTTCTTTTACCCGTGTTTGCCCAAGTAAATTTCGGAGTCTGGCGAAAATTTCAACATCAAAACACCATCTGCTTATAAATGGAGCCGTAAAAATTTTGAGGGCTGTTTCCCGTTCAATTACTTTAGCTCCACATTGTGTATCTCTAAATTTTAACCCAAGTACAAACGAAGAAAGGATTGCAAAAATTTTCCCTTCTAAATTTCGTAAAAAAGTTCTTTCAATAAGAGCTCCCATACGAGAAATTCTTGAACCACTGGCAATAATAATATTTTTATTAGAATTGAGTATTTGAATAAAATCTTCGATTTCTGAAAGAGGAGTAGCAAGATCTGCATCCCAGAATCCTATGTATTGAGAATAAGATAATTGCGATACATAAAAAAAGCCCGACCTAACAGCTTCTGCCTTTCCTCTATTTTTTCTACTGTTCAGAAGTGCTACTTGTGTTGGGAATTCTTTTTGGATATTTTCTAGCACTCTAATTGTTCTATCATGGCTTCCATCATTAACAAAACATATGCCGATGTCTTGATGGGAAGCAAGAAATTCTGTAAATAATTTTATACTAAGCCTTTTTTCTTCATTGTAACAAGGGACGATAATCCATGCTGAAAATTTTCTAAACACCTTGAGTTACCCCCTTCATTGAAAAGGGCTTATTTGAATAAATACATTTATTACCAATAACGATAAGAGGTTCTACCTTTCTGCCACTTATAGACTTAATTTCTTCTTTTTGGCTTACATACGCCACAATAAAAATACGTTTGTTACTATTCCAAAGTTTTTTTAAGTTTTCTGTGTTTATAAAATAAAATCTATTGGTTTCATGCTCATTGCCAAATGACATATCATTAGAGTGACTTAGAAGAATCACTCTTTCTTGTAAATAGAATGGCAATCCTTGGTCAAATCCTTTAAGCTGAACTATTAAATCTCCTGGTTTCTTTTGATAGTTAATAAATGTAGCTACATATTTAGATGTATGTTTTTCCGCATAAATATTGAGGAAAAAATGGCTTGCGATGCAGTTTGTAATGCCTAATATAGTTAAGATAATAATAACTTCTTTCAACTTTCCTTTTTTATAAAAAATAAAGAGAGAGAACACCCCAATTCCAATGGCTAAGAACAGAGAAAGACTGATTGGTAAGATTTCTCCTAATAAATAATCTCTTTGAATAAATGACAATGATAAAAGAAGGGTACTAAAGGTGAAAAGAAATAATGAATTCCAAATAAGGGCTGTTTTAAATTTTAAAGTTTCTTTCTTACTAAGTATAGAGTCTATTTTGCCTCCGACGAGGACTGCAAGAGGAGAAAAAACTGGGATTATGTAAGGGACAAGTTTTGACTTAGAAGCAGAAAAGAAAAGGAAAATAAACATAAACCACATAAGAAGAAAAAGCTCGCTGTCTTTTTGTTTAGAAGGTGGTGTCCATAACAAAAGGAAACTTTCTTTGAATGAGGTCCAAATAAAACCTGCCCATGGAAGAAACCCCAAAATGATAATAGGAATAAAGAACCAAAATGGCTCATATCGGTTATCAGCAGTTGTAAGATAACGAATAAAATGCTGACGAACAAAAAAGTAGTGAAAAAAATCAGGATTTTTGTAGCATACTATGATAAACCATGGCAAAGCGATGGCAAAAAATAGCATGATACCTTTTAATGTAATTACTTCTTTATATATTTCCCATTTTTTTGTAAAAATACTCCACCAAAAAATAATTCCGCAGGGGAAAATTATTCCTATAAGACCTTTTGAGAGTAGAGCAAGTGCCATTCCACAATAAAACAGTAAATAGTCTCTGCTTCTTTCAATATATCCAATATAAAACCCTGAAAGAGAAAGAGTGATAAAAAAAGCAAGGGGCATATCTGTGATGGTTATATGAGAGATAAGGAAATACAATAAAGAAGTTCCTATAATTAAAGATGTTATTAGTCCTGCACGTTTGTTATAAATGATTGAAGCAAGCTTATAGAGGTAAAACATGCCTAATAAGGCTAGAAGCGCAGGGCTTAAACGAGTGGCAAATTCGTTTATTCCAAAGAGATGAAACGAAATAGATGTAAGCCAATATGGTAAAGCTGGCTTATCAAAAAACTTCACATAATTTAAATGTGGAGTTATATAGTCCCCTGTTTCTACCATTTCTCTCGCTACTTCTGCGTATCTTCCTTCGTCTGGATCGATGAGACTGTAGCCTCCGAGAGTAAATAAATAAACAAGAGCGGTGAGTAAAATAAGAAGTAACAATATTTTTTCGAAGCGAGCATTAGGCATTTCTTCTTTTATCATAATGAAAATCTCTCCATTACTTTTACGTTTTTGTTCGTAAAAGTAGAATAGCGAGTAGAACTTAAGAAATGCTTAAAATATGAGGATAGCTATCCCAATATCTCTTGAACTCTTCCTACAATGCCACTTTCTAGGCGAACCTTTATCCCGTGGGGATGCGTCGGGCTTTTTGTAAGTATATCTTTAACAATACCTTCAGTTAATTGCCCCGTTCTTTGATGTGGTTTTTGAACGATTTTAACTCGAAGGCCCGGAGTTATATCTTTTCGTATATTTCCTGACATTTAAAATTCCTCCTGTTGCTTATTTCTCTATGCATCTAGTTATTATGACACTTTTCGACGCAAGGAACAGCCTGACGATTTGAATAAGAGTTGAGATATATTCCAGCTAAAATCAACATCCCGCTGATAATTTTCACAGTGGAGAGACTTTCTCCCAAGAAGATCATTCCAAGTAGAACAGAAAGAAAAGGAGTTAGATTTAAGAAAGCAGCAGATTTACTTGCCCCTATGCTTTTTATGGAGATTTGCTGGAAAATATAACCTAGAGCAGATGCGAATACTCCAAGATACAGAATGGAGAGCCATCCCTTATATGTGGGGGTAACTTGAAGGTCAAGAGCACCAGTTATTAACAAAAGCGGAATGGTGATAATGAGAGAAAAGAGATTTTCGTAGCCCACCATAGTTATTGGAGCATAATTATTGGCGACCTTCCTACTTATGATTGTAAAAACGGCCAGGGCAAAAGAAGCTCCAACCTCATAAAGATCTCCAATGTTGAAGTTCATATGAAGCAGAGCGTGTATGTCTCCGTTTGTAATAAGAAAGATGACCCCCGAAAGAGCTATTATCAGAGCACATATATTTTTAAGTCCTAAAGGTTCTTTAAGAAAGATAAAAGCCAGAATAGCTGTCATGAACGGCGTTGTGGCAAAAATAATCGCAGCATTTGTTACTGATGTGTAGAGTAACGCAAGAAAAAAGAAAAGGTTATTTGCAAAAACGCCTGTAAAACCAAGTATAAATAATACGGGGATGTCGTGTACTGATATTTTCCATTCTTGTTTTTTTCGCAAAGCAATGACGATAAAAATAAAAATAGAAGCTATAAGAAAGCGGAAAAAAAGCAGATGTAAAGGTATGAATTCATCAACACCTAATTTACCGCAGATATATGCTCCAGCCCATAGCAATGTAGCACTTAACATGGGTAGATATGCTCCGTAGTCTTTTATAAGACGATTCATGTACGTTTTTCCTCCTGCGATTTTGCTTATGTTAAAGCAAAACATTCCGCCAGTATAGGTGTTTTAAGCAAGGAGTCAACAGGTTTTACCAAGGTCCCGCATTAGAAAATATTTCTTCTAGTTCTTCATTGTTGAAACCGAGTTCTTTACACATAAGTTCACTGTGTGGTTTAGGTTGAAGAGTGGCAGATCCGCCATAATCACTTCCAAACAAGACGTTTTTTAGGCCGAAAGCCCGAAGAGTTTTGGCTAAGTTTTGTATCTCTTCCTTTGTGGATCGTGTAAAAAAACCTTCATATTCTTTAGCTGTCGGCTCATCGATAATGGATCCTGAAATATCAACCCATATTCTGTGCTTAAGTTCAGCATTTCGATCACAGTACTCTTTAAGCTTTTGCATAATACGCTGTGTCATTTTTGGGAAACCGCCTGTTCCAAGAACGTGAGCAAATTGGACTTTCAGATTGCTGATGGGGAGTATAACATCGTCCATAAAGAGGGAAAAGCTCTCTACGTCGTATGATTTGTTTAAAGCATGGTAGTGAATAGCGACAGGCATATTATGCGTGGCAGCTTTTTGAAAGAGGTCTTTTAGCCTTTGGCGATGTTTTGCGTTTTTTACCTCGATTTGTGCCACATTGAAGTGTACTTTTAAGCCTTTCATATGTAGCTCTAAGGCGCATCGATCCACCTCTTGAAGAGCAAAGTCAAGTAGAGGGTTTATACTCGCTACAACTATTAGTCTGCCTTTGGCTAAGATTCCTTGAGAAGCAGCATAGTTGTTTTCTTCTTGCACGCGATGCACTAAGTTTGTTCGCGGAAGCAGCGGACTACCCCAAAAATATGCTCCTGAGAATGCAACCCCTTTGGCAAATTTTGCCTGATCCAGAGCGTGTACAAGTGTTTTGGCGTTTCCATCTTTTGGCTTCTCATATTCTTGCTTCTCTCGTTTGTTGTCTGGAACTAGTTCTATTTGTGGTGTTATCTTTTCCCTCATAAGTTTCTCTAATGCGCTTTTGACATTTTGGGGATAACACGACTCAAGATATGGACTCCATAGATGCATGTGGCAGTCAATATATTCTCGTGACTTGGCTTGAGACTTTGTCATTTGCTTTCTCCTTTTAAACGCGCAGTTTTGTGTTTCTTAACAGAGAAGAGAATCTAGGAAGATCTCTCTTCTCGATAGATTCGATAATATCGTGGTATATATCACATATCACGCTAAATTCCTTTTCCCCCATTTTTTGACGAAATGTCTGAGATGTATAAAGGCCCAAATATATCCACCCAATGTCACCTAGTAAATCCCATATGAAGAGCATTGTTGGGCTTTGTGCTTCTATAAATATTCTTCTATGAAAGGAGATGTCGTTTTCACGGTATGTATTGCTATTTGTATCTGATGATGATTTCCTCATTTCTTTTAAAATTTCTTCTAGATCTTTAACAAGTAGAGAGAGATTTGTTTGGTTCTCTAAAATCCATTTGAAAGCGAGTTCTTCCATTTCTGTGCGAACTTGAATAGCGTCTCGTACTTCCTCTTTAGATAGGTTGCGAATATATGTTTCTTTATATGGTATGGATTCGATTACTTTTTTCACTTTTAATTCGGCCAAAGCTTCGCGTACAACAGATTGGCTGACGTCAAGTTCTTGTGCAATCCCTACGACAGTAATCTTCTCTCCAGGTTTATATTTGCCTTCATATATTTTCCCCATTAGAAACTCTTTTACGTAATCTTTATACGTAACAGGCTTTGCTGGCATCGTAGTTTCCTCCTTGCTCATACTTTTTGAAAATGCTCACAATTTAGAACTTCTCGCTAGTTTCCTTTCAAGCAAGCCTATTCCCTGAGAAAGGGTGGAAGTTATGATGAAATAAAACACCGCTACAATGATGTACGATTCCAATACCCTAAATGTCATCATACTTACCCGTTGAGCAACGTATGTGAGATCTTCCAAAGCAAGAAGAGATACGAGAGATGATGTTTTGATTAAGGTGATCAATTGCCCAGCCAAGGCAGGTAAAACACGTCTTAAGGCCTGGGGAAAAACTACATATCTTGCTACCTGTATAGAACTCATGCCAATGGAGAATGCCGCGTCTTTTTGTCCGTTTGGAACTGCATTAATTCCAGATCGTATTATTTCGGCGACAAATGAACCTGAAAAAAAAGCAAGAATAGCTACAGATGGCCAAAATATGGTTTTATATCGAATAAGCTGTCCTATTCCGAAGTACATAAAATAAACTTGAATAAGGATTGGTGTATTCCTTATGATTTCGATATAGAAGATAGCCAGATATCGAGGAATACGAAGATGGCTTATTCTGCAAAATGCAGCTATTGTTCCTATAATAAGAGCGAAAATCATTGCCGTTAAAGAAATAAGGATTGTATTTTTCAATCCAAGAAAAAAGAGTTCTCTATATGCCAGCACGGCGGTGAAATTAAATGTCATCCTTCTCACTCCCTTCTTTTTTTTCATAATGATTAATAAAAAAATCGTGATGGTCTGGCAATCTTTTTAAAAAACATTGGATTCTGGTGTGGCTGTTATTTCCAAAGAAATGAGCAGGGGAGGAATCCGCTAAAATTTTTCCATTTTCGAGGAAGATCATTCGATGGGCGATTTGTCTGGCAAAGGCCATTTCGTGCGTCACAATGATCATCGTTGCTCCCTTTTTTGCGATATTTTTGATAACGTCAAGCACATCGCAGATCATTTCCGGATCAAGAGCTGAGGTAGGTTCATCGAAGAGAAGCAGTTGTGGCTCCATGGCAAGAGCTCTCGCTATAGCAACACGTTGCTGTTGCCCTCCAGAGAGTTCTGAAGGATACGCTTCTGTCTTTTCACCCAACCCTACAGACTGAAGCAGTTTTTTGGCACGAGTATATGCTTCTTTTTCCGATTCTTTCTTTACCTTGAGAGGTCCTAGAGCGATATTGTCAATAATATTGAGATGGGAAAAGAGGTTAAAATGCTGAAACACGACGCCAATTTTTTCGCGAATATGTCGTGTTTTTTCACTGCTTACTCCACAGAGAGGAGCTCCAGAGAGATATATTTGCCCAGTATCACATTTTTCAAGGCCGTTGATACATCGCAGAAGAGTGCTTTTTCCACAGCCACTGGGGCCGACAAGGCAGAGTATTTCTCCTTGTTGAAGAGAGAAGGATACTCCATTGAGAACTCTTTCTTTCCCAAAGGATTTATAGATATTTTCTACCCTTAAAAGAGAGTGTTTTACCATGAAAGAGGCCTGCGATTATTGCCCTTTAAGGGAC
Source organism: Aminobacterium sp. MB27-C1 (assembly GCF_030908405.1). Taxonomy (NCBI): domain Bacteria; kingdom Thermotogati; phylum Synergistota; class Synergistia; order Synergistales; family Aminobacteriaceae; genus Aminobacterium; species Aminobacterium sp. MB27-C1. The sequence goes on along the minus strand of NZ_CP133089.1, from coordinate 1,865,724 downwards.
GGGGATAATTCTTCCCACCACCAATGGTTGGTAAACCATTTATCGTAGTTTTCTTTATATTCAGGTGAATCCATATAATTACGTAAGTATGTGTTCAGCCATAAAAGCAAGTCTGGTTGTCCCTGTTTAATGGTGATTCCATGTCCGTTATTTGTAAGTTTTTCGTAGATGGGATAGGTTTTTTCTGGCTGGAGTAGAGAAAAATACATTGCTAGGGCTTCGTCGGCAAATACGCCATCTATTTGCTCTGCTAAAAGAGCCATGAAAGCTGTCCCTAGATGATTAAACTCTTTTACTATTGCGTTGGGACACGCTTTCTGAGCTTTTTCGACGGTAGGAGTTCCCATCATAGCGCCAAGAATGATGTCCTTTTGATTGAAATCAGCTATAGATTGAAGTTCGTTTTTATGTTTCATATTTGCCAATAAACAGTATCCGGTATGGAAATAAGGAATAGTAAAGTCTACGGCCAGGGCTCTTTTGGGAGTAATCGCCATTCCCATAATAAGCATATCAATATCACCATTTTGCAGTGAGGGAATAAGCATGTTGAATGCAGGTTGCTTTATTTCTAACTTTACGCCTAGTTCTTGAGCAATGTTTTTCATGAGTTCAATATTGTAACCAAAAAGCTCTCCATCTTTGTGTACCATTTGAAAAGGGATGTAGTCTGGAATTGTACCTACTTTAAGAACGCCAGATTTTATTATTCGATTGAGATTAGGTGTTGGATTTTCTGTCGTTGGGTAGGTGGCATAAGCCGTTTTACTGCAGAATAAGAGAGGAAGAGCAAACAATACCAATAGATAGAATTGAACTAGCCGAAACCTTACTTGTGAATTCCATACGTTGCTCATAGAGACACCTCCTGTTTAAATATTCTGATTTAATCATATTATAGATTATCGATAATAGAGTCAAGTATACAAATCTAGTCAAATGTTGGTGAAGATGGCAGAGTGTATGCAGTTGATACGAATAGAAAATATTTAAATTTTGTAGAAAGGCAAGCAAGGAAGAGAGCGTTGAGTAATGTGGTAACTGTTTTAGGAGGAAATCATGGATTTGACTTACCAGATATCACCATATGGAGTGGTTGTTATTATTGATCATGCTCCATCACTCTTTGGTCTTGCTAGCTTTCCTAATATGTTAGTAGAAAGTTTCATTTATCTCAGTAAATATTATAAAAAAGTTTCATTTGGAAAATGGGTTACTCTCTCTGTATAAAACTAACAAGAAAGCCCCAAAATAATATATTTTTTATGCAGAAAGAATAATAAGTAAAAATTTTTTATAGTAAAAAAGCATTTTGCTATAAAAAAATATAAAAAAGAAATGATTCTTTGTTTCCGTTAAAAGTTTATCATTACCCCCTAAGAGGATAGTCCAAATTATTAAATGTAATAAGGGGGTACTTGTTATGCTTTTTAGTAGAAAAAAAGAATATGATGAGTGTATATCTTTGTTGGATGAGCAGGAGGTCATTGAATTCCTTTCTGAATTAATTCAAGTGAATAGTTCTAACCCTCCAGGCAATGAAATAAACGTAGCCTACAAAGTTCATGAGAAACTAAAAAGTTATGGGATAAGTTCAGAAATATGGGAATTAAATCAAAGCAATCGCGCTAATTTAATGGCAAAAATTGGGAATAATTCTAATGGTCCAAATCTTGTTTATAGCGGGCATTATGATGTTGTTCCTGCTGGAGAAGGATGGAAGCATGCTCCTTTTGGTGCAGTAATAGAAGGAGACTTAATGTATGGCCGCGGAACCAGTGACATGAAAGCTGGTGTTACCGCGATGACTTTAGCTATGTGTATTCTTAAAAAAGCTAGAATTGAATTAAAAGGTTCTTTGAGTTTATTGGGGACGTCTGGAGAAGAAGTGGACCTTTATGGCTCAAGAGCGTATGTAGAAAAATATGGAGCAGATGGCATCGATGCCATTGCTATAAGTGAGGCAAGTAATGGCACTGTTTTTGTCGCTGAAAAAGGTACATTGTGGCTCAAGTTCATTTCAAAAGGGAAAAGGGCTCATGGTGGACAACCTAAACAAGGAGTTAATGCACTAACAAATATGATTGAATTTATGAACCAGCTTAAAGACCTTAAATTCAAGGAGATGGAAAATACCTATCTTTCCGCCCCCACTTTTAGCCTTACAACGATGCATGCTGGAGATCTCACTAATATTATTCCTGACAGATGTGAAGCTAAAGTTGATATAAGGACAATTCCAGGGAATGATCATGCTGCACTTCTTGCTCAAATTGATGCCATAATAGAAAAGTTAAAATCGCAAAATAAAGACATGGATATAACGTATGAAATTCTGCATAATCTCTTGCCTATTGAAACAAATCCTAACAACCCTCTAGTAAAAAGTGCTGAGAATTCATATGAGCAGCTTTTTTCAAAAAAACCAGATTTACAAGGTGTTGTGTATTACACAGATGCAGTGCCATTTCGTGAAATTAATCCTGAAATACCTGTCATTATTTATGGCCCAGGGAATTTTACAAGGAATCATAAGATTGACGAATACGTTGAACTTTCTAGTGTTATTGATGCCACTAAGTTCTACATTGCTTTAGCTCTGGATTATCTTTCTTAATGGCGATTTGTTTGTTCTTTCTTGGGAGGTGAATGTTGATAATGCCAGATTATTTAGAAGTAGCCAATGAATGGGGTTTCTGGGTTATTGGTATTGTTATGGTTAGTATCGTTGTTTTCCAATCCATTATTTTTATGAAAAAAGCATGGTTTACTGGTTTGGAAATGGGGCTTAGACCAGAGCAACTGAAGAGTGGACTCCGTTCGGCAGTAATTTCATCATTAGGTCCATCATTTGCTGTTCTTATCGGTATGGTTGCTCTTATTGCTATTATAGGGGCTCCGATGGCATGGATGAGACTTTCTGTTATAGGAGCAGTGATGTATGAAGGTTATGCTGCTGAATGTGGAGCTCAGGTGTTAGGTACATCTGTGGGGTCTGAAGGATACGGAGTGCTAGAGTTTGCAAACTCATTATGGGTTATTGCTTTGGGATCTTGTGGATGGTTGTTAATTACGGGGCTTTTTACCCACAAACTAGATGGATTAAGGTCTCGCATTGTAGGGAAGAGACAGGATCTTTTACCCGTAATATCGATAGGTGCTATTTTGGGTGCTTTTGGGTTTCAGGTGTCAAAAGCTCTTGTTACTGTCGGTCGTCCTAGTATTGCTGCTATTGTGGCTGCTTTGACAATGGTAGTGATGCAGATAGTTGCGGATAAATTGGGTAAGAGATGGCTTAAAGAGTGGTCCTTAGGTGTCGCCATGGCTTTAGGTATGTTCTCCGCAGTCCTTTTTTAGGAGAGGTGAGCAAAAATGTCACAGAAAGAGATTTTCTTAGAAAAATTCCAAAAACCAATTGTTTTCTGGGGGATATTGACATGTCTGTTTGCTTTTTTGTTGAGTTTTTCCCCTCCCCTTTATATTTTTGCAAAATATAATATTATGCCTCCGTTGCAGGCCATAATCTCTGGTTTTGCCTTAATTTTTGCTTACTCTGGTCCATTATGGTTTGTTGAACCTTTGGCATATTTCCCTATTTTGGGGGTTCCTGGAACCTATATGTCTTTCCTTTCTGGTAACATTTCCAATGTCAGACTTCCTTGTTCTGCCCTTGCTCAAGAGGCAGCTGGAGTGGAAGAGGGTTCTTATGAAGGGGCTATTTTATCTACCTTGGGTATTGGGGTTTCCATATTGATAAACATTTTTATTCTAACAATTGGAATTGGCTTAGGTGCAAAGCTTGTTGCTAGTTTTCCACCTCTTGTATTAGAGGCATTTAAGTATATTCTTCCGGCTATTTTTGGAGGGGTTTTTGGAAGCTTTGTCATTCGAGATTTTAAGCTTGGAGTCATTGCACTTGTTTTAGGTATTATTGCACTTAAGCTTGGTTGGTTTCCTATATGGATCACAATTCCCTTATGTGTCTTTGGAACAGTTTTATTTGGAATAATGCTTCAAAATAAGAAAGTAGCATTATAAATGTTTAAAGGCCTCCTTCGAAAAAGTTCCATAAAGGAGGCCTTTGTAATATTAAATTTTCGATTTATATACTTAAGTTATTGTTCATATAGTAAATGATTAAAGAGAAAAGAATATTAACCCTTTGTTCATGATTGTCGATGTCGAGATCGATAAGTTCATGTATTTTGTCAACTCGATATTTCATTGTATTGTAGTGAATGTGAAGTTTCTGTGCTGCCTTATTCAATGACCAGTTATTTTTTACGAGACAATTTAACGTTGGTAAAAGGGGATAAGATTTGTTTTTTAAATCATAATCGATAAGTTTTCCTAAATGAGATTGATAGAATGCCACTGCCGGATTAGTGTCATATATAGGATTAAGTACTCTGTATATTCCAGTATCCTCCCAAAAAAGGATTTTATCCTTCTGGGAAATGCTACGAGCAAATTGGACAGCACTGCGGGCTTCTTCAAAACTTTCATGACATTGAAAAACACTTTCTTTTATAGACCCGAGTCCTATGGTGACCGTAGTACCGCTTTCGGTTGTTATCTTTTTTTGGATTGATGAGAGGAATTTAGAGAATTCCTCTTTATTAAAACTTTTTTTGTCTTCACCAATGCATAATAAGAAAACAACAGAATCACTCATTGTAACGTACGGAATCTTTGGAAATTTGGATTCCATCATAGCAATTGCAATGCTGAAAATACGTTCTCTTAGCGATTCATGTTTGCTTTCTCCTTTAGTATCTAGAAGAGTATTGAAATTATCAATATCAAACGCTATTACCTTAACAAAGCCCAAAAAGTCCCATCCAAAAATTTTAGCTCTATTCCAAACTTCATGGGCATATTTGACATTGTGAAAAAGAAGGTCATGAACAAATACACTTTTATATTGTTTTTCTGTTTCGTGAGATGAAATTCTCTTCTTTATAGCGAGAAGAAGGGCTGTCCTTGCGTCTTCAATTGCAGCTTTATAATTATCAAAATTCATTTTTTCTTTTTCAGCGTTGAGTAAGATGTATCCGTATATTTTATCTTCCGATGCCACAATTTCATTAGGAAACATCCGAAGCAATTCCGATAATGACGAGTTTAGAACGTTTTGTTTGAAACCTTCATCTTTGGAGAAAATATTCGTTATGCCTGCTGAAACCTCGTGAAACGCAATATCCGTTTGTAAAAAATACCCAAGAGCAGACAAAATCTCTTCTACGCCACCTCCGTGGGCGATGAGATCAAAAAATGATCGATGTATGGTTTCTGAGTAGCGCAGATTATCCACTTCTTTGTGAAATAGTTTCGATATTATAGGGTTAAAGACATCGCAAAAAGTGAATTGGACAGGTATATGAAGTAGCGGAAAGTCAAGTTCATCTGCTTTTTGAATAACTTCTGCAGGAATTTCATTGAGAAAACGATGTACTTTTATTCCAAAAGCAGCAGCATTTACGCTATTCATATCTTGTATCAGTTGTTTTAACTTTAGTGGGTTTTCACGGATAACGTAACCACTGGTGATCAGCAGTTCACCACCATGAAGCCAATTTAGGATATCAGGCGCATCCATAACAGTAACTTTTGTGACGACTCTATTGAGACCTTTTTCTCCTGCAATAACCTTAACGCCCTTAAGTTCAGGAAAAAATAATATTTCCCTTACGGTTAAAGACAATCTATGGAGCACCTCTTTCCATAAAAACAAGTAGTTTTAAAAGACGAAATAGCATAGTATCATATTTTCTTCCAGGTAAGTTTTTCCCTTAATCTCCCTACGATTTCTTTCTTACCAAGTTTATTGATAAAAGCCTGTTTTCTACGTCTCTTTCAATTGTTACCTCATCTGTCATAATTCCTACAAGATGAAGTTCAGCATCTGTATCGCTCTCTCCTGATAGACTCCAGTACATTTCCTCAAGTTCGTAGTTCCGAGGTTGGCAAAGCAAGTTTTTTACTCGCTCAAGTCGTTCATCTGGCAGGTAACGATATGTTCCTGTAATGTGAATTCTGAAAGCATCCGGATCTTCTTGAATATCCAGTTGAATCTTTTCACATTTTAGGAAGGTAAGAAAATCGTTAATCAGTTCCCCTGCCATCTTCGTCACTCGTATCCGTTCATGTTTCATTTTTATTTTCACCTCCGGCAAAGGTTTCGATTAATGGAAGTAGCACAGCGGCAACTAGTCCACCTGAAAAGCCATTATTGTAAAGGTTAAATCCAGAATGGAGTATACCGACATTTAAAACGACAGATGAATGAACAAAACCGGCAAGAAGTCCGTATTTCCATCCGAATTCACCGCTTATAGGTGCAAGAGTAGTGCCAAAGAGAGCTGCAAGTTGTATAGCTGGTTCAGCAAGGCTCCAATGTTTCGTTGCTGCACCCAAAATAATTCCGGCAAGCACGGGAATTGTATTTCGTGGGTGTTTCCCAAAAGCGCTAAAACCTACAACTGTAAGAATCCCCCCAATAGTGGGGCCGTTAAGATTTCCCCTGATAGCAATAATGTAGAAAGTTGTTATTATCCCCATAAGGCCCATATTAAAAAGAGCGGAGCCCCATCCTTCTAGGATTACAAAATCTGAAACTGCTCTTCCACTATACCCCATAATCCACTTTATTCTGTTCCATCGGGGTAAGAAGAAAGAAAAGATAATAAGCGTTGAAAAAAGTATGATGAGAAAGCTGCCAAAAAGAAGATTGTTGCCAGTAGTCCATATAATTCGGGATTCAACTAAAAGACCATATGAGCGCAAAATAGAAACATATACTGTTCCGAGAGCACCTGCCACAAAACCTACGTTATAGAGGTTGTACCCCTGGTGAAAACGTAGAAAGGCAGTGGAAAGAGGAGGGAGAATAATGCCTATGGAGAGTCCTATTAAGATACTTGCAATAAGACGAATAGGTAATGCTGAGAACAAGTCTCCAAATAAGAGAAGGCTCACGAGGGGAGCCAAGGCTGTTCCAAAAAGCGCTATGTAAATATATCTAGAGAAAGGTTCCTTTTGATGTTTTGAGAAAAGGTACACCCCTGCCAATATTGGCCATACATTCAGTATGTTTTTCCCGAATAGGGCAAAACCTGATACAGTAAGTAGTGCAGCAATAGAAATTCCGGTTATTTGGGTGCCTGACAAGAAAAGAAGAACGACCATGAATAAAGTCAATAGACCGCTGTTAAAAAAGGCAGCGCCTATTCCCCCTACACCGATGTAGTCACTTATGAGGTAGTCTGGATCTTGAATGATAGCAAGCAAGCCTTTGAATATGTCGCTGGGGGAAGTTGTGATAAAAGCAAAAGCAATGAACAGGAAGCAGTAAATGCACATTCCTACGTATGGGCCATAACGTATGTGCTGCAAGGGTTCTTTTTTCTTGACGAATTTGAACAATGTGTTCTCCTCTCTTTCTGCAAAAAGCAGGGGGTATAGCCATGTTCCCTCTGCCTTTTGGGAGATTATTTTAACTTTTCTTCTACTGATTGTATTTTACCTTCCATAGTGAGTTCTTTGTCCCGACGTTCATCTATTTTTAATGATGTAGAGACTCGTAATGCCCCATTTTTGAAAGGAATTTCATGTACAGCTCGTACGGCTTTGAGTACCTCATCAAGGTCTCCTTCAAGAATAGTTCCCATCGGCGTCAAAAGGCGTTTTAAGTTAAATGTAGCAAGAACCTTTTCCACATCAGCAACATAATGACTTACGCTGGGGGTTCCTGTTCCCAAGGGAACGACTACCAGTTCTGCAATAACTTTTCCCATAATTTCACCTTCTTTCTTATTTTTTCTCTAGAGGTGTTCGATGGGCCATGTCCTTTAATATTTGAAGCTCCTCTGGAGTTATATCCTTAGAAATGTATCCGCAGTAGGCTGTATTATTTTGATAAAGAGGTTCGTCTTGTAATTCAGGATGCTCTTTGGCGCTGATCTCGAACATTGCTGTTCCAGGAATAGGAGAGAATTCCGCCGTTTTAGCAACAGCCCCAAAGGAATGTACAAAATCTATGGCTTTTTTAACACTTTCAAAATGTTGTCCAGGTAAACCTATGAGAATATATGTTTCAATATCTTCATGAGTATATCCTGCCCTGAGTAGGTTTTCTACAGCTTTGACGTATTGATGCTCTGAAACTTTCCCTGAACTAGCTTTTTGTATAACAGGGTCAGTGCTTTCTAGACTTAAGCGTATAGTTTTAAATCCCGTATCAAATAATATTTTTGCGCATTTTTCGTCAATTTCTCTTACGTGTAGCCCATTGGGTGTGTGAAAACGGAGGTTAGGAAAATGATGTCGTAAGGCATTGCATAACGGATAAAAATGAGCTTCTTTGTTAATGAGAAGAGCATCGTCGTAAAAAGCCATATCATGAACAGAAGGAATTCTTTCCTGATAAGAAATCTCCTGTATAATCTCTTCTGCCGGTCGTTGATAGTACTTGGGCCAGAGTATTTTCGATGCGCAATATTTACACTGTAATGGGCAGCCCCACGATGTCATAAGGACTCCGTATTCAGGCTTGTCATATAGGTCGAGGGCTGGATAAGAACATTCAATATGGAGTGGTTTTGTTTGAACTCCATCTGCTCCAAGAGAGTGCGCGTGTTCAGAACAAAGCTGGGCGTATATACCTCCAAGTATTACAGGGGAATGTGGAAATATCTCTTTTATGTGTTTCAAGCACCATTGAATTCCTGGATACCAATATGTCATTCCTGATGTGAGAAAGATAAAATCAGGGGTGGGGATTTGAGATAATCTCTGAATAAAAGCTTCTTTTGTCATGCCAAAATGGTAGTATTTTCTCGGTATATGAGCATAAGGAAGTGGTTTCTTTACCTGTTTTCGCAGAGGTTTGTATCTGCCGTATGTTTTAGGTGTTTGACGGCCTTCGTAAATACAGTCAATGAGGTAGACTGAATTATCTTGTCTGCGGAGGGTTTCCAAAATATACAAAAGCCCCAGTGGCTTTGCCCAAAAATCGAAATAAGCAAAGTCGAATACTGGAGGATTAATTCCTAAAATAGTTTTGTCGTGAAGATTATGTAAAAGTCTGCTATAGTCTTCCATTGCAAAGAGAGTATAGCAGATAAAACTAAGTGATGAGAGATAATATCTGTTCAGGGAGTGAATATAGAATGGGACGTATAGATTTTGAACGGGGATTTTTAGCTGCACTTGCAGCCCTTGTATCTTGGGGATTGCTCCCTATTTATTGGAAACAGTTGGAAGGTTTGGCCCCCCTGCAGATTTTGTGTCATCGTATTATCTGGTCTCTTCTTTTTGTTATGCTTATAATCACAATGCAGAAGAAATGGGGAGCTGTTCGCAAGACCTTTAAATCTCCCAAACTTATTTTGCTACTTATGATAAGCGGACTCACGATTGGAGCAAATTGGTTTGTTTATATTTGGGCCGTTAATTCTGATAGAGTGATTGAAGCAAGTTTGGGGTATTACGTTAATCCTCTTGTGAGCGTATTTCTAGGAGTAATTTTCCTTAAAGAAAAACTGGGGAGTCTTCAATGGATGGCAATTTTTCTTGCAACAGCTGCCATTCTCTATCAAATTATTCATATCGGTGTAGTTCCTCTTGCTGCTTTGAGTCTTGCCTTTACCTTCGGTTTTTATGGCTTAATACGCAAAATAGCAGAAGTGGAATCTTTGGTGGGGCTTTTTATAGAAACCTTGTTTTTAATTCTGCCAGCTTCATTTTATCTTTTTGTGTATCTTTCTGATGTTCCCTTTCTTGCAGGTCAAACTTCAATGCAGAATATATGGCTTATAGGGACTGGCGTTATAACGTCTTTACCTCTTATTGGCTTTGCCTATGGTGCGCGTCGTTTGCCTTTGAGCTTCTTGGGGATTATGCAATATATACCTCCCACACTATCGTTTTTGTTGGGGTATTTCCTTTACAAAGAACCTTTTACTATGCCTCAGTTCATTACTTTTATCTGTGTATGGATTGCTTTAGTGATGTTTACAGTCGATAATGTTAGACAATGGAGGAAAATTCAACGTTCTAATCGACGTGTTGTATAATATTAATTGAAGAGAACGAGAAAAGGAGCGTTTTTTTATGGGGATCGTGAGTATTGGTAATCTCGAAGAGGGAATGGTTCTCAAAGATGATGTATATGCTCCTAACGGTCGTTTTATTCTTGGTCAAGGGACGGTTCTCCGAGCTAAATACATTAAGATGTTTAAAATATGGGGTGTTAACGAAGCAGATATCAATGGGGTAGACGATCAGGAAATTATTCTGAAGCGAGTTGTAGAAGAAGAAAAACAACAGAGGGCAGAGCTTGAAGTCCGTTCATATTTTCCTGAAGAAGATTTATGGACACCAGAGATGAGAGAGCTTTTTGACTTACGTGTGTCCAGAGAATCTACTTTACTTGATTTCCCATCTGAGTATGAAAAAGAATATGGAAAAAAGACAGAAGTAGTTATCCTTGATTTCGATAATTTAAGTTTGTCTCGCCCTTCTCTACAAGAATTACTAACAAGCCAGGTTCGGCTTTTTTCTCTTCCCGATATCTATTTTAAAATTAGAGATGTTCTTAACTCTCCTGTAAGTTCGGCAATTCATATAGCTAAAGTTGTTGGTACAGATCCCAGTCTGACAGTTCGACTTTTACGGCTGGTGAACAGCTCTTTTTATGGTTTCCCTTCTCCGATTCAATCTGTTTCTCGGGCTGTTGCCATTGTAGGAACCAATGAACTTACCACTCTTGCTCTTGCTATCTCTACCATGAGTGTTTTTAAACATATTCCAGCTGATCTTGTTGATATGAAGTCTTTTTGGAAGCACTCTATAATGTGTGGAATTTTCTCTAGATTATTGGCTTATATGAAGCGTGTGCCATCTGAAGAGCGTTTTTTTCTAGCAGGATTATTGCATGATATAGGACGCGTTGTTTTGTATACAAAACTGCCGCAGCATATGACATTTGCCATAAGGGAGGCCAGGGCGAAAAAAATACCTCTTCTGGAAACAGAGAGGAAATATCTTGGCTTTGACCATGCCGATTTAGGGCGAATGTTGCTTCAACAATGGAATATCCCAGAACCTATACGTGTACTGGTAGGAAGTCATCACCGTCCTCTTGAAGCAGAGAATATAGAGGAGGCTTCTATCATTTGTGTTGCGGATGTTTTGGCTAATGCAGTTCGCCTTGGGACAAGCGGTAACTTTGTTGTTCCTGCGCCTTCTCATGACGTGTGGGAGCAACTAGAACTTTCGCAAGGATCTCTTGAAAGCATTCTCGTACAAGGAGAGAGACAAATAGCAGAAATTATGAAAATATTTTTGGTGGCGTAAAGGAAACGAAAGGAATAATAATGACACCCTACGACAAAATAAAAGCTTTAGAGAAGAAGATAAATGATCTTACCAGTGAAAGAAACACTGTTCAGCAGGTGCTTGAGGCTGCTGTTAGTTCTGCTGGTTTTACATCGGGATTAAGTCGTTCTATTGATATTAAAACTATTCTTGAACAGACTGCAGCTCGAGTTCGTTCTTTTATTCGAATTAAGGGAGTGGCTTTTTATCTTTTTTCAGAAGATGGTCTCGATTTTCCTTGTTATTATTGTGATCCAGATAGATTTTTACCCTTTATAGAGCGAGAAAAAGAGGTTTTGATAGAAGATCATACAATAGCATGGACTATTGACAGAAACAGGCCCATAATACTTTCGTCATCTCAAAATGAAGAACATATATTGCTTCATACGATCATGAGCCAAGGGCGTTCTTTAGGCTTATTGATTGGAATTCTTGATGAGGATCCATCTCAAATTTTAGATATATCATATGCGTTCTTAACGGTAGCGTTGAATTCCACTGCAAGTATCTTGCGTGATGCTGAGTATTATCGGTTGATTCAAAATTTAAATGAAGAACTTAAACAAAAAGTTGCTAAGCTGGAACAGTCTGAACAGCAATTGGAATTGGCAGTTCACGCTAAAGACCGTTTTTTAGCAAATGTAAGTCACGAAATTCGAACCCCAATGAATGCGATTCTTGGCATGGCACGTCTTTTACTTGATTCAAATCTTGCTGAAGAGCCTCAAGAAATGACACGTATTATCTTTAAGGAAGCAGAGAGTTTACTTCATCTTATAAATGATATTCTTGATTTTTCGAAAATAGAGGCTGGAAAAATAGAGATGGAGCGAGTTCCTTTCAGCGTTAATAGACTTGTAAAAGAGAGCTTAAAGGGAATTCAGCCTCTTATGGAACAAAAATGTATCGATCTTCGTTTGTCTATAGATAAGGATGTGCCTCCTATATGTGTAGGAGATCCGAGTCGTATTCGTCAAGTTCTTTCAAACTTACTCAGTAACGCTTTGAAATTTACCCATAAAGGATATATTGCCCTTAGTATTTCTTTGCCAGAAGACAATGGATTTACACATAAGCTTGCTTTCAGAATAGAAGATACCGGCGTTGGCATCCCAGAGAATCAATTTTCCAAGCTATTCCATTCCTTTACTCAGATTGATGCTTCTACAAGCAGAAAATATGGAGGAACGGGATTGGGGCTTGCAATTGCTAAAGAGTTAATTGAGCTTATGGGAGGAGAGATCGGAGTAGAGAGCCGGGTGGGAAAAGGCTCTGTATTTTGGTTTACTATACCTTTTGAGCAGGTCGAAGATGGAAGTGTCGAATTTGTAACAGAAGAGGAGCATTTTACGGACGAAGTATTACCGATGCAACCGCTAGACAAGCGGTTTAAAATTCTAGTCGTAGAGGATTCAGAAACAAACAGAAGAGTTGCAGTTGGTTTTTTAAATAAAATCGGCTGTGATGCAGATGCAGTAGAAAGTGGAAAAGAAGCACTTGAGGCTCTTTCCCAAAAAACGTACGATTTAATACTTATGGATATTCAAATGCCAGAAATGGATGGCATAGAGACAACTCAGAGAATACGAATGGGGTTTGATGATGGGACATATAGAAAAATTCCTATAATAGCGATGACTGCTAATGCGCAGGCAAGTGAAAGAGAGCGTTGCCTACGTGATGGGCTTATGGACGGGTATCTTACTAAACCAGTAATGCTTCATGAGTTATCCTCTGTTTTGAGAAAAAACTTGAGACAAAAGGATAAGATTGTTTTTCATAAAGAAAGGTTACTTGAACGGCTAGCAAATGACCAGAATTTGTTAGTTGAAATAATAAAGTCGTTCAGAAGAGACCTTCCATCTCTTCAAAAGTCTTTGAAAGAAGCTATAGATAAGGAAGATTGCCAGCAAATTTCTCGAGTTGCTCACACGTTGCGAGGTGCCGCTCTTAATGTAGGTGCAGATGAAATTGCATATGAAGCTGAAAGATTAGAAAAAAATGAGGCGTTATCCCTTTCTATGGAAGATGTGAAAAAAAACTGGTTAGAAGTGGATCAGGCGATACTTATTTTTATGAAAGGTACAGAGGAGCCTGATTATTTACTCAAATGAGGAGGAGCTATGAAAGTTTTAGTGGCGGAAGATGATGTAACATCACGATTTATGCTCAAATCTCTTTTAGAGAAGTGGGGGTACGATGTTATAACAGCTTCTAATGGCGAAGAAGCTTGGCATATTTTACGCGAGGAAAACGCTCCTAAACTTGCTGTTGTAGATTGGATGATGTCAGGCTTAGAAGGGCCGGATATTTGTAAAAAGCTAAGGGTGCTTGAAGAGGAGAAAAAGCACTCTACATATACATATGTCATAATGCTTACTGTTCGAGATGAGAAAGAGAACATTTTGGCGGGGCTTGAGGCAGGAGCTGATGACTATATTACAAAGCCATTTGATGCCCAAGAACTTCGTTTGCGTGTTGGTGTAGGAAAGAGAATTGTCGATTTACAGGAGGCTCTTCGTTTTTACGCAGATCACGATCCACTTACTGGGCTTTTAAATCGACGTGCAATATTTGAACGTCTTGATCATGAAATGGCTCGTTCAAGGCGTGAAAACCGTGCTTTGAGTGTGGCAATATTAGATGTCGATCACTTTAAGCAAGTTAATGATACATATGGTCATCTCGCGGGGGATGATGTACTTAGAGAAACGGCGTTGCGGATACAAGACCAGCTGCGTAAGTATGATGTAGTTGGCCGTTATGGAGGAGAAGAATTTTTAATAGTTCTTCCAGGCGTAGCACTTGGAGAAGCTTTGAAAATTGCAGAGCGAGTTCGAAAAAATATTGTAAAAACCACCTTCGGAGAAAAGGAAATTTTGCTTTCTGCTAGTTTAGGCGTGGCAGAGTACGATAAAATATCAGGAGTGGATGAGATTATATTTGCTTCCGATACGGCTCTCTATAAAGCAAAAAAGAGGGGGCGTAATCAAGTAGGAGCGTAGAGTAAGAGGAGGAGAGTGCCATGAAAAAGAAAATCATAACATGCCTTGCATTGTTAGCCGTGTTTGTTTTAGGTATAGCGACGGTAGGAAATGCAGCAGATTTTTCGATTTTTGAAATTCGAGAAATAGCGATTAAAGGTCATAAACTCCATATTCGAGGAGATGTTGATCTTCCAGAAGGAGCCATGTTACATTTAGCGCTTCATTTCCCGGGATTTGATGGTAAACCAGGGAATAAAAAAGATATAAAAGTACATGTTAATAAGCATCATTTTTTTGTCCAGATACGCCTGCCAAAAGGAGAGAAAAATGTATCTTGGGCAGGGATATTGCGTGCTTTCTTCAGACCGTCTTGGCAGAATGAGCAGATAAGGAAGCAAGTTGGAGCTAAGGGGGAGCATTTAAAGGGGCCTAAAGTTCGTTTTGAAAATGGAGAGAAGATCTTTTTTGATCAAAAAAATTTTTCAATAGATATTTAGCCAAAGATTAAAAAATTTTTCGAAAGATATCATCCCTCGATTCGGGGGATGATATCTTTTTCTGATAAAAATAAGTTCAAGAGTTTTCGGCTTCCAGCTTGAAAGGTGTATTTTTGAAGATTTTGTAAAGAAACCCATAAGTAAGGATAATCGAGATGAATATAGTGGGGCAGAATAACGAAGTATCCGCACAAGTCAATACGTGTATTCATTATTGTATGATTTACGGAACCAATCTCCTTAAATTTTAAGAGTTTATGATTGATAATGTTATTTATTTCAGTTATCAAAAGTTCATCTTTTGATGTGTTTTCGGAGTTAAAACTCCATGGCAGTTCCCACAAGCTTGCCCACGGTCCATTTGTATCTCTTTGTCGAATTAATATACTGCCGTTATAATAAAGAACTTCAGCAGTCGCTTGCTTTTTTTCAATACGAACTCGTTTTTTTTGTACGGGACGTTCATGCTGTACCCCTTCTTGAAAAGCTTTACATACTTTTTGAAGAGGACATTCATTGCAACGTGGAAATTTGGGTATGCAGATAAGTGCTCCCAATTCCATAAGGGCTTGATTAAAATCACGAGGTGTGTCTTTGGCAAGCATGTCTTTTGCAAAATTTTCAATTTTTTGAAGGCTGCTGTTTTTTGAGATAGCGCTCTCTATATTGAATAGTCGAGAAAAAACTCTACGTACATTCCCATCGACAGCAGTATATGGCAAATTATAGGCGATACTTAAAATAGCTCCAGAAGTGTATGGCCCGATACCAGGAAGCTTTTTCAGTATCTCTTCATAGGGTGGTACTGTTTCAAAGCCCATAGTTCGTAGTTCTTTGGCCGCTTTCAATATATTTCGAGCACGAGAATAATAACCAAGCCCTTCCCAGCATTTTAGAACTTCTTCTTCTGTTGCTTTTGAAAGAGCTTCGAGATTAGGAAAATATTCTATCCAGCGGTTGAAAAAGGGAACAACGCGATCCATTTGAGTTTGTTGCAACATTATCTCAGAAATCCAGACGTCGTAAGGAGCATATGTTTTACGCCAAGGCAAATCTCGTTTATTATACTGAAACCAAAAGAGTAGTTCTTTTTTTATAGTGGCATATTTTTCCATGACGTACGAATCCGCGTTATTTCGCGGGCATCAGACTCCCTTAAAATTACGTGATCGAAAACGTTAGATGCGGTTTTTTCCTTTTGTGTCTGAACAACAGCCTTTTCGCCGTATGTAAGCTGTTCCTTAAAAATGACATCAATTTCAGAAGGACGCATTGATTGTAATATATTTGTTGGAACGGTTTCTGCTGCCCATTCGACATAAACGGCGTTATTCACATGATTATTAATGTCCAAGTCTCTAATTCGAACGGGGTAAATATCTTCAAGGTCTATTCTTTCTAAAGGAGACAAGGAAGAAAAATCAAATTCAAAAGGAATAATTTCTTTATAATATTGGGATGTTACATGACGGTCTAGCCGCATAGGACGTTTTGTAGAATAATTTATAATTATCCAAGAGGTTGTTGCTTTTGCTAAAACCTCGCCGAAAGAAGTTGTCATTTCAAAGGCTCGAAGGGAATAAAGATTTTTGTATGGGGAATGCCATGTCCTGATTGAGAGAGCTTCATCAAGTTTGGGATATCGGATCATAGAGAGATGATAACGATGAAGAACCCATGTATACCCTTTTTCCATGAGCTGAGGAATCGACATCTCCATTCGAGAGGCATCTTTATCTGCCATATCCTGAAGGTAGTTAAAGATAGGCCCTATTTTAAGCATACTATGGCCGTCTACTTCGAAAAAACGTATATGTAATGATTCTTCATACATGGTAATTATCCTCCTGGCTGAAAGTGTAACATTTTGCATTGTTTATTATAAGGCTTTTGCAGAGATGGAGGAGGTGTTATAGCGATGGAATTCGATAGTTGGAAACAGTTTGCTTCGTTAATGGTAAAGACGCAAATCGAGAGCAGAGGAATACGAGATGTTCGGGTTTTGAAAGCGATGGCAAATGTTCCACGACATCTGTTTGTTTCTTTTGAAAATCAAGCTTTGGCATATATTGACGCACCTCTCCCTATTGGAGAAAATCAAACAATCTCGCAGCCATATATGGTAGCGAGGATGACGGAGCTCCTTTGTGTTGAACCTGGAATGAAAATTTTGGAGATAGGAACAGGCTCGGGGTATCAAGCTGCCGTACTAGCAGAGATGGGAGCCATAGTTTTTTCTATAGAACGCATTTCCTCTCTTGCGCAAAAGGCAAGAAATGTGTTATGTAATTCTGGCTACGATATTAATGTTATTACTGCTGATGGTAGGGAAGGCTACGAGAAAGAGGCTCCTTACGATGGCATTATTGTTACTGCAGCTGCAGATGTAATTGAAGAAACTTGGAGAGAGCAACTTTCATCTGGAGGACGTATTGTTGTTCCATTAAGTGTTGACGTTGGTATTCAACGTTTAGTCGTTTTGTTGAAAGCAAAAGAAGGTTGGATTGATACTCGGTATGATTATTGCCGATTCGTACCTCTAATAGAAGGAACGAGTAAAGAAGAAATGGAAGATGGAAGGAGCCGATGAGTAATGGACATAAGAATACGCTCAGGAGAAATTGAAATCGATGCAACACTCAATAACACAAAGACTGCTTCTCGTATCTCAAAAATATTGCCAATAAAAAGTAGAGCTAATACATGGGGAGAAGAAATTTATTTTACAATTCCCCTTATTGCAGATTTAGAGGACGGAAAAGAAGTAGTTGAAGCGGGAGATCTTGCTTTTTGGCCTACAGGAAGCGCTTTTTGCATCTTTCTGGGGCCTACACCTGCAAGTCAGGGAGATGAGATTCGACCTGCTAGTGCAGTAACGGTTATAGGAAAGGTCAAAGGAGATATTCAGGAATTAAAAAAGGTGAAGAATGGAGACCCTATCTTTATCGAACGGGCATAAATTTTTCACTAGTGAAGATATGTAGGAAAAAAGGGACGGTTTTCAAACCGTCCCTTTTGCTTCCTTCAAATTACTTATTATAGCCGACCTAAAAACTATATCTCCATGTAAGGTAGATGCTTCGTTCGGGTCCGTAGTAGTCCCAGGTGCTAGAGCTATAGATAAATTCTTTATCAAACAAGTTATAGCAGCTTAAGCGAACTGTATGATCTCCAGATTTCCATTCCGTAAAAATATCTGTCTGGAAATAATCGTCACTAGAAGAATAACCATTTCTATTTGCCAAATAAGAAAGAGCGAGTCCAGATGTCCAGGAACCAGAATGATGTTCAATGGATGTTTTAAAGAGCCATTCAGGGAAGCCATAACTGTTGACCCATTCATTACTTTTCTTTTCTTGTGCTTTCATCCATGTCCCGCTAAGGCCCCAAGTCCAATTACGGGCGATGTTCCATTGTCTCATGATTTCCAAACCATATGACTTAAATTGGTCGACATTTTCATAGGTATTATTACGCCAGATGATTTTATCTTCCATGTCTGAATAAAATAGACCAACATTCCAGTTTCCCGTTGCGTCTGATCCCTTTATTCCTAAATCATAATTCCATCCTTTTTCTGGTTTGAGATTGGGGTTGCCAACTGTTCCCCATGGCCCCTGAGCATGCAGCTCGTAGATACTTGGCATGGCGAAGAAACGTCCTGCAGCTATATACCACATACTTCCGTTGTCAAGAGGATATTGAAAGGTTAGCTTGGGCATAAATTCATTATAATTTTCGGCATCATCTTGTCTCCAGATTTCATAGCGGAGACCAAGTGTTCCGATAATATCCCCTATCGGACGGGAGAGTTCTACGAAAGGAGCATAGTTTGTTCGCTTTTGATCAACTTCTGGATCAAAAAAGGAAGAACGGAAGGTTGATTCCTCTCGTCTGAAATAAAGCCCCCAAGAAGCTAAGGTTGATCCCCATTGGCTTCGTTTTGCAAATTCAGTTGTAAAGGCACGATCTTTGTAATAATTGTCATCATTTTGCAGTATAAAATATTTTTGATCATCATAGCCCATTAAAATATAGTAACTGTCTCCGTTGAAACGAAATGTGTGTCGTTGGTACTCTCCTTTTTCTTTGTTCATTTCGATTGGGGTTAGCCAACCTGGTGTTTCATAGTCATTTTTATATTCGCCTATTTCACTTTTAAAGAACCAGTTTTTTCCAGAAAGATTGAGACCGTAGGCATCTTCTTTATATTTGAGAGCGTTAAAATCTTTGTTAGAGAAAGTATCTTTTAGAAGGCGATGTGCTCCTTCCTCTTTATGAGAGTACCAGATGCCGGCGTTAAGACCTTCTCCACTACCTTCTCCACGAACATAATATCTTCTCCAGTCATTGGAGCCGATTTCCCCCTCTATTGTTCCACCCTGAGTGGCTTTTTTAGTAATAATATTAATAACGCCACCTGCAGCCATAGAACCATAGATGGCAGAACCAGCACCCTTTACAACTTCTATTCTCTCTATGTTTGTAATGGGAAAGTTTCGGAAATCTACTGAGGCAGCTCCAGCTGCGTGAGAAGATCTGTAATATGGAACACCATCTACGAGCACTAGAATTTCTGTTACATAACCTCTAATAGTAACTTGTGAGGAATTGGAAAAACCTGATTTTTGTTTTACATACATCCCCGGAACGTTTTGTTCAAGAATGGTTGCTAAATCTCTAGATCCGCTTCTTTCAATTTGCTCTTGGGTAATAACATATGTCGGAGCTGGAACCTCTTCCAGACTCGTTGCCAAACGACTTCCAGTAACGGTCTCTTCGGGAACAGTATAGACTTGTTCCGCTCCTGCTGCTGTTGCGAAAGAGACAAGCAACATAACCATGCACCATACTATGAGTTTCCTATTGTGAATCACTGTAGTCCCCCCTAATAAAGATAAAAAATAAGTGGCGAGGAGCACGATCGATACGATAACCACTCCTCGCCACTACAAATAGGGCGACAAAGACAGTTACCACATCACGCCCTCGCATGATAATGATATGTATCGTTTTTTAATCGGTCTCCTGACTCCAGTTCATCCTTTCTCGCGCCTTCCCAGTCTTCCCAGTGGCTATAGCGAGATTGTCCCTGTTACAGTGGCGGGGCCGTTCTGGTCTTTCACCAGATTCCCAACATCAAAAAACGATCTTTATTATTTGATTTTATGAGTTATCATAGCGATAATTGATGTTCAGTCAAGAGTTTTAAGCCTCACTAAATTCTAAAAATTGCTTTTCTTTCTCTCTTTAAAGGGGTATATGGTGAAAAAAATATGATAAAAACTATAAAACAATTGTTGTTCATAGTGGTATTGCTTTTATTTTCTTGCGCTACTGTGTCGTGTGCAGAGTTTTCTCAAGTTGAATTAGATTATGCACGTGGTTTTAATGTAGAAGAAGGTAATGGTTATTATGTTGTTACTGTATATCGTCCCTGGGGAGATTCTGTTGAACCTGAATCGTATCTATTGATAGATCGCGATAAGCCGATTCCCTTAGAGTATAAGAATCTACACGTTATAAAAATTCCAGTAGAGCGAATTGTTACTGCATCAATGACGATGCTCCCCTTTATAGAAAAGCTTGCCCCTCAAGAAGCTCTTGTTGCTGTCGGTGGTAAACGTTATGTTTATTCAGAGAAAATACGAAATATGGATCTTCCTGATGTGGCGTCAGATGCAGGATCTGGTTTGCGTCTTGATATAGAAAAACTTTTAGCTCTTCAGCCTGACGTTGTTTTTATCTATACATATACAGCAGCAGAAAAAGAATCGGTTGATCGCTTGAGAAAATTAGGAATACCGATTGTTATTGCTTCTGATTATTTGGAAGAAACACCTCTTGGGGTGGCAGAGTGGATTAAATTTGTCTCTCTTTTTCTGGGAAAAGAAAAAGAAGCTCAATCTTTCTTCTCAGAAATTGCCGAGAGTTATATATCGTTAAAATCCCTTGCAAGCCAGAGTTCTGATAGGCCGACTGTCATGGTTAATGCAGCCATAGGTGGAACGTGGTATGTTTCTGGAGGTCAAAGCTGGCCGGCTCATCTTATTCGAGATGCTGGAGCATGCTATCTTTGGTCTGAAGTCGAGAAGAGAGGAAGTGTTCCTATCGATTTTGAAAAGGTGGTGGAGAGGGCTCTGAATAGCAATTTCTGGATAAATACTTCTACATGGCAAAGTCTTGCCGAAGGCGAGAATGAAGATTCTCGTTATACGATATTTCGCCCTTTTAAAGAAGAAAGGGTATATAACAATAATGCACGAGTTACATCTGAAGGAGCAAATGACTACTACCAACAAGGTATAATGCGCCCCGATTTAATTCTAAAAGATCTAATTTCTATTTTCCATCCAGATCTTTTACCAACTCATAGCCTCTATTTTTATCGCCATTTAGAGGAGCGTTCTTTCCCATGAAACGTTCGTCTTTTGTTTCTATCTTTTTTTTAAGTGTCTTCTTTACAGGTTGTATTGTTGCTATTCTCTCTCTTTCCTTAGGATCTGTATCCATCCCCCTACGAGATGTCATTCGCGTACTTTTGGGGGATGGAGGAGTGGAAAATGGGTGGAAAATAATTCTTTTTGAGTTGCGTCTGCCCCGAATTTGCACATCATTAGTAGCTGGAGGAGCTCTTTCTGTTGCCGGTCTTGGAATGCAGACTCTTTTTCAAAATCCTCTCGCAGGGCCTTTTGTTTTGGGCATTAACGCAGGTGCCAGTCTAGGCGTTGCCTTGGCAACGCTTTTAGCGGGAAGTTTGGCAAGTTTAGGACTCGCAACTTCCTCGTGGCTGGGAAGCACTGTCGTTCTTATTGTGATGATGGGAGTGGCGGGCAAAGTAAAAAACAATACAACCCTTTTGATACTGGGACTTATGATTGGGTATGGAGTGAGCGCTTTTGTGAACGTTTTAATTCACTTTAGTTCTCCAGAACGAATTCAACAATTTATAGTTTGGAGTTTTGGCAGCTTCTCTTCTGTAAGTTGGCGTCAGCTTTTATTTCTTGTCCCGGCAGCATGTGTCGGATTTTGTGCCATGCTTTTCTTTGCCAAACAGCTTAATGCCCTCCTTTTAGGGGAAGCGTATGCCTCTACTATGGGAGTTTCTGTATATAGAGTACGCCTGGCTTTAATTGTAATAACGTCTCTTTTGGCTGGAAGTGTTACTGCTTTTTGCGGTCCTGTCGCTTTCCTCGGGGTTGCTGTTCCTCATTTATGTCGCCAAGCTTTGAAGACAGGAGACCACCGTATTTTAATTCCAGCATGTGCTTTATCAGGTGGCGTTCTCGCCCTTACAGCTGATTTTGTAGCTCATATGCCAGGAAGCGCGATGGTCTTGCCTCTTAATGCAGTTACGTCTCTTGTAGGGGCTCCCGTAGTGATATGGATAGTGCTTCGAAGTCGCCGTGGAGGAAATGTATCATGAAGCAAAAATCGTTTCTTCTTTCTGCAGAGAATCTTTCTATAGGATATGGAAAAGGTGGAAAAAGGCGAATTGTAGCCCAGAACCTTTCTGCGACTCTTTATGAAGGAGAGCTTGTCTGTCTTGTCGGTCCAAATGGAGCTGGTAAAACAACACTCCTAAAAACTCTTGCTGGAACTCAAAAACCTCTTGCAGGAAAGAGTAAAGCGATGGAAACTGAGATTTCGACTCTTACTCCTATCAAGCGAGCACAAACATTAAGTTTTGTTTTGTCTGGCCGACCTTTTGTACAGGGCTTTACCGTTTTTGAGCTTGCATCTTTAGGGCGTTACCCCTATACAAATTGGAGAGGAGAGCTTCAAGAGAGTGACAAGAAAACTGTTCTTCAGGCACTTTCAGATGTTAAGGTTCAACATCTGATGGAACGAGATTTTTCCGAGCTGAGTGATGGTGAAAGTCAGCGGGTGCTCATTGCCCGAGCCCTTGCCCAGGACACACCAATTTTACTGCTTGATGAACCGACGGCTTTTCTCGATTTACCTCGGAAAGTAGAGCTTCTCTCTCTCTTACGTCAATACGCTTGGGAAAAACGTAAGGGGGTTCTCATGTCGTTGCATGATATAGATTTGGCCTTGCGTTTTGCAGATCGCCTGTGGGTAATGAATCCGAGTGGCTCCTTTGTTGTAGGAACGCCGGAAGATTTGGCTCTTTCTGGTGTGATCGGAGAGGTTTTTTCTACCGATACAATCCATTTTTCAGAAGATACAGGAGAGTGGAAACTCAAAGAGAACTTGGGGGCTAGGGTCTGTGTTGAAGGAGATACCATTCCTAGTTTTTGGACAAGCAGAGCTTTGCAGAGGAAGGGATATACTCTCGTTTCTGTAAGTCAAGGGAGCTGTACCTTAATAGAAATTGAAGTTTCATCAAATTCTATTCATTGGTCGATTACTTTCCCTTCAGGGGAGAAGATCATAGCTCCTTCTATTGAAGACGTGCTTTTTGCTTTATCTCGTTCTTTTTAATCATTATTCCTTAAAAGAAAATGATATAGGTACTCTAACTTTTCCTGTAAAACTCTCTTCAAAAAGCCATGCTTTAAGGGCCTGAGTGGCGGCACGGTCCAACCGATTAAAACCGCTGCTTTGTTCAGTGTTTACCGCTACAACTTTCCCATTCTCAACGTCTGCTATGCAGATAATTTTCCCCTCTTCTCCTTTGCGACGGCTTAAAAGAGGATATTGGGGGTGAACCTTCCTTTTCACCACAAGGGAAGAAACATCGAAAAGTGTATTTGCTTGTTTTCTAGCATGTCCAGAGTTTCCGCCAGATAGCTCACTAAAAGAAGTTGTTGAAGATTTTGTTGATATATTGGTACTCTGCATGTTCCCTTCTTGCGTACTTTGCTTGTCTTCGGTCAATACTTTGTTATTTTTGCGGGTTTTAGAGAAAGTTTTAGGTTCAGGTGCCTCTTTTTTTTTCGGTGTGGTATCTTTTTTCTTTGTGACTGGAACCTCTTTTTTCTTTTCTGTTTGTGCGTTTTCACCCTTTTCTTTTTGTGGAACAGGAGATGAAGCTGATGTGCCTTTCCCCTCAGAGGAAAGAGAGACAAGACGAAGAGTCATTACTTTGGGAGCAGCGATATTAGTTTTTGCTTCGTGGGGTAGTGTAGAAAGACATAGCAATATAAAGACATGAAAGATAAGGCTTAAAAGAAAAGGACGCCTAAAGTGTTTCATGTCTTATTCCTCCTGAAGAGCAAGAGATATTTGCCCAAGTCCCTTTTCGTGAAGGCGGCTTAAGAGAGTGGCAACTTTTCCATAAGGAACGTTTCGGTCTGCAGCAAGCAGTACAAGCGTGTTACTTTTTTCCGCTTCCATTATTTTGATTGCAAGCTCTTCTTCTGATACTGGAATCTTATCCCAAAGGAGAGATCCATCTATTTGAAGAGTAACATATATAGCTTCTTCTGATCGCAAGGCATCGGCTTTCCCTTCTGGAAGTTGCACTTGCAGCTGACTTTGACCAAAAGAGGTGGTCAAAACAAAAAAAATGATCAAGATAAATAAGATATCAATTAGTGGTGTAATGTCTATTTCTGGCAAATGTTTTCTTGTTGGGCGTAATGCCATGATTACTCACCTTGTTTATATAAAGACGGATCAGTTGTTCCCATTAGCTTTTCGCGAATCAAAAAGTCAGCGCCGCGATAAAGGGTCTCTTCCTGGTCGTCAATTTTTGCAGAAAGGTAGGTGTAGGCTAACACAGTAGGTACAGCGATACTTAATCCCGCAACAGTCGTTAAAAGTGCTTGCCAAATTCCTCCTGAAAGAGCGATCATGGGAGCCTGATTTGCTTGGGGCAAGTCTCGAAAGATTTGAACCATGCCAAGAACAGTCCCCAGTAATCCCAGTAGTGGTGCTACTCGTGAAATCGTTGCCAGAAGAGAGAGACCTTTAAGCCATCGAAAGAGTTCTCTTCTTATTTGCTGTTCGAGCAAAAGTTTAAAAGCTTCCGTATCTACTTGCCAGTGTGTTACGGCTGCTATAAAGAGACGATGAAGAGACGAATCTCCTGAGCGCACAATTTTAGTGGCCTGTTCTGCATTATTTTCATAGAGAGCCTTACAAAGAGAAAGTTCAAGTTTTTCGGGATCAGTCGATGATCGCCGGAAAAAGAAAAGTCGTTCTACAAAAACAGCAAGAGCAATAATAGAGAGGAAAAATATAATCCACATAATTGGGCCGCCGGCTCTCATTATTTCCATACTACGTCACCTCTAAAATATAAAGTTATCATAAAAGTATGATGAATATCTTAGGTATTGTCAAAAGCAAAACAATTCAGCGGTTGACTCCAAAGTCCAACTATCTTAAAATTCAATACAATTTAATTCTCTCCCGAGTACGCAGTATACATGACTTTAACTCTTGGAGACATTGCTATTAGCGTTTTGTCAGACATTATCATATAAAGGGAGTGGTTCATAGTGGAAAGTTCGTCAAAACCCAGAGAAGGTTTTTCGTCTGGGTTAGCTGTTTTTTTTGCAGCTTTAGGTTCTGCTGTAGGGTTAGGTAATATCTGGAAATTTCCATATTTGACTGGTTCAAATGGTGGAGGGGCTTTTTTATTCGTTTATTTTATATGTATTTTGTTTGTAGGGATACCTGTTTTACTCTGTGAATGGTATATAGGTCGTCGTACTCGTCGAAATGCTATTGGTGCTTTTGAGACGTTAAAACCTGGAACTCCATGGAAAGGTATCGGTTTTATGGGGGTCTTATCCGCATATCTTATTATGTTTTACTATACATGTGTTGCGGGGTGGGTTTACTTTTACTGCTTTAAGGCATTTACGGGGGCTTTTGCCGCAGTAACAGCAAGTAGTGCAGGGGAGCTTTTCGGTCAGGTTATTGGAGTTGGGACAGCAGGTCAGTCTTTCTTCTCCAAAGAAGTGCTTTCGCCGATTTTTTGGCAGGTTATAGTCCTTTGTGTTGTGGGCACAGGTATTTCCATGGGTGTTCGAGCTGGAATTGAACGAATTACCAAAACACTCATGCCTCTACTCTTCATCCTCATCATTATTTGTGATATTAGAGCTCTTACATTACCTGGAGCAGGCCAGGGTATTCATTTCTTATTCCATGTAGACTTTTCGAAAATTACACCAGCAGTTATGTTAAGTGCTTTAGGACTTGCTTTCTTCAAACTGTCTCTTGCTATGGGAATTATGATTACGTATGGTTCATACTTCACAGAAGATGTTCACATGTTTAAAACGGCCGGGAAAGTTGCTCTTTCTGATACTCTTGTTTCGATGTTAGCCGGATTGGCCATATTCCCAACAGTCTTTTCTTTTGGCATGGAGCCCACAGCGGGGCCTGGTTTGCTTTTCATGACCATTCCTTTGGTCTTTTCCAAAATGCCTTTGGGAACACTGCTTCTTGCGGCTTTCTTTTTGCTCACATCTTTTGCAGCAACGACAGCGTTGCTTTCTTTGATGGAAGTCCCCGTTGCTTTTTGGTCTGAAGAGTTTAATGTGTCAAGGAAGAAAGCAACATTTCTCAATTGCCTTTTTATCGGTCTTGTTGGAATCACAGCAACTCTGTCTGTTGATAGTTCCAGCCTTTTAGGTGGCATTAAATTCTTTGGAGATGGGTTCTTTGATTTTTATGATCATCTTTCCGCTAATATAATTATGCCGCTCGGAGGTTTTTTAATAGCTGTTTTTGTTGGTTACTTTATAAAGAAAGACGATATTCAGTACGAATTATCCAATCATGGAACATTATGTAACGAGTCATATATTTCCTTTTTCTCTTTCGTTGTTCGTTATGTTTCACCTGCACTTCTTATCATCATTTTCTTGAACACGATCGGTGTCATTGCTTTTTAGTTTATAACGAAGCAGAAATGGAAAAGCCCTCACTTTTCATTGTCAAAAGTGAGGGCTTCTTTATTCATTATTTACGCGTTATCGAGAAGATTTTTCAAGAAGGGTGGCAATGTAAAAGCGGACCTATGTATATCTTCTGTATAATATTTCGTTCCTTCTGGAATAGCGCTTCGGGGAACAGACGGATCTAGTTTTTTAGAACCTATAGTATATGTCCACATCCCAGTGGGGTAAGTGGGCATAGCCCCCCAACAAACAGAAACGACTGGGTAGACTTTTTTCATCTCCGTGTAAGCTCCTGTCATAACATTAGCATCGGAAAAAGGAGATTCGGTCTGAGCTAACATCATGCCGTCTTCTTTCAGAGCATTCTTTACATCTTCATAGAAATTAGCTTCAAAGAGTCCTGCGGCGAATTCAACTGGGTCCGTACTATCAACTATGGCTACGTCAAATTCGTTAGAAACTGAACGAATATAGGCCAAAGCATCCATGCTTCGAACATCTGCCCTTGGGTCGTCCATAGCACAACTCAGTGTCGGGAGATATTTTTTCGCTGCATCAATGACGTCTTTATCAATGTCGATCATTGTTGCTTTTTCGACATTTTTATGACGTAATACCTCTCGCAGAACTCCGCCATCACCTCCACCAACAATAAGTACTCGTTTGGGGTCTGGATGAGCGCAGAGAACAGTGTGTGCCATCATTTCCGAGTAACAAAACTCATCTCGTTCGGCAATTTGTATTGCACCATCAAGAATAAGCATGCGGCCGTATTCCATAGTCTCAACGAGAGTAATATCCTGATACTCAGATTTCTTATTGACAAGAACTTGATTAATACGAAGACTGAGCTTCATATTGGGGGTTTGTTCCTCTGTAACCCAGAGCTCGTTGAATCTTTTAGCTCGACGTTCCAATATTTCTCATCTCCTTTGACTTATTTTTCTCGTGGCAAAATATATGCCGATAGAGGGGGGAATCCATTAAAATACACAGAAGAATAACTTTGTGTGTAAGCTCCAGTAGATAATACGTATATTCGGTCCCCTTCCTCAAGAGTTAATGGCAATTCGTACTTGTACTGTTCATAGAGAATGTCCATACTGTCACATGTAGGACCTGCAATGATAACGTCTTGTGCAAGCCCCTTCTTTTCAACATAAATGGGGTATTTTATTGATTCATCAAGTGTTTCGATAAGTCCCCCAAATTTTCCTGCATCGAGATAGACCCATCGGTACTGGTTAAATTCTGATTTCCTTGAAATAAGAACAACTTCAGAGATTAAAACACCAGCGTCACCTGCCATATAACGTCCAGGCTCAAGAATAATGTCAGGAAGATTTTCTCCAAAGTCTTCTTTCAGGAATCGTGTGATTTCAGTTCCATATACATCAGGCCCCACTGTAGGGTCAATATAACGGGAAGGAAATCCTCCTCCGAGATTTATCATCTGGAGATGGATACCTTTTTCTGCTGCCGAGTCAAAAAGATACTTGCATGTAGAAATAGCGTGATCCCATTGTCCTATATCGCGTTGTTGAGAGCCTACGTGAAAAGAGACTCCGTACGGATCAAGCCCGAGGTCTTTGGCCATAAGTATAAGTTTGTAAATTGTGTCGGGATGAGCCCCAAATTTTCTGGAAAGTGGCCAGTCTGCCCCACTTCCATCAGTAAGAATTCGGAAGAAAACTTTCGAGCCAGGGGCATATTTCGAAAGTTTGTAAAGATCGTTTTCCGAATCTGTTGCGAAAAGTCGAACGCCCTTTTCATAGGCATAAGCAATATCTTTAGCTTTTTTTATCGTGTTGCCGTAGCTTACACGATCTGGTGTAGCTCCCAGAGCTAGAACTTGATTGAGTTCATAGACTGATGCGATATCAAAACAGCTGCCCTTTTTTACGAGCAGTTTCACCACGTCATCGAGCGGATTGGCTTTGACGGCATAATAAATTTTTGCAAAAGGCATGCCTTTTTGTAGAGAATCGTATTGATTTTCGATGACATCAAGGTCAACGACAAGGCACGGCGTTTCTTTATCAGCCGCAAATTCCTTAATACGTTCGAATCGTTCTCTCGTCATAAATCGTGAGAGATCAAATTCGTAGTGATGGGATGTTTCCACTGCAGCACCTCCAATAAATATTTTAGTTTATCTGTACTTATGGTAACGGTTTGATGCTTTTTGTACAAGAAAAGAAAGTGTTATTCTTGACAGCTTCGTCAGACTCTTCTTACACTAGTAACCTAAAACATCAAGTATAAGAAGATACATGATTTTTCTTTAAAAAGATAGACCATGGAGGGAAAAATAATGTTGAACGTTCATACACTTTGTAAAAAATCGTTATTCCATCTCGTAGCCACCTTTTCTAGTGGCTCTTTACATCTTATCGACTTGCCTTTGCCACGCCCTGGCTTTGAAAATTTCCTTTCGACCTGGCTAATCAGAGACACTAAAAGAAAGAGAATCCTTTTAGTAGATCCAGGTCCTACGTCAACTTTGCCTCAGCTTTATGATTCACTTGAAAAACTCGGTATTTCTACCATAGATTATGTATTACTTACTCATATTCATATGGATCACGCAGGAGGAATGGGAGATTTCTTAGCAACCTTCCCAGATGCAAAGATTGTTGCTCCTTCCAATGGGATTAAGCACCTTATAGATCCTTCCAGGCTTGAAAGAGCAAGTAGAGAGACATTGCGAGAAATGGCTGAGACCTATGGACGGATGAGGCCTGTTCCTGCAGATGCTTTTATAGATCCGGAACAGATAGAAGGTATATCATTTATGATGACGCCTGGCCATGCACCTCACCACCAGTCAATTTTTTATGATATTGAAGAGGAGGCTCCTTTGCTTTTTGTTGGAGAGGCAGCGGGCACATATATTGGTGATGCAGAGGGAGTAAACTTCTACTTGAGACCTGCAACGCCCCCTCGATTTTTCTTTGATAAAGCTGAAGGCTCTGTTATGAAATTGATGGAAAGAGCATCGTCTCTTTTATGTTATGCACACTATGGATATGTTCGGCATTCAGAAGTGTTTCTTTCTAGAGCGTTAGCGCAGTTGAGGTTGTGGAAAAGCATACTTGAAAAAGAGTCTGGAACACTCGAAGAATTAATGGATATAATATTAGAAAAAGATAGCAACTTAAAATCTTTTTCATCTTTGACAGCAGGAGAGCAGGCACGAGAACGATACTTTACTTTGAATAGTCTCAAAGGTTTTGTAGAAGAAATTGCCTCAAAAAAAGAATAAGGAGATTTTGAATGAAAGAAAAAATAATGCGACTTTGTTTCATTCTCCTTTTTATAGCGTGTATTGCGTGGCTTCAGATTTTCTTGGCTCGTCTTTTTTCGAACTGAGGAGGCAAATAATGCTGATATTAGCAGCTGATATTGGAGGAACATCAAGTCGTTTTGCCCTTTTTTCCATATTGAAAGGGAAACTTTCTCTCGAAAAAATAATACAAAAAAAGACAAAGGAGTATGCATCTTTTTTTGAGATTTTGGAAGAGATTGCTAGTGAAGATTCCAGCTTTTCTTTTGACAGTGTATCGAGTGGTGTTCTTGCGCTGCCTGGTCCGGTAAACAGTAAAAATGACGTTGTTTTAACAAATGTTTCATGGTCCGTTCCTATACGGGCCCTTCGGCAGCAATATAACAAAACTTCTTTTTATGTCGTTAACGATTTTATTGCTCAAGTATACGGTTGTCTTGCTCTTAAAGAGGAGGATTGCATTATTATTCAGAAAGGGAAACCTGATCCTGGCGGAGTTCTTGCGGCCATTGGCGCAGGAACTGGATTAGGGCATGGTGCAGCAATTCCTTTACCTTCTCAAAAATATATTCCCCTTCCATCAGAAGGAGGACATTCGACGTTTTCTTTTCTTCAAGAAGAACATTCATATGAGTCTTTTTTAAAAAAAAGACTTTCTCTTTCATATATAACGAAAGAGATTGTTGTTTCTGGAAAGGGACTTTCTCTTTTACATGAATTTTTAACGGGGCGCTACCTTTCTCCGCCAGAAGTTGTTTCGAATACTGTCGGTTCTTCACTTACTACAATGCTTTTCTCTTCGTTTTATGCGCGGGCATGCAGAGATTTATGTCTCTACACTTTGCCCACAAGAGGACTTTTCATTACAGGAGGCATAGCCATTTCCAACCCGTGGATCATAGATAACAATATGTTTAGAAAAGAGTTTAATTTTTCCTTTTCACACAGCCAGCTTTTGGGTCAGATCCCTGTGTATCTTCTCAGAAATGAGGCCAATGGCTTGTGGGGCGCTATCTATTATTTTCTTCAGTGTCTCTCTGGTGCTGAACACATAATTGGTTTTAATGATTCTTTTTCATAACGGTAAATAATGCCGTCAAAAGGTTCAGGTTCTTTTGCACTGGAAAGCGTAATAGACGTGTCATCATACGCTATAGAAGTAAGCTTTAACGGAAAAACAAATTTGCTTAAATCTAGAAGAGGTTGAATTTGTGATACAGCTTTTTCTGTAACAAAATCAGGAACATCGACTCGATTGACCCGAACTTTATAATCGTCAAGCCAGATTTGTTGTTGGTTTACTATTTTTAGGCGGCTTTCAATTTCTATAAGGATGTCGAGTTTCAGAAGCAGACGAACAAGGTAATATCCCTTAGCATAAATTCCATCGGGACTAATATCTAATTGTATATTATGCCAATGATCATCATCTCCAAATTCTTTTTGGAGTAAGTTTCTGTTTATGTCATCTTCACAGATGACACCTTTAGCATGGATATTCATAATATAGTTAACTTGAGGGCCTTCTTCGCCCCATGTAGTTATGGGGGAGAGTTGTACTCCCATGGCTCTAAGCGAAAGACTTTTGATACGAACTCCACCAATAATAGCCCCCTGTATATCCATGTACATATCACGAATATATCCATTTTCGTTGGGTTCTTCATCAAAAACAATAGTCATCTTTTCGGGATCAAGTTCTTTAATGAAATGATGTTGAAGACGTTGACCTGTAGTCAGCGCTGATATTTCTTGCCCCCAAAGAGGAGCGGAATGAAATATGAGGATAATGGAAAGCAAGCACAGAAGAGAGTTTCGCCTCATTGTATACCCTCCTAAGGAATTAAATAAAATAGACCTAAAGTCATTTTATCATTAATAGATTCTTTTTTTGATAGAGATGGATAAACCAATATCCTTTGTTAATTTCTTTTTGCAAAATATAATTTCGTTGAGAGACTTTTTCTTTTAGTTTTTGGGGAGTAACGTAAAAAACAGGAGAGATGAATTTTTCTTCAAGCCAGCCTATCATTGTGGCAAGAAGAGAGCTTTTGTTAAATTCGTAAATGAGTAAAAATCCATCAGGAGAGAGAATACGGTCAATTTCTTCAAGAAGAGCGTCTTGTTGTTCTATATGATGATATGCGTCAGAGAGGATTATTCCATGAAAATAGTTATCTTTATATGGAGTAGATTTGCCGTCACCAATAGTAGTTATTACAGGGGAATCGTCTAAATAACGGATCATATCTGGACTCGTGTCTATAACATGTATTTCTCGCTGTTCTCCAAGGAGCTTGCGAGCCAGATAACCGGTTCCTCCTCCTATGTCAAGAATGCGTTGATTAGCCTTGAGTGGGGCTAATTTTAAAATATGTTTAGTTTTATAAAGGCCTGTGACGATCATGAAAAAATCGTAAAAATGAGCAAATCTTTTGAAAGGATCCTGAACTTTTTTCATGATGAAGTCTCTTGCATCACTTCTTTTTCAACGAAGTCTATCTGTTCCATAAGACTTTCCCATTCTTTCATATATTGACTCAACAAAGCATTAATTTCGTTATATCGAACCATGATTTTTTGCACTTCCTGAGAATTTTCCAAGAAAGTGGGGTCGCAGAGCATTGATTCAATCTCTTGTTTTTCTTCTTCTGTCTTCTCAATTTTTTCTTCAAGAGGAGAAAGATGTTTCATGATTTTTTGCTTCTCCCTGTAAAGCAGATTTCTTTGTTCTGCTTCTTTGCGTTTTCTTTCTTTTTCGTCATTTTTGCTTGATACGTTTTCTTTTTCTTTGCTAGCTTCTATATCTTTTTGCTGGTTAAGCCGTTCAGCTCTTTTTTCTATGAAATATGAATAATTTCCGGGGTAATCAAATATTTCCCCATCTCGAATTTCTATAACTCTCGTTACAAGATTATCAAGAAAATACCTGTCGTGAGAGACGATAATGACAGTCCCTCCATATTCAGTTAGTGCTTGTTGAAAAACATCACGAGTTTGCATATCGAGATGGTTTGTAGGTTCGTCTAGGATAAGAAGATTGGTTTCTTCTAAAAGAAGTTTCAACAGAGCTACTCGCGATTTCTCGCCACCGGAAAGAACGGAGATAGATTTATATATATCATCCCCAGAAAAAAGGAAGGCCCCGAGAAGGCTTCTTTTTTCCATATCTGTTCCAAGATATCCTGTATGTGAAATTTCTTCCCAGATTGTACGGGAATAGGTTAGGTTTTTAGCACTTTCCTGAGAAAAGAACCCCATTTTTACATTGTAACCAAGAGATACTTCTCCGTATGTAGGTTGTTCCGACAAGCTAATAAGGCGAGATAGAGTGGATTTCCCCGCGCCATTGACACCAACAAGGGCAATTTTTTCCCCGCGATGAACAGTAAAGGAGATGTGTTGAAAAACGGTGTGATTCCCGTAATCCTTTTGCACGTCTTTTACAGATAGAACTTCATGCCCGCTACGGGGAGATTGAGGAAAATGAATGCCAATAACTTTTTGAGAGTCATCGATTTCAACAATATTCATCTTTTCAAGTCTCTTTATTCTGCTTTGGACTTGAGTTGCCTTTGTGGCTTTATAGCGAAAACGTTCTATAAAAGCCATTTCTTTCTCTATTTCAGAGCGTTGTTTGCGAGCTATTCGTTCTAGCTCCTCTTCTCGTCGTGCTTTTTCTTCCAGATACCATGTAAAATTCCCTTTATATACAGTAATGTTTTCATGAGAGAGTTCTGCGATTGAAGAACAGATTTTATCAAGAAAATGTCTATCATGTGAGATCGTTATAAGCGTTCCGCTAAAATGAGAGAGCCAGTCTTCAAGCCATTCCATACTTTCAGTGTCAAGATGGTTCGTAGGTTCATCAAGAAGAAGAACGTTAGGGGAAGAGAGCAGAATGGCAGCCAGAGAGATTCGCATTTTCCATCCTCCAGAAAACTCCCCTGTATATCGTTGTCCATCTTCTTCTGCGAAACCAAGCCCCTTCAGTACTTTTTGTGCCATTGCCGTAAATTCATATCCACCCAGTTGCTCATATTGGTGAACGAGAAGATCGTGTCTTTTTAAAAGAGTTTTGTATCCTTCCCCTTGGTTTTGAGCTGTTTGAGCAACGTTTTCTTCAATGATTCGGAGCTCTTTTTCCAAAGAATCTATTCCAGCCTGTTTTTTCAGATAGTTGAGAAGGGGGATATTTTCTATCTCTACCAGATCTTGCGGAAGATATCCGATACGCGAATTTCTGGGAAAGGTTATATTTCCTTCTTTGGGCTCAATCAGCCCCATTAAGATTTTAAGAAGGGTTGTTTTCCCACTTCCGTTATTTCCTACGAGCCCAACTTTACTGCCCATATTGATGGCCCAGTTAAGATTGCTATAGAGTTGTTGTTCCCCAAAGAAATGCGTAATATTTATTAATTGAATCATTCTTCTCACCTTTTATCCCTATTCTGCGGCAGGAATTATACCATGTAAACATAAAAGAAGAAGAGTCCTCTTGTGTATGCTATGATACTATTTTCTGATGATTGTAGAGAGTTGACCGTTTATCGGAGGGATTTGTAATGCAAAGTAAGGATGGAATGAGCAAAGGATTACATTATCGCTGGGTTGTTTGGGGAATTATGGTTCTAGTCTACATGGTTGTTTTTTTCCATCGTCTTGCAGCGGGAGTTGTTCGCAGTGATCTTGTAGATTCCTTTGGTTTGAGCGGCGCAGCTTTTGGTACATTAGCTTCTCTCTATTTTTATGCATATATGATTATGCAAATTCCTGTTGGTCTTTTAGTTGATTCTCTGGGAGCAAGGATCACAGTTTCTGTTGGTATTTTTATAGCTGGAATAGGAGCTCTTCTTTTTGGGTCTGCCCCTACCACTTTTGTTCTTTTTTCAGGCCGTTTTTTTGTCGGAATAGGCGTAGCCACAGTTTTTGTATCTATACTGAAGGTACAATCAAAATGGTTTAGGGAACGTGAATTTGCTACGGTTTCTGGCATGACGTCTCTTATTGGTAATGGAGGGGGCCTCTTGGCTCAAACACCTCTTGCCTGGGCTGTTGCTCTTCTTACATGGAGAAACACCTTTTTGGCAATAGGCATATTTTCCATCTTTTTAGCTGTTGCATGCTATCTCTTAATTCGTAATACTCCTCAAGATTTGGGATTCCCTCCCATTAACGAAGTTGATATATCAAATAGTGATGTTCTAAAAAAAGAGATAGAGAAGAAAGAGAGCCTAAAAGAAGGGTTTAAACAGGTTCTTCGAGTTCGGCGTTTATGGCCTGTGATCCTCTTCTTCGCATTAAATCAGGGAGCAAGTCTCTCTTTTACCAGCGCTTGGGGCGTTGCCTTTATGGAATCTGTCTATGCTCTTCCTACATCTGTGGCTTCTTCGTATATAGCAATTATATTGGTGGGATTAATGCTTGGCAGCCTCTTTTCAGGTTGGTTTTCAGATAAAGTGGGGCGAAGAAGATGGCCTATGTTTTTGCTCGTTTCTTTAAACATTGCAACATGGGGTATTTTAGTTTTCTATAATGGAGGACATCCGCCGATTTGGTTGTTAAAACCCCTCTATTTCGTGATGGGGGTGTCAACTACTGCGTATGTAATGTCATGGGCTCTTGCGCGTGAGTTGGCTCCCTCACGCTTTACAGGTATTGCCATATCCTTAATGAATACAGGTTGTTTTTTATCTATAGGGCTTTTTACGACACTCATTGGGAAAATTCTTGATCGTTACGCTGGTATTCTTGATAGTATTCCCCTTTTCCAACGGGCATTGCTTCCATGTTTTGTTGCGGTAGTCTTAAGTTTTATTTGTATATTTTTTATTCCCGAGACAAAATGTATAAATATTTATGAAAAGAATTGTGCAGGATGATAAAACCTTAAATATTGCTTGACAGTATTTACTCGATCAGGTATCGTTTAATGGCCGTATTAATGTGTATAAACGGCTCTATATTCTGCATTAGGAGGATTCATTTTTATGGCTCAGGGCACAGTGAAATGGTTTAACGATAGCAAGGGTTACGGTTTTATAACAACAGATGAGGGTAAAGATGTTTTCGTGCATTATAGTGCAATTATGGGTGACGGATTCAAGACCCTAAGTGAAAATCAGAGAGTGTCTTTTGACGTTACTCAGGGGGATAAGGGGCCCCAGGCTGCTAACGTTCAGAAAATGTAATTACGATCATACTTTACATTCGTTGAAATAGACATTAGTCAAAATAAAGAGAGGAGCCTAGGCTCCTCTCTTTTATATTTAATGTTCCTATCGTTTTTTACGTTGTCTTGGGGCCTTA
Organism: Aminobacterium sp. MB27-C1; assembly: GCF_030908405.1. NCBI lineage: Bacteria > Thermotogati > Synergistota > Synergistia > Synergistales > Aminobacteriaceae > Aminobacterium > Aminobacterium sp. MB27-C1. The sequence continues at coordinate 1,829,441 of NZ_CP133089.1, read as the reverse complement.
TGTCCCCATTTCTCACTGGATTTACGTTGTGGTTTCTTTTCTTCGGCAAGTAAACCTCGCTCGATAAGGCGATTTCCCAATCGTTCAAAGTCTTTTTCTGCTGCTGGTAACAGTTCTACATGGGCATGATCATTTTTAAGGCGAATAGCGCCAACTCCGGACTTATTAATGTTCAAAGTTGAGCATATGACTCTTAATATTTTCCCTACATCCCAACCGTGATCAGTGCCTCTCTCTATTCGTATGACGGTTTTATGAGAGTGACCAGAGCCAAAGCTTTCTTTTTTCCTGTTTCTTCTAGATGTCCGTCCTTGTTTCATTTCTTGATCAAGGTCTGCTGAGAGTTCATAGCCAGCATTTTTACGAGAAAAAAGAAGGCCAAGTAGCCGCGAAGCTAGAGCACGACTTTCGTGACACTCGAGAAGAGAGTCTGCCCACTCGAGATTCTCCTGTGTTTCATAATGTTCAGCAGCAAAAATTTTTTCTTCATAAAGAATACGTTGTTTCTTACGGATATCCTTGGGGTCGGGAACATTTTTCCATGTTATGGAGATATTCGAAGTTCGTACCATACTCTTGAAGGCTGCGGCTTCTTTGGGAGAAAGTACAAGTAGATCTCGTCCTTCATGACCAGCTCGTCCTGTTCTTCCGCTTCTATGTACAAATGTTTCTCTGTTATCGGGCAAGCCCATCTGAATAACGTGAGAAACTCCCTGAATATCCAGCCCTCGAGCAGCTACGTTTGTAGCAACAAGAAGAGGAACACGTCCACTTCTAAATTGAGAAAGAGCCATATTTCTTTCCCTCTGGCTCATTTCACCATGAAGGCAGACAGCCTGAAAATTCTCATCATGAAGTTTTCGTGCCAGTTCTACTGTTTCCGCACGTGTATGGCAGAAAAGAATTCCCCTCGTTGGTTTTTCCCACAAAAGGGTATTGACAAGCCCTTCTTCTTTGTGGCGAGATGGCACCAGGTATACTTCATGAACAATGTCCTCATTGGCCTCGCCCTCTTTATTCAAAGCGATAAAGAGAGGAGTTGTAAGGTATCTTTTTGTAAGGTTCTTGATTTCTGCAGGCATAGTTGCAGAAAAAAGCCATATTTGCTTTCGATCTGGAAAACTATCAAGAATGGCTTCTAGTTCCTCTTTGAAGCCGAGATCAAGCATATGGTCTCCTTCATCAAGAACAACAGTCTCTATTCCTGACGTGTCGAGAGTTCCTCTTCTGATATGGTCTAAAACTCGTCCAGGCGTTCCCGTTACTACGCAAGAACCATCTCGCAGAGAACGAATTTGCCTTGACATGTCCATTCCACCGACGAGAGATGCTGTAGAGATATTAAGATATCTCCCGAGCCAATCGGCTTCTTTCCATATTTGTTGAGAGAGCTCTCGGGTAGGTGAGAGTATTAACGTTTTTGATTTTCTATCACCAGGGGTAACTCTCTGTAGTAAAGGGAGAAGAAACGCCAATGTTTTACCAGAACCTGTTTCTGCTCTGACAAGAACATCTTTCTCCCAGATATTTTCAGAAAGAACTCGGTCCTGCACTGGGGTTGGAGAAGAAAAACCTCTCTCTGAAAGGGCTTTAAGAAGTTCTGGCCGAAGTTCGTATTGCTCAAAGTTGTTTTGTTTCATGAATACAAAAATGCCTCCTGTTTCTCATTGGGCATAAAAAAGTGGCCACCCTCAAGAGGGGGCCACTATCTAAAATACCCGTTCTTGTGTTCTCCTATTATGCAGAAGTTTTGAACTTTGTCAACTAAATTCAAAAATAGTCTTATTATAGTTTGTTTACTTTCCAGACCTCTCTGCGACTTGACAGTAATGAAATTGTTAGAATATTATACTTTTAAAATTAGAGTTTTATAAAGAGGAGATGAAAGTGAAAAATAAAGGATGGAAATGTATATTTCTTTTGTCGTTTTTATGCCTATGTCTTTTTTTACAGCCGAATCCTGTTCTATCTTCTACTCTCATAAATAGAGAGGAGTATCTCAGAATAGTGGATACTCAGAATCCTACTCTTTTAGCTCTTGTGAAACAAGCAAAAGCTAAATTCTCAGAAGTTCAGTCCTTAGTTGCCCATCAGAGGCTTGCCATAAATCTTCAAACAGAGAATATCGTTTTTACTGGAAGCAATAAAAATGAACAGACATTATCTTTAAACGTACTTCAAAAAATAGATATTGCTGGAAAATATCTTCCTGAAGAAGAATACTATCTTATTGAATATGAGAAATCTATTTTCCAATATAAAGATGAAAAAAATAAAATTCTTGCGCAGGCCGAAAAGGCCTTTTGGGAAGCTGCGTGGGCTAAAGAAAATGTAGAGTTACAAAAAAATATTCTTTATGAGAGACTTGAACTATTAAAAGTAGCTCAAGAAAAATATAAGCAGGGAATGGTTCCAGAACTTGATGTTATTAGAGCATCTACACAAGTAGAAGAAAGCCGAAGCTTTTTGACTGAAGCTGAAGCTTTTTTCCAAAATGCTTTGACCTCCATGAATGTTCTTGCGACAAATCAACATTTGAATATGATTCCAGAAACAGCCCTTTCTTCGTTGAGCATATCAACCTCGTTTGTTCTATCTGTAAATTCATCAACTATTGAACTAATTTTAGCCAACAGAGATGATTTGAACATACTCAATTTGACGTTAAGACAACTGGAACTCTCGCGCATTCTTGCAGCCAAAGGACTTTCTCCAATGCTTGAAGCTAGTTTAGGATATGTAGCCCTTACCGATAGCGAGCAAAAAGAGTCTTTGGAAGGTGATATCCGTCTCTCGTTAGTAATGACAGTGCCTATTATTGATGGACAAAAATCGAAATTGCAACAGAAGCAATATGAAGAGTTAATACAATCGACTCATTACAATATACAAGCTAAAGAAACCTCTATATATCAAGAAGTGGTAGAAGCTCAAAATGATTGGGAAAAATCGCTAGCTTTGGAAAAAAGCAGAAAACAGCAATTGGATCAGAGTACCCGAGAGTTGGCTATTACAAGGTTGATGTACCAAGAGGGAATGGGTAATCAACTTGATCTTTTACGTGCTCAAGTAGAGAACCAGAGAGTCCAGACGGAATATTTGGCAGCCATTCGGGATGTGTATAAATCCTTAGCGGAATTAAAAAGAGTTGCTGGAGGGTATAGTCATCCTGAAAGCGGACCAGACAAAGAAAGTTAGAAAAGGTGTCTATGATGAAGACAAATAAACGTTTTATGTTGTTTCTTATCATATTAATTTTCTCTGTATTGATTATGATCACGTATAAAAAAAACAATAAAAAGCTAGATTCTGAAGAGATTAAAACGGTAGCTGGCATACAGGCTATTCCAGTTACATCGTATGTTGTTGAGCGTTCCTATTGGGATTATTGGAAAACATATTACGGAAAAATTCGATCTGTATCAGAGCAATCAATAACTGCCTATGTTCGAGAATTTGTATCTGCGGTCTATGTAGATGTGGGGGATAAAGTTTCTGCTGGTCAAGTGCTTTGCGAGCTTGAAAAGATTACTCAAACGACGGAACTGGCATCTCAATTAACAGACTTTCAAAATGCAAAACGTGATTTAGAGCGAAAAAAGCGTCTTTATGATGCTGGTGGAATTTCAAAAAAGGAAGTTGAGCAAGCTTTGGCTCTTCTTAATGAAAGGAGGGCTCGATTACAGGAAGCTCAGACAACAATGCACAGAACAGCTATACGGTCTTCAATGGAAGGGGTCGTTATTTCTAAAGATATAGATGTCGGAGAGGTCGCAGAGCCGGGAATAGAACTTTTTCGCTTAGCAGATTTAAACAAGCTTGAAGTAGAGGTTATGTTGGCTTCTTCCGATGCAGTTACTCTTGATGTAGGTAGTCCCTGCCGTATTTTATGCAGAAATACCATAACTCGTGGATCTGTTAAGAGAATTGATCCTGAAGCGCAGTCTGAAACAGGTATGTATAAAACCGTAATCTCTCTTGAGCGGCCGGTTAATCTTTATCCCGGAACGTTTGTGGAAATCCAGATACGTTTAGATTCGAGGAAGAATACAATAGTTATCCCAGATGATTTATTGAGGAGAGAACGTAATGAGGTCTATGTTTTTATAATTAAGGAGAATCAGGCATTTAAGAGGAAGATTGTTCCAGGTCGTGCACAAGATGGTCTTTTAGAAGTAAGAAGCGAGCTTGAAGAAGGAGAAATTTTAGTCAGGCGAGGTGTAGATCAAGTTTATGATGGGGCTCCCATTCTTGAAGAGGTGTCTCCATGAAATTCTTGAGAGTCTTTATAGAACGTCCCGTTTTTACTAGCGTAACAGTCTTACTGGCAGTTGTTCTTGGTCTCTATAGCTATTTTAATATTGGTGTAGCCCTCGTTCCCGATGTGGATATCCCCGTTGTCTCTGTTATGACGGCTTATAGTGGAGCAGGCCCTTCTGAAATTGAACTTTTGGTGAGTAAGCCTATTGAAGATGCGGTTTCCAAGGTCGAAGGAGTGAAGCGTATTCGTAGTTATTCCTTGGAAGGTGTTTCTTTTGTTGTTGTTGAATTTGAGTATAACGTGAATATTTCAGAAGCAACTATGGATATTTCTAACCGTGTCAAAGCTATAAGCGCCACACTGCCAGATGATTCGGAAGATCCTGTTACTGAAAAATTCGATATCAATGCCTTTCCCTTCATGACCATTGCCATTTCGTCAAATCTTCCTCCTGAATATGCTTATGACATTGTAGAAGATAAGGTTCAGCGCAGATTGACACAGATACAGGGAGTTGCCAGTGCTGAAATTCTTGGTGGATTACAGCGCGAAATTCACGTGTACCTAGATCCTGTAAAACTCTATCAATATAAAATATCCCCAGAGAAAATTATTCAGGTTCTGAATGCGAATAACGTTAACGATCCCTCTGGACATATTATTCAGGGTAGAAAAGAACGTTCCGTTCGTGTGTTAGGAGAAGTGAAGGATCCGGATGAACTCGAAGATATCAGAATCTCTCTTGAAGGAACCACCTCTATTCGTCTTGGAGACGTAGGACAGATTGTTGATACGACAGAAGAACCACGAGGATATGCCAAATATGAGGGAAAAGAAGCCATACTTATCGATTGCATAGCTACTCCCGGGAGTAACGTTGTTGAGGTTAGCGATAGGATCAGATCAGAATTGGAAGATATTATCCCCTTTTTGCCGACAGGATTTGAAGTTACCATTACTGATGATATCTCCACCTTTATACGAGAGGCGATACGCAATGTTTTCCGAGATATGCTAATTGGAATTCTTTTGACAGGCCTCGTCCTTTTTCTATTTTTGCAGCGTTTTTCCCTGACTTTCGTTGTGGCGGCTGCCATGCCTACAGCTGTTATCTCAACATTTATTCCTATGTATATTTCAGATATAACTATGAATATGATGAGTACTCTTGGTTTAGCTATTTCCGTTGGAATTCTCGTTAATAATTCTATTTTGGTTCTTGAAAATATTTACAGATTCAGAGACTTGGGAGAGGAAGCATTTGTAGCATCAGAGAAAGGAACGGCAGATATTGCTCTTTCTGTTTTTTCCACTACGGCTACAAATTTAGGGGTCTTTATCCCAGTAGCTTTTATGAAAGGGATAGCTGGACAATTTTTACAGGATTTTGCCCTCACTATTGTTTTTGCTACTATTTTTTCTCTATGGGTTGCTATGACATTGACACCCATGGTTGCTGCCAGAGTGCCCTATGGTACTGAACCATCTGACTTCAGTCGAAAGGCGACAGCATGGTGGTCTTGGCTTTATTCTAAATTTGATAAAGCCCACGATGTTCTTGTTGATAAAGCTCTTGACCATAACTATCTGACTCTTGGCCTTTTTGCACTTGCATTTTTGGCTTCGCTTTTTTTAGTTCCTTTTTTAGGTGTTGAATTTATTCCGCGAGTGGATAGAGGTTTGATGGAAATATCTCTTGAACTTCCATCTGCTTCATCCCTTGCCTATACAGAGGAAGTTACAGAAAAAGTTGAAAAATACGTTCGTTCTTTGTCGGGAGTGAAGGCTATAGAAATTGCCGTTGGCGGCAGTCGTTCAGAAGTTGGCGTGAATAGAAGCAGGCTCAAAGTGGTTTTGACCGACGATCCGAAGCGACCTTCTTCCTTTGAATTAGCAGAACGTCTTCGTGAATATTTTGCAGTTATACCAGATGTTACAGCAAGCATAAGTGCCTCCGTAAGTGGAGGGGGATCACCTGGTAAACCTATACAGATTCTCATTTCAGGCGAAAATATAGGTGAATTGAATAAAATTGCCGGTCAAGTTATGGAAAAGATGCGCCAGACTCAAGGCGTTGTGGATGTCGATACGAATTGGCGGTTGGGGCGTCCTGAATTTCAAATTCTTCCAATACCATGGAAGCTCGGGCTTTTAGGAATTTCTGTTCGGGATGTTACAGAGACGGTTCGAAACTATATTACCGGGAAAAAAGCAGGTGTGTTCAGAGTTGAAGGGAAAGAGTATGATATTGTCTCACTTCTTGATTTCCAGCGTAGATCTTCTCTTAATAAAATTGAAGAATTCCCTATTGCTACACCTTCAGGTTTTGTCCCCCTTTCTTCTTTAGCTGAATTTACCTATGGTGTTGGTCCGACGAGTATTCTTCGATCTGATCGGATACGTGCCATAACTATTGAAGCTGATGTAAATGGACGTAGCGTTGGAAGTGCTTTTGAAGAAATACAAGATAAAATCCACGAAATTTCTTTGCCCACTGGCTATCGCTTTTCTTTTGCAGGAGAAGTGGAGGATATTCAAGAAAACTTTTATTATCTATACGTTGCTTTTGGCATGGCTATAATTCTCACATTTTTAATGATTGCTGCTATTCTTGAATCATATCTCTATGCCTTCGTTATTATGATTACTCTTCCTCTCTCAGCTATTGGAGTTATACCCTTCTTATATTTTACAAGAACGGCTGTCTCCCTTTACGGCTTGCTTGGTGTCGTTATGCTTGTGGGACTTGTTGTTAATAATGCAATCGTTATTATTGACTATGCAGAAAAAAGCAGAAAAGGAGGTCTTGCACCCCGCGAGGCTATCCGTCAGGCCTGTCTTGTCAGATTACGTCCTATTATTATGGCTGATTTAACATCCATTATTGCCATGATTCCATTAGCGCTCGGGCTAGGTGCAGGTGGACCGTATCGAGCTCCCATGGCCATAGTGGTTATAGGAGGTCTTATAGCGGGGGGGACACTAGCACTTTTTGCTATTCCACCTATTTACACCATTCTTCATAGAAGGACTTCGGTATAATAGCGGTTGATGAAGATTCAATATTCTATTAGAATACCTCCTATTGTTAATTAAACTTTATGGCGACACTCTTTCCAAAGAAAAAGAGGTGTTGATTTTATGGAGAAGACGAATACTGTGCTTCAGCGTGTCTTGAAAATGGAGCCTGTATCATGGGTTAACAATCAAAAAGAGGACGCAGTAAAACTTCTTGAAACGCTTCCCATTTCATTTATGCAAATAAAGGATGCAGGCGATCGTTTACAACGGTTTGCTCCATTCTTAAAAAAAGCCTTTCCAGAAACGGAAGATGGCATAATCGAATCTCCCCTGTGTGAAACCCCCAATCTTAAAGAAGCGATGGAGACTCTTTACAAACATAAAATAAATGGCCGATTTTTTGTTAAGTGCGATAGTGAACTTCAAGTTGCTGGTTCAATAAAGGCACGGGGCGGCATTTATGAAGTGTTGAAACATGCGGAAGAGTTAGCTCTGGAAGAAAAATTACTTTCTCCTGATGACGATTATTCTGTTTTTTATGAACCACGATTCCGTCACTTTTTTTCTCAATATAAAGTGGCGGTTGGTTCGACAGGGAATCTTGGAATGAGCATTGGAATTATTTCGGCCACCCTTGGCTTTCAGGTAACAGTGCATATGTCTCGAGATGCGAAAGAATGGAAGAAGTCCTTTTTGAGGAATCATGGAGTTATAGTCAAGGAATATGATGACGATTACTCGAAAGCCGTGGAAGAAGGGAGAAAAGAGTGCGCAAAAGATCCTAGAGCTTACTTTGTAGATGATGAAAACTCGGTGGATCTCTTCTTAGGATATGCTGTAGCGGCTTTTCGACTTGAAAAACAGCTTAAGAAATATGGAATTGTCGTAGACGATCTTCACCCTCTTCAGGTTTATTTACCGTGTGGTGTTGGGGGTGCGCCAGGTGGAATAGCTTTTGGGTTGAAGCATCTTTTTGGCGATGCTGTACGTTGCTATTTTGTGGAGCCGACTCATGCTCCCTGTATGCTTCTTGGAATGCTTAAGAATGATGATTCTATTCGAGTTTCAGATTGTGGTATTGATGGAGTAACTGAAGCTGATGGTCTGGCTGTTGGTTCTCCCTCTAAACTAGTAATGAAGCTTGAAAGAAATTTGATAGAAGGAATCTATACAATAGAAGATAAAGAACTTTATCGTCTTCTCGCCCTTCTTTATGATACGGAAGAGAAAAAAATAGAACCTTCTGGAGCTGCGAGTATAAAAGGGCCGTTGGTTACACCAGAAATTCCAGCAGAAGGAACGCACATAGCCTGGCTTACAGGAGGGCTTTTTTTGCCAGACGATCTTTTTAATAAAATGTATGCTAAAGGGAAGGGGCTCAGGTAATGAGTAGTTTGACTTCAAAAATAAATGTCAAGAACATTTCACTTATCATTTCACTTCTTTTCGTAGGATTTTTCTTGTCTTCTCCAGTTTGGGCAGAGGGGCAGTGTTTAACTCTTCCCTCGGAGATGTACGCACAACAAGAGAGAGATAAAGAACTCAGCAAAGAAAAAGAAATAGAAGAGAAGCGGCAACAAAAAGAGATGGAGACTCAAGTACGAAAAGAAGCCATTGCCGAATTTTTTAGAGAAAAAAATAAAAATCTCGAAGTAGATCGTGCAGAAAATTATGCACACTATGTATTAGAAGCAGGAAGTCAATTTGGTGTCGATCCCTTTATTATCGCTGCCATTATTATAAAAGAGTCAAAAGCCCGTCACAGCGCTCGTTCTAGAGTCGCTTATGGTTTGATGCAGATCAACTGGCGTGTTCATAAACAAAATATAGCGAAAGCCTTCTCCCATATAAAAACTCTTTCAGATATGATGAAACCCAAAAATAACATTATGGTAGGAACATATATTTTTTCGTGTTATTTAAACTCTTCAGAAGGTGATATTATCCGTGCTTTATCAAGGTACTATGGTGGGAAGAGTGAAAGGTACGTGAGAGGAATTTTTTCTTACCGTCAGGAATTGGATAATCGTTTCGCTCAAAAAATAAACTTGCTTATCGAAGGTGCCTATGGTGACATGTAATCCTAATGTACGAGCTCGAATAGAAGCCCTTCTGGCTGTACTTTTTTGGGGCGGTTCCTTTACTGCCATCAAAGTTGCGGTATCACAAATATCGCCAACAACCTTGTTGTGGCTTCGTTTCGGAATCGGGACTTTTGTCTTAGGTGGCATCCTTTACATTAAAAAATCATTTATACATCTTCCGCCACGTCAGCTTGTTGAACTGTGTGGCTTAGGTTTTTTGGGAGTCTTTTTACATAGCTATATACAGTCTGCTGGACTTCGAACGGCTGCTGCAGGGATTTCTGGATTGATCATTGCCGGGACTCCCATTCTTATTGCTTTACTTGGTAGTTTTTTTCTTAAGGAAAGAATTACAAAGAGACAATCTTATGGAATTATCTTAGCTGCTTTTGGGGTTTTGGTGATTCTTTCGAAGGGGAATATACACTTTTTTACGAAGGCTAACTATAATTTCGGAGAATTACTTGTTGTTTGCTCAGCTTTTACATGGGCGCTTTTTTCAGTTCTATCGAGAAAAACTGTGCAAACTCTTCCACCTGCTTTGTCCATGTTTTTTGTTATTGCCTCTGGGTGGATTTTTTGTTCTATACCTTTATTTGTTCATGGTTTACACGATATTTCCTATCTTGATGTTGCAGGATGGGGAAGTGTGGCCTTTTTGGGCGTTCTTTGTTCTGCTGTCGCTTATGTATTTTGGTACGATGCCCTCAAGGCTCTTCCCGCGTCAGAAGTCGGAGTTTTTCTTTATCTCAATCCTATAGTTGCAGTATCAGTTGCATGGTTATTTCTTGGAGAACCCCTTCTTTTTTCCAGTCTTTTGGGAGGATTGCTAGTTTTAGTGGGTGTAGGAATTGTCAATTATCACAAGAAAAATTGATGGTCACTCCTATTGAAAAGTTCATTGATGAGAATGGCTGTATAGAGAGAAAGTATCTCTTTGAAATTTTGAGAGTCAAGTCCACATATGGATTCGATTTTATTGATTCGATAGTTTAGGGTATTTTTATGAATATTGAGCGTGCGGGCCGCAGCACTGGGGCTGAAACGATGCTCACACCAAACTCTGAAGGTGTGTATAAGTTCTTCACCATCAGAGGCTTTTTTCAGAGGGGTCAGATGAGATGCCCTAAAACGTTCAGCAACATCTCGGCTGGCAGTTGTCAGAAGATCTTCCAACATCATTTCGTTAATAGAGTAGATTCCTGGTTTTTGATAAATATTTTTGCCAATAGTGACAGCTTTCCATGCATCTCGATGTGAAGCAGGAAGTCTTGATGTATCGTGAGCAAGAGTTCCTATGCCGATAACAATTTCCAATCCTTTTTCGTTTAAAAGATTTTGTAACGTTTCACATTCCTTTCGCGTTCTTTCCACCACTTGTTTCTCGTTGAGCAAAGCATTTGCCGCTCGAAGTATTTCGTAACGGTCGGGATCAATCATTGTTGAAATATCCTGTGGTCTGTTAAAAGCTGTTCGTATAGCCATCAGAACATCCATTTGTGTATATGGAGTAGAACCAACGCCAATTTCGTCGTCGGTCGCTCGAGAATAGAGCAGTTCTGCCGCAATAGCAATCCGAGGAATTTGAAGTTCAAAACCTAATCCGCGAGCGGAAACAAAAAGTGATGTTTCATCATCTTTTTCAGGGTCGAAAGCGGCAATTTGTTCCATAAGAGTTTGTATAGCCCGACTTCGAAGAAAAAAAGCTTCAGAAAACATTTTTTCACTCAAAATAAGTTCTGTGTGTTTTTTTACAAGCAAACCAAATTGGGTAACTTTTGAGGGCATCCCAGCAAGAGCTATTGTTCCAATTCTTTTTCCTGCGAATTCTATAGGTAAAGTGACTCCTGGTCTTATTCCGTCTAGAAGTAACGTTTCATTTTCTTCCTGTATTGAATTTATTCCCGTTCTTATAACATCAAGAGAGGGTTTGTGAAGACTTCCTTTTCGGCTAGGATCGCTGGCTCCAATAATAATTCCTTTTTCGTTTGTAATGATAATGTCGATGTTAATGAGTTCTGCTGTAGAAGATGCTATTTTTTGCGCAATTTTATCAAGCATTGGTAGCTGCTCCTTTTAGTTTGTTGTGGAAAAATATTGTTCAAAAGCACAAATATATGTGTTTATAATACATAATAACTGTTCATTTGTCTCATGTCTTCGTGTCTTTCTTGTGTATAATATAACTAAGCAATAAAAAAGACAACTTGTTACTAAGGAGGCAATAACCATGAATGACAGATTTGTTCTGTCAGCCTGTGCCGGAATAGCCTTTCTGTGCGTCGTATTTATGGCAGGTTTAGCAGAGGTTATATAACTATAAGGTAGAGGATTGGTTCTTTATGAATGGCCTGGCCGTGCCATTAAAAATATATTCCCCTTTCCCACGGGAGGACAAAAGTGTCCTCCCGTTTATTTTTTCTTAAATTTGTTTACTTTGGTAAAGAAATAAATAGTTAAAATAACAATTCTCTTGTCTTTTCTATGCTTTGACAATAAAATACTATAGTAGACTCTTCAATCATGTGTATAGATCTATACTATAGGTGGGGGGTAGGGTAATGAAGAAACAGAAACTTGTCATTTTAGTTATCGTTATTTTAGTAGCACTTGGTGGTTGGATGATGGTGGGGAACAAACCCCAGGAACAGGCTCCAGCTCCTCAACAGCAGGCTGAGCAGCCAGCTGAGAAAACAGCTGAAGCCCCGGCGGAGAAGCCGGCTGAAACTTCAGTGGAAAAAGCGGCTTTCCATATTGGTATTTGCACCGGTACCGTTTCTCAATCTGAAGATGACCTTCGTGGTGCAGAACGGCTTATTGAAGAGTACGGCAGTGTAAGTGACGGCGGAATGATTCAGCATATTACTTATCCGGATAATTTCATGGTTGAAATGGAAACCACTATTGCTCAGATAGCTGGTTTGGCCGATGATCCCATGATGAAAGCCATTATCGTTAACCAGGCTATTCCGGGAACAACCGAGGCTTTCAGAAGAGTTCGGGAAAAACGCCCTGACATCCTTCTCTTTGCCGGAGAAGCTCATGAGGACCCAGGTGTTATCGAGTCTGCTGCTGATCTTGTAATTAACTGCGATAATATCGCCCGTGGTTATCTGATCGTAGCGGCTGCCCAGAAAATGGGTGCCAAGGAATTTGTTCACATTTCCTTCCCGAGACATATGAGCTACGAACTTCTTTCTCGCCGTAGAAACATTATGGAAGTTGCATGTCAGGATCTGGGTATGGGATTCCATTTTGAAACAGCTCCAGACCCAACAAGTGACGTGGGAGTTGCCGGAGCTCAGCAGTTTATTCTTGAGAAAGTTCCTGCCTGGCTTGAAAAGTATGGTAAAGACACAGCATTCTTCTGTACGAATGACGCTCATACAGAGCCATTGCTGAAGCGTATTGCTGAAGAGGGTGGATATTTTGTAGAAGCAGACCTTCCTTCTCCTCTTATGGGATATCCCGGAGCTTTGGGGATAGAACTCTCTGACGTTAAAGGCGATTGGCCTGCAATACTTAAGAGAGTAGAAGAAGCAGTTGCTGCTAAGGGCGGATCCAAGAGAATGGGAACATGGGCCTACTCTTATGGTTACACCACAACAGCAGCTCTTGGCGAATTTGCCAAACGGGTTGTTGAAGGGTCTGTTGAACTCGAAGATTCTGATGCTCTCTTTGAATGCTACGGAAAATATACGCCTGGCGCAAAATGGAACGGAAGTCTCTACACAGATATCGCTACTGGCGTTGTCAAGAAGAATCACGTTCTCGTTTATCAGGATACCTATATATTTGGCCTTGGCTACCTTGGCATGACCGATGTTACGGTTCCTGAAAAGTATTTCTCTATTAAATAGTCAAATAGGCCCCATAGAAATAGCGACCTAAAAACGAGCCTTTTCTTAGGGGAGGAAAATCCTTTCCTCCCCTTTATTTCTGCTCCTAATTTTCCAGGAGAATTTTTCCAAGGCTTGGAAGTGGAGAGGTGACAACAATGGCTTTATCTGAGCCCTTATTAAAGATGGAAAAGATAGGCAAGGCGTATTTTGGCAACAGAGTCTTGAAGGATGTGAGCTTTACCCTCGAGAAAGGCCAGATTCTCGGGCTTGTTGGAGAAAATGGTGCGGGGAAATCTACATTAATGAATATCCTTTTCGGAATGTCTGTAATCCAGGAAACTGGAGGGTATGAAGGTAAATTCTTCATTAATGGGGAGGAAGCTCAGTTTAAGAATCCTCTTGATGCTCTGGATGCTGGTATCGGAATGGTGCACCAGGAGTTCTCTTTGATCCCTGGTTTTACCGCTGCAGAAAATATTGTATTGAACAGAGAGCCTACACAATATAACGTCCTCGTAGAATCTTTTGGCGATCGTCTTCGCACTCTTAACACAGATGAAATGGAACTTCGTGGAAAAACTGCAATAGAGAAACTTAACGTTGTTATTGACTCTGATACTCTCGTTTCAGAAATGCCTGTAGGACACAAACAATTTACCGAGATAGCAAGGGAAATTGATAAAGAAAAGACCCAACTTCTTGTCCTTGATGAGCCTACGGCGGTGTTGACAGAATCAGAAGCAGAGATACTTTTGGCTTCCATGCGAAAATTAGCAGCTATGGGAATTGCCATCATCTTTATATCTCACCGATTACATGAAATCATTGATGTGTGCGATAAGATTGTTGTTTTACGTGATGGACAAGTTGTTCATGAAACGACTCCGGCACAAACAAACGTAATGGAAATAGCCACTCATATGGTGGGACGGAATATTGAGTCTGCTTTTGCTAGGGAAGAAACAGTAAGATCATTTGCTAAAGACATTCTCAAAGTAGAGCACCTTTGGGTAGATATGCCAGGTGAAACGGTGCGAGATGTTTCTTTTTCAGTAAAAGAGGGAGAAATATTTGGTATCGGGGGATTGGCGGGTCAAGGTAAACTTGGAATTGCTAATGGCATAATGGGAATGTACCCTTCAGGCGGCAGTGTTGTTTTTGATGGAAAAGAAGTTGTTTTAAATGATCCTCGTTCCCCTCTCTCTATGGGAATTGCGTCTGTTTCCGAGGATCGTCGTGGTGTTGGTTTACTACTAGAAGAGCCCATTTCATGGAACATTATTTTTACAACCCTTCAGATGCAAAGTAGATTTTTGAAACCAGTTTTTGGCGGTTTGTTTAAAATTCGTGATGAAGAAGCCATAAGAGAAGCTACACAAAAGTATATCGAGGCTCTTGAAATCAAGTGCACAGGTGAGCATCAGCGCGTGCAGGAGCTCTCAGGTGGTAACCAGCAGAAGGTTTGTCTGGCGAAAGCCTTTGCGCTTCACCCTAAATTACTCTTTGTTTCAGAACCTACACGAGGTATTGACGTGGGAGCAAAGAGAGTTGTACTCGATACATTGAGAGAATACAACCAGAAGAGAGGCACAACAATCGTCATGATCTCTTCAGAACTTGAAGAATTACGGTCTATTTGTGACCAGATAGCTATTGTCAATGAAGGCAGAATCGGTGGCACACGTCCTGCTACATGCCCATCAACTGAGTTTGGACTTCTTATGCTTGGTGAAATTAAAAATGGTGTGGAGAAGGTGGGTGTATGATGAACAACATACGCAGTTTTATTGAAAAAGCCGGCTGGCCAAGGGTTATTATAGCCCTTTTTCTTCTCGGACTTTTTGTCATGGCCCCCTTTGTTAGGGTTCGGGTAGACACTTCAATTAGCGATACTCTCGTTCGTTTTGGCATGAACGGAGTCATGGTCCTTGCTATGGTACCTATGATACAGGCAGGATGTGGTCTTAACTTCGGTTTGCCTTTGGGTATTATCGCCGGCTTGCTTGGCGCGGTAACTAGTATTGAATTAGGAGTAACAGGTCTTCCCGGGATTTTTACAGCCATGCTCATCGCTACTCCCATAGCGATTGTTCTAGGATGGTTGTACGGCCAGCTTCTAAACAGAGTAAAAGGTGGCGAAATGATGATTGCTACCTATGTAGGCTTTTCCTCTGTTGCTTTTATGTGCATTATGTGGCTGGTTCTTCCGTACAAAAGTCCTAATATGGTTTGGGGATATGCCGGAGCAGGCTTACGTACGACTATTTCGGTAGATGGGTACTGGAGTAGGGCTATTAGTGACATTTTGGCCTTTAATATAGGCGATTTCTTTTATTGTCCCACAGGGATGATGCTCTTCTTCGCTTTTCTTTGCTTTGCAATGTGGATGTTTATGAAGACAAAAATAGGCACGGCTATGACGACAGTGGGGTCGAATCCTGAATATGCAAAAGCAGCAGGAGTAAATGTCGATAGAATGAGAACTCTCTCCGTTGTTTTGTCAACAGTTCTTGGTGCTATAGGTATCATAATGTACGAGCAGAGTTTCGGATTCATACAGCTGTATATGGGGCCTTTTTATATGGCTTTCCCTGCAGTAGCAGCTATCCTCATCGGGGGCGCATCAGTAAATAAAGCGTCTATACTCAATGTTGTTATTGGTACGATTCTCTTTCAGGGAATCCTGACAATGACTCCATCCGTTATCAATAGTCTCATTGAGACTGACATGTCAGAAGTTATACGAATCATCGTTTCTAACGGTATGATTCTGTATGCTCTCACGAGGGTGGTGAAAGTGAAATCATGATGACTAAAAAATCGTCTTTTCAGGATAATTTATCCCATTTCTTTGTTAGTAACGCGGTGCCAATTATCTTTTTGGCGCTAAGCGCAGTGGCTATCCCTATTTCTCGCTTTTCGACTCAGTATCTAGTACAGGAAATGCTTGTTCGTCTGGCGCGAGACTCTTTCCTTGTCCTTTCCCTGCTTATCCCTATCATGGCAGGAATGGGCCTTAATTTTGGAATGGTGCTGGGAGCAATGGCAGGAGAGATCGGGCTTATTCTCATTACTGACTGGAACATTGTTGGTATTCCTGGAATGGTTCTGGCAATGATCATCTCTACTCCTCTTGCTGTCTTGTTAGGCTGGATGTGCGGAGTTATCTTGAACAGAGCCAAAGGGCGGGAGATGGTTACATCCTTTATATTGGGCTTCTTTATGAATGGTGTATATCAGCTTATCGTTCTTTATGGTTTTGGAAGTGTATTTCCGATAAAGAGTCCAGATCTTGTTTTATCGAGAGGTTTTGGTATTCGAAATGTAACGAACCTTGAGAATATCAGAAAATGTCTCGATAACCTTATTCCTCTTTCAATTGGTGGCGTAGCTATTCCTATTGCGACATTTCTTGTTATCGCTGCTTTTTGCGTCTTTGTCGTATGGTTCCGCAAGACAAAGTTAGGGCAAGATATGCGAGCTGTGGGACAAGATATGGATGTAGCCGAAGCAGCAGGTATTCCGGTAGAAAGAACTCGTATTATTTCTATCGTAATTTCAACGGTACTCGCATGCTACGGCCAGATTATTTTCTTGCAGAACATTGGTACTATGAATACATATAATAGTCACGAGCAGGCAGGGATGTTTGCTATAGCTGCTCTTCTCGTTGGTGGCGCCAGTGTTACTAAAGCGACTATTCCCAATGTGTTTATAGGTGTTATCCTTTTCCACCTTATGTTTGTTGTTTCTCCTATGGCAGGGAAATATCTCATTGGACAGGCGCAATTAGGAGAATACTTCAGAGTCTTTGTCTCGTATGGAATTATAGCCATAGCTCTTGTTTTGCATGCGTGGCGTCGTCAGCAAGATAAAGATAGAGCGCGGCGAGCCTTACGTGGGAATGCCTGACAAGGCATAGACAGGAGGCATAGGATATGAGACGATCAACGGTTAATGTGGGGATAATCATATTTTTTGTGATTATTTCCGTATTTCTTTATAACGCAGGAAAAGGATATAACTTACTTGTAGATAATAAGGCTATTACGATTGATGGGCAGGAACTACAGCCCTATGCTTGGGTCAATGTGGATGTGAGCACATCTAAAAAGCCAGTTCTATTGAAAGCTGGCGGACGAGACGTTGTTTTTGTCATCGGAAAATCTCATCAGATTCATGTAGAAATCATGGATGAACAAAAAAACGTTATCAAGAAGATCGAAAAGAAATTCAAGCTGACACGACAGTCGGGGGATCTTCTTAGTATCCCTGCCCTCGGATCAGATGTTTCGCAGTGGATTCAGAAAAGATAGTAGCGTTTAAAAAGACTGTTATATAGTTATAAAAAAGGAGGAGCTAAATAACTTTGCTCCCCCTTTTTTTATGCTTTATTCTGATATAAAGTTTTCGCCCCATGTGCAAGCGAAAATAAAATCTTTTAGACTTTTTCTTTGTCGTGGCTCCATTTCCTTTTCTCTAAGAGCAGCGGGAAGAGTGTTCGGATCTCCTGGAAATCCTATGGCAAGAGCTGTTACAGGATCGTATCCCTCGGGAATGTTATACGTTTCCCGAGTACACTTTTTTGAAAAACCGGCCATCGGATGTATCGCCAATCCCATTCCTGTTGCCTGAAGGGCAATGTTTTGTATGGACATTCCAAGGTCATGAAATGCATGAGCGTTGGGTTTGCCGTTAAGAGAGAATGTTATTCTTGCCACAGATATAACGAGTACAGGTGCTTGTCGAGCCCATATCCTGTTTTGCTCAACAAGACAGGATAGCATTTTTTCGTATTCCTTTGGGTTTTCTTTTGTGGCGACAATAAAAAACCACGGTTGATCGTTATAACATGAAGGAGCCCAACGTGCTGCTTCAAAAAGGGAAAGAAGTTGGCTTTGACTTGGCATCATGTCTGTGAAGGATCGCGGACTCCATCTGTTTCGGATGAGTTCGTGAATAAGATATGCACTATCTGCGCTTTTTTCCATTTTTAGGCCTCCTCATATTCTTGTTATTTGCCTACGCAAAATTGGCTGAAAATTGTATCAAGCAAAGCATCATCAATGGAAAGCCCTAGAAGACGCTCCATACATCCTCGCGCGTCGTATAAACAGGTTGCTACAATATCTTGCCCAAGACCTTCTTCAAGAGCTGTTACGCCTTGAGCTAATGATTGAATAGCTCGTCTAATTTCCTCAACTTGTCGAGATGAAGCATTTAAACCGGAAGTTAGCGTTCCTCCACCAGCAATATTTGCCACAATGGTATCTTTTAATGTCTCTATGCCTTCTCTTTTTTCTGCTGAAATATTGCAAATCAGGCTTTGGGGTAAAAGGCCGCTCACCATTTCCTCACTTATGACGAGTGGAAGATCTGACTTATTGATTGCAACTATATGGTTTGTTGATGATAGTTTAGGAATGAAAGCTAGATCTGCAGGTGTGAAGGGTTCACTCCCATCTATTACCCAGACACGAATATCAGCTTCTGCCATAGCTTTTTCAGCTCGGGCAATGCCTATAGCTTCAATTTCATCAGAAGGGGCATCAATTCCGGCAGTGTCAATAAGACGAATAGGTATTCCGCGATATGTAAGCACTTCTTCTATTACATCTCGCGTTGTTCCTGGTACAGAAGTAACGATAGCCCGTGATTCTTTAAGTAATGCGTTAAGCAGAGATGATTTCCCCACATTTGGGCGGCCAACAAGAGCTACTCTGATACCTTCACGAAGAAGGAATCCCGTATTGCAACGATCAAGCAAATCTTCAAGACTTTGTTTGAGAGTGGATAAAGATGCTTCAACGTCACTGCTATCCATATAGGGAATATCTTCTTCAGGAAAATCAAGGCCGACTTCTATAGATGCAGAAATTTCCATAATTTCGTTGTAAATATCACGAGCAAAGCTGGAAAGTTCTCCCCGTAACGTACGAGTGGCGGCGCGAAGGGCTTCTTCACTTTTTGATCGTATTATTCCTAATACTGCCTCTGCCTGAGAAAGGTCAATTTTCCCGTTTAGGAAGGCTCGTTTTGTAAATTCCCCTGGTTCTGCCAAAACGGCTCCCTTGCTGATAAGTCGTTCAAGACATTTTTGAGCGACTAATGTTCCTCCATGGGTGGATATCTCGACCATATCTTCACCGGTGTAGCTTTTAGGAGCTTTAAACCATGAAAAAAGAACCTGATCAATTGGTTCTTTATTTTCATCAAGCAAAAAACCATTTCGCAAAAAACGAGGAGAGGTTTCTGCTAATGGGCGGACTCCTTGAACCACTTCGTCAGCCAATTGCCGGGAAGCTGGTCCTGAAAGTCTTATAATTGCAATTCCTGCTTCTCCCCAGGCTGTAGATATAGCAGCTATTGTTTCTTCTGACATGAATGTCTCCTCCCCATCTTCGGGTTTATATTTGTTTCTCCATGCCAGTATCTTATAACAAAAAGGACCGCTTCTGGAAAGCGGCCCTTGAATTGAATAAAACAAATTTAAAGAAGCTCTTCCATCGATTCTGCTAGTCGTCGAATTCCTTCATCAATCATTTCAGGCGATGCAAAAGTATAACAAAGCCTAAAATGATGTTCTCCACCTCCATTGGGGAAAAAGGGCGCTCCTTTAACAAAGGCTACATTTTTTTCGAGAGCTTTTTCAAAAAGATCCTCTGCCAAAATGTCAGGAGTTTTTACCCAAAAGAAAAAACCACCTGATGGAATGTTGTAAGAAGCAGTTTTTTGGGGAATATGAAATTGAAGAGCATCTTTCATATGATTTCGTTTTTGACGGTAATGCTCGACTATGCGTGGTAGAAAGTTATCAAGGTGACCTAGGCGACAATATTCGTAAACTAAGGCCTGGGCTACAACACTTGTACACGTATCGACTCCCTGCTTGAAAACAGCCATTTTTCTTATAATATCTTTATTTCCACAACACCAGGCTACTCTGGTTCCAGGCGCTAAAATTTTGGAAAAAGATCCTGCATAAATAACGAGTCCTGATGTATCAAGAGAGAAGAGTGAAGGTAAATGCTCTCCTTCAAATCGAATATATCCATAAGGGTCATCTTCCAAAATAGCAATGCCGTACTGATTGGCTATAGAAATAAGTTTTTTTCTCCTCAGAAGGCTCATAGTGGCGCCAGAGGGATTGTTGAAGTTAGGGATAGTGTAGATATACTTTATTTTTTTGCCTTCAGAACGAGCTTTTTCTATAAGCTCTGGAAGTTGCTCTACTTGCATGCCTTCGGAGTCACATGGAACGCAGATAAAACGCGCTCCGTGGTTATACATATCAATGGTTGTGCCCAAGAATGTAGGTTCCTCAGTAATAACATAATCGTCCTTGTCTATTGTAGAGAGGGTAAGAAGATCTGCTGCCTGAATAGACCCTGAGGTTATAAGCATCTCATCCATCTCTACCTTGTGCCCAAGTCGTGGTTTCAGCCATTCTATTAGAAATTCTTTAAGTGGAGGGTACCCCTCCGTAATGCCATATTGAAGAATATCTCGTCCTTCTCTTTTGATGATTGAGGTTGCTTCGTAGAATTGCTCAATAGGAAAGATGTCAGGATCAGGCATACCTCCTGCAAAAGAAATCATGCCTGGTTTGCGTATAACGTGGAAAATATCTCTAATGGGAGAAGGTTTGATTTGTAATGCTGAATGACTATACAAAGCATCCCAATAGGTATTCACTAGTTCTGATTTCCCTCCCTTATAGAATAAGGGGCCTTTTGAAAAGGCCCCTGGAATATCTATGCGGTAACGGTTTGTGCAAGTTCTTGTATGGCTTCTGCCAAACGTTTGACTCCTTCCTCTGTGACTTCCGGCGTCGGGAAAGTGTAGCAAAGTCGAGCATTGTGAGCTCCGCTACCAGGATTAGTACAGAAGGGTTCACCAATGACAAATGCAACTTTCTTTTCAATAGCTTTATTGAAAAGATCCTTGGTATTGACCTCAGGGAAGTGCAGCCAGTAGAAGAACCCGCCTTCAGGTTTAACCCATGTTACGCCAAGTGGTTCCAGATGGCGTTTAAAGCTTTCTTGCATAGCGTCACGTTTTACGCGGTAGTTATCAATTATGACAGGAAGATGTTTATCAAGATATCCGTTACGGCAATATTCAGCGACAAGAGCTTGTGTGATGGTACTGGTGCACAAGTCAGTAGCCTGTTTGAACACAGTCATCTTTCTGATGATTTCTTTAGATCCGGTAACCCATCCTATGCGGCTTCCAGGAGAAAGAATCTTCGAAAATGAACCAGCGTAAATAACGCCATCATTATCGTCAAGAGAGAAGATAGACGGCAAATGTTCTCCATCATAGCGAACATAGCCATAAGGGTCGTCTTCAAAAATTGGAATAGAATATTTGTGTGAAATCTCAACAAGTTTTTTGCGCCGTTCTAAGGTCATTGTAGCGCCGCCTGGGTTTTGGAAGTTGACGATGGTATAGATAAACTTTACGTTTTTACCCTCTTTACGAGCTTTTTCGATGATTTCAGGAAGAAGATCAACCTGCATACCATCTTTGTCCATAGGGACTCCTAAAAACTTAGCTCCATGGTTATAAAAAGTGGTGAGAGCTGCAAGATACGTGGGATCTTCGGTGATGACATAATCACCTCTATCGATCATTGCCCACGAGAAAAGGTCTAAAGCTTGCTGTGATCCTGTAGTGATCAACATTTCTTCTAGGGTTGCAACTTTCCCCATACGAGGGGCTGTCCACTCGGCAAGGAATTCTTTTAAGGGAGGGTATCCTTCTGTTGTTCCATACTGAAGAATATTTTTCCCATCCTCTTTAAGAATATGTACCCCTTCGTAAAATTCGTCCACAGGAAATACTTCTGGTGCAGGCATGCCACCGGCAAAAGAAATCATTCCCGGTTGTTTAATAACAGCCAGCATTTCTCTTATTGGTGAAGGCCTGACATTCTTAGCATTGTAGCTAAAATTCCCTTCCCAAACCTTACTCACGCATATCGCCTCCCCATCAGCTTTTAATAAAATACATCAATTCTGAAAACGATGAAGTAAAAGGCAGTAAATTGTAGACTACATTGATATAAATAAGAAAAGACAAGACAGTACACGACAATTATAGCATTGAAAAAAGAAAATAAATGCTTTTAGAAGAAAGGATAAAGTATACAGAGAGAGCCTATTGCTGACTATATGTTCGTGCCGTAGCACGTATATGTTGTAAGCGACGTTCTGTTGGTGGGTGTGAGTTGAAGCCGCTTGGAGATGTTTCATATCCGGCATCTCTCATTTTTTCAAGAGCATTGACGAGTCCCCAAGCGCTATAGCCAGCCTTTACGGAAAGTTTAATTCCGTAATCGTCGGCTTCAACTTCCTGTTCCCTGCTGAAACCAGATTCTGCTAGGCCGACTCCGAGACTTGCCAAAAGCTCAGAGTTGCGATCTCCCTTAACATTTTTAAAGAGGAGAGCCCATAGCAAATTTCTACCTATAGTGCTTCCATAGTGGTTAAGCTGTATATGTCCTGTTTCATGACCAAGTATACCGGCTATTTCGTCTTCCTTATTGAGAATTTTTAATAAGCCAGTCGTGACATAAACAGCGTGATCGCTTCCTGAAAAGCGAACCCATGCATTAGGCTCCTTTTTATCTTCTATTGTTATCGACGTTGTCTCTATGCCAGCAGCCTCTGAAATTCGTTTCCATGCTCGCTCAAGCTGTTGCGGGGAGAGCGCAGCCTGGGCAGCTTCTGCAAACAGGCAAAGCACAACGGTTATCAACACAGTGGTTACTGTAAGGTGTTTTTTCATATTCTCACCCTCTTCCTCTATTTTTCAATGCTATCATAGAATAGTTCTGCTCTCCAATAGGTAAAATTGTAGATTTTTTATATTAAGGAATTGACGAAAATAACGTTACGTGGTATAAAACCTCTTCGGATCAGATTCTATTGACCTTTACTTTATATTCCGAGGATGATAAAATGTTTGTATACAAGAAACCTGATGTTCTTCTTTCGACAAATAAAGAAAATATAATGGGAGAAGGAATTGGTGTTTTCTTTTTTGGAAATAAGGCTTCAAAGCGTTAGGCTTTGAGGCCTTTTTTTTATATTCATTGAAAGTGAGGCTTTTATTATGTATAAGAAGGTTCTTATTTTAGGTTCGGGCCCCATTCGTATTGGACAAGCAGCAGAGTTTGATTATTCTGGAAGCCAGGCATGTAGAGCATTAAAAGAAGAGGGATGCGAAGTTATATTGCTCAATAGTAACCCTGCAACAATACAGACAGATGTTGAACTTGCAGATTATGTGTACATCAAACCTCTTACAGTGGAAACAGTAGAACAGATTCTTCAGGTTCATTCTCCCGATGGAGTTATAGCAACTCTGGGAGGGCAAACTGGTTTGAATCTATGTGTAGAATGTGAAGAACGTGGAATTTGGCAAAAATATGGTACCAAAGTTTTGGGAACCTCCGTTACGTCAATACGTGAGGCAGAAGGGCGACAGGCTTTTAGAGAGCTCATGATAAAAACAGAGCAGCCCATCATCGAGAGCGTTTACGTTTCTTCTATTGATGAGGGAGTAGTTTTTGCCGAAGAGACGTCATTCCCTTTGATTATTCGTCCAGATTATACATTGGGTGGAACGGGCGGTGGTGTTGCTTACACCATGAAGGAACTAAGTGAGCGCCTTGAAGAAGGATTACGTGCATCCCCTGTTCATAGGGTACTCCTCGAAAGATATTTAGAGGGATGGCATGAAATAGAAGCGGAAGTTATCAGAGATGAAGCTGGTAATAAAATTTGTGTTTGCGGTATGGAAAATATTGACCCCATGGGAGTTCATACCGGTGATTCAGTTGTTGTTTCTCCCGTTTTAACATTGACGGACGATCAGTGGCTAAGATTAAAAAAAGCTGCTCTTGATATAGTGGAAAGCCTTGAAGTTGAAGGGGCTTGTAACGTTCAGTTTGCTCTCTCCCCCGATGGTGAAGAATATGCCGTAATAGAAGTCAATCCTCGTGCCAGCCGTTCCAGTGCTCTGGCAAGTAAGGCTACAGGATACCCCATTGCTCGTATTGCGGCGAAAATAGCATTAGGGAAGACCTTGCCAGAAATTCCCAACCCAATGACGGGCAATGGAAATGCCATGGTTGAACCTGACCTTGACTATATAGTTCTCAAGTTACCTCGTTGGCCATTTGATGCCTTCCCAACAGCCAATATGGAACTTGGAACGAAAATGAAAGCTACAGGAGAGGTAGTCGCTGTAGGGAAAACCCTTCCTCAGGCTCTTCTCAAGGCCTTCCGTTCTATTGATGGTCGAGACCAGCTTTTTGGTGATGATCTGAAAGAATTGGCGAATGAAGATCTCTGGGACCACGTTACAACTCCAACATCTCAGAGAATCCCTGCCATGTTCGACTTATTGCGAAAAGGTTTTTCTGTTTCTGAGATTGCACAGCGAAGCGCTTTTGTTCCTTATTTTATAGAAATTATGAGTCATATTGTAGCAATGGAGAAAAAGTTGAGAGACGAAGGTCTTTCCATTTTGGCAGAAGCCAAAAAGCTAGGTTTTTCTGACCGCGTTATTGCCACTTTAACGAAGCACGCGATAAAAGAAATAAGAGAAGAAGAAAACCGTCAGAAAATAAATATGATTTATAGGGAAATAGATGGTTGTGCCACAGATGAGCCGGCAGAATCTGGATACTACTTTGGATATTACGATCAGGCAGAGGTTCAGCACAAAGAGGCGTCAGAACGAACAATTGCCGTTCTTGGTTCAGGTGCTATCCGTATAGCTCAGGGAGTGGAGTTTGACTATTGTTGCGTGAAAGCTGTAGAAGCACTTCGCCGTCGAGGAATTCGAGCCGTTATGATCAACAATAATCCTGAAACAGTAAGTACCGATTACGATATCTCCGATGCTCTCTATCTTGAACCCCTTACCGAAGAAGATGTGGATCATATCTTATCCCAAGAGGGAGCGGAAGGAATTCTGGCTTCTTATGGTGGTCAGACGTCTCTGCGTTTAGGACAAATTTTAGCTTCTCAGGGAGCTCCTATTATTGGTACGTCTTTCAATTCAATTAATATGGCCGAAGATAGGGGAGCCTTTGCCAAACTCCTTCGCCAGCTTAAAATTCACTATCCTGAAGGCGATGCTGTTACATCCTTGGAAGAAGGAATTGCTTTAATAGAAAAACTTGGTTTCCCTCTTATGGTGCGGCCAAGCTTTGTTATAGGTGGCGTTGCCATGCATGTAGCAACACGATTTGAAGATTGTGTAAAAATTTTGGAGATGGCCTTTTCAGCGGAACCCGATCAGTCTGTCATGATCGATAGATTCCTTCCGGGCAAAGAATTTGAGGTTGATGCCGTTTGCGACGGGAAAGACATTTTGATTCCTGGTATCTTTGAACACCTTGATCCTGCCGGAATACACTCGGGAGATTCAATCAGCATCTTTCCCGATATCTCTTTGAATCAGCGACAGCGACAAGAAATAGTTGATATAACCAGAAAACTTTCAGAAGCCCTTGACGTACATGGCTTGCTCAATATCCAATTTGTGCTTTCCTCAGGAACTCTTTACGTTATTGAAGCAAATCCGCGTGCCAGCAGAACTGTACCTATTGGCAGCAAATTAACAGGTATTCCTTTGGTTGACTTATCCGTGGGAGTTGCTTTGGGAGAACGACTTGTAAACTCTTCATGGGGGACAGGCCTATATCTTTATACAGGGCCTTTTGGTGTTAAAGCCCCAGTCTTTTCCACCGAAAAACTTCCGGGAATAGATTCACGACTTGGCCCACAGATGCAATCCACAGGAGAATCTTTAGGCGTAGCCGATACGGTTTCAGATGCTCTTTTCGATGCATTACAAGGTGCTGATCTTTCCATACCAGAAAAGGGTCGAGTCCTTTTCTCCGTTCGTGATGATGTTAAAGACAGAGTCTATCCTGTAGCTTCCATGTTATCAGCGTTAGGATGGGATATAGATGCTACTCCTGGAACAGCTACACTTTTGAAACGATGGGGCTTGCCAGTGAACCCCATTAAAAAAGATGATTCCCTTTTTGAAGGAGTGCGGAACGGTCGGTGGCAGTTGATTGTCAATATTCCTGGCTTATTCATAGAGCCTTTGACGGATGGTGCAAAAATTCGTAAAGCAGCGCTCGACGGATCTATAGTGTGTCTCCATTCCCTTGAAACAGCAGCTGCTGTTGCTTCGGCGGCTATTGCCAGGAAAAAGTAAAGGTATGAAATAAGTAAAATTACTTCGATAGAAGTTCGTTCATCATCTATAATGGGAAACCACGACCCAGAGCGGAAGAAGGAGTGATATGGATGATAAAAAAACTTCATGTTCTGGTGATAGTGTTTCTTTTTGTCTTCATAGGAGAAGGAGTAGCTCATAGTTCAGCTTTGCCAAATGCGCTCTCTATGGAAGAGGCTTTTTTGAACAGAGATTGGGAGACAGTAGACATGCTTCTTCTAAAAGAAGGTTCTTCTCTCTCTTCAAAAGAGCAGTCTTTGGCTGCAAATGCTCTCTGGCTACAAGGTCGCTGGGGAGAGGCTCTTTCCCTTATGGAATCTATGGATGATGAACAACTTCCATCTTTGATCTCTCCTTATAGAGATATGATGACTCTTCTTGCATATGAAAGAACCGGCGAGAAACAAAAGGCATATGAAGCGGCAGAAATTCTTTTACCCAAGGCCCCTGAAGAGTTAAGTTATTATGTGGCTTATGCTCTTGCTCGACTCTCTTCGGACCCGGCTCTTCACCGGCATTGGCTAGAAATAATGCTTCAAAAAGCTTCCAATCGATCTCAAACTACACAAACGTTAGGCGAACTGCTTGAAACTTCTGGAGATAATATGGCGTATGCGCTGCAATTGTTGCAATTCGAGCCGATGAATAAACGGGCTTTAGCTGTTTTGCAAAAGAGTAAAAAACCATTTAGTGCCCCGATTTCCAACGCGTTGGGATATGGTGCCTATCTTAATGGAAACTACTCTCAGGCTATTCCTCTCTTTTTGGCTGTTCCGCTGAATTCAAAGGAAGGACTTAAATCTCGTTATTACAGGGCTGTTTCTCTTTATCGACTTGAACAGTATGAAGAGGCGCTAGATCTTTGGGAGTGGCTGGCGTTACATGGTAAAGGCTATGCAGAGTCTTCTGTGCGTCGTATTGGAATACTTGCCGGTCGAAACGAAAAAGAGAAATCTCTTTCTGCTTTGGAACATATAGTCAGAGAGGGAAATGAGACTGTTCGAGCCAGGGCTCTATATTCTCTTTATACGCTTGTGGAGGAAGAGAAAAAGGAACTCTTTAAGCGAGAACTTATAGAGAAGTATTCTACTTCGGAAGGCGCTCAATCTATCCTTTGGGATGATGCCTGGCGTGCCTGGAAAAAAGGACAGATAAGCGAGGCTCTCGGCATATGGGAAAAACTTCTTTCACAGAGTAGCGGAATTTGGAGAGAACGTCTCTTATATTGGACGGCCAGAGGGTATGAAAAATTGGAAAGAAAAGAAAAAGCAGAAGAGGTATTTCATACACTACTCTCAGAATATCCTCTTTCGATCTATAGCTTTTTAGCTTCGCCAGGAGGGCCATCTTTTACTTCAGACACACCCGAGGAGCTGCAAAAAAGACCGGATATTCTCGAAGATTGGGGATTCATTTTTTATGCGAGATTAAGACTCCTACGGGAAGGAAGTCCAGCGGCACTTTATCGAGCCGCAGTGCTTTCCAAATGGCTCGAAGATGAACCAGGGGCCTATAGTGCGGCTTCTTCCTTAATGTCTTTGTTTTTAAAATTTCAGCCCTTGCCCAAAGAGGGGATTCGCTTTTTATACCCACGTCCCTTTGGGGGGTTTGTGCAGCAGGCTACAACCCGATTTGGTGTTGAAGCAAACCTCATTTGGTCTGTAATGCGCCAGGAGAGTGCTTTTGATGCAGAAGTAAATAGTTGGGTTGGCGCCATAGGTCTGATGCAACTTATGCCTGCGACAGGGAAGGAAGAAGCTCGTCTTGTTGGTATGGAAAACGCTGATTTATGGAATCCAAATACAAATATTCTGCTCGGTGCCTCTCATTTGGCAAGACTTCAGAAGCGTTTCCGTCGCTTGGAGTGGGCTGTTGCGGCCTATAATGCTGGAAGTGGTGCAGTAGGACGTTGGATTAAAGAGGGTGAGGAACGTCCTTTCGATGAATGGATGGAAGATATTCCCTATAATGAAACGAGGAATTATGTGCGGAAGGTAATGGGAAATCTCTTTATTTATCGCATGCTTTATTAGGGCTTTCGGATCATATATGCTTAACTGTGTTTTTAAAAAGTAAGAGGGATCTTTCGTTAACGAAAGATCCCTCTTACTTTTTTAGTATAGTATGGATTTTTATCCTTTTTGAAGATTGCTTTTTAAAAAGGATAAGGCTGTTTCAAAATGTTCTTTCTCAATACGAGGAATATCGCTTTTCCCATTTTTAAGATAGTCTCGAATAGCGAGAGCTGATGCTTTTCGACATATAAAATCTATATCGCCACCGCTTCGACCTTCTGTGACAGAGACCAGATCTTCGATATGAATGTCTTCCGCTAGAGGCTTTTTCTGCAAATGTATCTGGAAAATCTCAAGTCGAGCTTTTGCATCAGGCATGGGAAGTTCAAGAACAACATCAAATCGACCGCTGCTCAGAAGAGCGGGATCAATAAGATCTATTCTGTTGGTTGTTGCCAGGACTGTCACTCCCTTAAGCTCTTCAATTCCACTCATTTCTGCGAGAAACTGACTTATGACACGCTCTGTGAAGCTGGCCCCAGATCCACTATCTCGTCCACGAATAGGAACGAGGGATTCTATTTCGTCGAAATAAAGAATAGAAGGAGAAGCTTGCTTAGCTTTTTTGAAGACTTCACGAATGGCTCTTTCACTTTCTCCAACATATTTAGACATAAGGGCAGGACCTTTTACAGGAATGAAGTTAACGCCGCTTTCGTGTGCCAATGCGCGAACAAGCAACGTCTTTCCTGTTCCGGAAGGTCCGTATAACAAGATACCTTGTGGTGGAGTTATTCCAAATTTTTCATAAACATTACTGTGTTCAAGAGGCCATTGAACAGCTTCTATAAGCTCTTGCTTTATTGATTCAAGTCCTCCAATATCATTCCATGTTACGTCAGGTACCTCAACAAATACTTCGCGTATTGCAGATGGTTCGACCTCTTTCAATGCGTCAAGAAAATTCCCCATAGAGACATTCATTGAAAGGAGTTCATCGTAAGGAATATCGGCTTTTTCATAATCGATACTGGGAAGAATACGTCTAAGGGAAGACATGGCTGCTTCTTTGGCCAATGCTTCAATATCTGCACCTACGAAACCGTGGGTAATTTCGGCGAGACGCATTAAATCAACGTCTTCTGCCAACGGCATTCCCCGTGTATGAATTTGTAAAATTTCAAAACGTCCATTGCGGTCGGGAATAGGAACAGAAATTTCCCTGTCGAATCGTCCGGGACGACGAAGTGCTGGATCTAAAGTGTTGGGAATATTGGTGGCACCTATAACGATAACTTGTCCTCTAGATTCAAGTCCGTCCATCAGAGCGAGAAGTTGCGCAACGACACGTCGTTCCACCTGCTTTTCCCCGCCCATTTCTTCTCGTTTGGGAGCAATTGCATCTATTTCATCTATAAAAATAATAGCTGGAGCATGTGCCTGTGCTTCATCAAAGACATTACGAAGGCGCTCTTCGCTTTCTCCATAAAATTTTCCTATAATTTCAGGCCCTGAAATATGAGTGAAATATACATCTGTTTCGTTTGCGACAGCTCTGGCAATAACAGTTTTACCTGTTCCTGGCGGGCCATATAAAAGTACTCCTTTGGGTGGTTGAACGCCGAGTCTGTCAAAAACTTGAGGAAAACGCAGGGGAAGCTCAATCATTTCTCGAACGCGCTGTATTTGAGGCCCAAGACCGCCGATGTCTTCATAAGAGATACGTGTAGCTTTTTGTTCTTTTGTCATTTGTTTTTCAACGTTTATATAGGTAGCACTGCTGATAAGAACAATATTCTTAGGCGTAGTGTCAACAACAAGAAAATCACATGTCCTCGTACCGTAAAGGTTGGTTCGTATGCGATCTCCTTCTACAACAGGCAGACCTTCAAGAAGAGAACTAAGATAGACGGAATCCCGTTCTTTTTCGAGAAGAGGGGTAGACGTCAGAGGGCGGAGAGTAATGCTGCCCGCAAAGTGATGGTCAGTCTTCCGTATAGAAATCTTTTCGTCGAGACCTACGCGAGCGTTTTCTCGGGTTATTCCATCGATTTGTATCGTTTTTTGTCCCATATCGCCAGAATCGCAAGCCAATACTCTGGCTGGAGTCTTTCTTTTGCCTGCAATTTCTATGATTTGACCTTCAGACAGTCCATATCTTTTAATATCTTCTGGGTCTATTCGTGCAATACACCTTCCCACATCTTTCGATAGAGCTTCTTTGACTCGTAGTGGCATTCAAAAGCGCTCCCTTCTAAAAAATCAACCAGAGTATATGCTACCACAAAGGCCCTTCCCGGTGAATCTTCCGGAAAGGGCCTTAAAGAAGTTTCTATTAGTCTTTTAATTACCGATTTTTACTGAGCTGATACAGGCTCTACACGTCCTGGATAGGCTTCAAGAGCACCTTTAAGAATTTTCATGGCTTTTACAAGATCTTCATTGTTGAGTACGTAGGCAAGGCGAGCTTCGTTTTTGCCCAGGCCTGGAGTGCCGTAGAAGCCTTCAGCTGGAGCAGCCATCATTGTTTCTCCGTTGATGTCATAATTCAGAAGCATCCAGATGACAAACTTTTCGGCATCGTCAACGGGCATTTTGACTACAACGTAGAAAGCGCCTTTAGGCTGTTCGCAAATGACACCGGGTATTTCTTTCAGTGCATTGTAAAGAGTGTCTCTGCGTGTCTGATACTCCTTATTTACATCTTCAAGATATGAAACGGGGGTGCTATACAGGGCAGTAGCTCCTACCTGCTCAATGGTAGGAACACAGAGACGACCCTGGCAAAGCTTGAGAATTTCTTTCATAAGAGCTTCGTTTTTCGAAGCTATACAACCGATGCGAGCTCCACATGCGCTATAGCGTTTTGACACGGAATCAACGATAATAACTCTATCTTCCACGTCAGGAAGATTGCCAAAACTTGTATATTTAAGTCCGTCATAGACGAACTCTCTATAGACTTCGTCAGCTATGATATACAGGTCGTGTTTCTTGGCAATGTCGGCTAGCATCTTCATTTCTTCTATTGTGTAGATGGCACCTGTGGGGTTACCGGGGTTGGAAATGAGAATGCATCGTGTCTTGGGAGTAATGACCGCTTCGATTTTTTCCTGCGGAGGAAGGTGGAATCCTTCTTCAGCTTTTGTAGTGATTGGGACAATATTGACGTTAACGCATCTTGAAAAGGCGTTGTAATTAGCGTAGAAAGGTTCGGGAATAAGAATTTCATCACCAGGGTCGCATGTAGCCATAATAGAAAACATAATGGCTTCGCTTCCGCCGTTTGTTACGAGAATGTGATCTCTTTCGAAGTGGATGTCATAGCTTTCGTAATATTTTCTCATGGCATCTCGAAGTTCATTGCTGCCCTGAGAAGTGGAGTAGGCGATAACATCCTGTGCAAAATCTTTAATAGCCTGGAGGAAAGAGGGAGGAGTCTTGATATCCGGCTGTCCGATATTCAAATGGTACACTTTTTTCCCTTTTGCTTTTGCCTCATCTGCGTATGGAATGAGCCTTCTGATAGGAGAAGACTGCATAGCGGTGATTCTGTTAGAAAACCTCATGTAACAACGTCCCCCTTATACGTATAATTTGAAGCAGAACCTCTTTTGAATGATAGCATAAGAGAGTGAAAACGTTAACTCATTCTCAAAGCATAGAATACAGTAAAGAAAAATAGAGCCGAAGGATATATAATGCAATGTTTTGGAGGTGTAGGCATGATTTCCCGTATGGATTTATTGCAATCATTAGCGATTGAGAACGAAAAAAAGATGGTTTTACTTGTTATGGACGGTCTTGGCGGACTTCCGGGGGAAGATGGTTTGACGGAGCTTGAAAAAGCAAAAACTCCTTTGATGGATCGTCTTGCCGCGGAATCCGAGCTAGGGCTTCTTTCTATGGTTGATGTAGGCATTACTCCAGGAAGCGGGCCGGGGCATCTTTCTCTTTTTGGATATGACCCATTGACATGGTCTATTGGCAGAGGAATTCTCGAAGCTCTTGGAGTAGGAGCCCATGTTGGGGCTGGGGACATTTGCGCTCGGGGAAATTTCTGCACGGTCGATGCTGATGGCGTTATTCTTGATAGACGGGCGGGGAGGATTCCTTCAGAGGAGAGTGCCCGAGTTGTTGAAAAGCTTCAGAAGGAAATAAAGAGTATAGAAAATGTGAAAGTAACATTTTATCCAGGTAGAGAGCACCGTTTCGTCGTTGTCTTTTCAGGAGAAAACCTTTCTGAGGAAGTAAATGACGCTGATCCACAAAAAGAAGGGCTCCCTATGCGCTGGGCAGAAGCACGTAATGAAAAAGCTCTTCGTACGGAAAAAATTATAAATGCTTTTATTAGAAAAGTATGGGAAGTTTTGAAGGATGAGAAT
The DNA here is from genome assembly GCF_030908405.1 of Aminobacterium sp. MB27-C1. Lineage (NCBI taxonomy): Bacteria > Thermotogati > Synergistota > Synergistia > Synergistales > Aminobacteriaceae > Aminobacterium > Aminobacterium sp. MB27-C1. The sequence goes on along the minus strand of NZ_CP133089.1, from coordinate 1,796,564 downwards.
CCTGCCAATGGTTGTTTGTTGAGAGGATTTTCTTCTGCCCCTCACATTCCGTCATTGAAGGAGCTTTATAAAATAAAACCTATGGCGTTGGCAACATATCCTATGTATAGAGGGCTTGCACGCTTGGTTGGCATGGAAATCGGAAATGCCGGAGAGACGCTGGAACAGTTATTTGACGCTGTTGGGAACTACTGGAAAGATTACTCGTATTTTTATGTTCATGTAAAATATACAGACAGCCGTGGAGAAGATGGTAACTTTGCTGAAAAGGTAAAAATTATAGAAGAAGTGGACCGTCTCTTGCCCAAAATTCTTGATTTGAAACCAGATGTGTTAGCTATTACTGGCGATCACAGCACGCCTTCCCTTCTTTCTGGTCACTCTTGGCATGAAGTTCCTCTTTTGTTGTGGAGCCCCTTTGCACGACGTTGCAATGCTGTAGAATTTGGAGAGAAAGCCTGCTCAGCAGGGACGTTGGGACGTATGCAGGGAGATAAACTTATTGGCCTTATGATGGCTCACGGTTTGAAGCTTAATAAATATGGTGCATAGAAGATTGGAAGTGTTATCGTGGCTGAATCAGGATATTTGAGTACTAGTTCGATTAAAAAACTACAAAAAGACAATAAATTTTATTGTCTCGGTGTTGTTAGCAAACTGATTTCTAAAAAGGACAAAAATAACAAAACATATTGGGAACTTTCTCTTATGGATAGCGACGGAGTTATCGAAGGGAAAATATGGGGCAATGCTCAGTGGTGGGATCGGAGAACGGATCCTCAGAAAACAATAGATCCCCTGGAATGGGAAGAAGTATCTGATCTCTCAGGTCAGACTATTGGAGTGCTGGGGCAAGTTTCCGAATTCCGGGGGCAGCTACAATACAACTTCAATGCTATTTATTATGTAGATCAAAATCAATATCCGCCTCATTCTTTTGTGCAAAGGTCACCGTTCCCTTTAGATGAGATGGAAGCTGAATTTGGGTCTCTTATTGATAGTTGTGCATCTCCAGTTCACGACTTCTTAAAATTTGTTTTTAGCGGTATTTTCTGGGAACAGTTTAAGGATTGGCCAGCGGCTGTTTCTCACCACCACGCCTATGTTTCCGGATTGCTAGAGCATACACTCGGTGTTGCGCGGTTGGCTTGTTCCATGGCTGATGCCAGTAGCAAATCAGGGTACGGGGCGAATCGAGATCTTGTTGTAGCAGGAGCTCTCCTTCACGATATTGGTAAAGTCGATTCGTATAAACTCTCTCCTGCTCCAGAAATGACGGTAGAGGGAACAGTTATAGATCACATTGTTTTGGGGTATCATCGTCTTTCTCGCCTCGTAGAAGAGTTTGGCCTCGAAGATAAATATGCATCAGCTTTAGGTCATATCATCGTAAGTCACCATGGAAGCAAAGAATTCGGATCTCCAGTCGTTCCTGCTACTCCAGAGGCGATGATTGTGTCAGCCGCAGATGAACTTGACTTTAAGCTCTATTGTTGGCGTGATGCTGTTGATCAGATTGACGATGGCAAAGAGATATCTGAATGGAACTACTCTGCTCAGCGGCGTTTCTGGAAATGGGAGCAAAATTAAATGTCTTATACCTTTACTGTTTCCGAGCATCATGACGGAAGAAGGTTGGATAAAGTCATTCGAACATTGTGGCCAACTCTTCCCCTTGGAGCAATGATGAAGGGAATTAGAAAAGGGCTTGTTCGAGTAGATGGGAAAAAGGTTGCGTGCTCTGTTCGTTTGGAGGAGGGACAATCTGTTTATGTCCCTTGGGAGAGGCCAGAAGAACATAATCATAGTTTCGCAATGCAAAAAAATGAAAAGAAAAAGACAACAGAGAGAAGAATTCCCCTTGCTGTTGTTTATAAAGATCAATTTCTTATGGTTCTTAACAAAAGAGCTGGCCTTCTTGTTCAACCTGACGAAAGTGGAGAAGAGAGTCTTATTGAGCAGGTTTGGGCAGAAGTGCCTCCCGAAGAAGATTTTCGTGCCTGTGCCGTACATCGTCTTGATCGGAATACAACTGGTCTTGTTGTAGTGGCTCTTCATGGGCAGGCAGTGAGGGAGCTTCAAAGAGCTTTTAGGGATGATGATGTACGAAAAACATATTTAGTTGCAGTATATGGAAAAACGCCTCAGGAAGGAGATATTACATTGCCCTTGCTTAAAGATAGGGATAAAAATATTGTAAAAGTTGATCCTTCGGGGCAGGTGGCTCACACCCATTTTGAGAAGATAGCAGGAGATGACAAATATTCTCTTCTAAAGGTGCATTTATTGACGGGACGTTCTCACCAAATACGAGTGCATTTGGCCTCTTTGAATTACCCTGTCGTTGGCGATGTCAAATATGGAGCGTCTACTGTCAATAAAGAATGGTATAGGCGAATCCACCTGAGTCACCCTCTTCTTCATGCTTGGTCCATTTCCTTTCATAATATGAAAGCGCCTCTTGAGTATTTAGAGGGAAGAGTATTTCCTGCGGAGCCTGACAACCTTTTTTATAAGTTTTTGCAAATTAAGGGTTGGCAGAAATACTGCAAGGGGGTATAATACATACAGACAAGGGGTATGGAGGTGTGTAGCGAATGAGAGATTTAAAAATATCGGTTTCTGACAAGGCTTTTGAACGACTGTCAAAAATGGGAGAAGGATTTCTTATTGAGAGAAATATAGGCGGAGGATGAGCCGCTGTTCGAGCCGTTCTCGTTGAGAATGGACAACCACCTGCAAAAGAAGGATATTCTTCATACAATGTAGATGGTGTAACTCTTTGGATTCCTGATTTCATGTCTTTTCAGAATGACGAGGTAGTAATAGATTTGAAGGGCTTTTTGTGGGCAGCAAATTTAGTTGTTGTTTCTGCCCTCTCAAGTCGAGGCTCGGGATGTGGTAGTTGCAGCTGCCATTAAAAAGAGATACAATATAAACTATTAAGAAGGGACTGTTCAAAAGGACAGTCCCTTCTTTGATGTAAAGGATTGAATAAAGAATACAGTATAATTTATACTTTTTTCAGATTGGAAGTCCTTTTTTAGGTATTAAGGATTATTTGCAGGAAAAGTGCGTATTTTATTGGTTGGTATGTAAAATTCGTGATATCATTATCAACAAAGTGCTCCATTCAATGGAACACGACTAGCGGCGTGAGCCGTCAGCATATCAGGAGGTGTTTGTTAGATGTCCGTGGTTAAGCGTACGTCCTCTAATGTGCTCCTTGACACAGCTCTGAACAACTTTTATGCAGCAGCTGAAGAGATGGGTCTTGAAGATGGACTTATCGAAATTTTAAGTCATTCCGAAAGGAAATTAGCGGTTTCTATTCCAGTGGAGATGGATGACGGTACAGTCAAAGTTTTTGAAGGCTATCGTGTACAGCACTCCTCGGCTATAGGGCCATCCAAGGGCGGAGTCCGTTTCCATCCGGAAGTTTGCCTTGATGAATGTGAAGCTCTTGGAATGATGATGACCTGGAAATGTTCCTTGGCTGGTATTCCTTACGGCGGCGGCAAGGGTGGAGTTTGCTGCGATCCTCTCGAAATGTCAAAACGAGAGAAAGAGCGTGTGGCAAGAACATATGCTGCTCGTATAGAGCCCATGGTTGGTGCATGGACAGACGTTCCTGCTCCAGACGTGAACACAGGTGGTCCCGAGATGGTATGGTTCATGGATACCATCAGCAAAATGAGAGGCCGTCTTGAGCCTGCGATTTTTACAGGTAAACCCATAGGCATGTGGGGTTCAAAGGGCCGTACAGCAGCAACAGGTTACGGTGTTGCTACATGTGCTCTTGAGCTTTTCAAGGCTTTGAAAAAAGACGTAAAAGGCGCTACTTTTGCAATTCAGGGCTTTGGTAATGTTGGAACCTACGCAGCCAAGACCTTGCAGGATGCCGGCGGAAAAGTAGTTGGTATCAGCGATATTACAGGAACATACTATTGTAAAGATGGTATTGATATCGATAAGGCTATGAACTATGTACAGAACGTTCATCCAAAGAGACTTCTTGAAGGTTACGAGCAGCCTGGCCTTGAGAAGATGGGTCTTACCGATATTCTTTTCCTTGATGTCGATCTCTTTATCCCAGCCGCTCTTGAGGGCGTTATCAATGAAAAGAACGCAGATAAAGTAAAGGCAAAATATATTGTTGAAGCAGCTAACGGCCCTCTCACTCCAGGAGGAGACGCAATTCTTGATGAAAAAGGCGTAATGATTGTTCCTGACTTCCTTGCCAACTCCGGTGGCGTTATCGGATCTTACTTTGAGTGGGCTCAGGATCTTGGTGGATATTTCTGGAGCATCGAAGAGTACAACGAGCGTCTGATCAGCATTATGAAGGGCAACTTTGCGAAAGTCTGGGACTATTCTCAGGAGAAGAACGTAAGAATGCGTCGCGCAGCCTTTATGGCAGCGATTCAGAGAGTTGCAGATGCTGTTCGTATGAGAGGTATTTTCCTTTAGGTTTTAATTATGTACAGAGAAAGGAGCGGTTTTTAGCCGCTCCTTTTTTTATGGTTTATTCATTTACTATGATAACGCCCTTTTCCTTGTCACCATCCAAAAAAACAGAAAAATCTCCAGTGTAAAATCGAACAGCAGGGTGTCTCTTTTGTTCGTATGGAGCAGTGTTAAACCATTCATGATTAAAGATGTTGTCTTTGAAACCGGAAAAAACAGGTAAATAAAGAATTCCATCGTTATCGAGATCTAAAAAGAAATGAGTTCCATAAGAGAGTTCAGGTGTATAGTTTTTTTCTGTGATTCCGACTTCTATGAGACAGCCGCAATTACAGATTTCGTTGTAACGTACTGGTGTTCCCAATTTGGGGTTTGAACTTCCCCATCGACCAGGACCCACCAAAATATAGTTAGTTCCGGCGAGTTTTTCATTAATTCGCCCTATTTCTCGGGCAACTTGATAAAAAGTGTCATCTTTGCCATATAAATATGGGTCTACATATACAATATGTTTTATATGTTCAAGACGGCCATTGCTGACCATTCTGTTCCCTCTAAGTATGATCTGATCTTCTCTGACCTCTGGAATGCGTACTTTTGCCATTTCTTCATAGGCTGCTAAAGGACGCAACTGTACAATGAACAATTGCTCACTTGCTGTGTCGTAGGTAAACTCGAAATCGACAGGCATTCCCATAGATTCTTCCAAAAAGTGAGCGAGATCCTTCATGCGAGAGAAAAATTTAGGATGTCTTTGAGGAAAGGATGAAAATGTAAAAAGAGGTAATCCATCTTTTCTTCCAAGACTTGATCCTGCCCAATATAGAAGATTATCACAGTAAATTTCTATAAAGGATGAAGCCATAGGATGTTCTTTTAAAATAAAAGAAAGATGATCTCCTACGTTTGCTGTTGTAAATTCACCTCTGTTACGGTCAACAAAGTCAAATTCAATCTGGCTCGTTTGTGCAATATCTTCTGGTTGGTTCCCCTGAGGGCGCAGAGAGGGGTGAGACAAGAAAACCTGACATGCTTTTGCCCTGTCTACTGTTCGAGTTCCCATACCGAAACAATAGCGCATAATACCATCATCTTTTTTTATGCGAGTAGATGGTCTTCTATACACTTTAGAAAAGACAGTTCCTGCTATTTCGGGATAAAACATGTTCCCGTGAGGCTTTCCCATCACGGGTTGAATAATCACGGCCATTGCTTCATTTTCGTCGCAGAAACCATGTTTTTTCCTGTATGCCCGTGCAGCGGGATTGTAAAGAGACGCCCAAACTTCCCGTATAGCCAGCTCAATTTTTTCGTAACGTTCTTCTATAGACCCTGTATTGGCAGAAAAACGAGTTCCGTACTTACCTGCAAAAGAGAGTTTTTTTGAGTCTTCGAGAAGAGAGCTTGAACGAATAGCCAGAGGAATGTCTCCAATCTCTTCTATTACACTAATTAGGTTTTTTTTGAAAGACTCTCTGACCTTTCCGTTTCGAAAAGCTTCTGAAACAACGGCAAAGATATATTCAGCACCGTCTTCCTCACTACTTTCAGGAGCGGCATCAATTGCGTCAGCAAGAATTTTTTTAATCAAATTATCCTCGACAAATTCTTGAAAAATGTCTGTTGTTATCACGTAGTTTATAGGAGGCAGATCCACAAAGGATTCGAAGGTGCTGCCTGTTATGATGGTATGAGCAAAGGCTAACCCTTTGGCCTTACCTCCCACCTTACCTGTGCCTATAAGTCTTTTATAATGCCTATAAACAGGAATGGGATCAAATTCTTGATATGACATTGCCCTCCTGCCTCCTTTCTACGTTGATAATAAAATAATAATTACATTATTATGGTTTTATCCTATAAATAGTTCTGGGCCAGGGAATAGCTTCCCGAATATGGTCAAGACCGCAAATCCAGGCTATAACGCGCTCTATACCCATTCCAAAGCCGCTATGGACGAAGGTTCCATATTTTCGCAGGTCAAGATACCAGTCATAAGATTCTTCTTGTAAACCTTCTTCATGAATTCTGGCGAGAAGCCGTTCTAGATCATCTTCTCGCTGAGAACCTCCGATGATTTCTCCGTATCCTTCAGGTGCAAGCAAGTCGTCACACAATACTAAATCTGGATTTTCAGGATGCTCTTTCATGTAAAATGCTTTGACTTTTTTGGGATAGCATTCTACGAAGATAGGTTTATCAAATTGTTGAGTAAGAATTGTCTCATCTTCATTTCCAAAGTCATCTCCATAGGGAGTAGAACTTCCGAGTTCGTGAAGCATTTCCATGGCTTTGTCATAGGTTATCCTATAAAAAGGAGCTTTTACCTTTTCCAGTTTCGTTATATCGCGGTCAATAGATTCAAGTTCTTTCCTGCAATGGAGAAGCACTTGTTCCACGATGTAAGAGACTAAATTCTCTTGAAGTTCTATGTTCTTTTCGTGATCATAGTAGGCAACTTCTGGTTCGAGCATCCAGAACTCTGTTAGATGCCGTCTGGTTTTGGATTTTTCAGCTCTGAATGTAGGGCCAAAACAATAGACTTTTCCAAAAGCAGCAGCTGCTGCTTCTGCATAAAGCTGTCCAGTTTGTGCAAGATAGGCTTTTGTATCCTCGAAATAATTAAGCTCGAAAAGCCCTGATGCACCTTCTCCTATAGAACCGGTTAAAATAGGGCTGTCTATGAGCATAAAACCCTCATTGTGCAAGTATTCTCTTGCTGCCCAAATAACTCGTTCCCGTATTTTCATAATAGCTTGCTGGCGGCTGCTGCGTAACCAGAGATGTCGGTGATCGAGAAGAAAATCGATGCCATGATCCTTTTTCCCTAACGGGTATTCTTCAGTGGGGTTTTGAATAACATGTAAAGCTGTGACAGTCAATTCCACCCCGGATGGCGCCCGTTCATCAAGCCGAACAATGCCTTCGACTTCCACAGATGCTTCAAGCCAGAGCCGTTTGGCATCTTCGAAAGCTTCTTCTGATACTTCTTTTTTTACCATAACGCCTTGAACTGTTCCTGTACCATCTCGAAGTTGAAGGAAGTGTATTTTCCCAGAACTTCGTTTGTTGTACATCCATCCCTTTACGGTAACCTTTTGGCCTTCATGTTTGACCAGATCTTTGATATAAATCCATGATTCGGACATCTAGACCAACCTCCGTCTTGTCATGTATATTACGAGTGACTTATATGATACACTAAGTCACATATCTGTAAAAAGGAGCGTTTTCTTTGGATATTCCCCGACTTATAATTGCGGATGAAAGAAGAACGGGTTTTATCCCTCCTGCAGTTTTAATAATCAGTGCAATGCAGCAAATGGGATATCCTGTTCGTATCTTCGTTTCCGAGCCAGACGAAGAACTCATCCAGATTTTACAACTTGTATGCTCACAACCTGTTACAGTTATTGATCCCTTTCTTTGTGGTAGCCAAAAAACGTTAAAAATCCTTTTTCAACATGCTGCTCAAAAAGATGCAATCAATTTCATTGTTGCGCCACTCGGAGAACGTCAACGTGAAGATACGTTGACAGTATCGTCTGATACTCTTGAAATTGCAAGAGCTTTAGGATGTGGAATTGTTCCTGTCCTTTACGGAGATACATCTGCGACTCTTACTGCCCGATCAGTTGAACACATTGTCTCTCAATGCAATGGCATAGCAGGTGGCGGTGCTTCTATCTTGGCTATTTTATATATGTCTGTCTTTAATCCCAGAGAGTATCAGCTTTTAGAGATTGAACAGGGAAGAAAAACGCCTTTAATTGGCCTTGGCTATATTCCTAAATATCTGGAGCGAGAGAGTGTTTCTTTGTTACACCTTTTGCTTGAAGACAGGGGAAGACAGGTTGCATTGTCTTTAAAGACAGCAGCAGCCCAACTTATAGCTCTTGTTGACCAAGTGGAATGGGCTACTTTTGCAACATTGTCGAGAATTGATGAGAAGTTTGAGGCAGTGAGTGATTCAAATCGACGACAGTTGCCTTCTTTAACAGTGGGTATTTATGATCACCCGGCTTTTTGCCTCAATGGCGATAACGCAACTCAGCTTTTTTCGTATTTGGGATGCTCCGTGGAGAAATTTTCAGAGCTAGACGAAAAGAAGCTTCATAATGCAGATGCTCTTTACATCCCGCATGGTATGGGGTTTCTTGCTGCCGAGATGTTAATAGGTTCTAAAGAAAAATCGAATGTGCTAAAAAATCTTTTCCTTTCCCGAAAACCAATATTTGTCAATGGTGGAGCGGCTCCTCTTTTTGGCAGTCGCTTTGCTCTTTCTCAAGATCGTTCTTATGAAGGTCTCTCACTTTTCGATTTTGAAAGCAAGTATAATTTTAATATGTCCCAGAGAGAGTCTTTAAAATATCATATCAATGCCTTTACTCGAGGAATTTTCTTTGATAGAGGAGGAAAAGCAAGGGGATATTCTGTTCCTTATCTATCTATATCATCCCAAGATTCCTTGGAGAAGGGGTTATGGAGTTGTATTGATGCAGAATCATTAAAAGAGACGTCTCAAACAGGGTGGGAAATAGGGTATGGGGCTGTCTCCCACGTTGTACTTGAGCTTTGGAGTTGCATAGAAGCTGTTGTTCACTGGCTTACATTAAGAAAACGTTAAACACACATACAACCGGGTATAGGGGGAGGCTTTATTAAATGGGGAAAAATTTGAGTGATGTTGTTGGTAATCTTTGCCTCGAAGCTCCGGACAGAGATTATATATGGTGGAAAGACGAATGGTGGAGTAGAAAACGTTTTTATGATATTACGTCATCTGTTGAAAAAATTCTCACAGAATCAGGTTTTAGTTCTGGCCAGAGAATTGTAACATTGCTTCCTAATTGTCCCCTTCTCTTGGCTCTTTCCGTCGCATGCTGGCATCTGGGGGGAGCAATTGTTCCCCTGAATATGTTAGCAGGGCCGCAATCTCTTAAACGGAGCATAAAGCATGCAGAACCCTTCGTTATTGTTGTACCAGATTCTATTCCTTTGGATATGGAAACCTTGCAAAAGACGCAAATTCCAGTGATTCCTGCAAATATAGATGGACAAATGCCTTCTTTTAAGGGAGTGTGTCAGACTCCCTCCAATGATGATGTAGCTGTCTTATTTTATACTTCAGGTACAACAGGTTTACCCAAAGCGGTTCCTTTGAGTCACGAGAATATTTACAGCAATGTGGAAGCGGCAGCTCTTCATTTTTCTGCTTTTGAAGCTGACGAATGCGTACTGCTCAATGCTTTACCTAATTTCCACACTCTAGGATATTCAACAAGCGGACTTTTGCCTCTTTTAAAAGGTGCACGTCAAGCGATTGTTCCATCTTTTATGCCTCCAGATAGAACATTAAAGGCTATTTCTGCTGCGAAAGTTAATTTCATAGTTGCTGTACCGGCTATGATTGCTTTATTAGTAGCTGCAGCAGTACGAACGAATGGTAACGTGCCTAAACATGTTTCTACGATAGTGAGTGGTGGGGACCGTTTCCCAGTGGCTCTTGATGCTCGCGTTAAAGAATATTTCGGGGTTAATGTTATGGAGGGCTACGGATTAACGGAATGTTCTCCTGTGGTTGCTGTAAATCCCGATGTTACGAGGCGAAAAATAGGTACGGTAGGAACACTATTGCCAGGTTTTGAATATGAATTGCGGGATGAAAATAACAATGTTATCTCAGAAGGAAAAGAGGGCATTCTCTGGTTGAAGGGGAATTCAGTAGTTAGAGAATATTTCAGAGATCCTGAAAATACGTCTCAGAAATTTCACGAGGGTTGGTTTAATACAGGAGATTTAGTCCGTATTGATGATGAAGGGTATATAACTATTATTGATAGAGTAAGCGATATTATCATCGTAGGAGGATTCAATGTTTACCCTCAGGAAGTTGAAGAAATTCTGAATAACTATCCCGGCATAAAGGAGTCGGCTGTAGTAGGTATTCCTCACTCTATAAGCGGTCAGATTGTTAAGGCGTTTATTATACGAGACGATCCTGCTGTTACGACAAAAGAGTTGATGGCATATTGCAGAAAACAGCTTGCCCATTACAAGGTTCCTCGTCTTTATGAGTTTGTAGAAGATTTTCCTCGTAACAGTTTAGGAAAAGTTTTGAGGAGAAAACTGAGAGAAGGATAATAAATGGAGTCATTTGATTTTTTATCAGAACTTTTGCGGAATGTACATGTAGTTGTTATTGGCGATGCTATGCTTGATCATTATATTTGGGGAGGGGCTTCTCGTCTCTCCCCAGAAGCTCCTGTTCCTGTCGTTGTAGTGGGAAATGACGAGTACAGAGCAGGAGGAGCTGCGAATGTAGCTTCGAATATAGTTGCACTTGGAGGGAAGGCAACACTAGTTTGTCCTGTCGGAGCTGACCATGCGGGAAGTATCCTTTTAGATGTTGTGAAGGAAAAGGGTGTTAACGTAGAGTGCTCTTTGAAAAGAACAGAAGTTCCGACAATAGTAAAGACGCGAGTATTAGCTCTTAATCAGCAAGTTGTTCGGATTGATCGGGAACGTAAGGTTTCGTTGACACGAAAAGAAGAAGAAGGCATTTTGACCTCCCTTGATAACATATCCCCGTTACCTACAGTACTTGTTCTTTCAGACTATGCAAAAGGGGCAATAACGTCCACCTTGGCGAGAAAACTTATATCGTGGGGGCAATCCCGCCATATACCGGTTATAGTTGATCCCAAACCTCCTCATATCCATCGTTTTATGGGAGCGTCACTCATGACTCCCAATCTTTCTGAGGCAGGCCGACTCGTAGGTCGGGACCTTTTACATCAGGAAGATGTAGAGCAGGGAGCTCAGGAACTGAGACAGGCTTTATCTCTTGAAGGTATCCTTATTACTCAGGGAAGTGACGGAATGACCTATGCTGGTGTGGATAAAACCTTTCATTTACCTGCTCTTTCAATGGAAGTCTACGATGTATCTGGCGCTGGTGATACTGTAGCAGCTGCGCTTTCCCTTACTATTGGCGGACAATTCCCCATAGAAGAAGCATGCCTTTTTGCGAATATGGCAGCCGGTATGGCTGTTCAAAAACGCGGAACATCCATTGTCAGTCTTCAAGAAGTTCTGACAGGATGTTACTCTGAAGATATGGCAGCTATGGCTTCTCGTCTCAAAACTGTTTTGACGAATCAAAGAGAGAAGCAAGTGCTTGAGATGTAGTTTCAAATCTCAAATCATGATCAGAAAGAGTATTACCAATAGCTATAAACGCTCCCTTTCCAAAAGCTTGAAAACTTCTTCTGTCACTTTCTGCATCACCAAAATAAAGAGGATACGAAGCTTTAAAAAGGGAGCAGAGCTTTTCTAACCCTTTGGGGGAAGGTTTTGTGATGCCAGATTCTGGCGTTATAATGCGGTCTTTGGGAAAATCCTCCCATCCTAATAATGAAAGGGCCAACTTCATTTCGCCTTCCGGCCTGCCTGTATAAATAGCAGATGGCAGGGGTAATTCTTTCCAATGATAGTTGAGCATTGGTGTTTCTCTCTTCCAGTACCCTTGAGATGAAGTTACAAAGAGGCATTTTTCTCCCGTAATTGTCTGCATCTCTTCTTTCCCATAATAGAATTCTTCACAGATCCTGCGAACCATGAGACGAGAAACTCTTTCTCCGAAACTTTTTTCAACCCATTCCTTAACGTTACTTCCTTTGCATGTTTTCAAAAGTTGTTTCCACTCTAAAAGAGTAGGGGCGGAATCGGCAAGATTCTCTCTTTCTTTTGTCAGCGTTATACATAAAAAAACCCATGCAATGTCGTAATCGTCATTAAAAGAAGGGTGTTGTTTTGCTGCGTAAAAGTGATCCATTGTGAAACCGTTACTGTCAATGGAATGATTAAGAATATTTTTCCAGACCCAATGTACGCTATCTTGAGCGACAAATGGGTATGAAAGGGATGTATCGATGAGAACTCCATCTACATCGAAAATAAGAAGATCTGCTTTTTGCCCAATTGAAAAGTTCATATCCTAATCTCCTTTAATAAACAATCGTTTTCTTGCATAATAATACATGAGGAAAGGCATTTTGGAAAAAGAGAGAAGAAGGAGTTGATAGGGTATGAGTGACGAAATGGTCCTGTTACTTTTTGATCATCTTCATCCTTGTTGGAATGAAGAGAGCGTTTTTTTAGCAGGAGAAGACCCTGAAAGCCTTGGTCGCCTCCATGTAGAGGGGCTTTTGGATAAAAATACTGATCGTTATTTTTTATCTGCAAAAGGAATTGATGTTTTTAAAACTCTTTCCTCTCAATGGTTTTGCGAAACTGTGCCGGTAGAGGAATCTTTAGATGAAGCCGCACAAAAGTATTTTTTATGGCGTACAACATTTCAGAGCTTGCTTGATCGTAGTTTTGTTGCGCGGTGGGGGGCGAAAGATTATCATTTGGGCCTTCACCTTGAATATTCCCCAGCTCTTTCAGGTAAGGATTTTTTCGTGAACGAATCATCACATATTGTCTGGACATACGATTCTCACCCTCTTGTTAAAAAGATGAAGGAAGACTTTTCTCTCTCTGGTGTCAAGGCGAGAGAAAAGACTCCTCGCACACTAGAAGAAATTAAAGAATGGCATAAACTTAATAATGTGCCGAGCAGTTTTTTCTATGTCGATCTTCTTCTATTGGGGCGTTACGATTTTGCTTATTATATGCACTATCCTAAACATCCGAATGACGTGTTAGGCCTTGTCAATGCAGATAAATTTTTTTGCTTCCAGGCACCGAAACCTTTTGAACATGTCGATTCTTATATTGAAACAATAGGAAAGGTTCACCTTTTTCTTCTTAATCAACGTCGCATGTACATCCCCGGATATGTAGATCTGGATTCTGCTGACCAGGATTCTCTGAATTGGATTATTTGGATAGTTGATACTGAAGAGGAAGCCTTATCCTTGCATAAAATTCTTGATCCTATGGAAGAAAGCCTTATCGGTCCGGCTCGTCCACTTGACGTATGGATTTTAAGCCTTGAAGCATTGAGGAATGTACATGAAAAATATGAAATGGTTTATGACCTTTTTCCTCACGTTGCACATTCAGTTATACGAAGTATCTAGAAAGAGAAGAGTATATAAAGAAACGGGCCCTTTGAAAGGACCCGTTTCTTTTTCGGGGGGGAATCAAACTTTAAATCTGCACTATTTTTTCTTCTTCTTCATCCTTCTTTAATGCCTTAACAAGAGAGTAACAGGCAAGAACCATGATGATGGCAAAAGGAGCGGCTGCAGCTATAGACGCTATTTGTAGCGCTTTCAAACCTCCAGTCATAAGAAGAACAAAGGCAAGAGCTGCCTGAAGAACTCCCCAAATTCCCATTTTCGATTTGGGAGGATTGAGGTTTCCTCGGGTAGAGTACATTGAAAGTACAAATGTTGCTGAGTTTGCAGATGTAATAAAGAAAGTAGAAATGAGGACGACCATAATAATCGACATAACCATTCCAAGAGGGTAATGGCTGTACATTTCAAAAACTCCAGTGGAAATATCCGCACTGACCTTTGATGCAATTTGAGCTATTCCACTTAATTCCAAGTGAAGTCCGGACGTGCCAAAAATGGCAAACCATGTAAAACTTCCGAGAGCTGGCACTATGAGAACACCTGTTACAAATTCACGGATCGTTCTTCCTTTTGATATGCGAGCTATGAAGGAGCCTACAAAAGGAGCCCAGGCTATCCACCATGCCCAGTAGAAGAGTGTCCAACCACCCATCCACTCTTTATAGCCGCCACCATATGGTGCCATAACAAAGCTTTCTGGAATAACATTAGCGAGATATTCGCCTATACCAGTTAAGAGAGATTCTATAATGGCAATAGTTGGTCCGAGCAAGAAGAGGCTTACCGCAAGCAAACAGGCAATGAAAAGATTGAGATTAGATATAAGCTTAATACCCTTTTCCAGTCCAGATATGGCGGAACCCGTGTATAAAATTCCTAAAACGAGAATAATGATAAACTGAACCATAATCGTTTGGGGAATGCCGAAGAGATATTTTAAACCACTATTAATTTGGAGTACGCCAAGACCTAACGATGTGGCAATACCTGCTACTGTAGCGAAAATTGCGAGAATATCTATGGCTTTACCAATAGGGCCCCGAACACCCTCTTCTCCCAAAACGGGAAGGAAGAGACTGCTGATGAGTCCTGGTGCATTCTTTCTAAATTGGAAATAGGCCAGAGGAAGAGCGATAACGCTATAGTTGGCCCATGGGTGAAGACCCCAGTGGAAAAAAGAAATCCTCATGGCATCAGTTGCTGCTTTTACTGAGCCTGGTTCTGCTCCGAAAGGAGGATTGAGAAAGTGAAAGACAGGTTCACCTACACCATAAAATACAAGGCCAATACCCATTCCTGCGGAAAAAAGCATAGCGAACCACGAAATTGTACTGAATTCAGGTTTAGAATCATCTGGTCCTAATTTTAATTTTCCAAAACGGCTGCAAGCAAGGCAGATGGGGAAAACTACGAAAATGCTCATAGCCAACATGTATCCCCATCCAAAATCTTGAATGAGGAAGTTGAAAAGTCCTTTAGCTGCAGAATCAAAAGTTGACGGAGAAAAAAGTCCCCAGGCAACAATGATTAAAGTAAATATCATAGAAATAATGTAGACAGAATTGTTTTTTGATTCGTTATTCATTTCACGACACCTCTCTGCCATTTTATATACAATGAGGGGGGCGAGTTTATTGCCCTCCTCATTGTTATTAGAAGCTAGATTTTAACTGGAAATACAGTCTGATCAGAAATATCAGTTTCGAGAGCGCCCAGTGCCACTCCTACTCGATGATATCGTAGCTTCCACTCATCTTCAGGAAGAAGAGCTGGATTGCCGAGAGGATAAGGAACCGAAACTGTAGGAACGATACGGTTGACTCCAACAGTTTTAGCAATATTTACGAGGTTACACATAACTACGACTGGAAGACCTGCTCTTTCAATTTCTTTTGCCATCGTTGACCCGCAACGAGTACAGGTTCCTCAGGTGGATGTCAGAATAACAGCACTTACGCCTCTTTCTTTGAGCTTTTCTGCTATTTCTTTACCCATACGTGCAGCTTCACCCTGTGTTGTTCCTGTCCCTACAGTTGTATAGAAGTAATCATCGACTTCACCTATACGACCTTCTTTTTGATATGCGCGAATAGCATCAAGGGGAACAACTACGTTAGGATTTTTATCTGCCTGCTCAGGGTCATACCCGGCATGTATGGTTTTATATTCTGGGGCAGGTAGTCTATCAAGCTTGGAAACATCATATTCGCCCCATTTTGTTGCAGAGCAAGACTGAATATGATCAGGGTTCTCTCGAGGAACGATACCGCCAGAAGTAACGAGAGCAATTTTAACCTTTCGAAGATCTGCTACGGCAGGAGCAATGTCTACTCGATCCTGCTTTGGAATAGGAAGTTCTGTTATAAACTCTTGCCCTGTAAGTTTTTTGACGAGCATGTCGACAGCTCTATCCGCTGCCATCTTAGGCTCAAGGCCTAAATCTTCAAGGAAGACTTCGTGACGTATTCCACGGGGGAAATAGCCCTCTATAGAAGCAGGAAGAATCTTTTCACCCTTTGCAATTTTATCTGCAAAAGAGGCAAGCTTTTCTATATCCTGTTTCATGTAGGTCGCTCTTCGTCCACCTTCAAAGATATAAAGATGTCCTTTAAACATTTCTACTCCAGGGTTCTCAACATTCATGGAACTGAATACGGGCACGTTGAATTTTTCCTGTACAGCTTTGCATATTGTTCCGCAGGCTGTTCCATAACGACCAGCAAGGAATGCTGGACCAGCTATAAACATGTCAAATTCAAGGCCTTCAAGCATGCTGAGAATTCTGGAAACAGCTTCTTCTGGGTGAGATGCCATGAAGTTATCTCCGCAGATCACT
Organism: Aminobacterium sp. MB27-C1; assembly: GCF_030908405.1. Lineage (NCBI taxonomy): Bacteria > Thermotogati > Synergistota > Synergistia > Synergistales > Aminobacteriaceae > Aminobacterium > Aminobacterium sp. MB27-C1. The sequence goes on along the minus strand of NZ_CP133089.1, from coordinate 1,780,169 downwards.
GTATGAGTTACTGAAACTTCTTTCATGCTCTGATCTAATAACAGGCTGGGACCTACTGTTCCTTCATGAATAACAGGTTCAAAATCAGCCTTGTCTTCGCCGCCTATTTGTCCAAAAAACTGATTTATATAATGGATAGTTTTTTTCATCAGGAATTCACCTCTCCTAGAAGTCTGCACAGGTTTTTACGGAGAATCCACTGATATGATCAGCGCAGAACATAGCGTTATTCTCCATGATTATGGACCCGTCTTCTCGAACGCATCCTTCCCATCCACCAGAAAGTCCGTCACGTGCAAGAGATTCAAGTTCTCCGAGAACTGTTTTCATCGGAGGAAGTTCATGAATCTGAGAAACGTTTCCTGATGATACGAGGGCTGTAGCCTTTTCATCAAGGGCAACGAGGGGCTGAGAGGCTCCATCTCGACCTGTACACTCGTTGGAGAGTCCGACTGTTTTTATCCCGACGTTTTCAAGCTCAACTATTGTCTGAATATAGTCTACGTCGGGGTTTCCATATCCTTCTTCAGCTACGATTGCCCCATCAGCACCAAGGTTTAATGCCATACGTGCTACCATATTGGCTGAACGAATTTTTTCTTCCATAACAACATTAAGGTTTGACATAATGACGCCTAGGAAGTTGATAGTTTTTCCATGTTCCTTCATAAGACGCTTAACTGTTGGATTGTTAACCCATTCATAGGTAGAGATTTTTGATGATACAGGCATGAAACTTCCAGAGACGACAGCTCCGTCTAAAATTTCATTGGGATGCATAAAGGTGGGGAGCATATGGTTTCCATCCCAACCGTAAACAAGAGTGTTGTATCCCATGGCTTCCATCTGCGTTTGAGGCTGAGCTACGTACACAACTGAAGGTAATTGCTGTACTTCGGAAGTTCTTCTGTTAACTGGTTCAAGATCCCATGTTTCAATGCTTTCAGGTGTCATATCTTTTACACAGCGGCCGACATACTCAGAGAGTCTCATACCAGCCCAGCGAAGAGCTTTGTTTTTCTTCTGCTGCTCGCGACGCTCGAACTCTTCATCTGTGTCACCAACGAGAACGAGGTTAGGCATCAAACCGTAAATGGTATTTCTCTGTGCGGGACCGCTCATATCGATAAGGCCATCCTGGAATGAGCCCCAGTGCTTTCCTACAACAAGGAGAGAACAACCAGCCAAGGCATGCGTGCGACCAAAACCTACTGGAGCAACAGGAGATGTGCAACCAGGGTAAACTCCTTCACTTCCAGAGACTTTGCAACGCATCTCAAAGGCATCTTTTACAGGTACAAGACGAACTTCATCTCCTGGACGGACGATATGAAGATCGGCTTCGGTCATGTGGCTGTCTTCCATAACGACTTGCAACGCTTCTTCTTTATTTATAGTGAGAATACCGTTGTTGTAAGCTGTTTCGTCTCCGAAAACGATATCTTTCACAAAAAACTTTCCGATCTCGAGTTTCATCGAGTCACGCTTCCTTTCACTTTTGGGAGTAGCTCTTATCGAGCCGTAAAGTTCCAGCAACAAAAGATCTGTTGCCGGAACACAACAGACCTATAAAGGATACTGGCTATGTTCTTCTCGCATGCCTTTAACAGCTTCGACGAGAGCATCGACGTCCAGTACCATTTCCATCATGCCAAGCTGTTCTTCCCATACAGCCTGATCAATTTTGTCTTTAAATAGGGGATCAAAAATGTGAAAAACTGCGAGTCCCAACGGGACTCCTGCTAATGGACCTGCAAATGTAGGATCTCCAGCGGTAACAGTTTCAGCGTAAATTTCAGCGCCTTCTGCATCGGAACTTCCAAGAACAACGACTACGTTTTCTGGACCAAATTTATCTGCGGCATCTTTAACTCGCTGTTGATTTTGCAAATCCATTGCACCTGCTGCGGTTCAAACGAAGCATTCAGTTACAGAAAAAACAACCTCACATCCTATGGATTTGAGAATTGTTTCCATAACAGGACCGGCTATACCGTCTCTTTCACCAAGAAGTACAAACTTTTTGCCTTCAAATGGAGCCATAGTTACACCTCCTTCCGCCTTCTTTGAACTTGTTTTCGTTTTCACTTGCGAAGACGAAAACAAACTATTTTTTTGTTTTCGCAGGCTAAGTATAAAAAGAAGAAGGTGTTAGACGCTATAAGTAAAAGTATGATTTCCTATTCACAAAAAACACTATAGGTCTTCGTCTAAGTCGACAAGTCCCTCTCGGAGAGCGTATCGGGTAAGTTCCGCCATGTTTGCACAACCAAGTTTATCCATAATATTTCTTCTGTGAGTGTCGACAGTGTTTTTACTAATAGATAATTCAGAAGCAATTTTTTTCGTATTTTTGCCTTCTACTAAGAGCTTCAAAACTTCTGCTTCCCGAGGAGAAAGCTTATTTTCTTGTGGGTGGAAGGCTTCATTGCGAAGACGTAAATAATCTTCAAGCAGTATAGTTGAAACTTTAGGAGTAAGGTAGACATTTTCTTCCATAACAGTCTTAATGCCTTGTACGAACTCTGAAATGCTGCACTCCTTTAAGATATAGCCTCGTGCACCTGCACTTAAAATTTCTGAAATAATTCGTTTATCTGAGTGCATAGATAGTGCAATAATCTTTATATTAGGGTACTTTTTCGATATTATACGTGTTGCTTCGATACCGTTGAGGCCTGGCATTGTCACATCCATGATGATAATATCGGGTTGGCTTTGGGGGATAAGCTCCAAAACTTCCAGGCCATTTTCAGCAATGGCAATGACGCTGAAATTTTCTTCTTTTATGAGTAAATCTTTCAGTCCATCGAGAAAAATTTTATGATCGTCGGCGAGAAGGATGCGTATTTTCTTATTCATGCGAATGCCCCCTTACGAATCTCCATATGTGTTGGTGCAACAAGAGAAATGGTTGTTCCTTTTTCAGGTTCAGAGATGATTTGAATTGAACCGTCTATAGTGTGAAGCCTCTCGCGAATACTAAAAAGGCCATAGCCAGACCATTTCCCCCAGTGTGGTTCGTTTTGTTTTTTAAACCCTTTTCCGTTATCTTCGACAACAACTCGCACTCTTTTTTGTCCCCGATAGACACGTACTGATACATGACTTGCTTCTGAGTGCTTGATTACATTTATGAGAAGTTCACGAGTCATTTGATAGAGTAAGATACTGATATTCTTATCTATTGTATGGCTTGGAATGCCGTTTTGCTTAAAATCATAAGTAATGTTTCGCGGACGTAGAAGTTGTTCGGTGAGAGATTCCAGGGCGGCCTCAAGACCTACTTCATAGAGAATAGGGGAACTTATCTCGAAAGTCATTGCTCTAGTATCCTGAATAACATCACTGAGCATTCCCATTGTATTTTCTATCTCTTTTTTAAAAGATTCACTGGGAGCTTCTTTGCTTAACTTTTCAAGGCGATGCATAATAGTTGCCAAAGAATACCCCACACGGTCATGAAGGTCTGTTGCAAATTTGCGGCGCGTAGCTTCTTCTGTTAGCGAAAGTTGTGCTGCCAGGTTTCTAAGTTCTTCCCTGTACTCTATAAGTCGTGCTTCACTTCGTTGCAAGGCATCTTCTGAGCGTTTCCATTCTGTTAGATCAAGGAAGATCACAGCTACTTGACGTTCCAGTGGGCTGAACGCCAAAGCATGAAGATACTTTCCTGTCGCTGGACTAAGTCCTTCGTAATGAGTTGATTTTCCTGTTTTTGCAACTTGTAAAACTATATCGTGCCATTCCTTTTCTGAAGCCCCCCAGACTTCGCTAAAAGACCGCCCGATAATATTTTGTCTTTTGACCCCCATTACACGTTCATATGCAGGGTTGATATCGAGAAAAACAACGCTGGTTGCCTTTCCTTTCGCGTCGTAGTTAACTTTATATAATGCGAGCGGGTCAAAAATTCTGTAAAAAAGTTGACGGTACAATAAATCTGTATCTTTTAAAGAAACATCTTTTGACACGTCATGGGAAAAATATGAATTTTTCTCATATTTCATTTTATCTCACTCCGTATTTATGTAATTGATCATATCTCTTGATAGTATCTGTTGAATGTTCTTTTTTTGCAACGTAACAATTTCGCATTTTAATTAGCTATAATGTTTTGTTGAAATAAATACATTTTTTAAAAGGGGTAAATATAATGATCGAAATTCCTCTTGATCACGAATCTGAAACACCTTTATATCGGCAAATAGCTTTTCATCTTAAAAAAATGATAGAAAAAGGAGCCTTACCGGCAGGTTTGAAATTGCCGGGGTCTAGAAAATTAGCTAAAGATCTTGGTGTCGGAAGGGTTACAGTCACAGAGGCGTACTCGCTTTTATCTGACTATGGCTATGTTATAGAGCGTGGGAGAAGTGGAACATATGTCACCCCAAAAGTGATAGAGAAAGAGAGCATAGAAGAAGAAACCGATACATATTGGAATCTAGATACAGTTCGACCTTCTGCAGATCTTATTCCTTCTTTAGACTTATCACGTATTGCACGGGATGTTCTTGCTTTTTGGGGACATAATGCTTTATGTGAAGCACCACATGCTGGACTTAACTCTCTTAGACAAGTTTTAGTTGAACACAGCGCATCAAGGGGAATCCCTGCATCTTGGAAAGATGTTTTTGTCACTGCAGGGGGACGCCACGGTTTGGCTCTTTCTATTGAAGCCCTAAAAAATATTGGTATACGAAAAATGTGGGTGGAAAAATTGACCTACCCTGACGCTGTAATGATTGCTCGTTCTGAAGGGGTATGTATTGAAGTGCTGCCGCCTCTTGAAGAAATAACTGAAACGTGGTATGAATGCCTGTCTGGATCTGATGTGTTATATTTGGTTCCCAGTTTTCAAAACCCTACGGGAAAGACCATTTCTGTTGCAGTTCGGCAGATGATTTTGCAGGCGAGTTCCCAAAATGGATTTTGGATATTGGAAGATGATGCTTACGGGGAATTACGTTATGGTGAGGCAAGTGTCTCGGCTCTCAAGGCTATGGAAAATTCAGAGAGAGTACTCTATCTTGGGTCTTTCAGTCAGGTCTTGTTTCCTGGATTGAGATTGGGATATGCTCTTATTCCAGATCGATTGATGGAAGTTTTTCTTTCTCTCCAAGCAAGTAAATGGGGGCCTGTATCCTCGCTTGATCAGTTTATAGTGCAGAAATTTATAGAAAATAAAGGGCTTGAATCAGCCCTCGAATCGGCTCGGGGTATTATGGAATCTCGAATGAAAGCTTTAGGTTCCGCTTTATCGGCGATACTACCGACATCTTTTTTTACGATACCTGACGGAGGAATTTATCTCTGGCTTCATTTGCCAGGTCTTGATGGGTGGGATGCAGCACAAAAAGCCTGCCACCACGGAGTTCTCGTAACTCCTGGAAATGTTTTTTCTTTAGATGAGAAACGAGTCGAAGCTGTCCGCTTGTCTGTTTGCGGTGTTTCGAGTGAACATATGAACTGTGTTGTTCAATGTCTCTATGATGCATGGGGTTCTTTTTTACGTCCTTCAGTCTATTTGTGAGCGTTTTTATAGAGGTCATTTTCTTCTTGAAGGGCATGTAAATACTTTTTCCACAGCCATATGGCTAAAATGCCACATACTGTACCTCCTGGCAGTCCGAGACCGATGTATAAGACGTTTCCTTTTCCAAGAAAAAAACCTCCAAGCCCGGCAAGGGCATATCCATAACAAATAATAGTTGCAAAAGAGAGTAACAATACACATTGTCTCATGGGAGACCTCCTATTGTATGCGTTATTAGGTATGCTGTATAATGAGATCAATTCAGTTATTTTTTTATTTTTAGCGTATTTTACCATTTTTACATCTTGTAGAGCCGTATGACGTATGTTAAAGTTATTTATGCAAAAGACAGACTCTTATACAATTAAAATTGTTTACTTGAATCAAGGAGGAATTTTTAAATGCGAGAAGCGAGATTATATACAACCTCTGCTGACTATGCCTATCAGGAATTACGTCACAAAATCATAACAAAGCAGTTAAAACCAGGGCAGAGACTTCCGGAGGTGAATATTGCTGTTCAGATGGGGGTCAGCCGTACTCCTGTCCGCGAGGCGCTACGAAGATTAGCGAGCGAGGGTCTGGTTATTATTATCCCTAATAGTGGAGCTCGTCTTGCTGCACCTACAGCGCGAGAGATAGAGGATACCTTTTTGGTACGAGACCAGTTGGAGACTTTAGCAATCAAGCTTGCTGCTGAGAGGATTGGAGACAGACATCTTCGCCGCCTGGAAGAGGCGATGATAGAAGAGGGTCGAGCCATAGAAGAAAAAGACCTTGAAAAGTATCTTGAGGTCAATGAAGCCTTCCATAAAGCTATTGCCGACGCAAGCGGTAATAAAGTTTTATCCGAATATGTAGAAAATATTTTGGCTCGCACAAATGCTTATGTAGTATTTTATGATCCATTTTATCAGCTTGAGACGATGCCCAGCATTGATGCTCATAGAGAAATTTTAGTGGCGCTTCGTCATCACGATTCTGAAAAATGTGTAAAACTTTTAAGAGCCCATCTTCAAGATGCTATTGAAGGTTTACGAAGAGCAAGAGAAGAGTAAAACTTTACTTCAATATTTTTAAGATGAGAAAGGCTGGAGCAATCCAGCCTCTTTTTTTTGCCAAAAATACATGGGATCATGTGAAGATATATAGCAGAGAAGGGGCTTTTTTGTCATAATGCCTTTTATAAGTTTGTATTTGAGGAGGAAATATAATATGGAAATGAAAATACCAACACTTGATCTTACTAGAAATTATGCTCGTATTAAAGATGAGGTGCGAGAAGCCATAAATGAAGTTTTGGAGAGCCAATACTTTATTCTTGGCCCTGCTGTGAAGAATTTTGAAGATGAAGTCTCCAGTTATCTTGAGGGGGCAACTGCTATTGGTTGTGCGTCGGGAAGTGATGCCCTCTATCTTGCTCTTATGGCTTTAGATATAAAAGAAGGGGATGAAGTAATAACGACCCCTTATTCCTTTTTTGCTACAGTAAGCTGTATAACTCGACTTGGAGCTGTCCCTGTTTTTGTAGATATAGATCCGCGAACCTATAATCTTGACCTCAATCAGGTTCGCGAGAAAATTACGTCTAAGACAAAAGCCCTTATCCCGGTTCATCTTTTTGGACAAATGGTTCCTCTTGAAGAGATAGAGGAAGAATTGAAAGGAAAGGGAATTGCTGTAATAGAGGATGCTGCTCAAGCTTTTGGAGCTTGGAGAAAGGCCAATGGGGGAATAAGACGAGCTGGCGCTTGGGGGACTATAGGTTGTTATTCATTCTTCCCCACTAAAAACTTGGGAGGATATGGAGACGGTGGCATGGTTGTAAGTTCGGATGGAGAACTGGCTGAACGTCTGAAAAAACTCAGAGTACACGGGGCAGGAACAACATATATACACGAAGAGGTGGGACTTAACAGCCGTCTTGATGCTATACAAGCAGCTGTTTTAAGAGTTAAACTGCATCATTTGGATGAATGGAACGAGGAACGACGTCTTGTTGCAGATCGGTATAAGACGCTTTTTGCTGAATATGACCTTCTCGATAAAGTAGATGCTCCAGAAGAATTAGAAGGAAATTATCATATTTATCATCAGTATGTTCCGAGAGTTTCTGATCGTGATGGCGTTTCTTCTTATCTCGCAACGAAGGGAATAACGACGCGTGTATACTATCCGCTTTGCCTTCATCTTCAACAGTGTTTCGGCTCGTTGAATTATAAAGAAGGGGATTTCCCTATTGCAGAAAAGTTAAGCCATGAATGTCTTGCGTTACCTATTTTCCCAGAGCTGACGGAAGAGGAGCAAAGATATATTGTTTCTTCAATAGCCGATTATTACTCTAAGTAATTTGACCAATATTGCTCTTTATCCTCCAACCGTGTAAAATACGGATGTATAAAAATAATATTTCTATAAAATAAACTAAAATGCCATAGTGTTGGAGGTGATGGCGTGTTTCCGTTGTTTTTCGATCCTACTTTTGTTTTGCTGATTCCAGCAGTAATTCTGGCCTTTTGGGCTCAGATGAAGGTTAAAACAGCCTATTCGGAATATAGCCGTGTTCTTTCACGAAAGGGAGTAACGGGAGCTCAGGCGGCTCGAGCACTCCTTGATCAGTTTGGAATGTACAATGTGCCCATTCAAAGGGTAGCGGGACAACTTACGGATCATTACGATCCTCGAGATAAAACATTACACTTATCGGAAGGAGTCTATAACAGCACGAGTATTGCTGCTATAGGTGTTGCCGCTCACGAAGTTGGACATGCAGTGCAGCATCAGAAAAATTATGCTCCTTTGAAGTTTCGTAATGCTGTAGTCCCAGTAGTTGGAATTGGTTCGTCACTGGCTTTCCCACTTTTCTTCTTGGGGTTGCTTTTTAGAGGACCGCTTCTTATGGACGTGGGTATTCTCCTCTTTGTGGGAGTAATAATATTCCATCTCGTTACTCTTCCGGTGGAATTCGACGCAAGTTCGAGAGCCCTGAAGCTTCTCGGTGATACGGGAATTCTTGGTTCCGACGAAGTTGGTGGAGCAAAGGCTGTTTTAAACGCCGCAGCCTTAACATATGTCGCCGCAGCCGTCATGGCTTTTGCACAATTAGCTCGTCTCTTACTTCTTCGTGGAATGTTTGGTAATCGCGATTAGTGGCTTTCGTCCCTGCAAAAGGTGCGATATGATGGTGGGGTGGCGATAATGCTGCCTCACTTTTTATTTTAATAAGAGGATGGTTTTTATGCCTTTTTTACTTTTACTACTCATGTTTTTTATTGCTCCGTGGGCAGGGTTGGTTGCATTACTCTTTTTTGTTGTTTTTTTCCTCATCCTTTTACCGTTAGGCTTTGCCGCGAGTTCTTTTATGTGGCTTATTGTTGGTCCTACACAGCTTTTTCGAGTGTTATTTAATAAAAAAGTGCGGAAAAATCACGCTTTAGAGCACGGGGCAATACATGTTCTTGAAGAGTCTTTGGGACGGTGCAATATTGAAGGAATGTCATATGAAGATGGCTTTTCTTTGAAAGGGTTGGTAGAACCCTCAGTAGCTCTCTATGCTGCCCAGGAGGCTCTTGAGCGAATGAAACGTGGGGAGTCGTCGTTGGCGATTCATCCTCGGTGTGGCACGACAGTTGTTGTTGTCAATACACTCTCTTCTCTGTTGTTCATCCTATTGCTTTTATCTACAGGATCTTTGAGTGTGCTAAATGTTGTAATAGCTTTGTTCATTGCTCATATATTGGGGCCAATGACAAGCTCACTTGCTCAACGATATATTACTACAGATTCTAACGTTCGAAGTCTTGAAATATCGGGTATAGAGGTACGATCTGCTCATAAGAGCTTGGGCGGGATGTATGTATATGGCCCGACGCAGCTTTTTATTCGAACGCGACAAAAATCCCAAGTGCTTGAACCGGAGGTTCTTTTTTCATGAGAGGAATAGAAGCAGCTTTACATGTATTAACAGACGTTTCAAAAGGGCGATTTGCTAGCGAATCTCTTCGTCGCGTGTCAAATCATATGACGGAAGGCGATAGAATATTAGCTTCAACCCTTATCTATGCAGTTCTTCGACGTCAAACACTTTGGAGAAAAATCAGTGAAACTTTTTTACGCCATCCTTTCGATTCTCTTTCTTGGCCGACACGTCACGCTCTGGTTGTCGGTACAGCGGGGATTTTAGAATTGAAACATTTTTCTCCTCAGGTGCTTGTAAGTGCCTTGGTTGACGAAGTAAAAAGAAAAGGCCAACAGAACGAGTCTCGTATAGTTAATGCTGTTCTTCATAGAGTGGAAGAGCGTGGACATATAGTCATGGAAGAAATTCACAGGAGCACTTCTTTTCAAGATAAAGCTCTCTTTGGGGGAATCCCTCTTTGGGTTGCTTACCAATGGAAAGATGCTTTCGGTCAGGGTGAAGCCTCTAAACTGATTAATCTGTTTCGTGTACGCCCTTATGCCTCTTTAAGGGTTTTGCCTCAGACAAATATCCCCGATCTTTTGGAGAACCTGAAAAAAAATCGCATATACGGTTGGCCTTCTCCGTTGGTCGACTATTCTGTAAGAACGGCTTCCTTTGCCTTTCCTCCGGAGATCCCAGGTTTTAACGAGGGAACAGTTACAGTGCAGAGTGAATCGTCTATGCTCGTTGCTGAAATGGTACGCCGTTTGTGGAAAGAAGGTTCCATTCTCGATATGTGTGCTGGCAGAGGAATCAAAACTGGACAAATAGCAACATTATTACCCTCTACTTTAATAGAAGCATGGGAACTTTCAAAGGGAAGAAGCATCGCCTCAAAAAAAGAAATGCAGCGTCTTTCTTGTGCACGAAACGTTACGATACATCAAGGTGATTCTCTTAAGATGACCCCTCGTTCTACACCTAATTTAGTCTTTTTGGACGCCCCATGCTCAGGAAGTGGAACGTGGAGCAGGCATCCTGAATCAAAATGGATTTTTACTAAAGAAAAACTAGAAGAGCTTGTATTACTTCAGAAAAAACTTTTGAAAAAAGCAGTTGAAATTGTTGCACAAGGAGGAATTATCCTCTACTCTACATGTAGCTTGTTGCGGCAGGAAAACGAGCAGGTTATAGCAGAAATATTGGCAGAAGATAAGAGCCTAGTGGAAATGTCTCTTCCTATTTCAGGACGATATTTACGTAAGGGACGGCCGTGGGGAACATATATATGGCCACAGCTGCCGTGGCTTGACGGATTTTACATGGCTGCAATCCTGAAAAGAACTCAGGAGGGTTAAAAATGAGTAAAATGTATAAATGGGTCATGGTCCTGATTCTTCTTATTATTGTAGTTTCTGGTGGAATGGCCGTATTGACTATCTGGAAGGGTGGCAAGGGCATAGCTGTACCACCATTAAAAGAAATGTCTCTTGTTGAGGCTGTTGATGAGGCAAATCGCATTGGTTTTAAAGTAAAGGTAGAACAGATAGAATCTAATCTTCCTGGCGGAACCGTTTTAGCTCAATGGCCAGATCCAGGAGCCAGAATGAAAAAAGATACCACTGTTGTGCTGAAAGTAAGCAAAGGCGGGAACAGATTGGCTCTTCCCGACGTGCGAGGTCTTGAGTATTCTCAGGCTCTTAAAAAGTTAGAAGAAGCTGGATTCCAGGTTGGAGATATTATACGTGTCAATGATGATTCAAGAGCGGCAGGAACTGTTATAGCTCAAAGTCCGGCTGCTCCTGTCATGGTAGAGAGCACGAGGAAAATTGATTTACTCGTAAGCCAGGGACAAATTTCTCAGAATGGCTTGATAGCTGTTCCTGATGTTTTGCAACGTCAGGAACAAATTGCCAGAAAGCTAGTGGAGGAGTCGGGGCTTTCTGTTGCCAATGTAGAATATGTCTACACTCAAAATTCTCCAGAGGGAATGGTTATATCTATTCGTCCGAAAGTAGGAACATCTTTGAAACGGGGACAAGGGGTCATTCTTCAGGTAGCTTCCATGAAAAAAACTGTGACGGAACAAAAGGCTGAAACGGAACAGCTACAGATTGCTGCTCCCGGGCTTGCTCCGTCAGTATCTGTGAAGCAATCGGAAAGTCAGGCGGAGGTCGCTTCCAAGCCCAAGTCTGTAACGCAAACAGGAACGCTCGTTCCTGTTATGCCGCCGTCTTCGAAGCCTCAATCTCAGCAGTCATCGACGGTAGCTCCTGTTTCGAAGCCTTCTCAAAAAGAGGCCATTACAAAACCTGCGCCTTTACCAGCGGGCAGCAAAATTGCAAAAATACGGTATCAAGTGCCTCCACTTACTAAACAAATGCCATTAAAGATTGAAATGGTTGATGATCGCGGCACAACAGTTCTTTTAAACCGTGATGTAAAAGGTGGAGAGTACATTTCTCTTGAAGCTCCTTATGTAGATGAAGGGGTAGTTACTATCTTTCTCGGAGGTGAATTTGTATGGCAGGATCGTTACCGCTAGAGAAAGAACGGAGGTCTTTTCTTGTAGCCCCGTCCCTTCTTTCTGCCAATGTTTTATATATGGAAAAAAGTATTGCTTCCCTTGAGGATACTTATGATTGGCTTCATCTGGATATTATGGACGGTCATTTTGTTCCTAATTTGTCTTATGGGCCTAGTTTGGCAAAGGCCCTCCGAAAAAAATATCCATCTGCTGTTATAGATACGCACTTGATGGTAGAGCCACCAGAAGATTTTATTGAGGCTTTTGCAGCGACAAAAACTGACTATCTTACTGTTCATGTAGAGGCAACACCTCATCTCCATCGTGTAATTTCGCGAATACGGGAACTTGGTTGCCGGCCAGGTGTAGCTATTAATCCCGCGACGCCGATAGAATGGGTTTCTCCTATTCTATCGATGGTAGATTTAGTTCTTGTAATGTCTGTTAATCCAGGATTTGGCGGTCAATCTTTTATTGGTGAGACGCTACAGAAAACAGTAGATCTCTTTAGGTATCGTGCAGCTCACAACCTCTCCTTCCTTATTGAAATGGACGGAGGGATCGGAAGAGAAACGATAAAGCAGGTAGTGAACTCAGGATGCGATGTAGTCGTTATGGGAAGTTCCGTCTTTGGAACTCCTGACCCTGCTGAAACGATTCGTGAGCTGAGAGAATGTGTTAGGGGGGCAGCGGTCTGTGAAAAAGGAACGACGTCAAATAACTCTTGAAGAACTAGGTAGAGCTATCAAAACGAGAAGAGAAGAATTAGAGTTAAGTCTTCAGGACGTAGCAGATCTGACGAAAATACGTGTTCAATTCTTAGAGAGCATTGAGGAAGGCCGCTTTGAGAAATTGCCGGGGTTGGTCTATGCTCGGGGTTTTTTACGGACTGTATTACGAACAATAGATGCTGATGATTTATGGGAATATTACAAGCCTCTCCTATATGATATGCACAAACAAGATGCAGAGGCGGATAAAGTTGTTGGCGCATGTTCTCCCCCAGCGAAGGGGTTTCGCCAAGCATCACGTTTTTGGGTAATAGTAGTATTGATTTTGGCCGTAATTGGAACAGGATGGTATGTATGGTATTCATGGAGAGAAGGTGGCTTCTCTGTTGACCAGGTAGCCCAACAAAATGAGGAAAAGATGCTGGGAGAAAGAAATAATGTGGTTGCCTCTTCCGATGTGGTTTCCCAAGATACCTCTCCTCTTTCTGATGGGGCATCTATTGATGTTACTGAAAAGAGCGGTGACGCAGCATCTCTTGTGACAACGTCACAAGGAGAAGGTCAATCTTCTAGTGAAAATGCGGAGAAACCTGAAAAAGAAGATATTGAATCTCAAGCTGTTTCAAAATTGCCTGTTCTTGATATAACAAGTAAAGGTGAGTGCTGGGTGCGTGTGCGCTCCCAAAGTGGAATCCTCTACCAAGGAATTTTGAAAAAAGGGAAAAACTATACACTTGAAGTAAAAGAGAGAGTAACGGTTACATATGGGCGTGCAAGCGATGTTCTTGTTTCATGGAAAGGTGAAGATCTCGGTCGCCCTGGTGATGGCTCTCGTGTCGTTCATATATTTTATTCTTCTGATGGAAAGACAGGCAGGGTGAGCGAGTGAACATTTATTTTATAAGTCTTGGATGTGCAAAAAACTCAGTCGATAGCGAAAACCTTATCGGGATGATGGAATCTGCTGGTTTTAAGGTTGTTGATACTATAGATGACGCGGAAGTAGCAATTGTTAACACATGTGGCTTTATTCAACCGGCAGTGGAAGAGAATATAGGCGTTATTCTGGATCTGGAAAAATTAAAAGAAGAAGGGCAGCTTCTTCGGATTGGTGTAGTTGGTTGTTTGGTCAATCGTTACGGAGAAGATTTGAAGAAAGAATTTCCTTCTGTCGATATCTGGGCTCAGGCCGAAGATTGGGAAACAGTTATTCGTCAACTAGGAGGTGCACCTTCCTCTTCTTGGCAACGAGGAATATTGCCAGAAACCAAGATTTGGACTCGATATTTGAAAGTAGGAGAAGGGTGCGATACTTTCTGTTCGTATTGTACTATCCCCTCTATTCGAGGAAGAGCACGGAGTAATCCTATAGAAAAACTTACGCACGAAGCATGCCAGCTTGCAGAAAAAGGTGCCAAAGAAATTTGTCTCGTAGGCCAGGATCTTACCATTTACGGACGAGATCTTTATGGCAAATCGTCTCTTGTTCCTTTGCTTGATGCTTTGACAGAGGCATTGCCAAAAGATATATGGTTACGTCTTTTATATCTTCATCCAGCACGAATAGACGAAAGATTCGTGGATTACATTGCATCGAAGAAACAAGTTTTACCTTATCTTGATATACCCATACAGCATGTTGACGGGGAAATCTTGAAGGCCATGAATAGAACCGAGAACGAAGAAAGCCTTCGTAATTTATTTGGTTATATCAGAAAAGAGTATCCTTCTTTTGCTTTGCGGACAACATTCATCGTTGGTTTTCCCGGAGAAACAGAGAAACATTTTCAAGAGGTTCTTGATTTTATGGAAGACATGGAAATTGACAGAGTTGGTGCCTTTACATATTGCGCCGAAGAGGGAACTGTTGCTGCTAAATTGCCTGACCAAATCCCTCAACACATTAAAGAAGAGCGTTATGCACGACTTATGGAATTGCAGAGCGAGATTTCATTGAAAAGACAGAACTTTTTTGTTGGAAAAGAATTAACAGTCTTGATAGAAAATATCGATATGGAAGACAATATGGCATGGGGACGTTCATACAGAGATGCTCCGGAAGTTGATGGCCTTGTAGGCGTTATCAACGGTTCACATTTAGCGAAAGGCTCCTTTGTTAATGTTAAAATCACAGATGCGCAGGAATACGACCTTCTGGGTTTGGAGATAAAAGAATGAAACAAAAACTTTCAATAGCGGGAAATATTGCGACTTTAGGGGGTCTTGGCTTCTTCTCTTCCATGCCTGGTACAGTGGGGTCAGGAGCGGCCTTCCTTTTTTATGTTTTTTTGCCGGTGCCCTTGCTGGGCATTATAGCTGTGATGTTGCTTGGTATTTGGGCAGCTGATGTATATGCGAAAGAAACACAACAAAATGACCCGAAAGAAGTGGTCATTGATGAGGTTATCGGAACATGGATTTCTATGTTTTGCCTCCCCAGGGGGTTTTGGCTCCCTGCCCTTTTCCTTTTTAGAATTGTGGATATTATAAAACCCATACCAGTTTCTACCGCTGAAAAATTTCCCGGTGGGCTTGGAATTATGGCCGATGACGTTGTTGGCGGAATAATAACAAATCTAATCCTATGGGGAATACATTGGCTCTATTATGGAGGAGGTTTTCAGCTTCTTCTTGGGAGATGATTCGTTGTGAAACGGGCAGTACTTTTAGCTATTGGTGATGAGTTACTCAGTGGAATTCGAAGAGATATAAATTGTTCGTGGTTAGCTTCTAAATTTGCAGATGCAGGGTGGCAAATCAAAGAGATAGAATTTGTTTCCGATGAAAAGGAAGATATTGTCGGTGCTTTGGGTCGCTGGGCAGGTTCTGTGGATATGCTTGTTCTCTCGGGAGGATTAGGCCCTACTCATGATGATAAAACACGGCAGGCTATTGCAGATTTTCTCGGCGTATCTTTGGTTTGCGACCATAAGGCCTATAACAAAATAGTGGAGAGATATAATCCTTCAGAACGAGAAGCAGTTGAAAGGTCGAGAGATACTCAAGGAACCGTTCCCCAAGGAACGACGTCGGTTCATAATTCCAAGGGATCGGCACTAGGTATTTTTTTCCCTTACAAGCAGACGAATATTTTTTCCTTTCCGGGAGTTCCAGATGAATTTCAGCGCATGGCTGAAGATCAGATTCTTCCCTTATTGGCTCAAGATTACGGGGCGCGGCTTTCAATTTTTGTTACGGGATGGGCAGAGAGCCTTTTAAAAGATCATTTATCCTCTGTCTTATTAAGAAATGATTTGCATATTTCAATTCTTCCTTCAATCAACCTTATTGAGTTGGCACTCAGTGGCAGTGAAAAAATTGTTAACGAAGTAGGAACTCATGTTCTTTCTTTACTGCCCCATGACTGTCTTCCTGCCGGTTGCCGTTCAATTCCAGAGGCTATCTATCATGAAGCTTCACTCAAAGGTATTACTCTTTCTGCGGCAGAATCTTGTACAGGAGGAATGGTTGGTGCTGCATTGACGGATATCCCAGGTATTTCTCGTTGTTTTTGTGGAAGTGCCGTTTGTTATAGTAATGATGCCAAACACAATATTCTTGCTGTGCCAGTCCATATTCTTGAACAATTTGGAGCAGTGAGCTCTGAATGTGCAGCAGCCATGGCCGAGGGGGCTTTAAAAGCTTATAAGACAGATATAGCTGTTTCTGTTACAGGCATAGCAGGGCCTGATGGAGGGTCGTCGGAGAAGCCGGTTGGGACAGTTTGGTTTGGAGTTGCTACTTCTCAGAAAACTCGTACCTTTGTAAAATGCTTTTCAGGGGATCGTGATAGAGTCAGAAAAAGGTCAGCGGCTGTAGCTCTTGAGCATATGTGGAGATCTTTAAAAGAGGAGGGATGCTCAGGCATATGAGGACCTTCGTTTGCGTAGATATACCAGAGCAATATCGTAAAATATTGGCTTCCAAGCTTGTCTTTTTGAAAAAAAATTTCCCGGACATAAAATGGGTCCATCCAAAAACTCTTCATCTCACTTTAAAGTTTTGTGGTGAACAGCCTGAAGATGTGGTGAACTCATTTTCTTCCCTCATAACACAAGAACTTCAGAACTCTTCTCTTGGCTCTTTCACAGTTTCTTTGAATAGTGTCGGAGGGTTTCCTTCTTTATCAAGACCACGAACTCTTTGGATTGGCGTAGATAAAGGAAAGAAGGATCTTTGCTTTTTAGAGGAACTTTTAGAAAGGGCAGGAGAAAAAACGGGTTTCGAAAAAGAAAAAAAGACATTTCATCCCCACCTGACTCTTGCTCGAATAAGGACAAATTCGTCTATTACCCCAGAGCTCATAGAGACATTAAAAAAATATACGTTTCATGATATTGTTTGGAAAGTAGAATCTATCACTCTAATGAAAAGTGATTTACGTCCTGAAGGTGCAAACTATACCCCACTGGAAACATATTTATTAAAGTGTTAAGGTATAGATAACGTTTAAGAGACCTTGGGGACTGAAAAATCGGGAGGTTTTTACTTTATGGCGAAAAAGAAAAATCCACAAACACGGGAAGATATTCTTGAACAGGCAATAGATGACATTCGTGGAAAGTTTGGTGAAGGTTCCATTATGCGTCTGGGGGATCCCCTCAAGATTCAGGTGGAAGTCATCTCAACTGGAATACTTCCTCTTGATGTTGCCTTGGGAATAGGGGGTCTTCCAAAAGGGCGGATTGTTGAAGTTTTTGGGCCTGAAGGATCGGGAAAAACAACTGTCGCTCTTCATGCAATAGCGGAAGCACAGAAGGCGGGAGGAATAGCAGCTTTTATAGATGCTGAACACGCTCTTGATCCAAGATTGGCCGCCTCTCTCGGCGTAGATGTGCAATCTCTATATGTGGCACAGCCAGATAGCGGAGAACAAGCTCTTTACGTACTTGACACGTTGGTGCGCAGTGGGGCTGTCGATTTAGTTGTTGTTGACTCTGTAGCAGCTTTAACGCCACAAGCTGAAATAGATGGGAAAATAGGAGATAGTCAGCTTGGTTTACAAGCCCGCCTTATGTCTTATGCATTGCGACGTTTGACATCGGCTATTTCAAAAAGTAACTGTGTTGTTGTTTTCATAAACCAATTGCGGGCAAAGATCAGCACAGGGTACAGCAGTGGCCCCCAGGAAACGACTACAGGTGGCCGGGCTCTAAAGTTTTATAGTTCGGTTCGTATAGAGGTTAAACGTGGAAAGACTATAAGCAAAGGTGACGAGGCTATAGGGCATGAGTTGTGGATGAAAGTAGTAAAGAACAAGCAGGCTCCTCCCTTCAGAACTGCCCATGCCAGTCTTATTTATGGGAAGGGCGTTCCTGTGGGAATGTCATTGCTTGATATGGCTATTGACCTTGAAATTGTTAAGCGAAAGGGTTCATGGCTTGCTTATAAAGGAGAGACAATAGGCCAGGGAAAAGATAATGTAGCCCAATACCTTGAAGAACATACAGACCTCATGGAAGAGATTAAGAATGAAATTATGTCAAAAGTAGCTGAAGGATTAGGCTTTGTCATCGGAGAAGACAAAGAAGGTGATGACGAGGATTCTCTTGAAAAAGAGGACGAATTGGCTATTGAAGAAGGAATTCTTGAACTGGACGATGAATAAAATAATTTATACAGAAATATTTTAGTCGAACTCAATATTCTTATCTTTTAAGATAAAAAAGCATTTTATGTAACATATGTCTTGATAAATTCTAACAGAAAATAAATATATGTAAGCTTTTGCAGTCAAATGGATTGCTATGCTACTTAAAAGTAATCCATAAGTAGGTGTTGACAGTCTCGCGTTTCTCAAGTATTATCTTCGGGCACTGCGACGGAGAGCGGCGCAGCGCAGGACCTTGTAAAGTGAATAGGTGAGACGAAGAGGAAGCCAGTCAATTTAAAAGAAATTCATGGAGAGTTTGATCCTGGCTCAGGACGAACGCTGGCGGCGTGCTTAACACATGCAAGTTGAACGGAGGCATATCATCACGACTTTTCGGAGGAGAGATGATGTGTTCTTAGTAGCGGACGGGTGAGTAATGCATGAGAACCTGTCCTTCAGAGGGGGACAACAGTTGGAAACGGCTGCTAATACCCCATATGCCGAGAGGTGAAAGGAGTAATCCGCTGAAGGAGGGGCTCATGTCCTATCAGTTAGTTGGTGAGGTAAAGGCTTACCAAGGCGATGACGGGTAGCCGGCCTGAGAGGGTGACCGGCCACATTGGAACTGAGATACGGTCCAGACTCCTACGGGAGGCAGCAGTGGGGAATATTGGGCAATGGGCGCAAGCCTGACCCAGCGACGCCGCGTGAGGGAAGAAGGCCTTTGGGTCGTAAACCTCTGTTGTATGGGAAGAAGGAAGTGACGGTACCATACGAGGAAGTCCCGGCTAACTACGTGCCAGCAGCCGCGGTAATACGTAGGGGACGAGCGTTGTCCGGAATTACTGGGCGTAAAGGGCGCGCAGGCGGATATTTAAGTCAGCTGTAAAAGGCATGAGCTCAACTCATGTATGCGGTTGAAACTGGGTATCTAGAGTGCTGGAGAGGTAGGCGGAATTCCCGGTGTAGCGGTGAAATGCGTAGATATCGGGAAGAACACCAGTGGCGAAGGCGGCTTACTGGCCAGCAACTGACGCTGAGGCGCGAAAGCCAGGGGAGCGAACGGGATTAGATACCCCGGTAGTCCTGGCCGTAAACGATGAATGCTAGGTGTGGGTGTCGAGAGGCATCCGTGCCGGAGTTAACGCGATAAGCATTCCGCCTGGGGAGTACGATCGCAAGATTGAAACTCAAAGGAATTGACGGGGGCCCGCACAAGCGGTGGAGCACGTGGTTTAATTCGATGCAAACCGAAGAACCTTACCTAGGTTTGACATGTACGTGGTACGGATCTGAAAGGTGAAGGACTGTACCTTCGGGTACAGAGCGTACACAGGTGCTGCATGGCTGTCGTCAGCTCGTGTCGTGAGATGTTGGGTTAAGTCCCGCAACGAGCGCAACCCCTGCATCCAGTTACCAGCGAGTAGAGTCGGGGACTCTGGATGGACTGCCAGCGACAAGCTGGAGGAAGGTGGGGACGACGTCAAGTCATCATGGCCCTTATGCCTAGGGCGACACACGTGCTACAATGGCCGATACAGCGGGAAGCAAGCCTGCGAAGGCAAGCAGATCCCACAAAGTCGGTCTCAGTTCGGATTGTAGTCTGCAACTCGACTACATGAAGGAGGAATCGCTAGTAATCGCGGATCAGCCAAGCCGCGGTGAATCCGTTCCCGGGCCTTGTACACACCGCCCGTCACACCACCCGAGTTGGGTGCACCCGAAGCCGGAGGCTTAACCAGCAATGGAAGGATCCGTCGAAGGTGTGTCTGGTGAGGGGGGTGAAGTCGTAACAAGGTAGCCGTACCGGAAGGTGCGGCTGGATCACCTCCTTTCTAAGGAGAAATGACAAGGGGATGTATATTCTCTTGTAGATAATGACTGTGAAGAATTTTCGTCTTACCTGTTTCGCTTTTGTACCTTGACATAGGAATAGAGGGAAGTAATCGAGGGAAAGTAAGAGAATAAGGTATAAAGGGCATACGGTGGATGCCTTGGCACCAGTAGCCGATGAAGGACGTGGCAAGCTGCGAAAAGCTGTGGGGAGGTGCAAGCGACCATTGATCCGCAGATATCCGAATGGGGCAACCCGCCTGTAGGAGTACAGGCATCCCGTAAGCAAAGTAACCCGGCGAAGTGAAACATCTCAGTAGCCGGAGGAAGAGAAATCGAAGAGATTCCCTGAGTAGTGGTGAGCGAAAGGGGAAGAGCCTAAACCGAATACATGTCAAGACTGCGGTCGTTGTGTATTTGGGGTCGAGGGAATGTCAAAGTGAGTCCGCAGGCTCACGACAGAGTTATCAATACATTTTCTAGTTGAAGTGTGTTGGGAAAGCACGCCATAGAAGGTGACAGCCCTGTAGGTGACAGGAAATGTACTCTGTAGACATCTCCCGAGTAGGCCGGAGCACGTGGAATTCCGGTTGAATCAGGGTGGACCATCATCCAAGGCTAAATACTACTGGTGACCGATAGTGAATCAGTACCGAGAGGGAAAGGTGAAAAGCACCCCTGGCGGGGAGTGAAATAGACCTGAACCCGTGTGCCTACAAGCAATCGGAGCGCAACCATACAGCGATGTATGGCGCGTGACGGTGTGCCTTTTGTAAAATGAGCCGACGAGTTATTAGACGTAGCGAGGTTAAGGTGCGTTAGCACTGGAGCCGTAGGGAAACCGAGTCTGAATAGGGCGCGAGTTTCGTTTAATAGACCCGAAGCCGTACGATCTATCCATGGCCAGGTTGAAGTCCGGGTGAAGCCGGATGGAGGACCGAACCATTGTCTGTTGAAAAAGACTTGGATGAGCTGTGGATAGGAGTGAAAAGCTAATCGAGTGCGGTGATAGCTGGTTCTCCCCGATATGCATTGAGGTGCAGCCTTGCGAGTTCAGTTATGGGGGTAGAGCACTGGATGGATGCGGGGAGCTGGGGTCCTACCAAATTCAACCAAACTTCGAATACCATAACTGTATTGCAGGAGTGAGACTACGGGTGAGAAGGTCCGTGGTCGTGAGGGAAACAGCCCAGACCGTCAGCTAAGGTCCCAAAGTGTATGCTAAGTGTGGCAAGGATGTGAGAGTGCCTGGACAGCCAGGAGGTTGGCTTAGAAGCAGCCACCCTTTAAAGAGTGCGTAACAGCTCACTGGTCGAGGACTTTTGCGCCGAAAATGTAGGGGGCTAAGCATACTGCCGAAGCTGCGGGATAATTGATGAGTATCAACTATCGGTAGGGGAGCGTTCTGTACGGGGTGAAGCCGAACCGAGAGGTCGTGTGGACTGTATGGAAGTGAGAATGTCGGCATAAGTAACGAGAAGTGCGTGAGAAACGTACTCACCGGAAGCCCAAGGGTTCCTGGGGAAGGTTCATCCACCCAGGGTTAGGCGGGACCTAAGGCGAGGCTGAAGAGCGTAGTCGATGGATAGCAGGTAGACATTCCTGCCCCAGCCTGAGACCGTTATTACTGAAGGGGTGACACAGAAAGCTAGGTGATCCGGGTGATGGAATACCCGGTCCAAGGGAGTAGGAAGGCATTGCAGGCAAATCCGCGATGTTAGTTCTGAGACCTGAAGGGGAGGTTCTACGGAACCGAAGTCATTGAAGCTCGGCTGTCGAGAAAAGCCTCTAGGGAGGTCTTAAGCTGCTCGTACCCGAAACCGACGCAGGTGGGCTAGCTGAGAAGGCTAAGGTGAGCGGGAAAACCCTCGTTAAGGAACTCTGCAAGTTGACCCCGTAACCTAGGGAGAAGGGGTGCCACTCTGGTGATGTGTATATACGATACAGAGCTAAGGGTGGTCGCAGAAACCAGGCTCAGGCGACTGTTTACTAAAAACATAGGTCTCTGCATAAGGCGCAAGCCGAAGTATAGGGACTGACACCTGCCCGGTGCTGGAAGGTTAAATGGAGAGGTTAGCGTAAGCGAAGCTTTGATATGAAGCCCCAGTAAACGGCGGCCGTAACTATAACGGTCCTAAGGTAGCGAAATTCCTTGTCGGGTAAGTTCCGACCTGCACGAATGGTGTAACGATCTGAGCACTGTCTCAACGAGGGACCCGGTGAAATTGTGGTACTGGTAAAGACGCCAGTTACCTGTGGTGGGACGGAAAGACCCCGTGGAGCTTTACTGTAGCCTGATATTGGATTTTGGTCTGTTATGTACAGGATAGGTGGGAGGCTGTGAATGCAGGACGTCAGTTTTGCAGGAGCCGTTGTTGGGATACCACCCTTGACATGCCGAAGTTCTAACTTTGAGGTCTGAAACGACACAGAGGACAGTGTCAGGTGGGCAGTTTGACTGGGGCGGTCGCCTCCTAAAGAGTAACGGAGGCGCGCAATGGTCACCTCAGGGCGCATGGAAATCGCCCATAGAGAGCGCAAAGGTATAAGGTGGCTTGACTGTGAGAGAGACGTTTCGAGCAGGAACGAAAGTTGGTCTTAGTGATCCGGCGGTTCCGAGTGGAAGGGCCGTCGCTCAACGGATAAAAGCTACCCCGGGGATAACAGGCTGATCCTGCCCGAGAGTTCCTATCGACGGCAGGGTTTGGCACCTCGATGTCGGCTCGTCGCATCCTGGGGCTGAAGCAGGTCCCAAGGGTTGGTCTGTTCGCCCATTAAAGCGGTACGTGAGCTGGGTTTAGAACGTCGTGAGACAGTTCGGTCCCTATCCACCATAGGCGTAGGGTATTTGAGGAGATCTGCTTCTAGTACGAGAGGACCGAAGTGGACGAACCTCTGGTGTACCGGTTGTAGCGCCAGCTGCATAAGCCGGGTAGCTATGTTCGGGTCGGATAACCGCTGAAGGCATCTAAGCGGGAAGCCGCCTCCAAGATGAGATACCCCATTCCGATAGGGAAGTAAGGTGTCCTGAAGACGACAGGATAGATAGGCCGGGAGTGTACGAGTTGTGAGGCTCTTAGCTGACCGGTACTAATACATCGAGGCCTTATTCTCACTTTCTCTTGGTTTTCTTTCCTCGATTTCTGTGTTTAGAGTACGAAAGAATAAAAGTTTGAGATCTCTGGTGGTAATAGCGGAGGGGTCACACCCGGTTCCATGCCGAACCCGGAAGTTAAGCCCTCCAGCGCCGATGGTACTGCAGAGGCTATCTGTGGGAGAGTAGGTCGCCGCCAGAGATCTTTTTTTATACCCTCATCCTTCCTTACCATAATTCCCTATGATAATTCTATAATTATGAAGTCTTTGATATAGGAAAAGACATCTAACCAACCTTTAAACTTGAAAAGTGGCTAGATGTCCTAATGTATTCTTCTGACTTATTTTCTTTATTGTCTATTTTATTACTGCCTAATGATGGGGATAAAAACTATATCAGAGAGAGTAACCTCGTCTCGTTCTCCTTCTTCTTTTAACACCGTTTCTACAATGGCATTATGTGCTGATACTTGAACAACCACAACTTTTCCTACCTCTTCTGGGAATGTTGTTTCGTGCTTTTTGGAAGAGATTCCTTTGTATGTTTTTTCTCTAAATACTGTAAGAATATCGCCTTTCTTAATTCCTTCAAAGTGACCTGCTGAAATGATGTATTGCACATGAGGAGTAGATTTCTCTTTCCCCTTTACATCATTAGTTGTTATACTTCGCAAAATGCTTGCCGTATGATAAAGACCCGTAAAGCCTTCTGTAACTTCGTCGAGCATCGCATCTATTGCTTTTTTACAGGCAGCCCATGTTGTAGAGTGCTTAAAGTCATCCCAGACCGGATGAGTAAAATTGTTTTTGTCTTCTCGGGGAGCAAGTCTGAACAGATCTATACCATCTTTATATAAGGGATCAAAAGGAGAGAAGCCTCGAGCTGAGAGAAAAAATAACCGGTCATCTCCTGGAGAGGGGATAATACGTTGATCTTTTTTTACAACACTTGTAACATAAGGAATTTCTGTTCCTAAAGTGTCGTAAAGTTTCATTCTCATACGTACAGTACTTCTCTTGTCTTGTACGAAAAAATCTTTATCTTTTTCTAACAACGAATAAATCTCAAGCTGAAGAGATATATCTTTTTTAGCCTGCCCAGTTGATGCCGTTTCATTATAAATCCTAATAAATGGAGATCTCTTCAATTGGGAAATGCAGTATGAGGTGATTTTTTCTTCCAACACATCAATTGGATAAAAGCGACTATGCCAAACCTCATAACCACTGGTGTTCATCGTTTGCATAACTTCTACAGAAATAGACGCTTTTTGAAGCTCTCTAGAATGTCCACTTGCTGTTATTAGCGTGATTGTTAACATAGAGAGTCCCCAAATTTTTAAGCAACGTAATATTTTCATCTCTTCACCCCAGGAAAAATCTACTCTTTCTCCTTTATTTATCGGTGATTTAGTTCTTTATCTAGAGCTTTAAAAAATTCATCAATATCACAATCCGCACGAATAAAGAGACGTCTTGGGCTAATATACGACGTAGATATTTCCCCTTTATTGACAATAACAATTTTCCCGTGGCACATAGAAGGAAGAAATGCTGCTGGGGTTACCGTCAGAGATGACCCTACAACAAATAGAAGGTCAGCATCTTCTACAAGAGCTTGACATTCATAAAGATATTTGACGTTTTCGCCAAAAAACACTATGTCAGGTTTTATAATGCCACCGCATTTATCACAATGAGGAACTTCTTCTTTAAATGTTTTTTCATATGACAAATCATAATCGTATCTTTGACCACAATGGGTACAGAAACTTTCCCATGTACTGCCATGGATTTCAAAAACTTTCTTTGAGCCTGCTTTTTGATGAAGCGCATCGATATTTTGTGTAATGATTCCTTTCAGTACCCCCTTCTTTTCAAGCTCTGCGAAGAAGTGGTGTGAAAACGTTGGGCGTATTGTATTTATGGTATGAAGAAATTCTCTGTGAAATTCGTAAAAGAATTTAGGGTTTTGGCGAAAATAATCAATATCAAAAATAAGTTCGGGGTCGGTCTTCATCTTCCTTTTATAAACACCATTTGGACCTCTGAAATCAGGAATGCCAGCATTGGTAGACATGCCCGCACCGCTGAGAAGAACAACCTTTCGTGATTTTGAAAGTGCCTCTGCGCATTGTTGAGTGAGTGTCTCTATGTTTTCTTCCACTCCGATCACCTCCATGTGACATTATATCCCAAAATATTTCTTTGTATTTTTAATCAAAAATTTATGCAACCGATTGACCAATTTGTTACAATATCGCCAGCTTAATAACGGGGGTGTTATAGAATGGCTATAAAAAATCTCATTTATGGTGTTGATGATAAGCCGCCTTTCCCTATTATGGTCTTGGCGGGATTTCAGCACGTCTTAACTTTGTTTGGTGCTACTACTCTTGTTCCTCTTATTTTTGGACCTGCCATGGGTATGACAACGGCAGAAATAGGCTTTTTTATTTCTTGTGTATATCTAGCGATGGGAATCGCGACTCTTATACAGACTCACCCTAAACTAGGATCGGGGCTTCCTATCGTTCAAGGGTCAAGTTTTAGTTTTATTCCTCCTATTATGACAATCATCGCTGCATATGGTGCTTCTGGACCATCAGTTGTTATGCAGCATGTTGGTGGAGCACTCATTGCTGGAGGACTTATTCTTTCTGTTATCGGGTACAGTCGGATAGTGGGTATTATTAGAAAAGTTATCACTCCCGTTGTTATCGGACCAACCATTATGGCTATTGGCTTCTCTTTGGCGCCTGTTGCCATCCAGTTCAACGCTGCCAATTATTGGCCTATTTCCCTTATTGTTGTTTTTTGCGTCTTTTTCTTTAGCCTCATGAGCAAAAATAAATACTTTAATATATTCGCAATTCTTGCATCTATTACAATTGCTTATCTGGTAGCACTTGCTGGTTCTCTCTCGGGCTTTTTCCCGGCTGATCATCCCGCTTTTATTAATCTTGCCAGTGTTGTAGAAGCTCCATGGTTCCGTTTCACTGGTTTCATGCCCTGGGGGGTTCCTAAGTTTGATCTCGTTTCTTTCGGAGCAATTATTGCTGGATTTTTCGCGGTTATGATCGAGTCGATTGGAGATTATCACTCTTGTTCCTATGTGGCTGGTTTACCAGATCCTGAACCATCTACAATCAATAGAGGAATTGGTGCGGAAGGTCTCAACTGTGCTATAGCTGGAACACTTGGTGCAGTTGCTACCACTTCATATACAGAGAATATTGGTCTTATTGGCTTAACTGGAGTTGCTTCTCGCTGGGTTGTTCGTACAGGAGCTGTGCTTCTCATCATAATGAGCTTTATTGGAAAAATTGGAGCTCTTATTGCAACAATACCTAGTCCAGTTATTGGAGGAGCTTATATTGCCCTTTTCGGCATTATCGGAACGTTGGGAATTCAGGTATTGCTTCGAGCCGATATGACGAGTCAGAGAAACGTTCTTATTGTTGGTTTTGCTTTTCTTATGGCATTAGGTCTTCCTGGCTGGGTAGAAGCTCAGAAGGATGCCTTTTTTGCACTTGGTATCGGTGGCCAGGTTCTTTGGGCCGTTATGAAAACCCCCATGGCAGTGGCAGGAATTTGCGCAGCTTTTTGGGATTCGATTGTTCCTGGAACGAATAAAGAACGAGGAATAACAGACTAACATTACAAAACGTAATTAAAGAACAATTTCTTAATACGAAGATCTAAAGCTGCCTTTAAAGGCAGCTTTTTAATTTTTAAAACTTGACAAAAATACCCATCTCCCCTATAGTGTATATAAACAAAATTAACTCTACTATTTTAGTAGGGTAAGCCATTCAATAAAATGTTATAATGAAAAAAATGTTTGAAAATGGATTAAGGGAGGTACAAGGATGGCTAAAAGATTAGAAGTATATAAGTGTGAGTTGTGCGGCAACATTGTTGAAGTTCTTCATGCCGGAGCAGGCCAACTCGTTTGCTGCGGCCAACCTATGAAACTTCTTGAAGAGCAGACAGCAGATTCTGCTACAGAAAAACACGTTCCTGTTGTCGAAGGTAACAAAGTGAAGGTAGGAAGTGTTCCTCATCCGATGAAAGACGAGCATTACATTGAATGGATTGAGGTTATATCTGGAGATAAAATTTATCGTCAATTCCTGAACCCAGGAGAGGATCCCGAAGCAGAATTTGGTGAAATTACTCCAGAGATGAGTAGAGAATATTGTAATGTTCATGGATTATGGAAGGCAGGTAAGTAGAATATGATATCTAAAAAAATGCAGGATGCAATAAACGATCAGATTAATGCAGAGCTCTATTCCGCTTATTTATATTTAGCTATGGCTGCCTATTTTGAAGAAGAGAATCTTATGGGCATGGCAAATTGGATGCATATCCAGGCTTTAGAAGAGAAAGACCATGCAATGAAATTCTATAATCACATTGTAGAGCGTGGAGGAAGAGTAAAGTTACAGGCTATTGCCGAGCCTCCCTTTGAATGGAAATCATGTATTGATGTTTTCAAAGCGGCACTTGACCATGAGCGCTATGTTACTCGGCGCATTAATGACTTAGTTGATCTTGCCATAGAAGAGAAAGATCATGCAAGTAACATTTTCCTTCAGTGGTATGTGACGGAGCAAGTGGAAGAAGAAGCAAATGCTGAAGAAATTATTCATAAACTAGAGTTTGTTTCTGAGTCTAAGCATGGCATATATATGCTTGATAAAGAATTGGGAGCAAGGGTATATACTCCACTTGCAACTGAAGAAGAATAACTTCCTATTATTAACGAAGAAATAGATGATCAAGGGGCAAAGCAGATTATGCTTGTGCCCCTTTCTTGTGAAAAGGGAGGGTTACACCATGGCGCATATTGATGCCAAAGCTCTTTTCTCTTTAAGTTATGGGATGTATATTTTAAGTACGGAATATGAAGGTCAAAAAAATGGACAAATTCTCAATGCTTTGATACAGCTGACAAGTAAGCCTATCTGTATAGCTGCGTGTCTTCATAGAGATAATTACACTACGGAATTACTTGAAAAAAGTCGACGCTTATCGATTTCAGTTTTGGAAGAAACAGTTCCCTTAAAATTTATAGGAGTATTTGGCTTCCGTTGCGGACGGGATTTTGACAAGTTCAGTGCCTGTATATATAAAAGAGGAGAAACAGGAATTCCCATAGTTACAGAATATTCGTTGGCTTCTATTGAAGCACGTGTTCTTTCTGTAACAGAAGTTCATACCCATAAATTGTTTATAGCGCAAGTTGAAGCCGCGGAGGTTATAAAAGAAGGTAAACCCTTGCTTTATGCAGATTATCACACTATTAAAAAGGGAAAATCTCCAGATAAGGCTCCCTCAGCTATATTCAATACTATAAAATAAGAATAATCTTAATAGGTAAAGAGCAAGGAGGATAAGAATGACACCACTTGAGATAAAACCTGGTATTTTTTGGGCAGGCGTTTTGGATTGGACCTTAAGGGATTTTCATGGGTATTCTACAGAAAAAGGTTCAACGTACAATGCGTATGTTGTTAAAGGGCGAGATAAAATAGCCCTTTTCGATACAGTAAAGACAACCCACTTTGACGAATTTATAGAGAGATTAGAAGAAATAGTAGACGTAGAGAAGATTGACTACATTGTTGTCAATCATGCGGAAATGGATCATTCAGGTAGTCTTCCTATGGTTGTAGATAGAGTAAAACCTGAGAAAATTTTTCTTTCTAAACCCTGCAAAGATGCACTTATAGCTCACTTTGGAGATGTTGTTGAAAGTTGGCCCTTGCAGATTGTTGCCACAGGAGATGAAGTCTCTCTCGGCGGAAAAACTATCTCTTTTATTGAAGCGCGTATGCTTCATTGGCCCGATAGCATGTTTTCGTATATAAAGGAAGACCGCGTTCTTATTTCCAACGATGGTTTCGGCCAGCATTATTCCACAAGTGTTCGCTTTGATGACGAAGCTGACTGGGGAGAGTTGATGCACCAATCGGCTAAATATTATGCGAACATTCTATTACCCTATTCTCCCATAATGCTTAAGAAACTTGACGAGATAGGATCTATGAATATAGAAATAGATATGATAGCCCCAGACCATGGCATTATTTGGAGAAGCCACATCCCTGAAATTTTATCTGCATATCGTAAATGGGCTGAAGGGAAATGTCTCGATAAAGCTGTAGTAACATACGATACGATGTGGCATAGTACAGAGAACATGGCACGCCATATTGCAGAGGGGCTTATCAATAAAGGTATCGAAACTCATGTTATGGATTTACGGGTGACGCACCATAGCGATGTAATGACAGAAATTCTTGATGCGAGAGGACTCCTTCTCGGTTCCCCGACATTAAATACTGGATATTTACCGAGAATGGCCGATCTTGTCTGCTACGTGAAAGGATTACGTCCCATAAAAAAAGTTGGAGCTGCTTTTGGTTCTTACGGATGGGCAGGCGAATCGCTTAAACTTCTCAACCAAGAATTGGAAGCTATGAAGATCAACATCGTTCATCCAGGAATAAAGGTAAAATATGTTCCCCGGGAAAGCGATCTACATGAATGTTTTGCTATGGGAGAGAGCGTAGCTGAAGCAATTTATGAAGCAAATAAAGCCTGATAAAGTAGCGATATCAGCATTCAGGGGAGAATTCTCCCCTGAATGCTTTCATACCGTGTTGGAAAATATATATAAGACCTACACACGAGCCGAACTTATCTATCCAGACCCCGTGGAGTTCCCGCGGAGGTATGCAGATGTAAGAGATAGAGAGATTGTGGCGCTTATAGCGTCATCTCTTGCATACGGAAGAGTTCAGCAGATTCATAACAGTGTAAGCAAAGTCCTTACCCCCATGGGAGATAAACCGGCTTCTTTTATACTTTCTACGTCCGAAAAAGAGTTGGAAAGGCTCTACTCTGATTTTAGACATCGTTTTACTTCGGGCAGTGAATTGGTACAGTTTTTATTAGGGGTACAGAAAATTTTGAAAAGGTACTTATCTCTGGAAGAGTGCATTATTGCTTGTTTGTCTTCAAACAGTAGCATTTTTGATGGATTGACTGCTTTTGCAGATAGCATAAAAAAAGCAGCAGGAGGAGCAACCTCTCTTATCGCTTCACCTGCTGATGGGAGTGCCTGCAAACGTTATTTTCTTTTTCTTAAGTGGATGGTACGGCACGATGCTGTTGATCCTGGTGGATGGTCTGCTATTTCGTCTGCTGATCTATATTTTCCAATAGATACACATATGCATAAAATTGCGAGGTCTCTTCATTTTACAGAACGAAAACAGGCTGATTTAAAAACCGTTATAGAAGTAACTCGTGCCTTTCAGAAAATAGCTCCCCGCGATCCTACACGGTACGATTTTGCTTTAACCCGTTTTGGAATCCGTTCAGAACTACATATAGCTGAACTTATTGAACAATGCAATGATGGCGTATCGTCTTCTATTCGAGAGTAATCTCGTCGCAAAAATTAGTGTGTAACCATTTTTCAGTTTCGTAAGGACGTATATGAGGTAATAAAACCATAAGTTTAGTAATAATGCCCTCTCGCGTCATGTCTTTTCCTGAAATAACCCCCATTTTGAGGGTCTTTCGTCCAACTTCATACACATTCAAATCAACGCCGCCATAGACACATTGAGTGGTGATGACGACGGGTATTCCCATATCTTGAGAAATTTTCAACGGAGGGAGCAAGCTTTCTCCAAGGTAAGGGACACCTCCAAGACCGAGAGCTTCTATGACGATAGCTTTAGGTTCCATGTTAACAACATATTCCAGATACTTGGCGGGAAATCCAGGAAAAAGAGTTACAAGAAAGACAGCTGTTTCAAGGTCGAAATCATGATTTTTCGTACGTAACGGAAAAGGTTCCATTTCTAGGTTAGGTACATGTGTTAATAAAGCTTTCCCTCTTTCAATATGGCCTAAATGAGGATAGTTAATACTTGAAAAGGCTGTATAGTCATGGCTTAGAATTTTTTGAGATCGAGGTCCATGTATGAGTTGATTTCCGAAAGAGATAGTTATTCCTCTACGCTTGTTTTCTACCATGGCCTGGGCAAATAGGAAAGACGTATAAATGTTGTCTACCGCGTCTGTTCCTGGAACTATGATAGGTTGCATTGAGCCTGTAATAATTACAGGTTTGGAAAAATAGGGAATCATGAAAGAAAGGGCAGAAGCTGTGTAAGCCATAGTGTCTGTTCCATGAAGAATAATAAAGGCGTCGTAATTTCTCTCTTGTTCGAGAAGAAAAGACGCGATTCTTTTCCAATCGAAGGGCGACATATTCGAGCTGTCTTTAGAAAGTAGATCGTGAATATCAATATCTCCGAAATCTTGCAACGCAGGAATATAGTTTAAAAGCTCATTACCTGTTAACGCAGGGGCAAGGCCATCTTCTCCTTGCGCAGAGGCTATTGTTCCTCCTGTGGAAACAACAAGAAAACGATTCAAAACCAGCACCACCTTTCAGCAAAAATGCTTATAAAGAATTTTGGAGCGATGCATTTTTGATACCTCGCATTACATTAACTCCAAAAAGAATAATGGCTCCTATAATAAATGTTATGCTTATAACAGCGATGCCCATTCGACTTGATCCTGTAATATGGGTAATGAAGCCAAAAAGTGCAGGCCCCATTACTCCTGCAAATTTACTTGAAATGTCGTAGAAGCCAAAAAACTCGGCACTACGCGAAGGAGGAACAAGACTGGCGTATAAACTTCTGCTTATAGCCTGCGTTCCACCCTGAACTGTTCCTACGGCAAGAGCTAAGAGCCAAAAATGCCATGCTTTTGATAAAAACAGGGCGCCTATAGAGATTAAAACATAGCCGCTCAGCCCTGTAAGAATAGCCTTTTTGCTTCCGACCTTTGAAGCGAATTGACCGAAGAAAAGGGAAAACGGCACGCCTATAAATTGGGTCATAAGAAGCGCTCCTACGAGGTGAAGCTTGGAAATACCTACATTGGCACCATAGATGGCAGCCATCCGTATCATGGTGCCAATGCCGTCATTATAAAACCAAAAAGCTATAAGAAATCTGAATAAGTCGCGATATTTTCTAATTTCAGAAAATGTTTGTCGAAGGCGAAGCCAGGCTTCTCCTGCAATCCATTTATGACGCCTGTTAATAGGAGGTTTCGCGTAGGGCTCAGGTACAAAAATAAAGAGAGGTATAGAGAAAAGTCCCCACCAAAGAGCTACGGAAAGAAAAGAGAGCCGGGGGCCGAGTGTTCCTGGAAAGATAGAGATCATAACTAGATTGATGGCTAACAATATGCCACCACCTAAATATCCAAGGGCATAGCCTTGAGAGGAAACCATATCTATTTCATTAAGAGGAACAATGTGAGGCAAGAGAGAGTCATAAAAAATCATAGAGGCTGAAAAACCAATTGTACCTAGAACCATAAAAAAAAGCGCGGCTTTCCAGTGACCGTGTTGTACAAAAAAAAGTGCAGCTGTAGAGATAATCCCCAATAATGTAAAGAGGCCCAACATCTTTTTTTTCTTTTGGCTGATATCTCCAATGGCACCGAGGAGAGGTGCGACGATGGCGCTGCATAGTAGGGCTAAAGCAGAAGCATATCCCCAATATACAGTGGAAAGATTGCCTTTAAGAAAGGGTGTCGCAATTTCTTTGAAATAAACAGGAAGTATGGTTGCCATGATTGTTGTTGCAAAAGCCGAATTTCCGACATCATAAAGGCACCATGATGTTGTTTTTTTGTCTTTGGGAAGTATCCGCCTCAATTTTTTCACGAAAGTCCTCCTATAGAGGGAATATAATTGATAGTACCATAGCGACGGATGACAGTGCAGATATATTTTGAATGATATAATGTCGATTAATTGAAAACTTTAAACACTTTAAACATTATGGAGGTTATGATGACATTTCATCGTCCAGATTGGGATTCGTATTTTATGATGATTGCTGCGGTGGCAGCTACTCGGGGAACATGTTTACGGCGAAAGGTCGGGGCTGTTATCGTTAAAGATCTTCAAATTATCAGTACTGGTTATAATGGAGCTCCCAAAGGATTACCCCATTGCTCAGAAGTAGGGTGTTTAAGAGAAAAATTAGGTATCCCTTCAGGAGAACGACATGAGATATGCAGGGGATCCCATGCAGAAATAAACGCAATTGCCCAAGCGGCTGCTGTAGGAACTAGTACCGAGGGTGCGGTTCTCTACTGTACCCATGAACCTTGCTCCTTTTGTACCAAGGCCATTATAAACGCGGGTATCCATCGGATTGTCTTTGTGTTCGGGTATCCCGACCCATTGGCGGCTCAAATGCGCCAAGAAGCAAAATTGGAAGTATGTCAGCTTTCTGAGGAAGTTTTTCAGGAGATGGATGGAGCTCTCAAAGCCTTCTTGGATCAATAAGGTTAGAATATAGATTAGGAGGGGAATATTATGACATTTACTCGTGAACAGGCTATGGAACATTTGAGAGAATATAACAACGAAGACGCTCACATTAAACATGCTCTGGCTGTTGAAGCGACCATGAAATATTTCGCTAAAAAAGCTGGAGAGGACGAAGAGAAGTGGGGGCTTGTCGGTTTGCTTCATGATATTGATTGGGAACAGACTGAGCAAACGCCTGAGAAGCACACCCATCTTGCAGCTGAATGGCTCAAGGCAAAGGGATATGCTGACGATATTATCAGAGCTATTCAAGCCCATGGTTGGGGAATAACGTCAGATGTGGAACCTCGTTCTCTTATGGAGAAGACACTTTTTGCCGTTGACGAGTTGACTGGTCTTATTATTGCTGCAGCCCTTGTTCGACCTTCCAAGTCTCTTCAGGATCTTACCGTAAAGTCAGTAAAGAAAAAATGGAAGGATAAGGCATTTGCGCGGGGTGTCGATCGTGATGTAATCCAAAAGGGAGTAGATTTGCTCGATATGAATTTAGAAGAAATGGTTAACGGAGTTTTAGAGGCACTTCGTCCCATCGAGCAGGAACTCGGATTGGGGTTAGCGTAATAACGGCGGAGCTATAGTTCAGTCAATTCGCTGATTGTCAAATAAGGTCGATTCGCTATTATAAAAGGGAATCAAAAATATTAAGCGAGATATATAGACCTTGGAGGGAGTACTATGACAATACGTGTCATATTGGCAGACGATCATCCCCTTACCAGAGCGGGTCTTTCTGCGTATCTTCAACAAGAGAGCACCATAGAGCTTGTTGGAGAAGCAGATGATGGGGAAAAAGCGTGGAAGCTTATTAATGAACTTAAACCAGATGTAGCTTTGCTTGACATACGAATGCCAGGTGAAGATGGTGTTTCTATAGCACGACGTATTAAAGAAGAGAAGCTTCCAGTTATTCCGGTAATGCTTACCTCTTATGATGCTCATCAGTATGTTGTTGCATCTTTGCGGGCAGGGGCTCGCGGATTTGTTTTAAAGACTGCGACGCCACAAGATTTAATTCGAGCTATTCAGACTGTAGTACAGGGAGGGCTTTACCTTGACTCTGAAGTTGCTACAGTTGTGGGTGAGCGAGAGCTTGTGCCAGAGTCTCTTTCTGCAAGAGAAAGGGAAGTTCTCGTTTTGGCATCGAAGGGATTGTCGAGCAAAGAAGTAGCAGGAGAACTTTTTATTAGTGAGCGAACTGTTCAAACTCACCTGGCTTCCATTTACGACAAACTTGGAGCTCGAAATAAAACGGAAGCGCTTCTTTTAGCGCTGAAATATGGTGTTGTTACTCTTGAGGAATTGCTGGAATGAGGCGTCATCTGCTCTTGCTTCTTGTCTTGGCCATTACTTTGCCGACCATGGCTGTTCTTGTAGTTTCAAGTGTTGCTATGATTCATCAGGAATGGGCTATGGAGGCTGTTACCCATTCATATGTTGAGGATTTGGCTGAGAATGTAGCATCATGGCTTAATCTCGAACCACCATTGTGGGGGGGAAGAGATTCTTTTTCATCGATAGTAAAGAAACTTCGAGTCTTTTCGTGGGGGCCTTCTTTGCCTGGATGGGTGGCTGTAATAACGTCAGAAGGAAAAATCTTGATGGCTTCTCCTGGCGTTAGCAACTTGGCAGCCATCTGGGACCCGCGTATCCCTATAGGGCGTGCGGTAGAGGTTCGTGATCGCCAGGGAGATCGCTATACAATAGCTGTGTATCCTTTAGATGGGGGCAACCATCTAGTTATTGCTGCTGTGGCGTGGCGTCAGCTTATCGGTCCAATGCTTCG
The DNA here is from genome assembly GCF_030908405.1 of Aminobacterium sp. MB27-C1. NCBI lineage: Bacteria > Thermotogati > Synergistota > Synergistia > Synergistales > Aminobacteriaceae > Aminobacterium > Aminobacterium sp. MB27-C1. The sequence goes on along the minus strand of NZ_CP133089.1, from coordinate 1,744,719 downwards.
CTTTGGGCATATTTGGCCTGTTCTCATCGTGCTCATGACACTGACCACTCTTATTGCCGTATGGGCGATGTGGCACTGGTTGATTCTTCCTCTTCGAAAAATGGTAATAGAAGTTGATTCTCTCATCTGGGGAAAGGAATTGCCAGAACAAGATGATCCGCAAGCAGTCTTTGAACTTGGACGTCTTCGCAGAGCACTTTACCGTCTTGCCAAAACAGCTATTGAGCGTGACGATTTAAGGAATCGTTACGTTCATGATGTTGTAAGCGTGCAGGAAGAAGAGAAGAAGAGGATAGCCAGAGATATTCATGATGGCCCGCTGCAGGATATTACGGCGATGATCCAGCAGATGCGTCTTTTCAATATGAATTCGTGTCCCTCTGGAGAGACGTCTCATTTAAAATTGGCTGAAGAAGCGGCTCAGATAGCCGTAAGGGATTTGCGGGAACTTTGCGATGAACTTTCACCTCCATGGCTTGATCTCGGTTTAGAGCATGCTCTTACAGAACTGGCCGATCGTTTATCTAGGCATAATGCCATTGATGTGACAATAGATGTAGACGAGCAGATATACATGCCGTCGGAAGTTGTGTTGGCCTTCTTCAGAATATTTCAAGAGGGTGTCTCGAATGCTGTGCATCATGGAAGGGCGACGCAGGTAAAGGGAGAAGTAAGCCAACTTGATGATACGACAGTGATGTTTGAAATTCAGGATAACGGAAAAGGTTTTGAACCTAATAAAAGCTATGAAGAACTTCGTCTTAACGGTCATCGCGGATTAGCGAACATTATGGAACGTATAACGACGCTTCGAGGTGAATTTGAAGTAGAGTCGGTACCAGGCAAAGGAACTCTTTTGCGTTGTCTTGTACCTATTGTACAAGACAACGATGAGAATTAGGATTAGGAAGGGAGGCAGGCCCATACGGGGCGAACAGTATGAGATTAAAAGTTCTAGGCGCAGCAGGAGAAGTAACTGGTTCGAACTATTTGCTTGAATGTGGATCAAGTCGAGTATTGATTGATTGCGGTATGTATCAGGGAAAAGGTGACGACGAGAAAAATAGAGCACAGTTTGATTTTGTTCCTTCGAGTCTTAACTCTGTTTTGCTTACCCATGCTCATATAGATCATTCTGGGCGAGTTCCTCTTTTAGTACAGAAGGGATTTAAGGGAAAAATTTGGGCGACACTTCCTACTGTGGAATTAGTCAGTGTCTTATGGCAGGATTCAGTTCGCTTAATGAAGGAAGAAGCGGCATGGAAGACTCGAAAGAACGAACGAAAGGGACTACCTCCTGTCGAGCCACTCTATAAAGAAGAAGATGCCCAAAAGGCTGCTCATCTTTTAACTCCGGCTACATACGACGATAAAATTGAAGTGGCACCTGGCATTACCGTTCGTTTCCGTGATGCAGGCCATATTCTCGGAAGTGCCATTATAGAAGTCTGGATGGAAGAAGATGGAAAAGAAGTAAAAGTTGTTTTTAGCGGAGACTTGGGGCCTCAACAGACAGTAATGGAACGCAACCCTGCAGATATTTCACGGGCTGATTATGTCATTATTGAATCCACATATGGAGATCGATCGCATAAATCGAACAAGGAAACACGAGAAGAATTCAGACAGGTCATTACGGAGGCGTTAAAGTCTAAAGCCAAAGTTATGATCCCTACATTTGTTGTTGATCGGGCACAGCGTCTTCTTTACGAAATGATGTTGTTGCAGAAAGAGGGTATTTTAAGAGACAACGTTCCCATCTTTTTTGATTCCCCCATGGGAGTCAAGGCGACGGAAATTTATAATAGTCATTTAAGCCTTCTTTCCGGGGAGATACAGAATCATGTAAAACAGGGAGATGATCCCTTTACTCCGAATCAACTTCATTATGTAGAAAGTGTTGAAGATTCGCGGAGAATTAACGATATAAAGCACGCCATTGTTTTGGCCGGAAGTGGAATGTGTAACGGTGGACGAATAGTGCATCATTTAAAGCATGGAGTATGGAACCCCGATAATAGAATTATCTTTGTGGGGTATCAGGCTCGTGGAACATTGGGTCGTCGCATTATCGATGGTGAGAAGATACTTCGAATAGCCGGTGAAGAGGTTACAGTAAATGCACAACTTCATACTATAAATGGCTTTTCTGCTCACGCAGATCGGGAAGATCTTTTAGCATGGGCTGGAAATTTCGAAACATCGCCTGTCTTTTTTGTAACCCACGGCGAACCCAAATCATCCCAGGCTTTAGCAGCATCTCTTCAGGAGAATAATTTGAAAGCAGTTGTCCCAGTTATTGGTGAGGAGTTTGAGTTGACACCGCAGAAGGATATAACCACGTCGGTTATTTCTCCTATTTGTATAGAAAAAAAACGTTGTGAGGAAGTTAACACTCTTCTTGCCAATATTTCAGGATTAGCAGCGTCTATTCGAACAAAAGCAGATAAGGCAGAAGATCCGGGAGATTTAATTCCTTTGCTTCAATCTACGGTTGTTCTTCTTGAAACAGTTAGTCAGAAAGCGGGAATTGTAGAAGAAAAGGAATAGGATAAACTGGCTTCTCTGGCTTTTAAGCCGTTTAGAGCTTATGATACACTTATAGTCTTATTTTTACCGCAGGGAGGGAGAATACTATGCGGAAAGGACTGTTTTTTTGGAGTGCTTTCGGACTCTGTTTTGCAATCATTGCCCTTGTCATTTTTTTAGTAGGTAAAGAACCTGAACAACGATCCATAACAGAGTCTATTCCTGTTCCTGAAGCATCATCTCCCTATGTTTATCTAGAGGGAGACGGAGCCTCGTTCAAATTTGATTTTCCAGAAGAGCTTCTTGAAGAGTCTGGACAGGCTCGTCCATTTTTGTTGGCCGTTCAGGGTGTTTCTCCCATTCTTTCATTTTCAAAGGATAGCGCATGTCTTGTTGCTTGGGATAAAAACGAACCTCATCTTTACGCTTCGGCTCTATTCAGTGTCTCTGTTACGGAAAATTTAAAGAAGGCTGAACTCCCTGCCGAATGGAAAAATCTTGAAGAAAGACTGACCTTAAGTAAAGATGAAAATAATATAACCCTTCTGACATGGAAAAACGGAATTCCTTCTTTATACATGGATGTTGATGGTGGACTTTCTCTTCTTTCGACATCAAAAGAAGGACTTCAACTAATGAAAGATGTTCTTCACAAGACTAAAGAGAATTTGGATATGGAATGGAAGGTCTCTTCTGATTGGAAAAACCATTTCCGTTTTTACGACGGGGGGTTGCTCTCTCAGCTTCTTTCGTTAGATGGAGTGAAAGTATCGCTTGTCCCCTTTATTTTTAATGCATCATGGTACAAGAACGATGAAAAGGGAGAATTGAGTTGGAAAACATCTGGTATAGACGGTGTTATTCCCGCTACCCTTTATGAAAAACTTATGCCAATTCAGTGGAATCAGAGAATAATTGCCCCCGAACCTCTTCTTTTAGCGGCAGGTATCAATATTCCTGATATCCGAGAAACGGAAATGGCAAGTGAGTTGGTTAAGGAAATGCCAGAAGAATTTCCTTTTTCTGCTGAGGAACTCTTAACGTTGCTTCATGGACCCGTATGCCTTACAGTCGCAGGTAATAGTAAGGTTATTTTCTTTTCTTTGCCAGGCTTTGTTTTACAACTACCAGATAGAGGAACAGCGGGCGTAAAGCTTGTGAACGAATTCTGGTCGCAGGAGTGGAGAATGCTTGTTCCGTCAATAGAAAGCCTGGAAGGGTTTCATACAGGGGGAACCGCCAGCGTTCCTTTCACTATTTTGGGAGCGGCAAGAGATGACCTCGCAGTTCTTGGCATTATTCAGAAAAGTGATATAAAGGTTGAGAAAAAGATCAACAACGCTATCCCTTCCCTTAAAAATAGTGGTGGAGCCTTTGCTTGGGGGTACGCTCATGGGGAACGTCTTGCAGATGCCCTTGATGTTGTTGCACGGGCGAGTGCTATGGCAGACAAGTTGGGAAGCGATGTAGGGATCAATGCAGATGAATTGACGAAAGCAGCGGAAGAGCTGCGTCAAGTGGGAGAAATTTCATTAGTGATGCCTACAATTGATGAAGGTTCCTTAAAGTGGACAATCCCACAAGATACAGACGAAGAATCTGAAGAAAAAACAGAAATGTAAAATTATTGAATTATATAAAACGGGAGGATATGTATCGATGGTCAATGCTTTCCGCGCTCTAGAAGAGCGAGGTCTAGTGGAATGGTGTAGTCATCCAGAAGATTTGGATGCTTTTTTTAACACGGGAGAAAGGATTACAGCGTATATAGGTTTTGATCCTACAGCTGACAGCCTTCATGTGGGACATCTTATTCCTATTATGACTCTGAGCTGGTTGCAACGTATGGGACATAGACCTATTTGTCTGGCCGGTGGAGGAACTGGAATGATTGGAGATCCATCAGGGAAAAGCAAAGAAAGAAATCTCCTTTCTCCAGAAGCTGTTCAGGAAAATATTAAAGGTGTAAAAAAACAGCTCGAGCATTTTATGGATTTTGATTGTGGTGAGAATTCCGCCATTATCGTTAATAACTATGATTGGCTGAAAAGTATTTCCTTTCTTGATTTTTTAAGAGACGTGGGAAAATATTTTTCAGTGAATTATATGATTAATAAAGAGCACGTAAAGTCTCGTCTCAACGATCCTGAGAAGAGTATCTCATATACAGAATTTTCTTATACTCTCCTGCAGGCTTTTGACTTTATGCATCTGCTTGAGAGTTACGGATGTCAAGTTCAAATGGGTGGAAACGATCAGCAGGGGAATATAGTTTCTGGCATAGATCTTATTCGCAAAAGAAAAGGTGAACAAGTTTATGGGTGGACCAACCCCTTGCTTTTAACATCTTCAGGAACTAAGTTCGGGAAGACAGAAGGTGGAGCAGTCTGGCTTGATCCTAAACGAACATCTCCATACCGATTTTACCAGTTCTGGATTAATACTGAAGACGAGATGGTCGAAAAACTTCTTAAATTCTTCACGTTCTTGCCTTTGGATGAAATTAAAGCAATTATGGAGAAACATGCTGCTGCTCCTGAAAAACGTGAGGCACAAAAACGTTTAGCTTGGGAAGTAACAGCTTTGGTTCATAGCTCTCATGCAGCTGATACAGTTGCGCGAGCAAGTGAAATTCTCTTTAGCGGAGAAATTACGCACGAAGACATGACGGAAGAAATGATGGAGATGCTTGCAGAAGAGGTCCCATACGAAACTCTTGATGTTGCTCTTCCTGTTGCGGTAGTAGATATCCTTGCTTCTGTAGGAGCATGTAAGAGCAAGGGGGAGGCTAAGCGTCTTCTTCGTGGTGGCGGAGTATATATTAACGGAGACAGAATTGAAGATGAAGCTGCTTCTATTGATGAAGATCATCTTATTGGCGGTCGCCATATCTTCGTTCGTCTCGGTAAAAAAAGATTTTTCCTTATTGAGATAAAGAGGTAGTATTTTTGTCACCAATATGGTTTCTTTCTCAAAACTTTCCAACGTGGGAACTTGCGATTATTTATTCCTTCGCTCGGAATATGAGAGAACGTGGAATAGCTCTCTCTATATATGCGGAAGAAGAATTAGATAGATCTTTCATATCAACAGAATGTTGGTCTTCTTTAACGGAGAGAGAGAAACTTTGGGTGGCGCTTTCTCAAGGTAATGTATGGCACTTTTGGGGAGGAACTCCATGGTGGGGTTCCTTCCTTTCCCTTCGTTCTCGTTTATTTTATGGATTATGCGAAAAAACAGTACCTTCAAGAGGAACTCATTTAACATTCTTCTCTTCTGATGAGGATGAAATGAGTACATATATTCCGCCTATTTTTGAATCGAAGATTGCTTGGACAATGTCTGAAAGAAATAGTTGTGAAGGAACTCCTTCTCTATACATGGCAGGTTCCCCTCACAAAAAAAATCGTTGGTATAAAAATGTTTTATCTGCGTGGGAAGCCCCTCTTTTTAAAATTCCCTTTCCTGAAGCGAATATGTGGCCAGGTAGAATCTTTCCCAATTCTTCTCTCGTATCATCTTATATGGGGCAACGAGGTGGTGCGCTTTTACTGTTATCTTCTTCTCCTTCACTTGCTTTGTTGGCGGCTCATGCGACCATATTGGGGGTTCCTATTATAAGTACCCCTTCGAAGCGCCTTGATGAGCTTTTGAGCAGGGAAGGTTATATAACGATAACATCTCAGGAAAACGAGAGGGAACTTCTTCATACTCTCCAGAGTGCTTTTGATTCTATGGGGAAAGAACATGCCCTGAAGGGGAGAAATTATCTTCTTTCTTCATGGGCAATTGATAGGGGGCTTCAGGCCCTCATGTCACTTTATTCTCAGGAAGACGGTGTATAAAGGTGAGTTCAGGCTCTTATTTATTGGAATTGTTTCAAAAATTTACTGCTCAAGGATGGAGAGCTCACGTTACGGCCAGCCTTTTGAACGGACTTCTTCGAGGGTTTCATCCCAGGAAAGCTGTTGCTCTCGAAAATATGTCAAAATCATCTTTCCCTCACGAAGAGGGATGGAGAGATAAAACTCTTTCTGGCGTGTATCGTCATATTGCCTGGACTGTTACAGAATTTTTAACGTTAGTTGATAATCCAGCAGATGTTCTCGATTGGGTAGTAGACGTTGAAGGTGAAGAAATATTAGAGCAGCTGGCCAAAGAGAATAAAGGTGCTGTTATTCTTACAGGGCACCTGGGTAACTGGGAACTTTTGGCAGCATGGTTATGTCAACGGGGCTACCCTCTTTATGCCATAGTAAGAGATCCAGACGATGAAGACGTAGCAGATGTTGTTGAAAAGTATCGTTCCCGTGTTGGTCTTCAGACATTGAAGAAAAGATTTGTAATGAAAGAAGCTGTTCGTTTAGTACAGAATGGTGCTTTTTTAGGAGTTTTAGCTGACCAGGACGGAGGGCCTTCAGGGATTGCCTCAACTTTTTTAGGGCAAAAATGTACGACTGTGAACGGGCCTGCTGCAATATCTCTTATGGCTAACGCGCCTATCGTTCCTGTAATTTCATATCGTGTTTCACCTTTTAAGCATCAGATTATAATTTCTCCGCCGTTGTGTCTGCCTACAGAGGGGAAAAGGAAAGAAAGAATAGAGAGTATCACTCATATGGCAGATGAGACTCTTGAAAAAATGGTATGCAGGCATCCAGATCAATGGCTTTGGCTCCATCGTCGTTGGCATACCCGTTTACCTTGATAACGTTATCCCCTCGTGGTATGCTTCTTTAGGAAAGGAGGGGATTTCGGTGATCTATGAATTAATGTCTACTGGTAACATTGTAAGGCTTCCAGATGCAATGACTATTTCTGGACTACCGAAGATAGAAGCTCCAAACGTTGTTCTTCTCCTCCCGTACAACAGGGTTTTAATAGGAACCTCATCTTCTTTAAACCTTGAAAAGTGGGTGTGGGGAAAAATCGGAGAAGAACAAATGGCAGAGGTGTTTTTGTATCAGAATAAGCCTCTGATATTGTCTGTAGAGGGTCTTCGTCCCATTTCCCTTAGCGAAGAAGTTGTCGCTGAGCTTCGTAAATTGTTACTTTCGCAAACAGAGCCTCCTGGCGAACATATGCCTGCGGTTTTGATTCTTAAAGGATTGCTTCGTAACGAAATGGCTGATGTTATAACAGAAGAAACGCTCAAAGATGAGCAGTTTATTTTAGATCTTATAGAGCGAGATTTATCTGTAAAACAAGCCTACTGGGGTATACGTTTTGCCTTGGCGAGAAATGATTATACGTCAGTTGCCCGTATAAAGGCATGGCTGAAAAGTGTTGGAAGCCTTTTTGATGAAGTTGCACAAGGAGTACATTTATGGTTCTCCTTAACAGATTTGCCTGGCCGAAAAGAATTGGCTGATCTGGAAAATTTGTCCTTTACTCTTGATGATCTCCAACGCATGAATTCTCAACGTTCTCGACCTGTAGTGTTATTTAGCCGTTCTGGTTATCTTGTTCTTTCTGAGCAATCTTTCGAGAAGTCTGAGACAGTATTCAGAATTTGGCTCTATCTTCCTCTTCACCTTTGGAATGAACTTCGTGAAAAGAGAAAACTTTCTATACGGGAAATAATATCTGCTTCTTGGGGGTATTTAGAGGCGAAAGAAGCGATGAGGGAAATGGAACTTTACGGCAAACGAAGAGAAACAACAACATATCCGCATTAAAAAAGCGAGGAAAAGTTCCTCGCTTTTTTCTTCTTTTATGATTTTAATTAACTTGCCAGTGTTTCTCAAGAAATTGAAGTGCAATACTTGTACAGCTTGTTAAACAGAGATAGATGAGTCCCACCATAATGAAAGTTTCAAAAGAAGCATAGGTAACACTTCGAACCTGTTGCCCTACCATTGTCAATTCAGCAATGGCGAGTGTAGATAATAAGGATGATTCCTTTATAAGAGTGACGAATTCATTCCCGAAAGCCGGAAGCATATTTCGTATAGCTTGAGGAAGAATAATGTGTCGCATTGTTCTGAAGTACGAAAGGCCAAGGACCTGAGCGGCTTCCCATTGTCCCTTAGGCACAGCTTCAATTCCTCCTCGTACTATCTCTCCGACATAACCAGCTGAATTAATAGACAAACCTATAATGCCAGCAGCAAAAGCCGGAAGATTAATTCCGAGAGATGGTAATCCGAAGTAAATGAGGAAAAGTTGTATGAGCAACGGTGTTCCTCGGATAACATAAATGTAAGCTGCAGCAATACTTTTAAGTGGTTTAAAGGGCACAACGCGAAGAGCACCAATCAAAACACCAATAATTGATCCAAGTAAAACAGCAAGGATTGAAGCTTTTACTGTAAAGAGGGCACCTGTTAAAAACATATGCCAATAGGGAGTTATTGACGTGAAATCCAACATCATTAGTATGCACCTCCCTGATTTTTTGTAAGATCTTCCCCGAAGTGGGCCAGCATCCTTTGCAAGAACACTTGTGTTCTCGGATGAGAAGGATTCACCATAATATCTTTTGGTGATCCTTGTTCAACAATATTTCCATCTGCCATAAAGACGATTCTATCCGAAACATCTTTAGCAAAGAGCATCTCGTGGGTAATAATGACCATTGTCATTCCTGTCTCTGCAAGTTGAGCAATAACATCAAGAACTTCCCCAACCAACTCGGGGTCAAGGGCGCTTGTTGGCTCATCAAAAAGCATTATTTTAGGTTGCATCGCAAGAGCTCGAGCTATAGCTACCCGCTGTTGCTGGCCTCCTGAGAGCTGAGTAGGCTTTGCACTTACTTTATCTCCAAGGCCGACTCGTTCGAGAAGACGGACGGCTAAATCTTCAGCATCACTCTTTTTCATTCCCTTAATCTGTATAGGGCTGAGCGTAACATTATCCAAAACTGAAAGATGAGGGAAAAGGTTAAATTGTTGAAAGATCATCCCTACAAGATTTGCTACTTCTTTGTTAGAATGTTTACCGTTGTCTATTCGTTGTCCGTAGAGATATATTTCTCCATCATTAATATCTTCAAGACGGCAGATACAACGGGCGAGAGTGCTTTTCCCAGAGCCGCTTGGCCCGATAACAGAAACAACTTCACCTTCACCTACGGAGAGTGACACTCCCTGTAGAACGTGAAGGTCTCCAAACGATTTATGTAAATTTTTAACTTCGATTGCAGTTTGCAACAATCGTCACCTCCTGTTTGTCGCGGGAATTATAACTCAACTTTAGGTTACTGGCAAACATTTTTTTGAAAAATAATTGAAAAAATAAAATAATCCGGTGTATCACGAACAATTCATTGAGGAAAAAGTAGTATAAAAACATAAAAAAAAGGGGCCCTTTGGCCCCGACTTTTTAAAGACAACTATGTCTTAGGAATCGTAACGGCAACGATATAGTTCCTGATTAAGATCTGACATTGCGTTAGAGAAGGCGTCGCTCTGATCGTTCATATATTTAGTACGAATATTCTTCGAGCTCTCTTTTGTTTTCTTAACTTCCACCTTTACCCACCTCCTGAAAAGCGCTACATACGAACCATTAAATTCAAAAAATTTATTGGTACGAACCACCAAGCTCATTTTATCATGGAGAAAAGGAAATTGGAAGTTTATCAAAAAATTAGAGTTTTGAGAGGTGATTATCTTATGGAAATTAACATTTTAAATAACCGAAGTTGTTATATACCAGGACGTGTCAATATTGGTATTTGGAAGGATGGCGAGGGAGGATGTTATCTTATTGATAGTGGTGGTGACGAGAGTTCAGGGCGTAAGCTTTTTCGGCTATTACAAGAAAACTCTTTGACTCTTAAAGGAATTATAAATACTCATTCCAACGCTGATCACATTGGTGGTAATGCATATTTACAGAAAAAAACATCATGTGTCATTATGGCGAGTAGTATCGAAAGAACGATTATTGAAAATCCTGTTTTGGAGCCTTTAATTTTATGGGGAGCCTATCCTTTTAGTGGGATACAGACGAAGTTTTTACAAGCTGTTCCCTCTGTTGTCGGGACAGAACTTACAAGAGGGCAAGTTGTTCCCAATACAGACCTGACGGTGATTGATCTTCCTGGCCACTTTATAAACATGATAGGCCTTTTGTCGTCTGATGGAGTGTGCTATATAGCAGATAGTGTTTTTTCTGAAGAGATTATCAATAAATATCGTTTTATAGTTACATTCGATGTTGAGGCAACTCTTTCTACTTTAGATAAACTAGAAACAATAGAAGCATCATGGTTTGTTCCGTGTCATGCCGAAGCTATTAAAGAAGACATTACACCCATCGTTGAAGTTAACAGGAAGGGAATCCTTTCTTTAAACGACGCAGTTTTGCATTCTTGTTCTGACCCACACAGTCGCGAAGAGGTTCTTGCTCACTTAGCAGCAACATGGAATATTGATATGAACCCTGTTCAATATGTACTGAATCTCTCGACAATATCTGCACATCTCGCATTTCTTGAAAAGAGAGGCCTAGTAGAAACTTGGGTCGAAAAAGGCTTTTTATTGTGGAGGAAAAAGATATAAATTAACTAAAAGGGTCCTCGATGTTTAGTTTGTTGAATATGTTTTTCTTTGAGAGGACCCTTTTTCGTATCGTTATTATTTCACATATTTAATATGTCCATTCAAAATCTGAAATACCCACATCGAGCATTCGTTGTTTCATATCTTTTGTTATGGCATCAAGAGCTTCTTTTGTTTTCCCTTCACATCGTGTTACAAGAACAGGCTGTGTATTTGATGCCCTTACGAGCCCCCAACCTTCTTTGTAAAGAATTCGAACCCCATCAATAGTTATAGCTTCGTGGTCTTTAAGTGCCTTTTCTTTAATGGTTTCAATAACCTCGAATTTCTTTTCATCGGGGCAGTCTACTCGAACCTCAGCAGTGCTGTAATAGACTGGATAATCAACAAGCATTTCAGAAAGAGAACGACTATCGTTTGAAAGAATGCGAAGCAAACGTCCTGCGGCATAGAAAGAATCGTCAAAACCATAAAATTCATCAGCGAAAAACATGTGTCCTGAAAGCTCTCCGGCAAAAAGAGCATCAATCTCTTTCATCTTTGCCTTGATAAGAGAGTGTCCAGCCTTGTAATAGAGCGGAGCCCCTCCTAGACGACGGATTTCGTCTTCCAAAGCTTGTGAGCATTTTACCTCTATAATGGCGGTTGCTCCTGGATGCTGTGGAAGAATTTCGCGCCAATAGAGAGCCATAAGGGTGTCTCCCCATACTACCGATCCCTTTTCGTCTACAACTCCGATGCGGTCGGCATCCCCGTCAAAAGCGAGCCCGAGATCTGCCTTTTCCATTCTGACTTTTTCTATAAGTGACGTGAGGTTTTCTCGCTTCAGAGGATCGGGATGATGGTTGGGAAATGTTCCATCTGGTTCGCAGAAAAGAGGAATAACATGACACCCCAATTTTTCAAGGAATGTTTGGATATAGAGTCCTGCCGTTCCATTTCCTGCGTCAGCGACAACTTTAAGTTTACGTGTGCCCAATTTTATCTTCGATACGAGCATATCTATATACTCATTCCAGATATTGGCTTTTCTTACTGAACCAGGTGTTTCTGTCTGCACAAAATCATCTTTTTCAATCATAGAAAGAATGTCTTGAATCTGTTCTCCATACATAGTGCTCTTACCAAATGCTAACTTCAACCCGTTCATATCTTTAGGATTGTGGCTTCCCGTAACCATGATGGCACCATCAAGATTAAAATGATATTGGCTCCAGTAGAGAAGTGGCGATGTAGCGACACCTATGTCAATAATATTAATACCTGCCCATGTAACACCACTAATAACGTTCTGACGTATTCTTTCTGTAGAAAGGCGTACATCTCCTCCAACAGTAATTGTTCTTATTCCTTCTCTGCGAAGGAAGGTCCCATAGGCTTTTCCTATGGCTGTAACAGTTTCTGCTGTGAGTTCTGTATCGGCTATCCCTCTAATATCGTATTCTCTGAAAATATGTGCTGGGACTTTCATCAGGATTCATCACCTTCCCCTGATTATATTTTGCTGAATATTATATCGTAACCAGATCTTTTCTGTCTGTGCAATGTATAATACCACTTGTAACAAAGGGGGAGTGAGATTTCAGGTGGGTAGCTTTCTAATAGTTCTTCCTATAATTCTTATTGTTAGCATTGGGTGGTTTATACGGCGAAGACACTTTGTAGGGGAAGAAGCTTTTGCGGGCATGAATTTTATTTTGTATTGGATTGCTCTTCCAGCACTTCTTTTCAGAGTGACTTATGGAGCAGACGTAGAAGTCCTCGTGGGGGGAAACTTCGTAAAGGCCATTTATATCTCTCTTATGGTTACGCCTCCTCTCGCTCTTTTATTCGGGCGCTTCCTGAAATTAAAAAGGGAGCGAGTCTCTGTACTGACTATGGTTTCTATACGTTCAAATAATATTTTTATGGGTGTTCCAGCTGTATCCGTGGCATTGGGAGAAGCTGGTCTTCAGGCCCTTTCCTTGTATCTTGCTGTTGTCATGGCTGGATACCAACTGATCTCCATTACTTGGGGGCAAGTTGTTCTTTCTGGAAGTTTTCGTTTGAGTGCATTAAAAGATACAATGAAACGAATTCTTACAAATCCTCTTATCATGGCGTGTGTTGTAGGTGTTTCGTGTGCATTTGTAGGAACCGGTCCGTTACCAGCGTGGCTTGATGAAGCGTTTAAGGTACTCGGCAATGTAGGAAGTGGTTTGGCGCTGTTATCGTTGGGTGCCTCCTTAGAATTGTCGCGTGTAAAAGAGCTACTCAAAGATACATGGGAAGCCATTTTATTCAAACTTCTTTTATTCCCGGCAATTGTATGGTTCTTTTTACATCTGTGGCCAGTAGACTCTATGTTACTTAAAACGACAGTTCTTGTATCTTCAATGCCCATAGCCGTTAACTCTTACGTTGTTGCTCGTGGCATGGGCATGGATGAAAACTATACGGCTGAGTCTATTGCTGCTTCAACGCTTTGTTCTATAGTGACAATTCCTCTATGGGCAAATCTTTTAGGTATATCTTGATTTCTTGTTTTTAATGAGGTACCATTATTAAAAATATGAAGAACCTCCGAGCCTGACAACCTAAAGATTTTTTAAAAAATTTCTATGGTTCAGGGCCGTTAGGGTTTTTTCGGAAACGAGAGAGCCTTCCATGTTTGAAAAGGAGGAACAAAAAGCTTATCTTTGCATATAAAGAGAGGCCGTTTCTCCTGTGAGAAGAAGCGGCCTCTCTTTTTGAGATCTATTCCCGTACCATTTTGCAATAGATCAGCCGGGGGATTTGCTTGAAGCAAATCCCCTCCCCTTAATCATACCTTTGTGCAACTAAAAGGGTCAAAAGTACCACTTTTAAACAGGCCTTGGTAGAGAGAGTCCTGTTTAATATGTGTGTTATTATGAACTCTGGTTTTGTATCTAATTATTACGGACTTTGCAGGGGACAGGAAAATGCCGCTTATCGTTACGTCAGATCACCTCAGGGCGGGAATGCGTTTAGCTCGATCTGTTCTCGGCTGTGAGGGGCAACTTTTATTAAGTGCAGGAATCATCCTTACCGAACAGATGATAGTTAAACTTTTGCGCCGAGGCGTTGAAGCTTGTTTTGTCTATTTGCCAGGAGAGACTGAGATAAATGAGAGTGAATGGCAGTCTCTGGTGCCTGAACATATGGAAAGACAGTTGCGAGGGCATATGTCTCAAATAGTTCAAAACGTGGTTCATAATCGTTCTTTACATGCTAAAGAGCTTGAGAGTCTTCAAAAATGTGTTTCTCAGGTCATTTCGATTATATTCGAAGACTCTACGGCGGTACTGTTTGGTTTAAAGAATATTAGTAGTCATGATCAGTACACGTATGAGCATATGATAGGTGTAATGACTGTAGCTTTGTTGTTGTCTCGCAGAGGAGAAGAAGAGGGGATTTTTGTCCTTTCTTATCAGGATAAGATCAACATAGGCCTTGGTGCACTTTTCCACGATATTGGCAAACTTATGCTTCCCTCATCTCTGATCAATAAAAAAGGTTCATTGAATAGTGAAGAGTGGGCTCTCATGAAAAAACATCCCTACGATGGCTTTAAAATCGTAAGGGAATTTCCGTGTATTAACCCCATGGCGAGAGCTATTGTTTTGAATCATCATCAATATTGGAATGGGGAAGGCTATGGACGTGTCGGACTACCAGGTCTCTATGGAGAAAAGATTCCCCTTCTCGTCAGACTTGTTTCTGTAGCTGATAGTTACGATGCCTTGGTTAGCGATCGTCCTTATCGACGTGCTTTTCTTCCGGCAGAGGCTCTCAAAATTATACGTAAAGAGGCCGGAATAAAGTTTGACCCTGCTATTGTCCCTCTTCTTGAAAAAGTTATAATCCCTTACCCAGTTGGGAGTATCCTTTTTCTCTCTGACTGGACACTATCAGCAGTCACTTCAATTGTTGATGGAGAACCTCAGGTAATGATTTTAGGTACTTTCCGACAAGAAGATGAACACAAGTTGGGATGTGTTTTTCCTCTTAAAAATCAGGCGGCACAGATTATTATCGGAGCTCCTTCTTTGGAACATCTCGCTTTAAAAACTGCTGAGATTTTAACATCACCAAAAGACTTCGGAACATCGGCCTATCGCTTCTTAGAAAGTATACAAAAAGCATTCCATGACAGAAAAATTTCCCTCGCTTCTTTGCCAAGTTGGGAACATATTATAAAAAATGGTTTTATCCCGTCACTTCTTGAGCATATTCCTACAGGTGGAGATTAAGCACTTTTTTTTCGAGGTTGTAATCGGAACTCAAGCCACCAGACGCATACCCCTGTTGTTATTGGAATTGTTAGCAAAAGACCGATTGTACCAGCGACACTTCGCACGAGTTCCTGTGCTATATAGGGATCATTAAAGAGTGCCGTAGCATCAATTCCTGCATTTGTAATGAGGATGGTAAAGGGCAGCGCGCTACCTAAATAGGCCAATATCAACGTATTAATCATACTTCCCAAAACTTCACGACCTACTCCGATTCCTGCCTGCCATAATCTATGCCCTTCAATGTTGTTATCATATGAGAACATTTCGGCAAGAGTCGATGTTACAGAAATAGCAACATCAAGAACAGCTCCAATTGATCCAATCATAACTGCAGCGAGAAGCAGTCCCTCCATTGACATTCCAGGGATGGTAGAAGCTAAAAGACTTGCACTGTCACTTGCCAGTCCGGTGAGTTGCCATGTTTTGACCATGGCCCAGCCTACGAGAGAAGAAGCAACAGCACCACCTAGTGCGCCTAAAAATGCAACGATCCAAAAAGCCGGTCTTCGTACAACAAGAAGTACTGTAATAATAGAAACGGCACCTACAGCAAGAATAGCGAAGGGGACAGGGGCAATTCCCTGAGCCAGCGCTGGAACGTACCAACCTAGAAGTACAGCTAAAGAAAGAAGAAGGCCAGCAAGGGCCCTGAATCCGGCTTTTCCTGCAGAGGCGATTAGGCCTCCAGAGGCTAAAATAAGAAAAGCGGCGACCCATGGTATTCTATAACGATCGCTAATAGAGTATTGAATACTTCCATCTTCGAACAAGTCACTTACAAGAAGGTATCGACGCTCTTCTATGAGTTCTAGAGAAGACGTTGACAGCTGAGTTATGAGAAGATCTTCCTTAGTTCCCTTTTTTTCTCCGTTAAGAAAGGTAACGGTAATGTCGATGTACTCAGTTTGCCAGAGTCCCTCGTCAGAGCTGGAGGAGCTTTCCGAAGATTCATTGGAGTTGTTGAAAGAGAGGGGGCTTTCTGTCCCTCTGACTTTGCCCACCCTATCGATGCGAACAATGAGAGAATCGTCAGTATTCCAAGAATTTAAGACTACTTTATCGACGGAAACGGCTGCTAGAAGTGCAATGAAAATGACGGCAATAAAGGCTAGAATATAGTTTTTTATGCTTTGATTCTGGTTCATAGTAAAGAAATATCCTCCTTGTGATCTTCAAGAGCTATGCCGTCAAGCAGTGTCTTATATACCCTGCTGACATGGTTAGTCATCAGGCGGCGGGCTTTCTTGATATCACGATCAAGAATGCTTTGATATATTTGATTATGTTCCTTTAAAAAAATTTCTTTGTCATCAAGTAGAGAATAAATTCGCTCATGAGTTTCCATAATAAGATTGAAAGTCATCTTTACAATGTTCACGAAAACAAAGTTATGTGTTGCTTCGGCAAGAAGCAAGTGAAAATCATAATCGCACTGTGCTCTATGTTCAAGAGATTCTACATCTTTGCTTGTCAGTGTCAGAATTTTGCGTATGCGCGTTAAATCGCTTGGAGTAGCATGTTTAACTGCTTCGGTAACTATTGCTGGTTCTAATGTCATTCGAGCTTCAACTAACTCAAGTATAGCTTCATCTTGTAGGGGCATTTTAGAATGTTGTGTTTCAAATCTTGATTTTCTTACGAAGCGTCCCTTTCCGGGAATACTTTCGATAAGACCTACAAGTTCAAGAATACGAAAAGCTTCCCTGAGCGAGCTGCGGCTTACATTTAGCTCTTCGATTAGCTGGCGTTCAGGAGGAAGGGGATCACCTTGGATCAATTGTCCAGAGGCTATGAGATTCTTTAATTTCTCTGCGACTTGTTCATATATTTTCGTAGATTTGTTTTTCGTCATTCTACTTACCCTCCCCAAACAACTCAAGACGTATTCTTCTTCTTGTAGTAAAGTAAATCATACCAGATAGAAAGGCACGAGAGGAGGCTAAAAATGTCTTTTCAGATACGTATCCGTAACCATGATATTTGTGAATGCTCCAGCCCTATGAATGGCAAAGACGTTCTTTCTAAGGCAAATATTGACGGAGGATCTCATATTGTGGCTTGGCGCGTCAACAATTATCTTAGACCACTAGGCTGGATTGTGGACGATGATGCTGATGTGGAATTTGTTGATACTTCTTCTTTTGAAGGGATGGAAGTCTATCGCCGATCCTTGAGCTTTCTACTTGTTTTAGCAGTGCAGAGAGCTTTAAATAAAAAAATTGTTATTAAACACTCTATAAGTGATGGCTATTACTGGGAGCTTCCAGAAGGGGAGCTAAAAGAAGACGATGTGCTTATTGTAGAGAAAGCTCTTCGCGATCTTGTTAATCGGGATGTTCCTATTACAAGAGAAGTTGTTCCTCTCGATAAAGCACGGCGTATTTTTGAACGTCAGGGAAATCCAGAGAGTGCGCGACTTTTCATGTGGGCAGCCGAAGACCCAGTAGAACTCTATCGTTGCGAAGACAATTACGGCTTTTATTACGCTCCACTCGCTCCATCGACAGGATATTTACGTGTCTTCCAACTGAAATTGTTTTCGCCGGGCATGGTACTTCAGTTTCCTACTGTGTCGTATCCTAAACGTCTTCCTCCATTCAGAGCTTCTAAAAAACTTTCTGGAGTTTTTCTTGACTACGCTAAATGGTTGGAGGTATTGGGCCTGAGGACGATGGATAGCTTTCATGCTCGAATAGCCCAAGGAAAGGGACTGGAGCTTGTGCTTATTTCCGAAGCTTTTCATTCACAGCGATTAAGTCGTATTGCCGAGGAAATTGCTCTGCGGGAAAGAGTTAAAATAGTTGCTATTGCGGGTCCTTCTGGATCTGGTAAAACAACGACGGCCAAACGATTGAAAATACAGCTACAGGTGTGTGGATTGAATCCGACGGTTATTTCTCTTGACAATTACTTTGTTGATAGAGAAAAAACACCTTTGGATGAACATGGAAATCTCGATTTTGAGGTTCTTGAAGCTATAGATCTTGATCTCTTGGAAAAACAGCTTTCTGAACTCCTGAAGGGGAAAGAGGTTCGTATTCCTGAATTTGATTTTATCAAGGGGAAAAAGTTTGAGGGGCCAACTCTTCGTCTAGCAAAAAATGATGTTTTGATTCTCGAGGGTATTCATGGCCTTAATGAAAATGTTACAGCTGTTGTTCCCGAAGAAAATAAATTTGGTATCTTTGTGTCGCCGCTAACTGGAATAAACCTTGACGAACACAACAGAACAAGCACTACCGATAATAGACTGCTTCGACGTATGATTCGAGATAACAGAACGCGAGGACATTCAGCAGAGCGGACACTTGATTTGTGGCCTTCTGTAATTAAAGGGGCGAAGGAGTATATTTTCCCTTATCAAAGTCGTGCAGATGCTATGTTTAACTCTTCGTTACCCTACGAACTGGCCATATTGAAGGGGTACGTGCAACCTCTTTTGCAGACAGTATCTGAGTCATCCTCCATGTATGGAGAAGCCCGGCGACTTCTTTCGATGCTGAAATTCGTCCCGCCGCTATCGTCTGAATATGTTCCATCGAATTCTATTTTGCGAGAATTTATAGGGGGCGGATGTTACGAACACTAAAAGGGTAAGTCTAAAGAGGTGCCAAAGATGAAAGTAAAGATGGAAGATGTAGCTAAATTAGCTAATGTGAATAAGGCAACTGTAAGTCGAGCCTTGAAAGGTGATTCCCGCATATCGTCGACGACAAGAGAAAAAGTATGGCAGGCAGCCAAGGCTTTGGGATATCAGCCTGATGCCGTGGCCAGGGGATTATCAAGCAATCGTACCGGGTTGTTAGGAGTTGTTTTTGAAGACCTTTCACGTCCGTGGGTGGGACTTTTTTTATCAGGACTCGACAGAGTCATATCGAGACAGAATTATAGCTTGTTAGTGAAATGTTCAGGGGAGATTTCTTCTCAAAGAAATTTGGTAGCTCGAGATCTTCTTTCGCGTAATGTTGATGGAATTATATGGATAGCTGGATCGACTCCAGATATTTCATTTGAAGGATCTTTTGTTTCAGTTGGAACGGAGAGTCTACTGGGGTCTTCTGTTATGATCGATCTGGAACGTGGTGCTCAAAAACTTCTCAAAATTGCTCAAGGGAGACCCTTTGTTGTTGATGAAGGAGCATCTCCCTTCTTCAAGGGGATAGAAAACTTTTTAGAAAAACCGACGATGAAGAGCGCTCTTCCTATTCATATATTAGATTCAACTCATGAAAAAAATATGATTGGCGGAGGAGAGAATATTGTTCTTTGCGGGTATCCAGATCTCGCCAGAATTTTAAAGTGCTACTGTCTTGATTGGCCTGCTTTTGACCTGGGAGCCATTGCAGGTCGTCTTTCTCTCAACGCTATTCAGGAAAAGGGAGTACGACCTGAAAAAGTCATGGTCGTTCCTCCTCTTTATAGTCCTGATGGGGAAGTTATATCTTTATAAAAAAGCTCTGTAACGGATAACGAGGTAAATGCTGCATAGAATCATTGCTATAAATACACTAAGCATACCTGTCTTCATAAATGCTTTGAAGGTAATGGGATATCCGAAACGATTGGCGACATCTGCAACCACAACGTTAGCAGCTGCGCCGAGGAAGCTACCGTTGCCTCCAAGACAGGCTCCTAGCGCAAGAGCCCAGAAAAGAGGCTCGGAGGGCATGCCCACCTGTCCAGCCAACTCGTCAATAACATAGACAAAAGTTGCCGTAAATCCAATGTTATTTACGAAAGCACATGTTAGGCCTGAAAACCACAGAACGGTAAGTAACGCTGCCATGGGGTGTCCGTGGAGATGGCGTCCTAAAATATTTGAGAGAGCAGAAATAACTCCCGTTTCTTTGAGGGCTCCTACAATAATGAAGAGTCCTGCGAAAAAAATAAGAGTAGGCCACTCTATGTCTTTGTGAATGATCTCGTCTCCGTTGTCTGGAATGATGGCGAGAAGCAAAGATGCTCCCATAAGAGCAATAACGGCTGCTTCAACATGTAAAAATCCATGACTTAAGAAACCAATAAGAATAAAACCAGTTATAATCAGGGCTTTTTTCAAAGTCAGAATGTTTTTCACAGCAGCATTCTCATCAACCTTAAGAATTTTCTCATATTCTTCGGGCTGAATCTTGAAGTCTCTTTTATATATGAGGGCAATGATTCCCACAGTAACAAATAGAACGACAAAGGTAATGGGAGTCAGATTCACAATAAAATCCATAAAAGAAAAGTGGGCATGAGAACCAATAATAATGTTTGGTGGGTCTCCAATAAGAGTTGCCGTCCCTCCAATATTCGAAGCAATAGCTTCTGAAATAAGAAGGGGAACCGGGTTGAATTTCATAATATCAGCCAGAGAAAGAATAATAGGGCTGATGAGCAATACTGTCGTGACGTTATCAAGCACACCAGAGAGGACTGCTGTTGTTAAAGTAATGGCAAAAACAGTAACAAGCCAATTACCTTTGGTCATCTTAAGACTTTTAATGGCTATATATTGGAAAATACCTGTTTTTGAGAGGACTCCGACAACAATCATCATTCCCATTAACAGGCCAATAGTGTTAAAGTCGATAAAACGAACAGCGACATCTGCCGGAAGAAGCTGTGTTACCATGAGAAAGGCTGCCCCAAGAAGAGCAGCTACGCTTCTTGAGAGTTTTCCCGTTCCGATAATAGCTAAAATAGTAATAAATATACCTAATGTTATCCAGGCTTGGATTTGCATTTTTCATCATCGCCTCCTGACAAATTTCTCACTATACAACTATTCAGGAATGGCGACAAGAGTGTGAATAACTTGACGCTCACAATCTCTAAGAGTATAAAGAAACAGACAAAAAGCCCCTCTGAGGGGATTCCAATAGGGGAGGATAAATGAATGTCAGATAATGTATGCGGCGAACAATCTTGCGGGAAATCTTCTTGTGAAGGTTGCAGCGGATGCGCTAAAAAGAAAAAGAATGTTGGCCACGTAATAGCTGTTGGTAGCGGTAAGGGCGGAGTAGGAAAAAGTTCCGTATCTTGCTTGTTGGCTGTTGCTTTGGCGAAAAAAGGTTTTTCTGTAGGAATTCTCGATGCAGATATAACGGGACCTTCTGTTCCCAAATTAATGGGAATTTCTGATGCTCCATACGGTACCCCCGAGGGAATCGTTCCTCCAGCTTCTTCTATTTTCAATATAAGAGTTATGTCTGTCAATCTTCTTCTTGACGATCCTACTAAACCAGTGGTATGGCGTGGCCCTATCATTGGAAATGTAATAAAACAGTTCTGGGAAGATGTAGCATGGGATGGCACGGATTTTGTTATAGTTGATCTTCCTCCTGGAACGGCCGATGCGCCTCTCACAGTTATGCAGACTATTGACTTGAACGGTTTCCTCGTAGTTACGTCACCTCAGGAGCTTTCCGTTATGGTAGTGGAGAAAGCTCTCAATATGACTCAAATGATGGAAATTCCACTTCTTGGTGTTATTGAAAATATGAGTTACGTTAAGTGTCCTGATTGTGGAAAAAGGATGGAAGTTTTTGGACCGAGTCACGTACAAGAGATTGAAGAGGAGTTCTCTATACCTGCTCTCGGGCGATTCCCCATTGACCCAGAGCTTGCACGCCTGGCAGATCATGGCGATATAGAGAAATATAAGAATGAAGAGCTTTTTAACTCTCTCGCCGAGGGTGTTTTAAGTCGGTTGGGAGTTTCAGTAGAAGTTTAATTTACGTTGATAATAAGAATGGGAAAGGTAACTTTATTCAAGCTGCCTTTCCCATTACGCTAAATTGCTGTACAAGGCTTGAAGAATTTTTTCCGCAGTCGTTTCTTGATTTCCATTATAAAAGGTAATGCTTGAGTAGACCTGTGCTGTTTCGGCGATATCATATTCTTCACTGACATCCTTCGGAAAATGTGTCAATCGTATAGCTAATTCTTTTGCTCCATTTTGAGGCGTTTCCGGCATAAGGACAAGCACTTCTCTATTGCCCATCCGAAAACAAAGATCACTTTCTCTTACTTTTTCAAATACATAGTTGCAAAATGCCTTGAAAAAATCATCTTCATCATCTGAAGAAAAAAGTCCTGTTTCTGTTTTATGAAAATCCATTTTGAAAAGGGCAGCAGAAAGCCACCGTCGATATCTGTGAGCCCGACTTATCTCTTCAGGAAGACGACGCTCGCTATATTTAAAAGTATAAATTGGCAGATCGGAATCCAATAAGTCTGAAAAACCTTTATGTGGCTCATTATTTTCATTAAGCTCGGAATCCTCGGAAAGAAAGAAAAAAAATGCACCTTCCTGCTGCTTTTGCTGAATATGCCACTCTTTCCCTTTTAAAACCATCTTTTCCGTGTCAAGAGAAATAATTTCTGTGACAATTTTCCCTAAAAGGGATTCTTTTTTTTGATCGATAAGGGAAAGAAAAGCTTCATTAGCATTCGTAATAAGTCCATTCTCATCCGTGACTAGAATAGGTACGGGAATGGTGCAGAAAGAAGAATCATCTGTAAGAACATCTTCTGGTTTCGGTGTGCTCTTGCTGAAATCTACCGAAACATCTGATTCGCGTTTACGAATAATAATGTTGGCGAAAAGTATAAAGCCAACTGTTGATGTTGCCACTCCCACCCAGATCAACGATTCAGGATTTCCTAAATGTTGCGCTAGCATTGTTATCAGCATTCCCTGCGCTAAAAATTGAAGAGGAATATACCCTTCTTTATAATTTTGAGTGACGAAAAAAGCGTAAAGAAACGTACATGTAATATAACTCATAATAAAAAGCGCCCAGAAGGGAAGACTAATAAAATACCTTTCCCCACCTCCAGCTAAGAGTATTGTCCCTATCAAAATAGGAAGGGAAATGAAGGGGGGCAACGTTGACCATGAGAGCATAAAAAGATCCTCCTAAAGTTGGTTTATACCTCGTAGTTAGAGCCGGAAGGGGCCCAATCCACATCGTTTAGAATTTTCCCAAGTGTAAAGGCTGCTTTAAATCCTGTGCAATGACATGGTCTCCAGTATTGCACGGAGAATTTATCCTTGAATTCCGTGGCCGAACGAATAAGAAACTCTTCATTCTGACTTCTGAAATGCATGCCTCCAATAACACTATAAAAATCCCGGGTATTAAAAAGGCGGGAAGCTCGTTCGAGAATATTAACGCTTCCTGCATGTGCACACCCTAATATAATACTATATCCATGAATACCACGAACAACAAGGGAGAGGTCGTCTTCCATCTGATCAGCTTTGAATTCTCCCTTTTCTTCAACAACAAGATCAGAGTCTACTGGAATAAAATCGGTGTTTCTTTCTGAGAGAGGAACAGTGATAGCCCATACCCCTTCTATAATTTCGGCACTATCACCTACTGAATGAAAGTTTACGTCATCTTTTCGAAGAAGACTTCCTGCAATTTCTTTTTCTTTTCCCCTTCGTGCAAATCTTTGCTGATCAAAAAGGGGAGAAGCCCATACGGGAATATTTCCCTCTCGTCTTAAAATTTCGGGTAAACCCCATGTATGGTCAAAATGGCCATGGCTAAGAACCACACCGTCAAGGTTGCCAAGCCGAATTCCGAGGGTGGATGCATTAGGATAGAGGGCCATACCCCTACCAGTGTCAAAAAGCAGATTACCTCTCGGTGTTTCAATGAAAAGGCTTAAACCATGTTCTCCTAAAAGCTTTGATGTTCCGCAATAATCATCTACAACTACAGTTATATTCATCTTCTTTTACGCTCCTTTTCAGGGTGTTTCTCCACATGTTTATTGAATCCATATTTCCTCTTCCGCGGGGAAGGAAAGGCGATAAATTACAGAAAGTTTCTTTTGTTCTCCCGATCGAAGCTTTAGCTTCCACGTGAGAAAACCCTTTTTAGAATCTTGCTCTGTAGGTTGAGGGTCTAGACTTTCTGCACTAACAGTTATTTTCTCTTGAGCTGAAACAGGAATTCTATCTTTAATAACTAACTCTGTTTCGTAGGGTAAACCGTTGGTTACGTTTATAGTATAGCCCTGGGCTAATTTCCCCTTACCCAACCAATTGCTACCTTCTTTAGGGATAATTTCCTCACGTGCCGCAGTAACCGAAGGTGTTTGTCCAAAGGCCAATCTTATTATTTCACCACGTGCAACTTGCGGTACTGATGTTCTGCCTGATCCCACGCCGTCTATAAAGAGGTCCGCTTGTCCAGCAAGCAATGGATCTTCTACTTTTTCTGTAGAGGCTACGATCCAAGCTTGGGGAGAAAGAACGGGAATGCATTCTATAGAAACCGTAATCGGCAAAGAAAGCTCGTTTAACAGCAGCATCGTTTGTGAGTTATCTCCTTCTACATTGCCTTTGGCTGTAAATATACGATCTGTCAGAGTTTCTTCCATAGGTGCAAGGGAAGCTTCATCTTTTGCCGCTGTTTTCAGCATCATAGCATTTTCCATGCTCCGAGTTTGATAGGTGGTTTTTTTAAAATCAGCTATAAGCGGAAATAGCTCTGGCGTTTCCACTGAAGAAATCGGGTAGGCGGTATGTAGTTGTATAGCACCGTCCCATGTCAGCCCCGTATGTTGCGTAACTTTAGCTAGCATTTGTCCTTGTATAGTTTGATCTTTTGTGGAAAGAGACAATATATATTCAGGAGTCCAGCGAGCATAGTTAGACCACGCTTCAATGTAAAGGTCTCCCTTGGCTAATGCTGTATATTCGACGGTAATGACCTTTCCCTGTGTTTGAGGTTTCTTCTCTTCTAGTTCTTTGGTTAGATCGGCAATAATTTGCTTTATATCTTCAATAGCGTTTACTACAGATGTTTGTTCTTCTTCTTTCGCTTCACGGGTTTCTTCTGTTGTTTTCAAATATGAAGACATATTAGAGATAGAAAGATCTGAAGGAACCGCTTTCTCCATAAGAAGAGTAGATTGCTTAAGGGCCATTAATCGGGATTCCAGAACTGAAAGCTCTTTTTTCTTTTCTTCAATCTGATTAGACAAAGGGGTAAGCGTAGGGGGAAGCCATTGAGTATTATTTCGTACTTTCACCTGAGAGTTTTTTAAAAGCAGTCCATCTCCTGGAATTACTTTAATGCTTTCGAGTGTAAAAGTATTGGGAAGGATAATTTCTCCCTTTCCATTGACACTTGTTTTTAGTCGTATCTGTGCTCCTCTTGGATAGACGTGAACCTGCTCTATAGCTACATCAGTTGCCCAAAGAGTTGCGCTTGAAATCAAAGTAAAAATGATCGTAAAGCACACCAAAAATAGTTTTTTCATGAAAGAAAAGACCTCCTTTTCTTTTTCAGTTGGCATAAGCGTATAATACAATTATAATGCAATCTCATCATGGAAAAGATGATATCGAATAATCAGGAGGTATGTCCTCATGCTGAAATGCGGTATAGTGGGTTTGCCCCTTTGTGGTAAAAGCACTATTTTTAATGTTATAACGCGGGCTGGAGCGGAAGTAAAGGCTTATGCCAGCGGCAAAACAGATCCAAATAGAGCTATGGTTGCTGTGCCAGATGTTCGTTTTGATAATCTCGTTAAGGTCTTTGAGCCGAAAAAAGAAGCTCCTGCCACTGTCGATTTTGTCGATTTGGCGGGACTCTCAAAAGATGCGAGCAAGGGGGCAGGTGTAGGAAATGCTTTCCTTTCTTTCGTTTCAGAATCAGATGCTCTCGTTCATGTGGTAAGAACATTCGATAATGCTGATGTTCCCCACCCTGAAGAGACAATAGATCCTGCAAGAGATTGGAACATTGTTGAGATGGAGTTGATCTATCGAGATCTTGGCGTTATAGAAAATCGCCTTTCTCGTCTTGCTGCTAAAAAGCGTCTTATGCCTGAAGAGGAAGAAGAGAGAAAACAACTTGAGCGTTGTCAGGCCTTTTTGATGGATGAAAAACCCCTTCGCGAGCTGGGGCTCACTGAAGAAGAGCAACGGAAGTTAAGTGGTTTCGCGTTCCTTACCCTTAAACCAGAGATGATCGTTTTGAATCTCGACGAAACTCAAACAGGAGAAAATATCCCCGGTCTTGATGAAATCCGTTCTATAGCAAAAGAGCGTGGCCTCGGCCTTGTTCAGGTCTTTGGCCGAATGGAAATGGATATGGCTGATCTTTCAGAAGAAGAGCAACAAGAATTTATGGCCGAACTTGGCATTGAAGAGGCTGGGCGAAACAGGCTGATACAAGAAGCTTATAGTCTGTTGGGATTGATTTCCTTTTTCACGACAGGTAAGGACGAAGTCAAAGCTTGGACTTTGAAGAAAGGTTCAACTGCTGTTGATGCAGCTGGGGCTATTCATTCGGATCTGGCGAGGGGCTTTATCCGTGCTCAGGTAGTTCATTATCAGGATTTTATCGATTTCGGTTGCTCCTTGTCTGCATGTCGTGATAAGGGGGTATTACGCCTCGAAGGAAAGGATTATATAGTACAAGACGGAGATATGATCGAAATTCGATTTAACGTATAGAATTTTTATTCTGTTTTTGTTCTATGTTAGAATGAATAACTGAATTTTACGAGAAGAGAGGAGGATCGACACATGCCAATGCAGATTAGTCTTGATGAGCTTTTAAGTGCCTTACTTGCTCGTGTAGACGGTATGGCTATGAATGAAGAAAATCTGAAAAGTCGTCTGAACATCATCTTCAGAGTTCTCTATAAAAAAGGGCTCATTACAGACGATGATGTTGTCGAGTCCATTCGTGATGAGCATCGCTTGATGAAAGAACTGGGTCTCATAAAAGAAGAGCCAGAAGATGAAGTCGTAAATGCTATTGCTGATAGCATTTTGCTTTGGATTAAGGGAGACTCAGAGAAGCTGAAAGAGCAGATTAAAGAATATGAAAAGAAGATGCAGGAAGCTGCTATGGAAGAAGCACGAAAACCGAAGATTGACGTAGCTTCACCTCAGATGTTGCAGCAGCTCGATAAGATGAGTGGCAACTCTCGGCAGGGTGGCGGAGGGAAACTTATCATCTAGTTAAAAGTAATTATCTAGTTACAATGAATACGAAAAGCGGGGAAGAATATTCTTCCCCGCTTTTTTAGATCTTTTTGTTGGCGTTCATTTTTTGAAGCAGCGTTATTCTGAAGATTTCTATTTTGCTTCTTTTATAACTTTCTCAAGTTCTTTTATGAGGCTGTTAATTTTAGCGCTGCTTGCTCGTTGTTTCAGAGCTTGTGCAGCGGTTGTGGGTTTTCCCCAATATACTGTATTTGCATTTTCGTCAACATTGATTGCCGCGCCTTCAAGAGACATCCCAGCAAAAAGCCCCTTGGCAATAGAATAGCTGTAGATAGAAGCTTTAAGCTTAATATCTGTTCCAAGTTCACCTCGACGTCCCACTGGGCCGGCAGCAACTCCGAGATCCCCACCGAGTTTAACGTTGTTTCCCATAAACCCTTCAAGACCTCGTTCATTGGTAATAACAAGAACCAGACCTATAGATTCTGCTCCGATTTGCAATCCCCACGAGGCTCCCGCTATTGTTGCAAAACTGGGCCCATACCATCTTCCTGTAGTGGCATCTCTTTTGAGCACAAGTCCTTCGCCATATTTCCCCCCAAAGACAAACCCCGCCTTGATCACTGATGGAAATATAGCTACTCCCTTTGCACGCTCTAACAAATCGGCCATAGTTCCAACATCTGATTGTTCTTGCATCTCTCTGAGAAGCTTAACAGAGCCAGAAATTCTTTCTTCTGGAGTTTTAGCCCAGGCAGCCTGAGAAAAAATACCTCCGCAGCTCAACAGAGCCAGGAGGATGAATACCCCTATTATAGAATGGAGGTTCCTCTCTCTCTGCAATGTCATCTTTATCTCTCCTTTCACAATAGCTTCTTTATCTTAGAATCTGCTTCGTCTATATTATTCGCATGTTTTCTTTTGCGCAAGAATCTAAAGAATTGACGGAGCTCCACTTTTTCGCGTACACTGACTAGATATATATAATATTGATTATAAGGCTGGAGGTACCCTATATGTCTTATTCAGAAATGAAACAAATTGAAGAGTTACTTGAAGAAGCGTATCAAAGTGAAGAGATAGAAGAAATAGCGCGCATCACCCGGCAGATTCTTGAGCTTGATCCCGAGAATCCAGAGGCGTTAATGCTCCTTGCCGATACGTTGGAATACTCGGAAGAAAAGCTCGAACTTTTGCAGCGTGCACTAAAGCCCATGCGCAGCATGATGGAAGAAGCCGGACTTCTCAATAGCGAGGAGCTAATGGATGAAGATGAAGGACTCATCTATATTGGTCTTTTACAACGTTTAGGATTTGCTTTGCTCTCTGAGGCACACATAGAAGAGGCTCTTGGTGTCGCAGAAGAGATCATTTCGTACGACCCTGAAGGACTTACCCTCGGAAAAACACTTATGTATCGTTGTCTTGTAGAGCTTCAGCGTTTTGGCGAAGTTCTGGAAAGAGCAATGAAAGACGAGGAAGTTTCACCTGCTCGTCAACATTCGATTGCCATAGCTACTTTTATGCTTTCAGGTGCAGATAACGCTTCGTATAAAGCTCTTTGGGATGCATTTAAAGTCGGACCAGATATTCCTCTTTATATATTGGGTTACGTTCCTGAGCCTGACCTTGATTCTATTGATGAACAGCAGGAAGAAGATTACAATTTTTCTATACTCTTCGAAGACGCCTGGACAATTTCACAAGAACTTGCCAATTGGCTTGCTTCTGCGACTATTCTTTTTGGAATGCTTACAGGCCGCTTCCTTGAAGAAGATAAAGAAAATTTCCTTGTACTTATGGATTCCCTTGGAATCACTTCTTTCTATGAGAAGGCAACGCAGGACATGGGGTATGACGTCGATGCTCTTGACGCTGAATCCTTTGACACAACTGTTTTAGATATGCTGAGGTCAAACGTCTACCTTCCCCTAAAATAAAAAATGGAGGGGTGGCGCCGTGTTAGAAGATTTTTCTCAACACGTATTAGACATAGCGGAAAACAGCATTAATGCGGGAGCTACATGGGTTGATATACGCATAACAGAAGATCGTAAGGGGGGATGGTTTCTTTTCGAGGTAAAAGATAATGGAAGAGGAATGAATCAAGAGGTTTTGCGTGTTGTAACAGATCCTTTTTATACAAGCCGCACAACGCGCAGGGTTGGGCTGGGTCTACCTTTTTTAAAACAATTAGCCGAATTATGTGATGGAAAATTGGTTATAGAGTCTGCTCCCGGAAAGGGCACCTGGGTGCGGGCCAGTTTTCGCTATGACCATATAGATCTTCCACCGCTCGGCAATATTCCAGCATCTTTGATCTCCCTCCTCATTGCATATCCCGAAGTACAGCTGATCTATCGCCACAATCTCAATGGTAGAAATTTTACTTTTGATAGTTTTGAACTAAATAATGTCTTGGGGGATATAAGAGAGGTACAGAATCCATCAATAGCGCGCTGGCTTCAAGAGTATTTTAAAGAGAGTATAGAAACCTTACGTCAGCATTGATCTTTAGGTTTTCTGGAGGAGTGATACAGTATGAACTACAAGTCGCCCTTTGAATTGGCGAAAATGGCTTGTTCGACATCACAAACAAAAATATCATGGAGCATCAGGCAAATGCTCTTACTTGGAATACTAGCCGGAGCATATATTGGCTTTGGCGGTTGGCTCATGACATGTGTAACCTATGATATCCCTGGTGGGATGGGGAAATTTATGGCAGGATTTGTCTTTTCAGTCGGCCTTATTCTGGTAGTTATTGGCGGAGGAGAACTTTTTACCGGGAACTGTATGATGCCTCTGGGTGCCATGGTTGGATGTACACCTATGAAGAGTATTCTGCGCGCTTGGTTTTGGGTTTACGTTGCGAATTTTATAGGGGGCACACTTGTAGCTTTTCTTATCTATAGCACAGGCTTATGGAATGGCCCCATTGGGGCCAAAACACTTTCTATTGCAGCTGGGAAGATGAGTTTGCCTTTCGGACAGGCTTTTTTCAGGGGAGTACTTTGTAATTGGCTTGTTGTGCTTGCTGTATGGTTAAGCATGGCAGCAACGGATGTCACTGGCAAAATATGGGCTATTTTCTTTCCTATAATGGCTTTTGTAGCCTCAGGTTTTGAACACTCTATTGCAAATATGTACTTTATGGGAATGGGGCTTCTTTTAAAAGGAATGCCGTCTTTAGTGGCAGCTGCACATCTTACGGAAGCTCAGTTACATGCTATTTCTCTAGGCGGCTATTTTAAAAACCTTATTCCCGTAACATTAGGAAATATCGTTGGTGGTGTTCTTTTTGTCGCTGTTTTTTATTTCCTTATATTTAAAGAGAAGCTACGGGCGTCGGAATAGTGTTTGTTGAATAAAATAACGAATATATGAATATTGTTGCCGTTAAAGGAACCTGTGAAAGCAGGTTCCTTTCTTTTTGATTAAAGATTATTTATTCATTGAATATATTGACTGTCATACAATAGGTGCTAAAATGAAAAGAAATTATTTTTTACATCAAAAAACGATAATTTATTTTCATTTTTAAAAACTTTAGTTCCTTCAAGTTCAGAAAATCTCTCTATCCAACAAAGAAAGGGATGTTAAGAAATGAATAAAAATGTACTAAAGCTCATAGAAGAACGTTATGAATCACTTTCAAAAACCCATAAAAAACTTGCAAATTACATTCAAGCGAACATTCATGACTTACCCTTTCTTTCTATAAACGAACTAGGAGATCGAGCTGGTGTCAGTATTGCCAGTATCACTCGTTTTACACGAGAAATATCTTTTGCAGGGTATGCTGATTTCCAAAGAAGTTTAAGTCAATTAGTGCAGAAGGATATAACGCCCTTTCATTCTTTGAAAAGTTTAATACAGGAAGATTCCAACGGAAGTTTTCTAATGCAGACTATAAAAAATAATGCGTATGCTCTTGATACGCTATACAACGAAAATTTAGAGAAGAGCTTCGAAATTGCAATTCAAAAAATACAGAAAGCGCGAAAAATATATATTATCGCTTCCCGTTCTTCATATTCTGTTGGGTACTACCTCTATTTTATGCTTCAAAGATTTCTCGATAATGTTTGTCTTATTAATGGAGTAGGCGATCTTTCTAATCATTTACTCTATGTTGAAAAGACGGACTGTCTTATTGCCGTGAGCTATACTCGCTATACGAAAACTACATATAAAGTGGTAAATCATTTCTTTTCCAAAGGTTGTAATGTAATTTCTATAACAGATACTCATACCTCCCCTATTGCATTGAAATCATCGCAAATATTGCTTGCACAAAATACAGCTTCTTATTCTCTTGTGGGTGCAATGACGCTTGCAAACTGTTTAGTTGCGGCATTAGCCAAAGCAAATCTTCCAGAATCATTAGAACGAATGAAACAACAGGATCAGATAGCGCTCGAAAATGGTATCTATCTTTAGTCTTTAATTTCTTATTTCTATGTTCTTACTCTTCAGCATAAAAGTGCTTGGCCTTAATAACCGCATGGGGCTGTGGTTGACCATCGTACTTTATGACTAAATACAACTTGAGGAGGTTATAACATGATTCTTGGGTTACCACCAATTTTAGGTTTTCTCCCTCTCTTGCTTTATATCGTTTTAATGCTTAAAGGCAAGGACATGAATTTATCGGTGTTGGTTTGTGTTATTCTTGGGGCTATTTTGACTGGAGAAAGTATTACTGGTTTCGGTGCCGTATTACAGCAATCGTTAAGTTCCTTTTTATCTTTAATAGGTTTTATTATTGTTCTGGGGGCAGGTCTTGGGGAAGTCTTAACAGAAACCAAGGTTGCTCACAATATTGTGTATCAAGTTGTTGGCAAAGCAAGACTTAAATCGAAGAAACAGGCTATTTTGATTGCTATGCTTACATCTACCGGGTTGGTTAGCATGCTCGGAACTCTCGCTGGTTCAAATGCTATTATCGCCCCTATCCTCATCCCCATTGTGGCCAGTCTTGGTGTTACTCCCAATACCCTTGGCGTAATTATGCATGGTGCAGGTGCGACTGGTTTATACATAGGTCCCTTTGTTCCTCCTGTAGTAACCATCATGGGATTAACTGGAATAGGATATTGCGAATATCTTATGACAGCAGGAATACCTCTTGCAGTCATAGTTTGGGGAAGTACCTTCTTCATGGCTTGTCGAACTCAAAAACTTACAGAAGGAAAGTTTTCTTATAGTGAAGAAGATGCAGCCAAGACAGATTTTGTGGTAACTCCTCAAATCAAACGCGCCACAATTGCTTTTGCTATCGCCATGGCTGTAATGCTTACCTATGGTATTTTTGCGAAGGCAGGAGCTTCCTATGCCATTGTCGTTATGCTAACAGCTGCTTTAGTCACTGGAGTAGCTGCTGGTATGAGCCTGGATATGGCACTTAAAACTCTGGTTAAAGGGAGTTCTAAAATGTATTGGATGTTCTTTATGTTTGTTTTGTTTGATCCCTTCCTGAATTACGTTGCCAAATCTGGTGCTTTTGATGCGATAGCAAGCTATATCCAGCCTTTGATTGCCGCAGGCGGAGAGGTTGCATTCATTATGCTTAGCTCTCTTATTGGAGTTTTCGGGATTTCTGGCGCTGGTGTTGCTCAAGCTCAAATTACTCATGAACTCTTTTTGCCCTTGGTAAAGAGTTTGCATATCAGCATGGATATGTGGGCTTTAGTAGTATTGGTTGCTTGCCAGGTTACTTTTTTTGTTACGCCTACTGTTGATATGGTTGGCCAAATGGGGCTAGCTCGATCTAAAGATCTAAAAGCCATGCTTAAAAATGGCTGGCTGTTAACGATCATTACATTTGCTTTTGTTTTTGTTCGTGCAGTGCTTTACGTTATGAAGTAAAAGATAAAACAAGGAGGCAGAATAATGGTTAATTTTGCATTGTTGCAGACGGATATTAAATTTTGTGATCCAGAGTATAACCATTCACACGTAAAAGAAATGATTGATAAGGCCATGTCTGCTCAAAAACGTCCGGATATGATCGTTTTACCCGAGGATTGGAGCACAGGTTTTTCTGATGAGATGTTTCACCATATGGAAGATTTCATAGAGCCGATTGATGGTCCTTCAGTAACTCTTCTTAAGGAGTGCGCTAAAAAGCATAACGTATGGATTCTTGGTGGATCTATTGGAACACAATTTGAAGATGGAATGCGCAATACTGCTTTTCTTATCAATCGTAACGGTGAGATTGTAGGGGATTATAGCAAGATGCATTTATATAGCGATATGGACGAAGACGTTGCCTATAAGCATGGAACTGATATGAATGTATATGATACCGAGCTTGGAAAAGTGGGGATCGCTATTTGCTATGATCTTCGCTTCTGTGAACTTTTCAGAACATATGCCTTACGTGGGGCAGATGTAGTGATTGAGACTTCCGATTTTCCTAATCCAAGAGTAAACCATTGGAGAACTCTCCTTTTAGCTCGTGCTATTGAAAATCAGATGTTTATTATTGCATGTAATCGTGTGGGAGCTAGTCCTATGGGGACCTATTGCGGACATTCCATGATTATCGATCCGTGGGGTGAAGTTATTGCAGAGGGTGGGGATCAGGAAGAGATTGTTACGGGAAGTGTTGATTTTTCAGAGACACAGAAAATTCGCGATACAATTCACATGTTCCGTGACAGACGGCCTCAAAGTTACCCTGACGATATGTGGAAAACTAATCGTTAAGCCACATTGAAAGGTATGTAGTACTAATAATGACAGAGTGTATTAAACGAATCGTACAAGAGAACATTAATGACATTGTTGAGTTACGACGACTTATTCATCGCTATCCAGAGCTTGGAGGCAAAGAGATAGAGACGACCAAACGGCTTCAAGCTTTCTTTAAGTCGCGAGGTTTAACTCTTCATCCTATTGCAGATTTAACAGGAGGGTATCTATTTATAGACGCAAAAAGTAATAAAACCATCTGTTTCCGTGCCGATATAGATGCTCTTCCAATTGTTGAAGCCACTGGGGCGTTGTTTACTTCCGAAAGCAAGGGCACGATGCATGCTTGTGGTCATGATGTACATACTGCTGTAGCAGCAGGTGTTGCATTAACTCTTGAAAAGTTAAAAGAATCTTTGAAATGCAACGTTATTGTGCTTTTTCAACCTGCAGAGGAGTGCAACCCCATTGGGGGAGCTTTGCCCATAATAGAGACAGGCTTTTTACGTGGGAATAACATTTGCGAGATGTACGGACTCCACGTATGGCCCTCATATCCAGTAGGAGAAATAGCACTCAAAACAGGAGCTCTTATGGGGTCTTCAGATCGGTTCGTAGTGGAGATACACGGCAAAAAATCTCATGCTGCAGAACCACATAACGGTGTAGATTCCATATCAATTGCTTCTGAGATAATTAACGCCCTTGTGCATAAAATTAGAAGGGAACTCAACCCATTTGACGTATTTCTTATCTCTATTGGATCAATATCGTCTAATGGAAGATACAATATAATTTGCGATAACGTTAAATTAGAAGGAACAATTCGCACCGTTTCAGAGCCAGTACGAGACTTTGTTCACAAGAGAATTTGTGCCCTCTCAGAGAGTATCGCCGCATCATATTGTGGAAGAGCTGATGTAGAAATTCATCGAGGCTATGACGTTGTTCAAAATGATTTCAAGTTAACAGAATCATTCGTAAATTTTGCACGTATGTCATTGGGGAATGAGAAAGTACATCAACTCGACGAACCTTCTTTAATAGGAGAAGATTTTTCACGTTATAGTCAAGAAGTTCCATCTCTATACTTCTTTATGGGGTGTGAAAATGACTATCCTTTGCACAGTGATCATTTTTTGCCAAAGGAAGAAGTCATTCAACAAGGGGTAGAGCTTGTTGCAGGGTACCTTCTACAGCGGCAATAGACGTACATAAGGTGTAAGTTTATGCTATAATTTAGTTGAATAAAGATGAAAATGACCCTGCGATGTACGTGATCATGCACTTAGTCTTGAGCCAACACTCGATCTCAGTAGGGTCGGACGTTCGGGCCGGCGGAAGAGATGGGTGACCATCACCAACGCTAAGGCGCGACAGACCTAATCATACTAGGGCCGGGTCAAGACGACCATGACACGGCATTGCGGGGAGGCGTAAAGGGGCGCAGGTTAGCTTGCGTCCCTTTTTAATTTAAAATTGTTGTGTTTGACAGGAGGCTTCATTATATGAAGACTATTTGTCCCCCCTTTTGGCACCCTATAATTAGCGAGGGCTTTATTCTTGATTGGGATGGCGTTCTCGCCGATACTCGCCTTGATTTCTCACAAATTCGGATGAAATATTTCAATGGACAGTCAGTTCCTATAATTGAGGGAATGAAAACTCTTGCAGAAGATAGAAGACAAGAGTTATGGCATGATATTTATACTCTTGAGATGGAAGGAGCAGAACAAGCTACTCCTGTTGAACAATCTGTCGAATTTGTGAATTGGCTTAATAATCATGATATCCCATGGGTTGTTGTCTCTCGAAATTGTATGGATTCCATACGTTTAGCTGCTGAAAAAATTAAGTTTCCACTTCCCTCCAAAGTGTTTAGTCGTGATGATGGACCTGTTAAGCCCGATCCGAAAGCCCTTTGGCTTGCTGCAGATATGCTAAAAGTTCCTGCTGAGAAGTGCGTAATGGTGGGAGATTTTGTTTATGACCTCATAGGAGCAAGAAGAGCTGGAATGAGGGCTATTCTGGTAGAACGTCCACGAGTTGAATGGCAGCATTGGGCTGATGTTGTCTTTCCTACTATGGGCGATTTTTTAAAGGATCTTTGCTCTCCTTCTCCGCTTGTTCCATGGGAATATACCTCATTGGTAGAAGAAAAAGGGGAAAAGTGGCTTTTCCAGACGTGGCAGCTCTCATTGCAGGTTCCAGATGATATTCCTAATATTTGCAGTTTTTGTGAAGAGGCAGCTCGTCTTGGCATTGGAAAGCTTGTTGTTACTCCCGATGTTGCTCTTTCTGTGGAACAGTGGAAGAATTGGCCAGGGTTGTCTTCTGCCTATCTTGATGTTGATCAGGTAACGGTAATACACGAAACAGTACGACGACGGTACCCTTTTATTACCGTTTATGAAGGAAGCGACGGTATTCAGCTTTCAGGAAATGTCGCTTCAATGGAAAGCGAATTGGAGGATATTGTCTTATGAGTTCAAACTCTCATTCTTTATGGGAGCGTCCCTTAGCAGATAGAATGCGTCCTGCACATCTTGACGATTTTGTAGGGCAGGAACACCTTCTTGCTTCAGGGGCACCGTTACGCCAGATTTTGCAAAGTGGCAAGGTACCAAGCTGTGTGCTTTACGGGCCTCCTGGAGTAGGAAAGACTACCCTTGTGCGTCTCATGGCGACAGAAACAGAGCGTAGCTTGCTAGAAATCAATGCTGTGTCAGCGAAAGTATCAGAACTTCGTGATCTTGTAGAGGAAGCGAAAAATCTCAAAATTCTAAGTGGTTATGCTGCTATTGCATTTGTTGATGAGATTTATCATTTTAATAAAAGTCAACAAAATGCCCTCCTTCCGTCAGTAGAGAAGGGGGACATTATTCTTGTTGGAACCACAACAGAAAATCCATGGTTTGAAATTAATAAAACCCTTCTATCCCGACTTATTGTTTTTCAGCTTAAGCCTCTAACGGAAGATAATCTTGTTGCTATATTGCAGCGTGCACTTATAGATGAAGAAAGGGGCTTAGGCGTTCTTAAACTTGCCGCATCAGATGACGTGATGCGTGTTTTGGCTAAAATGGCAGGTGGTGATGCTCGCCAGGCTTTGACTCGTCTAGAGTTTATCGCTTCATCTGCTGCTACGTCTGGTGCTTCTGAAATTACTATGGAACACATAGAGAGACTTGTTCCGTCGGCGTCAATTCGTTTTGATCCTAAAGCTGATGATCATTATGCCATTATTTCAGCTCTCATAAAAAGTTTACGTGGCTCAGATCCTGATGCAGCAGTCTATTGGCTAGCGCGACTTTTAGAGGGCGGAGAAGATATACGCTTTATTTGTCGCCGCCTCATGATTTTTGCTGCAGAAGATATTGGGCTTGCTGATCCCCATGCACTGCAAATATCAGCAGCTGCTTCTTACGCTGCCGATATGACGGGGCTTCCAGAAGCACGAATTATTCTCTCAGAAGCTGTTATTTATTTGGCGGCATCTCCTAAAAGTAACAGTGCATATATGGCAATTAATAATGCTATCCAATCTATACAGAAAGGGAACCTGCAAGAGGTTCCAGAATGCTTAAAGCCAGGTGGAAAGGGCTATATCTATCCTCACGATGATCCACGACATTGGGTTCCTCAACAGTACGTTCTTTCGCCTCAACGTTATTATTTCCCAGGCAATTTGGGAAAAGAGCGGGCTTTTCACGAGCGGTTAAAAAAATTCTGGCGACGTTTCTCTAGTGATGATGAAAAATAAGAAGAGGTCGGAGGGCGATGGAGTATGCCGCGACCCCTTTTTAATGGTTAATCTTCGTTAGTATAATCTTCGGGATGTAATTTTAGGAAGGTTAAGAGACTCTTCTTCGTATCTTCTATATGCTCACTCATCTCAGCCTTTGCTTTGTCGCAATCTCCAGCAAGAACTGCATCGATAATTGAAAGGTGCCCTTTCAAAAACACACTCAATGCAGTTGGTTCTGACTGCATTGAATAAGGACGGCAGAGGTTAATAAGATCGACGATATTATTAAGAGTTCGATGTAAATATTTGTTCCCGCTACACTCATAAAGAAAACAATGAAAGCGGCGGTCTTCTGACAAATATTCCTCATGTGGTGTCTTGCTTGACATCTCTGAGAAAACCTCGCGAAAAAGTTGTAACTCCTTTATCGGCGGATTTTCGCAAACATTTTCTATCGCTATTACTTCTAATGCTTGACGTAATTCATAAAGGTCTGCTGCATCTTTTAAAGAAGGAAGGGTTACGAAAGCACCTCTCCGAGGAGTTAAAGTGATAAGTCCAGTTTGACTCAACTGCCGTATAGCCTCTCGTACGGGAGTTCTTGAAACAGCTAATTGCTCAGCTAACTCAATTTCGGAGAGTTTTGAGCCAGGTTTAAAAATTCCGCTTACTATTGCATCTTTTAATCTTTCATAAACAATCTGTCTTAACCCTTGGTTAGTTGCAGGGGTCAGTGGTTTGTGGTCCATAGTCACAGTCCTCCTCAAAACCTAGCACTTTGCACCCATTATACACCATGGAAGCATTCTTATTAGTCTATTCGTTCTATTCTGTTTATTGGCAACTATTAGCCTCTTCTTCTTGACGAGTTACATAGTCGTACCACAGTGATAGGGCGTAAATAACATCTGAAAGCCTATTAATGTATGAATAACTATCTTCTTGTAATTCTTTAGTGCGGAAAAGTTTTACGGCTAAACGTTCAGCCCTTCGAGCTACGGTTCGTGCGACGTGCAATGCGGCCCCTGCCTTTGAGTCGCCGGGTCTAATAAAACGGAAAGTTTCACCTGTTATCTTTCCAACTTTACCAACAATAGCTTCGAGATCTGAAATGTTCGGGCATGGTAACCCGGGGAAAAGTGCTAAATGCCCCATTAAAATTCCCATTTGTTGCTCAAGCCAGCAAAGAGTTTCGCAAATTTCTTCATTCTCACAGAATGCCCGGGCCATCCCAACATGGGCCTGACATTCATCAATAGTTCCGTAAACTTCTACGCGTAAATGATCTTTAGGAACACGTTCTCCATTACCAAGGCTAGTTTCGCCAAAATCGCCCCCTTTAGTTGTAATCCACGTTTTGGCCAACCTTGTTCCCCCCCTCTGTAAAGAATTCGCTCCTTGGGCACATTATACACAACATCGGGAAAGATGTAACTATTAAATCTCCATAAAATTGGAGACGTAACCCATAATTTCTGTTAATCTATAGCGCGGTAGTCTTAAAAAATAACTGTAGGAGATAACATATATGTCTGGGTTGCGCCGTAGATTGCTTCCTTTTCTTGAAACTGTTTCTCAGTCTTCTTCTACCAGGGATATGTGGATTCTTACCCTTGGTAATTC
The DNA here is from genome assembly GCF_030908405.1 of Aminobacterium sp. MB27-C1. NCBI lineage: Bacteria > Thermotogati > Synergistota > Synergistia > Synergistales > Aminobacteriaceae > Aminobacterium > Aminobacterium sp. MB27-C1. The sequence continues at coordinate 1,705,344 of NZ_CP133089.1, read as the reverse complement.
AATAGGGCAAATAGCGTTACTTGCGACTATGCCCTTCGCCTCTCGATTGTATTCTCCAGCAGACTATGGGATGTTAGCCCTTTATTCGTCCATACTCTTAACAGGAGTAAGTCTTTCAGGTTTGGCCTACCATCAGGCAATACCAATCCCTTCCAGAGAAGGAGATGGAACGGCCCTTTTTATCCTCAGTATTATTATAGAGGTAGTCTTAGTAGCCCTTTTCAGTTTCCTTTTTGTTGTGTCACGCCCATTTTTTAAAGGTATCCAGCCAACGGGAGGTATAAGTTTTTGGCTTTTCCCTATAGGCATTTTATGGGCAGGTATGTATAAAATTATTACGAGCTGGTGCACTCGGGAAAAGAGATTTAGCGAACTAGCTCTTTCGAAGGTTATTCAAGGGATTATGAGTAGTTTTGTGACTTTAGGTATGGGATTGGCTTTTTTGCGCCCCTTGGGTCTTATAGCTGGATATATGATCAGTCAAGGAATGGGCGTAATCTATCTTTTAATTAAGACCTTTTCGTGGCGTCAACTTAAAGCTGCTTCACCAGAACGTTTACGTTACGTTGCTGCAACCTATCGGCGGTTTCCTCTTTATAATACGTGGTCAGATCTTATGAATACCCTTAGCAGCCAGCTTACTCCGCTTATTTTGACTTCTGTCTATGATGCACAGGTTACAGGCTATTTTGCTCTCTCGTTTCAAGTGATCAACCTTCCCATGTTTTTTATTGGAATGGCCGTAAGACAAGTGTTTTTTCAACAGGCAAGCCGGGCGGTACATAATGGAACACTCGCCGAACTCACTCGATCTACCTTTAGAAGGCTTTTTTGTATAGGTTTTGTGCCCTTCTTTCTTCTTACGCTTTTAGGGCCACAGATTTTTTCTTTTCTCTTCGGGGAACGTTGGTATATGGCGGGAGTTTACACGCAATGGATAGCACCATGGTTCTTTATCGTTTTTTGTACAGCTCCTCTTTATAGCATTCTTTATATTCTTGAAAGACAGCGTCAAAATACAATTTTTCAGGCTGTGATTTTGGTCTCTCGTATTGGGGCGCTTTACTTAGGAGTTTTTTGCGGAGGTGCCGTGTGGTCAATTGCTATCTTTGGAGTGGTAGGGCTTGTATTATGGCTCTTTCTTCTATGTTGGATAATACATTTAAGCGGAAACACCGTTAAATCGATGTTTTAAGCTTGAAACTTCAACTTCGCACTAGACATCATGCTTTATATGTGGTAGAAATATTGGCGTTGCCGGAGTGGCGGAATGGTAGACGCAGCGGATTCAAAATCCGCCGGGGGCGACCCTGTGGGAGTTCGAGTCTCCCCTCCGGCACCATAATAAGAAAGAGTAAAGGACTTCAACGCTTTTATGTGTTTGAAGTCCTTTTTTAATTATAGCTGGCTACAGAAAAATGGCAGACGCAAAGACACTGATAAAAAGCTTGGACAGATGGATTAGAAGTTGCATACGAATTGTGGCTAAAACAGTAGAAGTTTTTTAAAGGGATAAATGATATACTATGTATATCATTTGCGAGCAAAGGAGGCAAGAACATGTTGTCAGCTTCTACTTATAAGACAAAATTATCAGATCCAGTTGTACGATTGGCGAAATGGGGCAATAGTATCGGCGTAAGGATTCCTAAACATGTCGTGAAGGCACTAGGACTTGCGGCAGGTCATTCTCTAAAAATTAGGATAGAAGGTAATTGTATTGTTTTTTGCCCAATTCGTAAATATTCTTTAGAAGAACTTGTGTCAAAGATAACAGACGAGAATAAGCATGAAGAAATAGATTGGGGAAGTGACGAAGGAGCAGAACGATGGTAGAAGAGAAGCGGCGTTTTCCTGATCGTGGGCATGTTATACTTGTCGATCTCAAACCGGTTAAAGGGCATGAACAAGGGGGACAAAAACGGCCAGTTCTTGTCTTATCGCCATTTGAATACAACATCCGTTCAGGCTTATGTCTTATTGTTCCTTTTACAAAGCAAGAAAAGGGGTATCCTTTTGAAGTAAAGATAGACGAGCTCAAAATGAAAACAGATGGCGTGGTACTTGCAGACGCATTACGTAGTATTGACTGGAGAGCTCGCAATGCCTCATACTGTGAGTGTGCAGATTCGATTTTCGTTGATGAGGTTTTGGCGAAAATTGTTACGTTGCTTGATATGTAGATTATCTTTCCTTTTTTTATATCATCCATATGAAAAAACTAAGGAGAGTTAAAATGACAGATATTAAGTATGAAATCAAAGAAAGTTACGGTGTCCTTGCTGAGTCGTCGAAAGGATGGCAAAAAGAATTAAATCTTGTTAGTTGGAATGATAGAGAACCTAAATACGACCTTAGAGACTGGGATCCAACGCATACAAAAATGAGCAAAGGCATAACACTGACATGCGAAGAAATAAAGAAACTACGTGATATATTGAATACTCTTGAACTTTAGCTGTTTAGCGGGGAATAAATTTCAAAGCAGTTGAGTTTATGCAATATCGCATTCCAGTTGGTTTAGGCCCATCTGGAAAGAGATGCTCTAAGTGAGCGTCAAAACCGGGCGCAAAGCACTTCTGTTCGTTCCATTCCAAAAAAGAGATCTTGCCTTGCTGTTATAGGAGCATCTTTTACGGTTGCCCAGAAGCTTGGCACCACAGCAAACGCAAACATAAATACCCTTTTTATAGATGCGGCATACGTACGTGTTGCCATGAAAAATATAATTGATCCAGTGAATAACAAAAGTAACGTGCATTTCATAGTAACACCCTCCTTCTTCATCAACATGCTATATCCTCTTAGTTATAGATACCTTATTGACGCAAAATAGCTTAAGTGCTATGGTTTTTTTGACCGTTATAACGCACAAAATAAGCGTTTTAGCGTAGGGGATGATGTCTATGGAAGATATGAAATTAGTTTTAGCTGCTAATCTTCGATGTATTCGAGAAGAAAGAAAGCTTAGTCTCGATAAGGTTTCAGAAATGACAGGTGTCAGCAAAAGCATGTTGGGGCAGATAGAGAGGGGCGAATCAAATCCTACCCTCCAGACTGTGTGGAAAATAGCGAATGGGCTTAGGGTTTCTCTCGTCGATCTCACTGAATCTCACCGTTCTGATACGGTAATAATTTCAAAAAAACATATCTCGCCTATTGTCGGAGATAACGGACTTTTTCGCGTCTATCCTGTCTTCCCTTTTGATGGAGAAACCCGATCTGAAATTCTATCTATTGAGTTAGATAAGGGAGCTTATTCTTCTTCTGAGCCTCACAATCCAAGGACTGTTGAATACGTTTTAGTTTTTGAAGGTGAGTTGACTGTAACTTCTGGGACGGAAGAGCACTCGCTGAAAGCAGGTGAATCGATTAAATTTCGTTCTGATCGCCCCCATTCCTACCATAATTCCGGAAATGGCATAACGCGACTTTGCGTTATTATGTTTTACCCAGAATAGTGTGGTTGTAAGGAGTGATAATAATGAGTATTAGCCAAAGGACTGAGAAAATTCGAAAGGAATATATTAATAGCAAACCATCTATTAGTTGTTTACGAGCTGAGATATGGACAAACTCCCATAAGAAAACAGCGGGAGAACCAATAGCAGTGCGAAGGGCAAAAGCTTTTGCTGAAGCGTGTGAAAAACTCCCAGCTCTTATTTTTCCTGAAGAACTCCTTGTAGGAACCCCAGGTGAGTTCCGACGAACAGCTATTTTGACTCCAGAGTTTTCGTGGATGTGGGTTGATAGGGAGATGGATTCCTTTGATAAGCGGCCTCAGGATCCTTATGTCATTACAGAAGAGCAGAAAAACTTTTTACGAAAAAATGTATGGCCATATTGGAAGGGAAACTCTCTGGAAGAAACTTTTCTTACGCGGGTTCCAAAAGATACGGCCAAAATTCTTGTTGATACAGGTATTCTCGACAACGACTCAAAATGGCGTCAAGCTGTGGGAGAAGTCACTCCTGATTATCAGGATGTACTTTTCCCTCGGGGATATAGAAAAATACGTGATGATGCAGAAAGAAAGCTGTCGTTGCTTAAAGCCGATTCTTTTTCGAATATAGAAAAAATTGATTTTTATAACTCTGTGATTATTGCCTGTAATGGCATTATGCGCCTGGCGGAACGATATAGTGAGATGGCTAGAACAATGGCTCTTTCAGAAGAAGATGAAATAAGAAAGGTCGAACTTCTTGCCATTTCTGATGTGTGCAAGCGTGTTCCAGCAGAACCACCTCGAACATTTCGCGAGGCTTGTCAGTTCGTATGGTTTGTGCAACTCGGCGGTATTATTTCTGAAAATCCTCTGGCCCTAAATCTAGGGCGTTTTGATCAATACATGTACCCTTTTTATAAATCTGATGTAGAAAAAGGCCAGTTGAATAGAGAAAAAGCACAAGAATTAATTGAATGTCTCTGGCTCAAGCTTTCTGAATGGGTGTGGACAATTTCTTCTAATACGGCTAATTATTTTGCAGGGTACAATCAGTTTCAAAATTTGACAGTAGGAGGACGTAAAAGAGACGGAAGTGACGGAACAAATGATCTCTCTTATATTTGTCTAGAAGCTACAGCCAGTGTAAAAACGCACCAACCAGGTTTGAGTGTAAGAATACATCCAGATTCTCCACATAAGTTTGTAATGGCAGTAGCAAAGCTTGTAAGTAAAGGATTAGGTTTCCCCGCTATTCATAACGACAGAGCAGGAGCCGACATGCTTTTGCAAGCTGGATACGATCCTGAAGATGCACGAGATTGGAGCAATTGTGGCTGTGTCGTTCCTCATTTTAGAAAAACTGGAGAATGGACCTCTGCTGTTAATGTAAATTTCGGAGCGGCTTTAGAATATGCGCTAAATGAGGGAAAGAGTCGCCTCACAGGAGAACCTTTAGGTCTTTCTGAAAAACCTGCCAGAGAGTTTAAAGATTTTCGTGAGGTTAAAGAGGCTTTTATGCGACAACTTTCCTATTTGGTCGACCATTCCGTAATTGGAACAGTTACAGCCCAGAAAATTCATATGGAGATGGTTCCTCGTCCCTTCCTCTCAATTTGTGTAGATGGGTGTCTCGACAAGGGGACAGATCTTAGCAAAGGAGGAGCTAAATATAATATAGGTCCTGTTCTTACGGGAATTGGCCTAGGTGTTGTTGCGAACTCTCTTGCTGCAATAAAAAAGCTGGTTTTTGATGACAAGAAAACTACTATGGAAGAGATCTTTTCTGCTTTAAATAGTAATTGGGAAGGGTACGAAAACTTGCGAGAGAAAGCACTTCACGTTCCTAAATATGGAAACGATGACGACTATGTAGATTCGCTTGTGACAGAGATTTCTGATTTCTATTATCGTGAAACCCGTAGACATAAAGATATATTGGGGTCCCCCTTTAATTCGGCTTTTATGGGTATTTCCAACTATGTCCCCACAGGGAAAATTGTGGGAGCTCTTCCATGTGGCAGAAGAGCGAAAGAACCTCTTACAGAAGGTGTTTCTCCCTTTGCCGGAAGCGATGTAACGACTCCCCTTGCAGTGATGCGTTCAGCAGCGAAGGTGAATCATGATGTTCATGCTGGAGGTACTCTTCTTAACTTGAGATTGAATAAAGAATTGGTTAGTTCCGATAGAGGGCTTCGTAATTTGGGTGCCATGATCCAGGCGTATTTTTCCTTAGGGGCTTTTCATGTTCAATTTAACACAATTTCTACAGAGGAATTAAGAAAGGCTCAGGCAAAACCAGAGCAATATCGCGATCTGCTAGTAAGAGTGGCTGGATATAGCACCCAGTTTGTCAATCTTTCTCGGGAGATGCAAGATGCTATTATAGCTCGAACGGAACATGGATCTTTCTAAGTTAGATATGGCAGATAGAAAAATTTGTGTCTCTCAAATTCAGCATTTTTCTGTCAATGATGGAGAGGGAATCCGTTCAACAGTTTTTTTGAGCGGGTGTCCTCTCCGCTGTCATTGGTGCTGTAACCCTGAAACATGGACGCCATTCCCCAAAGAAGTTATCTTGTCTTCTGGTAAAGGTGAAGTTATGGGCCGTTTTATGTCTGTAGATGAAATTGTTAGGGAACTTGAACGATATTCTCTTTTTTACCGTCACTCTGAAGGGGGAGTCACATGGTCGGGAGGGGAACCCTTTTTTTACCCCAGAAATTTACGGCAACTTGTAAGAGAGTGTTCTTCATCCAGATTTTCTCAGGCGGTAGAAACGTCGTGTTTTTTCAATTGGCAGGATGCATCAGATATTATTGAAAAACTCGATTTTGTCTTTGCCGATATTAAGCATATGGAGAGTATTCATCATAAGAGGCTGACAGGTGTGGAGAATAAAATAATTCTTGATAATCTTAAGTGTATAGGTGCAACTGGAATAAAGACAGTGATTCGTGTTCCGCTCATAATGCATGTTAATGATAGCGAAGAAAATATTAGAAATACTGCTCGATTTGTTTCGCGCCATATGAGATGGAAGATAATGGAGCTGTTGCCCTATCATAATTTCGGCGCATTCAAATACGGACTTCTTGGCCTTGAAAAGTATTGGCATGACTTTGAAACCCCGTCGAAAGAACATGTAAAAAAGCTTGAAGAGATTATCACTGATGAAGGAGTGGCTGTTGTTCACTATAGATAGGCGGCTAAGAATATAGTATTTTTCATGGTATGCTGTGGTGCCATAGCCAAGGAGAAGGGAGAATGTCTCATGAATAATATCATTTATTTGGTTATGCCAATTATTAAAAATATCATATTAGCTCTTTTGACAGTATTAGTAGGATTAAAAGTTATTCAATGGATTACCGAAGGTGCAGAAAAGTTTGTTGAAAAGTCATCCTTTGACAAAACGTTGAAGCCATTTGTTGTTTCTCTCATCAACGCTTTATTAAAAGTTCTTTTGGTTATATCGGTAATTAGTATTCTGGGAATAGATACAACATCTTTTGTGGCAGTCATAGCGGCAGCAGGTTTTGCCGTTGGATTGGCCTTCAAGGGGTCTCTATCTAATTTTGCAGGTGGAGTTTTACTCCTAGCTTTGAGGCCCTTTAAGGTAGGGGACTATATAGAAGCAAGCGGATTTAGTGGAACTGTTCAGGCTATACAAATTCTCTATACAGAACTTGTTTCCGTTGATAATAAAGTAATATTTATTCCTAACGGGAGTCTTTCAAATTCCAGTATTGTAAATTATTCCATTAAGGATACTCGCCGTGTAGATTTCAAGTTTGGTGTTGGGTATGAATCGGATACCAGTATGGTTAAAGAAGTTTTAAAGGCAGTGGTAGGAAGCCACCCATTAGTATTAAATGACCCAGAGCCCTTTGTCAGAATGTCTGAGCACGGGGATAGTGCCATTGTTTTTGCCGTTCGAGTTTGGGTGAAGGCACAAGATTATTGGACAGTATATTTTGATGTAGTTGAAACAGTGAAAAAGCGTTTTGATGAAGAAGGCATATCGATACCGTATCCTCAGATGGACGTGCATTTGAAGCAACAGTAACTTTTTCTATAAATATGTAATTTATAAGAGCGGGTCGTCTCTCTTACTTGTTATTAGGGGAGGCCCGCCCTTTAATTTTCTTAATTTGCAAAAATAGTATCCTTATGTTATAATTGTATATACAATAAAGTGCATTGTTGTAAATAATCCTCGAAAACTAGATCACGACCAACCCAGTAATCTTGTGAATATGGCCATAGATTTGTTTTCCCCAGAATCAATTACTTCTTATTTGTCATGTTTTTTAAGGCGTTTTCTGACGCCGCTTTTCTTTTTTTGTAAAGGAGGTTTATCGTGCGTATTAGTAGTATTCAAATGAAGACGAAGCTGGCTGATGTTGATCATAACTTTTCTCGTGTGCAAAAGTTGATAAGAAAAACAGTTGAAAATGAAAAGCCAGATGTAATAGTTTTGCCTGAGATGTGGAACATCGGTTTTTTCCCTAAGGAAAATCTAGACGTTCTCTGCGATAATGAAGGTGAACGTACTAAGCGTGAATTAGGCTCATTAGCTAGAGAGTTAAATATCAACATTGTTGCTGGTTCAGTTGGCAACAGACGTGAAAATCAAATTTTCAATACATCGCTTGTCTTTAATAGAGCGGGTATATGCATTGCTGAATATGATAAAGCTCATCTGTTTTCTTCCATAGGCGAAAATGACTATTTTTCTCAAGGAAATCACTCAACTATTTTTAAACTTGATGATGTGACGTGCGGAGTTGTTATTGGATATGATGTGTATTTCCCAGAGCTGACAAGAACTTTGGCACTCCAAGGAGCAGATGTATTATTTGCCGTTGCTCAATGGCCAATGACTGATATTACGCATATAAATGTGCTTGTAGAGGCAAGGGCTATTGAAAATCAGTCTTTCTTCGTTTTTACGAATTCATGTGGCACTGCGGCTAAAGTGAAATATGGAGGGAATTCATCACTAACAGGTCCTCGGGGTGAGATTCTCGGGCGTACTGGATTGGTAGAGAATACACTTACAACTGATATAGATCTTGCCATGATTAGCGATATTAATAACTCAACTAACATGTTTTGTGATCGCCAACCGATGATATATAGAGTGAACTAACAGGTGAGGAGGGGGGAAGATGCGCCATTTAATGCTCTTGGAAACAATGAATTGGATTGCATCTGGCATCTATTTTGATGAACATGGGAAAGAGTATAAAGTTAATGGCCAGAGCAAAGTAAAACGCGACAAAGAACGTTGGTCAATATCTGGTTTTATGGAAGTTTTACTCGATACCCCCATTAAGTTCTATAACGATTATGAAGTGGAACCAACCGATGATAACTGTATTTTGAAATGGACGTCTTTTAACCCCGGTCTCGGCAAGTTATGTGGCAAATTCTCTTTTATTGATGATGCAATAATTTCTGATTTTGTATCAGAAGACGAAAAATATTCAGGCTTCGAAGTCCTTACACTTCTTAATGAAAAAACCTATAAAGCTATTGGAATTTGCTTTGATGGCGAGAAAAGAATATCCTCATGGTCTGTAATTCTAAAAGCCGATAATGTTTTCTGCAAAGAGTAATCACTTTTATAATGAATAGGGGACAAAACATATGACAAGAGAATACCGTTGTTATCAAATTGATTCCTTTACGAAAGAGAAATTCTCTGGAAATCCGGCAGGAGTGATTACAAACGCTGACAGACTCACAGAAATGGAAATGCAGAAAATTGCCAGAGAACTTAATAATTCGGAGACAGCTTTTATTTTTCCATCTTTGGAAGATGTGTATGACGTAGAAGTCCGTTTTTTTACACCAACAAAAGAAGTTCCAATCTGTGGCCACGCAACAATTGCAGCGCATTACGCACGTGCTGTTGAAAACTCTATGGGAACAGTGAGGATTTACCAAAAAACCGGTGCGGGAATTTTGCCTGTTGATATTATTAAAGAAAAAGATGACTACCGAATAGTAATGACTCAAGGCCAAATTGAGTTTGGGGATACTTTAACTGGCGAAATTTTGGACAAAATACTATCTGCTTTGAATATAAGCTATGGAGATTTGCTTGAAAATTATCCAGTCCAAATTGTTTCTACTGGCCACTCAAAAGTTATGATTGGCATAAAAGATAAAGAAACACTAGACTGTCTTCAGCCTGATCTTTCCTTTTTGGCAGAAATTAGCGGAAAAATTCAATGCAATGGATTTTATGTCTTTACGATAGATCATGAGAGCGATATTTTAGTTCACGGAAGGATGTTTGCACCTGCAATAGGTATTTCCGAAGATCCTGTTACTGGTAATGCCAACGGGCCTTTAGGGGCTTATCTGGTTCATTACAAAAAAGTTGACTGCACAAGCTCACGATTCTTTTTTAGAGCAATGCAAGGAGAAGCAATTCATCGACCTGGAGTTATAGACGTTCAAGTAGATATAAATAATGGAGAACCTGACGAAGTTAAAATTTCGGGGAATGCAGTTATTGTGTTCCAATCAGAAATTTTATTGTGAGGAAATCTGTATAACAAATAGGGGGTGTGCTATAACCATGTCACGATTTGCCGAACGAATGAAGACTATGGAAAAGTCCGCCAAGATTATTCGAAACCTCTTCGGTGCAATGAACGATCCAGATCTTATCTCCTTCGGAGGTGGCGCTCCAGCAAAAGAGGCTCTTCCAATTGATATCGTTCGAGAAATTACCAACGAAGTTATGCGAACTGATAAAAGAGGGGTAGAAGCTCTCCAATACGGCAATGTTATGGGATTGCTCGACCTTAGGGAAGTTGTTGTGAGTGAGCTGTTGGCTCCTAAAGGGGTAAAAGCGAAGGCTGACAATATATTAATCACAAGTGGTGGTTTAGAAGGTATGAACCTTCTCTGTCAGCTTTTTATCGATCCGGGAGACGTGATATTGGTAGAATCCCCCACCTTTGTGCATTGTGTGGAAATATTTGAGATGTTCCAGGCTAAATGTATTGGCGTAGATATGGATAATGATGGAATGATCCCTGAAGATCTCGAAGCCAAAATTATGAAATACAAACCCAAGATGGTTTACGTGATTCCGACTTTTCAGAATCCTTCAGGAAGAACCCTTTCCCTTGAGAGACGAAAGAGAGTGGCGGAGTTGGGAAGCAAATATGACGTTATTATTCTCGAAGACGATCCTTATCGAGATATACGTTATAGTGGCGTTGATTTGAAGCCTATTAAGGCATTCGACGAGACGGGGCATACTGTTCTTGCAAATAGTTTTTCGAAAATATTTTCACCAGGCAGCAGACTTGGATATGTGTTTGCCAGCGACGAAGTGACAACAAAATTATTCGATGCCAAGACGGCTACAAACTCTCATACCTCTATGTTGCCTCAGGTTATTTGTGCGGAGTTTTTTAAACGAGGCTATTATCCAGCTCACCATAAAATGATTTGTGACCTGTATAGAGAGAGAAGAGACACAATGATTGAGTGTATCGATGCATTTTTCCCGAAAGGAACCAAGAGAACCTTCCCTGATGGCGGTCTCTTTACATGGGCGGAGCTGCCGGGAGGAATCAATACAACAGATCTTCTAGTGGAAGCGACATCAAATCCCAATGTAAAAGTGGCTTATGTGGCGGGAGAAGGCTTTTTCGTCGAAGGTGGCGGTAAGGGAAATAATTGCATGAGACTGAGTTTTGGCGCAGTTGCTCCAGAGAAAATTAAAATAGGGGCTAAGAATTTGGGCGACTTGATCTCTTCAAAGTTGAAAGAATAGCATGGAATTATCGAATTCTTGCCGGAGGAGTCTATTTCCTAAAAATGCCAGTTATTCCTCCGGCAATGAGGGATGATATATCTGCTAATACTTTAGGTAAAGATAATTTCCCAGGAAAAGCAAGATATCGTGCTTCCCACTGAGGTGTAAATTTATCTTTATACATTCTTAAACCCTGAAAATTATAAAAGTATTCTCCATGGCGGTAGAGAAAATTACCGAATTTATGCCATAAAGGTGCCATTTTGTGCCCTTCTAATCCGGAAAGTGGGGCCATCCCAAGGTTGAAATATGCAAATCCCTGTTCTTTTCCCCATATCATAGTCTTTAAAAAGAGGTAATCCATAACTTCCATTGGAACATCCGATGTATAACGCATAAGGTCTGGAGAAAGTTCTTCCCTCCCATAACTGGTCCAGAGATTGCAAAAGGCTACTATTGAAGAATCAATCTCAACTATACCAATTGGGAATTTGCTCATGTAATCCCTATCAAAAAATCCCAATGAAAAGCCTTTCTCTCTTGTGTTTTTATCAGCCAGCCAAAGGGTTGAAATTTCTTCGATACGATTCATTACAAGTGCGCTTTCTGATGGCATGAGAACTCTAAAACGCAGGCCTTCCTTTTCTGCCTTTCTCAGAACCCATCTGAATTTTTTCTTTGAGCTTCCTTCTAGATCGAATTCACCAAGAGAGACTCTTCCAACTTCCCCAAGCTTAACAAGCGTTAAGCCCATATCTACATAGTTTGCAATTTGAGACGGTGATACCTGATAAAACACAGTGTTTCCTTCGTATTTATCGGCAAGCTCTCGAAACCCCCAAAGTAAGTCTGAAAATTCTTCTTCAGTGCCAATAGGGTCTCCCATGGAAATCCAACTTTTTCCGTGAATGCCGTACATTATCATAGAGTTTTCAGAAGCGCTGAAGTAAAACTTTTTATCGCCTAACATGGCAAGATAAGACTCGCTTTTGGTGGATAGTGACACAATCTTTTCTACAGCGGGCCAATTGGTTTCTTCTTTAGGTCCTTTTATGTTTGCGTGTTTGAACAGCTGTTTCATGGCGGCGATGCAGAGAAAAATGAGTATTCCTACCTGAGCTCGAAGGAATCTCGGAGCATTACTTTCAAGGGTAAATTGCCACCATAGTTGGGAAGAATAGTTTACATGGCGATAAGAAAAAAAGCCGACCCAAGTTGTTGCAATTAAGACAAGAAGCACACTTATCAACCATTGGGTGCTCATGACATTTCCGAGTAACATCCCTTTTCGGGTAAAGTGTTTTTTTGCAGGAATAAGAGAAATAATCATGGTAACGAGTATTCCCACCTCAATGTACCGAGCACCTCTAAACAGAGAGAAGACAATTCCCGATGCAAGCAATACACATGTAAGGAACCATGCTGTATCTATCTTTCTCAACAATCCTTGAGAGAGAAAAATAAGAGCCATACCAGTGATAGCGCTCAAAAAGTGAGATGCTTCAATAAGGGCAAGAGGAATGTATTTATCCATAAAATGCAAATATCCCATGGGGATGGGAAGAGATCCCGATACAAGAAGAATGGCACCGGCAATAAATGTTCCTAACGAAAAAAGGTAGGGAATTAATATAAGAAGTGTTGACGTTAGTTTTTTCCCTTTGGTGACTAAACGTTTTCCATTTGATACGGTTTCTCGTAAACCAAGGCATACGATTGCCGTGAAAAAGGGAACGATGTAATAAATACCTCTATAAACGAGAAGATTTCCCATAAGAGTATGTTTATCAATAGTTGGTGGCATAAGTAAAATTATGACTGTTTCAAAAACTCCAAGTCCTCCTGGTACTTGGCTGATCACTCCCGATAATTGTGCGAGGAGAAATATTCCGAGAAAGTAAAAGAATGATATGCCCGAAGTATTTCGTATCAGTATAAATAATACTGAAGAGGCAAGAAGCCAGTCAGAAATGGCAATGATGGCTTGAGGCAAAACTATGCGAATATCAAAGGGAGTACGATGCAAAAGGGAAAATCCGAGATAAAGAATACCTGGAATGAGAATAAGCACTCCCAAAAAATGAAGAGAACCGAAAGGAATGTGGAATTGCCCCGGTAAAACAAGAGGATCAAGTAAAAAAGCAGCTCCACCAATAATGCTATAACCTAACCAGAAGGTGCCACTAGTGAACCCGATTATGCGTGCTATTTCAATAGGAGAAAGCCCTAACGATGTGTATATCCTATAACGTATAGACCCACCAGAGACTAAGCTGAATCCGATATTATGGCTGAATGCGAAAGAAATAAACGAAGCTAAACAAGCGCTGCCATAATTTAACGGATGACCTATACTTTTAAGGGCAAGGAAATCATATAATGTAAGAACGAAGTAGTCGCATATCATGAATAAAAAAGCGAAAATAATATATTTAAAGGGAATTTGTGTTAGCTGAAATAGAATATCGTGAATATGGTAATCTTTGAGTTCTTTGTGAAGAACCCACAAGGCAGTGATAAAAAGAGAAAGTCCAATAACGGGTAGTAAATTTTTTATTATCGTTTCGAATGCGTTTAATTTGCTCAACAAACGTTTCATAATATTTCACCTCTTAACGAGGAATTATGTTCGTTTCTGAAATATTATCACACTCACTCTTCTCGCATATAGATGCAGTAAATTCCAGAATTTTCTATAACCATAGTATATTTTCGTTGTTTCATAAACGAGGAAGATATAGGAGGAATGTGAGAATGGAAGAAGTTAAAGAAAGTTGTTCCAGTAGTGATAAACGTTTGCGCTTATTCGAAAGTCCTCATGTTAGCTTAACTGTGTTGAGTGCCCAGGGAAACCGTATCCAGACAGCAGAATACGGAACTTTAGTCGATATGGAATCGGGTTGTTGGGCTGCTGTTTTGGGACATGCTCATCCAGAGATATTGGCGACAATGTCGAGTCAGTCTGTGAAGTCTATGCATTTACATCAGTTTTTTACAACGGAACATTCTGCTTGTCTAACGCAGGAAGTTACAGATGCCGCTGGTCTTCCATGTGATTACGATGGTACCTATCTTTCTTCCGGTAGTGAAGCTGTCTCCATGGCTGTATGGATGGCTGAAAAATTGACGCAGCGAAGAAAAAAATTATGCACAACGTTGTCGTATCTTGGAACCTCTTCAGAATTGCGGATGCCGCGTGATCCTAAAACGTGGGTAGATCTTAATGTAACAGAATGTATAGAGTGTGATAAAAAGCAGGATTGCGAAAGTTGCGGCAAATTCAAGAATGTAGATTTTATGTCTTGTGCTTGTTTTGTATTTGAGGCAGGTAATGCTGGCGGACGTGTGCTTTGCCCTCCAGAAAAGCTAATCTCTTATTTGACAAAACGAATTCGCTCTACTGGAGGCGTTGTTGTTTCAAACGAGGTCACTACTGGATTCGGTCGCACTGGTCGCTGGTTTGGTTTTCAATACTACGATTGTTTGCAAGGAGAGAGTCACTCTCCAGAAATCATTGCGATGGGGAAGGGACTTGGTAATGGCTATCCCATAAGTGGAGTCTTGATTCGTTCGCAACTTGGTAAAAAGATGACGGATCTCAAATTGCGTTATGTTCAATCTCACATTGATGACCCACTTGGATGTGCAGTAGCGAGAAAAGTTATAGAGGTCATGAAGCGGGGTAAACTTGTTGAGCGTGGCAGTAGAATTGGGGAATATCTGCGTCAAAAGCTTCAAAAACTGAAGACATGCGTTGTTGGTGTGAAGGAAATTCGCGGCCGAGGCATGATGAATGTAATTGACTTGGAAGCCGATTATATGGCGGAACAAGTTTTTGAGGCGCTTCTGAATAAGGGATATTTTACAGGGTATTCACCCCTGTTTAATTTTATACATTGTTATGCGCCGCTTACGTTGGGAGAGGAAGAAGTGGATGGCTTCGTTCTCTCATTGAAACAGATTTTAGAAGAGAAAAAATAGAAAAGGTAAAATATGTGGAGCAAAACGACTATCAAGACACAAAAAGGGCCTCAAGAAGCTATTTGCCCTATTTTACTTTCTGCCAGTCGAGCGACTGATATTCCAGCTTTTTATATGCCGTGGTTTATGAGGCGGCTAGAGGAAGGATATGCCCCGCCGAGGAGTTGTTTTTTGGTCAAAAAATCCAGCCCCTCTTTTGTTACATATACGTTTTCGGGGCTATTCAGCCGCAAGATCTTTTAGAGAAAATATACGTAAAGTTCGATCAAACCTCAAGAAAACGGGAATTCATTATCGAAATTTTAGTGAAGACGACATGATTTTCATTGCTCAAAAAATTTCCAAGAACATGATGAGAAAAACGACGCAATTTTGAGCTAATCCACATTAGAGATTATATTCCCCATAGTTTATGCCACTCTGCATAAAAGAATCTATTTTATATAAAAGGATAAATACGCTATGATATTGCAAGAATTCTCCAATAAGTTTTATAAAAATTGGTTAGCTTTTTAATGTGATCTAGTTTTCCCGATGCGCTGTCCTACTTCTGAATTTACTTTTCGATGATCTGGCGTTGCTCATAAGACTGCTTTTTACATGTACTCCGATTTCACCAAATTTGAAAGGAGTTGATGTAGTAATGCCTCTCGCCATTGAAATCAGGTGGCATGGACGAGGAGGCCAGGGAGCCAAATCGGGTTCAGCAATACTTTCTGAGGTATTGTTTGGAGCCGGGAAATTCGTCCAGTCTTTCCCCGAGTACGGTGCAGAACGTCAGGGAGCGCCTATGAAGGCCTACAACAGGGTTTCTGATCAACCAATCCGCAAACGCTGTGGAGTTCAGAATCCCAATGTAGTTGCAGTCATAGACCCCACTTTGCTCGATGCTGCTCGTCCAACCGAGGGATGCGATGACAATACGGTTTATCTTATCAATACTCCCATGTCACCTGCCGATATTAAGGAAAAACTCGGCCTTCCAGATGCAGTCAAGGTTATAACAATTGATGCGACAAAAATCACACTGGAGGAATTTGGCCAGAATCGCCCCAACGCTCCTATGCTCGGAACTTTTGCTCATATTTTTACAGAGGTTCCCATTCAGGCATTTGTTGACCACTTCTCTCATAAGATGGCAAAGCTACCTGAAAAGGTGCTGGCCGCCAATCTCAGGGCCATTAAGAGGGGCTATGAGGAGGTACAAATCGGATGAGTACGTGCAAAAATTGGAAAGAAATGAAAGACATGGGCAAGCCTAAAAGATGGCAGGATGTTCCTATGGGAGGAATTACTTACGGGGCTTCGGCTGAGAATGTTGAAACAGGCCAATGGCGAAGCATTCGTCCGGTATGGAATGGAGAAGAGTGTATTTCTTGCATGCTTTGTTGGGTTCAGTGCCCGGATCGTTCAATTACAACCGATGAGAACGGAAAGGTAACGGGTATCGACTACTTCTATTGTAAAGGCTGTGGAATATGCGCCCAAGTATGCCCCAAAAAGGCGATAGAGATGCGGCCTGAATCAGATTTCGCGTAGAAGGGGGCGGAAAAAGATGCCACGTAAAGAGATTACATCAGGAAATTGGGCTTTTGCTGAAGCGATGCGTCAGATAAATCCAGACGTAGTCGCAGCTTACCCCATAACTCCATCGACAGACATAATTATGAAGTTTGCAGAATTTGTTGCAAACGGTGAGGTCGATACAAATTTCGTTACGGTGGAAAGTGAGCATTCTGCCATAACAGCCTGCGTAACAGCCTCAGCTGCTGGAGCCCGTGTTATGACTGCTTCAAGTGCAAATGGAGTAGCACTTATGCATGAGGTTTTTCCTATCGCAGGCTGTTTCAGAACACCCATTGTTTTTGGTCTAGTAAACAGAAGTGTAGGGGCACCCATAAATATTCACTGTGATCACAGTGATAGTATGTCCCAGCGAGATTATGGCTGGATACATCTATATTGTGAAGATGCCCAGGAAGTCTATGATTCTGCCATTATGGCGATACGGCTCAGCGAGAACAAGGATATTCTCACCCCCGTATTTGTTTGTCAGGACGGCTTTATTACAAGCCATGGTTTTGAACCTGTAGAGTTCCTTGACGATGATGTTGTGAAAAATTTCGTGGGAGAAAGAAATCCTATCAATCCTCTGCTTGATGTCGAAAATCCCGTAACATATGGATCCTTCGCTATGTCTGAGTATTACTTTGAAATTAAACGTCAGCAGATCGAAGCACATAAAAAGGCCCTCGCTCTTTATGACAAGATAGCGAAAGAATTCGAGTCTATATCAGGTCGATATTATCCCATGATCGATTGTTACAAAACTGAAGATGCTGATTTTGTTATTGTTGTTATGTCTTCAGCGTCAGGAGCTGTCAAAGATGTGGTTGATGAGATGAGAAATAAGGGGCATAAGGTCGGTTGTCTTCGCGTTCGTATGTTCCGTCCCTTCCCTGCTGAAGCGATAGCTGCTGTTCTTAAAGGGAAAAAGGCTATTGCTGTTTTAGATAGATGTTTAAGCATTGGCGGAACCGCGCCTCTCGTTGCAGAAGTAAGAAGTGCCCTCTATGCTGCCGGGGACTTGGTTCCTGTCAATAGCTGCATTTATGGTCTTGGGGGAAGAGATTTCTTCCCGCAGTATGCAGAAGGAATCTTCATGGACCTCATCAATGGCAAGATTTCGCATGAAGAGCACTATATCGGCCTTCTAGAATAGGGGGATGGCGAAGATGAGTATAAAAATCAGCGATGTTGTTCATAAAAAAAGCCCTATGACGCAAGGACACCGCATGTGCCCTGGATGTGGCGCCCCGACGGCCGTACATCAGGGACTCATGGGCGTAGATTCCCCTCTTGTCATAATCAATGCAACAGGTTGCCTTGAGGTTTCTACAACTGTATATCCCTTCAGTGCTTGGCGTGTGCCATGGATTCATACGGCCTTTGAAAATGCTGGAGCGGGAGCTTCCGGTGTTGAGGCAGCCTATCAGGCTTTAAGAAAAAGAGGGAAGATAGATAAAAAGATTAAAATTGTTGCCTTCGGAGGCGATGGTGGAACGTACGATATAGGTTTGCAGTCTCTTTCCGGGGCTTTGGAAAGAGGACATGATTTTACCTATATTTGTTATAACAACCAGGGATATATGAATACGGGGGCGCAACGAAGTAGTGCTACTCCTCGTGGAGCTAATGCAACTACTTCTCCTGCTGGCAGCGTTATTCCCGGAAAACTACAGAAACCTAAAGATCTTACAAGTATTGCTGCTGCCCATCATATTCCCTATGTGGCTCAGACAACTCTCTTTAATCACATAGACGTTGCCACTAAGGTCAAAAGAGCCATAGAAACGCCCGGCCCAGCTTTCGTTAATATTCTTGTTCCCTGTGTTCTTTTCTGGAGAATTGATCCGGCGTTGCAGGGAGATATTTGTAAGAAGGCTGCTGAAACCCGTTTTTGGCCTATATATGAAGTTATAGACGGGGAATGGAAACTTTCGTATAAGCCTAAAAAACGTGTGCCTATTGAAGAGTTTTTGAAACCCCAGGGACGTTATTCTCACCTTTTCAAAGGGGAGAAATCCAAGGCTCTTTTAGAGCAAGCTCAGGCAGATATAGAGATAGATTGGAACTACATACTAGATCGTTGTAAAGAGACTTGGATACCGCAGGAGTAACGAAAAGGCCGACTTTTTAAAGTCGGCTTTTCCTTTTGGCTGGAGGTGATATTTTGAGAGGAAAATTTAAATTCCGAGAAGACTTTGTTTATAAAATGCCGGTACATTTTTGGGGATACCCCTTTTACCCGGTACGGACAGAGTATGGAGATATGAGGTGTATTAGCATTCAGTTTGAAACAGAACAAGAGCCCTTGTTGGAACTCATTCCTGAAGATTTTAATCTTCTTCAGCCCTTAGTAAACGTTCAATATGCAAACTGTCGAGATGTTGATTGGATGTCAGGTGGCGAGTATCGGCTCATACAGCTTAGCGCTCCAGTTGAATATGTTGGAAATTCTGATGGATTAGCTGGTGAATATGTATTTGTCATATGGGAGAACAAGGCGTGTCCTATTATTGGGGGACGAGAAGAGGATGGCATGCCCAAACTTTTTGCAGACATTGCGTTTGAAAGACATATTAAAGATCATTGGTACACTGCAGCGAGCTATGAAAGTTGTAATTTCATAAAACTTAATTTTGTAAGAGGAGAAGAAGTTTCCGAAAAGGATGTTGGTAAGGTCAACGAACATTCTAAGGTTAACCTCTTTGGATGGCGTTATTTGCCCAATTTGGGTAAAGGAGGTGCTACGTTAAGCCACGCAACACTTTATCCACAAGAAATGATAGCAAAACAGGTCTGGAAAGGTGAGGGTAAGATTGAATGGACTCGGCTTACCCAAGAGCAACATCCGCTACAGAGCAGAATCATTGATACCCTTTCAGCGTTACCAATAGTGAAATACACAAATTCCTTGATGATAAAAGGGGTATCCAGACTCAATGTAGGCGACTCTAAAATGTTGCCATAAAAAGGGGGGGTTGCTATGAGTGAATATTTTGAAGGTAAGGTTGCAGTTGTAACTGGAGCTGCCGCGGGTATAGGCTTGGGATTAACGGAGCATCTACTTATGCGAGGAGCGACAGCAGTATTTATGGGCGATGTGAACGAAGAAAATCTTGAAAGGGAATCTGAACGTCTAAACACAAATTATGATGGGCAAGTTTTCCCGATGAAGACAGATGTGACTATGCTAGCGGATGTTGAAAAACTTATCAATGCAGCAAGAGCTTTCGATGGGCATCTTGATTTTGTGTTTAATAACGCAGGGAAGGGGATGACTCTTCCTACAGAGAAAATAACTTTTGACATTTGGAAATCAATAATTGAGTTGAATCTAATGGGGATTGTTCATGGAACATATACAGCAATTCCTATAATGCGAGAGCAAGGGTTTGGACATATTATAAACACGGGTTCTATTACAGGACGTATTCCTGTGCCTTATCAAGCTGTATATGCAGCAAGTAAAAGTGCAGTTATTTCAATGACTGAGAGTTTGAAATACGAGCTAGAAGCGGAAGGGCTACAGTTCAGCGTTTTTTGTCCCGGCAATGTCGCTACATCGGCATTTGGAGGTATGGCTCCTCCTCCAGACGCAATAAGTGTTGACGAGGCTGTTGATTATATTCTTGAAGAAATTGAAAAAAAGTCTCTTGTTATTATCTTTCCTCAAGTTATGCGAGATATGGATGCTCTTTATAGGGAAAACAGAGAAGAATTCGACAAAATTGCTAGTGAAATAGCGAATGTACGTCGTAAAAATTATCAAACAAAGGGCGTCTATTATTAGGCAAAGAGAGCAATGTTAGTTAGTAATATTCATTTCTCTTTGCATTTTGTCTATAAGTTTCAGTATATGTAATAGGTACAGAAGAACGAATCCGTTTGCTGCGAGAATTACACCAATTACCCATCCTGAAATCAGATGGGCAATAAGCATTGATGTACCAAAAAGAATAGAGACCAGATTTAGTGTGAGTTGGGCTAATGTAAGTCTAACTAATATTGGAGGGACAGGAGATTGTGATTTTCCTAGTTTTTTAAAAATAGGAGCGCATATTTTCCAGAGCATAATGGCTCCTCCAAGAATGTTGAGTACTCCGACAAGCATAGTAAGAGGAGAAACAAGTATTTCAGGAATGATACAAGAAGTAATTCCAAGTGCTGCGAATAGGAGGCCAAGAAAAATCATGAGCCACGAGCGTGGAAATGGCCCTAGTGGTGTGTTTCCGAAGGCGAGCATCTGAATCGCAAAGATAATCATCAATAATCCCAGTTGCGCGCTTCCAGAAAATGGAAGTAGACCGAAATTGACAGGGAGTAATAAAAACCCGAGTAATACCATGAAGATTCCTGTCAGTAAAATCATTGTCTTATCAGTAGAAAGGTCAATGCTAGTTTCGTTATTTAAATTCCCAGCCTCTGGATAGTTGAGATATATTTTCCGAAGAATTTTTGCAAGGTAGATAATGGCGATTCCGTAAATTAGTATTACTACTGCTGTTTTAGACGTTGTTAGTAAATCCTTTTTTAAGATGAGTATCCCGATTAGCATTGATAGTAAGTAAATAGTTGCGCAGGCGAAGGAGAGTGAACGGAATATCTTTCCATATTTTAACCATGATCGAAGTTTGTCTTTAGAAAATATCATTTGAAGAAGCAGCAAGAAACCGCCAAGGCCGAAGCAGAAAAAAAGTAGCATTCGGGGAATATTGTTGAACATGTCTGGTATAAAACATGTCATAATGCCTATAGCTGCAATGATCAAGCCAACAACAAGTAATGATTTTGTTCTGCGCATATCTCCGAATGGAGTTTTACCGAGAGTGATCATCTGCAAAGCGAAAATGAACAAAAGCAAACCGTATAGGCCGTTTTCATAATAAGGAAGTCTTCCTGTTGATACTGGAAAAAGCAAAATTCCAGTAAGCAACATAACCATCCCGATAATTATCAGAATGACGACATCGAAGGAGATATCTGCCATTGCCAATAGATTATTTTTTTTCATTTTACAAATTCTCCTTATAATTTAAGGTTACGTTACTCGACTCATTCTATGTATAACTTGTTCTTTAGCTTTAAATGGGAGTATTTTTATTTGCATAAGATAATTATTAATATAATATTTACGCTCTACCGATTAATTGTCAAACTATTTTAGTAAAGAGGTATATAACAATGGAGAAAGATTTAAAATCAATGTCGAACGAAGAGTTGTGGGCTTTGTTTCCAATTATTTTAAAAGAACACAACCCCGAGTATGCTCGATGGTATTTGGAAGAGAAATTGAATATCATGCGTATTGTTAAAGAAGAGAACATAGAGAGAATAAACCATATAGGCAGTACGTCAGTTCAAGGTTTAGTGGCAAAACCTACGATTGATATATTGCTTGAAATACGAAAACGATGCGATTCTAACTTTTTAATTCATTTATTAGAGAATAATGAGTATATCTTTGTTCCTCAGCCAGATAATCCACCTCCACATATGATGTTTATGAAGGGATACACATTAAAAGGATTTGCTGAAAGAGTATTTCATCTTCACGTCAGATATTTGGGAGATTGGAACGAATTATATTTTCGTGATTATCTTTTGACACACGCAAATGTAGCAGAAAAGTATGGGAGATTGAAAGAAAGATTAAAGAAGGAATACGAACACGATAGAGATAAATATACTGAAGCTAAAACCGAATTTATTATGCACTACACTAATATTGCTAGAAAATTATACGCAGGTCGGTATGACTTAGAAGGCAAATAGAAAACTATTACCTCTCAAAACTAACATATTGTATTGACATGTTAAATGAAATGACCTAATATAATGTTTCGTTAATTTATCGTATGGTGAATTAAAAAACATAAAGTTGCTTTGGAGGTGAATTGCCGTAACTAGTGAGCGATTTGCGATAAAAGGTAATTTTATTTTTGAAGGCCAAAAAAAGCCCATGGTTGCAGTTATTGATAGAAATAGAGGTGTATTTGAAAATTTTATTTCTACCAATGAATGGAAAAATCTGAAAATCCCTTCTAGTGCAAAAAAAGACTACGGCTCTTATACTATCTCTTTAGGAGACTTTAACGCCCATTCCCACCCTGAGCAGTCAATTTATGTAGAACTAGTAGATCCTACGTGGGATCTAGCTACGTGGTGTAAAAACACTATATATAAATATAGTTGTCGAATGACTCCTAAATTAGTTTATTTAGCCAGTGCACGGGCCTTTTCCCGAATGGCGTCTTATGGCGTTACATCCGTAATGGTTTCTTTCTATTGCCACAACCAGCGTGGAAATGACCTCGATAGAGAGGTCATACGAGCTGCCAGAGATGTTGGGCTCCGCCTTTATTTTGGAAGAATGCACTATGATATCGTGTTAGAAAACGCTTATCCTGAAAAACATCAATCACAACATTCTTACTACGAAACTATTGAACAAGCTACTAAGAATTACCATGCTCTGCAGAAGGAAGTAGAGAAGTTAGAAGACCCTCGAATTGTTATTGCCCCTGCCTTACATAGTTTTCATGCTAACACATTAGAAGCCATTATTCATGGTATCAATCTTGGCTTTGAAAAGGATAGAGTTGTTCAACTACATCTTTCGGAAGATGAGGGAGATGTGCTTTTGAGTCAAAATTTATATGGGAAGCGCCCTGTAGAGGTTCTTGATCAGCTTTATCACAATGGAAAAATTCAATCATTGCGTCATGTTATGCTTTCGGATTGCATTTGGACGAATGATAATGAAAAAGATCTGATAGCTCGACATGGAATGAAAGTTGTCTTGAATTCTAGAATGAATAACAGAGTGAATGCCGGTCAAGCAGATTTAAAAGCCTTTTTAGCACGAGGAATTTTTGTCTACGTAGGAACAGATGGAGAGGCAAGCAATGATGATCTCTCAATACGTAATGAAGTTGCCTATCTTAAAAAGATTAACATAAATATCTCTGTTGAAGAATCTCAAAAATTAGGATCTCTTCCCTTTGATTTTCATACGTACAAAATTGGTGTTATGGAGCCTGGGGCAGCAGCTGATTTTAAAGTTCTAGATGGAGAAAAGCTTGTAGATCTCTACGTCGGAGGAAAGAAAATAATAGAAGAAGGTGTGGTGAAAAATCTCGACGTGCAAGAAGATATAGAAGTTCCTTTGGAATTAGAACGAACCAGAGTATTTGGTTTGTAATTTTCTTCCCAGACGAAAGCTCCCGTAACCCTTTTAGAGAAAAATGTAACTGGAGTAATTATCTTAAGAGGAGGTATTCTCATGACGTGGGAATTTGTTGATAAGATCCTTACTCTTCACCTTGATGGCGTATGGACTACTGCTCTTGCAGCCATTTTGCTTATGTTGGGTTATGGTTTGCGTCATAAAGTTCGTTTTTTTGAAGTTTTTTGTATTCCTGCACCAGTTATAGGTGGCGTTCTTATGTCTTTAATTGCATTAGTTTTGCATCATCAAGGTGGTGGCGCTATTAAGTTTAATACAGCACTTCAGTCACCAATGATGATAGCGTTTTTTACCACAGTAGGAATTGGGGGTAGTTTTGCGCTCCTTAAAAAAGGAGGAAAAGCTCTCATTGTTTATTTAATTTTCTGTTGGTGTCTTGCAGTTTTCCAGAATGGTTTTGGTGCAGGTTTGGCAAAATTGCTTGGAATTCACCCAGCTCTTGGAATTATGGCAGGTGCTGCTTCTCTTGAAGGGGGACACGGAGCTGCTGCGGCTTTTGGGCCAATGGCAGAAGAGTTGGGCGTTGCTGGAGCAAAAGTGGTAGCTATTGCAGCGGCGACTTATGGTCTCATTGCTGGAGGCCTTCTTGGCGGACCTCTGGCGAAATGGCTTATTGATCGACATCATGTTTCTATTGAGGCAAGCCAGGAGGCTCTCTATATTCAAAAAACTGAAAAAGAAAAATTTGACCAATTTTTTTCTAGTTTCGACTTTTTGAAAA
Source organism: Aminobacterium sp. MB27-C1 (assembly GCF_030908405.1). Lineage (NCBI taxonomy): Bacteria > Thermotogati > Synergistota > Synergistia > Synergistales > Aminobacteriaceae > Aminobacterium > Aminobacterium sp. MB27-C1. Next base: position 1,680,599 of record NZ_CP133089.1, on the reverse strand, counting down.
TGCTTACACTTGTTCTTGTAATCATGGTTTTAGGGAGCTTCTTATCTGGCAAAATTAAGGAATGGTACAATTTCAGTCTCCCTGGTTATGTAGGAGCTATGTTTGTTGCAGTTGTATTCCGTAATTTTAATGACCATTTTTCTTGGGTCAAAATTCATGATAAAGCTATTGAACTTATCTCTGATGTCTCTCTTGGATTGTTTCTTACCATGGCTATGATGAGCCTTCGCATCTGGGAACTTTACGATCTTGCCATTCCTTTAATCGTAATTTTGGCTTTACAGACAATAGCCCTTTTGTTAATCGGAGCATTTCTTCTCTTCCCCTTGTTGGGCAAAGATTATGATGCTGCTGTCATGTGTGCCGGATTTATTGGTCATGGATTAGGAGCTACCCCCAATGCAGTGGCCAATATGGGGGCTGTATCTGAACGATATCAAATGATGTCTCATAAAGCTTTTCTTATTGTTCCTCTTTGTGGAGCGGTATTGATTGATCTCGTTGGATTGCCCAATATAGTTTGGTTCATTAACTTTTTGACAAAATAACCAGATAGGACGATGAGAGGGGAGAGTGTGTTTATGACGAAAAAACTCGTAGAATGTGTTCCAAATTTTAGTGAAGGCAGACGAAAAGACGTTATTGAAGCCATAGTCGATGCTGCCAGAAAAGTGTCTGGAGTTAAAGTTCTCAATTATTCTTCCGATGCTGATCATAATAGAACGGTACTAACGTTTGTGGGAAATCCAGAATCTGCCAAAGAGGCAGCCTTTTCCTGCTGTGCTAAGGCGGCAGAATTGATTGATATGGAAAAACATCATGGAGAACATCCTCGTATCGGTGCGACCGATGTAATTCCATTTATACCTGTTGCGGATGTAACAATGGAAGAGTGTGTTGATCTCGCACATTCTTTGGGAAAAGAAATAGCGGATAAATTGAATATCCCCGTCTACTTTTATGAAGAGGCTTCAAAACGTTCTGATCTCAGGTCTTTGCCTCAGATTAGAAAAGGACAATATGAGGGGTTGAAAGAGCTTATAAAAACGCCTGAACGTACTCCCGATGCGGGACCACATACTATGCACCCAACTGCAGGAGCGACAGCTGTCGGTGCCCGTCCTTTCCTCATCGCATTCAATATCAATCTCTCTACAGGTGATTTGTCCATTGCTAAGAAGATTGCCCAGACGATTAGAGAGGCTAAGGGCGGATACAAATATTGTCGTGCTATGGGGGTAATGTTAGAGGAGCGAGGAATAGCTCAAGTTTCTATAAATATGACAAATTTTGAAGGAACCCCGCTACATCGAGTTTTTGAGACGGTGAAATCTGAAGCCACTCGATATGGAGTAAATATTGTAGGAAGCGAAATAATCGGTTTAACTCCCATGCAGGCATTGCTTGATGTTGCTGAATTTTATCTCAGACTGGAAGACTTTAGTCGGAAACAAGTTCTTGAAGCAAATCTCGATTAAAAAGTAAACAAAGAAATCCCCTCAAATTTACAATAAATTTGAGGGGATTTCTTAATCTATAGGGATAAGTTATTTGCTATTATGGAAAAAGTAGATATTTACATGTCTAGAGAAATCCAATATCGTTGTGTAATTCTTGTCTCTTCATTTATTTCATTTTCAAGTATTCCGCTATTTTTTATGATCGTTTTAGCTGAAGCGATGTTTTGCTTGTCACATGTAAGTAGTGCTTTTGTAATCCCCAAATTTCGAGTTATAGGAAGTGCCAAGGCTAGCATATGAGTTGCAAAACCATTACCACGAAAAAAAGGACGTATACCGTAACCGATATGCCCTCCTGTACGTAATAATGCTTCGTTCAGATAATGTCTAATGTTGATTGCACCGATTATTACCCCATCAGTATTTATAAGAAAAAAGGTACTGGAAGGAACCAGATGAGGGGGAGGAGTTTTTTCATTTTTTTTAGTTTCCTCTACCCATGATTTATAATCTTTTCCCATCAGCCGAGCTGCCCAGGGAATAATCTCTTCATCATTCTTTTGCCATTCCCTTGCGAAATCTAAATATTCTTTTTTTATATGCAAAGAGGGTTTAATCAGTTGTAGCTGCATTCCCATTCAGTATTCCTCTCTTATAGATACACCAAGCCTTAATTCCTCTGGTCAGTACGGCGTATAAAGATAGTTGATTTTACCACATGATTAAAGATCTGTTTGTTCTCTTTTATATGCCAATAGGGAAGGAGAGTAACAAAATAGAAAAAAGGACCTCAATTTAAATTTTGAGGCCCTTTGATATTTAGTGAAAGAAAGTTTATACAGATGGCATGAAAGGGCGTACGAAAGGTGATGTTTCTCCTCTTCTCATAAAGTGACCTGAAGGACCTTCACCTAGAAATTCAGAGAACCATGATTCATGCTCAATTTCTTCTTGTAAAATGGCTTGAGCTAAAGCATAGGTGCGGTGGTCTTTTCCTGCTGTCATATTACAAATGTGAGTATATCCCCGAACGGCGCAACGTTCGGCTTCCACTAATACTTTTAAAATTGCTTTTACATCTGTTGAGTCTTCCGGTAATCTGGCTGGGGGACATGCCGAAATGTCATGGAATGCTTTCATATCGTCGGGAAGTTTACCTCCAAGTTCATAAATACGAGGAACGAGAGCTTCAAAATGATTTCTGTCTTCAATACGAGCAGTCTCAGCAATCTCTTTTATCCCTTCGCCTTCCAGACCAATAAGGTTCGCCCTCAAAATTGTGTAATAGTAGAATGTAGTGAGTTCCGCAGCTGCATTTGATATTAAAAGCTGAAGAAGTTGGTCGACATTGATCCCTGCTTTTTCTACCATTTCTCTTGCAACTTTTGCCACGTGACTCGCCTCCTTTTACTATTTCTTGATAGAGCTTTTATACTCTTTGGAAGTCGGCACGTTTAAGTTTAAACTTTTTGTTTTATTCTGACAACTATTCGAGGTGAATGATCCTTGAACATATAGCCCTTAAAAGAGCTTTGTCGTGAGAAATGAAAAGAATAGTCACGTTTCTTTTGTATGCATCTTCTGCAATCATGTGTGCGACTTTGGCTTGGACTGAAGGATCAAGACGAGATGTAGGTTCATCAGCTACAAAAAAAAGGGGGGAGAAAAGCATTGCTCTAAGAAGGGCAAATCTTTGAAGTTCTCCACCAGAAAGCTGACATGGATATCTATCGAGAAGTTTTTCTGAAAGTGATGCCTTTTTCATTCCTTCATGTAGAGAATCCCACCAATGTTGTTCCGAAGAAAAGACTGCGTGTTTTCCCCATTTATAAAAGTCTCTAAAAACAGTTTGCATCTTTAGATGAGAGGGAAAAGATGAACCTGGATCTTGGTGAATTTTTTGAAAGAGGGGACGAAGTCTTTTTTTCTCTTTATGAGATAGAGTAGATATGTTTTCACCTTTCCATAATACATTTCCTTCATCGGGGGAGATAATGTCGAGTAACAAATTCCCGAGAGTCGTTTTTCCTTTTCCTGATAACCCCCATAAACCTACAATCTCTCCTCTGTATAAAGAGAGAGATAAATTAGAAAAAAGAGTAACACGAGTGTTGTTTTTCCTTGTAAAAATCTTAGAGAGATGTTGCCCTTCTACTACGGGAATATTCCCCATATTAAAGCCACGTCCTTTCAAGCTTTTCCAGTAATTCTTCTGGAATAGGATGTAGCCCACGTTCGGGAAGGGCATCTAGCAGACCTTGCGTGTATGGATGGGTAGGAGACCCCAAGATATCTTTTGATTTTCCCTCTTCCACAAGTATTCCTCTAAAAAGGATGCCTATATTCCCTTCTATCGCAAGAGGGAGAGAAAGGTCGTGGGTAATGCAAAGAAGCGTTTTCCCGTTATTTAAAATTTCTTTTATGAGAAGGATGGCATCTTTTTTTCGTGACGAATCTAGACCTTTGGTGGGTTCATCCAATAGAATAAATTTTGCTGGAGATGCGAGTGCCATTGCCAAGAGCACTCTTTGGGCCATTCCTCCCGAAAGCTTATGAGGTTTTTCTTTAGAAACTTGATAAGGAATGCCTAATATTGAAAGAATGTCTTTTGTTGATTCATTTGCTTGATTCCTTTTCATTCCTTTCGTATATTCAAATATCTCTCGTACTTGGTGGAAAACAGAGAGTAAGGGGTTAAGAGCAGAAAAAGGTTCTTGTGGCATAAGAAAGAGAGATTTTCCCCAGAGCTTTTGCCTTTCACTGTCTTTTAGCAGGAGAAGATTCTGCTTTTCAAAAAAAATTTTGCCCTTGGCGGTGAGCCTTTTAGGAAGTGTTCCTGCAATAGTTTGGGCGATGAGACTTTTTCCGCTCCCTGTTTCGCCTATCAGAAAAAAGACACTTTTTGAGGAAATGGAAAAAGAGACATTTTGTACGAGAGGTTTCTTTTTCTCATCAAGAATAAAAAGATGCTGTACAGAAAGAGAAGAGATCATATGTGATATCCTCCTGTACAATTACGATTTTTCCCGTCCCCAAGAAGAAGAAAGGCAAAGACAAAAAGAAAAATGACTGTTCCTGGTAAAAAAACAACTTGTGGAGCTGTTCTCATGTACGACATTCCTTCAGATATCATGGCTCCTAATTCTGGTTCTGGTGGTGCCATCCCAATTCCTAAAAAACCTAAAGAAGATATTTCTAGAATAGTCTTTCCCCATGCAAGAGCAGCCATTACACCAATGGTAGGAACAAGTTTTGGAAATACGTATTTCCCTAAAAGAATAGGGGTTGGAAACCCTGCTATTTGAGCGGCTTCAACGTAAGGGCTTCCTAAAATTCCCTTAAGTAGGTTGCGTACCATTCGAAAATATTGAGGCCATCCTGTAAAGATAAGAGCAATGACAACTGCGCAAGGTCCTCCTTGAGTAAGAGCGCTTAATACAATTGCCAAGACAATTCCAGGGAAAGCCATAACAATGTCTGTAAATATTAAAAGCCCCTTTTCAATATTTGATTTTTTGTATGCTGCGAGAGAACCGAGAGATAGCCCTATAAATAAAGACCCCAAGACACATATAGCAGACAAAAGAATAGAATTGAAAGCCCCTTTTGCGATGCGAGCACCAAGGTCTCTTCCCAAATGATCCGTTCCTAAAATATGAGATTTAGACGAAGATTCCAACGTATGTAAAAGATTTTGAGCAAAAGGATTCGAATTTCTTAAAAAGAGAAACACTAAACCCAAAATTAGGACAATGAGAATCAGGATCGCTCCTTTTTGTTTTCTTGTCATAGAATGAACCCCTCTGATAACCAATCTGTTAATGTGTTTACCGTAACATAAATCCAGCCTAACAATAATCCAGCACCTTGAATAACAAGAATATCTCCAGAACGGAGAGCGTCTAAAAGTAAACTTCCTAAACCAGGCCAGGCAAAAAGCGTTTCAATAACCACAACGCCGTCAAGAAGACCTGCCGCTTGTAATCCTACGTAAGTTACGATGGGAACAGAAGCATTGAGAAGACCATGAGGGAAGAAGAGGTTCTTTCCACAAAGTCCTTTGTGTTGTGCGAATTTATAATGCTCAGTTTGGCAGGCTTGCTGAATGGATGACGCTATGACTCGTGATGAAGTTGCTGCAAGGCCGATGGCAAGTGTAATAGCAGGCAATACCATGTGGGAAAAAGAAGAAAAACCGGCGACAGGAAAAAAGTGAAAATTGACAGCCAACAAGAGTATAAGAAAGGCTCCTCTGACAAAAGAAGGGAAGGAAACAAGAACACTCGATGCCAAAGAAGAGAGGATATCAACGTAATGGCCAGGGTGACGTCCACAATAGATTCCGAGAGGAAAGGCAAATAAGAAAGACAAGAGTAACGAAAATCCTGCTAAAAGGGTTGTACGTTTGAAAGAGCGTAACAGCATAGGGAAAATTTCTTCGCCTCCTACAAGAGAATGCCCCCATCTCCCCTGAATGACTGAAAAAAGCCAGGCCTTGTAGCGAATAAAGGGATGTTTCTCTAGTCCTTCGCTAGTACGAACATATTCAACAGCAGAAGCTGTTGCACCGTCTAGACCATAACGAGCCATAGCGACATCAAGAGCTCGGTCTCCGGGAGCGAATTCCACTGCAAGAAAGCACAGAGTACTCACTCCCAGAGCAACTATTACCATACGAAAAAAGTATGTCCGAGCGAAAAATATTATTTTGCCCATTCTACCCCTTCTGGATAAGGCCTTACTTCTGAAGGATCAAGAGAGACTCCTTGAATCCTATGATTAACCGTAACATGGTTGTCATACCACGCTATTGGAATAGCGGGGAGCTCTTCTTGTAGAATGCTTGTCATAGTTTTCCGTAACGAAACTTGTCTTTCAGTTTCGAATGTTTCTATGTACGTTTTAACTGCTTCATCAAATGTTGTTGAATTCCAGTTGATAGCTCCCCATCCACCTCGCCCTTTCTCAGGGCCGAAGTCTGAGGTTAATGTACCTATAGGATCGGCAACAAAACCAAAATTTCTAGCAATGAAAGCAGATTCAAGTGTTCCGTTTTTGTTTCCTTCGGGAACCATTCCCGATTTTTCAACTCTGATTTTTACAATAATTCCCTCATTCCGAAGTGCTTGCTGAATGACCTCTGCAATAACAGGAAGGTCTGGACGGCTTGAATACGTTAATATTTCAAAAACAAACGGTTGTCCATTTTTAGTTAGAATTTTTTGTTTTCCTTCAGGAAGCCAGCCTTCTTCTTTAAGTATCTTACGTCCTTTTTCAGGATCGTAATTTAAGGGCGTCAGTTTGGGATTATGCCAAGCAGAAACAGTTGGAAAAAGTTGAGTTGCACCTGATTTGTTGTTTTTTAATAGTGCTTTTGCGATGCCTTCCCTATCGATGAGATACGAAAGGGCATGGCGCAAACGGCTACTTGAGAAAAAGGGGAGTTTAGCATTCACTGTGAGAAGACGAACGCGAGGTAAGGGGTCACTTATAACTGTAAGATTTTTATTTTCTCGAAGCCGCAAAGCTGCATCAGCAGGAATGTCTACAACAATATCTCCTTCTCCTGATTCCGCAAGGAGAACTCGAGTTTCAGGATTAGGAACGGCGAAATATCGGGCATGAGAGATTGATGCGTTGTCTCCCCAATAATCATTAAAGCTTTCGAAGTCAATAACTTTCCCTTCCTGAAAAGATGTCAAGCGATAAAATCCTGTTCCTACCACTTTTACAACTTTACCTTCTTTGTCGAAAGAGGAAGGAGCGCAAATAGCTGAAGCATAATGAACAAGGTACGCAGGTAGAGCAGAAAAAGGACGTTCTGTTGTTACTATAACGTTCATTCCTTCTCCTGAAAAACTTTGAATAGGCGTTCCTTTAAAGAGGCTGCCTTTGGCGAGAGTCCGATTTAATGAAGCGGCAGCAACTTCTCCTGTAAGCGGAGTTCCATCATGAAAAATAACTCCTTTACGAAGTTCGAAAACCCATATAAGCCCATCTTCAGAAACTTTCCATGTTGTAGCAAGACGAGGTTCAATCCCACCTTTTTTATCAGATGTTACAAGAGTTTCAAGACATCCCATACGGGTAAAAACAAATCCTGAAACAACAGGATCTATTGTAGAAGCTTCCCATGCAGAAACAATAGTAAGTGGTTGCCCTTGAGCGCTTGAAGCCGGAGATCCAGAAAAAAATAACAACATAAAGATAAAACAAAAAATTAAGCAAATATTTCTTCTCATATATATTACCCTCCCTATATTTTGGCTGATAAAACAAAAAATTTGTTTTTATACTCATAAGGATTTTCAGAGAAAAGATGATCATATCTTTTGATTTGGGAAAAACCAGCTTGCTTTAATAGGGAAATGCCATTTTCTACAGAGAGACCAAGAAAAAATGGAAGCTGCTCTCTTATTTCAGAATAAGCTTCTTTGAATTTCATAGTGACGGGCTCTTCCTTTGCAAGATAAAGTCGGGGCTCCCACAAACCATCTGCTATAACAAGTTGTCCATGTGGCTTCAAGAGCTTTTTCCAGGAGGTAAGAGCTTGCAACGGATTTGGAAGGGTCCATAAGAGATTTCGACAGGTTATTCCATCGAATAGATTGGGAAAATAAGGCGGTTCCTCTGCATTCCCAAGAAAGAATTCAACGGAGAGATTCTGTTTTTTAGCTTCATTTTTTGCGAAGCTTACCATCTCTGGAGAGAGATCTATGCCTATAACTTTATGACCTTTTTGGGCAAATCCGATAGCAAGAAATCCTGTTCCAGAACCCATATCAAGAAGATCAAGAGGTTGCTTCCCTTTGAAAGGAGTAAGAAAAATATCATGCCATTGATGATGTTTTGAGCATGCGTTGTCGTATACCTTAGATCGCCAACTCCAGTATGATGCTATTTTTTCAGAAGTTTTTTCTTGAGATTTAAATATATTCATGAGGTCCTCCAAAGATGAGGTAGTTATTGCCTTGTAATGGTAGCACATTTTTTGTTTTTTGTGTTACTATTGTTCTTGTATATACCCAAGTGGGTATTTGTGGTATAGTCGTTTAAAGTAAGGAGGGATTATATGAAACGTCAAAATATACGTAAGACTTTGCTAGTTATTTTTATTCTCTCTCTTCCTATAACAATGTTCTACCTTTCACCTCTACTCACTTTGCAGGGGGCATTGAGGGGTATTGTGACCTCAAGTCTTCTTTTTGTGGTTATTTCAGCTATTATTGCTTTTTTTGCAGGGCGGATTTTTTGTGGATGGATTTGTCCCGGTGGGGCAGTACAAGAAGTTCTTTTTCCTGCAAACGATCGTAGAGTAGTTGGTGGCAAATATGATTTCATTAAATATGGCATAGCTATGATCTGGCTTGCTATTCTTATGTTCTTATTTGTAAAAGCCGGGGGAATAATGGCTATTAAACCATTATATGGTATAGAAGGAGGGTTTTCTCTCAGAACATCTACATCATATCTAATGTTTTATATTGCCATGGGGGCTATCGTTATATTGTCTCTTCTTATAGGGAGAAGACCTTTTTGTCATTATGGCTGTTTACTTGCCCCTTTTATGATTGCTGGAAAGTGGGCAGCCACAAAAACAAAAATGCCTCACTTACATCTTGAGGCAGATTCGTCTAAATGTATTGATTGCAAATTATGCACAAAAAGTTGTCCCATGAGCTTGGATGTCAATGCCATGGTTCGCTCAGAAAACATGTATTCCCATGAGTGTATTTCTTGCGGCGCATGCGTAGACATTTGCCCTAGAAAAGTTATTTCATATTCTTTTTCTAAGGCAGGAAAACAAGCATAAATGCTAATTGCTTTTATGTTTTTTTTCTAGATCTAAAAGAAACGATTTTATTTCCAGACCGCCTCCGTATCCAACTAACTTGCCGTTTGCACCGATAACTCGATGGCAAGGAATAAAGATGGGAATAGGATTCCGATTATTAGCGATTCCTACAGCTCGTGAAGCTTTTTTATTTCCGATGCTTTCGGCAATTTGTTGATAACTACGTGTTTCTCCATAAGGTATGTGGCAAAGGCTCTCCCATACATTTTTCATAAAGTCTGTACCAGTCGGAGCAAGAGGAATATCAAATTCTTTGAGTTTTCCTAAGAAATAGTTGTGTAATTGTTCTCCTGCTTTTTTAAGTAACTTTGTTTCGTGAAAAGGTGCCCCTTCAGGAATTTCTTTTTCGAAATAAAGGTTTGTAATTGCGCCTTCGTTTTCAGCGATTGCGATTTTTCCAAGTGGGGTATGATAAAAGAATATATTTTTCATATTTCACGTCCTTTCTTTAGCCACATAGCAACTTCTACTGTTCTTTTTGCCTGATGAAAGATGGCATCTTTAACATCTTCAACCATTCCTAATTTTGAGCTTTGAGTAACGGATGTTCCATATGGGTTTCCTCCAGCCTTGAAAATAGAGCTGTCTGTATAGCCAGGTGGAACGATTATAGCTCCCCAGTGCATCATTGATATATACAGATTTTTTATGGTTGCTTCTTGTCCTCCGTGTGGGTTTTGAGCAGAAGACATGGCACTCACAACTTTGTTTGCAAGTTTTCCCTGAGCCCATAATTCTCCCTGGAGATCTATAAATTGTTTCATCTGTGCAGCAACGTTACCAAAGCGAGTAGGAGTGCTGAAAATTATTACATCAGCCCAGTCTACATCTTCTGAAGAGGCTACTTTAACGTCTTTTGTTACCTCTACATGTGCTTTCCATGCGTGATTTTCGGAGATTACCGATTCAGGAGCAAGCTCTTGTACCTTGCGTATGCGAACATCGGCGCCTGCCATTTCTGCAGCTTCGGCTGCCCAGGTAGCCATTTGATAGTTTGTTCCCGTCATACTGTAATAAATGATGGCACATTTTACCTTCTCCATACGTTATACCTCCTTTTTTATAAAACAATTTTCTTTATTTTACCCTAATACTTTCTATAGTGTACTATGATAAAAAGCTCAATGTGAAACAGTATTGGGAGGCGAAAGAATGCGGCTTCAGAAAGAACGAGAAATGATCGTGGAATATTGTCAAAAAATGGTTACGGCTAGGTTAACTACAGGAACTGGCGGGAATATGAGTTTTTATAATAGAGAAACGGGAGAGGTTGCAATTACACCTACTGGTGTTGATTATTTTGAAATGAAAGCAGAAGACGTCCTCATTATGGATATAGACGAAAATATTATAGAAGGAACTCGAAAACCATCTAGTGAGACGGCAATGCATATGACTCTTTACAAAAAAAGAAAGGATATTAATGCTATAGTCCATACTCATTCTGTTTTTGCGACAACTATAGCGTGTCTACGTTGGGAGTTGCCAGCAGTACATTATCTAGTAGGATTTTCAGGGAACAAAGTTCCCTTGGCACCGTATGCTACCTATGGAACTTCAGAATTGGCTCGTAATGTAGCTGAAAGTATTGGTCATTATAATGCCGTTCTTATGGAAAATCATGGATTATTAGCTGTTGGTTCTTCCATACCACAGGCTTTTGGAACGGCAGAAGAAATAGAGTTGGTAGCTGAAATCTATTACAGAACTAAATGTATTGGTAATCCTGTGATTCTATCAGATGAAGAAATGGAGAAGATTGTTCTTAAATTCAAAGGCTATGGTCGACAATAGGATAAAGAGAGGGCCCGATGAAAAGGGCCCTCTCTTGTCGTCTTAGAGAATGCGTAAATTAAATTCGTTTACGATATCTTCTAAGACACGTATGCCAGTGACAGAGTTCCCTTTTGAGTCAAGGGGGGGACCTACTACTGCGATTCCTCCGCGATGAGGTACAGTAGCAAGAATGACTCCGCTTACACCGCTTTTAGCAGGTACTCCTACGCGAACGGCAAACTCTCCAGAAGCATTGTACATACCGCATGTAGCCATAAGAGATCTCAAAATTTTACACGTTTTATCAGAAAGAACGTGTTTCTTAGTTTTGGGGTTAATTCCTCCAGAGGCAATTGTAGCTCCCATTATCGCGAGATCTTCAGTGGTAGCTTCTATGCTGCATTCTCTAAAATACACATCTAGAATGTCTTCTATATTGCCTTTTAATGTTCCTACACTTTTCATAAAGAAGGCAAGTGATCTGTTACGATCCCCTGTCGCTTTTTCAGACAGAAATGTCTTCTCATTAATTTTTAAATTGTAGTTTCCTGTCATTTCCCGAGAGAGATTAAGGATAGCTTCAAAACACTCCTTAGCACTTTCATAGGGCAATATTGATACGATTACTATTGCTCCAGCATTGATTAAAGGGTTATGAGGAATATGTGGATAGTCTATTTCAAGACGTACTATAGAGTTAAAAGAATCGGCGATGGGATTCATCCCTACATGAGAAAAAACAGTTTCTTCTCCAAGAAGCTCTAATGCTAGGGCTAAAGAAAGAAGTTTAGAGACAGATTGCATGGAAAAACGAAAGTCTCTATCTCCTGCACTAAATATATCCCCTTCGAGATTTGAAACAGATGCGCCGAGTATCTTTGGATCTGCCTTTGCCAGATCTGGAATATATCGAGCGACTTTTCCTTGTGTGTATAATGGTCTGCATTTGTCTATAATTTCGGTTAATCTTTCTCTCATTTCTTATTTCCCCTCCTATCAAACCAAACGCTATCGCTAAGGGTAGCGGGCAAAAAGCAGAGGAAGATTACTTCGATTCGGGGTTCCTATATACTGGTTCTACATTAGGGTGCAGCTTTAACTGATTTTCGTAATCTTTGAGAACTTTAACAACAATACCGGACAAAAGAAGTATACCGATGAGGTTTAACAAGGCCATCAACCCATTAAAGAAGTCGGCAAGCTCCCATACGAAAGGAACGGAACTAACAGCTCCAAATATAATCATACCTAATACAGCGATTCTATACACTAAAAGTATGGAGCTTTTTTGCGCATTAGGGAAAAGATACATGAGGTTGCTTTCTCCATAGTAGTAGTTTCCGAGGATGGTTGTCCATGCGAAAAAAGTTAACGCTATAGCTATAAATGTCGGTCCCCACGTACCCAATGTTGTTTTTAAAGAGAGTTGAGTTAATTCAACTCCTGTTTTCCCACTGCCAAGTTGTCCAGAAATGAGAATTAAAGAGGCTGTAACCGTACAAATGATAATAGTATCAGTGAAGACGCCGAACATGGCTATAAATCCCTGTCGGGCTGGATGTTTGACGTCTGCTGTTGCATGAGCGTTAGGAGTGGATCCCATACCAGCTTCGTTAGAAAATAGCCCTCGAGCCATTCCATATCGGAATGCTTTCGCAACGGTATGTCCTAAAACACCTCCTGCTACTTGTTTGGCACCAAAAGCACTCTTGAAAATATCTGCTATGATCGTGGGGAGTTCATGTATATTTAATACAACAACGATAATGGCAATAATAATGTAAATAGCGGCCATGAAGGGAACAGTAATTTCCGCTACGTGGGCTATCCTTTTTAGGCCACCGAAAATAACGGCAGCAGTAACAGCTGCAACAATAATCCCAAGGTAAAGTTCTGTATTGCCTCCGTTGGTGTTTGGGAAAAATGCACCTCGTATTCCTGCGACAATAGAGTTGCATTGTACAGCATTAAAGACAAAGGGCATGGCGACAATAATACTTATGGCAAACAATATTCCCATCCATCGTTGTCCAAGGCCTTTTTCGAGATAGTAAGCAGGGCCGCCACGATATGTTCCATCGTCGTTTTTTACCCTGAAAAGCTGGGCAAGAACGGCTTCTCCGAATATTGTTGCCATTCCTAAAAGAGCAGTAACCCACATCCAGAATACGGCACCAGGTCCACCAGATGCGAGAGCTGTTGCTACTCCAGCGATATTTCCTGTTCCTACTTGTGCGGCTAAACCCGTACATAAAGCCTGAAAGGAAGTAATGCCCCCTGTTTCAGACTTACGACTTCCAAAAAGGACTTTGAATGTATGTCCAAAGCGGCGAAATTGAGGTAAGCCAAGTCTGATGCTGTAAAAAATACCTGTACCCAAGAGGAGCCATGTCATGAGTTTCCCCCATAGGATTCCATTAGCAAACTTCACAATATCCATGAGCAATACTAAACACCTCCAAATATATTTGTTGATTAGATTTAAATTACCCTCCTTTGTTTGAAATAAAGCTGCTTAATATAAATAAAATAAAAAATAATGTTTAAATTGCTTTTATTTCTGCATAGTATCATTTTAAAAGTTGTAATACAATAAAAATACTATTTAATAAATAAATTTTAAGAAAAAAGAATGATAAAAATAATGGCGCCTTTTTAGATAATGCAAAAGAGTTTTCATTGACAGTAAGATAAGAATGAAATACTCTTGCTACGCATAACAGAATATTGAGACAATATGGTTGAAGTTGAATAGGAAGGGACGGTTTGTAAAACATAGAAAGGATGTGTTTACTTATGAGAAGAAAGTTATGTGTCATTCTTTCAGTGGCAATCGTTCTTGTTTTAACAGCATCTGTTGCTTTTGCAGCATATCCGACACGTAGTGTCACTGTTGTATGCCCTTGGGGAGCAGGTGGCGGTACTGATCGATTAACGCGATTTATGGCTTCTCAACTGGAGTTGGCATATGGTAAACCTTTTACTGTTGTTAACAAAACAGGGGGGAATGGCGCTGTAGGACACTCTGCTGGAGCCTATGCTAAGCCCGATGGGTACACTATTACTATGGTGACCCTTGAATTGGCGACGATGCATTGGATGGGGCTAACAGAGTTGAACTATGCAGATTTTGACTACGTTATTCAGCTTAATCAAGATCCAGCGGGTGTTACTGTAAAGGCAGATGCCCCTTGGGCTAATCTACAAGATCTTCTTAACGATATAAAGAGTAAGCCCGGTACCTTTAAATTCTCAGGAACTGCAGCTGGCGGAGTTTGGGATCTTGCTCGTATAGGCATGCTTGATAAGGCAGGTCTTGATGTTAAATCCGTAGATTGGATTCCTACAAAAGGAGCGGCGCCTTCCATTATCGAACTCTTAGGGGGCCATGTTGATGTGGTGACGTGCAGCCTTCCAGAGGCAGCTTCTCAAATAGCAGCCAAGGAAGTACGTCCTCTGGCTATTATGGATGATGAAAGAGCAGCTAACTATCCTGATGTTCCTACACTAAAAGAGCAGGGTGTGGATTGGTCTTTAGGCACGTGGAGGGGATTTGCCGTTCCGAAGGGAACTCCCAAGGAAATTATTGATGATCTATATATGGCGCTTAAGAAAATTGTTGAATCAGAAGAATATAAGAGCTTTATGGAGAAAAATGGCTTTGGAGTAAAAGTAAGAGATTCTGCGGCTTTTGCAGAATTTGTTAAACAGCAAGACGCAGACCTCAAACGAGTAATGGAACTCGGAGGCTATCTCAAGTAGCACCTAAATATTTGAGGAGGGGGAGGTTTTTTTATGCAGCGAAAAGTAAAAATATGCTTTGGCATTTTGTTAATTATAGTGGCTATTTTAGTTATTTCTATAAGTTACACCTTCCCCTCTTCTGTTTCAGGCGGAAAAAGGATTCCTGGACCAGGATTTTTCCCTACTCTTTTAGGTGTTATTCTCTTCTTGGGAGGTTTGTATCAATTTGGGGAAGCCAAGAGAATAACAGATTCAAACAAGACTCCCTTCAAATGGAGCTGGGGCAGTCTTAACATTGTTATTATAGTTGCAGCCTTGATCGTTTATGGCTTGTTAATGGGAGTGCTGGGATACGTTATTTCTACATTGCTTTTTTCTATTTTGCTCATGGTGAGAATGAAGGCGAGCTGGATTTCAGGAATTACGGTTTCTGTAGTTGTGACTATTTTTATAGTTTTGATTTTCGGTCAGGTTTTTAGAATTCAATTGCCCATGGGAGTTTTAGGGTTGCCTTGGTAGGAGGCGGGAATAATGAGTACGTTACTATCAGTTTTTAAACCTGGCATTTTGGTTCCGTGGCTTCTTTCTATGGCTTTTGGCGTTTTGGTTGGAGGAACTCCGGGTCTTACTGCAACCATGGCTGTGGCTCTTATTGTTCCTGTAAGTTACTACCTTCCTCCCTTGGCTGGATTAGCTATGATTATTGGAGTTTCCTTCACAGCTATTTTTACCGGCGATATTCCTGCGACTCTTTTGAGAATACCAGGGACTCCTGCATCAGGTGCCGCTGTTTTGGATGGATATGAACTTTCCAAGCAGGGAAGGGGAATGGAAGCTCTTTCTTTAGATCTTGTCTGTTCTTCTTTGGGGGGCACTATTGGTGTTTTGGTTCTTATTCTAGTGGCACCTCCATTGGCTCGTTTTGCTCTTAAATTTACTCATTTTCAATATTTCTGGCTTGGAGTTTTCGGCCTTAGCATGAGTGCTGCTTTAAGTACTGGTAATTCTGTAAATGGTGTTATTTCTGCAGCATTGGGATTGCTTGTTTCTACCGTAGGTATCGATATTACAACAGGGTTTCCCCGCTTTACGTTTGGCAGTATGGAACTCATGGGAGGTATTAGTTTTATTCCGGCTATGGTCGGCCTTTTTGGACTTTCGGAAGTGCTGAAAAATGTTACTAATATTGAACTTCTCAAAAAAAGCAGCATAGGTCGTCCAGAAAAAATATCACTTTTACAGACAATGAAAACAGTGATGAAATATAAAATGGTTCTTTTTAAATCGGCTTTAATTGGGACATTTGTAGGAGCTCTTCCTGGTGCTGGTGCTGATATAGCAGCGTGGGTTGCATATGGAATGGAGAAAAAAACATCAAAGGAACCGGAAAAGTTTGGAAAAGGGGCGATTGGTGGAATTATTGCTCCTACGAGTGCTAATAATGCGGCTCTTGGTGGAACGTGGATTCCCGCGTTAGTCTTTGGTGTTCCAGGAGATTCTATTACTGCGATTGTTCTAGGAGCTATGTTGATGTATGGACTGAGGCCTGGTCCTCTTATTTTTCAGGAGAATTTAGACCTTGTGCATGGAATTTTTTCTATCGCTTTTATTTCGCAATTATTGCTCATTCCTGTAGGTCTTATTGGAATAAAGGTGTATGGTGCTATATTGAGGCTCCCGAGAAATATTGTTATGGTCATAGTTTTAATTTTCTCTGTCATAGGATCTTATGCTATACGAAATAGTTTTTTTGATATTTACATTATGGTTATTTTTGGTGTTACTGGCTTTTTCTTTGAATACATGGATATTCCTCTTGCACCTATGATTTTAGGTATAATTTTAGGACCAATGATTGAAGACAATCTTCGTGTCGGTTTGCTTAAAAGCCATGGAAGCTTACTTCCATTTATAGCTGATCCCATCTGTTTTTCCCTTATAATATTAATTCTTTTCGTCTTTTTTGGACATCGTTTTATAGCACTTCTTAAATCCTTTAAAAAAAGTTAATAGCTCCAGAGGAGACTTCAGCAACGTAAAAACGACAAATTTTTACAATAAGTATCCTGTTTAAAATTGCATTTTGTAAATGAATGTGATTAATTTATTATTGTGAAGTTACTTGTTTAAATAATTAGAAATAAAGTGAACATGTTTTATGTCTTTAGATCGGGAGGTAAAAATGGTTGAGCCTGTTCAGAAACTGAAGTTATTCGAGAGTGTTTTGAAACAACTTATAGAAACAATTAAGCGGGGGGACTATTTACCTGGAGAAAAGTTGCCGCGTGAAGTTGATTTGGCAAAACAGTTAAACGTCAGCCGAAATTGTGTTCGTGAAGCCCTTAAAACTTTAACGTGGTTTGGGGTTATTGAAGCAGTGTCAGGACAAGGAACGTTTGTGTGTGCTAATGCAATTCGTCGTATAGAAAATACGGAACTTTTACGCCAGTTTAATGATGATTCTTCTTTGATGGACTTGTTAGAAGTACGATTGTTATTAGAAGCCCAGACGGCTTTCTTGGCAGCACAAAAGGCAACGCCTGACGATATTGAAGAGCTTAAACAGATTGTAGACAAGGAAAATGCTCTCTTGAAAGATGAAAAAGATTTGTTGGTGCGAGATCTCGATACCCCAACAAAATTTCACTCGACAGTATTGAGGATAGCTCGTAATGAACTTTTAGTTCGCTTGTTAAATTCCATTAGTGGAGAAATTGATACTCAACGGCAAAAGTATTTAAGAATTCCTATTGAACAATGGGCGCAAATGATGAAAAATCACGAGCTAATCTTGAAATATATTATCGAGAAAAATCCGCGTAAAGCTAGTGATGCTATGTTCAGAGATGTTTTAAATGGAATTGTTATCTTAGGAATGGACGAAGAAAATAAACTGGGATTGCGTGAAAGTTACGAAGAACTACTATCTAGTATGGAGGATGCCTAGAAAGCTATTAAAGTATAGTTTGAGTAGAAGAATTTAATATAAATATAAAGAGCTGGACTTCTGAACAGGAGCCCAGCTCTTTATATTTTATACATTATACGTTTATTGAATTAACTTTTTTTATTGACAAATAACCTCTTTAAGTCTATAAGTAGGACATATAGACTTAGGTGGAGGTGGTACTTTTGAAGATAAATAGTATTTTTTCTTTCATGGATTTTTACATTGAAAAAATATTGAAAATGTCTTTGTATCTTCTTTTTTTGGCAACAGCTGTTCTCATCGTTGTCCAAGTTTTACTTCGTTATGTTTTTTGTGCCCCTTTAATGGGAACTGAAGAAATTCTCGTTTTTCCAACCATTTGGCTTTACTTTTTGGGGGCTGTTAACGCTTCAAGAGACGAAAGTCACATTACGGCCAAAGTGTTAGAAGTCTTTATTAAGAAAAAGAGTTCGTTGTATCTGGAAAGAACAATAATGTCGATTTTGTCTTTAGCCGTTGTTTTATGGCTGACATATTGGGCGTGGGATTATTTTCTGTATTCTTTCAAAGCATGGAAGTTAAGTGCCTCTTTATATATCCCCATGTTTTTTGCTGAAAGTGCCTTTTTGGTAGGACTTGTTCTCATGTCTGTTTATACGTTTGTCGAATTACTTAAAAACATAAAGCAATTTCGTTTCAATAGAGAAGAGGAGGCTGTTTCATCATGCTAGACGTTGTTCTTTTAGCAATGATTGTTCTCGTTGTTTTGCTTGTTTTAGGTGTTCCTCTTCCTTACTGTTTTGGTGGAAGCCTGCTGACCATGACTGCTTTAGGCGGAGTTACCATGAAAGGTATGATGATGTGGGGGTTCAATCAGTTGGCAAACCCCGTTTTACTTTGTATTCCTCTGTTTATTCTTGCAGGTAACTTAATGAGTGAAAGTGGAATAGCAAGAAGCCTTTTAGACTTTGTGAATGTTTTTGTAGGAAGAGTTAAAGGTGCTTTGGGAGTAGTTGCTGTCATAACATGTGCGATTATAGGCGCCATATCTGGAAGTGGTTTTACTGGTGTAGCCGCAACTGGTCCCATTCTTATCCCTCGGATGGTCGAAGAAGGATATCCTAGAGGATATGCAACTGCATTAATTACAGTTTCATCTATTCTGGGGCTTCTTATTCCTCCCAGTGTCATAATGATAATTTATGGCTGGGTTACAGAAACGTCCATTTTAGCCTGTTTTTTAGCTACGATAGGTCCAGGACTATTGATAATGTGTCTGTTTTCTATTCTTAACTTGGTTTATGCACATCGCTTGCCCAACCTAACATTAGTTAAGAAGCTCCCTAAAGGTCAGAGACGAAAAGTTGCACTTAGAAAGACTTGGAAAGCTCTTCCTGCATTAATGATGCCTGTCATTATACTCGGTGGAATTTATGGTGGTGTCTTTACTCCAACAGAAGCTGCTGCTGTCTCAGTAATCTACTCTCTTCCCGTGGGGTTTGGTGTCTATAAGGGATTGACTAAAAACAAATTGAAAGAGTCTATTGTTGATTCTGCTACTTCCGTAGGGGCCATTATGTCTATGATTGTTTTTTGTCTGATGTTAAGTCAAACGTTCATCTTCTTGCGGGTTCCACAAGCGATTATAAAAATAATGTTTGGTTTAACTGAAAATAGAGTTGTGCTTCTTATTCTCATTAATTTGTTACTTTTTCTCATTGGCATGATTGTAAACGACGTAACAGGAATGGTGCTTGCTGCTCCTATGCTTTTACCTCTCGTTATAGAGTTAGGAATTTCCCCGATACAGTTTGCTGCCATTATGGGAGTTAATTTGGCTATGGGGGGTGTAACTCCTCCGTATGCAAGTCTTTTATATCTGGGAATGCGCATTGGTAAAGTTGAGTTTCTTGACATCCTGAAACCTGCAATGACTTTCCTTTGCTTGGGATATCTTCCTGTTGTCTTTCTTACGACATTTTGGCCAGATCTTTCTCTTTTCTTGCCTAAGTTAGCTGGGTATATACATTAATTCCCCTGGCTACATACATAGAGATATACAAAAAATGAAGAGGAGGTTTTTTTATGAAAAAAGGATTTTGTACTACTTTAGGAATTTTAGTCGTAATTGCTTTGACAGTAGTTGCTTTTTCTAATCCAGCGTTAGCAAGAGAAAAAAAATACCATTGGAAAATTTCTCATATGCGCCCAGAAGGTGCAACTATTGACAAGGATCTTCATTGGTTTGCAGATCAGATTTACGAAGCTTCTGATGGCAGAATAACAATTGATGTTTACCCTGCAAACCAACTTGGAGATTATACAGTAGTTCAGGAAAGAGTCAGTGTTGGTGCTATAGAGATGGCGTGTCAAAGTCTAAGCACATCAAGAAATCCTAAGCTCCAGATTCAATACATGCCGTATTTGGCGAAAGACTGGGAAGAGGCGAAGGTCGTTTTTGGAGCAGATAGCCCTGTCATTAAATCTATTCAGGATATGCTCCTCAAAGAGGATGTTGTCGGTCTTGTTAATTGGCCTGTCTATTTTGGGGGTATAGCTACTGTAAAAGCTGCTCAAGATCCTGCAACAATTGGGGCAAATAAAATGACAAAGATCAGAGTTCCTTCTATTCGTGTATTTACACTCCTGACGCGCGAATGGGGATACCAAGGAACTCCTATTCCCTGGGCTGATTTATTCACTTCCATGCAGACTGGGATTGTAGATGGGGCTATAGGCGCTGGTGCAGAAGGCTATTATTCTAATTTTAGAGATATTATTAAGTACTATTATGCTGTTAATGATCACTTTGAAAACTGGTTCCTCATTATGAACAAAGATCTGTGGGAATCGCTTTCAGAAGATGACAAAAACTTGATTATGAAGTATGCAAAAGAACTGCACAATAAGAGATTTATGGAAGCGGAAAAAGAAGAGGGAAACTATATGAACATGCTTGCTGAAAGGGGCGTAGAAATAGTAAAGTTTTCTTCCGAAGAACTGGGGGCTTTTGCTGAAAATAGCAGAAGTAAAATTTGGCCACAACTCAAAGAAGATATTGGAGCAGAGCTTATAGATGGGTGTTTAAAGTACATAGAGGAGAAATAGCATCAGTTTAAGTAAGAAGGCGTGGGGAGATATGTTTTTCTCTCCACGTTCCGATGAAACGAGTTATAAGAATTAAGATCCTAGTAGAAATGAGAGGGCAAAGCACATGGATAAAGAACTTCTATCTATCTTACATCAAGAAATATCACCAGCTTTGGGATGCACTGGACCCACTTCGGTTTCCTTCGCGGCTGCAGCAGCAAAAGATGTTGTTGGAGGAACACCGCGTCGTGTTCGAATCATTATGGATAAGGACGGTTATAAAAATTCTATCGCAGTTGGCATTCCAGGGACGTCTCTTTTTGGTCTTGAAATAGCTGCTGCTTTAGGGGCTTTGGCAGGAAAATCTTCGTATGGACTTGAAGTTTTGAAAGATATTACACCAAGTGATGAGAAAAAAGCGCGAGATTTTCTTCCCTTTGTTCAAGTTGATATAAAGTGGGATCTTAAAGGCGTTGGTCTTTATAATGAAGCTTTTGTTGAAACAGAGAATGGCGTAGGTCATGTTATAGTTCGAAAAACGCACACAAATATTGTCTTTAAAGAAGTTAATAACAAAGTATTACTTGATTCCGAAAAAGATATTTCTAACCAGATAGATTACAAGAAAGATACGATAAGACAGTATACGGTTAAAGATTTTTTCAATTTTGCTAAAGATGTTTCCGCAGACGAGCTTGTTTTTCTTAAAGAAGCTATTTCGCTTAATAGTGCTTTAGCTAAAGCGGGATTTGATGGAAATATTGGCTCAAATTTTGGGCAGACTTTCAAGTCATTTGGAGAAGATAATATCCTTTTTGAAATCAAAGCTGTAACAGCTGCTGCTTCAGATGCGCGAATGGCAGGATTGAATCTTCCTGCTATGAGTTGTGCTACCAGTGGAAATGTAGGAATTTCTTCTTCGCTTCCTCTTATTGTTTTTGCAAGGAGAAAGAATATTCCAGAGGAAAAATTGCTGCGAGCTCTGGCATTGAGTTTCTTAATGGTTATTTATGTTAAAAGTCATATCGGTCGTTTATCTGCTATATGTGCTTGTTCCATAGCATCAAGTTTAGGAACGACATCAGGGATGACTCTTCTCCTTGACGGGGACTATGAAGAGGCAGAAAGGGCGATTAATAGTGTTGTAGGAAGTATCGGTGGCATCCTTTGTGATGGTGCAAAATATGGATGTGCTTTGAAATTGGCTCATGCTGCAGGAGTTGCTATCGAATCAGCGTTTATGGCAAAAGAAGGCGTTTCAATTCGCCCAGGTGATGGCCTTGTTGGTGATTCTGCAGATGAAACCATACAAGCAGTTGGGAGAATAGCTCAAGAGGGAATGATTGATACAGATGAGGTAATGGCCCGTATCATAATTGAAAGAGAAAAAGAAAGATCTCGATACTCTTAAGTTTTTTACATATATCAACAAAACATAAAAAGACTCCGGTGCTGTTCTGTTCAGCACCGGAGTCTTTTTATAATGCTCGTATTTCTTCTACAGATGCCTTTTCAAGGCCAAGTTCTTTTAAACCTATTCCTGTTTCAAAATAATTTTGCCCATTAACAATGCTTGCCAAATGAATAATACTATTAATTGTAGGTGTAGAGATTCCCAACTTTTGAGCCAGAGATGCAACAGGAACGAGAAGATATGGCACGTCTTCAGAGAGATACCGATATGTCATAGACGTAGGGGCATCTGTTCCATGTCCGCAGTAAACTACATTATTCAAAATAGTCTCTCTTAATGTCTTTCCTTCTAGATTATATAACTTTTTCATATCATCCATAGTGGATAGAAGTTTGATTCCCAGTACGTTCCCAATAAGTATCCGCTCTTTATCCATAGCTTCCATGACGCTGCATACAGCTTCTGTCATTCCATCACCATAGAATCTGAAATTTCCATTTTCAGATTCTATTCTTCCTGCATTCATAATCATAGTAGGGCAGTGGAGAATCATGTTTGTGTTATACAAGCCGATAGCTATAACGTTAGGAGCAGCTTTTAATCGAATAGGGAAAGCATGTTGTATTTGGGATATAAAAGTTTCAGTGTAGTGACCAGGTAACGCAGCTAAAGAAAGATGTTGTTTAATTCCCCATATATTGACTCTTCCAGCTGCCTCTAATCGACATGCGTAAGGCATAGTATCAGCTTCTGCCATCTCTATGGTAGCGATGTTTCCGATTTTTTTAAGGTAATTTTTAAAAACAAGTGAACCGAAATTTCCTGGCATGAGCACGAGTTTTTGGTTGTCTTCTATATAAGGGGCTATTGACTCCAAAATAGGTTTTTGAGCGAAACTCGGAGCTAAAAAATATATAATCTGAGCTCCTCGTATTGCTTCTTCAGCACATGTGGTTACTTTCGCCAGATGGCCTTTTTTATCCATTATTCCTGTTAACGTAATTGTTTTTTCTTTTTTTAAATCGGTTATTTTATCTTCTAGTTGAGGATGTTCAAAAAGCGTTACTTCAAAATTTTGAGAGGCGAGATCTCCTGCGAGAGCTTGTCCTCCATTTCCGGCTCCAAGTACAGTTATTTTAGTCACGGTTACGACCTCCATTCTAAAACTGTAGAATAAACTAAATTACAATTATAGACTATAAAATAAAACCAAGTTATAATAAACTCCTCTTTAGTTTTTTACAAAAAATATACTACCATATATGGAGGTGCTACAAATGTTGAAAATATCTAAAATTTTTATTTTAAGTGTCGCCATATCTTTGATGGTTGCGGCTCCTTCCATAGCAGCGCAATCTGTTATGGATAGCGATGTAATTCGTGTGGGAACAGAAGCAACATATCCTCCCTTTGAGTACAGAAATGAAAAAAATGAAATTACAGGCTATGACATTGACGTTGTTAAGGCTCTTGGAGCTCATTTAGGGAAAAAAGTTGAACTTGTAGATATGGCTTTTGACGGTCTTATTCCTGCCTTACTTACAGGTAAAATAGATATGATAGCTGCTGGAATGACAAACACGGAAGAACGCAGAAAAAAAGTTGATTTTTCAGATGTTTATTATGAAATAGAAAATGCTTTCGTTACAAAGGCCGATGATGCATCCATATCAAAGATAGAGGACTTTACCGGTAAAGTAGCTACAGTTCAGATAGGAACTGCCCAAGATACATTTATTACAAATACGAAACTTCCCAAAGAAATAAAACGTTTTCAAAAAAATGATGATGCCTTGAGAGAAGTCTTATTAGAGCGTGCTGATTTTTGCGTTGTAAATCTTACCGTTGCCAATGCATATCTTCGAAATAATGAAGTGTTTGGTGGAAAGTTGAAAATTGCCTTCCGTAACTTTATCCATAAACAGGGAGAAGGCATAGCTTTGGCTATTCCCAAAGGAGATGTACATCTTAAGGAAGCTATTAATGAAGCTATGGATGAAATGAAAAAAAGTGGAAAGCTTTTGGAGCTTAAGAAAAAATACCAAATGGACTAAGGAGAAGTGGATAAAATGGCTCGGTTGTTGTGTCAGTCCCAGATTGAAAAAATGATTACAATGCACGATGTGGTAGAAATAATTGACAAAACATACAAAGGAATGGGAGAGGGAACAGTTATCAATCCAACAAAAGGAACATTGGATTTAGGAGAAAGTTCCCCATATCCCCCTTATCATGCAGATATTAACTCTATGCCTGCATATGTGGGATGGGTGGATACGGCTGGCATTAAATGGGCAGGTGGTTGGATGGATAACCCCAAGCAGGGGTTACCTTATGTAAGTGCCATTATAGTTTTAGTTAACCCCAGAAATGGTGTCTTTACTGGAGTTCTTGATGGTACATTAATTACGAACATGAGAACTGGAGCCCAGACAGCTGTTGCTTTGAAATATCTTTATCCTGGACAACGCTCTTTGACAGTAGGGCTTTTTGGAGCAGGTGTCCAAGGGCGTACTCAAATAGCTGCTATTTCAGAAGTTTTTAATATAGACGAATTGAAGATATATGATGTTATGCCTGAAGCGGCTAAATTATTTGCAAAAGAGATGGCTAATAAGGTGGCTGGGAAAATTACAATTTGTACTCAGCCCCAAGAAGCTGCGCAGGGTAATGCTGTCATAACGGTGACTCATGCAAAAGATGGTTTCTTTAAAAAATCATGGTTTGAACCCGGAACGGTGCTTTTCCCCATGGGATCCTATAAAGAGTGTGATGATGAAGCTCTTCTGGCTGCTGATTTTATCGTTGTAGATCATGTGGCGCAATGTTTTCACCGTGGCGCATTAAAAGATTTAGCTGAAGCAGGTAAAGTCTCTCAAGAAAATATTACTGCAACGTTAGGTGAATTGGCGGTAGGAGCGAGACATATTTCTACCTCATCATCTTCGCGTATTCTTTGTGTTCCTATAGGAACGGGGGCTATGGATGTTGCTGTAGCTTCTGTTGTCTTGCAGAAGGCGGAAAAAGAAGGAGTAGGAGAGACATTTGATTTCGCTATATAATTTATTCGATTAGGTTTTTATTATTTTGCTCAGGTGATATAATCCTCTCTATGTTTTCTTGAAAGGAGGTTAGTCACGATGAGCAAAGCACAAGAGATTGTAGATAAAATTGAAGAGACAGGAAAAGATCCCAACGTTTCAAACGCTGTGATTGATGGACTCCTTAATGAAATGGTTACTCTTTTGAACAAAGAGCCGGAAGCATGGGATCTTTGTACTGATAGAGTCCGATTTTTGCTTAATGAACGTTTTTGTTATACGGGCCCTTCTTCTTTTGGGTCATATCGTTAAATTTGATAGCTTTTGACAGCCCTCGAAAGAGGGCTGCTTTTTATACTGAGAAATGAAACTTGGAATATATTCTGGTCTTAAAGGCTTACTAAACAAGAAACCTTGAATAATGGTTTTCCCTTCGTCTATATGAAGAGCTTCTAGTTGGGCGTTGGATTCGACCCCCTCTATTACAATATAGTTTGCTATACTTCCGGCAAGTTGGATAAGGGAATTTGCGAATTTTTTGTTTCTTGAAGAGTCAGCGATATCCGTAATAATTGAGCGATCAATTTTGATTCCGTCAAAATGAAATTTTCTTAAAAAATCAATAGAAGATCTGCCTTTACCAAAATCATCCAAATAGACCCTCATTCCCATAAATTGAGCTTGCTTTATAAATTTCTCTAAAAAGCCACAATGATCTTGTAAGATTTTTTCAGTAACTTCAAGGTCTACTATGGATGTTGGTATTGATGCGTTTGAAAGTTCACGTTGCAACTTAGTAAAAAAGTAGTAATCGCTGTATATTTGAACAGGAGAAATATTTATAGAGAGTCGAAGATTTATTCCTTTGTTTCTCCACTTTGTAGCTTGTAGACAAACTTCTTTTATAACCCAGTCTCCTAAATTTGTAATATTGCCAGAGCTTTCAGCTAAGGGAATAAACAACATAGGAGCAATAATTTTCCCATCTTCTCTTTTCCACCTGAGAAGAGCTTCAACTCCCACAATATTGTTGTTTTTCATATCAACTTGTGGCTGATATTCCAAAAAAAGTTCTCCTCTATCTGCTGCATAATGAAGGTCTCGTTTTAGTTTAGTGTAATTTTTCTGGTGATCTCTTACAGTGCCCGTGTAAAAAGCAGCATTAACGTGACTCTCAGAAATTCGGGCCCACTGTAGAGCTATATTTGCACTTTCAATTATATCTGACGCTTTAATCCCATCTTTAGGATACGAGCTAATGCCAATGCTAGCGGTTACTTCAAATATTTCGTGATCAATAGTAATGGGATGGGTAAAGAAGTTTTTCATATCCTTAAGAAGTTTATGATATTGTCTTGTTTTTAAAGACGTTGGAGTAATAATTGCAAATTTATTATGGTCAATCGTAAAAAAAGTGTCTTTTTCCGTAAGAAAGCTTTGTATTGCCCAAGAAGCTTCTTTATAAACTTTACCACCAGTAAAGTATCCCCATCCTTCGTTTAAGGTTCGAAACATGTCAAGACTTAATAGGGTGAAGACGACAGATTCATTTTGCGACATTATTCTTTCCAGTGTTTCTTGGAGGATTGATTCATTCGGCATGTATCTTCCCTCTTTGCTAATTTTACATTTTTTACTTTTAGTATTGAATTCCCTGAATAAAAATGTAAAAGTGATGTGCTTTTATGTGTCTTAAGACCTAATATCCTATCTTAAAGACCTTGATAATAAGCAGGTTTTTGACTTTTCCCCTAATCATTATTGATTATTTATAGAGATCAACTTGTATCTTTTAGAGTAAAATGCCCCTTTATATGTGTGTTTTTATTTAATTATCCGATTTTATTAATATTAAACAACAATACGGATAAATACAAGAGGTTAAATTTATATGCTTAAAAAAATATCATAAGAGATAACTCATAGTAACAAAAGAGAGTATTGAGTTATCTATCTCGATGGATACAGTAGATTATGAACAGAGTATGAAAGCTTTGGTCGAAGAGGAGAATGAAATGATTGGTTTTAGACTAAAAGAGCTTCGTCAAAGAGAAAGAATGACACAACAAGAATTAGCAGAACAAATAGGTGTTACAAAACTGACCATTTCACGTTGGGAGAGAGAAGAGCGTTGTCCAAATGCTGAAATGCTTCTTGCCTTGGCAAGAGCTTTAGGAACGACAGCATCCTACCTTTTAGGAAGCGAAGAAAGTTCGAATTTTTCACCAAGATCTTGCGAAGTTTTACGTTCTCTCAGACAGCATTTAGGGCTTAGATTAGACGAAGTAGCGCATTATTTAGGTCTTTCTAAAGAAAAAATGGAATATATAGAGCATAACGAAGCACAGGTTTCTTTAAGTGAAAAAATATCGTTATATAAATATTACGGTCTCTATATGGCCCACATAGAAGGAGATATTGATTTTTTAAAAAGGCAAAAACAGAGTGCCATTGATTTAGAGAATCTTATAAAAATGCTTGCAGCACAAGATCCAGATGTAGTTTTAGTCCTCAGGGAGTTTTTGGAAAATTCGGATAAAATCCTTGATGCAGATAAGGAGTTTTTAGCGCAATTATTGAAGATATCATTACAATCCATTCTAAATCGTATAAATTAGAAGTAGCAATCTAGTAGAAGATGTAAATTATTGCTTTCTACTTAATAATGCTAATAAAGATCCAAAGAGAATAAATGTGCCTCCTATATATTGAGGAATAGCAAGGTATTCTTTGAAAAATAAAAGAGAGAGAATTACCGTTACCAATGGTTCAGCCATACTTAGTACGGCAGCTTTCGCTGGATTTGTCAATTTTACACCTAAGAAAAATGAGAGGAATCCCAAGAGAGAAACAAAAGAAATGATGCAAAATAGAAACCATGTCGATGTTGATCGAGGGAAGAGTAAATTACGAGTTATCGTCCCAATTGTGAAAAAGGATAATGCAGAAAAGAAACAGACGTAGGCAACCACAATTTGATATGGCGTTTTTTTCATGATGGAATTTCCATAGAGTATATACGAAGTATAAGAAATAGCAGCGAGACCCGCTAAGAAAACACCTTTCATATTTATAGTAGCGACAGCTTTCCCTGAAAGAAAGATCAATCCCAAAAAAGATAAAGCGATAGAGAGCAAAAGCATTATTGTAAGAGGTTCTTTATTAACATATGAAGAAGTTATTGCTACTATGGCTGGATATGTATAAAAGATAAGCGGCGCCATTGATGCGGGAATATACTGAAAACTTGAGAAGTAACTGAAACTGGTAAGTGTGAAAAATACTCCTCCAAGTATAAATAGTTGTAAAAGATTTTTCTTTCCTATTCGTATTACTTCGTATCCCATTCGAAAAATAATAAGGCTGAAAAGAGCTATAGAAGCAATTGTGAATCTCATAAAATGGAATGTCATTACGCTGATACCATTTTTGTAGGCAAAAACTGCCAGAATAGGAATAAAACCGAATAAAAATGCAGATAAAAGAGCTGCAAATGCCCCTTTATAGTAGGTATGTGTATTTGCTTGTTTTATTTTTACGGCATTATTCATAGAAACCCCCTCAAATATTTATCGTTATCTAAATATATACAATTTAGATAAAACAAACAAGTTAATTTATGTTGGTTCTTAAGGTGTTAAAATTTTTGCAAGGTGGTGAACAATATGCATATGTTTCTTGAAAGAGAATTGGAGGCTGCTCGTTATTTGTGCCAATTATTGCTAATACTTATGCTAGGTGTCATTTGCAGCTTTTTTGAGATGCGGGAAGCTTTTGCTTCTCATGTGGAGCCTTCCCCTCAGATAGTTATTGAAAAAAGTAAGTTTTTACTTTCTTTTTATGAGGGGAGAACAGCTGTTTTTTCTTTCCCCATCGCCGTCGGGTTATATTCAGGTAATAAAAAAAAAGGCGGAGACATGCGTACTCCTACAGGACATTTTGTAGTAGAGAGCATTCATGACTCTCGCCATTGGGTTCATGATTTCAAAGATGGCAAAGGCCCGATTAAAGGTGCGTACGGCCCATGGTTTATTCGCCTAAAAACAGGATGGTCTGGAATTGGCATACATGGCACTCACGCTCCAGATTCTATAGGTAAAAAAACAACAGAAGGATGTGTTCGATTGCTTAATGAGCACATTGAACTTCTAGTAAAACGCATTCAGCCAGGAGTACTTGTTACTATTAAAGAATAAGTAGCTACTTTACAGTAATAACACTCTTAGCAACAAAGATTTTCTCATTTATGTTGCGTCCAGCCAGCCAAAAATCGGCACGACAGATATGTGCTTTTTCTGCTAATTCTCTAACTCTAAATTTCAGAGACCATCCTTGATCTGTTTTCATAAGGCTACCTTTTATGGGTCTTGCCCAAACTTCAGTACTAAGTCCTCCTTGTCCCATGCGAATAGAGTTCTCAAGAGGTTCCTCCCGAAGAGGTATTTCTATTTCAAGTTCAGAAGAATAGTCATCTTTTCTTATCTCTTTCATATGAGGTTCAGCTACATAAATAGGAAATGAAGAAAGAACCTCTTTCATTTTAGTTTCTGATTCTAGGGCTATTTGGCGAGCCCAAGAGGTAAGGATATTGGAAGCTTCCCCTTTTTTCTCTTCTTTGATGAGTTTTTGGGCCTTATTACGAATTTGTTCTTCTTTTTCTTTAAGTTCTTTTTCCCAAAGGTTAAGTTTTTCTTGTAGTAACGAGTGGATTTCCTCATGATATAGATCGATACATGTCTGGCGCTGCGTAATATTCCACCAATTTTTGTCATCAATGTTAAGTAAATCGCTATCTCTTTGGCAATGTTTTTCTAAGGCTGTTTCTGGATTTTCTATAGGGGTGAATTCTTCGGGAAGTGTATTAACCCCTCCATGAATAGGAATAAACAGTTGTGAACAGGGTCGCCCCATGGCAATCCAAAGGCATGTAAGTTCAGCTATTGGATTTAAATCTGCGATGATACCTTCGATAGTTGTTCCAGCACAGATTTTTCGTAAAGAACTGTGATGAGGGGAATTCCCCGCGAAATTCGTTGTTGAGTAATCGGGAGTATTTTCATAATGAGAACGCAAAATAGCTTTTACTTGAGATATGGTTATTTTCTCTTCGGGCTTTATTGCGAAAGGAAGCTCTTCGTCGCAAAGCCATTCTCGTTGCGTAAGAATTTCTAATGCATGACGATGGCGGAAAGTGTTAAATGGATGGCGCCATCGATCAGGATGTTGAAAGGCCTTTGCAAAGTCCAATTCTTTTTCTTGGCATATTTCCGCAGAAACCCAGCCTTTCCTTTTTACATAGTTAAGTAGGTCTTTGGAACAATAGAAGGGTCTGTTCTCTAAAACTCCAGCTCGTATAGTGAAATGGTTAGGAATAAAGGCCGCTTCATTGTCATCTATTCGAACAGCGCAATAGTGTTGTCCATGAGGTATTTGAACCATCCATGCATCATTGGCATCGGCGATAATGTAGCAACGGCCAGAATCTCGATATCCATATTTCTCGATAAGTTCTATGGCAATTTCTACTCCATGATTGGCACTTGTAGCTCGTTCTGCAATGATGCGGCGAAGTGAGTAGCCAATTCCACCATATGCGATATCAGGTTCGTGATCAGCTCTAATTTGTCTACAACTGTCACTAAAGATTCCTACACCATGGTCGTTATAAAAAAAGTCAGCATTTGAAAGTCCTCTTTCATTTCGTACCTCTGTCCAAAATAGTCCGAAGGTGGAAGGGGTTTGTGGAATGCGGGCAGATTCTTCTTCGGCAATAATAATACTGTCAGAAGTATACTGTCGTGATGGGATAAGCCCATGCCGAACAAGAAGCCTATTACTGTCATCTTCATTATGAGCCACAAGAACTCGACCTGTTGGAGAAATATTTTTGCCTAAAACTAGACCGCTGCACCCATAAGCTTTTTGTGAAGAAAAAAAAGAAATCAATAGAATAGAGGCGCATAGTACTATCAGAAATACCATAGATAAAAACTCCTTTCGATGTAGGAACTTTTTCTTCAATATATAATCTATTTAATCGTTATGTTACACTATTTATGAGGATTAAATCAGGGGGGGATGTGTATGATTACATTAACAGACTCATTCCGGAGAAGGTTTCCTCAATCTTATGTTGGCTTTTTGATTCTTAAGGGAGTAACAAATGCCTCATGCCATGATTGTCTTGACAAGATACGAGTGGACCTCGAAGAAAACTTACGAAAAAAATACGGTAATATGTCTCGGTCAGAACTGCGAAACCAGCCTATTCTCGATGTTTACGACGCATATTTTAAGTCATTCGGTCAAAATTATCCGGTGCTCTATCAAATTGAGTCGATTGCTTCAAAAGGAAAAAACATTCCTATTGTTAATTGTCTTGTTACAGCTATGTTTATGGCAGAACTAAAAAATATGTTGCTCACTGCAGGTCATGATCTTGATAAAATTGACTTCCCAATAAACGTTGATATTGGAAATGGAGACATTTGCTATACATTGATGAATGAAAAAGAGAAAGTTGCCTGTGATAATGATATGCTCATGTGTGACGATACAGGCGTTATTTCTAGCGTTATTTATGGACCAGATAAGCGCACTTCTATTTCTACAGAAACGAAAAATGTTCTCTTTACAGTTTATGCACCCAAAGGTATAGATAAGGAAAACACCTTAGTCCATCTCAACGACATAAAAAATAATGTTCTTCTCTTTTCTCCTCGCTCTATTGTCGAATTGTTAACTATATATCCTTAAAAAGGGATGGCAGGTATTTGCGTACCATCCCCAACAAGAACCCTTTATACTATGCTAAATCTTTTAGAAGTTGAATCAAGAGTGTAAATCTGTCATTAAGACTTTTTACGTCCATGTATTCATCTACGCTATGAGTTCTGCCTCCGACGGGGCCCATTCCATCTATAGTTGGAATCCCCATAGCTGCTGTGAAGTTACCGTCTGAGCCCCCGCCTGTGGATTGCCACTGGAATGAGATGTCAAGAGTAGCTGCTATTTCTTCTACTTTCTGACATAGCTCAAGAGTCAAAAGACTTGGGTTCATAGGAGGTCTTGTCATGCCTCCCGTAACTTCGATCTTTATTCCGTCGGAGAAGGGGTTTCTTTGAAGGTACTCAAATTTTTCTGCGACTTTAGTTGCTTCTTCAGCGGATTTTACTCGCATATCGAATACGACCTGTGCCTTTTCCGGTACAACATTAGCAGCGGTACCTCCAGTGACGCAACCAGCGTTAAGATTTGTTCCTTTTTTAGGATCTGAAAGTTTATGTATTTCTAAAATCCAGTGGGCTAATTCCTGAGTGGCGCTAATACCTTTTTCCGGTTCAACTCCTGCATGGGCGGCTTTACCAAGGATATCAACAGTATAACGACCAATTCCCTTTCGCTGATTAACTAAATTACCATTAGCCCTCGCCGGTTCAAGAACGATAACATTTTTGCTTTTTGCGGCGGTGTCCTCAATCCACTTGCGGGCAAATTTAGAACCAACTTCTTCGTGACTATTGAAAGCGACACAAATAGAAGGGACCTTATCACATTTTTGAAATACTTTTGCTGCATACAGGGCAAAAAGACACCCAGATTTCATGTCAACGACTCCAGGTCCAAAAGCTTTGCCGTCTTCTATTTTGAAAGGACGTTCACTTGCAGTTCCTTCTGGAAATACCGTATCCATATGTCCTAAAAGCATAACATCGTAGTTAGAAGATGTTGTATTGCTTATTTCAAGGCATGGACCGACTGACGGATCAAAGTTATGGGCGCGTACATTCCATCCCAACTTTTCAAACTCGTTTTTAAAAAAGGTTGCGACGCGCTCGACACCAGAAACATAAGCGGTTCCGCTATCTATATTGACCAGATTTTCCAGATCTTTAAGGAACTGTTGTTCATCGAAAAGTTGCATTATATTGAACACCCCTTTGAACTGATTTTTGATTTCATCAATATAGCATGAGTATAAATGGGAATCAAACACTACAAAAATAGTAGGATTTATGCTAGCATAATTTAAACGTACTGGTTTTAGCCTATTTAGTGAAGGAGTGACAAGATGAGTCAGAGAACGTTTGAAAAGGGAAAAAAGTTTGAAGCAGAAAAAATGGTTGAAGTTCAAGATGGAGCTATTGTGAGCCGAACTCTTGTAGATCACCCTACTGGTACGGTAACACTCTTTGCCTTTGATAAAGGTCAGGCTCTCAGTGAACATACAGCTCCTTACGATGCTTTAGTAGAAATTATTTCGGGGAAAGTAGAGATAAGCCTTAATGGAGTATCACAAATTCTTGAACAAGGTGAATGGCTTATTATGCCGGCAGAGATCCCTCATGGTTTAAGGGCTGTTGAGAGCTTTAAAATGGCTCTTGTAATGATTCGTTCATAAATATCTCTTCTATAACTTTGGAGCCTGAGAGGTTGTGCTGATTATTTTGGCCAACCTCTTTTTTGATTAATCGGCAAATTCACTTATTGTATTTCAGATATCTTATTGTATAAAAGGGGTGTGGCTTCCAGTCTGGTACACTAATAATTTTTCTTGGAGGAATCTCGTGTGAAAAGGTATTTTTGCTTGATCTTAACGGCGTTTTTATGTGTATATAATCCTTCCGTTTCGCTTGGAGGGAGTATCTCTTCTTTTCCCTCATCTCTAGACCTTGAACAATGTCTTTCTATAGCTAAAACTCACCATCCTGATATTAAAAAAGCCCTTGCAGAGATTAACGTTGCTGATAGTCAGGTTGAACAGGTTCTTTCACAAGAAAGGCCAGGTCTTGATTTCTCCAGTAGCTATAGTCGGCAAGATGCTTCAGGAACTCAGAGAGATCATGCTTATTCCTCAAATTTAAATCTTTCACAATTAATATCTGATTCTGGAAAGACCGCGTTGAAGAAAAAGGTTGCACAAATAGGTCGGGAGGGCAGTGAGCAGAAAGCCAGAACGACGGAAGAACAAGTTGTATATGACGTGAAAAATGCATACTTTGATGCTTTGGAAGCTCAGAAAAAGTTGGATGTAGCAGAAGAGACTTTGAGGCTATATACCTTGCTGCGTGAACAAGCGCAAGCTTTTTATGATGTAGGATCTGTATCAAAATATGATGTAACGACTGCTGAGGTTGAGGAAAGTAAAGCTGAACTTGAAGTTGCTAAAGCTCAGACGGTAATTAAAACTGCAATAACAACTCTTAACAATGCTATGGGACTTTCAAATGCTCCTACTTATACTCTTGAGGATATAGAAGAAGAGGCTTCACTTGCTCTCTCTCTTAATGATGTTCAGACTATGGCTTTGAAAAGACGGCCAGACCTTTTGGCGAGTGACAGTAGTCTTCTCGCTGCGCAGAAAAATCTGAAGTTAACGGCAAAAGAAAATTCCCCAGAGATAAAAGCGTCAGGTAAATATTCGTTTGGTGGTGAACGTTTTAGTGGGGAAGAGGATTGGTCTGTTGGAGTTTCTCTTCAGTTTCCAATTTTGGATGGTGGTCTTGAAGCGGCTAAAATAGAGCAAGCAAAATCGGAAATAGTTATAAGTGAAGCAGAAAATGAGGCTATTCGCTTAGAAATTTATAAGGAAGTAGAACAAGCTTACTTGGAATTTACAGATTCGCACCATGTTTTGGCAGTAGCTCTACAAACTGTAAAACAGGCTGAGGAAAATCTAGACATAGCACAAAATAGGTATAAAGTCGGAGTAGGTTCACCTATTGAGGTAGCAGATGCTACTGAAAAATATAAAGAAGCGAAGTTAGGGTATTGGTCTGCTCTCTATTCTCATCGTAGAGCGTTGGCGGCTCTTGAAAAAGCTGTAGGAGGAAGTTGGGAATGAAAAAATGGTTATCTCTTTTTGTATTAATTGTATTGATTTCAGGGGCTTTTTTCTTCTTTAGAAAAGATTCTTCTAAAGCAACTACAGTAGAAACTGTTCCCATAATTCGCGGCAATCTTTTAAAGACGGTATCTGCTACAGGAAGCCTTCAGGCAGTAAATACTGTCAATGTAGGAAGCCAAGTTTCTGGAACCATCAAAGCGATTTATGTAGATTTCAATACTATCGTTAAAAAAGGAGAACTCATAGCTGAAATAGATCCGGCTCTCCTTGAGGCTGCTGTGGAAACTGCGAAGGCTGATGTCCTTGCAGCTCAGGCAAATATTGCAAAGGCTGAAGCTACTGTGAAAAATGCACGAAAGACAAGAGATAGAAACAAAGAATTATTTACGCGAAATCTTATAGCCGAAAGTGAACTTGATACGGCACAAACAGAGTTAGATACTGCTCTTGCCTCGTTAAATGCCGCATACGCAAGTTTAGCTCAGTCTCGAGCAAATTTAAAAAATAAAGAGATTAACTTAGGGCATACAAAAATAAATTCACCTATTAATGGCGTTATCATCGACAAGGCTGTAGAAGTTGGTCAAACTGTCAATGCAAGCCAATCTGCTCCTACACTCTTTACGATTGCGGAAGACTTGACACAAATGAAGGTAGAGGCAGACATAGATGAAGCAGACATTGGCTATATAAAAGCTGGCCAAAACGTTGAATTTACAGTTGATGCGTATTCAGATCTTTCTTTTGAAGGAAAAATAAAGGAAATCAGGCTTGCTCCAAATACTGATGGAAACATCGTGACATATACTGTTATCGTAATGGTAGAAAATCCTCTACTGAAGCTTATGCCAGGAATGACAGCTAATGTTTCTGTTATTGTTGAAAAGAAAATGGGTGTTTTGAAGGTTTCAAATGCGGCGCTCCGATTTAAACCGAGTTCTGATGTTCTTGCCTCAAATGGAAAAAATGGAAATGGAACGTCTCAAAGGACACTCTGGGTTTATGAGAGAGATATTTTTAAACCACTTAATGTAACAATTGGTATCTCTGACGGGTTATACACTGAAATTTCAGGAGAGGTTCAAGAAGGGATGAATGTTGTTACGAGTGTAATGGCTGGAAAGAGTAACGGAGGAGGGTCTCCCTTTGTGCCTGGTCCGCGTCGATAATATTAGTAAGAAGTATGTTTTAGGAGAAGTAGAAGTAACAGCACTTAAAGAGGTATCTTTTTCTGTAGAGAAAGGGGAATTCCTTTCCATTATGGGAGCCTCTGGGTCTGGAAAGTCAACACTCATGAACATTCTCGGATGTCTCGATGTTCCTTCTCAAGGTCATTATTATCTTAATGGAGAGGACGTAGCAACACTTGATGAGAACCAATTGGCAGATATACGCAAGTACACTATAGGTTTTGTTTTTCAAGGGTTTAATTTACTTGCTCGAATGTCTGCTCTTGAAAATGTGGAGCTTCCTATGCTCTATAACGGGATTCCTACAAAAGAACGTCATGAACGTGCTCATCATGCTCTCAGCATAGTTGGTCTGGAAGACAGGGCAGATCATCAACCACAGCAGCTTTCTGGTGGACAACAACAAAGAGTAGCTATAGCAAGAGCCTTGGCAAATGATGCTCCTCTTATACTTGCAGACGAGCCAACAGGAAATCTCGATAGTAAAACGGGAATAGATGTTATGAATCTTTTTGTTCGTCTCAATAGAGAGTCAGGAAAAACTATTATCCAAGTAACCCACGAGCGCGATATGGCCCAATTTGGTTCAAGAATAATTACTCTCAAAGATGGAATCCTTATAAAAGACGAAAGAGTGGAATCGTTATGTTAAGCGTATTTGAAACAGCAAAAATTTCCTTTCGTTCTCTTCGAGCTAATAAGACCAGATCTGCATTAACAATGCTGGGTATTGTTATTGGCGTTATGGCCGTGATAATTATGTTTGCTGTAGGGAGTGGGGCCAACAAGGAGATAGCGGCTCGTTTTTCAAGTTTGGGAAGCAATATGATAATTGTTCGTCCTGAAACAAGTGCAGTAGGAGGGTCTCGAAGTTACACTGCATATACTTTAACGATAGGTGATGCAGATGCAATTCGAACTGAATGTAGTGCTGTTTCATATGTTGCTCCATACTACGGCGGAAGTTTTCAGTCGGTTTATGGCAATGAAAATTATCCAGCGAGGATTATAGGTACAACGTCGGATTACCTCTTCGTTAGGGATTGGACTCTCGCTTCTGGAAGAACTTTTACAGAGCAAGATGTACGGAGTGCAACGAAAGTATGTATTATCGGGCAGACAATTGTCGATAATCTTTTTATTACAGAAGATCCCATCGGGAAAAT
Source organism: Aminobacterium sp. MB27-C1 (assembly GCF_030908405.1). Lineage (NCBI taxonomy): Bacteria > Thermotogati > Synergistota > Synergistia > Synergistales > Aminobacteriaceae > Aminobacterium > Aminobacterium sp. MB27-C1. The sequence continues at coordinate 1,643,087 of NZ_CP133089.1, read as the reverse complement.
CATTCGTTTGAAAGGGGTTCCCATGGTTGTTATTGGTGTTATAGATAAAATAGGTGAAAGTGCAATGGGACGAGACGAAGATGATGTTGTTCTTGTTCCCATAACAACGGTACAAAGAAGATTGGTGAGTCCACCTAAAATGGGGATGACATCATCTATTTCTGTGAAAGCTCTATCTAGTCAACACTTAGAGGTTGCACAAGAGCAGATAGAAGCTCTTTTAGCTCAGCGACATCGTATAAGACCAGGAGAGGAAAATGATTTCACAGTTCGAAATTTGGCGCAAATGGTTGAAAATGCAAAGAGTGCAACACGAGTAATGAGCTTACTTCTGACTGCGGTGGCAGGTGTTTCTCTTTTAGTTGGTGGTATTGGGATAATGAACATAATGCTGGTATCTGTAACCGAACGAACTCGCGAAATAGGAATCCGTATGGCGATAGGTGCAAAAAGAACAGATATCAGATTGCAATTTCTCGTCGAAGCACTGACTCTTTCCCTTTTAGGAGGTGTTTCAGGAATTATTCTTGGCATTGCTGGCGCACAAGCTCTTTCAAAAATATTAGGGTGGACTGTTGATATTTCGATTCTTTCTATAGTCCTTTCTTTTGGGTTTTCCGGATGCGTAGGTATATTTTTTGGCTTTTATCCGGCATATAAAGCTTCCTTACTTAACCCTATAGAAGCGCTGAGATATGAATAAATAGTAAAAGTAAGGCGTGTGATGAAATGTCTGGTTCTTCCAATTACGTATATCGAATAGAGAAAACAATTGCATATATTGAGCAACATCTTTCCGAAGAACTGAAGTTGCAGGATATTTCTCAAATAGCGTGTTTTTCTCCATATCATTTTCACAGAATTTTTACGTCTATTGTGGGAGAAACTCCCTATGAATATATAACTCGTTTACGACTAGAAAAAGCTGCAAATATGCTTACAAAGATGAATAATTTATCTATAACCCAAATTGCTTTCTCATGTGGTTTTTCGTCGCCTGCAACTTTTGCAAGAGCATTTAAAAAATATTATGGTGTTTCCGGATCGAAATATAGAGATTCTGGTGGAGAAGTACAAGGGAAACAGCATGCTTTTACCTTTGATGCGGAAGCTATAGAGAAAAAGATACACCTTCAAGTTAGTATAGAGAATCTTCCCGGATACACTGTCGCCTATGTTGCTAATTTGAAAGGATATTCCCTCTCTTCCATTTGTAAGGCATGGAATAAATTGATGTCTTGGGGAAGGGAACGTTGTTTGCTAGACAGTACAACTATGATCGGTGTATCTTTTGATGATCCTACAATTACGCAAGAAGAAAAATGTCGCTACCATGCATGTGTTGTTGTTCCTGATAATGTAGCTATTAGTGAGAGCGATAGGGGAGTAGGAAAAGAGTATATTCCTTCTGGCGAATATGCTGTTGGTCGTGCAGTTTGCCATGCAGAAGAGATACGTCTTGCTTATAGATATCTTTACGGAAAGTGGTTTCCAGAAAATGGGTATCAGCCAGCAGATACTTTTTCGTATGAACTTTATCGGGCTCTTCCGAGTGAAGAAAATGGTTATACTTATACCATAGAGGTATGTATTCCACTTAAACCTATTTAAAGGAAAGAGTTTAGCAAGAAAGGCAAAATTAATAGCAAAAATCGTAAAGCAATAGAAACGTCTTTCTTCTACCATGTGTATTGTTAAAAATGATTGAAGGAGGCGTTATATGTGCAACCAAGAGTAAGGCGCACAGAATTTAGGCATGTTATTTTAGAAGGATCCCATTATGAAATAGGCCGGCAAAAAGCAGATTTAATACGACATAACAAGGAATTAGTACGTTGCATGTCTTCAGGTCGTCTTAAGATGACGGAAGAAGAATTTAAAGAATCACACAAACTAATAGAATGTAGTTGTCCAGGGTTGAATGAGGAAATTATGGGAATGGCAGATGAACTTCATATATCTCCTCGTGATGTAACATTCTATAATGCCTCATATTTAAAAAGATGTCATTGTAGTCAGCTATATGTTTCCCCCTCTCAGACTTTAAATAATCACGTTCTTGTCGGTCGCAACTATGATTTTACAGATAAATGTGATGATTTGATGCTTTGCACCGTAAAATCAGCTGGTTGCTACGCTTTTATAGGTTTCTCTGTAATGTTATTCGGTTATCAAGAAGGCATAAATGAGCATGGTCTTACTATTACTATGACAGCTGGAGGTATTCCTGTTGGAGCAGGTGTTCCTCCTCGCCCGCCACTTCAAACAGGGGTTCAATTTTGGGTTCTTATACGAACATTACTTGAACGATGTGCAACAGTGGAAGAGGCAATTGAGCTTTCTCAGGATATTTCTCTTTGTGGGAATACTATTTTTTTAATTGCCGACGAAGAAGGAAATGCTGCAATAATTGAATATTATGGAGCTCAAAAACATGTTACACACGTTGTTAAAGATGATGCATCTCCATTTCTCGGGTTGTTCTCGACAAATCACTATATTTCGTCTGAAATGGCAAAGTGCGATGATAAAATTATGGAGAATTCTTTGGTACGATTTAATATCATAAAGAATTTCTTCGAGAGAAGAAAAGAAGGAATAGGGTACTCGGATATCGAGAACTTATTATCCACACCTTATCCAGAGGGACTTTGCCTTCATTTCTATGACGAGTACCTAGGAACATTGAGATCTGTGATTTATGATGCAACGGAAAAGGGATTATTCGTTTCTTTTGGTTCCCCTGTAAAAAACCCAAGATATCATATTAATTTTAATTCTTTGCCGCGACTATATGAGGTCTCCATCCCTCTTGAAAAAGCAGATTCAGACTTTTGGAAGTTTATATAAAAGTTCTATGGGAGGCCGTTTAGGAACGGCCTCCTTTATTTATATAGTAAATTGCTAGAGACGATGTACTCCTGCTGCAATAAATGAGAAACCAGCCTTGGTCAATGCTTCTGCAGTGCTGTTTACTGCTTTATGTTTTAAAAGATAGTTTAAAGAAAGGGCATTCCAATCTCCAGAAGCTTCAATTTCCTTTTTATCTCTGAAATAATCCAGAATGTCTGATGGATGAGTAAGCTGTTCTTCGTCTTCTGGGTTTCCACCCTCATGTTTGGCAGAGATATTAGGTATAGTTTCCACGAGTTTAAGTAAATCCTCTCTTCTGTTATAAGGTTGTAGGACGATACTTTTCCACGTTTCAGTAATGTGGTGTTCTATCCGAACTTGCTCTTCAAGTTTAAGCTCTTTGCGGATAGCAGCTGCTTTAGCAAGATGTTCAACATCGATAGAGTTAGAAAGATTAAAGCCAGCGAGTGGCGTTGATCCATCTTCTCTCGCGAAAAGTCGAGCTGCTAATAATGTCCACAAAACTGCATAGGGATTATCATTTCCCATAAAAACGGAAATTTTAAATCGAATGTTTACTCCCAATTTATAGAGGAGATATCCGAGAAAAACCGTTCCGGGATTGATGTTCAGAACTTCATCTACTCCGTAATTTACGTAATAATAAAGAACTTCATCTATCCATTTAAGAGGATGCCCATTAGGCTGTCCGATACCACCAAAATATCCCGTAATAGTAGCTGGTCCTCCTAAGTGAATGTTAGAACCGTCTGTTCCTTTTGTATCTAATGTTTCTACGCAACTTGCCCCCAATATTTTTATGGCTGCTCTGACAGCTGGCAAATCTCCATTATCTGCTTCTTGTTCTTTCATTTTTCGAACGCGAATAAATCGACCTGGAAGAATCTCTCCTTTTTCTATCGCTTGTTTTGCTTCTGCTATGAGCCATGGAAAATATTGAAGGGCACTAATCTCTAATGTCGGGGCTTTTGTTTCGTCATAACTCCAAACTGGACGATCAGGAGCTATACGAGAACGATACTCCGAAAGAGAAATAAAGCGCCCTTCCTCTTTGATGCCTGCAAGCCACTCCAAATCTTTGACATAAGAACATTGAATTCGTTCCAGTTTTTTAACAAGGGTATCGATTTTTCCAGCTTCGCATGCTTTTTCGTTGATCTCAGCTACTGTTCCATATTTGGAAACGACTCTGCGTAGATCAGATAAAGAAGCATTGTGTGGATCAGTGAGAAAGTTATTAATATCCTCAAGAATAGCAGGGGTGATACTGAATTCTTGGTGGGTCATATCTAAACTCCTCCTCACATATGAAATGACATTCCCTATGAAGCCAGACTATTCAGAAAAATTATTAATAGCTTAATTTTAACAAGTAATAGTAGATATTACAAAAATCCTTAGTGAGTAACAATCGAAATAATGTCAGAAAGAAGAGCTTGTCCTGTCTCTTCTCTCCCCGCCCCAGGCCCTATTATTGTTACATCCTTAAGATTATCAGTTGTCAGTGTTATTGCGTTTGTTGCACCATTAACTCCCGATAGAGGATGGGAAAAGGGAAGGGAGACAGGAGCGACGGAGGCAAAAATCTGCCCCGAATTTTGTACTATTTTCGCTACAAGCTTTATACGTTCGTTTTGGGAAAGAGCTTTTTCTATATCTTTTCGTTTCAAGCCAGAAATCCCCACTCGGGATATATCTTTTAGGGAGATATATTTTCCCATGAAGACACTCGCAATAATTTGAACTTTTACGGCAGCATCCCAGCCATCAACATCACCTTCAGGATTTGCTTCTGCATATCCGAGAGCTTGAGCTTCTTTAAGGGCATCGTCATATTCCAGCCCTTCTTCCATGCGTGTAAGAATGTAGTTTGTTGTTCCGTTAACGATACCTTGCACCTCAGTAATATGGCATCCAGCCATGGATTCTCTCGCTAAATTGATTGCTGGTGTGCCACTTAAAACTGTTCCTTCAAAACGATACTTGCTTTTATGTTCAGAAGCAATTTTTAAAAGGTCTTTCAAAGCTAAAGATGCCGGACCTTTATTACTTGTAACAACGTGACGTCCTCTTTGTAACGCTTTTTTTGTAACAGACAGCCCTGGTTCACCGCTTTTTAAATTAGTTGGAGTTACGTCTATTACAATATCTACTTCAGGTAGACAAACGGTTTCTTCAGGGGTAATAGTACAAGGTCCGAGAGTTTGATCATGGTTTATTTCATCAAGAAGTTTGGATAGTGACAACCCATTAGGATCAACACGGCTTCCCTTACTTTTTGTAACTACGGCTATTGTCTTGAAACGGAATCCAAAGTGGCTAAAAAGGTTTTCTTCTTCTCGTACTAAAATACGTGCAAGTCCTTGACCTACATTGCCAAAGCCAATAAAACATAGTCCCCAAACCTTCATAATTTCATTCCTCTTTTCATCGTAAAATAAAAAAGCCGGGGATCTCCATATAAAGCGGAGACCCCCGGCTGAAGTTTCGAAGCAGAGCGAACTAATCGCCCGCCACTCCAGGAGGGGTTCCGCATGTCGTCATAGTAGTTATTGTTACGTTGTTATTGTTATGTAACTGAAACACGAATACTCCTCCTTTCAGACGTTAAAAATTTTAAAGAAGGTAACATAATGTTTGATTCATGTCAATTGGAATGTCGTTGATTTATTGAAGTATGAGGAAGTAATGTGTCCAGGTGATATATGTATTTGTAAAAGATGAAATTGGGATATTTTATTGATTGAAAAAAATTTCTTGACAAATATACAGAAAACCTGTATGCTTACCAAGCTGCAGAAAAGTCGCAGTAAAAACATTTTAGGAGGCAACATCTTGACACAAGGAACAGTAAAATGGTTTAACGGCACAAAGGGCTATGGTTTTATCACAGGTGAGGACGGAAAGGATTATTTCGTTCATTTTAGCGCCATCCAGGTTGATGGTTTTAAGACTCTTGATGAGGGACAGCAGGTTTCTTTCGATATTGAGACCGGCAAGAAAGGTCCTCAGGCTGCCAACGTTAAACCTCTGTAAGATAATTTTACATTGATTTTAGGCAGAAGATAGTTAAAGACGCCCTTCAAGGGCGTCTTTTTTTATATCTTTTTTTGAGATTTTCTCTGGTGTTTGATGTCCTTTTCAGTGATAATAATTAAAAAATATAGTTTGTAAAAAAAGGAGGCATTCATGTCCCTTTATGTCACCGGCGATAAGCACGGAGTCATAGAAATGGATGAGTTGTTACCTTTTTATCATGCGATAGGTAAAAATTTAAATGCGCAAGATTATTTGCTCATTGCAGGTGATTTTGGCCTTCTTTTTGCTCCAGAACCGACAGAAAAAGAAATACAATGGATGGATTGGCTTTCGTCCGCGCCATGGACGACTCTTTTTATAGATGGGAATCACGAGAATTTTACAAGACTTGACGCCCTTCCCACTGAGATACGTTTTGGAAACCCTGTTGGAGTAGTAAAAGACAAAAAAATATTTCATCTGAGGCGAGGTTATATATATACCATCGCTGGTTACTCGTGTTTTGCGTTTGGAGGAGCACTGAGTTTAGACAGATGTTTTCGAAGGCCTGGCCTTTCATGGTGGGAGAGAGAAATACCTTCCGAGGAGGAAATTGTACGAGGATGGCAGTCTTTAGAAGCCGTACACTGGAATGTCGATTATGTATTTACTCATATGGCACCTTTATCTGTTTTAATAGAGTTGCTACGAACAAAATATATTGGGGTTCAGATCAATCCGTGTCACGTTCCTCGAGATCCAGTAGCCATTTATTTTGATACGTTAATTCCTCGTCTTCATTTTCAAAAATGGTATTTTGGTCATCTTCATGTTCAAACTCCTCCTTTCGTTCTTCAAACAAAAAAACAAGGAGCTTTTCAGGGGGTATACCGCCATGTTTTACCTATTGAAGTAGAAAATAAAGAGCAATCTACGGAACTAGCAGTTAAAGAAACATGCACGTATAGCCTTTCTCAAATTCTTCTCAAAAGTAAATCTCTCATAAAATTAATAGAGCAGCATGGAGAAGTGCTCAATATGTGGTTAAAATTTAGGAAACCTCCTCAGGCTCACGATATTATGGCTTTTCAATCTATTGTCCGCCGATCTACATGTAACGAAATTGAAGAGTCTATACATATATCTCAAAATAAAGGCTATTATCATCTTTTACTTATACTTAAGGTTGAATATAAAGAAAAGCAACATTGAAGTTCTTCGGTTTTTCCTTTCAAATCTATCTATTTTTTATTTAAAAACTACTTATTTATATATAAAAAGTATTTATCATAAATTTCCCTTAAAATTCTATAAAAATAAAATAAAAAAATCTAGCCTGACTTTTCTTTATGATACTATTAAATTAAATTGACTTGGAGGTGGTGCTTATGAACGGTACAACGAAAGAGATGGGAGAAAAAAAAGCTCTGGACAAGAAAGGAACATTAAGTGTTTTGTTGGGAGCTGCTTTTCTCATGGCTACTTCAGCAATAGGACCAGGGTTTCTAACACAATCTGCGGTTTTTACGCAGAATTTAAAAGCCGCCTTTTCGTTTGGAATAATTCTTTCTCTTATCTTAAGTTTTATTGTGCAGATCAACATTTGGAGAATCCTTGCCGTATCAGGCATGCGTGCGCAAGATGTTGCTAATAAGGTGCTACCTGGACTCGGTTACTTTTTGGCCTTTGCTGTAGCATTGGGGGGACTTGTTTTCAATATAGGGAATATTGCAGGTGCTGCCATGGGTCTGAATGTAGTAGCAGGCGTTCCGTTAAAAATAGGAGCTGTCGTTAGTGCTGCTATCGCTGTTCTCCTTTTCTTGCGTAAAGAGCTTGGCAAAGCTATGGATACTTTTACCAAGATCCTTGGCTTTATGATGATTGCGTTAGTGTTGTATATGGTTTTCAACACAAAACCACCAGTTGCCCTTGCTGTAAAAGAAGCAATCCTTCCTTCTAAAATTGATTGGATGATTATTTTAACTCTAATAGGTGGAACGGTAGGAGGATACATTACTTTTGCCGGGGCACATCGTATTATAGACGCAGGTATTGTAGGGCAAGAAAATTTGGGAGCGATTACACGAGGGGCTTCTAATGCTATAGGTATTACAGGTATTATGCGTATTTTGCTTTTCCTTGCTGTATTAGGTGTTGTCGCTACTGGGCAAACACTTGACCCTGCTAATCCACCTGCATCAGCTTTTCGTCTTGGAGCGGGCGAGTTAGGTTATAAAGTTTTTGGTGTAGTTATATGGGCAGCTGGAATTACTTCGGTAATTGGCGCTTCATACACGTCAATATCTTTTCTTAAAACGCTCTTTAGTACAGTAGAAACACATCTTAGATGGTGGATGATTGGGTTTATAGTAGTTTCAACAACTATTTTTTCTACAATTGGACAGCCAGTCACCCTTCTTATTTTTGCAGGTTCAATTAACGGGCTTATTCTTCCTCTGTCTCTTGTATCAGTACTTCTTGCTGCTTATAAGAAAGAGGTAGTGGGTTCTTATCATCATCCAATATGGATGACAGTTTTAGGATATGTAGTGGCAGCTTTTACTCTTTGGATGGGTATAAAATCATTTACAAAAATCTTTACTCTTTTCTCTTAAAACTATTCTGATCTGTTGGAGGTGAATGTAATTTGGAAGACCAACAGTGGCCGAAAGTTCTTCTTGCTGGTGATAGTTGCATAATTGTGGAATACGGCAATTCCATTGGATTGGAAATCAATGCTAGAGTTCAGGCTTTGCGGCGTATTTTGGAAAAAAGAAAAATTTCCGGAGTGCATGAGTTCGTTCCTACATATCGCTCTCTTGCAATTTACTTTGATCCTGTAAAGGTAGAACAACCAATGCATTTTCTTTCTCTTTTAAAGCGTTTGGCAATTGCTGCAGAGTCAGAGTCAGGTGTTGAAAAAGGGGTTGGTATCATTATCCCTGTCTGTTACGGTCGTGATTTTGGACCGGACCTTGATAATGTTGTTCATCATACAGGACTAACGGAAGAAGAAATTATAAATCGGCATTCTTCTCCAGATTATTACTGTTATATGCTTGGTTTTACTCCTGGTTTCTCATATCTTGGTGGAATGGATGAAACAATTGCGACACCTCGTTTGAAGGAACCTCGAGAAAAAATTCCTGCTGGAAGTGTGGGAATAGCCGGTAAGCAGACAGGAATTTATCCGATTGATAGCCCTGGTGGATGGCAGCTTATAGGACGAACACCTTTGCGTATGTTTGATGCAGGCCATGAGCCTCCCACATTAGTTGATGCCGGGTTGTGGATACGTTTTCAGCCCATTTCGGAGGAAGAGTATAAAAATATCGAAATACAGGTTGCTCATGGAACATATACTCCCGAAATGTTCAATAAAGGAGAGGTTCCGGCATGAAGATAAAAATTATACAGCCGGGAATGCTTACGACTGTTCAAGATGTGGGAAGATGGGGATTTCAAGGCAAAGGAATGCCAGTTGCTGGTGCTATGGATCTTTTTGCTTTGAAAATTGGCAATGTTATGGTGGGAAACAATAAAGATGCTGCATGTCTTGAAGTGACAGTATTAGGCCCTACCTTATCGGTGTTAGAAGGGGAGGGGGCTGTAGTTGTTACAGGTGCTGATCTTGGTTTCTCTATCAACGGAATAGCTTCGTGTTGTAACACGGTTTATAAAGTTAAAGAAGGCGATATCCTTTCTTTTAGCGGCATGAAAGGTAATGGATGTCGTGCATATGTCGTTTTTTCAGGCGGAATAGATGTTCCTATTATTATGGGGAGCCGCTCAACATACCTTAGAGCTCATATAGGTGGCTTTGATGGACGCGCACTTGTAAAGGGTGACGTTCTTAATACTGGTGAACCTCATATTTTGTGGCAGCGGTTTATAGATTTCAAATGTCCTTCCGATGTTTTGCCTGAGCGGAGAGAAGGTCAACCCCTTCGTGTAGTTCTAGGTCCTCAAAATGATGCATTTTCCCCTAAGGGAGTAGAAACATTTCTGTCTGAATCATATAAAATTACTGATTCTGCAGATAGAATGGGATACCGTTTGGAAGGACCTGTTGTTGAGCACCTAGAGGGAGCAGACATTATTTCTGATGCTATTCCACTTGGCTCTATTCAAGTTCCTGGACATGGACAGCCAATTGTGATGCTTGCTGATCGTCAGACGACAGGGGGATATACGAAAATAGCTGTTCTATGTTCTCCCGATATTTCGGCGATTGCACAACGTTTGCCAGGAGAAAAGGTTTCTTTTAAACAAGTATCCTTTGAAGAGGCTGTTTTGATTACCCAAAAAGAGGCTGGTCAAGTTTCCAAACTAAAGCAAAATGTAGCAACCTGGATTACAAGAATCCCAACTTCCACAATTGGGCATAAATCGGAAATGCCAGTTTCGTCTGGTACGTGGAAGCTTACTGTGGACGGACATTCTTATATGGTTGACTGGGAACGCATTGAAAATTGATTTTTACGAGAAGAAGGGATGATTCCATGTTCTCTGTAGATTTAAATAGCGACTTGGGTGAAAGTTTTGGAACATATGTTTTAGGGCACGATAGAGATGTTATGAAAAGCATCAGTTCTGCTAATATCGCCTGCGGGTTCCATGCTGGAGACCCTCAAGTTATGTTAAAAACAGTAGAAGAAGCCGTTAATAGTAACGTTGCGGTAGGAGCTCATCCGGGATATCCAGATCTTATGGGATTTGGGCGAAGAAATATGGCGTGTTCTGCAGATGAGGTGTATGCCTATTGCCTATATCAGGTAGGAGCTATTCAGGCTGCCTGCAAAGCACGCGGGGCTTCCTTGCAACACGTAAAACCTCATGGAGCTATGTATAATCAGGCTGCTAAGGATTTGTCTTTAGCTGAAGCGATTGCTCAGGCAGTAAAAGATGCAGGCGATGATCTTATTCTGCTGGGGTTGGCAAACTCATCCTTTGAAAAGGCTGCTAACAAACTAGATGTACCCTTTGCAATTGAAGCTTTTGCTGACAGAGCATATCAGGCAGATGGTTCACTAGTTCCTCGCAAACAACCGGGAGCTGTTATTCATGATATAGAGATAGCTGCGAAACGTGTTATTAAGATGGTAACAGAAGGTGCTATAGAAGCTATAGATGGAACAACTATTCACCTGAGGCCTCATTCTATATGCCTTCATGGTGATACACCAAGTGCTGTTGCAATGGCCGCATCTATAAGGGAAACTCTTCTTAAAGAGGGGATTGCTATTCGAAGTATTAGGGAGGTGTTGAGAGCATGAAAGGATCGGCGTTTTCAGAATACTCTCCGCAGCAAGTTCGAGAAATAATACGAAAAGGCGATTATGACCTTCCTACCCCTGGAATGGCAAAAGGTCATGTACAAGCTAATCTTGTAGTATTGCCTAAAGATTGGGCATACGATTTTTTGGTTTTTGCCCAGCGAAATCCCAAACCTTGTCCTGTGTTAGACGTGACGGAGCCTGGAGATCCAGAACCTAAAATAGTTGCTCCAGGTGCAGATATAAGAACAGATATTCCCAAATATCGAGTCTGGATAGATGGTCAATGTGTTGATGAACCTAAAGATATTCTTAAATATTGGCGAGATGATTTTGTCGCCTTTCTTCTAGGTTGTTCTTTTACCTTTGAAAGCGCTTTGCTTGACGCCAAAATTCCAGTGCGACATATAGAAAAAGGTTCTAATGTCCCCATGTATATTACAAATATTCAGTGCAAGCCTGCTGGACGTTTATCTGGACCTATGGTAGTCAGTATGCGTCCCATTCCTTACAATCAGGTGTCCACCGCTGTCCTGTCGACAGGCCGGTTCCCGGCAGTACATGGGGCGCCTATTCATATTGGCAATCCAGAAGCTATTGGAATTAAAGATGTCAATTCTCCGGACTTTGGAGATGCTGTACCGATTTACGATAATGAAGTGCCTGTATTCTGGGCTTGTGGTGTTACTCCACAAGCAGCACTTATGGCGAGTAAACCGCCTTTGGCTATTACCCATGCTCCTGGACATATGTTTATTGCTGATCCAATGGATTCTTCTTATGCGGTATTTTAAAGAAAGATTATAGGAGAAAAGTGAGCGGAGCTGCGTTGTAGCGATGCAACTCCGCTTTTTGGTTTTACATTTTCTGGGCTATCTCGGTCAGACCAAGTTCCTTAAGTTTTTCTTTTGTTGGAATACCTTGCTTGTCCCAGCCTTTTACAGTGTAGATAAGATCAAGAAGGCGTTCTTGGTCAACGACTTGTCCTTTGCCTGGTCCTTCTTCCGCTGATTCTTGGCTAAAGCGTTCAGGAAGGTAGTCATCTTTTCGTGTAAATCCTTCTCGGATGTTAAAGAGCCTTTCTAAATTAATAACGCGTTCACTGACTTTGAACAGATCAGCGTAGGTATAGCTTAATCCAGTGGCATTGCTAAAAAGTTCTGCCCACCGTTTCCCCTTTATAGCGATGGTTATGCTTGCAAAAAGGCATACCCCTAGAAGATTCGTGGACATAGATAATTCTTCTAAAGGCTTAACCCAATCTTTGTTTTCTTCGCTGAGAGGATTCACTTGTTCTTTAACTCCTAACTCTTCTTCTACATATCCAAACGCGTCTATCGTAGCTCCATAAGGCCTAAGGTGATCTGCACCACGAGGAGAAATCATGTGAGAGAGAGCTTCTGCCTTGCTTGCTCTTACGCCGTCGGCGGCCATTTCTTGTCCTTTTACGTGCATTACATATTTTATGGCCTCTCCTCCGAGGGTCTGAGCTGCGCGCAATGAGCCTTCTCCTAACAAGGTTGCAAAATCACCCTGTCGATACGCTATTCGTTCTACGAGTTTGACTATAGCTTCACTATTCCCCCATGTTAAATCAAGACCGTCTGTGGCTTCCTTATTGATAATTCCCTTTTCATACCATTCCATGGCAGTAGCTATGACTTGACCTGTAGATATGACGTCAAGACCAAGATTATTCGAAATATAATTTGCAGCTGTAATAGAGTGTAAGTCAGTATTGCCGAGTTTTTGTCCGTAAGCTGCTACTGTTTCGTATTCGGGGCCACTTCCCGAGAGCCCCTTATATTTCCCCTCTGGAATAGTTGTTTTACGAACGCAGCCAATGGGGCAGTTATAGCAACGATCTTGTTGGACGTCTAGCTTTTCATGATACGCTTGATGTCCTAGATATTGATTGAAATCTGTTGTTGTATGTTGCCAGTTATAGGCAGGAACAAGTCCAAGATCGTTCATGGCATCAAAGAAGGAAGGAGTACCAAATTTCATCATTTCTTCTCTTACAAAAGCTTCATTATGTAAATCCTGTATTGCTTCTTTTACATTTTCATTAAATCTTTCTGGGTTATGAGGGGTGAGGGGAAGAGAAGAACCATATACGGCTATGGCCTTAAGATTTTTACTCCCCATTACAGCTCCGCCCCCACCTCGTCCAGCTGCATGGTCACGTCCCATCATAACCGTTGCATAGCGAACCTTTTTTTCTCCAGCAATTCCGATACTTGTCACTTCTGCTTTTGAGTTATCGATCTCTTCTCGTATCAAACGCTCTGTCTCATGTGTGTCTCGTCCCCATAATTTTTCAGCAGAATAAAGATGAATTTCTTCGTCATTAATAAATATATATGTGGGTTTTTGAGCACAACCATGAATAACGAGCATGTCATAACCAGCTCTTTTAAGTTGAGGCGCCCAGGCCCCACCTGCATTTGATGCACTAATTGTTCCTGTCAGAGGAGATTTAAACATGACAACAGTACGCCCCGAACAGGGGGCTTTTGTGTCTGTGAGAGGACCACAAATAAAGAGTAATTTATTGTCTTTTGAAAGGGGGTCGATTCGTGATTTTAGGTTTTCCGCGAGATAAAGTGTTCCGAAACCTTCTCCGCCAATATAATTTTTGATCCAGTTTTCAGGAAGATCGTCAATCCAGTGTTTGCTATTGGTCAGGTCAATGTTCAAAATTTTACCCGTGTAAACATTAAACACTTTACATCCCTCCCTGGATAGGTTTTCCTTTCCAAGAATGGGAGGCATGGCCGTTTCCAGCTATACCCTGACGGTTGGTGGCCATCTCAATAAAGAGGAAGGTCATACAACTCGGAAAACGTTATTTAATATTTTAAATTTTCTTACATTATCATGATATCAGCAGAGAAGAATAATTTAAAGGGTTGCCTAATAGGCAGCCCTTTAAAAATAAGATGAAGGAGTTTAGGTTTGAATTTTATTTATGAAAAACTTTACGAGTATCTTCTTTAAGAAATTTTTGTATTTCAAATTCATAACCGCCTGGTCCTTTGAAAAAGAAGCATTCAACAGGGAAATCTTTAGGGCGTTGAATAGCGGTTTCTAATTGTATGTTGTAATTTTTTAATCGTTCATACCATACTTGCAAGTTGTCTGTAACGAGAGTTATGAGCACTGCATTTTTATTTAGAGCTTTACAGTGACCAGTTTTTTCATCTACGATTCCTATAAAAGCCCCTGTAGAAAGTCGGTATAAACGGGCTGTTCCTTGATCATCTACAAGCTCAAGGTTCAAAGCCTCTTCAAAAAAAGGGATAGCTTCATTCAAATTTTTAAAATATAAGAAGGTTATTTGGGAATCAAATTTTTTTTTATTTTCCATGACGGAGAACCTTTCCAGGTCGATTTCCTGTAAACCCTTGTTTATTTACAACTAGGGTTCCATTTATAAAAACTGCATCAATACCTGTGGGGTAAGCTGTTGGGTTCTCGTACGTAGAGCAATCACTTATTGTTTTGGGATCAAAAATAACGAGATCTGCCCAATAACCTTCTTTTATGGTTCCTCTATCATGAATTCCAAGAATAGAGGCTGGATAGGAAGTAACCTTGCGTATAGCTTCTTGAAGCGTAAGCCGTTTTTCCTCGAGAGCGAAAGATTTCAGATATCGAGGATATGTCCCGTAGAGCCTTGGATGGGGTTTCCCTCCGAATATTCCATCTGTTCCAACTGTCCCGTGTGGGTGAGTAATAACTTTTTCTAGGACGTTTTCAGAACCATAGAAACTTATCATAGTTACAGCAAGCTTTTCTTCTGCGAGAAGGTCCATAACCATATCGATGGGATCTTTTTTAAGAGTGTCTGCTATTTCTTGGCAGCTTTTGCCTTCCATCCATTTGTTGTCAGGAATTTGTACTGCTGTAACAATAATATTTTCCCAACCTACTGAGATTTGTCTATTGTGCCAAACATCTAATCCCTTGGTAAAATCTTGATGAATTTTTTCTCGAAAATCTTGCTTTTTAAGGTTGCGAACCAAAGCTTCGGTTCCTTCATTAAAAGTCCAATTTGGAAGGACGGCTGTTAAAACTGTGCAACCTGCTAAGTAAGGATATCTATCCCAAGATATGCGCAAACCTCTATCTATAAGGTGATCTGCTTTTTCTAAAACCTCATCTATGATTGGCCAATTTACCTTTCCATAAGCTTGTAAGTGTGAAACTTGGAGTGCGACTCCCGATTCCTGTGTTATGCGTGTTACCTCATCAAAGGAACGTGAGAGATAAAAACCTTCGTCTCTTTGATGTACTACATATATTCCGTCGAAAGCGGCAACTTCTTTGTTCAGTTCTATAAGTTCCTCTGTATCTGCAAAGGGACAAGGCGGGTAAATAAGGCCAGACGATAAGCCAAAAGCGCCTTCTTCCATACTTTCGCGAACAATAGATTTCATGCTGCTAAGTTCGGATGCTGTTGGTTGACGTTCATCCATTCCCATAGCTGCAATTCGTACTGGTCCTTGGCATAAAAGTACGGCCATATTGTTATATGGAGCTGCTTTTTCTATGGCATTTAGATAGCTTCCAAAACTGTTCCATGTCCATTTTGATTCAGATAGGATTCCGTCAAGACCTGCAAGAAGTTCTCTGATAGTGGAAATACTTGTGTCATTTATTGGGGCAGGACCAAGACCATCTTGCCCTAAAACTTCAGTCGTAATTCCTTGGCGTATTTTAGCGTCCGATGGAGAATCAGAAAAAATCTGTAAATCAGAATGACTGTGCATGTCGATAAAACCAGGGCATACAATGTGACCATTAGCATCTATAATTTCTTTGGCTTCCGAGGGCAGTTTAGAAAGATATTCTTCTTTTATAAGAACAATTTTCCCATTCAATATTCCGACCTCACCTTTGTACGGTTTTTTGCCTGTGCCATCAACTATTAATGCATTTCGTATAATGGTATCTAACAACGATGTCACCTCCACGTAGAAGGACCAAAAAGACCTTTTTTGCTTGTTTTAGAATGTGTTTTTACATGAGTTTCTGCTAAGCGTATCGCATAGGGAATTCCGTCTATAACAGGTACACCTATGCGTTGAGAAAGTTCTGTATCTAATCCAGAAAGAGCAGCGCATCCGAGAGTTATTACCTCTGCGCCATCTTCTTCTATGGCTTTAAGAGCAGCAGGTGCTATTTTGTCTGCCAAGCTTCCTTTAATCGAATCGTCCATAACACGAACAGATGCACAACGATATCCAAAACCAAGATTGTGAATCATCCGCTGTTTCATTGGTAGAGACCGTTGCGACATTTGAATAACAGAAAATTTATGGCCCAATGTCATAGCTGCCAACATTGAGGCTTCTCCAATGCCTACAACAGGTTTTGTCGTGCATTCTCTGAGAATATGAATGTTTACGTCACAAGTACAACAAAGAACGATAGCGTCAATTTGCGATTCGTTTTCTTTTACGATTTTTAATAATCCAGGACCGCACATAATTTCATCAATGAAATCTTCTATTAAGGGCGGGGCATCAAAAACTGCTTTACATATTATTTCTGTGCCCAAAGAGGCTATTTTTATTGCTGATTGATAAATCAATTGGGTAAATTTTTCATCAGAATTAGGATTGATCGCTAATATCCTCATTTCTATTTCATGCCTCCTGACTATTTTGCTGCAATATCCATTTTGTAATAATGCCCATAGCCTGGCTTTACCTGTATTTTGCCGTCTATAAACACTGTTTTACCTCGTATGATAGTGCGTTTTATTTGTCCTTTGAATTTTTTGTTTTTATAAGGACTCCATTTATTGAGGTAGAAAAGCTTACTATCATCTTGCACCCATTCTTTAAGAGGGTCAAAAAGAATAAGGTCTGCATCGTATCCTATCTGGATATCACCTTTTGCATAACCTAATCCAAATCGTCTAGCTGGCTGTGTGGCGCAAAGTTTAACTAGTTGAGTCCAAGAGAGTCCTCTTTTTCGTCCCTCTGTAGCAACGACAGGTAAGAGTGTCTGGACACCTGTACATCCTTCTGATACGGTCCAGAAATTATTATTTTGAGGAGTTTTTTTCTCAAAAGAATGTGGAGAATGGTCTGAAACAATCATGTCAATAGTGCCATTTAAAACCATTTCCCAAAGTCGTTCTACATTTTCACGAGACCTGACGGGAGGATCACATTTTAATAAAGCACCATCTCGAATGAGATCTTCTTCATCTAGAGCGAGATATTGAGGACAAGTTTCGGCTGTTATATTGGTTATGCCGTGTCCTCGAGCTTCTCTTAGTGCTTCGGCTCCACTTGCAATACTGAGATGGCATATATGTGTTTTGCAATTAGGAACAAGGGAAGAGAGGAAGATAAATCTCTTTACTGCTTCTAACTCTGAATATTCAGGGTGAGACTCTAAATAAGCTTGTGCGTCATCACGGCCAGATAGCAGAAAATCATCAACTAACTCTTGTATAAGAGTGTCGTTCTCTGCATGTGCACAAACCATTCCACCTAACTGGCCTATTTTTTTCATTCCTTTGAGAAGTAAGCCATCGTAAGTCATAGGGTAGTTTGAACATCTACAGGTGAAAATCTTATAACATTGAGCTCCAGCTTCAAAAGTGGCCTCTATATCGTTCATATGATGGGGAATAATTCCACTATACAAAGAGAAATCAACAACAACTTGAGGAAAAGCAGATTTTTTCTTTTCTTCAAGAGCATCAACTGTTACAGTACTAGGTTCAGAGAGAGGCATATCAACTATAGTCGTTATTCCTCCTGCTGCTGCGGCTTTAGTTACACATTCAAAATTTTCTCTTTCAGGCGTTCCATGACCGCAATGAACATGTGTATCAACAAGACCAGGCATAACGAGGTGATCTTGGGCATCGATATATTCAGATGCTGAAATGGTAGATTCGCTTGAGAGAATAGCTGCTATTTTCCCGTCTTTAACAGCTATCTTGCCTTTATATTCGCCTTGTGATGTTACTAGTGTTCCATTTTCTATAACGAGATCGTACATTCCATGAACACCTCCAAGTTATTTACCCATGAGAAGATTCGGAAGCCATAGTGAAATTTGAGGGAAAGCTATCAACAGAATCAGTACTACGATGTCACACAGACAGAAAGGCCAAATTCCCTTAAAAATTTGTTCTAGTGTTACTCCTTTTCCGGCAACTGCTTTTGCCATATAAACATTAAGCCCTACGGGTGGGGTTATTGCTGCTATTTCACTGAGCTTAAGGACGATAACGCCAAACCATATGGGATCATATCCGAGAGAGATTATGATGGGCATAAGTATTGGAAGGGTTAGAGCATAGATGCCTATTTCAACCATAATCATTCCAAGGAAGAAATAAATAAGTAAAATTCCGAGTAAGATAACAAATCTAGGAACATCCCAATTTTGAACAAATAGCGCCATGTTTTGAGGAATATCCGTAAGAGCAAATATTCTTGAAAACAGGAGCGCCCCTACATTTATGATAAACATCATAGCTGTAGTATTGGCAGAATCTCTCAAAGGATCTCTCAAATCTTTTATATGAGTAATACTTTTTTTAAGAACTCCCGTAACAAGTGTTACTAAACAACCTGCTGCTGCAGCTTCTGTCGGGCTGAAAACTCCTGAGTACATCCCTATGAAAACTACTCCTACAACAAGGAGAATTGGCAAGAGATTTTTGAATGCATCGCTTTTTTCTTTCATGGTAAGTTTCGCTTTGTTTATTTCGAGGGGGGCCAGTTCAGGATGTTTTTTGACGCGATAAATAATTGATACAGAGTAAACGAAGGCAGTAAGTATACCTGGAATTACGCCTGCAGCAAATAACCTTGCTATAGATTGTTCAGTAAAAAGAGCGAAAATAATAAAATTAATACTTGGAGGGATCATATTAGCAAAAGTACCAGCAGAAGCTACACATGCAATCGAAAAACTTCTATCATATTTGTATCGATCCATTTCTGGCAGAACAAGTTTTCCGAAAATAGCAGTATTAGCTAATGAAGAACCGGATATTGCTCCAAATATAGCAGAGCCAAAACACGTAGCAATTGCTAACGCTCCTGGCCATCGGCGAGTAAGTTTATATACACCATCGTAAATATAAGTTCCGAATCCTGCGATAGTTGCAAAGGCTCCCATCAGAATAAAAAGGGGAATGGAGCACCAGCTTGGGGCAGCAATACAGTGGTACATAGTTTGTCCCAGAATAGAAAGGGCAGAGCCTAAACCCCCTAACAAAAACATTGATGTAATAAAACTTACTAAAATAAAAGCAAGTCCAATGGATAAACCAAATCCCATGGCCGTTAGTAGAAAAACTATAGAAAACAATCCTAAAGTAGTAGGCTCCATATTTTAGTCACCTCAATTTACAAATTAAGCATTCGTATGGTCTAGTTCGTGAGGAGTATCAACAATAAAATCTGTGCTTTTAATTTTCTTATAATCTTCGATAACACAGGTTGCTAATTGAAGCCAATATATGATTAAACCTATTACCATAATCCATTTTACTGGCCAAAGGGGCATGGGAACTATTCCTGTAACGGATGCTTTTTTTATAAAAGCCCGAAGGGCGTCTCTATATACAGCTAAGAGACAAATGTTTATGATAATCCACTCTATACAGTGAGTGACAAAACGCATTTTGTTTTTTATTCTTGGTGATACTCTGTCTGTGATAACTTCTAGTCGAACGTGTTGGTCGTTTTCCTCTGTATGAGCTAGCCCGAGGTATATTAGAATGACCATGGCGAAAACAGCAAGTTGCAATAACCCTTGTATAGGTTTATTAATTTCTCGTGTAATTATATTAATGAGGAAAAGTAACATCATGATGGTCATAAGTAGTCCACCTAATTCAGCAAGCATTGCATTAAGTTGTTTTAAAAAATTCTTCATTTTTAAGAAACTCCCTTTCTTTCCCCCATAAACTATTGAAGAAGGGGAAGAAACAAAAAACTTCCCCTTCCTTTTTTATTTTTCTTTTGCGATTCCTTCTTCAATAATGGATTTTAGCTGTTCCAACATTTCAGAAGAATTATCTACGCCGTCTGTTGACAATTCTTTTGTGAAAACTTTTCGTAATTCGATGAGGCATGTTTCATCTGCCCAGTTATCCACATCTTCCGTGGAATAGAAATTTACAGTACAGCCAGCTTCTTTTTCTGCTTCTACAATGCGGTTGAATTCTGCTTCATACATTTCTGCAAACGCTCTTTCGGTATTCTCACTTGCTCTGAGAATTCCTTCCTGAATATCTTTAGGTAAAGAATCCCATTTTTTCTTATTTACACAGTAAAACATTGGTTGCGACCAACCGATTGCTTTTCCTGTGAGTATATTTTTAGCTGGTTCATCAAATTTCTGCCGATGCATTCCATCATAATTAGAAACGATTCCATCAACAGTTCCTGTTTCCAATGCCATGTAGCAATCTCCCCACGGAATAGAAACAGCAATAGCTTTTTGATTTTCTAGCAGTTTTAAATTCCAGCGATCTCCTGCTCTCCATTTTTTACCTGAAATGTCTTTAAGAGAGGTTATTGGATAGCGAGCCATATAGGCCATAGGAAGGCCATTTTCCATTAGGAGTATTTTGATTCCAGCTTCTTCTAATTCTCTTTTGAATTCTGGAATTCTTTCTATACTTTCTTTATATATCCAACGAATGTTTTCCCATTGTTCCGGCCCTTTGGGAAAAAGCCAAAATGCTCCAAAAAGAGGAAGTTGTTTAGGATAAAAATCAGGATAAATTGCAGCTATGTCAACAATACCCTCTGAAAGAGCATTCAATTCTTCCTCAGCATTAAAGAGGACACCACCCCAGTAAGCCTTTATTTTTGCCTTGCTATTGGTTTCTTTTTCTATTTGATCAAACCAGTATTCCCCAATCTTTCCTTTAAGGCCACCGCAAACGTCATGGTCAGATAGCTTTAATTCAATTGCAGCTTGTGCTGAATTAATAAATGGTGCGGAAAAGAATATAACAGCGACTAAAGTTACGAGAAAAACTTTCAGGATCTTTTTCATTGTGTGCCCTCCCTTTTATTTTCTCTCATCAGCTATGCTTTTCACGCTTTACATTGAACTCTAATTCTTATTGTTTCCACTATTCACCACCTTTTCTATTATTTTTTATGACAATGAAAATGTAACAGCTGCCTGTGAATGAAGATAAGTACTATCAAAAAGAGGAATCAGGGTATCTTTTTGCTTAAGAAGCAATGGAATTTCTGTACATCCTAAAATAATTCCTTCCGCTCCTTGTTGAACCAATTTGTTTATAATCTTCAAAAATTCTTCTCTTGATTTAGGATTTATCTTTCCTACACCAAGTTCATTTTCAATAGTGTCCATAATGAATTTTCTTTCTTCTGAGGTAGGGATAATAGAATGGATGCCATATTTCTGAAGATGTTCTTTATAGAAAGGGAGTTCCATAGTAAAAGTGGAACCGAGAAGTCCAACAGTATTAACATGTTTGTCTATAATTTCTTTAGCTACAACATCAATAATATTTATAAGATGAGCTTTAGTTAGCGCCTTTGAGACGTCTTGTGCTACCTTGTGGAGTGTATTGCAACAAATAAGGATGCAGTCAGCGCCACTGTTTTCTAGTTTTAATGCCATATTTGTCATTTCGTTAGTTATTTCTTCCCATTGTCCTTTTCCCATAAATTGGTTAATAGGATCAAAATCGAAACTCCCAATCAACATAGACGCGGAGTGTCTTCTTCCCATTTTTTCATGTGTCATTTCGTTAATAATTTTGTAATACTCACTAGTTGATTCCCATGTTAATCCCCCAAGAAGCCCAATTGTTTTCACGGTAGATCACCTCATTAAATATATGTCGAACTCTAAAAAGGCGAGCAAGGTTTTATATTTTTTATGATCTGAATTGCATAATAATATTATTTGTTATTGACATTATATATCACGTGTTATTGTTAATGTCAAAAATATTTTGCATTTTACATATTTTCAATATTAAAAAAATATGGGAGAAGAAATCTTCTCCCATATCCACATAATCTAAGTTAAAAAGTTATTCTTCAGTATCTTTCTTTGTTTGAAAAACGAGGGAATTCATTGTTCGTTTTTCTGCATTTTGAAGGTGAGATTTGACTCTTTGTTCTACAAGGTCTGGATTATGCGTTTTTAATGCATCTACGATTGAGAGATGTTCGTAAGTTACAGGAACAATAATTTCTTCAGGGAATGGACCTTCTTCAGCAAAGTAGCGAATCCTTCTTGCATTTATGCTCAGGTTGTTAAGAGAGTTGATAATGAGGTAGTTAGCCGTATATTTTGATAAAAGGGCATGAATAGCTAAGTCCGACTTTTTATACAATTCAAAGTCGCTTGGATGTTCGAGTACTATTTTTAAAGTGTTTTCTATAGAGTCTAGTTCAGCATCAGAGCAATGGCTTGCAGTGTCTCTTGATGTATGAGCTTCAAGAAGTCTGCGAAATTCCCATGTATATTGGGCCAAATTTTTGCTTATTTGTGTAACAATAGCACCTTTGTTTCTTTCGATGGATACAAGCCCAACACCCTCTAAACGAAGTAGCGCTTCCCGAACAGGAGTGGTACTTACTCCAAATTCACTTGCTAATTTGTCAATCTGCATGAGTTCGCCTGGTTTATACTCGTTGCTAACGATTTTTTCTTTAAGAGTTTCAAAAACTTGGTCTCCAAGTGATTGAAAGACTTTTACGCCCATGCTCTTCATCCTTCCTATTTAATTTCACTACGTGAACTATCCAATACTTTCGTCTTTTTTAGCGGCAATGTCAAGTGCAAAGAAATAAAGAATGCAAAGTGTTTTAAATATTATCTGTAAAGTATGTAATATATTTGACATTAAGCATTTTACATGATATGAATATTCCGGAAATTAAAAGCTTAAAAATAGGTATAGCGGTAAAAACAAGGTGAAAGGAGCTTTGTCTATGGGAACTTTTGATAAAAACAAGGAAGGCAGAGTTTTATCCGGTGTTCACTTCATGTTAGGCAATTACGCCTGCGTAGAAGGAGCCTTGGCTGCAGGATGTAATTTCTTTGCCGGATACCCAATTACTCCGGCCAATGAAATTTCAGAGAGAATGTCACGACGTTTGCCTGTTTTAGGGGGACATTTTCTTCAAGGAGAAGATGAGTTGTGTTCTATTTACGCTATATCAGGAGCGTCGCTGGCAGGTGCCAAAGCTATGACAGCAACGGCAAGTGCCGGTTACAATTATATGCAAGAAGGAATTGGCTATGCTATTGCTGTTGAAGCTCCTATTGTTATTGTTGATGTTCAACGTTGTCGAGGAGAGAATTTTGCGACGCAAGCTGACGTTATGCAAATGAGATGGGGAGTTAGCGGCGATCACGAAATGATTGTTTTAGCCCCTTCTTCTGTACAAGAGCTTTTTGATTATACTGTTCGAGCTTTTAATTTAGCTGAGGAGTATCGTACTCCTGTAGTGGTTATGTCTGAAACAACTATTGCTTTGATGAGAGAACGGCTTTCTATTCCTGCTCTATCAGAGATTCCCATAGTACATCGGAAAAAAACAACCTCTTCCCCTGAAGAATTCATGCCTTTTAAAGCCGACCCTTTTGGTGTTCCTGATTTTGCTGAACTTGGAGAAGGGTATCATACGATCTACTCTCTGAATCCCCATGATGAAAGTGGAAGCATAGATTGGGATCCCGATGTTTTTGAAAAACTATATAAAAGAATAACGGGGAAAATTTGGGAAAACAGACATGTCATATCTACGACGCAAGAATTTGGCATGGGTGATGCAGACATAGCTCTTATAGCTTATGGAAGTGAAGTAAGGCCGTGTCTTGATGCAATGGACCTTGCACGTGATAAGGGAATAAAAGTAGGAGTTCTTAAACTTGATGCAGTTTGGCCTGTTCCAGAGGAAGCAATACGGGAAGTTGCCAAAAACGTAGGTGTTGTTATTTCTGTTGAGATGAATATGGGCAAGTATGCAAGAGAAATAGAGCGAGTATGTGGAGGGCTCTGTAAGACAATAAGAGCTACTCGTAATAGGGGACTTATTCATTCTCCGCAAGAAATATTGGCAGCCATAGAGGAGGTCAGGGCATAATGCGAAAAAATCCTTTGCGAAAATACGTTCGAGAAGAGAAATTACCTCATATGTTCTGCCCAGGTTGTGGATGTGGTCAGATATTAAATACTTTTTTACAAGTAGTTGACGAGCTTGAAATTGATTTAGATTCCATGGTTGCCATAGGCGGAGTAGGATGCACTGCTCGTATTCCAGTCTATATTAAATCAGATGTATTGCATGGTGTACATGGAAGGACTCTAGCATGGGCTACTGGGATAAAACTTCATAAACCTCAGACAAGGATTGTTATATTTGCAGGAGATGGTGACGCTGCGGCAATAGGTGGTAATCATTTCCTTCAGGCAGCACGGCGAAATCTTGACGTTACGATGATTGTTGTCAATAACTTTAATTTTGCTATGACAGGCGGGCAAGTTGCACCTATGACCCCTCCTGCGGCTATCACAATGACAACTCCTTATGGGAGTGGGGAACCTCCTTTCGATTTATGTAAAGTAGCAGAAGCTGCTGGAGCAAGTTATGTTGCTCGAGCAGCGACCCCTTTCCAGCCTCTTATGAATAAATTAATGAAAGTGGCTCTTCTACATGAAGGTTTTTCGGTTCTTGAAATTTTGTCACAATGTCCAACTCACTTTGGACGTTATGCCTTGAATACAGGACAACCCCAAAAAGTTTTTGATTGGGTTCGATCTATATGTGTTACTTCTAAACAAACAGAAAGTATGAGTTCAGAAGAACTGAAAGGTAAAACTATCTTGGGAGAATTCGTTAATAAAAAACGTCCCATTTTTGAAGGGAGTTCTGTATATCGAGAGGGGGGGCAGGCATGAAGCCTTTAAGCATTCGTCTATGTGGCTATGGTGGCCAGGGGATTATTCTTTCGGCCATTATTCTTGGTGAAGCTGCTGTTACCAAGCGAGGACTCTATGCAGTGCAAACACAATCCTATGGATCAGAAGCACGAGGAGGGCAGTGCCAGTCTGAATTGATTATCTCTGATAGTCCGATTCGGACTCCCATTCAAGAAAAAAATGATGTTCTGGTTGCGCTTTTTCAAACAGCTTTTCAAACATATATCACAGGGCTCAAAACTGATGGTTTGCTTATTGTCGATAGTGAGCTTGTTCCAGATCTTTCTAAAGTTAGTTCACAAATCACTGTTTATAAGATTCCGGCAACGGAGATTGCGATTGGTTTAGGCAATAAGATGGCAGCCAATATGGTGGTACTCGGATATCTTCAGACGAAAACAAATCTGTTTACGAAAGAGCAACTGCTAGAAGTAGTACAAGATAACATAAAACCTCGTTTTTGGGATTTGAATAAAAAAGCTGTAGAAGCTGGCGTTCAATTTGCTCTAAATTCGGAGGAATAGAATAATGAAGCTCTATGAATTTCAGGGAAAAGAACTTTTTGTACGCTGTGGTATCCCTGTTCCACAAAGAATCCTTGTCCGTTCTATCGAGGAGATAGAATCTCTGAATGCTCCCTTAGTTTTAAAATCTCAGATTCTTTCTGGTGGACGTGGAAAAGCTGGGGGCGTAGTCGTATGTAATGATAATGTTTCATTACAACAAGAAGGTCGAAGATTATTGGGTGCTGATCTTAAGGGAGAAAAGGTAACGGCTCTTCTAGCGGAAGAGAAGATTGATATTTTGCAAGAATTTTATCTTTCTTTTGTCGTCGATGGAGAGTTAAAGCGGCCTCTTATTGTTGCAAGTGCAGCAGGAGGGATGGAAATAGAAAAAATTGCTGAGGAAGCTCCCCAGAAAATTATTAAGTTGCCATTTGATCCCCTGGTTGGCCCTTCTGATTATCATTTCCGTAAGGTTGCTTCTTTCCTGAAGCTTGATGATGGAATCAAGACATTGCGTAAAGTTTTACAGGCGATGTATGCCTTGTTTAAGGAATATGATGCAAGTCTGATAGAAATCAATCCTCTTGTTAAAACTCCTTCCGGTCTCGTTGCTCTCGATTCAAAAATCAATCTTGATGATGACGCAAAATATAGGCAAAAAGGGACTTTTCAAGAACTTCTCGAACAACAAAAAATGCTAGCAGATGACAAAAATACAAAAAAGGATGAGGGAACGATTACATATGTTTCTCTCGATGGCAATATCGGACTTATTTCAGATGGAGCTGGAACAGGAATGCTTTCTCTAGACCTTATTCGTGATTTTGGTGGAGACGCTGCAGATTTTTGTGAGATGGGAGGAATAACGAGTCCTGAAGTTATGTACAAAGCTATGGAGACTGTTTTTACACGATCAGAAACAGAAATTAAAAGTTTGTTAGTAGTGCTCATTGGTGGTTTTAACAGAATGGATGAAATGGCAGAAGGAATTATTCAATATCTAAAGGATCATACTGTTTCTATTCCGTTTTTTGTTAGATTATGCGGAACAATGGAAGAAGAAGGCAGAAAAATGATGAGAGACTCGGGCCTTCCTGTTTTTGATGACCTTGAGCAAGCAGTTGTTTGTGCAGTCAAGGCAGCGGAGGAAATATGACATGTCTATTCTTGTTAATGCCGAGACAAGGGTTCTTATTCAAGGAATTACTGGTCGTTCTGGAGCGCTTCAGACTCAAACACTTATTGACTACGGTACCCGTGTGGTAGCAGGAGTTACTCCTGGTAAAGGCGGTTTGACTGTTTACGATGTGCCTGTCTTTGATTTTGTGGAAGAGGCTGTTTTGACATGTGGTGTGGATGCAGCTATTAGTTTTGTTCCTCCTGCTTTTGCTAAAGATGCAGCTTTTGAAATTATAGATAGTACAATTCCACTGCTTGTTCTCACAATGGAGGGAATTCCTCAAAAGGATGTTCTTGAAATTTTAAGTTATGCTTCTGCCCACAACACTAAAGTGATAGGTCCTGGAGCTGCTGGCTTAATAGCTCCAGGGAAGTGCAAATTGGGGGCACATCCAGCTCGCATGTTTAAAGAAGGATATGTGGGGGTAGTTTCCAAGAGCGGCGCTCTTTCTTACGAAATGGGTAAAACATTGACTGAGGCTGGTATTGGGCAATCTACTGTTGTGGCTTTAGGCGGAGGACCTATTTGGGGAATGAATCAAAAAGATATAGTTGAGCTTTTTCAAGAAGATCCAGAAACAGAAATAATACTGCTTTTGGGAGAGATTGGCGGAACAACTGAGATAAAAGCAGCAGAATTTATTGCAAAACATGTAACAAAACCTGTGGTTTCTCTTATTGTGGGGCGGTCAGCTCCTGTCGGTAAATCTTTGGGTCACGCTGGCGCAATTATAAGAGGAAACAAAGGTACAGCTGCTTCTAAAATAGAATCTCTCGAAAAATCCGGAGTGCATATTGCTCGAAGTCCCAGAGAAGTTGTTGAGATTATACGTACATTGAGGTGAAATTTATGACCATACATATTGATAAAGATTTATGTAAAGGATGTGGACTTTGTGCCAATGCTTGTCCCGTTAACGTTTATGAAATTACGGGAGAAACAAATCGTAAAGGTTTTGCTGTTGTAACAGCCCTTCATGCAGAAAGGTGCGTCGGATGCAAAGTATGCGAAAAAACGTGTCCTGATTTAGCTTTATTTATTGAAGTATAGATGGAGGGTAAACTTATGGCACGCAAAGTTTTATCAAATCTTGTCTCTGGAATTAAACCATCACCTACGGAAGAGACGTCTTTTTTGGCCAATAGTCTTAAACGTAAGGGTATAGATATTATTAGTTTTGCTCAAGGTGAACCAGATTTTGATACTCCAGATTATATAAAAAAAGCTGCAATCAAAGCTATTGATGAAGGTTTCACAAAATATACAGATGTTCCAGGAATTTGGGAACTTCGTGAAGCCGTGGTAGAAAAACTAAAACGTCGAAATAATCTTGACTACGACGTGAACGAAATTCTTGTTGGAAATGGTGGCAAACAACTTCTTTATGAAGCTTTTGCGACGTTATGTGATCCAGGAGATGAAGTGATAATTCCCACCCCTTGTTACGTAAGTTATGTAGATCAAATACGGCTTACTGGTGCTCGTCCTGTCTTTATGCCGACACGGGAAGAAAACAAATTTCGACCTTGTCTGGAAGAGGTAAAAAAAGTTTGGAACCCCAAAGTTAAAGTTTTTGTGCTTAATTCTCCGTGTAATCCTACGGGAGCTGTCTTTGAAGAAAAAGAGATGAGGAAAATAATGGATTTTCTCATTGCAAGAGGAACATTTGTTGTCACAGACGAAGTTTACGAATATTTGTTATATAACGGGACTGAACATACAAGCCCTGCTTCTTTGGATAAGAAGTATCGACCTTGGTGTGTTCTCGTTAATAGCGTTTCAAAAACATATGCAATGACTGGTTGGCGAGTAGGATACGCAGCTGGTCCAAAAGAGATTATAAAGGGAATGAACTCTCTTCAGGGACATCTTACTGGAAATGTTAATTCTATAGCTCAAAAAGCTGTTGTGGAAGCGCTTTCTGGCCCGCAAAACGACATTGATTTTATGGTTGAGAAATATGCAGAACGTAAGGATTATATTGTAAGCAGAATAAACTCTATCGAAGGGTTATCATGTGTTAATCCTGATGGAGCTTTTTATATCTTTGCCAATGTAAAAAAAATGTTTGGAAAATGTTTTCAGGGTGAAAAAATAGAAAACGATCGAGATGTGGCTAAATTTTTCCTCAATGCGGCACATGTTGCAGTTGTTCCTGGTGTAGCCTTTGGCTATGAAGGGTATGTACGTTTTGTTTTTGCTAAATCTCTAGAAACAATACGAGAAGGCCTCGATAGAATAGAAGAAGCCATGTTTCACCTTGAGTAGCTGACGAACCACTCAAAAACATCAGGACGGGGCAATCATTTCGTCCTGATGTTTTTAATGTGCAAATTGATATCCTTTATGGATATTTATAATATCTCGAAGAATAGATGCAGCTGCAGGAATAGTTCCAGAGGCACCACCTATGAGTGTTAAATCACCAAGACTATCAGTCTTGTAACAAACAGCTTTATTTGTTCCATTTACGTTATAGAGGGGATGGTCAGAATTCAGAGCCTCAACTTTTACACTCAGTGAAAGATCTGAACATCCTCCTAGTGTTTTGCCTATAAGTTTGAGGCGCTTTCCTTCTTGGCGTGCATTATCTATATCTTTAAATGAAACCTTCGTTATTCCTTCTACACTAACATCTTTTAATTTGTACTCCTTACACATAAGAATATTTGTAAGAATAACAAGCTTTGTAGCCGTGTCCCAGCCCTCTACATCAAGAGATGGATCTGTTTCTGCTATACCCATTTCTTGGGCATGAGCAAGAGCCTCGTCATAGGTGCAGTTTCTTTCTTGCATTTCACTTAAAATATAATTACTAGTGCCATTCAAAATTCCTTCTATAGATAAAATCTTTGCTCCGGCAAGGTCGATACACCCAGCGTAAATAGTGGGCAAAGCCCCTCCTGTGGTGCATCCTACTCCAAATTGAACGTAATTTTGTGCAGCTAGAGCATTTAATTCTTTATAAGCGAGCAAGACTGGTCCTTTATTTGCTGTTACAACATGAATGCTTCTCTGAAGAGCTCTTTTTATGTGAGTTAGCCCAGGTTCTCCAGTAAGATTGTTGGTTGGGGTTACTTCTATGAGCAGGTCTACATCGCGTCTGGCAATAAGGCTTTCAAAAGTTTCTTCTTTTGTCCCTTCTGCAGGAAAATCTTCGAGTGCACTTCCGTTATTTACATGTTCAAGAAGACACTCGAGGTTTATTCCAGAAGGATTGTAAATACCTTCTTTACTTTTTATTACTGACTTAAGAGTAAGCGTCAATCCAATGCTGTTTAAGAAATTTTTCTTTTTAATTAAAAGTTCAACAAAAGCTTTTCCGACGCCTCCAAAGCCCACGAGAGCTGCACGCATGATAAACCTCCGAAACTTTTAATTTACCTTTTTAAGATTAACATAAAAAGATGAAATTTTCTTTATGCCATTTTAAAATAATGATTGAACAATTTTTTATTTTTAAACTATAATGTATTAATGCAATGAGGACAGAGAAAGGAGGAAAAGTAATGCGGCAAAGAATAAGACCAATGAACCCGTATATAGCAGGTAGTTTAGCAGGCGTTTTGTCTGTTGTTTCTACGTGGTTGACTGGGAAGTATTTCGGAGCCTCTACTTCTTTCGTTCGTTCTACAGGGTTTGTAGAAAAAGTATTTGCCTCTGAGCATTTTCTGAAAGTTGCGTATCTTGTGAAGTATGCTCCCAAGATAGATTGGCAACTTATGTTTATTGTAGGTATTTTTTTAGGGGCTCTTATGAGTTCTTTTATTTCTGGAACGTTCAGAATTCAGTTGACACCTGATTCTTGGGAAGATCGTTTTGGCGTACGCATTTTTCCTCGGGCAGTAACGGCTTTTATAGGTGGAGTAATTGCCATGTTTGGGGCACGACTTGCCGATGGCTGACCGAGTGGACACGGACTGAGCGGTTCGCTTCAGTTAGCAGTAAGTGGTTTGATAGCTCTTGTTTGTTTCTTTGGGGCAGGCATGATTGTTGCTCGTATTCTTTACGGGAAGGGGGAGTAGTGGATGAAACCCGATCTTATTTTCGGACTTGTAACAGGAATTATCTTCGGTATTTTGCTTCAAAAGTCTGAAGTAATTCGTTACGATAAACAGCTTGGGGCTCTTCGACTGCTCGACTTCACCATTCTTAAATTTATGCTCTCTACAATTGTTGTGGCAATGATTGGCACATACTTCCTTTTAGATCTCAATATGGTGAAACTATCGATAAAACCTACTATTCTTGGAGGGGTTATTCCAGGAGGTATTTTCTTCGGCATTGGTTGGGGATTGTTGGGATATTGCCCGGGAACTGCTATGGGAGCATTAGGAGAAGGGCGTCTTGATGCATTTTGGGGCATCTTAGGAATGTTGGTAGGAGCAGCTTTATATGCAGAAACATTTCCTTTTATGGAGCGTACTCTTTTGACGTGGGGCAATTTGGGAAAGATTACCCTTCCTCAAATACTTGGAGTGAATCACTGGGTTGTTATTACTATATTTGTTTTAAGTGCACTTTTATTTTTCCATTGGAGTGAAAGACGAGGATTATAAAGGGTAAAATGAAGTGTTATGAATTAAAAAAAGGAGGAAATATTCTTGATTGGAGCTGTAGCTGGAGACATTATAGGATCAATTTATGAGTGGAGTCCTACAAAAAATTATAACTTTGAACTTTTTAATAGAAAATCTTGTTTTACAGACGATACAGTTCTAACGATCGCTACGGCCGAGGCTCTTTTAGGAAAAGGTACAGAAGCAAATAGGAAAGATTTTTCGAGAGCATATATGAAATGGGGAAGAAAATATCCACATGCAGGTTATGGGGGACGTTTCAGGGAATGGCTGCGATATGGTGATCCTTCTATTGTTATTGATAGTTTTGGTAATGGCTCAGCTATGCGTGTTAGTCCCGTAGCCTGGGTTTCTGACGATATTGATATCGTTTTAAAACTAGCTCAAGAGAGTGCCGCTATAACCCATAGTCATCCAGAAGGCATTAAAGGGGCTCAGGCTGTTGCTGCAGCCATTTATATGGCACGGTATGGTGAAAATAAAGAATCTATTCGTTTAAACCTAGAGCGCATGTTTGGTTACGATCTAAGTCGAAAAATTATAGATATAAAAGCTACATACACATTTAATGTAACATGCCAGGGCTCTGTTCCAGAAGCCATAATTGCATTTTTGGAAGCAAATAGTTATGAAGATGCTGTTCGTTTAGCAGTTTCTTTAGGTGGGGATACCGATACACAGGCCTGTATGGCAGGATCAATGGCAGAAGCTGTGTGGCCTGTTCCTCAGGAAATAAAAGAAAGGAGTCAACGAATCTTGACGCAAGAGTTGTATCAAATTATTAATGAATTTGAAAAAAAGCATTGACATAAGTGCCTGTACCCTGTATGGTATTAAGTATAGTGTTTATGTAGAGTATAAGAGGTGATTTTTATGTCTATGCTGCTCGTTCTGACAAGTTTTTTAGTTATGATTTTGCTGAGTATGATGGTAGGGCAAGCTCAAAAGTTATAAGAGAGATTTTTGAACCGGGTCAATAAAGACCCGGTTTTTATATATTAAGGTGGACAAATCCCATTTTTATAATTGTAAGTGAAAGTATAGAAATAGTAACCCACAAAGTTACAGCTTTTAATAAAGCCCCTTTGCCAATTTTATGCAATTCTTCCCTTGTTAAGCCTGCACCTACAAAAAAAAGTGTTCCTACCATAAGTTTTTTTCCACATATAGCAAGGATATTCCAACTTTCTTCCATATAAGGAAGAAGCGACCGTACGAGTGCTGCCAGAAGAAAACCAAAGAGAAACCAAGGAATGGTTGCCTTGTTTTTGCTTCTATTAAGTTTCGTGGCAATGAATGAAAGGGGAAGAATCCAAAGAGCACGAGTTAGTTTAATTGTTGTTCCAATAGCTAAGGCTTGAGCTCCATAAATAGCAGAAGCTCCTACAACACTACTTGTGTCATGAATAGCAAGTGCTGCCCAAATACCGAAATCTGTTTGGGATAAATTCATAAGATGTCCAGCATACGGAAAGACTAAAAGAGCGACACCATTAAGAAGAAACACAACAGCCATTGCAACTGCTGTTTGACCTTGGGACGCTCCAATGGCAGAAGACATCGCGGCTATGGCGCTGCCTCCGCAAATAGCAGTTCCACTGCTTATGAGAAAAGAAGTATCCCTTTCGACTTTGTAAAGCTTTCCGAATAGCCATCCCAAGAGCATTGTTGTTGTAATGCTAAGGAACGTAATGCCAAGAGATGTATAGCCTACCTTAAGAATGACACGAAGATGCAAGCCAAAGCCGAAAAGAATCACCGCAATTTGTAATAAGTATTTCGCAAGTTTTCCTGTGAGTTGTTTCAATGGATTTCCACAGGTCAGAGCAATAATGCTTCCGACACACAGGGCAAAAGCGGGAGAATGCGAGACTAGTGAGAGAAATATTCCTAAGATAACCCAAAAGAATGGTGATTGAAGAATTAACATAATAACGATAGCTCCTTTATATTTCAAATTGATGTCTCAACACTATAGTTTGAATTGATTATTGATTCCAGCTTATAATTATGATATTTTCCATCAATAAAATTGATAGATAGGGGAGTTTTTTATGGATTCTGTGACTCTCAGGCAACTTGAAATTTTTGTTTCAGTAGCAAAAAGTGAAAGTATGACGAAGGCAGCAAAAAATCTATATATTAGTCAGTCAGCAGCGAGCATGGCTCTGAGAGAGTTTGAAGAAATTTTAGGTGGTTCTGTTTTTTATAGAGTAGGGAGAGGGTTATCTTTAAATGATAGGGGACGGTTTCTGCTTCCCAAGGCAGAATATATTCTGGCCCTGATGAAAGATTTTATGGATGTTGCCAATAACGATAAAGAAAATCTGATGGGGGAACTTAAAATTGGCTGTAGTACGACTATTGGTAATTATTTTTTCCCCACTCGTTTAAAACAGTTTTGTGATGAACATCCGTTGGTAAAAATTAGTTTGAATGTAGGAAACACGCGAGAGATAGCCGATCTTCTTTCCGAGGGCGTTTTGGATATCGGGCTGGTAGAAGGGCTTGTGGCGCGGAGAGATATAGAAGAGGAAGAGTGGGTAAAAGATGAATTGGTGATTATAGCTTCTCCTGAACATCCTTTTGCTTGCAGAAAATTTGTTCCTATGCAAGAGATGCAGGAAGAACCATGGGTGTTACGAGAAAGGGGTTCTGGAACACTGAGTACGTTTGAAGCGGTTCTTTCACGTAAAAATTTAAGTTTTCACCATGTGCAGGAGATAGGTCATACCGAAGCGATTAAGAGAGTTGTAGAAGCAGGAATGGGCATGAGTTGTCTCTCAAAACTAGCTGTTGAGAAAGAGTTACTTGAGGGACATCTCGCAGAAATACATACTGATGAATGTATTTCTCGTTGGTTTAGAATAATTACTTTGCCAGAACAGTATAGAAGCAGATTATTTCTCTATATGTTGCGTTGGTTACGTTCATTAGCTTCTTCTATAAACTAATAAAGAGGGAAGCGACGTACTCTTACTGTATGTCGCTTCCCTCACTTTCACTCGATGAGAGGAAGTATAGTATCCATATCTTTATCACCTCTGCCTGAGAGGTTAACGAGCACAGTTTGATTTTTTGAAAGAGTAGGAAGTAATTTAAAAGCATATGCGAGAGCATGTGAACTTTCAAGAGCAGGAATAATCCCTTCTTTTCTAGAGAGAAGTTTAAAGGCATTTATTGCTTCCTGATCTGTTACTGATGTATAAGATACACGACCGCTATCTTTTAAATATGCATGCTCTGGCCCTACTCCGGGATAGTCCAATCCTGCGGAGATAGAGTAAACTTCTGCGGGTTCTCCCTGATCATCCGAAAGAACATAGCTTTTAAAGCCATGAATGACACTGGGGTGTCCAGCTGAGAGTGTGGCTGCATGTTCTCCTGTAGCCAAGCCTTTCCCTGCAGGTTCTACTCCTACGATTTTTACTTCCCGATCGTTTAGGAAACCAGCGAAAAGGCCAATGGCGTTACTTCCTCCACCTACACAAGCTACAGCGTAATCGGGCAGATTTTGTTCACGTTCAATAAATTGAGAGCGAGCTTCTTTGCCAATAATACTCTGAAAATCGCGAACGATAGTTGGATAGGGATGGGGGCCGACAGCGGACCCTAAAAGGTAAAAGGTTTCCGGATTTTCAGCAAAGGCTTTTAGTGCTGCATCGACAGCTTCTTTTAATGCTTTTTGTCCGTCTTCAACAGCAATTACTTCTGTTCCCAGAACTTTCATTCGAGCTACATTAGGTGCCTGTCTTGCAACGTCAAGAGCACCCATGTAGACGGTGCATTTCATACCCATTAATGCTGCTACGGTGGCACTTGCTGTTCCATGCATGCCTGCACCTGTTTCAGCTATGAGTTCCGTTTTGCCCATTCTTTTTGCGAGGAGTGCTTGTCCTATGGCGTTATTAATTTTATGAGCACCGGTATGGTTTAAGTCTTCGCGCTTAAGGAAGAGACGTCCGCCACCAAAATAGTGAGAAATATTCTTACATTCTGTAAGCGCAGAAGGCCTGCCAACGTATTCTTTGAGAAGGCTCATAAATTCCTCTTTAAAAGAGGGGTCGCTTTTTGCTTCATCGTAAGCCTTTTCCAGTTCATCAAGGCGGATCTGTAGTGCTTGAGGTACAAAACTTCCTCCGTATTCTCCAAAATATCCTTTTTTCCCCTTTGTAGTCATGAGTATTTCCTCCTTGTATTTTTTAGTTTGAATAAAAAAAGGGTTTCCCTCGCTTATGGAGAGAAACCCTTTTTCTTTACGTTGAATTAAAATTAAAGAAAAAGGGCTGCGGTTTGGCCCCGCAGCCCTAAAAATACAGGTAAAATCTGCGGCGGCGCTATCTGCGCCACCACCAGAACATTGTTATTGTATTTGTACATGTGAGATAATCAGCGTAATTTTTCATATAGTTACTCTAGCAATAGAAGCAGTATTCTGTCAAGATGCATAACTAACCTATTTACCGGGAGGTAGTACTTATGAAGATACTCGCGTTACTTGGCAGTCCCAACAAAAAAGGGAACACGGCGTCACTTTTAGAGAAATTTCTGGAAGGTGCAGCTACTCATAATGTCGAAAGTGAGACTGTTTTTTTACACTCTTGTAACATTGCTCCTTGTACCGCATGTAATTCTTGTCGCGAAAACCCGGAGGTGCTTTGTGTAATTGACGATGATATGCAACAACTCTATTCTAAAGTGTACGATGCAGATGTTCTCGTTTTTGCTACTCCTGTCTATTGGTGGACAATTTCTGCTCAGATGAAACTTTTTATGGATCGACTCTATGCCATTAATTACGACAGACTAAAAAATAAAAAGGTAGTTTTGATAATGACTTATGGTGGAGAGAAACCTAACCTTGGCCCAGAACTTGTAGAAAAGATGTATACAGACATTTGTGATTGGTTAGGCATGAATTTTTACGGGGTGCTGGAAGCGTGCTCTGGAAATACTCCAACGTCGAAAAATAGTGACGCCCTTCAAGAAGCTTTTGATTTGGGAGTTTCATTAGCGGATTGACACTAAATAAGTATGAAATGAAAAAATAAAGGCCGCTCGAAAAAGACAACTACAAATTCCTTTTTCGGGCGGCCAGCAATAGAAATAGTCGCTATCTTCGTTCATGATTTCGTGCCTCTTTGTAGGCGAAAGAAAGCCCTTCAAAATCAAATTCGTTTTGCTTGGGGTCGTAAAGGTTTTCGTTCATTCTTGTCTTTTCCTGATGTACCTTTTTCTCAGACATTATATATTCCTCCCTTTTAGACCTATCGGTTGGCCTTTTTTAAGCTACATGCATTACGCGGCAAGCTTTCCCTTCGTTTCTAACGAGAGTTTCAGGGTCAGCAATCTGAACGTTAATTCGAATGCCGAGTTTCTCTTTTAAATGATGTGATGTCTTTGCCTTGAGTTGTTCTCTTCCAGATTCAGATAGAAGTTTGGCAGATTCGCAGACTACCGTAAGTTCTGGCATATCTTTGTGATGGCGTACCTCTAGATGGTAGTGCAGAGAAAGTCCTTTTACAGAAGCGAGGGCAGCTTCTACTTGGGATGGGAAAACGTTGACACCCCGTATTATGAGCATATCGTCATTACGTCCGGCAACTCTTGCAATTCGTTTTCCTTGACGGCCACAACTGCAAGGTTCTGTAATAAGAGATGTCAGGTCTCGAGTTCTGTAACGAATAAGTGGAAAAGCTTCTTTATTAATTGTCGTGATAACAAGCTCTCCAAACTCCCCGTCGGCTAAAGGTTGTGTGCTTTCTGCATCTATTGTTTCCATAAAAAAGTGATTATGGTTAAAGTGCATTCCATTTTTTGCATTGCACTCCATAGCTACCCCAGGTCCCATAATTTCAGAAAGACCATATGAATTGATAACAGTGATTCCTAGCATTTCTTCTATTTGATGTCCCATATCTTCAGTCCAGGCTTCTCCACCAAGAATAGCAAGACGAAGATTCAGTCTAGAACGCAAGTTATGCTTAACAATTTTCTCAGCGAGGTATAGAGCATATGAGGGCGTGCTTGTAAAAACAGTTGTTTGCGCGTCTTCCATTAAAAAAAGTTGGCGATCTGTAAAACCTCCTCCAGATGGAATAACCATAGCTCCAATTTTTTCTGCCCCGTAATGAAATCCGAGAGCTCCAGTAAAAAGGCCGTACCCAAGAATGATTTGAAATACATCATCAGATGTAACCCCAGCTGTTTTTAAACATTCTGCCATACATTCTTTCCAATCATTGATATCTCTTTGTGTGTAAGGAACAAATGTAGGTTTGCCTGTCGTTCCAGAGGAAGCGTGAAGTCTAACAACCTGATTTTGTGAACAGGCGAGAAGTCCGAGAGGGTAGCTATCCCTCAGATCTTGTTTTGTAGTAAAAGGTAACTTTTTAAAATCATCAATTGAATGAATGTCCTCTGGGAAAATTCCACATTGTTCCATTTTCCTTCTATAAAGACCGTGAGTATTCCAGACTTGACGTACTATTTTTTGAAGACCGATCAATGTTGACTTATCAACTTGAGACATATTAATTTCCACCTTTCGCGTTCATTTTTAATTTCAAAGAATAAAAAAAGGGCCGGATCCCCTAGTAACGGGAACCCGGCCCTGTAAAGGCCATCAACGCCTAAGCGCTGGCCCTCCAGAGGGGTCCCTCGCCGGCGTAATAATACTCAAAAAAGCAGTTGGAAGAGGATATAATAACTAAAGACATTAAAGTTGCCTCCAACCTGTCTGAATTTTTAAACACTTATATCATTGCAGAAGATAAATGTCAAATGAGGAATATGAAATCATAAATAAAGAGCGGAGAAGAGGGTGATCAATCCTGACCTTAAGTAGAAAAAGTAATTTTAAAATGTACGTTTTTTTATTTTGCCTGTTGTTTTTTAGTCTATGTTTTAAATCGGTTTCCTGGGCGTATCAAAAGGATGAAGAAGAAATAAAAGATATCGTCTCTTTAAGTCAGAATTGCTTTTATTACATAACCGGAGATTATTCGGATCGAATTTTGAATGTTGAAGCACAAAAAAATATGGATAATCAATATAATAAACATTACTTTTCTCCGTGGTCTCAAAGTGGGCCTTCTCGGGGCCTTGATTCTTTACTGTGGCCTTTTAAATGGTTCCCATATCAAAAAACATATGGAGAAAATAGACGTTTGAGATTATATGGTTGGTATGAAAAGCAAAAGGAAAACGCCCAAATAGAGCATTTTGGAAGCCAAAACAAGAAGGCTATAGTAGTGGAAGAGGCAAATCTTCGAGCTTTCCCGTCAAATGAGCCAGTCTTCTTTGACTTTGAAAAGGCAGGCGAAGGATATCCCTTTGATTATGGACAGAATACAACGGTGAAACCAGGAGATCCTCTTTTTGTCTCTCATCTTTCTGAAGATGGAGCATGGGCTTTTGTTGATAGTCACGCAGTTTCTGGATGGATAGATACTCGTCGTATCGCATGGATAACAGAAGACCAGATAAAAATGTGGAGAGAATATCCGATGGGCGTAGTGATAAAAGATAACCTTCCTCTTCTGGATAATGAGAAACATTTTTATGCCAAAGCAAAAATAGGAACAATTTTACCCATAGTTAAACATTTTCCTCTTCAAGCTTCATATGAAGTACTTATTCCAGTTCGAGGATTGGATAGTAATGTTTTTTTTAAAAAGATCATTCTTTCTGATTGTTGCATTACTCCAAAGCCTTTAGATTTCACAAAATGGAATGCAGCTTATATTGCTTCACAATTTATGCATGAACCTTACGGTTGGGGTGGGGGTAATAATAGGCGAGATTGTAGCGCCACGACGCAGGATTTTTTTG
Source organism: Aminobacterium sp. MB27-C1 (assembly GCF_030908405.1). Taxonomy (NCBI): domain Bacteria; kingdom Thermotogati; phylum Synergistota; class Synergistia; order Synergistales; family Aminobacteriaceae; genus Aminobacterium; species Aminobacterium sp. MB27-C1. The sequence goes on along the minus strand of NZ_CP133089.1, from coordinate 1,603,848 downwards.
CAGTGTTTGGCTTATGGTTACCAAGAAATTCGAAAGCCCAAGCTTCACAAGGAATTTCTGTCGACGTGAAAGGCCTTCCTCTTATCGAAAAGGAAAAAACGGTACTTTCGCAAGGGAAACCTTTTTTAACTTTAGCAGCTTTGCCAGGGCATATTATGTTGTATATAGGAACATATCATGACAAACCCGTTTTTTTACATAATTTATGGGGGATACGTACTTTGGTTGAAGAAAAAGAGGGAAGGTTGATTATTGGTCGAACAGTTATTACTTCGCTCGAAGCAGGAAATGAGCTATCAAGTATTGTTGAAGAAAGCATTATCGGCAATCGAGTTACACATTTTGTCGTTTTGTCTGATTAGAATAGAAAAGGAGGCTGGTAGAAAATTCAGCCTCCTTTTTAAGTTAACGTGCAGTATGTTGCCATGAAAATTTTTTTTCTTCAAGATATCTGAAAGCGTAATCAAGAAGGGCGCCAATAACACCAATGCAGATCATTCCGGTAATGACAATATCTACTCGTGCTAATTCGTAAGCATGGGTAATTAAATATCCAACGCCGGAAAGACTTCCGGGTAGCATCTCTGCTGAAACTAAACATCCCCACGCAGCGCCTAGTCCTGTTCGCATCCCATTCATCAATGTAGGAGCAGCTCCAGGTAGAAGTATCTTCCTAAAAATGTCTGACTTAGTGGCGCCGAGCACACGAGCTGACTCTATTAGCGTTTTAGGAACGTTTTTTACGGCATGTATTGCACTCGTTATGATAGGAAAAAAAGCTCCTAAGAAGATAATGTAGACCATTGAGAGCTTAAAGTTACTCAAATAAACATACCACGTTCCTTGTCGAAGCCCAAAGATGGTGGCAAAACTTGTCATTCCAAGCCAGGCTAAAATAAGAGGAACCCATGCTATTGGGGGAACTGGCCGGAAAAAACCTAAAAAAGTATTAAAAAAATAGTATATATTTTCTCTTGATCCCATAAGTATTCCCAAAGGAAGCGCTACTAGCAAAGCTACAGTATATCCTAATAAAACCCTAATAAGACTTACGGCTATATTGGTAAATAAAGATCCTAACCCAATTATGCTTTTACTGGGCATGATAAATTGTTTTAATACTTCTTGAGAGGTTGGAAGGATCATAGGATTGTTTACTATATCTGCCATATACCCCCAAAGAATAAGAATTGAAAAAGGGAGTATTAGAGAAAGTCCAGTTTTGAATGCGAGTTGTTTCATGGTGATCTCTCCTAAATTATTTCTATCAAGAAGAGGGGAATTTCCCCCCTTCTTGATACGAGTCAAAATTCTATTCAACTTTATTGATGAAACTGAAGTCAAAGAAAACCTTTTTTATTTCATCAAAACTTTTTCCTTTCATTTCTCCTTCGAACTTGCCCATATCATTTAAAACATCTACATAGAGTTTGACTCCATCCATCCATTTTTCTGAAGGAGTTGTCGTGTAAACGATAGTTGCATTTTCAGCTGCTTCTACAGGAATTCCGATAATTTCAGAATTGATTTTTGCTGCTTCTTTTTTATGGGCCGTACACCATTCAGCACTGTTATGGAATAACTGAGTAAGTGCCTGGTACACTTCGGGATGCTCTTTTATAGAATCTTCTCTTGCAGTGAGAGAGCAACAAGGGAAATCATACCATTGTCCTGCAGGGGGAAAGTCTTTGAGGTGTAAAACAATTTTCCCTATCCCTTGAGCTTCTGCTGTTTCTGGATAGTGAGACGGGCCGACCCAACCATCTACGAAATTTCCAGAGAAAGCTGGTAGCATATTTCTATCGCCTTTTAAATCAACAAGTAAAACATCAGCAGTTGAGTCGTTTGGATCTTCGGTAACCTTTAATCCTCCTTTTTTTAAAGCTGTTTCAAGAACAACACGCGGCGCGCTAGTTGGGGAGTGGTAGCCAAGACGAACGGGATTAGGCGAATCCTTTATATGTTTTTCTAAGGCATCCCAGCCATAAAACTTTGTTTCGGGAGGGAACACAAGGGCTATTCCATCTACATGTATAGGGCAGAGGACGCGTAATTTAGTTCCTCTATCGTAGGCAAACATCATGCCGGTAGTTGAATTAACGCAGCAATCAAGTCGTTTTTGACCTAAGAGAACTGCCGATTCAGAACTTCCCTTTGTAACAACCATTTCAAGCAAAGCAATCTTTTCGCCATTAGAATAAAGTTCATATTGCTGTTTTTCAATGATAGGTTTGAGATAAACTCCGCCATCTTTGAATTTTTCGCCTCGTGCTGTAGCAACAAGTAAAATGCCTGCATGGAGATCAAAGCCCCAGGCCATTTTAATTACAGGAACTTCTTGTGCTAGTGCTGGAGATGAAGAAAGCGGGAGTAGCATCGATGATGCAATCGTAAGTAAAAGCGCACAGAACAATGAAAATTTTTTTGATTTAGAGAACATGTAGTGCACCCTCCTGTTATGGAATAATTTTTATAACTTTTAAGAATCATGCCGGCATGCCAGAAATATTAACATCAAGATATTTTTAAAGCAAGAGTGAAGAAAATCACCTATTGTGGGGAAATATAAAAAGCGAGGGCGGAAATTTGAATATAAAAGCAGAGGGAAATAACTTGTTTCAAATCTTTAATAATTCCCCCTGCTTTTATTTATTATGGTATTACAATTTCTTTTTTCATAGTGCCAAAAATGTTGCATTCAGCTGTAACGGTTATATTTGTGCCTGAAGATATGTCTGGTATTTTGAAAGTATCTATTTGTATTTTTGAATTCTCTTGAGTTTTATACATCCTTTCTTCGAATATTTTTCCGTTGACTTCTACTTTTATACTTTTAATGTGGTGTTTTTCTGGATTATCTACCACATGTTCAATGTGAACAGAGAGAATTTTTTGTAAAGGGTCCCATTGAAGTTTTATGTCTTTAGGAGGATGGGCGAGCGCGGCAAAGCTAAATATAAAGAAAGAGAGGAAAACGCAGAGGATATTTAACTTATTTTTCATTTTCATCCCTCCTTCCACTTTTATTTACTGTAAGAATAGCCAGTAAATGAGACCATGAATGAGTCCAAACAAAAGAGCACTTAGTGCGACCCATTTATGAATTTTAAAAACAAGAGTTCCCTTAAGATATCGTCGTAGCACACTTCCGAACAAGCCAGTAACACAAGCAATAATTAACAGAACAATAGCGATACGACCAGTCCATTGAAATAAACTAATCATTGCCATTACCCTCCATTATTCATAAAATGAATGTCACCCTCTTAATCGCAAGTAGAAAACCCCGAAATTAAGAATGGCGTAACAAATTCCCAAAAAAAGATCAACATATTTCTTTTGGAACCCTTTTTGTAGAATACGTATTCTAATGTAATAGAAGGCATGGAAAGATACCAATACAATGGTCAAAGGTTGGATATTAAGGTGTAGGCGAAAGGCTGATGGTTTTGTTATGATCCAGTCAAAAATACGTGGATGTAATATTGCATATCCACTTATAAAATTAATAGAAAGAACGGGAATAAGAAGCCATGCAAAAATTCTATTAAGCTTTGCCAGAAATTTTTCGTATGCTTTGGATTCTAGCATAAGTTAATCCCCAAACATTGATTTATCAATATCTCCTTGATTGCTATATCCTCGAGATTCCCAGTACCCCTTATACCTTTCGTCATCCGATAACTCAAGGCGCGTAATCCAACGAATCCATTTATATCCCCACTTATCTTCTGCTACAAGCTGAAGTGGAAATCCTTGCGCTTGTGGAAGTACTATTCCATTTATATGATCAGCTAACATAATATTCTTCTCTTTAATGTATTCGAGTGGTAACGACGTTGTATACCCGTCGACGGCATGAAAGATAATAATTTTACTTTCTTTTTTAGGCACACTGAGGTTGATGAGATCGGTTATGAGAAAACCTTCCCATAAACATGTTACAGCCCAGCCTTCAACACAATCTATACGTATAACTTTCTTGGCTCGGGGGAGTTTCTCCGTAAGTTCTTCTAAAGTAAAAGAAAGGGGGGTTTCTACAAGTCCATCCACAACGAGTGTATATGTATCTGGATTTACCTCTTGAATTCCTTTGATTGAATTTTCTCTAAAATCTTTTATTGAGCCTAACTTTGTTCCTTCGTATTCGTTTATCTCTACAGTGGTCAGAGTTTGGGCGTAACTAGAATGTACTGAAGGGAAGAAAATATATATGGCTATTAAAAAAACACTCACTAATAGAAAGTGATTTCGGGACATGATATCATCTCCCTAATAAAAAAGAATTTTCTTTATTGTATGTTTATATCTTTTGGACTGTCAATAGAAACGAAAGGGGGGGAATTTCAATGCGTATGTTATTTTTTATGGTTTTAGGGTTAAGTATCGTATTTCCATATTTTGCTTTTGCAAATTCAGAGAGTCTGCCATGGAGTATGTGGCATCCAATGATGTTTGGATTTCCAGGAGGGATTTTTATGATGCTAATCATTATCGTTGGCATTGTCATATTGCTCGTTTTGCTTTTCAAAAAAGAGCCAACACCCCATTTGGTTTCATCTACACATGAAGCGGCTTTAGATATTTTAAAACGTCGTTATGCACGAGGAGAAATATCAAGAGAAGAATTTGAACAGATGAGAAGAGATATTGAAGAATAATAACGTATAATAACCAGTTATTGCCATTTCCTAATTTATTCTTTTATAGGAGCTTTAATTAGATTTAAGGAGCGATAGTTCTATGTCAGAAAAAGTCCTTCATGTCACAGCGTATGAATCTATTTTAAAAACTCTTTTAGAACCGTTTGCTTTACATGAAATTATAAGGGATGAAGAGGGATGTCCTATTGATTTCCGCTTTATTGACGTTAATCCTTCTTATGAAAAAGTAATGAGGCGCAAACGTATTAACGTTGTAGGAAAAACTTTTCAGGAGGTTTGGCCTAATCCTGAAGAGTTATGGATGGATAACATGCTTGAAACAGCTAAGTCTGGTCATTCCAGACATTTTGAAGGGTACAGCAGGGAAACAGATCGTTATCTTCATGCCTTGTTTTTTCCAGTAAACAGTAATGTTATAGGTGTTCTTTTTCTTGATCTTACGCAATATTATCAATCAGAAGAAGCTCTTGATAGAAGTCAGAGGATGCTTTTGAAATACAGTCAGGAATTACAAAGTTTAGTAACTCGTCTGTCTCTTACAGAAGAAGGAATTCGCCGCACTATAGCTCGAGAGATACATGATCAATTTGGCTATTCTTTTGTGACGGTCATGAATAATCTAAAGCAAATACGGAAATTGGCAGATGAAGATGAAGCTGCACTTTCTAAAGTGAATGATACCATTAATATTTTGCAAGATATTATTGATGATGCACGAGAATTGACGTTTCAAATCAGTTCCCCTATCTTGTACGAGGTGGGGTTAGGTGCAGCAATAAAAGATTTAGGAGAACGGTTATTTAAAAAAAATAATATCTACTTCACATATAGAGGAAAAGTCTGTGATCAAGGTATTGATGATAATGTAACTGTTCTTTTATTTCAAATTGTCAGGGAACTGTTTGTCAATGTAATTAAACATGCACAAGCGACAAAAGTTTCTGCTACATTGAGGCGTACACCTCGTAATGCTGAAATAGTTGTAGATGATAACGGAATTGGCTTTGAAAAAAACAATTTATTTCTCATAAGTGGTTCAAATCACTTTGGATTATTCAGCATTAAAGAAAGGCTTAATTATATTGGAGGAACGGTTGAAATTCTTAGTGAGCCGGGGAAAGGAAGTACTATCTTAGTTTCAGCTCCAGCCAATACAACAGATTTACAGGAGCGAAAGGTTAAATTTTAGATGAAAATATTGCTTGTTGATGATCATAAAATGTTTCTTGATGGATTGAAGCGATCCCTTGAACAAAATAATTTTATTGAAGAAATATTTACAGCGATCAGTGGAAAAGAAGCGTTGCGAGTCATAAGTCAAAATTCGGATATAGATTTAGCCATCGTAGATGTTACGATGCCTGATATGAATGGAAGCATACTCACCCAAAAGTTAAAGAAATGCTTACCTGATTTGAAGGTACTAGCACTTTCCATGTATTCTAATGTTTATATTATTTCTGATATGCTTCGATCGGGAGCTACTGGATACGTTTTAAAAGATTGCGAGACAGAAGAGCTGGAGAGAGCTATTCAAGCGGTATATTATGGAGCTTTTTACTTGTGTTCTACAGCAGGTTCGTTGATTATAAAAAACTACCTTAACCTCCTGGAAAACTCAGAAGAGTTAAGAGAACCTGAGTTAACAGAGAGAGAAAGAGAAATTTTATGCCTTTTAGCTCATGGGCTTAAAGTTCATGAAATAGCACAAAAACTTTCTATAAGCCGCCATACCGTTAATACTCATAGAAGCAATATCATGGCAAAGCTTAACTGTGATACTTTTGTTGATTTGATCCGATATTGTATTCGAGAGGGTATTTGCAAAGAGTAACATCCTTCAAAGTCCCCTCCTTTTTCACCTATCTCACTCACTGTGTGAGATAAAAATCATACACTTGCTTATTACTCTATTACACAGTGTGCAATATACACTCACACACCATCCCCCCTAGAATGAGTCTCCAAGGGGGGATGGTTTTTTATGAGATTAGAGATAGGTAATTTTCATGTGAAAGATATGGTTTTTGGCGATGCGACAGCTTTTAGTAACGGCGTTCTTACTATAAATAAAAAAGAAGCCTTAGATGTAGTTTTTGAAGACGCTCACATTACGGAAGCAGAATTACATATCGTTAAGCCGGGTGACATGGTTCGTATCACGCCTGTAAAGGATGCTTTTGAACCAAGATGTAAAGTTACTGGAAATTCTATTTTCCCTGGTTTTTTTGATAGTTTCGAACCTGTAGGACAAGGACGTACCCATGCGTTAAAGGAGTGTTCCGTTCTCTCTGTTGGAAAACATTGGGGATGTTTTCAGGATGGTCTAATCGATATGGGAGGAGAATTTCAGAACCATACTATTTTCGGCTCAATGACCAATTTGGTTCTTGTAGCAGAAACTGACGAAGAATTTGAAAAGAGAGCATTCCAAAAAAGAAATATAGCCCATCGTAAAGCAGGGATGCGTCTGGCAAAATATTTAGGCGAATGCCTACGACATCTTGAGCCGGAGGATATAGAAGTTTATGATTTACCTCCTCTTGGTAAGCGCGGATCAGATGTAGAGTCACTTCCTCGTGTTGCGTATATAATGAAGGTGTTGGCACAATGGGAAGACAGAGGATATAACGCAGAGTACTATGGTTGGGATACAAAGAGAATTCTTCCTATGTATGTGCATCCCAATGAAATTCTTGACGGTGCTATTGCGGGAGGCAGTTTTACACCTGCTTCAAACAATATGTCAACATATTCCTTTCAAAATAATTCCATAGTCAAAAAACTAATGAAAGAGCACGGTAAAGAAATCAATTTCCTTGGCGTCATTCTGAGCAATGAGACAGTTGAGCTCAGCGAGAAAAAGCTGTGCGTTTTAACAGATAGTCGTTTAGCGCAAGCTTTAGGGGCAGACGGAGTCATCATTTCCAGAGAAGGATATGGAAATGCTGATGTGGGTTTTATGCTCACTATAGCAGAGCTTGAAAAAATGGGGATAAAAACGGTAGGTGCGGTTAATGAATGCACAGGAAGAGACGGAGCTTCTCAACCTATGGTGCTTATGAGAAAAGAAGCTGATGCCCTGGTTTCTACAGGAAATGTATCAGAAATTTTAGAGTTGCCTTCTATGCCTGTTGTTTTAGGAGATTTAGAGTCTATTGCTCGAGACGGTTGTGGTGGTGGATGGGAAGGTTGTGTACGTGAAGATGGCTCTCTCACTATTGAGGCGCAGGCCTTTCTTGATGGCGATGCTCAAACAGGCGATTCTATTAAACGCTGTGCGGAGTTTTAAGGAGGCGTAACATGTTGAAAGCTATCCATTACATAAATCAGTTTTTTGGACAAATTGGGGGAGAAGACAAGGCTGATTATCGGCCCTCTTTTCACACAGAGTTAGTTGGTTGCTCTAATATACTCAATTCTCTTCTTTCTGAAATTGAAATTACACATACTATCATCTGCGGGGACAATTATGTAAATGAGCATACAGAAGAAGCCCTTTCAGAGATCATTGGATGGTTGGAAAAAGAGGAATTTGACTTTTTCTTTGCCGGTCCGGCATTTATGGCTGGGCGATACGGAAGTGGTTGTGGCCTTATCTGTAAAGCTGTAGCGAATCATTTTAACGTGCCAGTAATTACATCTATGAATGAAGAGAATCCTGGCGTTGAATTGTTCAAGAAGGATATATACATCTTTAAAGGTGGTCGAAAAGCTACCTTTATGAAACAAGATGCGGAAAAGATGGCTCTTTTTGCAGATAAAATTGCTCGTAAAGAGGTCTTGGCTCCTGCTGTGGAAGAGGGATATTTCGGACGAGGCATTCGTCACCAATATTTTCCCAAACCATCAATTCCTGCCCATGATCGTCTCTTTAGCATGTTAATGAAAAAGTTGAAAGGTGAATCTTTTCAAACGGAGTTGCCTATTCCTGAACCAGATATTGTTCCTATTGCTTCAGCTGTAAAGGATATAACTAAGGCTAGAATTGCTTTAGTTACATCTGGTGGAATAGTACCTAAGGAAAATCCTGACAGGATACAATCTGCTTCTGCAACTATTTGGGGAGAGTATAACGTTTCTCAACTTGATAGGCTTCCTGCTGGAGATTTTGTAACAATTCATGCAGGTTATGATTCAGAAGCTGCTAATGCTGATCCTAACAGAGTCTTACCCCTTGATGCTCTGAAATATCTAGTAAAAGAAGAAAAGATTGGATCTGTAAACGATTATTATTTTGCAACAGTAGGTACGGGAACAACTCAAAAAGAAGCTTCACGAATGGCATTGGAGATTGTAGAAAAATTAAAAGAACAGGCTGTGGATGCTGTAGTTCTTGTGACTACCTGAGGAACCTGTACTCGTTGCGGGTCAACGATGGCTAAGGAAATAGAAAAAGCTGGCATTCCTGTTGTTGTAATTACAAATTTAACCGATATAGCTGCTTCTATCGGTCCTAATAGGATAGTTCAAGGAAGTTCCATTCCTCATCCACTTGGTAATCCTTCCCTTGAAAAAGATCAAGAATTCGAGTTTAGATTAGCAATTGTAAAGAAGGCTATTTTAGCCTTAACAGATGACATTCAGAAACAGACAGTCTTTGAATGAGGCTTTTATTACAGGAGAAGCTCGATAAGTTCAGTTTCTCCTGTTCTTCATAATTACTATTACTTTAACTTCGTGCAAAGAAGGGAGTATTATCAATGGGCAAAAGCAAGAAGATGAATCCAGTTTTTATTGTAGCGTTGTGTATCACTCTTTTTGTAGTTGTTTGGGGCATAGTTGATCCAGAAGGATTAGGTGTCGGAGCCAGTAATGTTTTTGATTTTTTAATAGCCAAATTTGGCTGGCTCTACGTTTCTGTAATGTCTTTACTTTTGCTTTTCTGTGTCATTATTGCTTTTAGCCGTTTTGGGAAAATTAAACTTGGTGATCCAGATTCAAAGCCGGAATTCAGCAATTTTTCATGGCTAGCCATGTTATTTTCTGGTTCTATGGGTATCGGTCTTGTCTTCTATAGCGTGGGAGAGCCTCTTATGCACTATATGGCTCCACCTTTAGCTGAACCTAGAACAGCTGAAGCTGCTGCGCAGGCAATGCAGATTACTTTTCACCATTGGGGACTTCACCCTTGGGCGGGTTTCTGCGTTATGGGACTTGCTATTGCTTATGCTCAGTATCGTCGTGGCGGAAAAGCTTTGGTTAGTAGTTTTATGATTCCCCTAACGGGAGAAGCCGGTCAGAAAAGTGTTGTTTGTAAAATAATAGATATATTGGCTATTTTTGCAACTTTGGCTGGATTAGCAACATCTCTTGGTCTTGGTGCTATGCAAATTACAAGCGGGTTGAATCATTTGCTTGGTTTACCAGATGCCTTTTCTACACAAATGAGTGTCATCATTGTAATTACTTGTATTTATGTGGCTGCAGCTGTCTCAGGAATCAATAAGGGAATCAAAATGATTTCTGATTTGAATCTATACATAGCTTTTGCGATTATGCTTGTAATGTTCGCAGTTGGCCCAACTGTATCAATTCTAGGCTCATTCCTTAATGGTATTGGTTACTATTTTAGTGGAATTGTAAAGCAATCTTTCTTAATGGCTCCTTATGGTGGAGCTCTCTCTAAATGGCTTGGAGGATGGACTGTCTTTTATTGGGCTTGGTGGATGGCCTGGGCTCCTTTCGCTGGTTCTTTTATTGCAAGAGTTTCTAAAGGACGCACCGTACGAGAGTTTATTATTGGAGCTCTTCTTACTCCCAGCTTAGGAACCTTTGTTTGGTTTGCAGTTTTTGGAACATCAGGTATTCATCTTGACATTGCAGGAATTGCTCCTGTAGGGCAAGCAGTTTTAGAAAATATCTCAACAGGTCTATATAAGGTTTTTTCTTATTACCCCTTAGGTCAGGTCTTATCTGGTCTTGCAGCTATTTTGGTTTCGACGTTTTTCATTACGTCTGGGCAAGCTGCTTCTCTTGTTCTAGCTATGTATTCTGAAGATGGTGAGATTAATCCTTCTAAAATTAAGATAGCAATTTGGGGCATTCTTTTAGCTGCTTTGGCGGCTGTTCTCTTAATGAGTGGAGGATTGAAGGCTCTACAGACAATTTCTATAGTTGCGGCATTTCCATTTTCTGTCGTTATGCTTATTGCTTGCGTGGCTATATGGAAAGGCTTTTCACAGGATCCTGTTGTTAAAAACGAAATAGCAGAACGTATGCGTAAAGATATGAATATGTAAATTGTAAAAATATTAATTCATATTGCTGTTTTTTAATACAAAGAGGGAAGAGCGCGAAAAAGCGCTCTTCCCTCTTTTAATGAAATCTGATAATCATAAACTGTTAGTATTACTCTGCTGGTATAAAATACTTGGGGAAAGAGAATTTTAATAAGGAGAGATAGATATGCTTGCGGATTTATTTGATGCCTTTTTCTTTGACCTTGATGGCGTAGTTTATATAAGCAGAGAGCTTACACCTGGTGCGCAAGAAGCCCTTTCTCGTTTGAGAGAAAGGGATAAAACTATTCGCTTTCTTACGAACAATCCTACGACGCGTAAACGAATTACGAAACGTTTGCATAGGATGGGTATTGATGCAAAAGATGAAGAAGTTATAACTTCAGGCTGGGTTACAGGTGTTTACGCTGCAGAACATGGAATAAGACGGGCTTGGGTTTTGGGTGATGATTATTTGAAAGAAGAAATAGCCAATGCTGGAGTCAAAATCGTTAATGACTTTACGTGCGATGCGGTTATTGCTGGATGGGGAGATTCAATAACTTTGGCTGAAATAAGGCGCGCTGCACTTGCCATTCATAACGGGGTAACTTTTATTGCTACGAATGCTGACTGTAATTTTCCATCGGAGAACGGGCCTCTAGCAGCTGTAGGAGCTGTCGTTGAAGCTCTTCATGTTGCATCTGGAAGGTCCCCTCAGATAATAGGCAAACCCTATTCCCCGATGTTTTTAAAGGCTTTAGATACATTAACTTTTTCGAGTGATAAAGCTGTTATGATTGGAGACACTCCTAGTGTGGATATTTTGGGTGCTCATCAAATAGGTATGCAAGCTATTCTTATGGGAGAGAATATTTCCTTTCCTTTCTCTAACGATTATAGAAATGCAGATGCTCATATTGTGACGTTACTAGATTTATTTGACCCTGATGTTTCAATAAGGGAATGGCAAGCACCTTCACATATTTGGCCGCAAAGTGTAGAACCAGGTGTAGCGGGTGTTGTCTTTAATGATAAGGGAGAAGTTCTCTTGATGAAACGAGCAGATAACGGATTGTGGGGCATTCCATCTGGGCACATTGAACCTGCTGAAAAGGTTGAGCATGCGATCATACGAGAAATTTTCGAAGAAACAGGATTGGAAGTGGAAGTACAACGTTTAATTGGTGTCTACTCGGATCCTGCATCACAAATTATTCGTTATCCAGATTTGAAAATTTGTCATTTTATTACAACATGTTTTGAGTGTAAAATGAAAGGAGGAATTTTGAAAAAAACAGGTGAGGAAACTCTGAATGCTGGTTTCTTTGATCCTCAAAAGTTGCCAACACCGTTGATGCCTATGCATCCACAATGGCTCTCTGATGCTTTGAGCCATTGCGAAAAATCCTACATTCGCTAAAAATCCTACTTTTTGCTGATTTTTTTAAGAGAAGAAACGTAAAATAGCTATCGTTTTTTGTGTGTACAATCGACATCTATTTTTATGGAGGAAGGCATATGAGTGAATTTCAGGATCAAAAGAAAAAAATGGCTAAAAAAATATGGGGAATTGCTGCCTTGGTGTTTTTTGCTGTGGGAGGTTTCCTTTTGATGGGAATTACTGGAAGGAAGACAGAGATTTCACCTGAAAAAGCATCGCGACCTGTAAAAACCATGACACTTCTAGCCCCTGAAGTTACTTTTCGGAGAATTTTCCCTGGAAAGGTTATTGCGTCAAAAACAGCAGAACTTTCTTTTCGTGTTTCAGGTCCATTAGTTGAGTTACCTGTGAAAAAAGGGGCATCAATTCAGCAAGGAAGTCTTATTGCTAGAATAGACCCACGTGATTTTAGAATTCAGTTAACTAATGCTCAAAGTGCACTCAGTAATGCTAGCGCGCAGTTGGATGCTATGAAAGCTGGTGCGAGAAAAGAAGAGATTTCAGCCTTATCATCAAAGGTTTCCTCGGCTAAAGCACGACTTTCGGAAGCAGAGACAGATTATCAAAGAATGAATCGACTCTTTGATGAAGGTGTTGTGGCGCAAGTTGACTTAGAAAGAGCTAAAACGACTTATGAAGTGGCAAAAGGTGAATTGAATACTGCAAGTCAGCAGTTACAGGAGGCACGAAGTGGCGCACGTGTTGAGGATATTAAAGCTATGGAGGCTACTATTCAGGGATTGAAAGCTCAAGTAGAAGCGGCTCAAAGTGCACTTAAGGATACGGAACTTAGAGCCCCTTTTAATGGAATTGTCGCAGAACGTTATGTAGATAACTATCAAAGCGTACAAAAAAACCAAACCATTATAAGTTTACAAAATCTTGAAAGGATAGAAATTATCATTTCTGTTCCAGAACAAGATATTATGCGAATTAAAACTTACAGAAGTCCTTCTTTTTTTGCGTCTTTCGAAGCTTCGCCTGGCAAAAAATATCCGTTAGAATTTAAAGAAATTACCACTAAAGCAGATCCTCAGACTCAAACATATGCTGCAACTTTTTCAATGCCTTATCCTGAAGATTTTATAGCTTTACCGGGAATGACAACGCAAATAGAAATAGTAGGTGAAGGGGAAACCAAAGGAACTGGTGATTTTCTTGTTCCTTCCATAGCTGTTGTTCCTGGAGAAGATACGAAACATTTTGTATGGATTGTAGACGAAAAAACAATGACTGTTCATAAGGCTGAAGTTTCTTTGCTTTCTTATAAAGATGATATGGCCATTATACGTGGGGGCGTTAACACTGGAAGCCGAATTGTTATTGCTGGTGTAAATTACTTGGTAGAAGGTGATTCTGTAACATTTTTTAACTCTGAGGAATAGAGAGGCTTATCATGAATATAGCGGAGTACTCCATACGGAAAAAGAATGTTACATGGTTTATTGTTGTGATAGTGGTCATTTTTGGCATTTTTGCCTATGGTAAATTAGGCAAACTTGAAGATCCTGCTTTCACAATCAAAACGGCTGTTGTGACAACTACGTATCCTGGAGCGACGCCACGTGAAGTTGAGGAGGAAGTTACGGAAGTTATAGAGAGAGCTGCTCAACAGATGGGGCAGATCGACAAAGTTCGTTCTCTTTCTCAAGAAGGGGTATCAATAGTATATGTTGACATCAAAGATATCTACACAGCTAAAGATTTGCCTCAAATATGGGATGAATTACGACGCAAGATAAATGATATACAAAGGCAATTGCCTCCGGGTGCTGGTCCTTCTCTTATAAACGATGATTATGGAGATGTATATGGCGTTTATTTTGCTTTGACTGGGGAAGGATATACATATAAAGAGTTAGAAGATTTTGCCGATTTTTTAAAAAAAGAATTGCTGCTTGTTCCTGGAGTTGCGAGTGTGGAAATTCATGGTACCCAGCAGGAGGCTATTTATGTTGAGATTTCTCGTCCTAAACTGACACAGCTTGGGATTTCTACCCAGGAAATTTTCCAAGCACTTCAAGCTCAGAATATTGTGGTTTCATCTGGAAAAGTTCAAGCGGGATCGGAGTATATTCGTATAACTCCAACAGGAGAGTTCTCTTCCGTCGCTCAAATAGGGGCTCTGATTTTTCCCTCTTCTTCTGGTACATTGATACGTTTGGCGGATGTAGCAACCATTACACGAGAATATGTAGCTCCTCCTCGTGCAATAGTACGATTTAACGGGACTCCAGCTATAGGTATTGGAATATCGAATATTGAAGGCGGCAACGTTATTACTATGGGGGAAGCCATTAAGAAAAAACTGAAAGAGCTTGAGCCCATGACTCCTGTTGGTATGGATTTAGGGTTGATTTATTATCAATCTGATACAGTGCGAGATGCGATTAATAACTTTTTAATGAATCTTTTGGAAGCTTTGATTATTGTTATCGCTATTTTACTGATTTTTATGGGCATTAGAAGTGGAATGCTTATTGGTGGAGTTTTATTGCTTACTATTTTGGCTACATTTATAGCGATGAAAATGGCGAAAATAGACCTTCATAGCATATCTTTAGGTGCTCTTATCGTTGCTCTTGGCATGCTTGTCGATAATGCTATCGTAGTTGCCGACGGTATTTTAGTTCGAATCCAGACGGGGAAAGAAAGAGTATCTTCGGCAATTGAAGTTGTAACCCAAACACAATGGCCATTGTTAGGTGCTACTTTTATAGCTGTTATAGCTTTTGCTCCAATTGGTTTGTCCCCTGATAGTACGGGGGAGTTTTGTAGAAGTCTCTTTCAAGTTGTAGGGATTTCTTTGCTTTTGAGTTGGATATTAGCTGTTACGGTCACACCTGTTGCAGGTGTACATTTTTTAAAAACGTCAGTCACTCAAGAAGGAAAGGATCCCTACGATACGAAATTATATAGAATGTATAGAACTTTCCTTGAAGTATGTCTCAGAAAGAGAAAAAGAACAGTAATTGTTTTAGTACTTTTGTTGGGATGTGCGCTTTTTGGTTTTACTTTTGTTGATCGATCCTTTTTCCCGAACTCTACGAGTCCAATGTTTACAATTGATTTCTGGCGTCCAAAAGGTGCGTATATAGACGAAACGTTAAAAGATGTTAAGAATGTGGAGTCTTTTCTTCTAAAACAACCTGAAACAAAATCTGTGGCAAGCTATGCTGGGCAGGGCGCACTTCGTTTTATTTTGACATATACTCCCAGCGATCCTTCAGATAGTTACGGCCATTTGATTGTAGAAAGTAGGAATTCTAAATCATCATCAATATTAAGCAATAAGGTTACTACCTTTATGACCGCAGAGATGCCAGATGTTGATCCTCGTGTTCGGTCATTTAGTAAAGGAACTGGAAGTGGCGCCAAAATTCAGGCTCGATTTATGGGAGAAGACCCCAAAGTTCTTAGAAATCTTGGGGATCAGGCCCTTTTAATCTTTAGAGGTGACTCAGATTCTATAAACATTAGAAGCGATTGGGGAGAGAAAGTCAAAATTATTCGACCTACTCTTGATGAAGTTCGAACTCGTCAGGCAGGGCTTTCCAGAACAGATATTGCAGCAGCGCTAGAGATGTCTTTTACAGGCTCAAAGGCAGGACTATATAGGGAAAATGACAAGTTACTACCTATCATAGTTGCATTGCCTAAAGCAGACAGAGCGAAACCGGGAACTTTACAAGATGTTCAGATTTGGAGTCCTCTCATGAAAAAATATATAACTTTGGGGCAGATAACAAAAAGTATTGATATTGTTGCAGAGGATCCCATTATTTATAGACGAAACAGAATGAGGACGTTGACTGTTGAATGTGACTCTCGTTCTGGTAATGCTGCCCTCCTTTTTTCTCGAGTCCGGCCTGATATAGAAGCGATAAAGCTTCCTATAGGGTATAAACTTGATTGGGGAGGTGAATATGAGAGTTCTCAAACGGCTCAAGGTGGCCTTATGGGAATGATCCCTATAGCGTTTATTGCTATTATCGTCATACTGGTAATTCTGTTTAACGGATTTAAGCAGCCAATAATTATTATGCTATGCCTTCCTCTTTCTATTATTGGAGTGACTGCGGGGTTGCTTCTTTTCAATAAATCTTTTGATTTTATGGCTTTGCTAGGATTTTTGAGTCTTACTGGAATGCTTATTAAAAACGCCATTGTATTGATTGACCAGATTGATTTGGAAATCAGAGAGGGAAAACATGGATTCGATGCTATTGTCGATTCAGCGGTAAGCCGAGCTCGGCCTGTATCTATGGCAGCTATGACTACCGTTTTAGGCATGATACCTCTTCTTTTCGACGTTCTTTTTTCAGCCTTAGCTGTTACCATTATGTTTGGTCTTGCTTTCGCAACGATTTTGACGCTCGTTGTCGTTCCTGTTTTTTATTCAATGTTTTTTAAAATAGGAGAAAAATAGGCAATGTTGTAACTTCATTTAAGAATGGAGCGAAGCCCCTTTTATGATTGTCGCCACAAAAGGGGCTTTTTATATCTTGATTTTATAATTCCTTTATGTAATATTAAAAATCATAATAGAGCTATTTAATTAGGATGTGGTGTTTATGTTAACTAATACGAATTACCAGATAGCTCTTCTTTCTCTTCTTGCTTCTTTAGGGGTAGAACTTATGAATGTTTCTTGGGACCGATCAGATGATGTTTTGGAGAAAGGTCTATCTCTTTTTGGTCAACTTCTTAATGTAGACCGCAGTTACATTTTTTTGTTTGAGGGGGATATTTCCAGGCAAATTGCAAGCAATACTCATGAATGGTGCGCTGAAGGTGTAACCTCTTTTAAAAATGAATTACAATCTCTTCCTACTAATAAATTTAGATGGTGGAGTCGTAAAATAAAAAATGATGAAATTATAGATTTACCTTCCCTTTCCGATATCCCTGACGATGCTACTCAAGAAAAAATGATTCTTGGTTTTCAAGGAATAATATCATTGTTGGTTGTTCCGATGACTTATAGGGGGCATTCTATAGGTTTTATCGGCTTTGATTCAGTGCGAGAACGTCGTTTTTGGACAGATGAAGAAATCTCTACGTTACGGCTTTTGGCAGGGATTTTTTCAAGTGCCTTAATTCGTTGGCAAAACGAGAAAAATGTTGCAGAACTTACGGAAAAATTAGAAAGTCAATTTCAGCAGACATCAAAAGATCTAAAACTTGTTCTTGAAAGTATTGGTGAAGGGTTTATTGAAATAAACAGTCAAGGTAATTTCCTTCACGTGAATAGTTCGTATTGCCAGATGATAGGGTATAACAGAGAAGACCTTCTTTCTATGACTTTGGCAGATGTGTGTCCTGAATTTCAAAAAAACCGGGCTTTTTTTAATACACTAAAAGAAAAACAAGGAACGCTGTCTTATTTTCATCACACTCATAAAGATGGTCATGTTTTAGAACTTACAGGTAACGGTTGTCATGTCCCTTATGATAATGGCCGTTTTTTTATTTTTGTATGGGACGTAACTCAAAAGCGTCAAATGGAGCGAGATTTGCGTGACGCCTTAGCACGATATGACCGTTTAATTGAAAACGCTGGAGAAATTATTGCTCGTTTTGCCGTCGATAATCTACAAGTTGATATGCTTAATCCGGTAGGAGAAAAATTGTCGGGCTACTCTCTTGAGGATTTTCAAAAAGATCCAGGTCTTACATATCGTTTAATGGATCCTGATTCTATGGAGACTTTTCAAAGAACATTAGAAATTCTCACAAAGAAAAAACAGAAAATAGACTCCATTGTTTTGACGTGGACCGTAAAGGGAGGACGTCGTATTGATCTTGAGCATACCCTTATCCCATTAAAAGATGAGCAAGGTGTAGTCAGATATGTGGAAAGTATTGCACGTAATGTAACAGAACGGCTTCGTATGGAAGAACTTATTCGCTACCAAGCAACACATGACGCCCTTACGGGACTTCCGAACAGATTGCTTTTTATTGATCGCCTGAATCAGGCAATAAAGCACGCCCTTCGCAGTGGGACCCTTGTAGCTGTGGCTTTTATGGATCTTGATAATTTTAAGAATGTCAATGATACCTGGGGGCATACTATGGGTGATAAGTTACTTGTTCAGGTTGCACGAAGACTCGAAACGATTTTACGAGATGTTGATACAGTTGCTCGAACAGGAGGAGATGAATTTCTCTTTGTGTTTACGGATGTTTTTAGTACAGAACAGGTTCTTTCAATTGCAAAGAGAATGCACATGACTCTTTCTTCTCCTTTCCATATAGACGAAATTGAAATTGCTATAACTCCTAGCATAGGAGTGAGCCTTTTCCCTGATCATGGGACTGACATTAATACATTACTGAAAAAAGCTGATTCTGCAATGTATTGTGTAAAACGCCGAGGAAGGAACGGAATAAAAATGTGGAGGGATTCAATCAAATAGATCTTTTATGGAGGTGCTTTTATAGATGACTTTTATTAGAAGATTCTGCTTCTTGGTTATTATTTCTATAGGAGTGGTTTTAAGTTGTTCCTTTCGAGGAGCAGCGGAAGAACCACTCCTTGTTTTTTGCGGAGCGGGTCTCATGAAACCGATGGACGAAATAAAGGTTTCATTTGAAGAAGAGACAGGCCTAACTGTTCGTATTGTTTACGGTGGTTCAGGAGAACTTTTTGGCATGATTTCTACAAGAAAAGAAGGGGATGTCTATATTCCAGGTGCGGAAAAGTATATTGAAGATGCACTACGTGAAAAAATGATTGTGGAAGACGAAATAACTGTTATTTGTTACCATGTTCCCGTTATTCTTGTTCCCAAAGGAAATCCCGCTCAAATACACTCTTTGGCAGATTTAGCTAAACCAGGTTTAAGACTTGCTTTAGCTGATGAAAAGGCAGCTGCTATCGGTAAGACAGGTAAGGCTATCTTAGAAAAGAATGCTCTTTACGAAGATGTGAAAAAAAATGTTGTAGTAAAACCTGGAACGACGAACCAGCTTTTGATGTATGTTGCAACATCTCAAGTCGATGGAACAATAGCATGGCACGATCAATCCACATGGGCGCAAGCTGATCAAAAGGTCGAAATTGTATCCATTCCCATAACGCAAAATAGTGTTAAAACAATTCCTGCAGCTATTATTTCGTACTCAAAACGCACAGACGATGCCCTTGCTTTTATAAAATACCTTGTTGCAGATTCAGGCAAAGTCGCTTGGAAACGTTGGGGTTTTCCTCTTGAAAAACCGGTAGAGTAATGAAAAATACGCTCTTTAAGCTATTTTTGTGGCTTATTTTCCTATTTTTTACAGGATTACTTTTCGCTGCCATTCTCTCGTTGTTTTTTATGTTGAATTTAGACGATATCCTTATTAATTTACGATCGGAAGAAATGTTTTATAGTTTGAAACTTTCGATCTTTTCGAGTGCTCTCTCTACATTCATTGTTATGGTTGTAGCTGTATCTTCTGGTTATGTGCTTGCTCGGTTTCAATTTCGAGGCCAACATTTATTTCGAACGATTATTGATTTGCCTATGGCTCTACCCGAATTAGTTTTAGGTTTATGTTTACTTTTACTTTTAGGGCAGGGGCCTCTTTCTCTCTGGTCTAAAAATATCGTTTTTTCAAAAGAGGCAATAGTAATTGCTCAAATTTTTACAGCGGCTCCTTATGCTATTCGTATTATGTACGGGACTTTTTGCAGCATAAATCCACGTTATGAGCTTGTTGCGAGAAGTCTAGGGTGTGATCTTGTCAGTTGCTTCTTCAGAGTTTCCCTTCCAATGGCTAAGGGGGGTTTTTTAGCAGCTATTGTAATTGCTTTTGCTCGAAGTGTTGGTTGTTTCGGTACAGTATTAGTTCTCGCAGGAGGGACTCGTATGTATACAGAAACCCTTCCAATTGCTCTTTTTCTTAATATATCTTATGGGAATTTACCAGTCGCTATTACTGCTGGCGTTGTTCTTATTGTTATATCTTTGCTTTCTATCCTTATTTTTGAATGTATGAATCGAGATGTTTTTGTATGACCCCCCTTTTAGAAGTAAGCAATCTGTCGGTGGAACTTGGAATCTTTTCTCTTAGAAATGTCTCTTTTCAAGTAGATGAAGGAACATATTGTTGTGTTATAGGTGCTTCTGGGGCTGGAAAAAGTGTTTTGCTTGAAACTATAGCGGGAGGGTTTGTTCCTTCTTCTGGAAAGGTCTTTTTAAATGATGTAGATATAACATCTTGGCCGCCGGAAAAAAGAAAATTAAGCATCGTCTATCAGGATTATATGCTATTCCCTCATCTTTCTGTTTTTGAAAATATAGCTTTTGGCCTTCGAAATCAGAGGATGCCCCATAGTGATATTAGAACTCAAGTCTATTCTATGGCTAAAATGTTGCAAATAGAGCTTCTTTTACAACGGAACGTTACAACACTATCTGGAGGAGAGCAACAACGGATTGCTTTAGCTAGAGCTCTTGTTATACGGCCTCAAATTTTGCTTTTAGATGAAGCTTTTAGTGCCCTTGATATAGTTACAAGAGAGCGAATGCGCAAATGTATCAAGGCGTTAGTTAAAGAGCTTGGAGTTACGGTTTTACACGTTACTCATGATATGGAAGACGTATGGACATTGGCTACTCACGTTGTCGTTATTCAGAACGGCTGTCTTTCTCAAATTGGGAGACCAGATGATATCTTTCAAAAACCTCAATCTTTTCATGTGGCTTGTCTTGTGGGAGCAAAAAATATTTTTGAAGGGGAGGGATGTGACACCTTAGAAGGAGAACCTTATGCCATAGATGTGGATGGAGTATTTATCCGCACAACAGATTATGTAAAACCCAACGAGAGAGTTGCTCTCTCTATCCGTCCAGAAGAAATTATTGTAGCCACAGAGCCATTTTATTCGTCTGCTCGTAATGTTTTAAAGGTAAAAGTTGATGAGGTTTCTTTACGTGGCCCGCTTGTCTGGATTCGTACACAATGGAATTCAACCTTTATCTATACCGTTGTAACGAGAAGTGCCTTTGATGAGTTGCATCTTAGAGAAGGAGGGCATTGCTTTTTGATGTTTAAGGCTCGTTCTGTTCGAGTCCTTTCTCATCTATAGAGAAAGGCAAGCGAGAGTTTCAACGTGGTATGTATTAGGGAAAAAGTCGTAAGGCGTAATATGCTTTACTTCATACCCTTTTTCTTCAAGGTAGAGAAGGTCTCGTGCGAGAGTTCCTGCACTGCAAGAGAGATATGCTATACGCTGTGGACGTGCTTTTATTGCAAGCCATTCGCGAACATCGGGTTCGATTCCTGTTCTGGGGGGATTCACGTAGGCCAGTCTTTTATTTATTGGGATTGATTTAATCCATTCATTGAGTTGCGGCAGGCGTTGACTGCATGTTCCCCGTAAAAGACGCGCACCTGGTGCGTTAATCGCGGCATTTTCAATGGCTTCAGCTGAGGTTTCTACACCTATTGCTGCGGAACCAGCATCCGTCCATTGTCGAAGAGTGGCTCCGCTTCCAGAATAGAGATCGAGAATGCCGCTATCTTTTTGAGGGGAAAGAAATTTAATCGTTTCAAGAAGAGAGTGGTTGTATAGTTCAGGAATTAATTGCTGAAAAGCTGTGGGGCCGTATATAAGACCGTGTTCATTGTAAGAACGAGGTTTTCCCCATAGTAGTTTCCAAACTCCACTGCCAAAGAGCCTTCTTCCAGCACTTGGGTGAAGGTGAAGCCAGAGTCCTTCCAATCCAGTTTGGTTAAGGCTGTTTAGTGTGTTTTTTAACCAATCAAGGTTGGGCAACTCTTTTGTTTTTAATATAAGTGTAGCTTGTGCGCCTGCCTGTACATAAATCGAGAGAGGAAACAGTGTAAATGGAGGCATTTTTGAAGAAAGCCACGTAAGCACATTCTTAACAGTTGCGGAATGAATAGGACACTCTTGCAACGAAATGACCTGCTTGCGCACGTTCATTCCAAATATCCAACGATATGAGTTCCATTCAGCTATCAGACTGACTTTATTTCTATATCCCCAACGTCTTTCTGGTAACGGGGAAACAATTGGGCTTAAGGCGTATGTCCAATGAGACAAAACTCCTTTTAGCCATGTTTCTTTTTGAATTTCACTATCTTTTTGACTCATCATGCGATGGGCACAAGCTCGGCATTTTAGGTTGCAGCCAACAGGCAGTTTATTCATAAATCAGACAGTCTCTTTCTTTAGTTTTATGATGTAGCACATATTATAGCGTAAGATTTTTTTGTTTCTTTGTTTTTATAAAAGGTATAGGGGGGTAATTTTCTGAGGCCTTTTTCTTAGGTTAAACATGCCTAACGTTTCAGTTCTTCAGTTTTCATAATGCTATACTTTATATGTATTTTTATTATATCTCTGTTGCTAGACTGTTGTATTAGGAAGGTACATGGAGAAAACATATGATGATGGAAAAGGAAGAATCTCTCGAAAAGATTTATTTTAAAAGTTTATTTAATAACGCTCCAGATTCCGTTGCATTAGTTGATACTGATGGATACATATGCGATGTTAATTCTTATTTTGAAACAGTTTTTAAAGTAAAAAGAGAAAATATTATTGGTCAATCTGTTATAGGAAGTACTATCCCGGTTTACTTTCACGAGAGAGCTATTCGAACTTTCGATTTAATATTGGAAGGAGAGAGAGGCCCTTTCAATGATGTTTTGTGTGTCAAGCATGATCAGACAACTTTTCCCTGTCGTGTTTCCGCGATTCCGATCTTCTCTGATTCGGAAATAATCAATGCGTATATTATTTTTCATGATCTGACTGAAGAGTATGAAAGAGATAGGCAGCTTTTATACGCTTCCGCTGTAGTAAAGGAGAGTCCCGTTGTCCTCTTCAGATGGAAAACGACAGAAGGATGGCCTATTGTTTATGTGTCAGAGAATGTAAGTCGTTGGGGGTATATTCCTGACTATATATTGGCAGGAGAGAAAAGTTATCTTGATCTGATTTACGAATTAGATAGACAAAAGGTTATTAACCAAGTGAAGGCCCATGAGGAAGCTGAAGATGAAGAGTACGAAATGGAGTATCGAGTCGTAACTGGGGATGGCCAAATTATCTGGGTTGACGAACGAACTTCTGTCTTTAGAGACGATTATGGTAAACCTGTATATTATCAAGGCACCGTAGCAGACGTAACTGCCCGCAAAAATGCAGAAATTGCCCTATCAAACAATCTAGAAAACGTAAGACGCGCGTGGAATCAGACCATTGAGGTTATGGCACTTACTTCAGAAATGAAAGATCCCTTTAGTGTAGGGCATCAGAAAAGAGTGGCTTCATTATCTCGGGCAATAGGTGAAGAGCTTGGACTAGAGAAAGAGATTGTTGATAACCTCGAAAAAGCAGCTTTGGTTCATGATATTGGGAAGGTAGAAATTCCCTCTGAGCTTTTAAATAAGCCTGGTCCTCTAACAGATGTTGAATTCAAACTTGTGCAGACTCATTCGGAAGTTGGTTTTATCATTTTGAGTCGTATAGAACTTCCGTGGCCTTTGGCTGAAATAGTATATCAGCATCATGAGCGTATGGATGGCTCAGGCTATCCTCGTGGTTTGAAGGGAGATAAAATTTTATTAGCTTCTCGAATTATCGGTGTAGCTGATGTCGTAGAAGCGATGGCCTCCCATCGTCCTTATCGTCCGAGTCTTGGAATAGATGTAGCACTTGAAGAAATAGAAAAATTAAAAGGTACAGCTTTAGATTTAGACGTTGTGAATGCTTGTATTAAGCTGTTTAAAGAAAAGGGGTTTAGCTTTTAGCATATCGTTATTCCTACGGTTGTTTTTTACTTGATCCTGCTTTATAAAAAACATGGCAATATGATTTAAGATCATAGAAAGGAGGGAACGCTGTGTCTCGAATTGGTAAAATAATTTTTTTGATGAGCATTATTTGTGTAGGGAGCATCCTTCTCATGACTCAACCCCTTTATGCTGAAGCTAGAGATGTTCGAGTAGATCTCGGAGCAGACGAAAATAAATTAAGATGGTATATGGTAAAAGTCGATGAAGTTGAAGGAATGCCGCTAACAACATTACGTGTCTATTATGCAGCAGCTGCTGGAAAGAAAAAAATGGTTCAGGCCTTAGTTTCTGAGGCAAATCTGGATGAAGCGAAGGCTCAAACTCTTTATTTCAGCGAATATGACTATGTATTTCATACCACGGATAATACATATGGCATATCATCTGCCCGTCATTATGATATGGGAGGGCATGAGCTTTTTTCTGCTGACGTGAATTTTCAGGATATGCAGTGGATGGATGTCCTTGAGAACTCCATCCCTTATAAAGCACGTGCAGCCTATAATAAGCTTTAATTATTTGTCTATATAAAAGGTAAATTTTTTCTTCTCAAAAATATCAATACAGTGGTTTACTACTGAGGAGTCGAAGGTTATTCCGGCTCCTCTTTTTATTTCCTCAAGAGCTTCTTCTATTGTATGTGCTGGGCGATACGAACGTGGCGATGCCATTGCCTCTATAACATCGGCAACAGCTAATATACGAGCTTCAAGAAGAATATCTTTACCTTTCACCCCTTCAGGATATCCAGATCCGTCCAATCGTTCATGATGTTGAAGCACTATTTCTGCTACAGGCCACGGGAAGCGAACATTTCGCAAAACTTCATAGCCGAACCGAGGGTGTTGTTTTACAACATCATATTCAAGAGGAGAAAGAGTTGCAGGTTTAGTGAGTATTTCTGAAGGAATATATAGCTTGCCCAAGTCATGTACGAGAGCAGTATTATATACGGCTTCTATTACCGCATCCGGTAAACCCATTTCGCGTGCAATTGCCAGAGATAATTGTGCCACTCTGTTTTGGTGTCCATAGGTGGAATTGTCTTTCATTTCGATAACATTGCCTATAGTAGATATTGTAGAGTTAAAAGTTTCTCTGAGTCTGTCAATTGTTTGGAGCAAAATTTCTTGCTGTTTTTTCCGTTTAAAAGCTTCTCCAAGTGTTTCTGCTAAAATTTTTAGACTTGAAGCATAGCGAATAAAATGCCATGGTTGAGATGTTTTATTTTGCACCAAAAGAAGAACAGTCGCATTGCTTGATCCGTTATCAATGGGGACTATGTTCACATTAAAAAGACATCCTTTAGAGTCTTTTATATCAACTTCAATGGGTTCGTACCTTTTAAAGAGTTCTTGTTGTTCAGGAGTGAGGTCTAGTGTAATTGTCTCTTTTAAGAGATTACTATTTTGAAATACATATGAATTCCAGACGTGAAATAGACGAAAAGATGAACTATCTTCTTGAGGAAAATAAAGCGCGCATGAAAGCAAACCAAGGCGTGTTCCAATTTCTTGAAGAACACTTTTTATTGTTTCATCGAAGGGACCTGAAAGTACCAATCTTGAAGAAACAGTAGAAAGTAACGTTTCGAGATGAAAACGTTGGGCTAGTGCATTTTGTTGGTTTTTTTGATGTGTAATATCTCTAAAAAGCAAAAATGCTTCCTTTTTGTTATTCGATAACAGAACAGGAAAGCCGCTAATTGAAACGGGAAAAGTAATTCCATTATTTTTAGTTCTATACCTATGTACATCTTTGATAGGATAAGAAATAGCTTTTTGAACCAAGGAAAGGTTATCTTTATGACTTGAGCTTGATTGGCTAATAATTTGACCAACTTCTTTCCCTTCGATGTCTTCGTCTGTATAGCCGAACATACGGCGAAACCCATTATTAGCCAGTATGATACATCCTTGCTCATCGATAGCAACAATTCCATCAGGAGCTCCATCCATAAGTCCGCTAAGGTTTTTCTTTTCTTTTATTAGCTTTAAATTAATAAAACGTCGCCGGTATATCTTGAAAAGGAGCAGCAGGATCAATGTTACTAAAGTAGCGATAACGACAAAATTGATAGTTATCAATCGAAAATTATCTTTTATATCTTTAAAAGGGTCTTTTATAATGGTACTTCCTGCCGGAAGTTTCTCTTGGGGAATAGCGTGTTTTTTTAACTCTCTATAGTTAAAAATCCATTGTGCCATTTCACTTTCATTAAAAGGTATCTCTGATGGTTTCTTTCCATGCATAATTTCAAGAGCCATCTTCGCAGCCAATATTCCAAAGCGCTCTCCTGAATGGATTGCTCCGCCAATGATCCCATCCTTTCCTATAGCTTCTGGTAGATTGGAGTAAATAGGAAAATCTCCTGTAAAGCAAAGTTTTTTAATGCTTTCATCAGTACTTAAAAACATCTTTTCTTTACTTGAGGCCAAAGGAGAAGCGAGCAATATGGCTGTATTTTGGGGATTTTGCTCTGATAATATAGAACATACCTTTTCTATAGGATATGACATTAAAAAACTAATATTTATATACTGCTTTTTATCTTGAGCAATATGTAAAAGTATGTTCATGTTTGTTTCGCTGATTAGTGAACTATCGCCTATAACAATTATTTTTTTTAGATTTGGATGAAAACGAATAATCGCATCAATCGTTTTGTTATAAGGTATATGTTTTACTATCCCCGTGAAGCTTTTTCGTAAAGATGACTCTTTTAAAAGAGATATGTCACTTATCCCTGTAAATACTACTGGGGTATTGGGGAAAACCTTGTTTCTGAAACGGACAAGAAAGCGAAAGGCCTCATCCCCCTCGCTAATAATGACGCGGAGATGGAAAGGGAAATACTTCATGAAAAATTGTTCTTGTAACGAACTATTTATTGTTTGATTGAGTAAACGTTGACTATCCATGTACTCTGTAAACGGGTCTATTTGTAAGTCGCTTTTTTGAAAAGTAGACAGAATGCTCTGAGAGAGGCATTCTGTCCATGCGTTTTCTTGATCATAAGAGTGGAGGATGAGAATAGGAAGTTTATCACGACAAAAAACTCCCTTCGGGGCAATAATGAACACCCCTAAAATGAAAAGAAAATAAAGTTTTTGAAGAACCTTTTTCTTTTCCTCCATTTTTTCCTCCAATAACAAGTATTTATATTAGTTTTCTTCTAGATCACTCTTTTTCATAGAAAGGGAAATACGCTTTCTTCCCAAATCTATTCCCGTTACAGCGACCTTTACACGTTGCCCTGGTGAAACGATAGCATGCGGAGAAGCGACATATTTATCAGAAATTGCACTTATGTGCACGAGTCCGTCTTGGTGTACGCCAATGTCTACAAAGGCTCCGAAAGCAGTAACATTCGTTACAATTCCAGGAAGAATCATGCCTTTTTTTAGATGAGAGATTTCTGTTACGCCTTCTGCAAAGGCAAATTCCTCAAAACTGCATCGTGGGTCTCGCCCAGGTTTTTCAAGTTCTTCCATAATATCTTGTAATGTCGGGAGCCCTACTTCTTCTGTAATATATTTGGATATATCGATCTTTTTTCTAATATCTACTTTTTCAATAAGATCCTTCACCGTTACACTTAAATCGGAGGCCATCCTTTTTACCAATGTATAATTTTCTGGATGCACGGCAGTGTTGTCGAGCGGATTTTTCCCTCCTGGTATTCGTAGAAATCCAGCGCATTGTTGGAATGATTTTGGGCCAAGACGTGGGACTTTTTTTAGGTCGTTTCGTGACTCAAAAAGTCCGTTTTCTTCTCTGTATTTTACAATATTGCTGGCTAACTGAGGGCCTATTCCTGAAACGAAGGAGAGAAGTTCATAACTAGCCGTGTTAATATCAACTCCGACTGCGTTAACACAACTGATTACAACATCATCAAGAGCTCTTTTTAAAGCCTTTTGATCAACATCATGCTGGTATTGACCAACTCCCAAAGAACATGGGTCAATCTTTATTAGTTCTGCTAATGGGTCCATAAGTCTTCTGCCTATAGAAACTGCACCTCGTACCGTTACATCATAATCTGGGAATTCTCTTCTGGCTGTTTCTGATGCTGAGTAAATCGAAGCGCCGCTCTCGTTAACCATGGTAATAATGATGTTTGAAGTGATAGGTAGCTCCTTTATAAAAGCTTCAGTCTCTCTTCCTGCAGTTCCATTTCCGATAGCAATAGCCTCTATAGAAAATGTATCTATTAGACTTAAAATTTTAGTTTGAGCTCCATCTTTTTTGTTTATTGGCGGATGTGGATATATGGTTTCATTATGAAGAAGGCTCCCCTGTTTATTCAGACAAACAACCTTACAGCCTGTTCTAAAGCCTGGGTCTATTGCCAAGATATTCTTATGTCCGAGAGGTGGTGTCATAAGAACTTCTCTTATATTTTGAACAAAAACGGAAATAGCTTCTTCATCGGCTTTTTTCTTGAGCGCATTTCGTAGTTCTGTTTCCATAGAAGGTGTAATGAGTCGCTTGTAACTGTCATTAATGGTTTCTTCGAGAAGAGAGGCTTCTTCCCCCTCACTTTTAATAAAAAGTTTCTTTAGCTGAGTAATGCAAAGGGCGTCATCAGGCCGTGCTCGAAGGGAAAGTTTACCCTCTTTTTCACCTCGAAATAAAGCTAAAATACGATGAGATGGTGTGCTGATAGCTCTTTCTTGCCACTCAAAGTAGTCTTTATATTTTTCCATTTCATCGGGTTCTTCCGAAGCCCGAGATGAATAAATAAAACTATGCTTGGCGAATATTTTGCGGCACAGGTTACGAGCCAGCGTGTCTTCACTGATTTTCTCGGCGATAATATCAAGAGCCCCTTGTATGGCTTCATTTTCATTTGCTATTCCCTTGTCTATGTCAATAAATTTTTGAGCTTCTTGGTGGGGAATAGTTCCTTCTTGATTCATAATTTTAAGCGCTAAGGGTTCTAGTCCTTTTTCTATAGCGGCACTTGCCCTTGTTTTACGTTTGGGGCGATAAGGAAGGTACAAATCTTCCAGTGTTGTCAGGTTATTAGCTGCATAAATCTTCTCTTCTAACTCTTCTGTAAGAATGTCGCGTTCTTGCAGTGATTTCAAAATAGAATCTTTTCGTTTAGTTAACTCTAGAAGTTCTTCTCGTCGATCTCGAATTTGTGTAATAGCTACTTCATCAAGACTACCTGTTGCTTCTTTACGATAACGAGCAATGAAAGGAACAGTGCAGCCTTCGTCAAAGAGAGAGAATACTGCTTGTACTTGTGTTGTTGAGATGTTCATCTCTAAAGCAATAGGTTTTTCAAATTTTGTTTTAGATTGGGCCATATAAGGTTGAACCTCCTGCATGAATCTTATTTTTAGTATAGTACCATGTTTTTTTGTTTACGCATTTGCCTAAAAAATGGTAAAATTTAAAATAGTTTAGAGGTGATTGCTGTGGAATCATGGAAAAAGATGATCTACAAGATGTTTGATTTACTTTATATTCCTGAGAGTTTGGAGAAAATAAAAGGACGTGTTGTTTTGCATGTCTCTGATACTCCTTCGTCTTTTTATTCTTGTTTAAATAAATTAGTTACTTTCCTTGATCCTTTGGCAATTATACATACTGGCGATCTTGTTGATGAAATAAAATTAGGATTATTACCAAATCGACTCGCCCTTTATTCTAAAAAGTTACGTTTGTTAGCTCGGATTTTAGAAGGGGAAGAAAAAAGAAAAGTTTGTATTGTTACAGGAAATCACGATAACAAAGATGTTGTAGAGCAGGTTTTTCACACTAGCCAAATAGTAAATTGGAGTGGCTCTTTCGATGTTTGTGGTCTAAAATTAAATGTGAGCCATGATTTCCAGGGACTTCCTTCAATGGAAGGTGATTTAAATCTTTTTGGGCATAACGAATTTGTGCCTCAGAGTGATAGCAATAAAACATACTTGAATGGGTTAATGTCTATACATTGCATTGTTCCAGATAATGGAGATATTTATACATTACCATATCCGAGATTTGTGGATCAAAATAGACTTTTGAAAAGAAAATGTGGATTATAGGGCTAACTTTCTTGGGAAAAAGTCGTATTTGCTGATTTTTATTGCAAAACACTTGTCAAAAGCCGCACAATACGACTATACTTGATTTGTTTCAAATAGTGAAACTCGCTGATCCATTAAATGTTCCTGTTTTTATATTCTTGCGGCGCTACTCAAGGGAGGTCGAATTTCATGGAAGTGCTCAAAGTCTCTGCAAAGTCGCAACCAAAATCCGTCGCTGGTGCTATCGCAGCAGTTCTTCGCGAAAAAGGGGCGGTTGAGGTTCAAGCAGTGGGAGCCGGTGCGGTTAACCAGTCAGTGAAATCTATTGCTATCGCCCGGGGTTATGTAGCTCCTAATGGAATTGATCTTGTTTGTATTCCGGCTTTTGCCAAGATTGAAATTGACAACGAAGAAAGAACGGCCATTAAGTTCCAACTCGAGTCACGTTAGAAATTAGTTTTTTATGCCGTAAGGAAGCATGAGACAGGCGTAACGGTGATTAGGCCGTTGCGCTTTTCTATTTTATAGCCTTCCATTTTTTTACTGGAGAATTTTTCAACGAATGATTATACTTACCTGCATAATGTATAAAACAATAGAATGATTATGTGCAAACGTTTTTTATGTTTGTTTTAGTTTATGGGAGGGAGTTTTTATGGTAGATATAAAAGCGCCGCGTGGTGTCAGGGATATACTCCCAGAAGAATCTTGGAAATGGGCTTATGTCTTAAACGTTGCAGCAGAAGTTGCGCGAGATTTCGGATATTCGGAAGTTCATTTACCTATTTTTGAGCACACGGAACTTTTCTCACGCGGAATAGGCGAAACAACTGATGTTGTTGAAAAAGAAATGTATACTTTTGAAGATCGCGGTGGACGAAGCCTTACGTTACGTCCAGAGGCAACGGCTTCAATGATTCGTTGTTATTTAGAGAACAAACTGAATAATGGAGCTCAACCTGTTAAACTGTGGTGTGCTGGTCCGATGTTTCGTTACGAGCGACCACAAAAGGGGCGTTATCGTCAATTTTGGCAGTTGGATTTTGAAAGTATAGGTTCAGAAAATCCTATGATAGACGTGGAAGTTATTGCCTTGTCTCTTGAATTATATAGACGACTTGGTCTCCAGAATTTAGAGGTCGTTATTAATTCAGTAGGGTGTCCTGAGTGTCGCCCAACATATAGAGAAAAATTAAAAGAGTATTTCAAACCACAGCTTGATAAACTTTGTAAAACATGCCAAAGTCGATTTGATCGTAACCCTCTCAGAATTCTTGATTGTAAAAATCCTGATTGCAAAGAGATTACCGAGGGTGCTCCCGATATTTACTCTAGCCTTTGCGATGATTGTCGCAGTCACTTTGATAAAGTACAGGAAAGATTGAATAGTATAGGAGCCCATTTCCATATAGATAAACGGCTTGTTCGCGGCCTTGATTATTATACAAAAACAGCGTATGAAGTTCTTTCAGGAGCTTTGGGAGCGCAAAATGCTGTATGTGGTGGGGGACGTTATGATAACCTTGCAGAAACGATTGGTGGCCCATCTACGCCGAGTGTTGGTTTTGCTGCTGGTCTTGAAAGGATTGTCCTCGTGATGGAAGAACAAAATTGTTCTTTTGGGGCTCGCCCTGATCTCGATGTTTATGCTATCGGACTTGACGAAGTGTCGCGAGAGGAACTATTCAAAATCCTTACGGAACTAAGACAAGCAAATATTGCAGCAGACATGGATTACATGGGACGTGGTATGAAAGCTCAATTTAAATCTGCAGCAGCTTCTGGAGCCCGTTTTGCTTGTATTCTTGGTGGCGATGAATTGGCCAAAGGAGTAGTCAACGTAAAAGACCTTGAAACTGGCGAACAGGAAGAGGTTAAACGAGCCACTATTCTTAATTATATTCAAAGTAAATTATAGAAGTAATAAAGAGTCTATAAAGTAAGTTTGCCGTGTGGTGGAGGTTATAGAATGAGCAGGTCGGAACATTTTGATGCATTCTGGAAGCGCACAGAGATGTGCGGAGCCCTTCGTCTTGAAGATGAAGGACGACAAGTAGTTTTAAACGGTTGGGTACGACGTCGGAGAGACCTTGGAGGACTCATCTTTGTTGAGCTATGGGATAATACTGGAGTTACCCAAGTTGTCTTTAATCCTGAAATTGTGCCAGAAGTTCATGAACGAGCCAAAACATTACGTAGTGAATATGTTATTTCTGTTCGTGGCAAAGTTGGGAAGAGGCCGGAAGGTACAGTAAATAGTTCTATGAAAACGGGAGAAGTAGAGGTTGTTGTCGAAGACTTTTTGTTGCTTTCTCCTGCCGCCCCTCTGCCTTTTGAAATATCGGATGCTACAGACAAAGTCGATGAAAATTTACGGTTGCGTTATCGCTATCTTGATTTACGGCGAGACAAGATGCAAAAAAACTTGAGAATACGAAATAGGATTACTCGATATACAAGAGATTTTCTTGCACAGCATGGCTTTATAGATATTGAAACTCCAATGCTGACCAAATCGACTCCAGAAGGAGCTCGGGATTACTTAGTTCCAAGTCGTGTAAATCCAGGGACTTTCTTTGCATTGCCACAATCGCCTCAGATATTTAAACAAATTTTAATGATAAGCGGCTTTGATCGATATTTTCAGATTGTAAAGTGTTTCAGAGATGAAGATCTTCGTGCAGACAGGCAGCCTGAATTTACACAGATTGATATGGAAATGAGCTTCATAGATGAGGAAGATATATACGCTCTTATTGAGGAGTACATGGCAGGCCTTTTCGAAGAGATAGCTTCTGTGAAAATTCCTACACCATTTAGGCGGATGGAATATTGGGAAGCTATGGATCGTTTCGGAAGTGACAAGCCAGATTTGAGAATACCCTTTGAAATTCATGATCTGGGCGCGGTCTTTAAGGAGAGTGAGTTTGCTCCATTTAAGGAACTTATTGATAAAGGCGGATTTGTACGAGGGTTGCCTTTGCCTGGAGGAGCTTCCCTTTCTAGAAAAGAAGTTTCTCTTGTTGAGGAAAAAGCAAAGAAGCTTGGAGCTAACGGACTTGCATGTTTCCAACTCAAAGAAGGAAAACTTAAAGGACCATTGGCAAAGTTCCTTTCGGATGAGTTGCAACAACGTTTGATAGAGACAGTTTCTTTGAAAGAAGGAGACGCCTGTTTTGTTTTAGCAGATCTTGATCGTTTGACAGTAAGCCAGATTTTAGGTCAGCTTCGTTTAGAACTTGCAAAAGAGCATGGTCTTATTAATAGCGGAAAATGGGAGTTTTTGTGGGTTGTACACTTCCCACTTTTTGAGCGTGACGAGGAAGAAAATAGATGGGTTGCTGTTCACCATCCCTTTACCTCTCCTGTTCTGGAGGATCTTGAATTATTGGAGAGTAACCCTCAAAAAGTCAGATCTCGTGCTTATGACTGCGTATTAAACGGGAACGAGGTTGGTGGAGGTTCTATTCGAATCCACGACCCAGAAGTTCAAGAAAAAGTTTTCGAGTGTTTGGCTTTTAGCAGAGAAGAGGCACGAAAGCGTTTTGGATTTTTGCTAGACGCATTAAGTTCAGGAACACCTCCCCATGGAGGAATTGCTTTTGGTGTTGATCGTCTTGTAATGCTTTTGTGCGGGGCTACATCAATACGCGATGTTATGGCCTTCCCAAAGACGCAAAAAGCGCAATGCTTGATGTCGGGGGCACCTTCTGTTGTAAGTTTAGATCAGCTTCAGGAACTTTATATTGAAAGTGTTGCCCATATTGAAGAGGATTAAAGGAATTCAAAAAAGGCCGGATTTAAATCCGGCCTTTTTTAACATTCTTATATTTTGAGAAAGGAGCTGTTAGATATGATTCGCATCTATTATGTGGGACATTCTGCTTTTCTTATCGAAACAGAAAAGGAGAAATTTCTAATCGATCCTTTTATTACAGGTAACCCTCAAGCTGTAGATACTCTTGATTCTTTCGATAAGATTGATTACATCTTTGTGACCCACGGTCACGGAGATCATTTAGGAGACACAGTAGAAATCTGTCGGCGTACTCAAGCGATCGTAATTTCTAATTTCGAGATTTCACAATATCTGGGAAAAAAGAACATTTCGTGTCATCCAATGCATATTGGCGGTTCTTTTGAATTTCCCTTTGGCAGGGTGAAAATGACTCCAGCTCTTCATGGATCCGACCTTACTGACGAAAATGGAAATGTTGTAGCAGGTGGAAATCCATGTGGTTTTCTCATCGAGATTCACGGTCAAAAGATATACCATGCTGGTGATACCGGTCTCTCAATGGAAATGCACCTTTTGAAAGAAGAGCACGTCAATGTCGCCCTTCTTCCTATTGGTGGCAATTTTGTAATGGATATTTATGATGCTGTAAAGGCTGTAGACTTTATTCAACCATCAATCGTTGTACCGATACATTACAATACATTTGATCTTATTAAGGCGAATCCAAAAGAATTCGCAACCCTTGTAGGTAAAAAAGCAAATGTCAAAATATTAAATCCAGGAGACGAATTGATTCTGAAAGCGTAATTTACACTCCTAATATCGAAGTTCATATGTAGGATAATATATTCGCTCATCATGCAAGCCTTTGGCTTGTCGTTCAAGCGCTTTCTTAGCTTGATCGCCCATGTTTGCTGCTAAAACAGACGTAAGAATGTGAATCAAGAAGATAGGCCCTATTATTGAACTGCCAAAAGTAGGGCTCATATCGCTGACAAAGAAAGAAAGTTTGGCGAATTTACATACAGGGGCAGCTGGACTATCAGTAATCGTAATAATCCGAGCTCCTCGTTCAGCTGCCAACTTTATTGAGTCCGTAACCTCTATTACATAGCTAGGCAATTCGCAAACAATGACAATATCTCCTTTTTCTATCGCTCTTGCTTGCTCGATAAGAGCCAGAGATCCTCGCTTTAAAAGAACTCCTTTCAAACTTAACTCTAGAAGACGAGTATAAAGAGATTCCGCTACCAGAGCAGATATTCCCCAGCCTACGCAAAAAATAGTCTTGCCTTCTTGCAACATAGAACAAAAAGTCGAAACCTGATCTGCCTGAATTTGATTCCACGTGTCGTCAATATTGGCATGTTCGAGACGATATATTTCGTCGGGTATGTCTTTGTGATCTTTCATAATTTTCGAAAGCATGGCAGATGGATTAACTTGTTGTAACACCGTCTTTTTAAGAGCATCTTTCAACGATGCGTACCCATCGTAGCCAAGCATCCTTGCTACTCGAACAAGTTGTGCTTTGGAAACATCCAGCTTATCAGCAACCTCTCCGATAGATAAAAAAGCAGCTTCTCTTGAATTTGCAAGAATGTATTCAACAACCCGTCTTGCTTTGTTAGGCATACCATCCATTTTCTGCCTTAAGAGATCCAAAAAATCCTGATCAGACATAAAAACACCTCCATGTAGCAGAAAACCCTTTTAATAAGGTTCTGTGTACTTGAGTTTATTTCAAGTTATGATTTCCGTCAATAATGAACAAAAGTTAGTGAAGATTATCCCATATAAAAAGGCGATCTTTAGTTGCTTTAGGAGTTAGACCGGTCATTGAAGATAACACAGAAAGTCCCCAATTACCATGTCCACTGAATAAAGATATATCTTTCTTAAAAACAGTCCAGGGGCCTTGAGGAGCATTCTCTATTAATGCAAGAGCTAGTGCTATACTCTTGGCTAATTCTCCAAAAGCTGGATGGTGAGGTCCAGCTACCACAGATTCTTCTAAAGTTTCCGTTTCTTGAAGTCCCACACGTTGGACAGCGAACCCTAATTTTCGCGCATTATAAAGGAGAGAGCCTACCCAATGGGCAGCTTCTTCCACAGATAGCGGTTCATATCTTTGCATTATTAAAAGTTGTTCCAACGCTGTATTTCTTAGCACAAGACAAGGATAAAAACGAAGAGTCATTTCACAAGGCCCTTTTAGTTCTGCAAGTTTTTGTATGTCACTGAGAGAACTTTCCAAAGTTTGTTCAGGAAGTCCTACCATCATTTGAGCAGCTGCGCAAAAACCATTTTCCTGAATGAGATGAAGAGCGTGTAAAGCCTCCTTTTCAGAATATCCTCTATTGCAGAGAGAGAGAATATGATCATCAAGAGAGGATATCCCCAGCTCAATCATAGAAACGGGAAACTCTTTTAACCATTGCAGCCTCTCTTCGGAAATACACAGAGGATGAGTAGAGAAGCGAACACAACTACCAACAGGCGCTGTTTCTAACGCTTTTAGATATTCCTCCTGCAATGTCAATGGTTGACACGTAAAACTTCCGCCAAAATAACAAAGCTCAACTGGTTCAGAAAG
Organism: Aminobacterium sp. MB27-C1; assembly: GCF_030908405.1. Taxonomy (NCBI): domain Bacteria; kingdom Thermotogati; phylum Synergistota; class Synergistia; order Synergistales; family Aminobacteriaceae; genus Aminobacterium; species Aminobacterium sp. MB27-C1. The sequence goes on along the minus strand of NZ_CP133089.1, from coordinate 1,567,332 downwards.
CTCTGCCAGCATATTTTTGACTTCCCAAGGTGATGGTGGTTGATATTCTCCTGTTATGGCCCCCTGATCACAGTATATGCAGCGATGCGGGCAATTTCTCATAGGGAGGAAGACTGCTCTTCGTTTCATCTTTTTTCATTAGCCTTTCTGATCTATATTTTCGTTTTGCCAAAAAGAGACAGTTGCTTCTATAATTTGCTTTATGAAAGAGAGTTCATTTTTAGAAAAACGATAGCTCTTATACCAAATTTCTACGTCTTCTGCATTTTCGAGAACTTCTTCAAGGTGAACTCTTCCTGCTTCGTCTGAAGGAGCTCCTTTTACGAGGTCTGTGATTTCAACATCAAGAGCTTGAGCTAATTTCGCAAGAAGTTTCATTGATGGAAGTCGCCTGTTACTCTCAAGGGCTTGTATATAAATTCGACTCACATCAGTTTTATCTGCAAGGGCTTGTTGTGTTAGTCGTGCGGCTTTTCGTAATGTTTTAATGCGTATTCCTAAACTCATAGAATAGAAACCTCCATTTCAGCTTCGTTATCATATAATGTGTATTATAGAAACTTGATTACATATTGTAAATTACGTTGCAAAAAAAGCTCTCTTGACTGTTTTTACCTGCTGAATGATACTACATGAAAGGTAAAAATAAAGACTAAAAATATTTTGTTATTGACGAAGATAAAAGAAAGGGGAATAAAGACGTGGATTTCAGACAGCTTGAAAGCCTTGTAGAAATTCTTGAAAAAGGGAGTATTTCAGGGGCTGCAGCATCTTTAGGAATCTCCCAACCAGCGGTGAGTAAACATATAGCTCGTCTTGAAAAAGAGATGGGTATTAAAATTTTTGTAAGAGGACAGAAATGTTCTAAGCTTACAGTAGAGGGCGAGATCCTTTACAATTTTGCTAAGAAAGTTGTTTCTTCTTTGAATGATATAAAACGAGAAGTTTCTAACGCTTCAGCAGAAGTAGCAGGAACTGTCACTATAAGTGCCAGTTCAATTCCGGGAGATTTTGTGTTGCCATCGATGCTTGTCGAATTTCGCAAAGAATATCCTTCAATAGATGTTGAAGTTTACATATCTGATTCTAGAGAAGCTATCGAAAAACTCGTTACGAAAGAAGTGGATCTGGCTGTCACTGGATTTAGCCGCAATACTTCAGGACTAGAGTCGTATCCGCTATGTGAAGATGAACTCGTTCTTATTGTTCCACCGAATCATCCCTTAGCTCTACGGAAGTCAATAACAATGAAAGATATAGAGGCTCTTGATATTGTGGGTCGCGTTCCAGGTTCCGCTACTCGTAGATTATGGCAAGATGCTTTCAAAGAATATTACGGAGAAGAAAAAGAGCTTGGGTTAAGCTTTGGTCATGTGTCTGCTGTGGTTAATGCCGTTGAATCAGGTGCGGCGGCGGGGATAGTTTCAAAATTGGCAGTGGAGAAAAATCCTCGATTAGCAAAAATACCTTTTAGCCCGGCATTAAAGCGCTCTTTTTACATCACGTATGGCACAGTTTCTACCCGAGCAATGGAGTTGCTTATAGAGTTTTTGTCTGAAAGAATAAAAAAAACACAGGAGGTGTAACTGGTGTCGACGGACGTAGTTTTTGATCCAGTAGACAACGTTAAGGCTTTCCTTGATGAGAACGGTTACGAAGGAAATATCACCATAAGCAAGGAAACTATTTTTACGGTTGAGGATGCTGCTCATGCAGTAGGAGCACCTGAGGAACATATTTTGAAGACGCTCCTTTTGTTGGCTGATGAGGAACCTCTATTGGCTCTTATGTCGGGGCCGAATAGGGTTGATACAAAGAAAGTAAAAAAAATTCTGAGAGCTAAGAAAATAAAAATGGCATCTCCAGAATTTGTTTACGAATACTCGGGGTACAAAATAGGTGGGGTTTCTCCAGTTGGATATCCGGAAAAGATCCCCACTTTTTTAGATGAGGATCTTTTCCAGTATGAAACTGTATGGGCTGCTGCTGGTACTGATCATGCATTTTTCCCCGTTTCTCCCGAAGAATTATGCCGTCTTACGGAAGGAGAAAAAGCTGATATTAAAAAAGACCTATAGACGTTTTTCTGGAGCTAACGCTTCAAACCATTCGTCGAATTCTCGATTTAAATAAAGAGTTTTGAGGGGAATAATGCATATTTCAATATTGTGAAAAGTGACCGCGTGTAAGATATGACCAGCGAGGCATGTATGGTCGGGGCGACTAAATACTGCGTGTAAATGAGGATATATTCCTGCCTGTTTGTAACTGACGTTTCCACTCAGAGCAGAGAGTTCCATAACTTCGTTATACGTGACTTTTTCGTATTCCTTACCATTAAACCAACCGAAAGTGACGCTTGATACCATGCCTGCCGCCGAGACAATAACCGCAGAGTCAACATCCTGTTCTTTGCACACATAATTGATGGAATTATGGATGTCTTCTCCATCAGTGAGACGTATTACTATCATTTCATCAGTCGCTGCGTATTTCATTTCTACACCTCCCGGTGGGAAATGATCTTTTCAATATTGTATCATGGAACAGGCTACATTTTAAGAATATTAAGTTTCGTCTTACAATGGGGTGGTAGGAGTGTCGTTTTTTAACGTAGCACTTATTTTAATCGTAGGTATAGTCGCAGGTTTCTTAAATGTAGCCGCTGGTGGCGGAAGTATGTTGATGTTGCCTCTTCTCGTTTTTCTTGGAATGGATATGAGCGTAGCAAATGCAACGAATCGTGTGGGGATTTTCATGCAGAATCTTGTCGCGAGCGGGAAGTTCCACAAAGAGGGGGTTTTGCGTCCTAAGGAAGCGCTATTTTTTATTATTCCAGCAGCTTTAGGGGCAGTCGCAGGAACTTTCTTGGCTATAGAGCTCAATGAAATTTTTTTGCGAATTGTTATCTCTATTTTAATTTGTATAATGGCTGTTCTCCTCGTGATTAAGCCAAAAATGTGGGAAGGTACAGGCGTTCGCAGAGGTTCTCCATGGTTGCTTAGAATTATCTTTTTCTTTATAGGTGTCTATGGTGGTTTTGTTCAGGCTGGAGTAGGCTTTTTCTTTATTTGGGCTTTTGTTGGTTTGACGGGATATGACTTGTTACATTCTAACGCAATTAAAGTTACAGTTATTCTATGTTACACAGCTATTAGCTTGCTCCTCTTCGCTTCTCGGGGATTAGTGCATTTACAGACAGGGCTTATTATTGCATGTGGCACGATGATAGGTGGCTTTTTAGGCGCTCGATTTAGTATTGCAAAGGGAAACAATTGGTTAAGATGGGTTCTAGCTACAGTAATTTTTGCGAGTGCAGCAAAAATGATTTTTGATGTTGTTCATATGTTGTAAAAGGAAAAAGAAGGCGAAGGAAATAAAATTCCTTCGCCTTCTTTTCTATTAACCATTATAGAGGTATTTTTGAAGATCTGGGCCTTTTAGCCCGGCGCCCAATCCGGCAGCTAGCTTTAAACGAGCCTGAAGTGGGCGTAAATTCCCACCATCATAAGCACCCAATTCAAGAAGTTTATTTAAACTTCCTTCGTAAGCAAAGAATTGACGAGTACGTCCCATGAAACATCGCGAGGTTATAACAACAGGAATATCATCTCGTATAATTTTTCTTAGAAATGGAATCCAAGAGGGCGGAACGGCGCCGTCGCCAAACCCCGCAATGACAAGACCATCCAGATCTTTATCCGTTGTTTCAGAAAGTATCTTGACGAGAATCTCGCCTCCTCCAAGATTTGCATATATTAACTCAACGTTTCTTGCTGGCACCAGATTTCCTTCAAGTATTTTCCCTCGTTTATATACCCTGAGTATATGAATATCTTCCCCTATTATTTCTCCAACGGGACCTCTATCTGGAGAAATAAAGGCGTTCCTTCGATGATTAGTTTCTTCTGTTATTTCTGCGGCGGCAAAAAGTTGGTCCTGCAGGCATATCATTACTCCCAGTCCCCAACATTTTTGAGAAGAAGCGGCATTAAGGGCTTGAGTTAAATTAATAACAGCATCTGTTCCGGCAAGGTCGTAAGGTAACGTTGCTGCTGTAAATATGACAGGCTGAGGATAGGCCCACAGAAGATCTGTTAAATAGGCCATCTCTTCTAGCGTGTCAGTACCACTTGAAACAACAATTCCGTCAATGCCATCGACAACGAGTTTATTCAATATTTGAATGAGATCAGTTGTCATACGTATAGAATAATGGCTGCTTGGTTGATGACTCCAATCCACAAGCACCACATTTTCCGTTAGGCTCTCTGGAAGCCATGAAAGCATTGTTTCTCCATTTACGGAAGGCTGTCTTCCCGTCTCTTCATCTCTTTTTAATCCAATTTGCCCTCCAGCGACTACAAGTGCTATTTTCCCTCTCTTGGGCATTTGAGCATCCCTCCTCAGGTCCGTTAAGTTTACACGAGAAATAGGAAGAATGCATCTTTGTGTTTAGTAACCAAGATTCTCTCCTACAACTATAACGTGGGTTTTTCTTCCCATAGTGGGACGTTCCAAAATGAGTACAGCTCTGCAAACACGTGATTGACTATTGCAATTAACACAATGACCTACATGAGTACATGGAGTATCAATATTTAATCGAATAGCATTTGGAGGCGTAGCTTTATCTCGTATCCGTGCAAGGGCACTGTCTATATCTCGTGCTATTTTATTTATTCCTACAACAAAAATTAGAGTATTTGTACCCCATGCCATAGCACTCACTCTATTTCCTGTTCCATCAATATTAACAAGCATGCCATCTTGAGTCAGCGCATTGGAACTTGTTAGAAAATAGTCAGATAGAAACTCTTTTTTAAGAACCTCTTTCTTTTCTTCTGGCGAGAGAGAGGGATCCCAATGCTGAGCAATAGTACATCCTCGTTCTGAGAGTTTTTCAAGAGCGCCGATTTGTCTGATGGTGACGCTTCCAGGAATTCCAACAGTTGAATTTTGAGGGATGAGGTTTAAAACCTCATCGAGGGCTTGTTGACGATTGTCAGCATAGACCGCTTCAAAGCCTTTTGATGACAGGGCTTTTACAACTTCGAGACCTAACTGACGATTACTTGTAGATTGTGCGGCTGCAAATGGATCTTGTGAATGTGTCATATTCGTGCCTCCTTCTATTGCCCATAAGGGCCGAAGATCAACCTCCTTATAATTACAAGAAATGTGAAAAAAGTCCAGCTATGCTGTAAAGGTTTTTCTCTTGACACTCAAAGTGGTGAAGCGTATAATTTCTCTGTTTTAAGAGGAGGTTCGATTTTATTATGAACGAGGAAAATCTTCTTAAAGAACGTCTTTACCTTAACGAGCTTTATGATTTGTATGGCCCTCTTTTGACAGAAAAACAACGGAACGCCTATGAATATCATGAATTCTCAGATCTTTCCATTTCAGAGATAGCTGAGCGTTTAAATACATCAAGGCAAGCTGTTTTTGATCTTATAACAAGAGCGAAAAGCAGACTCGAAGAGTTGGAAGAACTCCTAAAGCTTCATGCTCGGATAACGAACCTTGAAAAGCAAATAGAGAATTTGGAAAAAAGTTTGTAGAGAGTTACTACCCCCTTTTCCTGGGAGGGATCGTATATATGTTTGAAGCATTGAAAGAACGTTTGGAATCTGTATTTGATGCATTAAAAGGGAAGGGTAAATTATCTGAGGAAGATGTAAGTTCGGCCTTAAGAGAAGTACGGCGTGCCCTTCTTGAAGCTGATGTGGATTACAAAGTAGTTAAATCACTTGTTGATTCAATTCGTGAACGCTGCGTTGGGCGTGAGGTTCTTGATTCCATAACTCCTGGCCAGCAGGTTATTGCCATTGTTTATGAGGAATTAGTTAGCCTTATGGGGGCTGATGTGGTTCCTTTTACCATTGCTTCTAAGCCACCAACTCTTTGCATGATGGTTGGTTTGCAGGGAAGTGGTAAGACGACAACAACAGTTAAAATAGCAAAGCGCCTTCAGAATGCGCACAGACCTCTTGTCGTTGCATGTGACCTCAGACGTCCGGCAGCTATAGAGCAGTTAAAAGTTCTTGCGCAACAAAGCAAAGTTGCTTTTTACGGCCCATCCGATAACACTCAAGATGTTCTTAAAGTTGCCAAAGAGGCTCTTGCCTATGCAGAGGCTCATCTCAATGATCTTGTTATTTTTGACACAGCAGGTAGATTACACGTAGATGAAGATTTGATGGATGAGCTTAGCCAATTGAAAGAACTTGTGCAGCCCCACGAAGTATTGTTAGTTGTAGACGCCATGACAGGGCAGGAAGCAGTAAAGGTAGCGTCCAGTTTCCACGAAAAACTGACTTTGACAGGGGCAGTTTTAAGCAAGTTGGATGGAGATGCCCGCGGTGGTGCTGCATTAGCTATTCGGGCAACGACGAATGTTCCTATAAAATTTGCAGGTATAGGCGAAGGCATTGATGCTATAGAGCTTTTTGATGCGCGACGAATGGCCCAGCGTATTATTGGTATGGGCGATGTTATGGGCTTGGCAGAGCGTGTTCAGCAGGTTACATCACAGGAAGATGTCGAAAAAATTACTAAAAGTCTTAAGAAAGACAAGCTTACCATGGAAGATCTTTTGTTGCAGTTTGAACAAATAGAGAAGCTTGGGCCTCTTGATAAGATTATGGATATGCTTCCTGGCATGGGAAAAATGAAAGAGTTGAAAAATGCGGAGCTTGACCCTAAACGATTAAAACAATCCAAAGCTATCATTCAGTCTATGACAATAGAGGAGCGGCGCAATCCTCAAATTATAAAGGGAAGCCGCAGGCGGCGCATAGCTGAAGGTTCTGGTACCAGCGTACAAATGGTAAATCAACTTCTTAAACAATATGATCAAATGAAACAACTTTGGAAATATATGGGGAAGGGCAAAAAGGGACCTCGTCTCCCTAAAGGTCTTTTTGGCGGTAAAGGTTTACCCTTCTAGTATCCATATAGGAGGGCAAAGAAAGAATAGATCTATTTTTTGTAAAAGCAGGAGGTGTCATAGTCAATGGCAGTTCGAATTCGTTTGGCCCGATATGGGCGTAAGAAAAACCCATTTTACCGGCTTGTAGTCGCCGATTCTAGATCACCGCGAGATGGACGTTTCATCGATCTTCTTGGAGTATATAATCCGATGGAAGATCCCGCAGTGATTCAGGTTGACGAAGAAAAGGCTCTTCGTTGGTTGAAAAACGGAGCGTCAGCTTCTGATACCGCTCGTGGCATATTGAAGAAAGCTGGCGTGTGGGAAAAATTTGCCGCAGAGAAAAATTCTGCTGAATAATGATGTCTAACTACCAGAATCTCGTTAAGTATATTGTCGATCACCTTGTTACAGACCCTGATCAAGTACTTATCACTTCAGAAATGAATGATCGCGGCATAGTGATGGTATTGATTAAAGTTGCGCCTGAAGATGTGGGGCGAGTTATAGGGAAACGTGGAGCTACAATTAATGCTATACGTTTAGTAGTCAAGGCTGCGGCAGTGAAAGAAAACGAAAGAGTGGAAGTTGATATCGTAGCAGACTGAGGTGACAGTCATGGAAAACCGTAATCTTGTAACTATAGGGCGTATCATAGGGGTACACGGAATTCGGGGGAGCATAAAAATTATGCCTCTCACTGATTTCCCTCGTCGTTTCCTTATGATGGAGAGCCTTGCAGTTTACGGTGAAGACGACTCTTTAATGACTGTTCTCTCCATTGAAAAGATTAGAATTGCTGAAAACAAGGGAGTTCTCATTGCCGATACGATGGAACTTCAGACAGTTGAAGAGGCAGAGTGTCTCAGGGGTGGTTTGATCAAAATTCCCGAGGAAGAAAGGTATGCTTTGGAAGAAGGGGAATATTGGGTTGATGATCTAATCGGTGTCGATGTGTATGAGAAAACAACTAATTGTTATTTAGGAAAAATAAAGGATGTTTTTTCTGCAGGGGAAATGGATATCTATGCCGTTATTTCAGAAGATGGCAAAGAACACTTTATTCCAGCAGTTTCAGAGTTTATCAAAGAAGTGGATATTGAAAATCAAACCATGAAAATAGAACTTATTGAAGGATTGTGGGAATAATGCACGTTACTATTATTACAGCATTTCCCGAGTTTTTTAACGACTTCCTTTCTACAAGCATTATTGGCCGGGCCGTTGAAAAAAAACTAATAGACGTCGACGTTATCAATCTTCGAGAATTTGGGCTTGGTAACTATCATCAGATAGACGACTATTCTTTTGGCGGGGACGGTATGGTTCTCATGCCAGAGCCTCTCACAAAAGCGTTGGAAAAAGCTCGACAGACTTCTTCTGGAATGTCAACGGTAGTCTATCCTAGTCCTCAGGGGGCAATGCTTACGCAAGAAATGGTTGAGTCTCTTGCTAGTCGAGAGCACATCATCATTATCTGTGGGCATTATGAAGGAATAGACGAACGTTTTTCGGAAAAGTATGTTGATGTTGAAGTTTCCATTGGAGATTATGTTTTAACGGGGGGAGAAATTCCCGCTATGGCCATTATCGATTCTATGGCTCGCCTTGTTCCCGATGTGGTAGGGCGAAATGGTGCTGTAGAGGAGGATTCCTTTTTTAGAGGAATGTTAGATTTCCCACATTTCACACGACCGGCAGTATGGGAAGATAAAGAAGTTCCACCTGTACTTCTTTCTGGTAATGATAAGGAAATAGACAGATGGCGAAAGCAGCAGGCTGTTCAACGTACATTATGTAGACGTCCTGATTTGCTCAGTCGGGCGAATATTTCTTCTTATTTGGAGAAAGGTGTATATGTGGCCTTAGTGCACCATCCTGTAATTGATCGTTGTGGGGAAAAAACAACAGCAGCGCTTACAGGGTTGGATCTTTCTGATATTAGTCGTTCTTGCCGTACCTATGGGGTGCGGAAGTTTCTTGTAATAACTCCTTTGAAAAGCCAAAGAGAACTTGCTAAAACCGTGGCTTCACATTGGGTAGAGGGGTATGGTGCTACCTCTTATCCCAGTAGAGCGGAAGCATTTAAGGTTATGAAAACGGTTTCAAATGTTGATAGAGCTATTCAGTGGATAAAAGATAAAGAGCATGACGAACCTTTAGTAATAGCGACAACTGCAAAGTTTCATGATGAAGCTATTCATTGGCTTGAAATGAAGCGCACTCTTCTTGAGTTGCAGAAACCTGTTCTTTTTCTCTTCGGTACGGCTTCCGGCTTACACGAAGATGTTCTGAATAAGTGTTCCGCACTTTTGCAACCGCTTTCTGGGGGAATGGAAGATTATAATCATCTTTCGGTTCGAACCGCTGTGGGCGTTACTCTTGACAGGTTTTTCGGTTGGAGATAAAAGATTTCGTAATGCGAGTAAGGAGGGTTAGCAATGGATGCCATTAAACTGGTAGAAAAGAAATATATGAAGAACGAAGACGAAGTACCAGCCTTTCGGGCAGGAGATACTGTGCGAGTTCACGTTAAAGTAACAGAAGGAGCACGCGAACGTATTCAGGTTTTCGAGGGTGTTGTTATTGCCCGTAAACATGGCGGGGTAAACGAGACGTTTACAGTTAGAAAAATATCGAATGGCATAGGAGTAGAGAGGGTTTTCCCTATCCACTGCCCATCAATCGATAAGATAGAAGTGAAACGTCTTGGTAAAGTACGCAGAGCAAAGCTTTATTATCTGAGAAAACTCAGCGGAAAAGCTGCTCGTATTAAAGAAAGAAGAGAATTTTAGTTTTTTAGCTTATAAACGTATTGACTTAATAGGTAAGCCCTATTATAATAACCGTCGTTCTGCGGGGGTGGCGGAACAGGTAGACGCGCAAGGCTAAGGACCTTGTGGCCTCTGGGCTGTGGGAGTTCGAGTCTCCCCCTCCGCACCATATCTGAGTTGAAAAGGGAAACACATTTTGTGTTTCCCTTTTTTTATGTGCGGTTATACAGAAAACCTTAATTACTAATGTTTTTTCGAATGTAATTTTCTATAAGAGGTATGGCGAAGTCGTTGAGGTATTTTTTTATAGCATCTTCATCATAGGTGACATTTCCATTTTCATCTACATAATTGCCACTTAGAACACATTCTAATTGACGTTTCCCCCGATCCCACGGAACGCCTAGTATTTTTTCTATATCGCTGCTTTGTTTCACATATCTTATAGGCATTTCCAAAGAGAAATCGAATTTTTTATATAAGCTAAGATAGCCTTCAAGGGATACACGTAGCTGATTGATTTTCAACATACCGTTGTGGGATTCTCGCTCTCCGGCTATAACCGCCTTGGCTCCGATGAGAAGAGCTAAGGGGATGCGAATAGCGTGTAAATATAAGTGGCAACCGATACAAGGGGTATAGAATCCAAATTTTTGAATAGATGTGGTGGTGATTGAGCCGCAAAGCTTTTTCCAGAGTGAAGGGGCTCCCATAACAACAGGAGTATAAATATCAACAGAGAGTGTACTCAAATGACCTTTCATGTAATCAAGGTTATCGTATAGGCATTCCCAAAGGCCGTATTCGGTTGCGGTATAAGCTATTGTTGGCAAAATGCCCTTTACAGTGTTATTTTCCATATACTTGAAGAGGGCTGCAAAGCTATCTCTTCCTGCTACTTCTAAAATGACAATATCCTGTGTTTTTAGCATCTTTTCTATTTCTTCAGATGGCAACATCCACGATGGAAAATCAGAAATGAGATCAGGCTTCTCCAATAGAATTTTTTTTATGCGTTCATCCATACTTTTCACTCCTTTAAGGGAATGTAATGGCCCGGATAATACGGTTGATCGATAGGGGAGTCCATGAGACCCGCCAATTTTCCGCGATCAAGCAAATTCAAAATCATATACATGAGCTCGTGTCCTCGCAATAATCCAAGACAGCCTTGGGCGCAGCTTATTTCGTCAAATTTTCTAACGTCATCTTTCCTTGCATAACATCCTGACATGAGAATAGGGACAGTTTCTCCTGAATGAATCATATTTCCTACACTTGCTGTGGAATGATCCGAAGTAACGATAAATAAAACATCGTTATCAGGAATAATGTGTTTCCGAGCGAATTCAAAAGCCTTATCAAGTTGCTCTATAACATCAATTTTCTTTTGGTAATTTCTTTCGTGTGCTGCCTCGTCAGTAGCTTTGGTATGAACATAGATAAAGTCGTAGTCAGTTGCATAGTAGGCCATGCGAAGTCTTTCCTCCAAGTCTTTGCCAGGAAAGATTGAATCTTTGACTCGCTGTATATCCATACCAAGAATAGAACATAAACCATGATAAATTGCTCCAGAAGCGATACATAAGGCCTTAAGTCCCCATTTTTCATGAAAGGGAAGAAGAGGACGATATTGTCCTGCTCTTTGAAGGCCAATAAAGTTTACGGGAGGCTCGTTATTGTTTACTCTCTTTATGTTTATAGGATGGGATGATAAAACCAAATATGACCATTTTACATATTCATTGAGAATCGCTGCCGTATGTTGGGCTTTTTTTAAATCGCAGGCGTCTTTTCTTGGAAGGACCTTCATTATGGGGCGCTCTTCGTAGATAGGATTCGAATCTGTAACTTCCGAAGAAAGTCCCAATCCGCGCATAATAGAAAGTCCAGCAATTCCTTTTGTAGGGATAAATTCTATTTCTATATTGTCTTTTCGATAAAATCTAATGGCTTCGTGAAGAGGCTTCAACAGATCTGGTGCCAAATCCATTTTTTCTACCTTTAGAATATAAAAATTATTTGTTTTGGCAACAGAAAATGTTCTTGAGAGGAGAGCGACTTCATTATCCTGAACGGGGAAACCTTCCGCTTTTGCTTCTATGTACCCCCTTCCAGGAAAGTCAGCAAGATCATAACCGAACATAATAAAATGGGCCATTTCACTGGGCATAGCCTGTCCTTGCAGACAACTGTGATAGAGTCCGCAACTTCCCGTTTTTGCAATATAGTCTAAATTAGGTGTCCGAGCAGCTTGAAGGGGAGTATGCTTCCCTATAGCTGCTATTCCCTTATCGCCTAATCCATCCAGAACTACAAGTATGCATCTCATAAAGCGATTATAATATACAAATAAATGTGCGCCTAGGCATTTTTGAAGGGGGGGTTCAGTATGGGGATGAGGGCACAAATTTCTTTCTCTGATGTCTTTATATATTTTTTAAAAAGACCTGAATCGAAACTTTCGAAACTGAGCTTTAGATTAAAGAGGCGAACCTCAGTGAAAGATGCGATAGAAGCATTGGGTGTTCCTCATACTGAAGTGGGGGGAATAAAGATAAATGGCATGTCAGCAGGTTTTGACTCTATCCTTGATATGGATGACCAAGCTGAAGTGCTTCCCTTTTTACCTCCTGTAGATGTAACACAAGCAACACTTTTACGTCCTGATCCCTACTTGATGCCACGGTTTATAATTGACGTTAATGTGGCAAAATTAGGGGCCCTTCTTCGGCTTATGGGGCTTGATTCTGCGTATAATAGCAAGTGGCATGATGAAAAAATTGCCCAAATTTCTATGGAAGAGCAGCGTATTGTTTTAACTCGTGATCGTTCTCTTTTGAAGAGAAAAATTGTTGTATATGGTCGGCTTATTCGAGAGCAGAATCCATGGGCGCAGCTGGTAGAAGTTCTGACATTTTATGATGTGCATAAATGGCTTCTCCCCTTTAGCAGGTGTAGCTTATGCAATGAAATTCTTTGCCCTGTACCAAAGAAGGAGATCCTAGACTCAATAGAGCCTCTTACTCGGACATTTTATGATGAATTTACACAATGTCCATCATGTGGTCAAATATACTGGGCCGGGTCACATAAACATCGAATAATTAAAAGGATACAGAACATTCTGGAGAAAACCCATCGAATGGGATTGCAGTATGATGTTAATGTTGGTAGACTTTTTAATGAAGATTCAAATTGCAATTGATGTTTTAAGAAAGGAGCTCTTGAGGTGAAAAAAAGTTTAGAAGAATGGCTTCGTGGCGATACCGTTCAACATAAGAATAATGATTTAGGGCTCCCTATAGTAGCTTTACATTCACCTCTTGACCTTCCTGTTGTTGCTCTTGCGAAAACAGAAAGTGACGAAGAGGAAATAGAAGAAAAGAAAGATGTATCAAAATCAGAACTTGAATTAACATTCCCCGAAGTAGAAACAGACGTTGAAGAACGGGGAGATTTGCAAATTGAGATTGAAGAAGAAAGACAAAACGAGAAGAGAGAAAGTATCAACGTAGAAGCTGAGTCGCTGTTTGAGAATGGAGAAAAAAACGAGTCTACAGCAGAAGATGATTTTGAATTAAAACCAGAGAAAGAAATTGAGCCAGAAACAGAACCCAAAATGCTTATATCGGAAAATTTAGAAGATGAAAAAAATAAAGAGGCATTTTGGGGCGGGAAAAAAACGTTAGCTTTAGGTTTGGCCCTTTCTGCTGCTGCTGGTTTGTATATGTATAAAACGTTGACTGCGCCTGAAACGTTGCTTTCTAAAGGTCACGATTTTTATGAATTAAAAGAGTATAATCAAGCATTAAATTATTATCAAAAGGTCTTAAAGAAAAACCCACAAAACACCGAAGCTTTAATAGCAATAGCCAAAACTCTCGAGAACACAGGTAAACGAGGAGAGGCTGTTGATGCTTATTTTAAGGTATTGAGAGTAGATCCAGATAATAGTGAAGCGTATCTTCGTTTGGGAGATTTGCTCTATGCGTTAGGATCTAGAGATAAAGCGCTGCAATCATACAGAGAAGTACTTCGGATAGAGCAAAGTAATATCCCTGCACTTTTAGGTATAGCTCGTTGCTTCTTTGATCAGAAAGATTGGCAGAAGGCTTTAGATTCTTATAGCCAAATTTTATTGCTTGAGCCTGGGAATATGGAATCTCTTACTCAGAAGAGGGTCATAGAGGATATCCTTGCTATGCATGAGGAAGATGAAAAGCGCTTGGAGGAAGAATCACAAATTTTAGCCCAGGCGAACGAGAAGAAAAAAACTGCCCAACGTGCTCTTTCATTGATGGCGTACAGTGAAGCAGAACAGATTTATAGAGAAGTGCTTCTTCTCAATCCTAGAGATTGGGAAGCACAAGAAGAACGGAAGTATTGTCTTGAGAAGATGGCAGGTCTTCATAAAGAATTTAATCTTTATACCCGAATAGACGATATAATATCGAAGAATTTGCCTCATGAAGAGCAGCGTGATGCAAACGGTGAAACAAAAGAGATACAGCCCCAAAAGAAGATATTGAGAAGTGAGCCATTGAAAAAGGTTCGCATTGTGCCTGTTTATTCTCCTCGCCCACTAGCACTTTCTGTTGAAGCTGAAATGAAAAAGAATTCACCAGAAGAGTTAGTACGACGTATGGTTGATTTGAGTAAAACGCAGAATTTCGCAGAATTACTCCGTACAGGGTGGGAATACATCTTTTCTTTGGAAAAAATAGAAACTGAGGAGCTTAATAGTGAAATCAAGATAGAAAAAGTACGCTTCTTCGGAAGTCTTTCTATACCATATAAAACAACGCCCACATGGATAGAACCAATTATAGATAATCATTTTGACTCTTTGCAAACGTTGCGTAGAGCCATTAAACTCAATTTGATAGATCGTAAAGTATATATGATGATGTCTCAAGCTTGGGAAGATTTACACAAGAAAAATAACGTTTCTTTAGCTGAAAAGGCCCAACAAGAAGAAGCTTTCTATTCTTCTCTTTTAGCACATGCTGCCTATCAATCTCGTCTTCCAGAAGAGGCATGGGATGCCATTGAAAGAGCAAAACAGCTCGCGCCAGACAATTTATATATTGCGAGGTTACATTTAATTCTTGCAAATTGCCTTAAAAAGGCCTGAAAACTAAATTGTCCTTTTCAAGTTGCGCGACTTAATATATACTACAGACGGCTTTACGGCCTCTGATTTTCAGAAGCTGGTGGAGGAGCAATACCTCTAACGGGTTTGCAGAAGACGAAATGATCTAACATTAACAGGCGGTGATTAATGTATGGAAGGTCGGAAGGCTGAAGAATGGGGCAGAGCTTACGTAGAGAAGCTCTCTCTTTACGAAGAATTTACAATGCGTGTGAAGAATCTTGTTCAAGATTTAATTGGGCAAGAAGATATAATGGTGTATGGAATTCAAGGCAGCGCGAAAAACCCTGATGAATTTATTTCAGAGTTAGCGAAGAGAGATGAAGGTGAACTTTCTTCGCTTGGAGCATTTCAAGACCTTTCTCAGGTGCGGATATTGCTCCATTTCCCAGAAGACGTACGTAATGTGGAAAAGATATTGCAGCAAGAATTTCTTGTAGATCTTGCCCACTCAGTTACGACGTCAAGTTTGGTGAATGACCCTGAAAGATTTGGGTATCCTTCTATTTCATATGTTGTTTCTCTTTCAAATGAGCGGAGCAGACTTCGGGAGTGGAGTAAATATAGAGATTTAAAGTGTACAGTGCTTGTTCGGACAGTGATCCAAGAAGCATGGGCTACAATTTCTCCCAAAGTGAGTACCACCGCCACTGATACTTTGACACAGAAGAAATTGAAAAGAAAACTTATACGGCTTAGTGCACTTCTTGAAGAAGCTGACGAAGGCTTTTTAGCTTTGTGGGATGCGGCGAAGGATTCTTCTATGCTTGTTGCTCCTTCTCGAACGGAGCCTGTACAAGAAGAGGAAAAGCAATCTCAGGTTCTTTCTCAACAAAATTTAGCAGATTATTTTAAAGAACATAAAGAGATAGCGGAAGAATGGGCAGCAAATGCAGTTAAAGCCGGTTTCCCTGCTTTTTATCCAACTGAAGAATATTTAGCTGAGAGCTTTACATATCTTTATGATATGTTGCAAGCTTCTGAAATAAAAACAATAGAAGATTTAGATCGCTTTATCAAAGATATTCACAAGAACGGCCTCGGTATGGAACAGTTGGAATCCATTGTTAAAGCTTTTGAAAAAGAGAACGCAAATTGGCGTGTTGATGGGTTTTCTGCTTTGTTCTTATTACTTTTAAATATGAAATGGGATGTGCTTCAAGAGAAAGATCTTGTTGCTTTAAATGTCAAAAAAGGTTCGGATCGAATAAAAGGTCTCGTCGATTAATTTTTCTCTTCCCATAGTTGATTATAATAAGGGAGGGCGTCAAGCTCTCCCTTATTTCTATGTGAGCATCAGGAAGGACTGATCTCTAATGTTCAATGCTAATTTGGATAGATTATTTAGTCCTCAGTCAGTTACTTTTATTGGTGAGGGATCTGCGTGGCGAGGTGCGTGTGCTCGGGCAGTAGAAACTTTAAAGCAGTCTGCATTTACAGGGCAAATTTTTGAAGTTCATGATGGCACAGAGCCAGTAAAATCTTCAGATTTGGCTGTTTTAGATGTCCCATTGCCGAGAGTATTACCTTGGATAGATATATGTGCAGAACAAAAAATTCCGTATATTATGCTCCTTTCTTCAGAACAAAGTAGCATTTGGAGTCAGGAAGATATCAATAGAGTAAACAAGCGTTTGGAAGAGGAAAAAGTATGTCTTCTAGGCCCGGATTCTATGGGATTTATGAATTTAAAGCATAATGTTGTTATTTCTCCTTTTCAAGGAAGTTTTAGCTGGGAAGATAAATGTGGAAAAGTTGCTCTCGTATCTCAAAGCGGTGATTTGGGGTTTGCTATCGCATCTGCTGCTAGGATGGCGGGAACAAATTTCCGTTATGTTGTAACAACTGGGGGCACGGCCGATATTGACACAGTGGATATTGGCAGATGGATACTAAAGGATTCCTCTGTAAAATTATTGCTTTTTTGCTTAGAAGGGTTACATGATGGAATTGCATTTTTAAGAATGGCTCGTGACGCGAATATAAAAGGGGTTCGGATAGGCGTTCTTAAAGGCGGGCTTAATGTATCTTCTCGCCAGGCTATTACTAGTCATGTTTCTGTTGTTGCGGGAAATTCTTCAATTTGGAATGCTGCATTTAGACAATTCGGAATACTTCCTCTTCGAGATGTGGATGAAATTGTTGACCTTGCAAGAGTTTATAATTCATTTATACCACCGAATGGCCGAAAAACTGTTATTGTTTCCCCTTCTCAAGGAGCCGGAATTACATTTTCAGATAATTGTTTTGAAGAGGGGCTGAAGGTTCCCTCTATTCCCGAAGATTTACAGAGAGAATTTAAGAAAAGTCTTCCTGATAATGTTTACGTTAAAAATCCTATCGATTTAGCTTCTCTTGGTGCCGAAGGATCAGAGGATATATCGTATCTTCTTCGTCGTCTTATGGATTCTCCAAACCTGGATATAATTACAGCAATACTTACTGAAAGCAAGGGTGAAGAGGTTCGTAATATTTTGGCTGCTTTACTTGATGTAGCTCGCCAGAAAACGCATCCTATAGTTTGTTGTTCCATTGGAGATATTGAGGAAGAGGAAGTTAAAGAAATGTTGAATGAGGAAGGCATTCCATTCTTTACCAGCCCTAGAAGGTGTGCTCGAGCACTTGCCGGTCTAAGTGCTCCAGTTCCATCTCTTGATAAAATGATGCCAGTAAGTTGTGAGGAATGCGTGATAAAAGGAGAGGATCTACTTCCTAAATTGCCACAAAAAATGACAGAATATGATGCAAAGAGATTGCTTGCTTTCCACAATATCGATGTAACGAGAGAGTACTTATGTCAATCTTTGGAAGAAGCACTTGAAGCTGCCGAAATGATTGGATACCCTGTTGCTCTCAAAGTAATGTCTCCTAATATCGTTCATAAAAGTGAAGCTCGTATTATTGCTCTAAACTTGAATAGCGAAGAAGAGTTGAGGAATGCATACGGGCGAACTCTAGAAAAAGCTCGCTTGGCCAATCCAGAGGCTGACATAAGAGGTGTTCTTGTTCAGGAAATGCTTAAAGATGGTATCGAATGTACTGTGGCCATAAAAAGAGATACTATCTTTGGCTCTGTCCTTTCTGTTGGTCTGGGAGGCGTTTATGCGAGTGCCGTTCGAGATAGTGTGTTGCGAATAGCTCCTGTAGATGAAGAAAACGCTATGGCGATGATTCGAGATTTGAAGGGGTACTCCCTCTTAAAGGGTGCCTGGGGCAGGCCTAGTTATGATGTTGCGGCCTTTGCTAAGATGGTTGCTCGTCTCTCTAATTTGGCGTGCATAGAAGATCAGCTTGTTCAGTTAGAAATAAACCCTGTTTTTGTTAAAAAAAAGGGGTCTGTTGTTGTTGATGCTTTTGTTGTGAGGAGGTAAAAATGTCTGGCTGGATATGGGTTCTCGTAGGGTATTTGGCAGGCTCGTTCCCTACTGGGTATGTTATCGTAAAACTTTTGCGTAACGAAGATATTCGAAATTTTGGTTCAGGGAATATTGGTGCGACTAATGTCGGGCGCCGAATGGGTAAAAAGTGGGCTGTAGCCGTAACGTTGATTGACATGATAAAGGGTGGCGTTGTTTTGATTCTTGCAAGAGTAATGAATGTAGAAAGCCCCCCCCTTATTGCAGCAATTGCCTTCGCCAGCGTTTGTGGTCACAATTTCCCCTTATGGCTCGGTTTTAAGGGGGGAAAAGGAGTGGCAACAACTTTTGGAGTTGTCTTTTTTATGATTCCTCCCTATAGCTCATACGCTGCACTCACTGCTGGAATAATCTGGTATGGAGTAATGAAAGTGTCACGATATGTGTCATTGGCATCCCTTATATCGTTGTTTAGCCTCCCTGTTTTTTTCTTAATTTTGAAACTCAAACCTTCCTACGTGTTGGCTGTTCTCTTCATGGCCTTATTAGCATCATTTCGCCATCGAGAAAATATAAAACGAATGCAACACGGAGAAGAGTCGAGAATTGGCGAAAAGTGATCACTTTTGTACAGAGGATGCCTATCTTGACTAATGTTGACCATCCCTCTACAATAAGAATACCCAACGATTTGGTGTAGGAGGTTTCAGCTATGCCTAGCCTAACTGAGATTATTGAAGATTACATTAATAAACTTTTTGAAGATGAAGTAGAGGAAGACGCAGTTTCTCTACGACGTAAGGATCTTGCAGAGATTTTTGGCTGCGTTCCTAGTCAGATTAATTATGTTTTAAGAAGTCGTTTTACTCCAGAAAGAGGTTACATTGTAGAGAGCCAACGTGGTGGACACGGATATATTCGTATTGTACGTATTTGTTACGATATGCCGGAAGAAAAGGTTAATCATATTGATGAAATAGTTGGAAATGCTATCAGTGAGCAAGATGCTAAGAGATTATTAGCAGCTTTACAAGAGAGAGAACTTCTTTCTTCCAGAGAACGTCTTTTAATAGAAATTGCTATGCGTTTTGTTGATGAGCTGGCCACGTCTGATTTTGATGTTTCACCATATAAACGTAACGCTTTGCAAGCAGAGGTGTTGAGAAGAATGCTTCGAGGTCTTGCTCTTGCTTAAAGGAGTACCATTTGAAAGGATGAAAAGCTATGTGGCAATTTTTTACAGAACGAGGTAAAAAAGTAGTTCAGCTTGCTCACAGAGAAGCTCTTCGTATGGGGCATGATGTGATTGGCACAGAACATATACTTCTGGGGCTTTTAGTAGAGGGCGAAGGAGTTGCAGCTCAAGTATTAAATTCATTAGGTGTCAATTTTTTAGAAGTGCGCCGTCAGATAGAAGAACTTGTAGGCAAAGGACAACCTATTTTGAAGCCTATTGATCTTCCCTTGAGTCCTAGGGCTAAAAGGGTGCTTGATCTCGCTATTAAAGAAGCTAGAAATATGGGGGTTAACTATGTAGGAACAGAGCATGTTCTTCTTGGTCTCTTGGCAGAAGGAGAAGGTGTTGCTGCACAGATTCTTTTATCTTTGGGAATCGATATGACGGTAATACAGCGAGAAATAGGACGTTTTATCAGCAATAACGAGGCGGATGGAATGCCCCAAACCGAAATGCTGGGAGACGGTCAGAATCGAATGAACAGCAAAACGCCGACCCTTGATCAGCTAGGCGTTGATTTGTCTGAAAAAAGCAAGAAAGATGAATTAGATCCGGTAATAGGCAGAGATAAAGAAATTCAGAGAGTTATTCAAATTCTTGCGAGACGCACAAAGAACAATCCTATTCTTCTTGGCGATCCAGGAGTAGGAAAAACAGCTATTGTTGAAGGACTCGCGCAAAAGATAAACGATGGTAATATCGCAGAAATTTTGCGAGGGAAAAAAATAGTTCAGCTGAATATGGGTAATCTCGTTGCAGGCACGAAGTATAGAGGTGAATTCGAAGAGCGAATGAGGAAGCTTTTGAAGGAACTTCGAGAGGCTGGAGATATTATCATCTTTATTGACGAGATTCACACAATAATTGGAGCTGGTGGAGCTGAAGGGGCTGTTGATGCGGCTAATATTCTTAAGCCGAGTTTGTCTCGAGGAGAATTTCAAGTTATAGGCGCAACAACTCTTGAAGAGTATAGAAAATATATAGAAAAGGATGCGGCCCTTGAACGCCGTTTCCAGCCTGTTTTTGTTGATGAACCTTCTATCGATGATACGGTGCATATTCTTGAGGGGCTTCGAGATCGATACGAATCTCACCATAGAGTAAATATTGCTGACGATGCACTTGTAGCAGCGGCTCGACTTTCATCCCGCTACATTACGGATCGTTTTCTTCCCGACAAGGCGATTGATCTTATCGATGAAGCAGCGGCTCGTGCCCGGCTTAAAACTATGGAAATTCCTGCAGAGTTGAAAGATATAGAATATCATCTTGAAGAAGTTCGTAAGGAAAAAGAGGCGGCAGTAACATCACAGGAATTTGAAAAGGCAGCACGTTTACGTGATACCGAGCGTCAGATATCTGAAGAACTTGAAATGAATAAGAAAAACTGGCAATCAAGAAGACACCAAGAAAAGCCTCTTGTTGGTTTTGATGATATCGCGACGATTGTAAGCGAATGGACAAATATTCCTGTGGCGCAATTGACAGAGGAAGAATCTCATCGATTACTTCGAATGGAAGAGGAAATTCATCGCCAGCTTATTGGGCAGGATGAGGCTGTTAATGCTGTTTCAAGAGCTATACGACGTGCAAGAAGTGGAATGAAAGATCCTCGACGTCCTGTAGGAAGTTTTCTTTTCCTTGGTCCCACTGGTGTCGGAAAGACGGAGTTAGCCAGAAGATTGGCCGAGTTTCTTTTTGGAAGTGAAGAAGCCATGATTCGCTTGGACATGAGTGAATTTATGGAACGCCATGAGGTTGGTAAACTTATAGGAGCTCCTCCTGGCTATGTGGGCTACGATGAAGGTGGAAAACTAACAGAAGCGATAAGGCGTCGTCCATACTCAGTTGTCCTTTTCGACGAAATAGAAAAAGCTCATGAAGACATTTTTAATACCTTACTTCAGATTCTTGAAGATGGGCGACTTACAGATGGTCAGGGACATACAGTAGATTTCAGAAATGCTGTCATTATTATGACAAGTAATGTTGGAGCTAAGGAACTAGCAAAAGGTACGTCTCTGGGCTTTTCTGTAACTGAAGAGACAGACGGCTATTTTGATTGGAGCAAAACAAAATCATATATTTTAGATGCTGTTCAGAAAACATTTAGACCAGAATTTATAAATCGTATTGATGAAATGGTTGTCTTCAGACCTTTGAACAAAAAAGAAATGTTGTCTATAGTCGATATTATGTTAAATGAGATTAAAAAGAGACTGTTAGTCCACGATATCGATATCAATGTAAGTGAAGAGGCGAAGGGGTTTATTCTTGAAAAGGGTTACAACCCTAAGTTTGGAGCCAGACCTTTGCGCCGTAAAATACAACAGCTTATTGAGGACCGATTAGCTGATCTTCTTCTTGAAGGAAAAGTTAAACGGGGGAGTCAGGTTTTTATCGGTTTGAGTAACGGAGAGATTACGGTCAAAAGTAGAAAGACTCCCAAAAAACAAAAGAAAGAAAAAAAGGCGGCAGTTTAAAGCCGCCTTTTTTTATGATGACAGAGAGAGTTCTGCCATGTACAATAAAAGGCACTATCCCCCTGAATTTAATGAAGGAGGTGCCTCATGGAAGGATCTAATATATGGTTTCTATTCTTTGTCTTCTTTTTCATCTATCCCCAACTCAAGCAGCAATTGTTACATTGGAGAAGAATTACGGCACTTAGAACGTGCGAAAAACGTCGTAAAAGTAGAATCATTACGCTTATTCATCGACAAGAGAGCATCGGTTTTTTTGGAATGTTTTCTCGGAACTTCATAAACATAGAGGATTCTGAAGAAGTGCTTCGAGCCATTCGTCTTACTTCAGAGGGGACACCCATAGATCTCATTATTCATACTCCGGGAGGTTTATTGCTTGCTGCAGAACAAATAGCTTATGCATTGAACAAACATCCGGCAAAAGTTACAGTTGTTGTTCCTCACTATGCAATGTCTGGGGGAACTCTCATTGCTCTTGCAGCTGATGAAATTCTTATGGATAAACATGCAGTACTCGGCCCGGTGGATCCTCAAATAGGGCAATATCCCGCAGCTTCTATATTAAGAGCTGTTGAAGAGAAACCAGTCTCTGAAATTGATGATACAACTCTAATACTTGCTGACGTGAGCAGGAAAGCCGTGAAACAAACACGTTCTTTTGTATATAACCTTTTAAAAGATAAAATGGGAGAAGAAAAGGCAATAGAACTGGCTACAGTATTAACTGAAGGTCGATGGACACACGATTACCCTATAACTGCGGAAGAAGCGGTGTCTCTAGGATTGCCGGTGAATACAGATCTTTCTTCTCAAATTTGTAATATTATGAAGCTGTATCCTCAATCAGGGCTAGGACGTCCTTCTGTTCAGTATGTTCCTATTCCTTATCCTTCAGCTCCAGATGGTAATCATTCAGACGCAAGGCGGTAAAGGAGGCACTTTGTAATGCCCACAAGTATTAAAAAAGTTATTATTCCTATTCTTTGTTGCATTGTAACAGCTATAACTTTTCCATCAGTGATTGAAGCCAAAGAGTTTAAAGAACCAGTTCGTGTTGGAATTGAAACAGTTAGCAATGATGACATTCTCTTTCTGATACAAGAGCACACAGGAGTTGACAGAGCTTTAGCTGCATTGATAGTTCAGCGGATGAGCAATGATGAACAAAATGAGCTTCTTGATGGCGTTACGAATATGCTGCTTTTAGCGCGAGGAGCCCAACTTAAAGGGTTACAGTTCAACGCTGATGTCGCAGCTCGTCTAAGATGGACACGTTTAAACGTATTAGCAGATGCATACGTTGAATCTCTTTCTAAAAATTGGGATCTTAGCGAGAAAACGTCCAAACTTTTTTATAAAAACCACTCGGAATTATACACGCAAGAAAAACAATACCATATTCGCCATATACTTGTCGGAAATATGGCTGAAGCTCACTCTGTCTTGCTTCGTCTTTTAACAGGAATTCCCTTCGAAAAACTTGCCACTCAGCTTAGCTTGGATTTTTCTACGGCGCGTGATGGCGGTGATATG
The DNA here is from genome assembly GCF_030908405.1 of Aminobacterium sp. MB27-C1. Taxonomy (NCBI): domain Bacteria; kingdom Thermotogati; phylum Synergistota; class Synergistia; order Synergistales; family Aminobacteriaceae; genus Aminobacterium; species Aminobacterium sp. MB27-C1. The sequence goes on along the minus strand of NZ_CP133089.1, from coordinate 1,543,857 downwards.
GGATGGATTAAAGAAAGCGAACTTCCTGAAGTCTTTAATGTTGTTAAGAGGATGAAAGTAACGGATTTTAGTGAGCCGATAAAAGCGGAGTACGGATTTCACATCATTCAATTGCTTGAGGAAAAAGGCGGAGCTCTTTTGCCATATGAGCAAGTCAAGGAACAAGTTCAAAAAGACCTAGAGGCAGAATATATCAATGAAGAATTGCTTAACCTTAAAAAAGGGGTAGAAATATCAAACGAGAGTGAAGCTCTTGATGAAATACGTATTCCTTAACGGGGGTAAGTTATGAAAACACAAAATTTAGAGTCTTCTTTTGCTCTTCCTAAATGGCTGAGGATTATGGCATCAGCCGTTGGTTTCATAATTTTAGCGCTGGGGCTGGGTAAGCTCTTTTCTCATTCTATTGCTGAGTTGAAGCTGATGTTTCCCTATATTTTAGTGGGAGTTGTATGTTTTTCTATAGGAGGCATTTCTACCTCTATGTCTCTTTCTCCAGAGGGAGTTGTTCATGTTCGATCTGTTTGGGGAAAGAAAAAAGAAGAAACGTTGTCATGGGATGTTATTAATTCTGTAGTTTTACAGCGTAAGAAAAATATGTTTTATGCTCGTTTTTTTAAAGAGAACGGTAAGGGATGGCAGATCCCTTTTAAAATTAGTCAGCTAGAAGCTTTTAATTCATATATGAAGCGATACCATTCAGATATTAACATAGAAGATATAACAGATATGTAAGTTTTATTGTGCAGAGATAAGGAGAGAAAAAAATGGAAGGGATCAGGGCTGCATTTCCTTTTGCTCATCAGCTCATTGTTGCATTAGGTTTACTCATTGCTTGGATTATTGTTAGTAAGATTGTTCTTTTGGCCCTTTCCAGAAGTTTTGATCTTCTTCGAAAACGGATAGAAAAAAGTGAAAATAATGAAAGACGCCCATCTGCTTTACAACGGGTAGAGACATTGAAAGGTATTACATTAAATGTTGTGAAATGGGTTATTGCCATTGTATTTGTGCTGAGCATCATAGGTAGTTTCGGTGTGAATATTACTCCTATACTTACAGGAGTTGGATTAGCAGGTTTGGGAATCTCCATGGCTGCACAGAATATAATTCGTGATTTTTTAAACGGTATCTTTGTCGTATTAGAAGATCATTATGGTGTAGGGGATTGGATAGAAACGTCTATGGGGGGCGGAACAGTAGAAAAGTTAACCCTTCGAACCACTCACCTACGAGATATTGATGGAAATCTTATTATTATTCCCAATGGAAGCATTAATGGCATTACTAACTACACGAAAAACTGGTCTCGTGCGACCATAAAGTTGCGCGTGCCCTTCGATACAGATGTTCGTCAGGCTATGCACATTATGGAAGAGACAGCCAATAGCTTGCAGGAAGAGAACCCTTCTCTTTTTATAGGGCCTCCTACAGTACAGGGAATTCTCGATTTTCTCGATAGTTCTATATTATTGAGAACCCTCTTTGATACGACACCAGGTGACCAGTGGGTTTTATCGCGAGAATACCGCCTACGCGTGAAGGAAGCTTTCGATCGTTCTGGTATACGTATTGCTGTGCCACAATCGGAAGTATGGCTTCATTCCCCCTCTTCCGAACCAAAGAAAATGCCGTAAGGCAAAGGGCGTTCCTTCCCACCAGGAATGGAATTAATGATGTAGTCTTTCCATATAAGCTCTGAAGAGCCTCCTCCGTCAAGATTCAGAAGGGTAGAGATTCCCAAGTTATCTGCAAGTCGAGCTGCTTCCATGAGGGTTACCCCGTTGCTGTGCCATGGATCTCGGCCATCGATAACGACCCACCAAAGTTTCTTACCATTTGACCCTACAAGGGTGCGTGGATGTTTTTGATTACGAAGATTTACAGAAAAACCTTCATTTTTTGATTGTAACTCTCCATCTTTTAAAAGCATTGGTCCCCCTTGTAACGCAAACTTTGATTTTTGCATAACTGGGTCACGCCACTCAACTTCAACAGAGAGTGGATTCCCTTTTTCCAGTAAAGAGCGTACAACTTGTATTCCTGTTCCTCGAGCAGCTAAAAGAAGACTTCCTGAAGGAACTATTCGTTTAGCTTTAGATATTCCATTAAGCTCACTAACATGCCCGTTAGTTAATAAGAAGGCTTGGCTGTCTTGGGGCAGAGGACGAGCAAGAGGACCTGCTTCAGACGAAAAAAGGGCCAAGCTATTTTGTGGAGGCATTGTATTTAAAAGGGGTACTGGCGCGATCCAGTTTTCTTTTCGCAGCACTATTCGAAACTCTCCATTGCCGAAGAAAGCCTCTCCTTTATCTGACCACCCAATGGCAGAACGTGACGTATATGAGGGAGAAACAGGTTCCCCATCGATAAGTAAGGTCCCGATAGGTTTTTTACTAGCGAAAAAACCACCATTAATCCCTCCTTCTGCCTTTGCCTTCTTGGCTATATTACTTAATGAGGCTAGAGATCTTCCTTGAGAAGGTGCAGTTATGATAGATGGATAATATCCATCTATTGAGCATATAGCTGCCCAAAAAAGAGCGTTGCTCCCTTGCTCACTGTAGGGGACTACATTCCCAACAAATTCCGAAGGCATAGCAGAGAGGGTTTCCCATGCTTTTACGTAATTAGAATAAGGACCGACAAATACGGCAAAAGCACATTCAGTATTTGCTATAAAAGCAGGTAATCCCTGAAGAGATATTTTTTCTTGCAATAGAAGAGCTGAATTCTTATCAGGCGCTTCTTTTACAAAAATAGCCCATGAACGAGGAGGTGTCCCTATCTTTTCGCGATGTATGCGTAAAGACGTATATTTCCCGTGAAATATCTCATCCCAGACAATTGATTGACGACATTGCAACAACCAATCAACTAAACTTTTAAGATCGTCATCCGTTAAATTTCCTTTAGGTTCAGTCAAGAACTTTTGAGGAGCACTTGGTACACAAGTCTTGCCAAGAGATAGATATGAAACCATATATTCCGGAATCTCGTTATTTTCTTCAAAATTGAGTTTCCCCATAAGCGAAGCTTCATGAGACCACCCCATAGCCTTAAAAGCGAAATAAAGGGCTTCAATTCGTGTTGCTTCCAAATCAGGGTGAAAACGTTCTCCTGGATATATAATGCCGTATGACCGTGCTGTTTCTATGGCTGAAAAGGCGGGATGATTTTCAGGCACATCAGAGAATCTTTCTTCTCCTGTCCATCTGGGTATCGCTAAAGCATCAACAATAGCTTCCGCCATTATTCCACGAGTTATAGCTTCAGCTGGAATAGATCCCCAGAGATAAAAAAGGGCTAAAGTGGAAAAACAGCAAAGTGTTGTTGCTAATTTTTTTAAAGTCATGGAAAAGTTCTCCTCATGGTTATATTTAGGTATCTTTATATTTTCTCATTGCCAATATATAAGGACAATCATGCTTGAGACCCTTCTTAGGCAGTGATTTTAGGTCCCCTTTTAAGAAAATAAAATTTTCAGAGGTTGACAGAACTGCTGTGGCTACTTATAATACTCACGTTTCGCGATGCGGGGCTATAGCTCAGCTGGGAGAGCGCTTGAATGGCATTCAAGAGGTCAGGGGTTCGAATCCCCTTAGCTCCACCATTAGAATGATAAAGCAGCTGATGGAATATTCCATCAGCTGCTTTTTTATGTTTTGTCTTAACTATATGATCTTAGAATAGCCTCCAAATTGAATCTATAGAGGTACTTTTCTTGAATCTAGCATACCATTTGCAGGGAAAATAAAGCAAAATGATTCCTGTCCCCCATGCCCCGTATGCTACAGCATATCCTGATGCAGAGATGATTTTGCCCATAACACTAAAAAGAGCAAGGTGGAGCATGTAATAGAACAAAGGCACTCTCCCAAAAATTACTAAAGGGTTTTTATCACTCATATGAGAAGCAAAATGGTTAAGCATTGCCAACACGAGAAATAAAATGCCGAGAGTTAAGAGGATAAAAGTTATGCTTGGTGGGTACTTAGTGATGGAAAGAAAGCTTATTAGTCCATTTGGTTTCAGTGTATTTATATTGGCTAAAGATCCAGCGAATCTCATTGCGGCAAAGATAAGTAGAAAAGCTCCGCCGACCAAGCCTGTTTTTTTAAAGGCACCATCTCTGTACTTGATAAGAATGCGTCCGAATATTATGCCTAAAAGAGTTATACTTAACCAGGGCATAAGTGGGTAGACCCAAAAAGCTATTGGCCCCACAAAGGTTTTAAATTCCCAAGGTGTAAAGAGAAGAATTTGAGACATAGAAAGTTGCCCAGCTATTTCTTTTATAGGGAGACCTAAGGGAAGAAAGAACGGAGTTACAATAATGCAAATCATCGAAAAGATTACTAACCATAAGGAGCGTAATTTCATTAACAGCGAACTTGCCATCATAGAGATACCCAATGTTGAAATAATAGTGAAAAAGATGAACCATTTGGGACCACCTTGTTTAGTTAAAAATCCCCAATTCCAAAAGAAATTCTCTAAAGTGAGTGATAAAAATAGAAGAATAAATCCTCTGATGAAAAAGTGACGAAGCATAGCATGCGCTTTCCAACCGCGTTTTATCCTTGATTCAACAAAGAGAATCATTCCGGTTCCCATAAGGAAAGTGAAACCAGGAGCACAAGGATGTGTAATCCATCGCGTGAAAAAAGCGAGCAGAGAATTACCATAATCCGGCATGGGCAAAGCCCACATTTCACTAAAGTGAATGTTACCTATAAATGATGAAGAATGGTCAAGAGCCATTAAAATCATGAGGATTCCGCGAGCGGCATCTAGTTCAAGAATCCTTTTACCAGACTTTAAATAACTTGTTTCCATCTTTTTATCCTCCTTACACTTTTAATTTTAATTTTACCCCCGTTTTAAAGCGTTCACAATAATTAGCTAACTATCGTTTTGCTTTATAGTTTTTTGTGCTGGGAACAGTGTGAAAAGTATTCAAGATTTTTTACTTTCTTTTTTGTGCTTTTGTGTTCTTTTGTACTATACTTATTCCACTTGGCCTGAGGGCAATTTTGTTTGTAGAAAGAGGAGGAGGGTAAATGTCACCAAAGGGGTACCACTTTATTGTTGAGGCTTCGGGATGTGGGGACGTTATCGGACAGGTTGAACGGTTGCAAGAGATTTTAGTGGAAGCGGCAAAAAGAGCAAATACGCAGGTTTGGTCCGTGTCCTTTCATCGATTTCCTCCCAATGGAGTGAGCGGCGTTGTGGTCATCAGTGAATCGCATCTTTCTGTCCATACATGGCCAGAAGCTCAGTATATGGCTCTTGATATCTATACCTGTGGGGAACACAGTATGCCAGAGGTAGCTGTAAAATATGTATTGGAGCAGATTGGTGCCGCCCATACCCACATAACAGAAATTACCCGTGGAATTGATGATGGCGACGAACTTTACTACCACTCGTTTATTACTTGGGAAGAGAGATTAAAAGAGGAAGACGAAGGCAAGTAGAGAGTTCTCTTCTTCTCTCGTTGTTATCCAAAAAGCAAAAAAAGAGGCTAGAATTTCTAGCCTCTTTTAAATTTATATTGGTAGCCCCAACGGGATTCGAACCCGTGTCTCCACCTTGAGAGGGTGACGACCTTGACCACTAGTCGATGGGGCCTCTTTTTCTGGCTGGGGAACCTGGATTCGAACCAGGATTACCTGATCCAGAGTCAGGCGTGCTGCCGTTGCACCATTCCCCAACATTCTACGTCTCACACAGCGATGGGTATATTACCATGGTCTTTATGAAACTGCAACCCCTTTTCTTCGCAGAAATGTGTTTAATGGTGAACCTTGAAATATTTAATAAAATAGAATTTGACAAGTCTGAAAATAACATATAGAATAGCGCCACTTTCGAGGATACAAAATACACCAGAGGCAAGGAGGGGAACGTAGTGATTATAAATCGAAATACTTTAGTTAACATAATAATTATACTCCTCGTTATTATTAGCTGCGGGCCCTCTTCCGGAGCGCCTACTGGCATTTGATTTTAGCCAGCAGACTTTTCGGGGTCGGGCCCTTTTTAGGGTTCGGCCCTTTTTTTTATTCAGTCATCAAGATCACATTAAATTCTTAAATAGCTAAATTACTAACGCCATAAAGAGCGCTTATGTTATGCGTCTATCTGTTTTGAATATTCAAATATTACAGGGAGGGATTTTTATGAGACAAGAAGAAAAAGAAAGGGAGCAGTGGGGAAGCCGGGTTGGCTTTCTTCTTGCGTCAGCGGGATCAGCAGTTGGTCTTGGAAATATCTGGCGTTTCCCCTATATTACGGGTAAAAATGGTGGAGCTGCATTTCTCGTGATATACATTGCTTTGGCATTTACTATAGGAGCATCAGTAATGTTGGCAGAGTTTGCTATTGGTCGCGCAGCGAAAAAGAATGCTGTGGGAGCTTTCAAAGAGCTAAAAGGAGGCGCCTGGCCTCTCGTTGGTTGGATGGGGCTGGCTGTAGCCTTTATTATTCTTTCTTATTATGCCGTTATCGGAGGTTGGACATTCGCTTATATTTTTAAGTCTTTCACAGGCCTTATGTCTCTTAATGATACGTCGGCTGTACAGAATGCTTTTTTAGGTTTTATTGCTAATCCTACTCAAGTTCTTCTGGCTTTTTTTGCTTTTATGCTTATGGTTGTTATGGTGGTGTATAAAGGTGTTGGTCAAGGTATTGAACGGGCCAGCAAAATTCTAATGCCAGGACTTTTCCTTATCATACTGATACTTGTTGTCAGGGCTTTGACGCTTCCAGGCGCATCAAAAGGTATTGCTTTTTATCTTAAGCCAGATTTTTCAAAAGTTACAGGAAGTACTATTATTGATGCTTTAGGACAAGCTTTTTATTCACTTTCTCTCGGTATGGGAATTCTCATAACTTTTGGCAGCTACATTGGTAAGAATGAAAATATTCCTAAATCAGTTGCTACAGTTACTCTTCTTGATACCCTTGTTGCTTTTCTTGCTGGATTGATCATTTTCCCTACTGTTTTTTCTTTTGGCATCGATGCAGGGGCTGGGGCGGGTCTCACTTTTATAACTTTGCCCGCAGTTTTTTCGAAAATGTGGGGCGGTATGGTCTGGTCAGCGCTCTTTTTTGCACTTCTCTTTATAGCTGCTCTTACCTCGTCAGTATCTCTTTTCGAGGTTGTTGTATCTTACTGTAAAGATGAGTTGAAATGGAGTAGAAGAAAAAGTTGCTTTCTTATGGGAACAGCTATCTTTCTTCTCGGAATTCCATCGGCTCTTTCTCAGGGAGCCTATCCTATTAATCTCTTTGGAAAGAGTTTTCTTGATGCCATGGACTGGGTATGCAATAACATCCTTTTGACTACAGGTGGTCTTTTGATCTCTTTATTTGTTGGATGGGTTGTAACAGATAGAATCAAAGATGATGTTTCCAACAATGGCCGACTTGACTTTGCTCTTATGTCTCCATGGCTTTTGATACTGCGCTTTTTTGCTCCTATAGCTATCATTATGATCATGTGGAATGGTTTACGTTAAAATCTTAGTTTTTTAACTGAACAGAAAAGAAGGATTTTACAAAAGAATTCTTCTTTTCTGTTTGCAATATAGTAGGATTGTTAGTGATAAGTGCCCTTCTTTCTTTGACGCAATAGTTCCAACATGTTAATTTATAGTGAGTGTTGTGCATATGAAGCATATTTTTACTAGAAGAAAATAAATGGCGTGACAAACTACTAAATTGCTGGTGATTTTTTTATTATGTAGTGTTGTGTTTTTTGTTAACTAATTATTGTTAATGGTTTATTCCCCGAAAGAAAATTGTATAGCTATGCTTCATATGTCTTCGCTTAGGAATAAAGGAGGTAGCTATATGAAAAAATATTTTGTTTCGATAATACTTCTCATAAGTGGTTTGTCTCTAATAATTTCCCCTTTCTCCCCAAAAGCATTAGCCAGTCAAAAAGAGATTGTTATGATTGATCTAAGTTATGATTCTGTTCAAATACATAATAGAGTGGCTGGTTTTATTCTGGAACACGGATATGGCAAAAAAATAGACTATGTTTTTGCTGACTCAATGCCAGGTCTTTTGGGGCTTGAGCGAGGAAATTATGATGTAGTATTGGACCTTTGGGTTGATAACGTTCCTGAATGGTGGAAACGTAACAAAGAAGCAGGAAAGGTTCTTAGTCTTGGCAATACTTATCCTGACGCTCCTCAAGGTTGGTATGTCCCTACATACGTTATTAAAGGAGATCCCGAACGAGGGATTGATCCAATATTGCCGAATCTAAAGTCTGTGATGGATCTTCCAAAATATTGGGAATTTTTCAAAGATCCAGAGGAACCAAACAAAGGAAGATTTTATAATGCTCCTTCTGGATGGGTTTGTCATTCCATTAATAAAGATAAATTCGAAGCGTATGGATTAGATGAATATTTCATAGCGTTCGATCCAGGATCAGGAACAGCTTTGACGACAGTTATTATGCGTGCCTATCAAAGAGGAGAGCCGATTCTGGTTTATCATTGGGAACCGACCGCAATAATGGGTACTCTTGATATGACAATGCTTGAAGAACCATTGTTCGATCAGGAAAAATGGGAAGAAAATCATGGATGCGCCTATCCCAAATCAAAAGTTCTTAAACTTATTAATGCTGATTTTGCAAAAAAAAATCCTGATATTGTCACTTTCTTGAAAAAGTATCAATCAACGTTAGATAAGTCTAATAGGGCGTTAGCTTATATGCAAAAAAATAAAGCAACTGCAGAAGAAACAGCTCTTTGGTATCTCAAGGAATACAAAGAGGATTGGATGAATTGGCTTGATGATGAGACAATTCGTAAGGTTGAACAAGCCCTATAAAAAGCTTGTGGTATAGTGTATTGTATGTCATTTATGGGTGTCTATATTTGAGATAAAAATATTTTAGGAAAATTATATAAGGAGCGTGACAACGGATGAGAACGAACAGCGCCTCATATAAAGAGATGCTGAAAAAACGCCCTCTGAACGTTCAGGCTTTATGGGGAAATGAAGAAGTTGGATTGGTCAGTGGTCGAGACATTGTTAGAGCCTTCAGAGAAGCAAATGCTATTATTCTTGCAGCTAATGCACGGAACCCTTTGACAATAAAAGGTGTGTTCAGGGCTGCTAAAAAATTGAATGCGGCTGTTTTTATTGAGATAGCGAAGTCAGAAGCGACGTACTGTGCCGGAAATTTCCAAAATCTTCCGGAATATGCAGTAAAAACTTCTTCTGAATTGGGACATGGTGTGATCTTTGGTCTGCATGTCGACCATTATGCTATTAAGTCCGAAGCGGATCTTTTCAAGGCTGTAAGTCATATTCCTTCAATTATTCAAGAAGGATGGACTTCTGTTGCCATTGATGCCTCTCATTTGCCAGATTGGGAAAATCTTTGCAGCACTCGTGATGTAGCAATGCATATTCCTCCCTATCTTGGATTGGAAGTTGAAGTAGGTGAGATAAAAGGGCCAGGGGAATTAACCACAGTAGAGGAAGCAAAATTCTTTATTGGAGGGCTTAATTCGTGGGGAATCTTCCCAGATCTTCTTGCTATTTCTAATGGCAGTTTGCATGGAACTTATGATACAGGCCAGCAGGAAGGCATAGATCTTGAAAGAACCCTTGAAATAGCCAATGCTATTCGCCCTTATGGTGCGTCAATTGCGCAGCACGGTATTTCTGGTACTCCTATTGAAAAGGTGGCTAAATTTGCCCGTTTTGGCATTAATAAGGGAAATGTTGCGACTCTTTTCCAGAACATTATATTTGGAATCAAAATGGATCCAGATACGGGGAACGCCATTACAGAAAACGGTGCGTATGTCAAAGAGCCGAATCGTGGTGTAACTGAGCAAACATGGCAGAAAATTGTAGAGTGGTGTGACGCTCAAGGATACAGTAGAAAAGACGGAAATTATAAAAAAGCTAATTTGCCCATGGGAGATATAATTCAGAGCGAGTCCCCTGAAATTATAGGGCGAATTGTTGATGAAACAGAGGAATGGGCAACGCGTTTTATTAAGGCATTTAATGCAGTGGATTCTGCTGATAGAGTTCTTGAGTTTATTGCAAAACGCTCTGATCATAATGGTACTCCCGAACAAGCAATTTTAGGGAAAAGATCCGATTTTACAGTTGATCGTGTACCAGGACATTCCTTAAAGGACGGTCAAGATTATACAGATTAGAAAAAATCTCTTCTTGACAGATATATAAACTAAGTATATAAGATTACCTCAAATGTAAAATTTGTTTGTGGTACGAGCGATGAAGAGGAAAGTAGTTTTGTATTTATCCGGAACAGAGAGAAAAGCCAGCGGCTGAGAGCTTTTTGCGGATTGTCTGAACGAAGACCACCTTGGAGCTTGTGTCGAAGCCTGTAGTATAGGGATAAGACACGGAAACCGCACCCTATTATCTGTTGCGGAAAGAGAGCCGGCTTATGCCGGAAATGGAGTGGAACCGCGAGTGTAGCCCACATCGTCTCCTATTTGGAGAGATGTGGGCTTTTTATTTTTTAAGGAGGGCGAAAAATGGCTAGGCAGGGAATACTATATAGATACGAGAAGGATCTACCTCTAACTCAGGTAACACCACGTATAACGTTGCTTGAAGGGGATACTCCTCTTATTCCTTTAAAAAACTTGAGTCGTGAGTTGGACGTCACTCTTTGGGCTAAGTTTGATGGCCTTAATCCAAGTGGTTCCTTTAAAGATAGAGGTATGGTTATGGCTGTGGCTAAAGCTCTTGAAGAAAAGTCGAATGCCGTTATATGTGCCTCTACTGGAAATACTTCTGCTTCTGCAGCTGCTTACGCAGCATCTGCGGGACTCTCATGTTTTGTCTTATTGCCAGAGGGAAAAGTAGCTTTAGGGAAGCTAACGCAGGCTCTGATTTACGGTGCAAAGGTTGTTGCTGTACGAGGAAATTTCGATGAAGCTCTACGTTTGGCGAGAGAACTTGCCTCATCTAAAAAAGTTACCCTTGTCAATTCTCTTAACCCTTATCGCCTTTGGGGGCAACGTTCTGCCGCTTGGGAAATCTGCGACGAATTGTCGGTGGCTCCCGATTGGATCGTTTTACCTGTTGGAAATGCTGGAAATATTAGTGCTTACGCTGCAGGGTTGGAATACTACAAAGAGATAGGAAAAATAAATACTATGCCTCGTTTGATGGGGGTGCAGGCAGAGGGAGCTGCACCTCTTGTTCGTGGATATACTGTGGAGAATCCAGAGACAGTTGCTACTGCTATTCGAATCGGTAACCCCGTAAATGCTGAAAAAGCTATTAAGGCCATTCAAATGAGTTGTGGCCAATTTGCTTCTGTTTCTGACGAAGAAATTCTTGAGGCTCAACGTGAACTTGCTTCTCATGATGGTGTCTTTGCAGAACCCGCTTCGTGTGCTCCTCTTGCGTTTCTTCTCAAATTGAAGAGGAGTGGAAAACTACCGCAGGGATTGCGCATTGTTCTTATCCTCACTGGAAATGGTTTAAAGGACCCCGATGCTCCTCTCAAGGGATTGCCTGATCCTATTGCTGTCGATGGCACAATTGAAGCGTTGGGGGGAGTTTTAGGACTATGAGGCTTTTTAGAGTAAAAGTTCCGGCTTCAAGTGCTAATTTAGGATCTGGATTTGATACGTTAGGGTTGGCATTAACGCTATACAACTTTTTCGATGTTAAAGGTTTTTTAAAATCAGGCTCATATAACATTGAAGTAATAGGGGAAGGTAGCGGAGAGTTATGCCAAGATAACAATGCCCTTGTCCAGAGTTATGAGTATGCCTGTAAAAAATGGGGAATAGATCCACCTGGCCTTGACCTGTGTTCTTTAAATGCTATTCCTATGGCTAGAGGATTGGGAAGTTCTTCCACAGCGATTGTCGCTGGTATAGCTATTGCTAATGTGTTGAGAGAAGCTCCTCTTCCTAAAGAAGAATTATTGCCGTTAATGGTTCAGCTTGAAGGACATCCGGATAATGTCGTTCCTTGTTGTATGGGAGGTATGGTTGTGAGCGGCATTGATGAAGAAAATGTCAGGTTTGTTAAATTGCCCCCCTTACCTGAAAACATATTTGCTGTTGTCGCTGTTCCTGATGTGCGCGTAAGTACACAAAGTGCCAGAGATGCCCTTCCCGAAAAAGTATTTTTGAAAGATGCTGTTTATAATATAAGCCGAGCAGCCCTTCTTGCTGCTTCGTGGAGTACCGGCAATTGGAACAATTTACCTTGGGCTATGGGGGATCGGTTACATCAGCCTTTTCGAGCTCGCCTTTTTCCTGGTGGAGAAGATATACTTAACGAACTTTCTAATGCTCCCGGTTGTCTCGGAGTTGCCATTAGCGGATCTGGCCCAAGTATGATAGCCTTTACAGAAGAAGTTGCAGGAGACGTTGCCAGACATATGTGCTCCATCTTTTCACGATACGGTATTCGCTCCCGTTTTTTTGTTCTTAGTGAAGAGCGTGAAGGCTTAAGCGTGCTTTAAATCTACACTTTTGAGGGGAGGTTTTTAAAATAACTGCCAAAAAGAAAACTAACAGTCAGATTCAGAAAAGCTTAGATGTGGCCAAAGTTGCCCTGTTGGGGGTTCCAGATATTCCAGGTATAGCTGCTTCTTTGTTTTCTGCCCTTGCCGATGCTGAAATCAGAGTGGAAATGATTGTTCAGAGCGTTATGAGAGGACAAGTTAATGATATTGCTTTTCTAGTTCAAAAGAGTGGAATAGAGGGAGCAATACGTGTTTGCCGAGCTGTGTCTATGGAAATTGGAGCGCAGGGGGTAACCTTTGATTCTGAGATCGCGAAGGTATCTGTTTTGATTGATGGAACTGATATAAAACTTCCTTCAAAGGTTTTTTCTGCTCTCGCTCATAAAGGCATAAATATTGATATGATTTTAGCAACGGAAAGTGCTGTGACATGCGTTGTTTCATCTTCTACTGTTGACGATGCCATAGAGGCTTTAGAGTGGAAATTTCAAGAAAAGAAGAAGTCCTAATAGAGAGCTTCTTCCAATAGCAGATATAATGTAGAATAACTGCGGCGTTTTTACGTCGTATCTTTTACGGGGACGGTGTAAGGTATATGAAAAAAAGCCTCAGGCATGTAAAAATTTTAACTATTTTGGCCTTGCTTTGTATCTGTGCAGGTACTTTATGGGCGGTAGAGGCCCATGTAACGGCAGATAGCATGGTGTATCACTCTAGAACAGGTGATTTTACTGCTGATGGCAACGTTCGCATACAGAGAGTTGATTTGCTTATTATGGCTCCTACTGGAAAGGGAAATCTTGATAATCGCCACGTGACTCTATTAGGTGGAGTTCATATTACTGGAAAATGGGAACAAGAACCTGTAGATCTTAAGAGTACGACTTTGGAAGGCGACCTTTCTGAAAATGGTTGGTATTCCTTGTTAGGAGGCGTATCTGGGTATATTGGGCCGCGTTCTGTAGAGGCTCAGGAGCTGAAAGTGAGTAAAACTGCTTTTGAAGCAGAAAAAGTAAAAAAATTTGAGGACAGTCAGCAGAAAATGTTTCTTTCAGCTTCTTCAATAAAAGGAAAAATCAAGAATGGGGAAACATCGGATATTCAAGCTTCTGGAAATGTTGTAATTATCATAACTGGAACTGATGGACAAAAAACTCGTATTACAGGTTCTAACGCTGTTTATTCCCAAGCTCAGGATCTGGTAAAAGTGCGAGGCAATGCTCTCGCGGTACAGCCGGAACGTACGCTAAGAGCAGAAGAAATACTTTACTCTCCGAAGTCAGGAAAGATGTCTGCATCAGGAAAACCCCAAGTTACAATTCAGATGCAGGATAAGAAAGGAAACTCAGAAGATGAGCGCAAAGATTCTTAAGGCCCGTAATGTTTGTAAGGCCTATAAAGGGCGCACTGTAGTTTCATCTGTGAATATTGATGTTCATATGGGTGAAATTGTGGGGCTCCTTGGTCCTAATGGTGCAGGAAAGACGACCACTTTTTATATGATTGTAGGTCTTATTAAACCTGACTCAGGTCGAGTGATGATTGATTCAAGAGACATTACACCCTTCCCCATGTTCAGACGAGCGCGTATAGGTGTGGGATATCTTCCTCAAGAGGCCTCTGTTTTCAGAAATCTTACAGTAAAAGAAAATATAGAAGTTATTTTCCAAGAACAGGGAAAGAGTAAGAAAGAAATGGATATGATGGTTTCCCACATACTGGAAGAATTTGGCCTGACTAATTTAGCTAATATTCCTGGGTATGCTCTCAGTGGTGGAGAACGGCGTCGAGTCGAAATAGCCAGGTGCCTTTCCATAATGCCGGATTTTATATTGCTTGATGAGCCCTTTAGCGGCATAGATCCTATTGCTGTTTACGATATTCAGCAGATTATATTGAGTCTTCGAGCTAAGGGATACGGTATTTTGCTTACGGATCATAATGTTCGTGACACCTTGGCTATTACAGATCGAACCTATCTTATACATCAGGGAGAAATAGTAATAGAAGGCTCCCCCGATGAAGTTGCCCAGAGTGATGTTGCAAGAAAATTTTATTTGGGTGACAGGTTTTCATGGTGAAGTAGGGGTATACTTTCAAAATCTTCTTTTCCAAGTATTACGAGAAGCTCTTGAGCGGCCTTTTTTACTTCGTTTGATATAGGAGCCCCTAGATCTTGGTTTGATGGTTGTATTCCTATGTAGATGACAGAGATCTTTTGCACTAAATCTCCTAGAAGCATTCCTAACGGTAAGCCGTGAGTGCTGAAGCTGATATTTTCTACCATGTCAAAAGGAATGCGCCGAAGAGAACCAGGAGCAAGATTCATATCGGCAGCATCAATGATGAGAAGTGTGTTTGGACTTTTCCGTCTTAAATCAGCAACATAATTTTCAGGCATAGTTTCGCAATTAATAGCGGTTATCGAGCGTTGTAGTCCTTCTTTTCGTAGCGCGTCAGCAACAAATGGACCGACACCGTCGTCGCCAAAAAGGGGGTTGCCAATACCCCAAAGTATAATAGAACTCAAAGAAAGCACCTCATTTCTTGCTAATTTTTTCAGGAGGCGTATTTCATGTCCTCTCGTGTTTCCCGAATGGTTAAACACGCTCTAGTAATGATGGTTGGAACTTTTGCTAGCCGAATTTTAGGCTTAGCGCGAGAAATTGTAACAGCTGCTATTTTTGGGGCATCAAGTCAACTTGATGCCTTCTATATTGCATATACGTTAGCTAATCTATCTCGACAAATGCTGGCAGAGGGAGCTCTTTCGGCTGCGTTTGTGCCTGTTTTTTCCCAGACTCTTCTTCAAAAAGGAAAAGACAAGGCTAGGAACTTAGCGCGGCAATCTTTATGCATTCTCCTTCTGGCAGGTTCAGCTGTTGTGTTAGGGGGAGTCCTTTTGTCTCCCTATCTTGTCAAAATTATGGCCCCAGGTTTCGACCCTGTCAAAGCCTCTTTGGCAATTTCTATGACACGATGGATGTTCCCTTTTTTAATTTTTGTTTCGCTTGCTGCTTTAGCTATGGGGGTTCTTAATAGTCTTGATTCTTATTTTGTTCCAGCTATAGCACCTGCGCTGAGCAATATTGTCTATCTCATCATTCTTCTCGTAATGGCCTCTCGTTTTGGAATATGGACACTTATTATTGCCGTTTTGGCTGGAGGTTTTTGTCAAATGGCTCTCCAATGGGTTTGGAGTGGATTCAAAGGGATAATGCTTTTGCCGGAAAAGCCTCGATTCAAAGATCCTGAACTTCGAAAAGTAATGAAACTTTTCTTTCCTTATGCCGCTGGATTATCGTTGAATCAGGTCAATCCCGTTATAAGTCGTATGTTAGGATCCTTTCTTCAGGATGGGGCTATTTCTGTTTTGAATTATGCCAATAGAGTTATCCAATTGCCTTTAGGACTTTTTGTAATTGCCATATCTCAGGCAGTCTTGCCGGAACTTTCTCGTTGTGCGGTTGGCGATACAAAGGAGTTTCGAGAGACAATGCGAGATGCGGTACGGTTTGCTCTTTTTGTGGTTCTTCCTGTTACAGTGGGTCTTGTTCTCGTTGCTGATGAAGTGGTTAATATATTATTTTTTAGGGGAGCCTTTAACGCTTGGGCGTGGCATGCAACAGGAGTTGCTTTGGCTATGTATGCTTGGGGACTACCTGGAATGGCTTGTACAACTGTTCTTCTCAGGGGACTTTATGCACAGAGCACCCCCCGTTCAGCTTTACTTGTAACATTGTCGAGCGTGGTTTCCAATGTTATATTCTGTCTTATTCTTGTTAAGCCTATGGGATTTGCCGGTTTGGCTCTTGCTGCGTCTTTAGGATTCACCTTCTCTTCTTTTGTTGGTGGATATCTTTTAGCTCGGAGAATTAATCATCCATTAGAAATTTTGGGTATGAAGTGGACATTTCGGATGGGGACCATATTAGGAATTATGACAGCTGCGTTATTGAAATTTAAAGCTCTCTATCCTTTTCCCATTGAGGAGAGCCTTATTGTAAGATGCAGCTGGCTATTTGCTGTAATGATTCTGGGTGCGGCGATTTATGGTGTGGGAACATTGCTTTTTAAATTTCATGAATGGCAGTGGTTGCGAGGAGCATTTACAAAAAAGAAAGAGACAGACCAGAAGGGAGATTCTCATAATGATCAATAGAACAACGCGCTGCGGGAAAAAAATTGCTTTTCTATTGTGTTTAGCTATCTCTATTTTTTGTTCAAGCATGCCTGCAAGCGCAGCCGATACTCTGCAACAAAAAATTGATGAACGAACAACTGTAATTTGGATAGAGGGAGAAGCGTTGGGAGACATGGTCATTGGGGCGCGAGCTCAAGTTGCGTTTATTTATGTTGATGAATCTCTTTCTAAAGGGATTGTTTCTGATCCGCATGCTCCTGATTGGTTAAAATGGCACGCCAGCCATTTTTCAAATAAAGAATTGCGAAACAGAGCACTCTTTGTTATGCGCTATAAGACCATAAAAAGATGGGATTTTTCTCCAGAAAATATAAAAGTTGGCACTCATAACGTCGATCCAAAGGATATTTTGACGAATAAAGATTTTATGGCTATGGGTGATTTGCCTCCCGACACAATTGGAACGTTAGCTTTTTCGGTTCCATCTAAATATGTGATTAAAGGACGAAATGTAGAACTCTCATATGAGCAATACACCGGGGTTTTCAATGTACCAAAGAGGTGACAATAGGTGAAAAAAAGCTTTTTAACATTAGGAATAGAAAGTAGTTGTGATGATACTGCTGTTGCTATATTGGAAGGACAGCGGAACGTAAAGGCTGATTTAATATCGAGCCAGATTAAAGATCATGCCCCTTTTGGGGGGGTTGTGCCTGAATTTGCGTCGAGAAAGCACCTGGAGGCTATTTTGCCTCTTGTTCATAAAGCATTAGGCGATGCCGGCATAACTAAACCGGCTCAAGAGCTTTCTCTTGTTGCAGTCACAGCAGGTCCCGGCTTGATGGGGTCTTTGATGGTAGGGGTTATGACTGCAAAGGCTATGGCTCAGACATGGAAGTTGCCCCTTCTTGGCGTTAACCATCTTGAGGGACATCTTTTTGCAAACGTTGTAGCATCTCCTGACCTAGTTCCACCTTTTATCTGTCTTATTGTTTCAGGAGGACATACAGAGATAGTTTTGGTAGAAGATTTTGGCAGATACAGTCTTTTAGGTGCTACTCGTGATGATGCTGCGGGGGAAGCTTACGACAAGGTGGCCAAACTATTGGATTTGGGATATCCTGGGGGGCCAGTGATCGATTCACTCGCTCACGAAGGCGATCCTAAAGCCTTTTCTTTTCCTGTCCCGTTAAAATCCAGTAATGAAATTGCTTTTAGTTTTAGTGGTTTGAAAACAGCGGTGTTGTGGGCTGTGAATGATTTGAAAGAGAAGAAAGTCGAACTCCCAGTGGCAAATTTATGCGCTTCATTTCAAAAAGCTGCAGTGGAAGCCCTTATGACCAAGCTAGAAAGGGCGGTCGAAGTTACAGGTATTCGGAAAGTTGCTATCTCTGGTGGCGTTGCAGCTAATAGAGGATTGAGAGAGGCTCTGATGAAAAAAAAGGATTGGATGGTTTTTATTCCTCCAGCAATTCGTTGCACTGACAATGCTGTAATGATTGCAGCAGCTGCCTTCAATAGATATCAAAAAGGGGATATATCAGATCTTTTGTTAGCGCCTAACCCCTCATGGACACTGGTTTAGTATTTTAAAAGAATTTAAAAGTAAGAATATAGGAGAAATAACGAGGAAATGATGGATTATCAAGAATAAATTCAGCTAATTACATTTAACCATCCTTGAGATTCAAAAGCAGGACAATTAATATCTAAGCCGTTCGGTTAGCACTCGATGACATTGAGTGCTAATATGTTAAAAGAGATATTTATCTTTTAGGGAGGGATTCTCGAATGAATTTAAAGCCACTTGGTGATCGTCTTGTCGTTAAGGTCATCAATCAGGAAGAGAAAACAAAGGGAGGCATTGTTCTTCCAGACACTGCAAAAGAAAAACCCCAGGAGGGAGAAGTTATTGCAGTGGGAACCGGTAAGGTTCTTGAAAACGGACAGAAGCTTCCTCTTGAAGTTAAAGTCGGCGATCGCATTATTTTTAGTAAATATGCTGGAACTGAAGTAAAGCTTGACGGAGACGAATTTGTCATTTTCAGCGAGCGCGATGTACTCGCTATCGTTGAGAAGTAAGAGTCGAGAACGAGATCTCTATTAAGGGGGAAAATAAAAATGCCGAAGATCCTTACTTTTAGTGAAGAAGCACGCCATGCAATGCTGCGTGGTATTGATAAAGTAGCTGATACTGTTGGTGTAACACTTGGTCCTAAAGGACGTAATGTTGTTCTTGAGAAAAAATTTGGATCTCCCACAATTACCAACGACGGTGTTACCATTGCGAAAGAAATCGAATTGGAAGATCCTTTTGAAAATACAGGAGCTCAGCTTGTAAAAGAAGTTGCTTCCAAGACAAATGATGTAGCTGGAGATGGTACCACAACAGCTACAGTTTTGGCTCGCGCAATTATCCGTGAAGGTATGAAAAACGTTGCGGCTGGTGCTAACGGTATGCTTATGCGCCAGGGAATTGACAAAGCTATCGATTTCGTCGTGGATGAGCTGAAAAAGATGGCTATTCCCGTTAAAAATAAAGACAAAATTGCTCAGGTAGCTTCTATTTCCGCCAATGATTCTGCTATTGGTCAGCTTATCGCTGAAGCTATGGATAAAGTGGGGCAGGATGGAGTTATCACAGTAGAAGATAGCCAGACCGTAGGAACCACTCTCGAAATGGTCGAAGGACTTCAGTTTGATAAAGGATATATCAGCCCTTATATGGTAACTGATCCTGAGAGAATGGAAACAGCATTTGATGATGCCTATATTCTTATTCACGATGGCAAGATCAGCAATATCAAAGACCTTCTTCCTATTCTCGAAAAAGTTGTTCAGACAGGTAAACCTCTCTTGATCATTGCTGAGGACATCGAGGGAGAAGCTTTGGCAACTCTCGTAGTTAACAAACTGAGAGGCGTAATGCAGGTTGCAGCCGTTAAAGCCCCAGGATTTGGTGAGCGTCGTAAGGCAATGCTTAACGATATCGCCATTGTAACCGGCGGTCAGGTTGTTAGTGAAGATATCGGCATCAAACTTGATAGTGCAGATATCTCCATGCTCGGAAAAGCCAAAAAAGTTCGCATTACAAAAGAAGAGACAACTATCGTTGAGGGTGCAGGCAACCCAGACGAAATTCGTAAGAGAGCTGCTCAGATCAAACGAGAGCTTGAAGATTCTACTTCCGATTATGACAAAGAGAAACTTCAGGAGCGCCTTGCTAAGCTTGTTGGCGGCGTAGCTGTCATTCAGGTTGGTTCTGCTACTGAGACAGAGCAGAAAGAGCTCAAACATCGTATTGAAGATGCTCTTAACGCTACAAGAGCTGCTGTTGAGGAAGGAATCGTTGCAGGTGGCGGTGTTGCTATAATCAACTGCCTTGCTTCCCTTGAGACATATCTTGAGGATTTTGCCGGCGATGTGAAAACTGGCGGTACAATTGTGTTGAGTTCCCTTACAGCTCCGTTGCATCTTATTGCTCAGAATGCTGGATATCAGGGCGATGTCATTGTTGAGAAAGTTCGCGGCTTGAAGACTGGTAATGGTCTAAATGCTGCTACC
This sequence comes from Aminobacterium sp. MB27-C1, assembly GCF_030908405.1. NCBI lineage: Bacteria > Thermotogati > Synergistota > Synergistia > Synergistales > Aminobacteriaceae > Aminobacterium > Aminobacterium sp. MB27-C1. The sequence continues at coordinate 1,523,635 of NZ_CP133089.1, read as the reverse complement.
GGCGAATATGTTGACATGATTGAGGCCGGAATTATTGATCCTGTAAAGGTTACACGCAGCGCATTGCAGAATGCTGGTTCCATTGCAGCTATGGTTCTGACCACTGAAGCTATTGTTGCTGACAAACCAGAACCTAAGAGTGCTACTCCAATGCCGGGTGGCCCGGGTGGCATGGGCGGAATGGAAGGCATGTATTAGGAATATCAGCAATCGACAAAATATAAATATGAAGAAAAGCCTCCACGAAAGTGGAGGCTTTTCTTTTCCCTCTTTTCTCTTTCTGGTAATATAATTGAAGTACGAATTTACCTTGAGAATTTTGCTCTTTTTCGGAGGAATGTAAATGGATAATATAGTGATTCTTGATTGTGGCTCTCAGTTCACACAGCTGATAGCTAGAAGAATAAGGGAACTGAAGGTGCATAGCGAAATATTGCCTTGGGATACCTCTGTTGACGATATTCGTCAACGTCAGCCTCGTGGCGTTATTATATCTGGTGGACCTCAGAGCGTTATGGAAGAAGGCAGCCCAACTGTTTCTGCAGATCTTTTTAATATTGGTGTTCCTATTTTGGGAGTATGTTACGGAATGCAGCTTTTGACAAAACTTTTAGGTGGGCATGTCGATTCCGGAGTAAGCCGGGAGTATGGGCGAACAGCCATTTCTCTGAAAGAGTTGAATTCTTTGCTTTTGAAGAGTGTGCCTGAGACATTTGAAGTATGGATGAGTCATGGTGATCATATTTCCAAACTTCCAGATGGGGCAAAGCTTTTGGCAGAAACAGATGGTGGGGTTCCTGCAGCCTTCGCAATGGAAGAAAAACATATTTGGGGATTGCAGTTTCATCCTGAAGTTGCTCATACGCAGAACGGAACGGCAATTCTTTCCAACTTCCTTTTCAATATTTGTTCATGTACTGGAGATTGGGATCTTGGAAACTGGATTGATACCATGGTTGAGGATATAAAAAAGACGACCCAGAATACTAGAGTCATTTGTGGTCTTTCTGGCGGAGTCGATTCAACTGTCGCTGCTGTGTTGACTGCAAAGGCTATTGGTGATCGTCTCGAATGTATATTTGTTAATAATGGTTTATTAAGGTATCAGGAAGCTGAGCGAGTTTTGGAGCAATATAAGCAATTAGATCTTAATGTGCATTATGTGGACGCTAGTGATCGTTTCTTGGAAGCCCTAAAGGGTGTTACCGATCCTGAACGAAAACGAAAGATAATAGGGGAGACCTTTATACGCGTTTTTGAAGCGGAAGCAGCTAAAGTTGAGGATGCAGAATGGCTTCTTCAGGGAACTCTCTACCCAGACGTTATTGAGAGCGGTCAAAAAGGAAAAGGTGCTTCTGTCATTAAGAGCCATCATAATGTTGGTGGATTGCCTGATGATATGAAACTAAAGGTTCTTGAACCTCTGCGCGATCTTTTTAAAGACGAAGTGCGGACAATAGGTACATTATTGGGAATTCCAGACGATATCGTTAATAGACAGCCTTTCCCTGGTCCTGGCCTGGCAGTGAGATGCTTGGGAGAACTTACAAAAGAACGTCTTGAGACATTAAGAGCTGCAGATGAAATCTTTAGAGAAGAGTTTTCAAAGAGTGACCTCTATCCTACAGTGTGGCAGTCTTTCTGTATTCTTTTGCCAGTTAAGACCGTAGGAGTTATGGGAGATTCAAGAACCTACGCTGAAGTGGTTGCTCTTCGTGCAGTTGAATCTGCAGATGGAATGACTGCTGATTGGGTGCGTGTTCCTTACGATGTATTAGATAGAACGTCTCGGAGAATTTGTAATGCTGTTAAGGGAATTAACAGGGTTGTCCTTGATGTTACCAGTAAGCCACCCTCCACTATAGAGTGGGAGTAAGCGCTTACAAATAATTCTATAAATATTCAGAGCGGCTTCTTTTGAAGCCGCTCTGCTTTTTCACAAAGAGTCAACTCCCTTGAAATAACACTGATTAACTAAAGCAAACATCTCTTGAGCCCATTGATCATTTTTGTAATGGCGTGCAATTTCCAGCAAACTTTCCGTAAAATTGGATGCTAGAATGTGAATAAGCATGTTGTCATAGTGTCTGATTGTTTTTGAATCTAGCGCTTTCCGAATATGAAGTTCAAGAATATGAACAAGCTCATCTTTTGCGTGTGCGTGCTTTGTCCCAGAGCCCTTGTCCACTAAAATTACAAGTTTTTTATGATTTGCAAAAAGGTTGTTCATATATATTACTCCAGCATCTTGAGAACTTTTCGAAGTAAATCCATGTAGAGACGATTCTTCTTCTTTAATTGCTTGATGAAAAGCAAAATATACAGGTTCAACTACATCATTGAACAGGTCTTCTTTGTTTTTATAATAGGAGTAGATAAGTCCTACCGGAATCCCTGCACGATTCGCAATGTCTTGCATTTTTGCACTTCGAAAGTCTTTTTCATAAAAAACTTCCTCTGCTGCGTAAAAAATTCGTTCACGAATTTCTTCTTTTAAAACTTGCGGCATAAACTTCCTCCCCCTTATTGTCAAAAGTGCAGTGTTTTATTTGCTCGAAGAACTAAAAATAACGTTTGGATAATCGTGCAAATATCAGCTATAGGTTGAGCCCAAAAAATACCTTTGATCCCAAAGTATTTAGATAAAAAATACATTGCTGGGAAGAAAAATATTCCTTGTCGAGATATATTCAGTATAAAACTTTCCTTACCTCTCCCTAGCGCCAGAAACGCCTGCGAATAGGTACATTGAAATCCGAAACCAATGAAGATAAGCCCATTTAATAAAAGTGCTTTTGAGGCGAGCTTTGAAACTTCTAAAGAGTCGTTTGAAAATGCCATAGCGATGGGATGACTGAAAAGAGCAATCGATATTCCAAAAATAGCGCAGAAACTAGTGAGCCAAAGAAGAGTAGTGCGGATAGCCAAGCGTACTCGATGATACTGTTTTGCTCCATAATTTGCTCCAACAACGGGTTGATAACCTTTAGTATAACCAAAAACCACAAAAGATCCCAATGCCATCAAGCGTAACATGACGCCCATTGCTGCCACCATGTCATCTCCGCCAAGCATTCTGGCTTGTTGATTGGTATACCCCATAGAAAGACTAGTAAGCAGTTGAACAAAAAAGCTAGGGAGACCAATCTTGAAAATTTCTTGCAACATAATTTTATCTGGTCGAAAGTTTTTGAGAGAATAATGAAGATAGCTCTTCTTCCGTAAAATAAACTGGAAATAAAATATATTAGCAATGAATTCTGCTAAGACAGTGGCAATGGCAGCACCAGAAACACCCATGGACAGAGTATATATAAAAATTGGATCAAGAATAATATTGAGAACAGCTCCTGTTGTCATTCCTATCATAGTAAGTTTTACGCGTCCTTCCGCTATCGTTAAATTGCCCATTATGATAGACAGAATATTGAATATTGATCCAGATAGGATAATAGTGGCGTATTTGTGGGCAAAACCATAGCTTTGTTCAGTAGCTCCCAACGTAAAGAGCAGAGGTTTGATAAACAGGAGAAAAAGGACTATGAAAAAAATACTTCCTATCAACCCGCCGAACAGGGTCGTAGATGCAGTGCGATTAGCACGCTCTTTTTCCCCAGCTCCCAGCAATCGAGCTATATAGGAAGAACCTCCTGTACCGAAAACGAGACCGATCCCAATAACAATCTGAACCAATGGAAATACTACAGAGACTGCGGCAAAAGCCGATGTACCAAGTCCAGTAACAAAATAGCCATCAACAACGATATACAGAGCATTGATAAGCATTCCAAACACGGTTGGAATACCCATTTTTAATAAGGTTTTCTTTAAATCTCCATGTAACATAAGTTGAACTCTTTCTTCTTTGTTCATTCGAGTATCTCCTTAAAAATGAATTTATATTCAATAATGAGAGTAAAAAAATACACCGTCAACTTGCGGTATATATTGAATACGAATTCGATATTATAAATCAAGGTGATTTTATAATCAACAATAAATCTATATACTCTTTGTCTATGGAACTGGTATACTTTTACTGTTGGACAATATAAGTTGTATTTTGCTTGGAGGTTGCTATGAAAGACTTATCAAAATATTTAAAAGTTGCCTTGGTCCAGGCTTCCCCAGTTATGTTTGATAAGAATTCCACTATCGAAAAGGTTTGTGGACAAATTAGAGAAGCTGGCGCGAATGGAGCAGAATTGATTATATTTCCTGAGTCTATTATTCCTTGTTATCCGTATGGATTGACATATGGATTTACCGTCGGTTCACGAACGGAAGCTTGTCGAGATGACTGGAAAATCTATTATGACAATGCACTCCTCTGCCCTAGTGGAGATACTGATAAGATAGGTGCTGCAGCAAAAGAGGCACGTGCCTATGTTAGCATAGGCTATACCGAGCGGGACTATAATAATGGTTCATTGTACTGTTCCAATATGATTTTCTCCCCGGAAGGAGACCTGCTGTGTAATCATCGGAAGTTGAAGCCTACAGGTACAGAACGAGTGATTTGGGCAGATGCCAACAAGGATTATTTTCCTGTAGTTGATACGCCATGGGGGAAAATGGGAGCTTTGATTTGCTGGGAAAACTATATGCCTCTCGCTCGTGTAGCACTTTATCAGAAGGGGGTTTCATTATATCTATGCCCCAATACTAACAATAATCCTGAATGGCATAGTACTATTAAGCACATTGCTATTGAGGGCAAATGTTATGTTTTTCATGTTAATCAGTATTTTACAAAAGAAATGTATCCTGTTGGATACCATGGCCCTGCTGCTGAAATTGAAAAGCTGCCTGATACACCCTGTAATGGAGGCTCTGCCATTATCGATCCTTACGGTCACTATGTTACTGAACCTGTTTGGGATAAAGAATGCATCATTTATGCCGACATTAATCCCGATGAGTCTGCAAGGGCTAGAATGGAATTTGATGTCTGCGGCCACTATTCGAGGCCAGATGTTACAGAATTAATAGTTCATGAAAAATAAATGTTTATAATTGAAGTGTGGGATGGGAGAGATTGTTTTGACATACCAGAGTCGGCGGCCTTATAAACGGATTCGAAATTTTTTCCTTCCGTTTACAATTGTTTTTTTAGCATTGGGTGCTCTTGCATATCTGGTGTCCTTTAATCTGCTTCGTCCGTTGGCATGGTCAGCCATATTGTCGTTTTTTGTTTATCCTTTTTATAAAATTATTCACGGAAAATTATTTAAGGGGAAATACCCTAACGTTGCAGCTGTCCTATCCACAGCGATTCTCATTCTTCTTATAGTTGTACCAGCCATCTTTGTAGGCGTTACACTGGCTAGGGAAGGAATACGAATATATGGACATCTCGCCTCGATTTTGTCAAAGGTGAACATTGAACAAGGCAAAGGACTGATGAATCTTTTCTTCCCTGAAATAATTGCCAATAGAATACGTCCTTTCTTAGAGGATTATCCCTTCTTAGTCAATGTCATAGAACAGATTGGGTCATGGATTGCCTCCACGTTAGCAGATACCTCCAGATCTTTTTTGGGAGATTCTATACGTATCCTTTATCAACTTATAGTTATTGTTGTGGCTTCTTTCTTCATGATTAGAGACGGACACGTTATTCTAGACTATGTAAATGATATTGTGCCTCTTCCTTTAAAAGAAAAAGAAGCTTTTTTCAATAGGGCAAAGCAAATTCTACAAGCGGTTATTTATGGCATCACCCTTACCGCCGGTATTCAGGGTGTTCTCGGAGCTCTGGGATGGTGGTATGTAGGACTCCCTAGCCCTGCACTTTTTGGCGCAATTATGGCATTGCTGGCAATGATACCCTTTATTGGTACACCACTTATTTGGGGGCCGGGAGCTATATATCTTTTTTACAATGGGCAGATAAAAGAAGCTCTTATTCTTTCAATCTGGGGACTTACCATTGTGAGTATGGTCGATAATTTTATTCGTCCCATATTTATTTCTGGCGGAGGAAAAGCTCACGTACTTATTATTTTTATAGGTGTTGTCGGGGGTTTAGCATCTTGGGGTTTTCTCGGATTGTTCTTGGGGCCTTTGATCATAAGCCTTTTTGTCTTTTTGCTTGATAGCTATAGAAATATCTGGAAGGGCTACATACGAGAATACAGCGTGAAAACAAGTCCGATTGAGACTCCTTCAGATCGGGCGAAAGAGTGACTTGATATGGCTTTTATTTTTACTGTCGCTGGGATAAAAAACAGTGGTAAAACAAGCCTTTGCCTTTTATTGCTTGAATATCTAAAGGAAGCTGATGCTAAAGTTACTTATGTCAAACACTCTCATGAAAAAGTTTTATCATCATGCCATACAGATACGGGAAAAGCTTTATTATACGATATCCCGGTGCTTTATTGGGGTGTTGATGGTTATCGATATGAAAAAGCAGGAGACTTGCCCCTTGAAAAAATACAGTATAATATAGAGCCTGATCTTGACATTCTTCTAATTGAAGGGGGAAAATCTTTCTCCTACCCGAAGGTTTGGATAGGAGAACCTGAAGATTGTCCTTCAGATATTTTGGGAGTTGTTGCTTTTTACAGTTTGAATTCAAAGAGAGAAAAAGAGACGAAATGTTCAAGACAAATATTTTATGTTGGAGAAGAAAAATTTTTGGCGGAATATATTCTTTCATTATCTCGTAAGGCAAATCCCAATAAACTTACTCTGACTGTAGAAGGGGAGTATATACATTTAAAACCTTTTGTAGCGGAGTTTATCGAGGGTGGCATAAAGGGCATGCTCTCTTCTTTGAAGAAAATAGGAAAATTAAATGGAAATATTGAAATATTTATAAAGAAAGACAAAAGGAAATAGGTTTTATCACTTGTCTTTACTATCTCTCCTTACTATAATTGACTGAGTTTTTGGCCGTAGTTGCCCGCCTATTGAGGCGGGCTGTCTTTTTCAAGTTTTTATGAATTAAAGGGAGGTTTCTTTGTATGGATTCTCAGGCGTTTTGGATCGTAGTAGGATCTGGAGTTCTGGCTCTCGTTTACGCTTTCTTTGCATATAGCAAAATTAAAGCGTTTGAAGTCAAAAACGAAAGAGTTAATGAACTTTCAGAAATCATTCATGGTGGGGCAATGGCTTTCCTTTCGAGGGAGTATCGTTGGTTGTTCCCTTTCGCAATACTTGTTGGAGCTCTTCTTGGCTTTAAAATCGGCATGGGGACAGCTGTTTCTTTCTTAGTAGGTGCTCTCTTCAGTGCTATCGCTGGATATATTGGCATGACAGTTGCCACACGCTCTAATGGAAGAACTTCTTATGCTGCCACTCATGGAATGAATGAGGCTCTTGGTGTCGCTTTCCGTGGCGGAAGCGTTATGGGGATGTCTGTTGTCGGTCTTGGTGTTCTTGGAATAATGCTTTGCTACGTTCTTTTCAAGGATCCCAACATCATAACAGGTTTTGGTTTCGGAGCAAGCTCCATTGCTCTTTTCGCTCGTGTTGGTGGAGGCATTTATACTAAAGCTGCCGATGTGGGAGCTGACTTGGTTGGTAAAGTTGAAGCCGGAATTCCTGAAGACGACCCACGTAATCCAGCTGTTATTGCCGATAACGTTGGTGATAACGTTGGAGATATTGCCGGAATGGGTGCCGACCTTTTTGAATCATATGTAAATTCGATTATTGCAGCTATGGCTATTGGTTTGACCGTTTTTGGAGGTCGTGGCATTTACTATCCCCTTCTTCTGGCTGGTTTAGGAATTGTTTCAGCCATTATCGGAACGATGTTTGTCCGTGTTAAAGAAGGCGGCAATGCACAGGTTGCTCTCAGAATAGGTACCTTTGTAACAGGCGGAGTTATGATTGCAGGCTCTTTCTTTGTAACCAAAGCTGTTTTGGGAGACTTAACTCTTTTCTGGGCTGTTCTTTCCGGAGTGGCTGTGGGAGTTCTCATTGGTTATGTGACTGAAATTTATACGTCTGGAGACTATAATTCTGTTAAGCAGATCGCCAAATCCTCAGAGACAGGACCAGCTACTGTTATTCTTTCCGGTATAGCTGTGGGAATGAAATCCACTGTTATACCTGTTATACTGATCTGTGTTGCTTCTCTTGTTGGTTATAAATTTGGAGGCCTCTTCGGTATTGCATGTGCAGCCGTTGGTATGCTTTCAATCACTGGAATGACACTGAGCGTTGATGCTTACGGACCTATCGCTGATAACGCTGGTGGAATCGCAGAAATGAGTCACCTTCCTCATGAAGTTCGCGAAATTACCGATAAACTTGACGCCGTAGGGAATACTACAGCTGCTATGGGTAAAGGTTTGGCCATTGGTTCCGCAGCTCTTACAGCGTTAGCTCTTTTTGCTGCATATGCGCATGCTGTTAATCTTGATGCCATTGACTTAAAAGATCCTCAGGTTATGGTGGGGTTGTTCATCGGAGGCATGTTACCTTTCCTTTTCAGCGCTTTGACAATTCAGGCTGTTGGACGAGCTGCTCAATCCATGATTGATGAAGTCCGAAGACAGTTCCGTGAGATTCCAGGCATTATGGAGGGAACAGGACGCCCAGAGTATGAGCGATGTGTTGATATTTCAACTGGCGCTGCTTTGAAAGAAATGGTTATTCCTGGTCTTTTGGCTGTCATTACCCCTATTCTTGTTGGATTGATTCTTGGTCCTGAAGCATTGGGTGGTCTTCTCGGAGGATCTATCGTTACCGGTGTTATGATGGCTATCTTCATGTCAAACTCGGGTGGTGCGTGGGATAACGCCAAAAAGTACATAGAAGAAGGAAACTTCGGCGGTAAGGGAACAAGTAATCACGCTGCTGCAGTTGTAGGAGACACAGTGGGAGATCCTTTCAAAGATACGTCTGGTCCAAGCTTGAATATTTTGATTAAGTTGATGTCAGTCGTAGCTTTGGTTTTAGCTCCTCTCTTCATGTAAGTTAGGTAAAGTTTATTGTAAAGATTGTATTTTCTGAGGGGAAGGATTGATATCCTTCCCCTTTTTTCTTATGCTGTATTAAGTGGAGGTGATCTCAGGTGGGTGAGGATGCAGTTCGTCTTATAAAAGAACGACTTGATATTGTTGATGTTGTAGGCGACTATGTTCGTCTTCATAAGACAGGCAAAAACTTTAAAGGCTTGTGTCCCTTCCATCAAGAAAAGACCCCTTCTTTTATAGTCTCTCCTGATCGGCAGACTTTTCACTGTTTTGGATGTGGAGAAGGCGGAGACATTTTTTCGTTTATTATGAAAATTGAAGGACTAGACTTTAGAGAAGCTCTAGAAATTCTTGCTCGCAAGGCTGGAGTGACTCTTTCTGTTCCTTCTGTGTCTGGGAAAAGTGAGGACAAACGTTCTTTATTTGATATTATGGAGCTCTCTTTACTATTTTATCGTACAGCTTTGAAAGAGCCTGGTGGACGTATAGCATTGCATTATCTCAATAAGAGAGATATAACGCCAGAAGATGCACCAATGTTTGAGTTAGGTTGGGCTCCATCTTCATGGGATTCATTATGGAGCCATTTGAAAAAAGAAAAAACCTCTCTAAAAGAAGCATTGGATTGTGGACTTGTCATAGAGGGAACAAAAGGAGTATATGATCGTTTTAGGGGTAGAATTATTTTTCCTATCCGCGACGTTTCAGGAAAACTTCTTGCTTTTGGCGGAAGAGTTACAGATGGAGATGGAGCAAAATATATTAATAGCCCAGAAGGACTTTTATACAGTAAGCGTCAAAATCTCTATTTATTACACGTAGCTAAACAAGAGATTCGAGAAAAGAAGCGAGCGATTCTTGTTGAAGGATATATGGATGCAATCCGATTGCATCTTTCAGGATATAAAGAAACTATTGCGTCCTTAGGTACAGCCTTGACAGAAGATCAGGCGCGCCTATTAAAACGCTTTACGGATCTTTGCTTTATTTGTTACGATTCAGATACAGCTGGACAAGAGGCTACAGTACGGAGTATGTATGTTTTGCAGCAATGTGGCTTGGATGTTCGCGTCGTTGGATTGCCTTCAGGAAAAGATCCAGATGATTTGCTTTCCCATGAAGATGGAAAGGCTCTGTTCAATAAATCGCTGAACAGAGCGTTGCCTTTAGTCCTTTTCCACCTTTCTTTGCGACAATCGCAACTTGAAAATCCTCAGACAAGAAGAACTGCCGTTGAAGATTTACTTCAAGGATTTGCTCAGCTGAATCCTATCGATATTGCGCCTTATGTTCCGAGAGTAAGTGCTGTTTTAGGAGTTCTTCCTCACGAATTGCAGCTTCAGCTTGACTCTCTGCGTGTGGCAAGAAACGTGTCAAAATCAAATGTGTCAGAGCACAGAGACGGAGATGCTCAAAAAGAGGAACATAATGCTTTAAATGAAACTATTGACCCTCTTGAGGCGGCACTCGTATATTGTCTTTGGAATAACCCCGTGCGGCGTCGAACAGTTGACCCTGATGAAGTTTTTCTGCTTATAGATAATGAAGGGCTTAAGGGTATGATAGCAGCTCTTTTCTCTGGGCAATCTCCAGAAAAGCTAGAAGAGCATTGGCGTAATTTGAGTGAAACACTCCCATTTAGAATTTTGGCTTCTGGAGGGGCTTTTTGTGACTCTTTCAGTGAAGAAGAAGAGTGTTGGAAAGCTGTTTCAGAAGCATTGCATAGAAGAAAGTCAGAAAATGTTTTTAAAAGAATTGAGAAAAGGATGTTGCAAGGTAAAGCAACGAGAGAAGAGCTAGAAGAGTATAGTAAAATTGCCAAAAATTTGAAAGCTCGCTAATACAAATTTTTGTTATACTTAATCTAGATTTGTGTATGGAGGAACAATGTGAGACTTGATAAATATTTGAAAGAGTCAAGGTTAGTAAAAAGGAGAGTCGTGGCTCAGGAGATGGTAGAAGTAGGAGCCGTGCGCCTCAATGGTCGCCAATGTCGTTCTTCCGCTCAGGTTCGGATGGGAGACACTGTAGAAATAGCCTACCCAACACGTGTTCTCACGATAAAAGTTTTAATTGACGACGAAAAGATGATAAGAAGAAAAGAGTCAATACCTTACGAGTTGCAAGAGGAACGTCGTGTTAAATCTGATGAAAAGCCGTGGTAAACGGAATTTTTTGAATTGGAGATGATAGGGATGGGTATCATAGCGGGTGTTTATGGAAGAGAAATTCTTGATTCACGAGGAAATCCTACAGTAGAGGTAGAGGTTTGGCTTGATAACGGCATTATAGCAACAGCTGCGGTACCCTCCGGAGCTTCTACAGGTACTCATGAAGCTTTGGAATTGCGGGATGGTGGAAACCGCTATATGGGTAAGGGGGTATTGACGGCTGTCGGAAATATAAACGATAAAATTGGGCCGGAACTTGTGGGGAGTGATCCTTCAGAGCAGGCTTCCATTGATATGGCGTTATTAGAAATAGATGGAACAGATAACAAATCAAATTTGGGAGCCAATGCTATCCTTGGAGTTTCAATGGCTGTCGCACGAGCAGCAGCCGAAGATCATGGCCTTCCACTTTGGGCTTATTTGGGAGGAATTAGACCATATCTTTTGCCTACCCCAATGATGAACGTAATCAATGGCGGTGCTCATGCCGATAATAATCTTGATATACAGGAATTCATGATTGTTCCCCATGGAGCGAGTTCTTTTGCAGAAGCCCTTCGTATGGCAGCAGAGACCTACCATTCTTTGAAAAAGACGCTTAAGACTCGTGGATACAGTACGGCAATTGGTGATGAAGGTGGCTTTGCTCCCAACTTGCAAAGCAATAGAGAGGCCATCGATTTGATCCTTGAAGCTGTAGAAAAAGCTGGTTATACTCCTGGTGATCAGATAAGTTTAGCCCTTGATGTTGCTGCTTCTGAGATATACAAAGATGGTAAATATGAGTTTGCCGGTGAAGGAAGAACTCTGGATACAGGCGATATAATTTCGTATTATACTGATCTCTGCAAAGCATATCCAGTTGTTTCTATTGAAGATGGAATGGCTGAAGACGATTGGAAGGGGTGGGCGTCTCTGACTCATGCATTAGGAACGTCTGTGCAATTGGTTGGAGATGATATCTTTGTTACGAATCCAGAGCGGTTGCAAGAAGGGTTTAATCAGAAAGTTGCCAACTCTATACTGATTAAATTGAATCAAATAGGGACGGTAAGTGAAACAATGAATGTTATTGATATGGCTGTACGTCATGGATATAGCACCGTTATTTCCCACCGGTCTGGAGAGACGGATGACACGTTTATTAGTGATCTGGCCGTTGCTGTAGCAGCAGGTCAAATTAAGAGCGGAGCTCCAGCACGTATTGACAGAGTAGCAAAATATAACCAACTCCTTCGCATAGAGGAAGAAATAGAAGGATTTGGAACTGGCTATGCGGGGCTGTCTCGTTTCAAAATTTCATAGTCAGAGGGCCGCACATATTTTGAGAGAAGATTGAAGGACGTGAAAAAATGAAAATTGCTGAACCTACAGTTGAAAGGCTTGTTCAATATCATCGATTATTAGAGCAGCTTTATCATGAAGGTCAGAAGGTAGTTTCTTCCCAAGAAATAGGAGAGATGCTTGCTTTTAAAGCGAGTCAGGTAAGAAAAGATCTTTCTTATTTCGGTGAAATTGGAAAAAGGGGGGTGGGTTATCACGTAGAGAAACTGTATAGACATGTTGATGAAATACTTGCTTCTCCGCGAAAATGGCCTATAGCCCTTGTGGGGGTCGGACGTCTGGGCGAAGCCCTTCTCGGGCATAAAGCTTTCAAAAGCTCAAAATTTGATATTAAAGTGCTTTTTGACGTAGATCCTGAAAAAGTAGGGAAAAGAGTTGCTGGTATTCCTTGCTATCACATGGATGACATATATGATGTCATGAAGAAGAATGGTATTGAAGTTATTATTTTGACGGTACCATCATCCGTGGCTCAGGAATGTGTTGATAAAATAGTTTCTGTCGGCACTGTAAAAGGGATTCTTAACTTTTCTCCCTTGGCTATTGTTGCCCCTGATAGTGTGCTTGTTTATAGTGTAGATATATCTGTAGAGCTCGAAAAATTACTTTTTTATCTCAAACATAGAGAAGAGTAATAATAAACCCTTTTATGGATTTGATATTCTGCTAGAATATCACTGTTGAACTCAAAGGGATGAATTTAGAAGAGGAGGCGTTTTATTTGAATCAGCAGTGTGGTCAGACAACAGGAGCTGGTGGAGCGCAAGGTGGTCTTTTGGGGATGCTTTTCCCTCTCGTAATATTTGTGCTTATTTTTTATTTCTTTATCATTAGGCCGCAAAAGAAACGTCAAAAGCAGCATGATGATCTTTTGGCAGCCCTGACTCGTGGCGATCAGGTTATAACTGCAGGTGGCTTTTTTGGTACAGTTCGCGAAGTGAAAGATGACAGCATAATTCTTGAAATAGCAGACGGTGTGAAGGTTCGTATTCTCAAATCTTCTATCATCAATAAGAGATCTGCAGCAGCTGAGCCAGCAGTAAGCAATGAAAAAGCTACTTCCGAGGCTCCTTCTGAAGAAGAGACAAAGGAAGATGAAGAGAAGTAGGTTAACTCTTATATTATAGTGTAAATGGAGTGGATACTCTGAGTGTCCGCTCCTTTTTCTATGATTTTGTTCAATGTTAAAGTTTTTGGAACTTAAGGTTTAGGGAGGTTAAAGTCATGTTGAAGAAAGACCGATGGCGGCTTGTCTTAGTTGCAGTGGTAATTGTTGCCGCCCTGCTCTCTGTCTTTCCTATAAAAGGAAAGATAAATTTAGGTCTTGACTTGAAAGGCGGAGCGCATATTGTTCTCCAGGCAAAGTCTGTGCCAGGTAGTGTCCTTACTGACGATAGTATAGAACGGCTATTGGCTGTTTTAAGAAATCGTATAGATCAGTATGGTGTTGCGGAACCGGTGATTCAGCGAGAGGGACGGGATCGTGTAATAGTCGATTTGCCAGGTGTGGAAGATCCTGAAGCAGCACTTGAGCTTATTGGAAAAACAGCCTTGCTTGAGTTCCGGAAGGTTATCGGTGCAACTCCGGCAGTCCCTCCTGGCCCTGAACGGCCTAATTATGTTAACGACGAAGAATTCAAAACGGCCCAAGAAAGATGGAACGAAGCTAAGAGTGAAATTGAAACATACAAATCTGAACTGGAAAAACAGTCTCAAACTATTGAAGGTGCAATTGTCGCCCAAGATGATGAAGGCAGATATTTTTTGCTTGGTTCAGCTCTTGTAAGCGGGAAACATCTTGTTGATGCCAAGACTCAGTTTGATAATTTGGGGCGGGCAGTTGTTACTCTTGAGTTTAATTCTGAAGGTGCAAAGCTTTTTGAACAGGCGACGGCAGATAATGTAGGGAAACAGATAGCTATTATCCTTGACGGAAATGTAGTTTCTGCGCCTGTGGTTCAAGAGCGTATCAGTGGTGGTAATGCGCAGATTTCAGGACGTTTCTCTGCTACAGAAGCTCAGCGTTTGGCCATAATGCTTCGAGCAGGCGCCCTTCCTGTTCCTGTAGAAGTAATAGAAAACCGATCTGTTGGACCCAGCCTCGGAGCAGATTCTGTCAGATCTGGACTTAAAGCGGGACTTATTGGTACTTTGCTTGTTTTGGGCTTTATGTTGCTTTACTATAGAAGTCTTGGTTTAGCAGCCGATGTTGCGCTTGGTGTATGTATCCTTCTTGTCTTTGCTGGCCTTATCAGCTTGAAGGCAACTCTGACTTTGCCAGGAATAGCCGGTATTATTTTGACTATCGGAATGGCAGTAGATGGAAACATCTTGATTTATGAAAGAGTAAAAGAAGAGTCTGAAATGGGTAAAACGCCTAGTGCTGCAATTGATGCAGGATTTAAAAAAGCGTTAACAACCATTCTTGATGCCAACGTTACTACTCTTATAGCGGCAGGAGTTCTCTATTATTTTGGAAGTGGTCCTGTTCGAGGGTTTGCTGTTACGTTAAGCATAGGGATTTTAGCGAGCGTTTTCAGCGCAGTTATTGTCACCCGTGTTTTGCTCCAGGCTCTCATGAGTGGTTCTAAAGCTTCTTTTTCTAGTCACCGTTCATAGGCGAGGGGGGTTTGCACATGTTCAATAAAAAGTTTTCTTTTCAACTTATGAAGCATCGGCGACAAGCGCTCCTTCTTAGCCTGGTACTTATTGTAGTGAGCCTTGGACTCCTTTTAGTGAAGGGACTTAATCTGGGTATAGACTTCACAGGAGGTAACGTTGTTCAAGTAGAGTTTAGTTCTCCTGTCCCAGTAGGGGATGTTCGTAATGTTTTGGCAGGAGTCGGCCAAAAACAGGCTGTTATTCAGGCTTATAGCGATCGCGGAGTTATTATTCGAGTTAATGCCGATACAGAGGAATCTCGCAAAGAAGTTATCCAGTCACTTAAAGATAAATATCAGGACATGGAAGTGCTTCGATTCGAGAAGGTAGGACCAGTTGTT
The DNA here is from genome assembly GCF_030908405.1 of Aminobacterium sp. MB27-C1. Lineage (NCBI taxonomy): Bacteria > Thermotogati > Synergistota > Synergistia > Synergistales > Aminobacteriaceae > Aminobacterium > Aminobacterium sp. MB27-C1. The sequence continues at coordinate 1,508,185 of NZ_CP133089.1, read as the reverse complement.
GGCGAAAAATTGCGCCGCGAAGCGTTAATTGCTGTGGGACTTGCCCTTTTGGGAATTTTAGCGTATATAACAGTTCGCTTCCGGTTTAGATTTGCCGTAGTTAGCGTTGCTGCACTAATTCATGACTCTATTATTACATTGGGTGTATTCAGTCTTACTGGTCGAGAGATTAGTTTGCCTTTCATCGCTGCTATTTTAACTATTGTCGGTTATTCTCTTAATGATACAATAGTCGTACTTGATAGAGTACGTGAAAATTGGAAGTATTTGAGACAAGAGGGAATTGCCAACTTGCTTGATATGTCTATCAATCAAACTCTGTCAAGAACGATCAATACATCTTTGACAACGTTCCTACCTGTACTTGCCCTTTTCATTTGGGGTGGACCGGTTATAGCTAATTTCTCTTTAGCTTTGCTTGTTGGTATCGTCGTAGGAACATATAGTTCGATTTATGTGGCAGGCTCTCTATTAACGGAATGGTATTTAAAAGATACTAACAAAAAATAATGTAATTTTCTCTTATTTGTAATAGAGGATCCCAGGGGGCGAAAGAACTTTCTTTCTTGCCCCCTGTTTTTTTAACATGTTTTATATTTGCTTTACTTAATGCAAATACTCTATTAAAATGAAAAAAATTCGCCTTTTCGAAAAAAAGTAAATGGTCAAGGTCAAAATCACTTAAAGGAGATGATGAAAGTGGCCATTTCAATGATCGATAAAGCTAAAGGGCATTTTTCCCAAAAAGCTATCGAAAAAGCTGCATTAATGCTTCGGAAAGGGGATGATAGACAACTAGCATCTCTTTTCAGAGCAATTGCAAGTATTGCTCCTGCGCGGTATCATCGAGAAACTTTTAAACAGCTTTCAGACATGGTTCTACAGAATGATCCCTTTGTGGGGGTTGTTCGTCGAATTGCCCTGGAACTCAATCCTCACTGCCTTTCCAAATTTATTCAAAATCTTGTTGTTAACTTTATGGTCCTTGGCAGAGGCATCCGTGACAAAAAAGAGAAAGAGTATAATGTCCATTTGCCTAATTTCATGGTTATTAGCCCTACAATGAAATGTAACCTTCATTGCAAGGGATGTTATGCTGCCGAATATGACACAAGTAATGAACTTACATTTGGAGAACTTGATAAGCTTCTTACCGATGCAAAAGAGCTGGGCATGTACTTTTTTACATTTTCTGGAGGAGAAGCTTTTTTCCGCAATGATTTGCTTGATTTGTGGGAAAAACATGACGATTGTTACTTCCAGGTCTATACAAATGGAACACTTCTCGATGATACAATGGTGCAACGACTTGTTGATTTGGGTAATGTTATGCCCATGATTTCTGTGGAAGGAAGTCGAGAACTCACTGATTTACGACGTGGTCAGGGAATATATGATAAGGTGATAGCTGCTTATCGTCGACTTAACGAAGCCGGAGTAATGTTCGGATTTAGTGCTACATATACGCGTAATACAGCGGATTATATGTCGAGCGATGAATTTATTAAGACGATGATAGACAGAGGTTGTAAAATAGGATGGTTTTTTCAATACGTTCCAATAGGGGAAAATCCCGACTTGACGTACATGTCGACACCTAAGCAGCGTTCAATGTTACATAAAAAGGTTGAAGAGTGGCGCCATAGTGGAGAATTTCCAATCTTCATAGGTGATTTTTGGAATGACGGGCCATATGTTGATGGGTGTATGGCTGCTGGAGAGCGTTATTGGCATGTGATTTCTGATGGAAGCGTTGAGCCATGTGTTTTTGCTCCCTTTGCAGTTGATAATATTAGGGAAAAATCTCTTGTGGAGATTGCAGGAAGTCCATTCTTCACGTATATTCGTAACCAACTTCCATACGATGGAGATGATAACCTTCTTCGTCCGTGTATGATTTTGGATCATCCAGAAGTGCTACGAGATGCTGTCAAAAAATTTGGAGCAAGGCCGTGTCACGAAGGGTTAGAAAAAATACTTTCTGGTAGCATTCCTCGCGCTCTTGATGAATATGCACGTGAAATGAAAGAGATTTATGATCCATTGTGGAAGCATGGAGAAAAAGAAAAGTATCTGAAGAGCCTCGAAAAAGAAGATAAAAAAGAGTGGCTCGAAAGGATGAATCTACCAGCCGGCTCTCGTCGTTAGTGGGTAGTCGGATCCTGAGGAGGGAGTCACATGAGGAGTTACGCTTTAGCTGTGGGACTTGCAATGATGTTATCTGCGGTTTTTGCTTTTCAGAATACAGGGGAGATTACTGTCAAGTTTTTAATATGGACTCGTCAGGTTCCTCAAGGTATTTGGGAGGTAGCTGTTTTTGCAGGAGGCTGCGTTCTCATGTGGCTTGTTTCCATGTCTGCAGCTCTCGAATCACGAGTAAAGTATAAGAAACAGATTCGTGAGTTAGAAGGCAAGGTAAAAAAGATGGAAGAGGAACGCATGTCGTTGCTTAATGCTATGAATGCTACGGCAGCGGTATCTTCTTCAACCGTAGAAAAAGTGCAAACGCATGCAGAAACTGAAATAGTAGAACCAGACTTTACGCAAAGAGAGGAAAATGACAAACAGTGACATCTTTTTGTTCAAGATCGAAACTTAAAGTGGCAGTGCCGGCAACAACAAGTTACAGCATTGCCAATGAATTAAATTGTTCGCCTCTCGTTGCTGCTCTTTTAGATATGCAAGGAAGATTTTCTCTTCACGATATAGACAAGGCTCGGGCCTGGCTTCGTCCGAGCCTTGATTTCTTAACGTCTTCCTGTTTTCTTGGTGAAGCGGCAAAAGTGGTGGCGGATAAATGGCGAAGTCTTTCTTCATTGGGCAATGTTGTTGTCTATGGTGATTATGATGTGGATGGAGTTTCATCCACAACTTTAGCAATGGAATTATGTCAAAGGCAAGCAACAGGAGTCAGATATTATATTCCTCACAGGCATTTTGAAGGGTATGGGCTTCATCAAGACGTTGTTCAACAACTTCTTGGAGCAGGGTGTGATACCCTTGTTATTGTTGATTGTGGTACAAAAGATAAAGATATCTTACAAGCGGCTCGTAAAGAGGGGATGAATGTTTTTGTTTTTGATCATCACCTACCAGACAGAGATGAAATTCCTGACTCTTTTGTCGTTAATCCACAAATAGATGGCGATAATGAGGCTCGTCGGCTTTGTGCAACAGCTGTATTATGGATGTGGGCCTATCAGTTTGAAATTATGCCGCGTAGGTGGCTGCTAGATCGTCTTGATTTAGTAGCTTTGTCCACCGTCGCTGATTGTATGCCTCTTGAAATTTTAAACAGAGCTTTGGTAAAGGAAGGCATTCAGAAAATTCGTTTTTCCAGCCGGATTGGATTGGAGCAGCTTATTAGAAAATTAGGGCTTTCCCAGCGTTTCATTAATGAAGAACATCTTGCCATGAAAGTTATACCTTGTCTTAATGCTGCTGGTCGCCTTTCTTATGCAGATCTCGCAGTAAAAGTTTTAATTGGTGAAGATAACATTGATAGTCGCGTGGAGGAACTTATTTCAATAAATAGAAAGAGACAAAACCTTTCAACACGAATAACCAAAGAGGCTGCGAAAGTTGTCGATGAAGATTCGAAACATGTTCTTTTTGAAGAATCTTGGCCAGTCGGTGTTTTGAGTGGTGTAGCGAGTCGCCTATGTTCTGAAAAGAATGCTCCTGTAGTCTTGGCGGCACCTGTACGAGACTGGATCCGAGGAACATTGCGTATGCCAGACGGCGGAAATGCTGTACATGTTCTTGATTGTCTTGCTGGGCAACTTGAGGCTTGGGGTGGGCATAAGCAAGCAGCAGGTTTTTCTGTGACCAAAGATAATTGGGAGAAGCTTAAAGTGGATTTAGAGCAAATACTTTCTAGTGTAAAATATGAAGAGCCTGAAATATCTGCATTAGCCTTACATCCTTCACGAATCACCTTTGAGGATTGGAATGCTGCGTTGCCTCTTGGTCCCTTTGGAATGGGGAATCCTTGTCCGTTGCTTTTTTGCGAAAGACAGGGAGATGAGCAAGTTATTCCATTGGGAAAAACAGGCATTCATGCAAAGATACAATGTGGTTCAGAGTCTCTCGTTGCTTTTAACAGTGTGGAAATGCTTCAGTCTATACCTTCGTCTAAAATTGAGGGCTGGGTCTACCATCCGAGTATTAATTATTGGCGTGGGCAAGCCCATCTTCAGTTTATGCTCGATTATATTGTTGTAGACTCTTGATTTGAAAGGTGACCGAGCCATGGTAGAGATACATACTGATTCTTTGGAATATGAAATAGATCCAATTGATCCTAGTGAGCAAGAACGTCATCTTAAGAGCTTGGGACTTGATAAGAAGACGTTGGGGAAGTTGCGTGATAGCTACATTGGCCGAATTCCAGAGACCGAAAGAACTATTTCTGTTAAATTTGCTTGGCACGAATTATGGTCGAAGGTCACTTATTATTTAACAAAGGAAGAGTTAAAAAAATTAGGCGAAGCTTTCGTTATTGCAGCGGAAGCTCATGGTGAGCAAAAACGTTCAAGTGGCGATCCATATGTGGTACATAGTATTAATGTGGCTTCAATACTGGCAGATATGCAGCTTGATGTTGTAACGCTTATTGCAGCTCTTCTCCATGATGTTCTTGAAGACACGGCTCTTTCTGCCGAAAAAGTGAAGTCAACCTTCGGGGAAGAAGTCGTTACCCTTGTTGATGGCGTTACTAAATTAGGAAAACTGCCTTTTAAATCTTTTGAAGATTATCAAGCTGAAAATCTTCGAAAAATGTTTGTTGTTATGGCCAAGGATATTCGTGTTGTTCTTATCAAATTGGCAGACAGGCTTCATAATATGCGAACGCTAGGGGCTCTTCGCAAAGATAAACAGTTACGAATAGCAAAGGAAACGCTGGAAATATATGCTCCTTTAGCTCACCGCTTGGGAATATATCAAGTTAAACGAGGCTTAGAAGATTTGGCCTTTAAATATTCCGATCCTGATATGTATTATGAAATACGTCGTCGAGTTCGAAAAAAATTACCTGAGCGAGAAGCTATTATTAAAAAAGCAATAGAAATCCTCCAGGAACGACTAAAACAAGAAAATATTCACTTCAGAGTTAAAGGCCGCGCTAAGCATTTTTATAGCATATATGAAAAAATGAACCGTAAAAAGCTTTCTGTTGAACAGCTATACGATCTTTTGGCTTTGAGAGTTGTCGTAGACGATGTAGCAACATGTTATTCTGTTTTAGGTATTGTTCATACAATATGGAAACCTATCCCCGGACAATTTGACGACTATATAGCTAATCCGAAAACAAATATGTATCAGTCTCTCCATACAACTGTTGTGGGGCCTATGGGAGAACCGTTAGAGGTTCAAATACGAACATCTGATATGAACAGACTTGCAGAATATGGTATTGCAGCTCACTGGCGATATAAAGAGGGAGGCAATGTCCTCGATGATTTAGATGCTCGTCTGACTTGGATTCGCCAAGCCCTGGAAGGAGATCATGAAGTTGGTCCCTCAGAGTTTTTAGAGCGTTTGAAAGAAGATGTCCTTACATCTGATGTTTTTGTTTTTACGCCCCAGGGAAAGGTCGTTTCACTGCCCAAGGGATCGACGCCTATAGACTTTGCATATGCGATCCATACACAGGTGGGTAACCGATGTGTAGGAGCTATGGTTAACAATAGAATTGTTTCGCTGACTTACGAGGTGAAGAATGGAGATATAGTAAAAATTATTACATCTCCCCAGGGAACACCTTCTCGTGATTGGCTAAAAATGGCTAGAAGTGGAAAAGCGAAGAGTAAAATACGTTCATATTTCCGACAGCAGGAAAAAGCGGAACGTCAAGAAAAAATTCAACGCGGATATGAACTTCTTGAACGCGAAATAAAGAGACGGAATGTTGAAGAAATAAATACAGAGTATGAGGAACTCATTCCCCTTCTCAATAAAATAGCCCGTGAAATAGGGCACTCCAATGGGGAAGATATCCTCGTCGCTGTTGGAAACAATACGTTAAATCCTTCAACGCTCATACAGAAACTGATAGGAAAGGCTCAGATTCCTGCATTACCAGAAATACCCGAAGAAGTACCAGTTTCCGGCATAAAGAAAACAGATTCCGATATTATAGTAGAGGGCGCAGAAGGTGTTCAGGTTGTTATAGCAAGCTGTTGTCTTCCGGTTCCAGGAGATGAAATTGTCGGTTATTCTACCCGCACTCGAGGTATTACTGTTCATCGGTTAGGTTGTCCTAACTTACAAGAGGCGGGAGAATCGAGACTTATAAACGTTTCGTGGGGTGCTGGAACGCGAGGGAATTATTACACGACACGATTGAAGCTCGAAGCTATGGACAGATCTGGCCTTTTTACTGATGTAGCTCAGGCTATAATGGCAAGTGATGGAAATATTGTTGGGATCAAGGCTCACGTTGTCGGTGGAACCCTTGCCCGAATGAAGATAGAGATCAGAGTTAGAGACATAGAGCATCTTTACACGGTTGTTGCTAGATTGAATGCGGTTAAGAATGTCATAGAAGTCATCCGGGGGTGAAGGTAAAATATGAGAGCTGTTGTTCAAAGAGTATCATCGGCATCAGTAACCGTGGATGCTGAAAGGGTAAGCAACATAAATAAAGGGCTTCTTGTTTTGTTAGGTGTTTCTGTAAAAGATACAGAGGCCGATGTAGATTGGCTTGTAGAAAAAGTAGTTAATTTAAGAATTTTTGAAGATGAAGATGAGAAGATGAACAGATCTCTTCTTGATGTAAACGGGGAATTGCTTGTTGTTTCTCAGTTTACTCTTTATGGTAACTGCAGAAAAGGAAGGCGCCCTTCTTTCGTTGAAGCGGCTTCCCCCGATGTGGCTGATAAGCTTTATACTATTTTTGTAGAGAAAGCTAGAGAACGAAATGTACCTGTTCAAACGGGAGTATTTCAAACTCATATGATGGTTGAACTTGTAAATGATGGTCCAGTTACGCTCATAATTGATACACCGGAGGGCCTCTAATGAATTATAAGCGCTTTCCCCTGGGAAGTTTATGGACAAATGGTTTCCTCTTTTGGGATAATCAAAAGACTGGTTTTTTTGTTGACCCAGGCGGAGATCCTGCAGATATAATTTCATTCATGCAAGAAAATGATATCCATCTTGAATGGATTCTTTTGACCCATGCTCATATCGATCACATTGGAGGACTTTCCTCTCTTGCCCCTTATGCTTCAAAAGGGGTTGCCGTTTCCCGAGATGACGAGAATCTTTTAAGTGATCCAGATTTGAATCTTTCTCAATGGTTAGGTCTGGATTTTGTTGGATGGAAAGCTTCTCGGTTACTGGAGGATGGCGACAAACTACAAATAGGTGAATTTTCGATATCTGTTATAGCTACTCCTGGGCATACTCCTGGAAGTCTTTGTTTTGCGGTGGATCATAAAGGTGAACTGTTGCTCCTGTCTGGTGATACGCTTTTTGCCAGGAGCGTTGGGAGAACAGATCTTCCCGGAGGAGATGGAGAACTTCTTTCTCGTTCTCTTGAAAAATTAACAACTCTGCCAGATTCAATGCCAGTTCTTCCTGGACACGGGCCAGAAACGACTATTGGGAAGGAAAGAGAGTCAAATCCCTTCTGGCCAGAGAGAAAAAAGTAGTTTTTCGTGAAGTTAAAAGATTTGCCTCCCTCTGAACGCCCAAGAGAGAGGCTTTTTCGAGAGGGAGTTGCTGCACTTTCATTAACAGAACTTTTTGCAGTACTTCTTCGTACAGGCAGTGGAAACAGAGACGTTCTTGAAATGTCGGCAGAGTTATTACATGTGTTGGGTGGATTGAAAGGTATATCACAAGCCTCCATTTCCGAGTTTTACAAAATAAGAGGTATAGGGAAGGCTAAGGTTGCAGTTATTGCAGCTGCCATGGAGTTAGGCAGACGTTTGATGATATACGAAACAGAAACAGAAAGAGAAGGAGAATGCGAAAAATGGGAAAATAAGGTAATCTCTTTGTGTCACCTTCTTTCGCATGAAGATAGAGAAGTAATTGTTTCTTTGTTTCTTGATGATAAGGAAAATATAATATCGAGAGATAGGATATCATATGGAGGTATTGAAGGAGCGTACCTTGATGTAAAATATTTATTTCGAAGGGCTGTTCGCCTTGACGCAAAAGGAATGGTTTTAGTTCATAACCATCCAAATGGTATGTTAGCTCCTAGCAGGGAAGATATATTATTAACTGAGTTTGTAGAGCGGAATCTCAAAGTGCTCGATATAAAATTGATTGGGCATTTTATTGCTGCCGGAGGGGAAAAAATACGGGTTCCCTCGCGGTATACCACATGAAGGTGGGGAGTGTTCAAGTGTTCAGATTTCTTTCTGGTATGTTTGGAACAGACGTTGGTATTGATTTGGGAACGACCAATATCGTTGTATATGTGAAGGGGAAGGGAATTGTAATTAACGAGCCTTCTGCTGTGGCTATCCGTAAGAAAATAAAAGGCGGCGGAAATATAGAAGTTATTGCTGTTGGAAGAGAAGCCAAAGCAATGGCAGGTAAGACGCCAACAGGAGTTTATACGATATGGCCAATGCAGGATGGTGTTATAGCTAACTTTGATATGACAGAGGAATTGATTCGTTATTGTCTTAAAAAAGCAGCAGGCGGAAGTATGGTTTTATCTCATCCTAGAGTAGTCATATCAGTTCCTGCGGAAGTTACGGAAGTTGAGCGAAAGGCCGTTATTGATGCTACATTAGGGGCTGGTGCACGGGAAGCTTATGTTGTTGAAGAGCCTGTTGCTGCAGCAATAGGAGTTGGCCTTCCGATTAAAGAACCGCGAGGAAGCATGATTCTTGATATTGGTGGTGGAACGAGTGAAGTTGCCGTTCTTTCCCTTGGAGGTATAGTGGTTACAAATTCGCTTCGTACTGCAGGGCAGGATATGGACGAAGCCATTATAGCCATGTTACGACAAAAATATGCTCTTCTCATTGGTGAAACGACGGCTGAAGAAGTGAAAATACAGATTGGTTCGGCTCTCCCACTAGAAGAAGAATTGGAGATGGCAGTAAAGGGGCGAGACTTGGCTGATGGTCTTCCTAAAGCTGATGTTGTAACGTCCCCTGAGGTTAGAGAGGCTCTTGAACCTATTATTCGTCGAATTGAAGATATGGTAAAGGTAGCTTTGGAGCAGACACCACCTGAGCTTTCCAAAGATATTGTAGATCAAGGTATAATCCTTTCGGGAGGAGTTTCCCAACTTCGTGGCCTTCCCGAACGCCTTTCGAAATCGTTAAGTACACCCGTTATTGTTGCTGAAGATCCTCTTTTTTCAGTAGCTCAAGGAGTGGGGAAAATACTTGAGAATCTTGATGATATGAAAAAGGTTCTTCTCTCTGTTGAAAAAGGCTCACAGTAATGTATTGGAGATTGTAAGATGCGCAAGCCAGACTCTGGCGATTTCAGTAAAGAAGTTATACACGGGCTCGTGGCCCTTGCTACGAGCCTTTTGCTGTTGGCTCTTGCTCCTCAGCTTTCAGCGTTTCGTACACCAAGTGACTGGGTAGGAAAATTTTTATACTATCCTGAAATTCCAGCCGTTTTTTTAAGTGATACCCTTAGAAAAGTATCTTTTTGGTTTAAGGAAAGAGCTGACCTTATAGCGCAGATACAAGAGTTATCGCAAGAGAATTGGGTGCTCAAATTAGCTATTAATAAAGATGAAGTAGAGGAAATAAAGAAAAAAATCGAGCAGTCGGCAGAATATGTTCGAATAACACTTCGTTCTCCAGAAAATTGGTGGACAGAAATACGAATAAATCAAGGGAAGGAAAAGGGACTACAACCCGGATCCCCTGTTTTGCAAAACGGAAATCTTGTTGGCCGAATCACCCGTGTCGAAAAAGGGTATTCATGGGCGGAGCTAATAACTTCTGCGTCTCTTTTTATTCCTGTAGTTGTGGACCAGACACGTGATTTGGGTATTGTGACAGGAGATGGACAGGGAGACATATGGCTTCAATATATCCCTGAGGGGAGATCAATAGAAAAAAATATGACGGTGAGTACTGCTCTTGTTAGTGAAAGTTTACCTCCAGGCCTTCCTGTAGGAAAGGTCACAGGTGACTTGCGGCATTTTTCTGGAGGTTTTGTCGCATATAAAATCGAACCAGGGGCTGATTTTGTTCAATTGTACAGTGTTGAAGTACTCAAAGGAGATACTGAACAATGATTTCCTTTGTTATAGCTTGGTATATTCAAGATCTTCTTCGCGTTTTCTCTTCAGGCCATTTTCTAGTTCCTGAAATTTTCCTTCTCGTTCTTCTTTATTCAGCTTTAAAAAATCACGAAGAAGGAATATCTATTCTTTGGATAGGTTTTATCGGAGGGCTGTTATGGGATTTACGCTGGCCTGGTCTCATAGGTGTTTCTTCTGGACTTTATGTTGTATCTATATTTTTTGCCCGATGGATATGGTTTTCTTTGCCATCTTCAGCCCGAAGCATTACTGCTTTTGGCCTTTTAGTATGGAGTTCTCACCTACTTTTGACATTCATTCGATTACTTATGTGGGGATTCCGTGAGCAGACTATTTTAAAAGCCTTCCTTGTTCAGCAAGCTGTTCTTATCCCCATGGTTATGTTTGCATGTCTTCTTTATGCGTGGAGGACCGAACAAAACGATGTCTAATTCTCGAACTGATATAGATCGACGTCTCCGCATATGGAGAGTAGTCATCCTTGGCTCTATAGCTTTACTTGCCGTGGCCCTTTACTTTTTTCAGATTATCCATGCCGATAGCTATATTAAACTAGCGGCTAATAATCGTCTTCGATTTATTCGCCTTGCACCATCTCGTGGAAATATTTTTGACCGTAATGGTGCCCCTTTGGCAATTAATATCCGCACCTTCGATATTATGGGGTATCCTCTTGATCTCGAAAAAGATGAACTTGCAGTTAAAACATCAAGGATATTCCAAAAACATGGCATCCCATTAACGCCTGAAGAAATAAAAGCCACCGTGAAGCGGCAATATTGGGCGCCTTATCGGGTTGTACGCGTTGTTTCAAATCTTACATTGACCCAAATGGCAGAACTTATTGCTGACCCGGAATTCCCTTCTCAGCTTTTCCCTGTTCCAGTATGGCGTCGAACCTATCCTTCAGGGGCTTTGACTGCAAATGTTACAGGTTATGTTGCTGAAATAAGTGAAGATGAGTTGAAGTCGAAACGAGATGGGGATTATGTAGGCGGAGATATTATAGGCAAAGCTGGCGTAGAGTATTCATATGAATCTCTTTTACGAGGACTTCCCGGTGAAGAATCAATAGAAGTTGATGCCCGGGGAAGACGCGTTCAAGATCTGGATTTTAAGCCTCCAGTGAAGGGACAAGATCTCTACCTTACTCTTGATTTAGGGGCGCAGAGATTAGCGGCTGATCTTATAGAGGGCAATAGAGGAGCTGTTGTAGCGTTGGATGTTGAAACAGGAGCTGTTTTAGTGCTCTATACCTCCCCTTCTTATGATAATAACCCCTTGGCTTGGGGAGTGTCCGCTAAGGAATGGCGGTCATTGCTGAACGACCCGGAGCGGCCTATGCTTGATCGGAGTATTGCGGGAGTATATCCTCCTGCATCCACATTTAAGGCCTTAGTTTCCATAGCGGCTCTTGAAGAAAAGGAAGTTACGCCTAAAACAAGTTTTTTCTGTAGCGGAGCTTTTCAATTGGGTCGTAGAACTTTTAGGTGTTGGAAAAGAAGCGGACATGGTAGTATATCATTAAAAGAAGCTTTAAGCAGTTCATGTGATGTATACTTTTATCAAGTAGGAATAAAATTAGGAATTAACAGACTGGCGAATTGGGGACAGAAATTTGGAGTCGGAGAGTTGACAGGGATAGATATTCCTGGGGAGCTTTCTGGTAACAGGGCTGGTCGTGAATGGAAAGAAAGAGTTGTAAAGGAATCATGGTATCAGGGAGACACGGTCAATTATTCTATTGGACAAGGTTTTCTTTTGATGACTCCGATTCAATTAGCTCGGATGTATGGGGTATTTGCTAATGGAGGCGAATTAGTTACGCCTTATCTTTATAGAAGAAATGCAGTTCCCCCCAAACAATTGAATATTTCCAAGAAAAATATGCAGATTGTTCAAGAGGGATTAGAAAAAGTTGTAAAGGGAGGAACAGGTTGGAGAGCTGGAACTTTCGGGGTAACTGTTGCAGGAAAAACTGGAACGGCCCAAAATGCTCATGGTGCTGATCACGCACTTTTCGCAGGTTATGCACCGGTAGATAAGCCACGCTACGTTGCTGTGGCTGTTGTTGAAGCAGGAGAACATGGAAGTTCTATAGCGGCTCCTATTGTAGGTGAAATTTTGGCTTACCTCGTAGGGCATGATTTGACGAAATAGGTTTCTCGACCTGAAGAAGGAAGGAGTATGGAGTCTATGGAAACGTTTCAAACTCCAGTACAATTGAAGGGAACAGGTGAAGGTCTGCGTCTTATTGTTCCTGAGGAATTATCTGAAAAAGATGTTTTAACAGACCTTATTAGTCTTTCATCTCAGGCAAAAGCGTTGTTGGGGATGAAAGTTATTCTTGACTTTCAAGGTCGTTCTTTAGGCAAGGATTTTATAATACGTCTTCTTAATGAATTTATTTATGCCCAACATGTATGTATTTCATCGTGGGTTACGTATGATGCAGAGAGCCAGTATTTACTTCAATCCTGGGGGATGAAAACGGGTGAGCCTGCTCGTGAAGTTTCTCCGCGGAAGGGAAAAAGTTGTGATACTCTTTTCCTTATACGGTCACTTCGTTCCGGTCAGCGAATAGAGCATGGAGGCGACGTTGTCGTTATTGGACATATCAATGATGGAGCGGAAGTAATAGCTTCTGGCAATATTTGTATCTGGGGGCGTCTGAAAGGTCTCGCACATGCTGGCTCCGATGGTGATGAGGGGCAAAATATCGTAGTAGGAGATTTCCAGGCAAAACAAGTTAGGTTGGGTCATAAAGTAGGAAGTTACCTTGATAGTTCAATGGAATGGTGGGGACACCCTGTTATTATCACGCTTGAACAAGGTTCTCTCTTTGTTCGAGAACTAAAATTATAAGAACATAGGGAATGGAGGGATTTTCGTGGAGCCTCGAGTCATAGTTGTAACGTCTGGTAAGGGTGGTGTTGGTAAAACAACAACTACCGCTAACGTTTCTTTTGCATTGGCCAAAGCTGGATTTAAAGTAGTGGCCATTGATGCTGACATTGGTCTTAGAAATCTTGACGTTGTTATGGGGCTGGAGAATCGTGTAGTCTACAACTTTATAGATGTTATAGAGGGTGCATGCCGTCTTCCTCAAGCTTTAATACGAGATAAAAGGGTAGATAACCTTTTCTTGCTTCCGGCAGCTCAGACGCGAACGAAAGATGCAGTAAATCCCGAACAGATGGTAGATCTGTGCGAAATGCTCAAAAAAGAAGACTTTGATTTTATTCTTATAGATAGTCCTGCAGGAATAGAAGGGGGCTTTAAAAATGCTGCAATTGGGGCAACTGAAGCTCTCGTCGTAACTACTCCTGAAATTCCTTCAGTGCGCGATGCTGACCGTATCATAGGGCTTCTTGAATCTATGGAAAAAGCACCTATTCGCCTTGTTATCAACAGAGTCAAACCGAAAATGGTCAAAGAAGGAGAAATGCTTGATGTTCAGGACGTTCTTGATGTCTTGGCCATAGAACTTATCGGAATCGTACCTGATGATGAGAGCGTTGTTAAATCAGCGAATAGGGGAGAACCACTCACCAGTGGAGATACGTCTCTTGCTTCTCAGGCGTTTACGAATATTGCGGATCGTCTTCTTGGAAAAGAGGTACCCTTTTTGAATCTTAACAGTCACGAAGGGTCCGGATTTTTCTCTGGGATAAGACGGTTGTTCGGGTTATAGAGATCTAGGAGGAGAGAAGAGCATGATGGGAATAATTCAAAAACTTTTCGGACGTCAAGGAACGAAGAAAACAGCAAAAGAACGACTTCAAATCGTATTGATTCATGATCGTTCTGATATTTCTCCTGGTCTTATGGAAGAACTTCGTAAGGATATGATAGAAGTTCTCTCTAAATACATGGAGATTGATACGGGTAACATTGAAATGGATCTCGATAGAGCAGATAAATCGGTTGCCTTTGTTGCAAACATTCCAGTTGTGAGAATTAAAAGGACAAATAAGAGCGAATAGAGATTATGAAGCCGGATGGATGAAAAGAAGCTATCGTTAAAGGAACTTATAATATATGGAGATAAAGTACTCTTTTTTTCGGTACTTGCTCTCTTTGCTTTAGGCGTTATATCTATATACAGTGCAGGAGTAGGAGTTACTCATAGAACTGGTGGATTTGCTCTCCGTCAGCTTGTATGGGGCGGTATCTCTATTGTTGTTTTTCTGCTCGTATTGAAAATAGGCTATCGTCGCTTGCTTCGTTGGGCGTACCCTTTATATTGGGCATCTGTCATATTGCTTCTCATCGTTCTTATCATGGGGTTAACAATAAAAGGTGCTCAAAGTTGGCTGAACCTCGGTCCCTTTCATTTCCAACCTTCTGAGGCGGGGAAAATAGGTCTGGCACTTGTTTTGTCCAAACATTTATGTCGATATCCGCCAGACACGTTATCTCGTTTTATAGGAGGGCTGGCTCTTGCTTCCGTTTCTAGTTTACTTGTATTCATACAACCAGACTTGGGGAGTACTATAGTATATGGCCTTATGACTTTCGTTGCTTTAATTATTGCAGGGGCTCCGAAAAAATATACCTTGACGCTAACTAGTTTGGGTTTTATGTTGCTTCCTATAGGGTGGCAATTTTTGAAAGAGTATCAGAAAAAAAGGTTACTTGTCTTTTTGAACCCTGCTCTGGATCCTCTAGGAGCAGGATATAACGTTATTCAATCACGAATTGCTGTTGGTTCAGGTGGGCTGTTTGGAAAAGGCTTTCTTCAAGGGCTTCAGAGTAAGCTTCGTTTTCTGCCGGAACCACATACTGATTTTATCTTTAGCGTTTATGCTGAGGAATTTGGTTTTTTGGGAGCTATTTTGCTATTAGCTCTCTTTTCTATTTTATTTTGGAAAATAATCGAAGCTGGTCTTCGTTGTAAGGATACACGAGGAAAGGTGTTAGTCGCTTGTTTGGCAACATGGATTTGGTTCCAGGTTATAGAATCAATTGGCATGAGCATGGGACTTCTTCCTGTTACTGGATTGCCACTTCCTTTCTTAAGCTATGGTGGTAGTTCTCTCTTAGCTGTTTTTATTGCCATGGCTCTCATTATGAGCGTATATCTTTCGACAGTGAAAGATTATGAATAGATTTTTGTTGGGAGGAATTATATGAAATTCCCTGAGTTTGAGGATGCGCTGTGGCCTCTTTTGGCACAGGTTTCCCGTCCCTCGCGCTATGCTGGTTGCGAGTGGGGACCGGTAAAGCCTAAAGAGCCAGATCCATCTCTTGTGCGTTTTTGTTTGGCCTTTCCTGATGTGTATGAAATAGGAATGAGTTACGTTGGTTTCCAGATACTTTATAGCCTTCTTAAGCATCTTCCACGGGCTGATGTGGAGCGTGCCTATTGTCCGTGGATTGACATGGAGGATCTGTTGAGGAAAAACAATCTGTTGCTTGGCTCTATAGAGACAGATCGTCCTCTATCTACATTTGATGCCGTAGGATTTACCCTTCAATATGAATTAAGCTTTACTAATATATTAACAATGCTTGATTTAGGAGGAATCCCTCTCTATTCAGAAGAGAGAGGGGAAAGTGACCCTATTGTTTTTGCCGGGGGGCCTGGGGCTTTAACACCAGAACCAATAGCGCCTTTTATTGATGCTTTTTGTCTTGGGGCAGGAGAAATTACACTTCCCCAGATGGTTGATGTGTTAGCTGAAACAAAGGGGCTATCGAGAGATGAACGCTTATTGGCATTGTCAAGGATAGAGGGAGTTTATGTTCCTTCTCTTGTGGATGTTACCTATGGAGAAGAGGGAGTCTCTTTTTCTTCTGTTCATCAAACATTGCCTATAAAGCGGCAAGTGATACAAGATTTTCGTGGTGCTTTTTACCCGGATAGTCTTATTGTTCCTGCCGCAGGAATTGTTCATGATAGAGTTCCTGTGGAAATTTTCAGAGGATGCACGCGAGGATGTCGCTTTTGTCAGGCAGGTATAATTTACCGCCCAGTGCGAGAACGTACCCCTGAAGAAATAAAAGAAATAATACAACGACTTGTTCTTGCCTCAGGTTGGGAGGAGGTTGGCCTGGTTTCGTTAGCCTCGTGTGATTTTTCTGGCCTCAACACATTGCTTAACGATGTTGCACCTTTCCTTGACGAGAAAGGTGTAAAACTGAGTTTGCCAAGTTTAAGAATGGATTCCTTTTCAGTCGATTTAGCTGCGAACCTTGAAATTATGCGTCGTGGCGGTTTGACTTTTGCTCCTGAAGCGGGTACGCAGAGACTTAGAGACGTTATTAATAAGGGAGTAACAGAAGAAAATATTGATAATTCATTGAATGCTGCCTTCAACCATGGTTGGAATAGAGTCAAATTGTATTTCATGATGGGGCTTCCTACCGAAACAGAGGAGGATTTAAAAGGAATTATTGATATTGCTCTTCACGCTTTGTCGATTGGTAAGGCATGTAAAAGAAATGTAAATATTGCTGTTTCAGTAGCTGGTTTTGTCCCGAAGGGGCATACGCCTTTCCAGTGGGAACGACAAAACTCTATTGATGAACTTCGAGAAAAAGGTCAGTTTTTAAAACATCAAATCTATAATCGCCGTGTGTCATTAAAGTATCATGAGCCAGAGCAGACTTTTCTTGAAGGTGTCTTTGCCAGAGGCGATCGTCGCTTGGCAAAAGTTATTGAAAGTGCATGGAGAAAGGGTGCTCGATTCGATGGGTGGAGTGAAACTTTTTCCCTTCAACGATGGTTTAGTGCTTTTGAAGAAAACGATATAGATCCTCTTTTTTATACAACACGTCAAAGATCTCATAGTGAGCATCTTCCCTGGGATCATATTGATACAGGGGTATCTCGTGCATTTTTATGGTCGGAGCATGAAAATGCAGTAAAAAAGCAGCTTACCCCAGATTGTCGTTGGTCTCACTGCCATGGATGTGGTTGGCAAAATAATGGCTGCCAGTGGTCTAAAGGGGGATCGTTACTATGATTCGAGTAAGGCTTACCTATGCCAAAAGGGGACGGGGATGTTTTATCCCCCATATAGCTATGCCCCAGCTTTTGTATAGATCAGGACGAAGAGCAGGTTTAGTTTTTGCTTTGACAGAAGGGTTTACACCAAGACCTCGAATAAGTTTAGGTCCTGAACTTCCAGTAGGTGTTGTAGCGCTTGCAGAGCCTGCTGATATGTGGGTTGATTCTTGGAATGACGATTTTTTATATCAGTGGAATAGCTGTATTCCAGAGGCTTTTACAATAACAGGTGCACAGATTTATGAAGGACCTTCTTTAAGTAAAAGCTGCGATGCATCGGGGTATTTGCTGTCTTTTCGTTCTCCTTTGAATTTTGATAGATTTGTTGATGATGTGGAAGAAGGAATATTCTTGCCTCAGAAGATAATGCATAGTTCCAGAGATGGAGCTTTTTTAAAACTTGTTTTAGGCTCGCCTTTTGCTTTTGGCGCGGGTTCTTTGGTGAAAAGAATAGTTGAGGCTGACTATGTAAAAGGCTGGCCTGATGTGCATCTTGTCCGTACCGCTGTGGGGGTATGGAACGGAACAGATGTTGACCCTGTAGTTCCTCAGGGGGATGTTATATGATGACAGACAGAAAAATAATTGCTAACACTTTAGATCCTGAGGAAATGAGGGTTGCCATCCTTGAAAAGGGGCGGCTTGTTGATATTTTCGTAGAACGGATGTGGGAACGTCAGAAAACAGGTGAAATCTATAAGGCGAGAGTTGATAGTGTTTTACCTGGAATCCACGCTGCTTTTGTAAATTTGGGCGATGGACGTAACGCTTTCTTATATTTGAATGATGCCAAAGGTCTTGATTTAAAGCCTAATTTGGAAGTGGTTGTTCAGGTTGTTAAGGCAGCTCGAAAAAATAAAGGTGCACGAGTGACCTCCAGAATCTCTTTGCCTGGTCGTTATCTTGTTCTGGTTCCCGATGGACAGGAAACAGGTGTTTCTAAAAGAATATCGAATGAAGACGAACGAAAGCGTCTTCGCTCCATTGCCAAAAAGCTGAGAGAAGAAGGAGAAGGCTTTGGTGTAATTATCCGTACAGCTGCGGAAGGAGTAGAGGAAGAAGCTCTTTTTCACGACTTGCATGTTCTCTTGGATTTGTGGAATGAAATTAGCCACGAAGCGGAGGTCCAGACAGCTCCATGTCTTATCTATAGAGACATAGGTCTTGTTGGACGTGTGCTTCGAGACGAGTTGACTGGAGACGTTGGGGAAATAGTAATAGATAGTGAAGAAGAATTTCATAAAGTTAATGAATATTTGAAACGCATTATGAACGGTAAAGAGCTTGATGTTAATTTATATGAAGGAAATTCCCCTATTTTTGATTTTTATGGAATCGAGAGAGAGTTAGAAACGGCTCTTGATCGAAAAGTATGGCTTCGATCTGGTGCGTATCTTATTATTGATCATACAGAAGCTCTCACTGTCATTGATGTAAATACAGGAAAATATGTGGGAGATACTGACTTGCGCCATACAGTTCTTGATACTAATTTGGAGGCTGCTGATGAAATAGCTCGCCAACTTCGACTGCGAGCTATTGGCGGAATTGTGGTTATTGATTTTATAGATATGGAATATGAAGAAGACAGGCAGAAACTGCTTCATAGACTGGACGAAGTATTTCAGAACGATCGATATAGAGCAAGGATTTTTGGAGTATCTCAATTAGGCCTTGTTGAAATAACTCGAAAGAGAGCTCGCCCAGATGTGCGATCCGTTATGACCCGTGGATGTCCTTTCTGTGGAGGGTATGGCTGGGTCTTGAAAGAAGACACAGTAGCTATGCATGTCAAACGTTTTTTGAGAAAAGTAGCTCTTTCGAACAAGTCAGAGGCTATGCTTTTAGAAGCACACCCTGCTATTGCTCAATATATTGCAGAAACGTATCTCCCCTTATGGGAAGAAGAGTTGCAAAGACGTATCTTCATAGTAGCGGCTTCAGAATTTGCTTGGGAAAAGTTCAGGCTTGATGTTCAGGGGCCAATAGACATAGTAGAGCGTCGCGTAGAACAAATGGAGCAGTGGGAGGCTCAGATTCGTGTTTATCGAACGACTTCGTCTTAAGGGGTTTAAAAGTTTCGGTGGAACTCACGAACTAACCTTCTCTCCTGGTTTTACAGCTATTGTAGGTCCTAACGGTAGTGGTAAAAGCAATATACTAGATGGGCTGCGCTGGGTACTTGGAGAGGGTAGCCCTACGTGTCTTAGAATAACGAAACAAAGTGATCTTCTTTTTCAGGGGAGCATAAGTCTTCAGCCTGCTACATCAACGGAGGTAGCTCTTTCTCTTAGAGAAGATCCGAAGATTTGTACCATAAAAAGAGATTACGCCTCTGATACTGGATCGGTTATTGCAGTAGATGGAATGCGGATTCGCCTGCAAGATTTAGAGGATGTGAAACGTCAGTGGCATTTAGAAGGCGAACGTTTTTCTTTTATTGGCCAAGGTGAAGTGGCAGAAGCAATTCATCAGAGGCCGATGCAAAGGCGGGCTGTATTAGAGGCTCTTTTTGGCATTGATCAATATCGTAAAAAGAGAGAAGATGCGAGCCAAAAGTTAAAATCGGCGACAGAAGAATTGACGCGTTTAGAGACTTTAGTTTTTGAATTAACAACTCGTCGTGATGAAATTGCGCCTCTAGTTGTTATCGCTGCGAAGGCTCGGGAGCTTTTAGATGAGCTAGAAGAAAAACGTCGTTATTACTACTTTTCCCGACGTGCCTTTTTAGAGAGAAAGCTATCTTCATTTCAGTGTCATATTGATGCGTTGGAAAGACGTAAAAACAGGGCTTGGGAATGGCAAAACATTTGGGAAGATGGTTGGGCTCATTATCAAGGTCTAGTAGAAGCTTATGAACGTCAGCAACGAATGATGTCTGAAAGAATAGCTTCTTTAAGAGTGCAGAGAGAATCGCTGAAACGTCAGTGTTTTACAACGGCTCTTTCTGTAAAATCAGCTCGTGAACATCTTAGAACTCAAGATAAAGAAAGAAAAGGTGTTCAACAGGCTCTTAAAGGAGTTCAAAAAGAGGCATTCGATGCTAAAAAACAGTATGAAACAGTACTCTCTTCCTTGCAAGATAAGGAAAAAGCGGTCTTAACTCTATCAGGGGAACTTTCGGATCTCCGCTCTACTGTTCAGACAGAGCGAGAACTCCGGCAGAAAAGTATAGATGAACACTCTCAAATGGAGGAAACAGAAGTAAGACTTCGTTCCCGGTTACAGGCCAGACAAGAGCGACTTGAGAAGAACGCCAGTGAGATGTCAATAGCAAATGAAGCTTTGTTGCAGATAGAGAAGGATATTGAAGAGGGCAAGGAAAAGTTTGATTCTGTTCAAATAGCCCATAAGAAGGCGACAGAACGACATGGAGAAGCTTATAGTCAGTGTCAGCAGTTAGCTTCTTCACTATCACAACTTAAAAAGAATGTAGGAGCATTAGAAAATCAGCTTGATGCACTACTCGAAAATACAGAACAGCGACTTTATCCGGAACCTGTTCGAGTAGTGCTGGCTGCGCAGAAATTAGGGAAATTGCCTCTTAAAGTGAAAATGGCTGCGGAGTCTTTTTCATGTGAAGAGAGGCTCGCTTCGTGTTTAGAAGCCTATCTAGGTGGGCGTCAGTTTTGGCTGTTTGTCCAATCCTTTGAAGATGCAGCACAGGGAATAGAGCTGGTAAAAAAGAAAAAGGCAGGGCGTGTTACCTTTCTTCCTCTAGAACGTTGCCATCCGCGTTGCCCCGATTATACAGTCAGACTCCCCCAGAAGGGAATAGTAGGATGGGCTACAGAACTTATTTCGCCAGATCCTTTTTGGGAAATAGCCGTTAAACATCTTTTAGGTGATCTCCTTATTGTGGAAGAATACAGCGTAGGAATGGCTCTCTCACGAGAAGGAGCTTCTTTTCCCATGGTGACACTTGATGGTGATGTTTTTACTGTTGGAGGAAGCGTAAGCGGTGGAAAATTTCGTAAATCAGGAGGAGCCATTGAGAGGCGTCTTCAAATTGAAGAATTAGAGAAAAATCTTAATATTCACAGAGAAGAACTTAAAAAAATTGTTGCACTTTTGCAACAGGCTGAAGATGAAGAACGGCTGGCTGCTGAAGATAAAGAGCGGTGGAAAAAAGAGGAGCAAGAAATGGCAAAACAACTTTCCTCTATTTCCTTTAAGCTTGATCGTCAAAAAGAAGAAAAAGTGCGTTTGGAAAATGAATATTCCCTGTTAGTTAAAGAAGTTAAACAAATAAAAGAAGAACATGAAAATATTCAATATCAAATTAAAAGGCTAGAAGAAACAATAGCTTCTTTTGGCGATTTGCCAGACGAAACAGAACTTGAGCAGAAACTTGCCATAGAAAAGGGAGAGGAAGCAGTCTTTCGTGAAAAAGTAAAATCTATTAAAACTCTCATAAGTCGTATCGACTTAGAGATTGCTCAACGTAATGAAAAGCTACAATGGATTAATGATGATATCCAAAAAGCGGCCATTAACATAGAGAACAGTTTTTCTGCACTTCAGGTTCTGGGAAAGAACTCTTTTAAGCTGTGGCAAGAAAAGCAACAAATAGTTTATAGCTGTGAAAAACTTCTGAAAGAAAATACTGATTTCACTCAACGAATAGCCCTTCTTTCGCAACGTAGTGTACAAGCACAAAAGAGAGTTCAAGTTGAAGAGGAAAAATTAAAAGATTGTCAACGACAAATAGATTCTGCACAAACTGAACTCAACCAGATCATTTCTTTATGGGAAGATACATACCATTATCCAGAAACTGATTATGTAATATCGGAATACGAAGAGGAAAGCTTTGCAAGTGTAAGACGTCTTGAAAAGAAAGTTCGAGAACTGGGAGAGTATGACCTAGGTGTTCTTTCAGAAAATGAATCGTTGCAAAACAGGTTAAAATTTCTTTCAGAACAGATAGAAGACGTTCATTTAGGCATAAAGGAGTTAAAAGCACTTATTCGAGATACGGATGAACGTGTAGGAATCTTGTTTGGAGAGGCCTTAAAAAGCACTGATGAACGCTTCAATTCCTTGTTCCAAAGACTTTTTGGCGGAGGGGAAGCTCACCTAGAATTAGAAGAAGGCCTTTCTTTGTGGGAAGCGGGTGTGGATATTTTTGCTCGTCCTCCCGGTAAACGTTTGCAAAATCTTACACAGTTATCAGGTGGAGAGCAGTCTTTGACCGCTATAGCCTTGCTTTTTGCAACGATGGAAGTAGCAGAAGTCCCTTTAGCTATTCTTGATGAGGTTGACGCTGCTCTGGATGAGTATAACCTCTTGCGTTTTGTAGATTTGGTTACTGATTATGCAGCAAACATGCAAATATTGGCAATGACTCATAGACGAAGTACCATGGAACGGGCGGATGTTCTATATGGAGTAACTATGGATGAGCCCGGACTTTCTAAAGTGATAGGAGTACATCTTGACGAATGGACGGAATAAAGATAACAAGAGACAATGTTCTTTACGGAGCTTTAAAGGCGTGGCAGCCAGTGGATGGGCCTCGCGTTACAGTTGATACTATTCTTCTAGCGTCCTTTGTAAAAGCTCGTAAAAAAGATAAGATCCTTGAGTTTGGTTGCGCAACAGGAGTGATTTCTCTTCTGTTGGCGCTTCGCTTACCTGAGGTGCCTTTTATAGAGGGAATAGATATACAACAAGATCTGATTAACCTAGCAAAGCGAAATGCCCAAGAAAATGAGTTAGATAAGCGTACGCTTTTTTCTGTTGGTGATTTGCGTGCAATTAGAGAGATGTATGCTCCCCAATCTTTTGATATAGTTGTGACGAATCCTCCTTACGACGAATCTGATAGAAGTCGGTGGAAGGATTCGTTTAGTGATGCAACAGCCCGACACGGTCTTTATTGCTCCTTATTAGACGTAGTGAAGGCAGCTCGTTTTATATTGAAAAATAGAGGTCATCTTTTTATGGTTTTTAGAGCGCAAAGAGCAGCCGAAGTTGTTTCTACTCTCGTTAATGAGAAGCTTGAACCTAAGCGTATACGAATGGTTCATCCTTACCCAGGGAAAAAAGCCACGGTTTTTTTAGTTGATGCAGTTCGTTCTGCCGGAAAAGGCGTGATAATAGAGCCACCTCTCTATATTTACGATGAAAAAGGAAACTTTACGCCTGAACTTCTTGCCGCTTATTCTTTAGAGAGGGAGTGACAATATGTCTCTTTATGTAGTTCCTACTCCTGTAGGAAATCTCGAAGATATAACATTGCGAGCCATAAAAGTGTTGAGAAATGCAGATATTATTGCTTGTGAAGATACTCGAAAAACAGCGATACTTTTGCAACGTTATAAAATCCATGTTCCGACAATTTCATACTATGCTCATAACGAACAAAAGCGAACAGATCAGCTTGTGGAAAGGCTTAAAAGAGGAGAAAATATTGCTCTTGTTTCTGATGCCGGAACGCCAGGAATATCGGATCCTGGAAGTGTCCTTATTCGGGCAGCTATCGCTTGTGATGTAGAAATCGATGTCCTTCCGGGAGCAACAGCCTTTGTACCAGCTATTATTCAGTCGGGATTTGAAACACATCCTTTTACTTTTTACGGGTTCCTCCCAGATAAACAGGGAGAGCGCAGAGCAGCTCTTGAAAGTTTAAAATCTCATGTGTACTCGCTTATTTTTTATCTGTCACCCCATAAAGCGAAAAAACATATAGCAGATATTCTTCAAATTTTCGGGAACCGACCAGCAGCTCTTGTGAGAGAAATAAGTAAAATTTATCAAGAAGCGCGTCGATCCACTCTTGAACTTCTTTTGCGGCAAATCGAAGAAGAAGGAATACGCGGAGAACTTGTTTTAGTAATAGATAAGCCATCGCTGAAAGAATTTGATGATGATCAGTGGAAAAAAGAAGCTGAAAATATGCTAGCAGATGGCATGACCCAGAAAGAAGTTGTAAATTTTATAATTCTGCATTATCCTGTAGCGAAAAACACGGTAAAAGAATGGATTATTCGCTTGCGACAGAAAATAGATTGATAAGGGAGGAACAACGATGTCAGAAAAAAGTTTTTATATCACCACGCCTATTTATTATGTCAATGACATCCCTCATATAGGACACGCTTACACAACAATTGCAGCAGACGTTATGGCTCGTTATCGACGTATGACGGGATATGATGTTTTCTTTTGCACAGGGACAGATGAGCATGGACAAAAGATTCAGCAGAGTGCTGAAAAAAAGGGAATGACGGCTAAAGAACTGGCTGATAAGACCATGGAGAATTTCCGTAGGCTATGGGAAGTTCTCAATATTTCCAATGACGATTTCATTCGTACAACAGAGGAACGTCATGAAAAAGTCGTTCAGGCTATTTTTAAAAAATTGATGGATCAAGGAGACATTTATAAAGGAACATATGAAGGATGGTATTGCGTTCCTTGCGAAACATATGTTCCCGAGAGCAGCATGGGAGAAAACAAAACCTGCCCTGACTGTAAACGTCCTCTTCAAAAAATGGAAGAGGAAAGCTACTTTTTCCGTGCCTCCAAGTATGCAGATCAGCTTCTTGAATATTATGAAAAGAATCTCAAGGCCGTAATGCCAAAAAGCCGCTATAACGAGATTGTCAGCTTTATCCGTAGTGGCGTTCGAGATCAGTCTGTTTCTCGAACAAGCATTAAATGGGGTATTCCTGTTCCTGGAGACGAAAAGCATGTTGTCTATGTGTGGTTTGACGCTCTCATCAACTATTTGACGGCATGTGGATATATGAAAGACGATGAAAAAATTCGTAAATTTTGGCCAAATGTCCACCATTTAGTAGGCAAGGATATAATTCGTTTCCACTGTGTGATTTGGCCCATAATGCTTCTGGCTCTTGGCCTGAATCCTCCAGTGTCAGTTTTTGCCCATGGCTGGTGGACTGTGGAAGGCGAGAAGATGTCTAAATCTAAGGGAAATGTAGTTGATCCTTTTGAGATGGCCGATGTTTATGGTGTTGATCCCTTTAGATATTTTGTTTTGCGAGAAGTTCCCTTCGGACATGATGGAGATTTCTCTGAACAGGCAATGGTTCAGAGAATTAATTCAGATCTCGCCAACGACTTGGGGAATTTATTAAACAGAACCCTTCAGATGGTAAAGAATTTCAGAGATGGTGTTATTCCTGCACATAGAGATTTTGAGGAAGTTGATAAGGAGATTGAAACTCTCATTCAGACTACTTTCTCTGATGTTGAAGAACGCATGTCGAATTTTGCATTTGACGATGCATTAAAAGTCATCTGGGCTCTTATTCGAAGAGGAAACAAATATATAGATGAGACTATGCCTTGGAAACTTGGCAAAGAAGGTCCGCAGGAACGTCTTGACACGGTTTTCTTTGTTTTGGCCGAAATACTTCGTGCTACTGGCCTTCTCGTGGCTCCCTTTATGCCGTGGACAGCGGAAAAACTATGGAAACAGCTGGGGCTTGAAGGGACACCTGAAAAGCACGGAATTCCAGCCTTCTCTTTTGGGAGTTTTCCTGCAGGGACTCTTACTACAAAGGGAGACGTTTTGTTTCCTCGTATAGATATAGCTAAATGGAAAGAAGAAAAGGCAGAACGCGAAGCTAAAAAAGGGAATGCACCAGATCCGGGGAATCACGAAGAGCAAATTCCTATTGATGATTTTGCAAAAGTAGAGCTTCGGGTAGGGAAAATTGTTTCTGTTGAGGAAATTCCCAAAGCGAGAAAACTATATAAGTTGCTTGTGGATCTCGGATATGAAAAGCGTACTATTGTCTCTGGTTTAAAAGAGCATTTCACCCAGGAAGAGTTGTTGGGAAAAAGAATAATCGTTGTTGTAAATTTGAAACCTGCGAAACTTTGTGGAGTAGAGAGCCGAGGGATGCTTTTGGCGTGTGGTCCGGCAGATAAGTCTGTTTTGGCCCTTCTTACGCCTGATAAAGAAATCCCCTTGGGGTGTCGCATCAGTTAGTTTTTATGACAACAGGAGATATGTTTATCGGGTTTCTCCTGAGGAGAAACCCGATATTTTTAATGATGTAAGGTGTGGTTAAAGTGTCTTATTTAGTTGATACGCACTGTCACTTAAATTCAGAAGATTATAATAGCGATATGGAGCAAGTTATTCAGCGTGCATATGACCAAGGTTTGCGAAGAATGCTTGTTGTGGCTGGAGATATTCCTACGAGTCAATGGGCCATAGACCTTGCTGAGCAGTACCAGTCGTACGGTCTCTTTGCTGCCGTTGGTGTACATCCGCACGATTCGTCAACAATAAAGGAAGGAATTCCTCAAGAGCTTTTTTCGATGGCGCAACATCCCAAAGTATTGGCTATTGGCGAAAGTGGACTTGATTATTTTTATGATCTTTCCCCTCGCGAAATACAAAAACAATCCCTTCTTTGGCATATTGAGCTGGCAGAGAAAGTAAATAAACCATTGATTCTCCATGTTCGAGATGCCTTCGATGATCTCTTCGATGTTCTTGACGAAAGTGGAAGATCTCATTTTTATGGTGTGATACATTGTTTTTCAGGGGATACAGAAGAGGCGCAACGAGCACTTGAATTAGGCTTCTACCTTTCTTTTGCCGGACCTGTAACGTACAAAAAAAATCAAGAATTACGTGATATTGTTGCCGCTATTCCTATAGAGAGGCTCTTGTGCGAAACAGATTCCCCTTGGTTGGCTCCTCAGCATCATCGAGGAAAGCGTAACGAGCCTGCATATGTGTCAGAGGTGTACGACATGGTTGCAAAATGCAGAAAGATTGATGTAGAAGAGCTGAAAAGCATTCTATGGCGCAATTCCTGTGCGCTTTTGGGATGGGGGGAAATGTAATGTTCGAGTTTAAATTACAGGCACAATGTCCCGTTACAGGTGCCCGAGCTGGCGAGTTCATAACACCTCATGGCATTATTCGTACACCAGTCTTTATGCCAGTGGGAACCCAGGCAACGGTTAAGGCCATGGCCCCATTTGAATTGGAGGAAATAGGGGCACAAATTATTTTATCGAATACATACCATCTCTATCTTCGTCCTGGAGCGGATATAGTTGCAGAAGCTGGCGGACTTCATCCCTTTATGGATTGGCACCATCCCATTCTTACCGATAGTGGGGGGTTCCAGGTCTTTTCTTTGGCAACTTTGAATAAAGTAACAGATGAAGGTGTGGAGTGCCAGTCACATATAGATGGAAGTCGACATCTTATGAATCCTGAATGGTCTATGGATGTGCAGCAGAAGCTAGGCAGCGATATCGCAATGTGTTTTGATCAGTGTTTGCACTATCCGAGCACTAAAGAAGAGGCAGAAGCAGCTTTAATACGAACAACTGCGTGGGCTAAACGTTCTAAAGCTGCTCATAGTCGTGAAGATCAGGCATTATTTGGTATCGTTCAGGGCTCGGTATTTGAAGATCTCCGCAGACGTTCTGCTGAAGAAATTACATCTATTGACTTCCCTGGATACGGTATAGGAGGACTTTCTGTAGGAGAACCTCATCATATCATGTACGAAATGCTAGAGGTGCTTCAGCACGTTATGCCTTCCAATAAACCACGATATCTTATGGGCGTGGGGCATCCTTCCAATCTTGTGGAGGGTGTGGCTCGAGGTGTAGATATGTTTGATTGTGTTTTGCCTACTAGAAATGGTCGCACAGGTACAGTTTTTGTATCTACGGGGAAGATTAACATAAAAAATCAGATTTATGCACGAGATTTTACCCCTCTAGACCCTACATGTGATTGCTATGTATGCCGTCATTTTACAAAGGCATATTTGCGTCATCTATATAAAGCGGGAGAAATTTTGGCGGCAAGACTTTGCAGCTGGCATAATTTAAGGTTCTTAATCAGACTTATGGAAGAGGCCAGGGAGTCAATTTTGCAAGGAACATTTCCAGCTTTCAGAAAACGTTTTATTGATACTTTCCATGGAGAGGGTGACAACGTTGAAGACTCTCGTTTATAAGGTTGAGCGTTGGAATCCTGAACCCAATATTATAGATGAGGCAGCTCAGGCCATACGGTCTGGTAAATTAGTTGCTTTTCCCACCGAAACTGTATATGGGTTGGGAGCTAATGGTTTGGATGACGTTGCTGTGCGAAGTATTTTTGCAGCAAAGGGCAGGCCAGCAGATAATCCTCTTATATTGCATTTCGCATCACCAGACGCTGTAGACAACGTAGCGTATGTCAATGAAAGAGCTCGCTTATTAATGGATGTATTTTGGCCTGGTCCGCTTACTCTTGTACTTCCTGTCAAGCCTATTGTTCCTCACTCAGTTACAGCGGGATTAGAAACGGTAGCTGTTCGTATGCCATCTCATCCTGTTGCTATGGCGCTTATTAAAGCGGCTGGAGTTCCGATTGCAGCTCCCAGTGCCAATAAAAGTGGTCGCCCAAGTCCGACTGAAGCTGCATCTGTTTTATCAGATATTGGAGATGGGGTAGACATCATTTTGGATGGAGGCGCTACTGATGTAGGTCTCGAATCTACCGTCATTGATGTAACTGGGCCTTCTGTGGTGCTTCTTCGCGCAGGTGGAATGCCAGTGGAGCGCATAGAAGAAGTTGTTGGCGATGTCGTTCTTGTTCCCGGAGAAGCAAAGAAAAAGAGATCTCCAGGAACACGTTATCGTCATTATGCTCCATTAGTCCCCCTTCTTTTATGGAAGGACGATTCAATTTGGCAAAGTAAAGATGTATCCGGTAAAAAAATTGGATATATAGGTATAAAAGAGCCGCCAGTTACTGTCCCTGAAAAAATAATATTCAAGAGTCCCGAATATTATGCCCACGGTTTATTTGCGGCATTTCGAACTCTTGAGAAAAAAGATATCGATATTATCGTTGCAGAGTGGCCAGAAAGAGTAGGAATTGGTCTTGCTCTGAGAGACCGTTTGTGCAGGGCTGCTGGTCAAGAGTAGCAAAAAAAGCTTGCCAAAGCGGCTGGCCCTTGCTACAATTACCGTCGTGATAAGAGAAGCCGGGGTGGCGGAATTGGTAGACGCGCTAGATTCAGGTTCTAGTGGGCATTTAGCCTGTCGGGGTTCGAGTCCCCGCCTCGGCACCATATATATAGTTTAAGACTTGCAATATGTGCCTTATAGAGGATATAATAAGGGGCTGCGTTGTGTCGTTGACATAACGCGCCCTTTTTGTTATCTTTGTTCTTCGTCAACATTATTTCCCCCATATCTTTTACAGGGAGGTCATAACGCGCATGGCCGAGTTTGTTCCCGTGGGCAGAAGGCGGCAGAGGTTAACTTTCGGACGTGCCAGGGATCTTGTAGAGATTCCTGACATGATAGAAATCCAGCGTAATTCTTATGATTGGTTTTATCAGAAGAGTTGCGATGCGGATTCGAGGAAGTTGCAGGGATTGGAAGAACTTCTTCATGAAGTTTTTCCTATAGAAAGTTATGATGGGGCTTTTGCTCTTGAGTTTGTCCATTACTTTGTGGATGATCCTTCTGGAGATGAAGAAGAAGCCCGACAGAGAGACTTGACATGGTCTCAACCCATACGTGCTACTATCAGGCTTACCAATAGGAAGACCAAGGAGATCAAGGAAGAAGAGATTTTCCTCGGAGATTTTCCTATTATGACCGATAGGGGCACCTTTATTATTAATGGAACGGAACGAGTAGTTGTTAATCAGCTTGCTCGTTCTGCTGGCGTTTATTTTCATAAGGAAGAAGACATTCCTGGACAAGAGACTTACTCTGCGAAGATTATTCCAGATCGTGGAGCGTGGTTGGAGTTTAGTTTAAGTCCTGGAGACGTTCTTTCTGTGAACATAGACAATAGGAAAAAGCTTCCAGCAACAATTTTGTTGAAAGCTTTTGGCGTATCGAGTAACGAAGAGATACTCGAAATGTTTGGCGCAACAGTAATAGAGGTAGATTTAACGGAAGAAGATGTTAAGGGTCGACTCATTGCAGAGACGATAGTCGATGGGGAAGGCAATGAAATAGTAGTTAAGAATGACAGATTGACGAAAGAGCATCTTGAAGCATTGTGGAGTCAGGGAAGAACAAAAGTTCACGTCTGGAGCGTAGATCCAGCTATTGCTGCAACTTTGGAGCGTGACAATACTGTTGGCAGTGACGATGCTGTACTTGAGATGTTCCGTCGTCTTCGCCCCAATGAACCAGCACGGGTAGAGAATGCCAGAGAGTATGTGTATAGTCTGTTCTTTGATACACGAAGATATAATTTGGGCAGAGTTGGACGTTACAAAATAAATCGACGTTTAGGTCTTTCTATTCCTGAAGATAACAGGTTGCTCACTCTTGAAGACATTCGTCGCATTATTCTGGGTGTCATTGAGCTTCGCAACCCTGAATCGGAAGATGACGATATCGACCATCTTGGAAATCGAAGAGTTCGTTCTGTCGGAGAGCTTCTTCAAAACCAGATCCGTATAGGCTTGCTTCGTATGGAACGCATTGCTAAAGAACGAATGACGACTGTACCAGACTTGGAATCAGCAATGGCAAGAGATCTCATTAACGTTCGCCCCATTGCAGCGGCTATTCGAGAATTCTTTGGTTCAGGACAGCTTTCCCAGTTTATGGATCAGACGAACCCTCTCGCTGAGGTAACTCACCGTAGGCGTCTTTCGGCGTTGGGACCTGGTGGTTTGAGCAGAGAAAGAGCCGGATTTGAAGCTCGAGACGTTCATCATACTCACTATGGAAGAATATGCCCAATAGAGACGCCAGAAGGACCAAACATTGGCTTGGTTACATCTCTGGCTACCTATGCGAGGGTCAATGAATATGGCTTCTTGATGACTCCTCGGCGCAAAGTTGTAGAAGGAAAAGTTGCCAAAGAAATCGAATATCTTTCAGCCGATGAAGAAGACAATTTATATATTGCCAGAGCGAATACTCCAATAGATGAAGATGGTTATTTGGAAGAGGAATGCCATACGCGTTATCGTGGAGATATTGAACTTATCCCTAGAGACATGGTGGATTATCTCGACGTCTCGCCTAAACAGATTGTTTCTGTTTCAACGGCTCTTATTCCTTTCCTCGAGCACGACGACGCTAACCGTGCTCTTATGGGATCAAACATGCAACGCCAGGCTGTACCTCTTATTCAACCAGATGCACCGCGAGTTGGAACAGGAATTGAACATAGAATCGCGAAAGACTCAGGTTCTTGCGTTGTCGCATCTGAGAATGGAGAAGTAGCTTACGTTGATGCTGATCGTATAGAGGTAAGGTCAGAGCGTGGTATTCACGTATACCCCTTGGTGAAATTCCGAAGGTCTAACCAAGGAACGATTATTCATCAACGTCCCTCAGTATTGAAGGGAGAACAGGTTAAAAAAGGCGATATTATAGCAGATGGCCAATCTGTTGATAACGGAGAGCTCGCTTTGGGAAGAAATGTTCTTGTTGCGTTCCTTCCTTGGGAAGGATACAACTACGAAGATGCCATTCTCCTTAGTGAACGTCTTGTTAAAGAAGATTTCTATACATCTATACATATAGAAGAATATGAAATAGAGGCACGAGACACCAAACTTGGACCAGAAGAAATAACCCGCGACATTCCCAATGTGGGAGAAGATATGCTTAAAAATCTCGATGAAGATGGCATAGTGCGTGTCGGAGCCGAGGTTAATGCGGGTGATATTCTCGTTGGTAAAGTAACTCCTAAGGGAGAGTCTGATCAATCCCCGGAGGAAAAACTTCTCAGAGCAATATTCGGAGAAAAAGCGAGAGAGGTAAGAGATACGTCTCTTAAAGTTCCGCATGGTGCTCGTGGAAAGATTGTTGCTGTAAAGCGCATGACACGAGAGAATAACCCAGATGCATTGAGCCCTGGTGTCAATGAAGTCGTTAAGATTTATGTTGCCCAGCTTCGTAAAATAACAGTTGGTGACAAAATGGCAGGTCGACACGGAAACAAAGGTGTTGTTTCTCGTATTCTTCCAGTAGAAGATATGCCTTACTTGCCAGACGGAACTCCTTGTGACATTGTTTTGAACCCTCTGGGTGTTCCTAGCCGTATGAACCTGGGGCAGGTTCTTGAGACCATTATGGGATTTGTGGCAATGAACAATGGATGGCATGTGGCGACACCAGTTTTTGAAGGTGCTCAAGAAGGAGAAATTTTTGATCTTCTCGATAAATTGAGTAAAGAAAAATATCCTGACTTAACGTCAGACGGTATGATTACTCTCTATGACGGACGAACAGGAGAGCGTATGGAAAAGAAAGTCACAGTTGGATGTATGTATATGCTCAAGCTCATTCACCTTGTTGACGATAAAATCCACGCTCGTTCGATCGGTCCTTACAGTTTGATAACTCAGCAGCCTTTGGGTGGTAAAGCTCAGTTTGGTGGTCAGCGTTTTGGAGAAATGGAAGTTTGGGCCCTTGAAGGATATGGAGCGGCTCACATACTTCAGGAAATGTTGACTGTTAAATCTGACGATATACGAGGTCGTCTGAAGACATATGAGAAGATTGTAAAAGGACAAAACTTGGCGAAGCCCGGTGTTCCTGAAAGCTTCCGTGTTCTTGTTAAAGAATTACAGGGTTTAGTGCTAGATGTTGAAATTAAATACAGCGACGGAACCATTGGCGAATTGGTTATGGATGATGAGGATGAAGATGGAGCACGTCGTTCCACTTCAGAGACTGTAGGCGTAAAAGAGAAGGAAGAAAAGCCACAAGAACCTCAGAAATCTGAAAAAGTAGAGGAAGAAATCGCCGATGAAATGGAAGTTGTCGTTGATGAGAAAGAAGTAATGTCCGAAAACATGCTTTTTGAAGATGTGTTTGAGGAAAGTAATGATGACCCGGAAGGGGCTGAATAATAGATGAGCCAAAGAGAAATAGTCGGGGTACGTATTAAGCTGGCCAGCCCAGAACGGATCAGAGAATTGTCCAGTGGTGAAGTTAAAAAGCCAGAAACTATTAACTATAGAACACTTCGCCCTGAAAAAGATGGACTTTTCTGTGAGCGTATCTTTGGCCCCACAAAAAGCTATGAATGTGCCTGTGGCAAATACAAGCGAAGCGGTCCAAAGTTTAAAGGTATCATTTGTGACCGTTGTGGTGTAGAAGTTACCGATAACCGTGTTCGCAGAGAGCGAATGGGCCATATCGAGTTGGCTGCGCCTGTTGTGCATATTTGGTATCTCAGAGGCATTCCGAGCCGCTTGAGCCTTCTTTTGGGTACAAGCACAAAGGATTTGGAAAAAGTTGTCTATTTTGCTCCGACGCGTAAACGAGAAGCGGCGTATAAGGTCGTCATGGAAGGACGACGTCCTGATTTAGCTCGACGGGGAGATGTTATTTCAGAGAGCGAAGTACGCATTCATTCGCACTACGATTCTAAAATCAAGGCTGAAGAGGCATATCGCATTATCAGCGTTGATGAAATTCCTGTGAATGAGGGCGATGTTCTTTCCGCTCAGCAGGTTTCAAGATATAAGACAGAGTATGGAGATAGTCTCTTCAAGGTGGAGCCTGCTTTTGAATTTGTATCTGTCCCTGAGAATCTTGATTTTGTTCCAGGAGATGTTATTTCTGCTTCAGAAATTGAACGTTTGCAGAAACTGGAACTTAATTTTGATGTTAAACGCGCAGTTGTCAATAATCAGGAAACTTTTGTAGTTACTGCGGCGGCGAAATTACCCTTTACAAAGGGTGATGTTGTTTCAGCTACGGAATTCCAAATGTTCCATGAAAAATATCCTGGACGCTTTATGGCTCAGGTAGAGACGGTAACAATAGAGGATCCTTGTTATATTGTTATCGAAAAGGGATCGTCTCCCTTTAACGCCTGCGATATTATTATGGAGCGGGAAGAATACTTATGTGCTGCCTACGATAAGAAATTCAGTGCTGGTATAGGTGCAGAGGGTGTTCGTACACTTTTACAGAAAACTGATTTAGATCTTCTTTGTGCAACTTTACGAGAAGATGTTTCTGAGAGTACAGGGCAGAAAAAGAGAAAGCTTATTAAAAGACTTCAGGTTTCTGAAGATTTTAGAAAAAGTAAGTCCCAGATAGATTCCATGGTTTTGGAAGTTCTGCCTGTTATTCCACCAGATCTTCGTCCTATGGTGCAACTTGATGGGGGTCGTTTCGCCACGTCTGATTTGAATGATCTTTATAGACGTGTAATTAATAGAAACAATCGTCTTAGAAAGTTGCAGGAGTTGCGGGCTCCAGAAATTATTATTCGCAATGAGAAAAGAATGTTGCAGGAGTCAGTCGATGCTCTCATTGACAATGGTCGCATGGGGAAAGCTGTTTTAGGAGCTGGAAATCGTCCATTGAAAAGTTTGACAGACTTGTTAAGAGGTAAAAAAGGTCGTTTCCGTCAAAACTTGTTGGGTAAACGTGTCGACTATTCAGGGCGATCCGTTATTGTTATTGGTCCTCAACTGAAGATATATCAGTGTGGATTGCCAAAGCAGATGGCTCTTGAGCTTTTCAAGCCTTTCGTAATACGACAGCTTGTTGAGCGTGGATTGGCACCTAATGTTAAGAGTGCAAAACGTCTTATTGAACGAGGTCGAGAGGAGATTTGGGGGATTCTTGAAGATATTATTAAAGATCACCCTGTATTGTTGAATCGAGCTCCGACACTCCATAGATTGGGCATCCAGGCTTTTGAGCCAGTCTTGATGGAAGGAAAGGCAATACGTTTGCACCCATTAGTTTGTACGGCTTTCAACGCAGACTTCGATGGAGACCAGATGGCTGTTCACGTGCCTCTTTCTCTTGAAGCGCAGGCAGAAGCACGACTTCTTATGTTATCTGCCA
This sequence comes from Aminobacterium sp. MB27-C1, assembly GCF_030908405.1. NCBI lineage: Bacteria > Thermotogati > Synergistota > Synergistia > Synergistales > Aminobacteriaceae > Aminobacterium > Aminobacterium sp. MB27-C1. Next base: position 1,473,101 of record NZ_CP133089.1, on the reverse strand, counting down.
ATAACTTGCTTTCACCTGCTAGTGGCAGACCTATAGTAACTCCGACACAGGACATTATTCTTGGTATTTATTACCTGACTGATTTACGCGACGGATTAAAAGGTGAAGGCGCGTATTTCTCAGATATTGAAGATGTACTCATTGCTTTGAACCATAAGGTGGTTCATTTAAATGCTCGCATTCGTTTGAAGAAACAGATGGAGTGGAATATCGACAACGATGACGAACATTGGTTTGAAACTTCTCCAGGGCGGGTTCTTTTCAATAGTATTCTTCCTGAGAAGTTGCGTTTTATTAATAAACAGCTTGGCAAGAAGGCTATAGGTAAGCTGATCGATGATGCATATGATGTCATTACTCGAAGTGAAATTGTAGGGATGCTCGATGGCATAAAGTCGTTAGGCTACCATTGGTCTACTGTTAGCGGCATTAGTTTTGGAGTTCAGTCTATCATCATTCCTCCTGAAAAGAAGGAAATAACAGAAAAAACTGTTGTTGAAGATGACGAATTAAAGTCAGAATTCGAAATGGGCATATTGACGCAGGAGGAGTACCTTTACCGAAAGGAAATACTGTGGTCTGATGCGTCACGTAGAATTTCCGATAATATTCTTGACCATATGGCCCATGAAAATCCGATTCGCATGATGGTTGATTCCGGTGCGCGAGGAAGTAAGAGTCAGATGGGACAGATGGCAGGTATTCGAGGCTTGATGTCTGACCCGTCAGGACGAATTATCGACTATCCTATTACTGCAAACTTCCGTGAGGGAATGAATATGTTGGAATACTTCATTTCTACCCACGGAGCGCGAAAAGGTTTGGCCGATACTGCCCTTCGTACTGCTAAGTCTGGTTATTTAACTCGTCGTCTTGTAGATGTTGCTCAAGATATCATTGTTACGCACCATGATTGTGGCACAAATAAGGGTGTAGAAATCAGGCCTATGCTTCAAGACGGTAAGGTTATGATCTCTCTTGCTGAACGTATCGCAGGCAGAACATCACTTTATGATCTCTACCATCCTGAAACGGGGGAAATTGTAGTCGAGGCTGGAGAGCTTATAACACCTAAACTAGCAGAGACTATAGATAAACTTGGTTTCTCCTCTATTTGGGTACGGAGTCCATTGACGTGTACCCTCAAACAGGGTGTGTGCCAGAAATGTTATGGTATGGACCTTGCTACGCGAAAAGAAGTTGCCATTGGAGAATCGGTTGGAGTAGTTGCAGCCCAGTCCATAGGCGAACCGGGAACACAGCTTACAATGCGGACCTTCCACACAGGAGGCGTTCGTATGACGGGTGAAGACATTACTCAGGGTCTTCCTCGAATAGAGCAGCTTTTCGAAGTCCGTCGTCCTAAAAAAGTTTCTTACCTTGCCGGAATTGATGGCCGGGTGCAAGAAATACGTGAGATGGAAGGCAAAAGAAAAGTTATTATTACTTCAGATGAAACAGGCAAGGAAGAGAAGGTTACATACAGTATCCCTTCATCTCAGCATTTGCTTGTAGAAGAAGGTCAGACAGTTGGAAAGAGCGATCGTCTTACCGAAGGGAATGTTGATCCTCAACAACTTCTTGAAGTGGAAGGTATAGAAGAGGTTCAGCGCAGTCTTGTTGACGAAATACAGGGTGTTTACCGTTCTCAGGGTGTTTCTATAAACAACAAGCACATCGAAGTTATACTTCGGAAGGTTGCACCAGTTAACCGTATTAGAGTTGTTGAAGAAGGGGATACATCCTTTGTCGCAGGTGATTTAGTCTGGACAGATGAAATAGAAAATGAGAATGAAGCCATCCAGAAAGAAAACGAGAAAAATATTATGGAGGCTACACGTATTTTCTCAGGGCGTATAGTTAAAAATATAGTGGCAAATCGTTTGAATGATGCGATTCTTCAATATCAAAACAAGCCACTTACAGAAGATGCTATCCGTACCCTTCTTCGACCGGGTTATCTCATCTCCCAGATTGTTTTAGAGGGCGATAAAGGAAAAGATCTCATCCTTGTTATAGGGGAAGCCGCTTTTAGAAAAAGAATGGAAGGACTTGAACTTATAGAACCTTTCGAATCTCAGGATGGCAAAGAGATCGTAGCTGGAACGATTTTAAGTCCTGGACATTTGGGGATTATTACAGCTGGGGACCCCGTCTCAATCTGTGTTCGAGACAGTGAGGCCATAGAGAAGCTTGTCGATAGTGCCTATTTAGCAGAAGATATTTGTGTTGGCGGTGACGTTATGGCTGAAGGAGACCGTATCTTTACGCAGGAAGCTGCCAAAGTATGTCTTGAACACGATATCGAATCTCTGAAATTATGGCACTCTGTTGAACGTATTTCAGTACTTGATGCATTGCAAGAACGTCTCATGAATAAAATTTGGGGACGTCCTTTGACTCAGGCCATAGACGGAGAAGGCAATGCTTTGACTGATGTGTCTCAAATGGTTGATGCTCGAATTATACGTGGTCTCGTCGATGCTGAAATTGCAGCAGTAGATCTTGAAGGTGAGATCCTAACGAGGGATAAAGTTTTACTTGAGCTGTTAAATGATCTGGCGTATGGAAAAGTGATTTTAGAGCCTGTTTTTGATAAAAAGGGAGAAAAATTGGTAGATAGCGGACAAGAGATTAACCGTGCTATGATTGATCTTCTTATGAGATCCAATGCGGAAGAATTTGTTGTTCGACCAATTTCGGCTCGCTCAGATGAAAAACAGCTCATATGGAATGTCACTTTCGTGCGCAAACTGAGAGAAGGACCGAAATGCAAACCGTTCGTTCATGGAATTACCAAGGCTGCTTTAGCCACCGATAGTTTCTTGAGCGCCGCTTCCTTCCAGCAGACAGCTCAGGTTTTGGCAGGAGCTGCTGTAAAGGGAGACATAGATCCGCTGCAGGGATTGAAGGAAAATGTCATCATTGGACATTTAATTCCTGCAGGGACTGGAGTTGAATGGTTTAAAGATGTAGATGTCGTTCCCGCAGATCGAAGTGATAAAATAGATAAATCTTCAGTTTCATCAGAAAAAACATCTAATATAGATGAATAAAATATGGTATTTTTAGTACATTCTATGCTATTTGTGTAGTTCTATCTCAAGCAGATAAAGAGCCCTGCAATGTTCGTTCTTGACATAAGTCGGGGCTCTTTGTTATTATTCCTTGGTGCTTTCTGCACTGGAGGGTTTATTATGCCTTTAAACGAGTTAGCTACTCATTTACGGGTTGTAGGAGAGAGAGAGGTTCGTCGAACACTTCATTCCAAACGTCTAAAAAAACTTTTTATTGCTCGTGATGCCGATGTAGAAAGAGTAAAAGATATTTTACTAGAGGCAGAGAAACAGGGAGTATCGGTAGAGTGGGCAGACGATAAAGTAAAATTGGGACGCGCCTGTGCTATAAGCAGAAGTGCATCAGTAGCCGGAATTACCAACATTCTTTCTGAAGATAAGGGTGTCGGTTGAAAATAAAAATCTGGAAGGAGGGAGTTTCGTGCCAACAATAAATCAGCTTGTTCGTCAAGGGCGTAAAGATAAAAGACAGAATAGTGACTCTCCGGCATTGCAGGGGAATCCAGCGCGACGTGGAGTTTGCACCCGCGTATATACTGTTACGCCTAAGAAGCCGAACTCAGCTTTGAGGAAGGTTGCTCGTGTTCGTCTTACCAACGGGATAGAGGTTACATCATATATCCCTGGAATCGGGCATAACCTTCAGGAACACTCCGTAGTCCTTGTTCGCGGAGGTCGAGTAAAGGACTTGCCTGGTGTGCGTTATCACATCATACGAGGAACCCTCGACTGCGGTGGCGTTGAAAATCGAAAAAGAGGGCGTTCTAAGTACGGAGCAAGAAAGCCCAAGTAGGAAGTAGTACGTGAGGAGGGATTGTCACCATGCCGCGAAAGGGGCATGTTAAAAAGCGTCAGAGTTTATCTGACAGTCGTTTTGGAAGCGTTGCGGTATCAAAGTTTATTAGTAGTCTCATGAAAGGCGGAAAGCGAAGTGTTGCTGAAAAAGCCTTTTATGGTGCTCTTGATATTGCTGGGGAGCGTCTGAATGCAGAGCCCTATGAAGTGTTCCAGAAGGCCATGGACAATGTAAAACCACTAGTTGAGGTTCGTCCTCGCCGTGTTGGTGGTGCTACATACCAGGTGCCAGTAGAGGTTCCTGCAGAACGCGCTGAAGTTCTGGCTATTAGATGGATCGTTTCATTTGCCAGATCGAAAAAAGGGATGCCGATAGCAGAGCGTCTTGCTAGAGAACTTATGGATGCCTATAAAGGTGAAGGCAGTTCTATTAAAAAAAGAGAAGACACTCATAAGATGGCAGAAGCTAACCGTGCCTTTGCTCACTATCGTTGGTAATGAGTTGCGTCCCTAAAATAATTAATTTATTCCATGCTTGGTGGTGAAATATATGCAACAAAACGTAGAAATGAGAAAAATAAGAAATATAGGTATTGCTGCTCATATTGACGCAGGCAAAACCACGACCACTGAGCGTATCCTGTTCTACACTGGACGTAACTATAAGATGGGTGAGACTCATGAGGGGTCTGCCACAATGGACTGGATGGAGCAGGAGCGCGAACGGGGTATAACAATTACCTCTGCTGCTACAACGTGTATGTGGCGCGATTGTTTTGTCAATATCATTGATACGCCCGGCCACGTGGACTTTACCGTAGAAGTGGAGCGCTCAATGCGTGTTCTTGATGGTGCAGTTGCTGTTTTCTGCGCTGTTGGGGGAGTAGAACCCCAGTCTGAAACAGTGTGGCGTCAAGCCGATAAGTATCACGTTCCACGTATCGCTTTTGTCAACAAAATGGACCGTGTAGGTGCTGATTTTAGCCAGGTCGTTACAGGAATACGCAAACGTCTTGGTGCAAAATCAGTGGCACTTCAGTTGCCTATAGGTGCGGAAGATCAGTTTTCTGGAATCATTGACATTGTGCGTATGAAAGCTTTTCTTTATCAGGATGAGCTTGGAACTACGCCTGTCATGGCTGATATTCCCGAAGAACTCTCAGAAGAAGCGCAGGCAGCTCATGATCAGATGATTGAGAGTTTGGCTGATTTTGACGAAGCAATTATGGAAGCCTACCTTGATGGACGGGATGTGCCGGAAGAAACTATTCGTAAAGCTATTCGAGAAAATACGATTGCTCTGCGAATCGTTCCAGTTTTATGTGGGAGTGCTTTTAAAAACAAGGGAGTACAGCTTTTACTTGATGCTGTAGTAGATTATTTGCCGAGTCCCTTGGATTTACCTCCAATTAAAGGAACTGATCCCAGAACTGAAGAAGTAGTAGAGCGTCATAGTGATATGAACGAGCCTCTTACTGCTCTTGGCTTCAAGATTATGGTCGATCCTTTTGTTGGTCGTCTAGTCTTTACAAGAATCTACTCCGGTAAGCTTGTTAAAGGAGAAACAGTTTACAATCCTTCAACAAAGGCCAGAGAAAGAATCGGCAGAATTTTACGAATGCATGCTAATAAGAGAGAAGAGTTGGATGAAGCAGGCGCAGGAATGATTGTCGCTTTACCTGGATTGAAAGCTACGAGAACAGGCGATACTCTGTGTGATGAATCCAAACCTGTAGTTCTTGAATCTCTTCAGTTCCCAGAACCAGTTATTTCGCTTGCAGTTGAGCCTGCAACGAAGAACGATAAAATCAAGCTGACAAAGGGCCTTGTTGCTCTTGCAGAAGAAGACCCCACATTCAGAGTCAGAACAGATGAAGAGACGGGGCAGACTATCATTTCTGGTATGGGAGAACTTCATCTTGAAATTATAGTAGATCGTCTTAAGAGAGAATTTGGTGTGGATGTTAAAGTTGGACGTCCACAGGTCTCTTACAGAGAAGCAATACGCAAGCCATCACGTGCCGAGGGACGTTTTGTCAGACAGTCTGGTGGCCGTGGCCAGTATGGACATGTTGTTTTTGAAATGGAGCCTTTGGAAGAAGGAAAGGGCTTTGTTTTTGAAGACAAAATTGTTGGTGGTGCTGTCCCTAAAGACTATATTCCAGCCGTTCAAAAGGGACTTGATGAGGCCATCAATAATGGTATACTTGGCGGGTTCCCTGTGATAGGTGTCAAGGTCTCTCTTGTTGACGGAAGTTATCACGAAGTTGATAGCTCGGAAATGGCCTTTAAAATCGCGGCATCCATGGGATTCAAGGAAGCTATGAGAAAAGCGAGTCCCGTTCTTATGGAGCCGATAGTGTCCGTTGAAGTTGTAACTCCGGAAGATTATGTCGGAGATGTCATAGGGGATATTTCATCTCGTCGCGGACGAATTGAAGGTATGGAAACAAAGGCAAACGCAAGAATAGTGCGCTCCTTTGTGCCATTAGCTGAGATGTTTGGATATGCAACAGATTTGCGGAGTAAAACTTCTGGACGTGCTACATATTCCATGCAGTTTGATCACTACGAGCAGGTTCCCGCAGAAGTTGCTGAAAAAGTTTTGAAGGGTTAATAACTAGCCTTTTCAGGGAGGGAGACTAAAATGGCAAAAGAGAAGTTTGAAAGAGCGAAGCCCCATCTTAACGTGGGAACGATAGGACACATAGACCACGGAAAGACGACGCTGACAGCAGCGATCACAAAATGTTTGTCGACGAAGGGCTGGTCGAATTTTGAGGCGTACGACATGATCGACAAGGCGCCAGAAGAGCGTGAGAGAGGAATCACGATCAACATTTCTCACGTAGAGTATCAGACGGAGAATCGTCACTATGCTCACATAGATTGCCCTGGTCACGCAGACTATATTAAGAACATGATCACGGGAGCAGCTCAGATGGATGGAGCCATTCTTGTTGTATCAGCAGCAGATGGTCCAATGCCTCAGACACGAGAGCACGTACTTCTTGCCCGTCAGGTTAACGTTCCAGCCGTAGTCGTGTTCATGAACAAGACCGACCAGGTTGATGATGAAGAGCTTCTTGATCTTGTTGAGATGGAGATTCGTGAGCTTCTGAGCAAGTATGAGTTCCCCGGAGACGAGGTTCCCATCGTCCGCGGATCCGCATTGAAGGTATTGGAAGAGGGCACAGGCGAAGAGAGCGATCCTATAAGCAAGTGCATTTGGGACTTGATGGCTGCATGTGATTCTTATATTCCGACTCCGCAGCGAGAGACAGATAAGCCCTTCCTTATGCCGATAGAAGACGTATTCACCATCACTGGCCGTGGCACAGTAGTTACAGGCCGAGTGGAGCGAGGAATGGTCAAGGCCGGCGAAGAAGTTGAGATCGTAGGCATGAAGCCAGATACGACGAAGACAGTAGCGACCTCCCTTGAGATGTTCCGTAAGATTCTTGACGAAGCCATAGCGGGAGATAACGTAGGAATACTTCTTCGTGGTATCGACAAGGAAGACGTAGAGCGTGGACAGGTATTAGCGAAACCAGGTTCTATAACACCCCACACGAAGTTTAAGGCTGAGGTATACGTGTTGAAGAAAGAGGAAGGCGGCCGTCACACCCCGTTCTTTGCTGGTTATAAGCCGCAGTTCTATTTCCGAACAACAGACGTAACCGGAGGTATCAAGCTTCCTGATGGAGTAGAGATGGTTATGCCGGGAGACAACGCGACCTTTGAGGTAGATCTGATAGTGCCAATCGCCATGGAGGCAGGACTTCGTTTTGCCGTTCGTGAAGGTGGACACACTGTCGGAGCTGGCGTTGTTACCGAGATTCTTGCATAACCCCAACAAAGGGGGTTGTTGATTTTGGCTAAAAAGATTCGTATTCGCCTGAAAGCCTTTGATCACAGAGTATTAGATAGTTCGGCTTCTCAGATAGCAGAAACGGCAGAGCGGAGTGGTGCAAAAGTTTCTGGACCTATCCCATTGCCAACTGAAATAAATAAATATACAATTCTTAAATCCCCGCACAAAGATAAGGATGCGAGGGAGCAGTTTGAAATGCGAACTCATAAGCGCTTAATTGATATTCTTAATCCAACGCAGAAAACGATGGATGCGCTTATGCAGCTGAACCTTCCTTCTGGGGTGGACATCCAGATCAAACTGTAGGAAGCTCTGAGCTGAAAGGAGTGGAAGTGGATGAGCATTGGAATACTGGGGCGTAAGTTAGGTATGACTCAGATTTACAACGAAGCTGGACAGGCTGTACCTGTTACTGTTATTCAGGCCGGTCCGTGCCCTGTTGTTTCTCTGAAAACTCCTGATAAGAACGGATACTCAGCAGTACAGCTGGCATTCGAAGAAGTGAAGCCCCACAAGCTCACAAAGCCCGTAAAAGGGCAGTATGATAAGGCTAGTCTTGAGCCCCATCGTCATATGAAAGAATTTCGTATGAGCGATACTGAGGCCTACGAGATTGGTCAAGTAATTACTGTTTCCCTTTTTGAAGAGGGCGAGAAGATTAACGTTGTAGGCAAAAGTAAGGGAAAAGGATTTGCCGGTGTTATGAAACGGCATAATTTTGGTGGTACTTTTGCTACCCATGGTGTTTCTGTAATGCACCGTCATGGTGGTTCTAGCGGCGCTAGCAGCTATCCTGGCCGTGTGTTTAAAGGAAAAGCAATGCCTGGACATATGGGTGGTGAACGTGTCACTGTCAAAAACCTTACAGTGGTGGCAGTGGATACGGATAACAATCTTCTGCTTGTCAAAGGGGCCGTTCCCGGTGCGAAAAATGACATCGTTACGGTCTTTAAGCAGGATTAGGTCGGGGACAGAAGGAGGGCAGAACGATTATGCCTACCGTAAAGCTTGTTAGTTTTCAGGGTGAACAGGTAAGTGACCTCCAGCTTTCCGACTCTGTGTTTGCTGCGCCGATTCATGTACCGGCCATGCACCAGGTAGTTGTGGCACAGCTGGCGAATCTTCGTCAGGGTACCCACAGCTGTAAGGGAAGAGGAGACGTTAGCGGCGGCGGAAGAAAGCCTTGGCGCCAAAAGCATACAGGTCGTGCTCGTCACGGAAGTACCCGATCACCGATCTGGGTCGGAGGTGGCGTAGCTCACGGACCACAACCTCGAGATTATCGTCAAAAGGTTAATAAGAAGGTTCGTCGTCTTGCTATGAGAAGTGCACTATCTCTTAAAGTTAGAGATAACCTGTTAACAGTAGTGGATAAATTTAATCTCGAAACCCCATCGACAAAAGAAATGCTCGGGTTTATTGATAAGATTGGTGTAAAGAAACCTCTGATCGTTCTTCATGAGCCCAATGAAGCTATTTCTAAGTCTGTAAGAAATATTCCTGGGGCAAGAGCAATTAATGTTGGTAATATCAACGTTTATGATCTTCTTAACTACCAGAGTCTCGTTTTGACTCAGGAAGCTATAGCCCGGATCGAGGAGGTGTACTCGATATGAAACTCCTTGCTCATGACATCATCATTCGGCCAATCGTAACAGAGAAGAGCAGCAGATTGATGGAGCATAATAAATATACATTTGAGGTGCACCCTAGCGCCAATAAGATCCAGGTAAAAGAGGCTGTACAAGAGGTCTTTAAGGTTAAGGTTAAGAATGTTCATATCATTCGAGTTCACGCAAAGCCCAAGAGAATGGGAGTTTTCCTTGGAAAAACCCGTTCTTGGAAGAAAGCGATTGTAAGCCTTCCAGAAGGCGAACGAATCGAGTTCTTCGAGGGCGCGAGTATTTAGAGGGGGGAGACGATTAATATGTCTGTAAAAGACTTCAAACCCTATACGCCAGGCCGCAGAGCCATGTTGAGCCAGTCTTATGACGATGTTACGAAAAGCGAGCCTGAACGCGCCCTGACTGCCGCTTTGAAAAAGTCTGGTGGACGGAATAACCTTGGTCGTATAACAATGCGCCATCGTGGTGGCGGCATGAAGCGTCTCTACCGGATTATCGATTTTAAACGCGATAAGATCGGTGTGCCTGGAAAAGTTGCCGCAATTGAGTATGATCCTAACCGCTCATCTCGTATTGCGTTGATTCACTACGTAGATGGTGAAAAACGATATATCTTGGCTCCAGCAGATTTAAATGTTGGCGACACGATTGTTGCGGGACCCGAGTCGGATATTAAACCAGGTAACGCATTGAAACTCAAAGATATGCCGGTTGGTACAGTTGTTCATAACGTAGAACTTGAACCTGGATGTGGCGGAAAGTTGGTACGTTCCGCTGGTACTTCAGCTCAGGTTATGGCGAAAGAAGGCAAGTATGCCTACATCAGAATGCCGAGCGGAGAGCTTCGTCTTGTTTTAAATGAATGCATGGCTACAGTTGGCCAGGTAGGCAATGTAGAGCATGAGAATATCTCTCTTGGTAAGGCTGGTAAAACTCGCCTTATGGGCAAAAGGCCTATGGTTCGCGGAATGGTTATGAACCCAGTGGATCACCCCCTTGGTGGTGGAGAAGGACGTAGTAAATCTCATAAACATCCTGTCTCTCCTTGGGGCACACTGGCAAAAGGTTATCGTACCCGGAAGAACAAGCCTTCTGATAGGCTTATTGTTCGCCGCCGGTATGCGAAGTAGCGTTAGGAGGGACTAAATATGGCTCGTTCAACAAAGAAAGGGCCCTATGTTGACCTTAAACTTCTTCGCAGGATAGAGGATATGAACGTTTCCGGGAATAAAAAGGTTCTGAAGACCTGGTCCCGACGTTCAACAATCGTTCCGGCGATGATTGGTCATACAATAGCGGTACATAATGGTCGAATTCATGTTCCTATTTATGTAAGTGAGAACATGGTAGGACATAAACTTGGAGAGTTCGCCCCAACACGCAAATCAGCGCGTCATGCGGGTCAGGAACGCTCCTCGAGAGTGAGGTAAGGGAGTGATGGGAATGGAAGCAAAAGCCCTTGCCAGACAAGTGCGTATTTCTCCTTATAAAGTGAGACGCATTCTTCCCCTTATTAGAGGGAAGAAAGTTGATGAAGCGATGATGATTCTCAAATATAGTTCTCAGAAATCAGCGAGGGTCGTCAGCAAGGTATTGCAGAGTGCAGTAGCCAATGCCGAGCACAATTATGGTATGGATACTGACAAGCTGCGGGTTGTCAAAGCTACGGCTGATCAGGGACCGAGTATGAAACGTTTCCGCCCAGTATCAATGGGAAGAGCTCATCCCTATCGTCACCGTACCAGCCACGTAACGATCATCGTTGCGGAACGTTAAGGAGGGGGAACTCGTGGGACAGAAAGTTCACCCAGTTGGTTATAGATTAGGTGTGGTAACGGAGTGGGAATCAAAATGGTACGCTACAGGCAAGGATTACGCCAAAAAGCTCCATGAAGATCTCGCTCTTAGAAAGTGGATTTTGGATAGATGGTCACATGCCGGAATTTCCAGAGTCGATATTGAGCGTGTGGGCAATGTAGTTCGTTTTTCAATTTGGACCTCCCGGCCTGGTGTAGTAATTGGACGAGGCGGATCAGAGATTCAGGCAGTAAAAGACGAGCTTCAAAAAATGACGGGATCTAAGATAATGATCAACGTTCAGGAGATCAAAAATCCAGATGTCGTTGCCCAGCTTGTCTCTGAAAGCGTAAGTTCTGCTCTTGAACGCAGAGTGAGCTTCAGACGAGCAATGAAACAGGCTATTTTCCGTGCAATGAAAGCCGGAGCAAAAGGCATTAAAGTACAGTGTGCCGGCCGTCTTGGCGGAGCTGAAATAGCCCGGACAGAGTGGTATAACGAGGGGCAGCTTCCTCTTTCTACCATCAGAGCTGATATCGATTATGGTTTCGCTCAGGCTCAAACCATGTATGGCGTTATTGGAGTCAAGGTCTGGATCTTTAGAGATAGGGATGCTGAAAAAGCAGCTCAGCCCAGACCCTCTAGAAAGAGGGGGTAGTCCGATATGCTTATGCCAAAACGAGTAAAATACCGGAAGCCCTATCGTAGACTTCTTCGCGGTAAAACTAAAGGTGGAGCTACAGTGGCTTTTGGCGACTATGGTTTGCAGGCTCAGGATTGTGCTTGGATCACAGCTCGTCAGATAGAGGCAACCCGTATTGCTATTTCGAGAAAAATGAAAAAGGGCGGAAAAATCTGGATTCGTATTTTCCCAGACCATCCTTTTACAAAGAAGCCTCTTGAAACTCGTATGGGTAAAGGAAAGGGAACGCCAGAATTTTGGGTCGCCCCTGTCAAACGCGGGCGTATTTTATTTGAAGTTGCAGGAGTATCTAGGGAAGTAGTGGAAGATGCTTTCAGAACTGCATCCCATAAGCTGCCTGTAAAGGTCAAAATTGTTGCCCGTGAAGGTCTGGGTGGTGAATAGAAATGGATGCGAAGAGTTTGCGTGATTTAACCCTAGAAGAGCTTCAAGAGAAACATCGTCAGTATAAAGAAGAGCTTTTCAATCTTCGTTTTCAAAATGCAATCGGTCAGCTTCAGAATACAAGCCGGATTAATGTAGTAAAGAAGACCATTGCTAAAGTTCTGACGGTAGTGCGAGAGAAACAGCAGGCAGAAAGCGCTGCTGGAAGGAGGTAACGACTGATGGAGGCACGTTCACCCCATCGTAAGAGACGGGTCGGAACCGTAGTCAGCGAAAAGATGGACAAAACTATCGTTGTCCGTGTAACTCGACACGACATTCATCCTTTATACGGAAAGCGGATAGTTAAAAGTACTAAATATATGGCTCACGATCCAGAAAATACCTGTCGGCTAGGTGATTTAGTGAGCATCGCTGAAACCCGACCCATGAGTCGCAGAAAATGCTGGGTTCTTGAAAGAGTTATCGAAAGAGCCCCAGTGTTTGATAAAGCTGCTGACGAATTGGCCGAGGAGGAATAGGTCATGATTCAGCTTAGAACAGTCCTTAATGTAGCAGATAACTCTGGTGCGAAAAGCTTGATGTGCATCCAGGTTCTAGGCGGAAGCGGACGGCGCTATGGAACCATAGGAGACGTTATTGTTGCTTCCGTCAAAGAGGCCATTCCAAATAGCAATATCGCTAAGGGTTCTGTTGTAAAAGCAGTCATTGTCCGTACGAGAAAAGAACTGCGCCGTCCTGACGGTTCATATGTCCGTTTTGACGACAACGCAGCTGTTATTATCGACAACAACGGAGATCCTAAAGGAACCCGTATCTTCGGGCCTGTCGGAAGAGAGCTCCGGGCCAAGAAGTATATGAGGATACTTTCTTTGGCTCCTGAGGTTGTCTAAGGGGGCAATGCCATAATGAGCAAAATGAGAATTAAAAAAGGAGACTTAGTTAAAGTTATCTCCGGTAAAGATAAGGGGAAGGAAGGCAAAGTCCTTCGTAATCTTCCTAAGGAGGAAAAAGTTGTTGTAGAAGGCGTAAACATGGTTACTCGCCATGTTAAACCTTCTCCTCAAAATCCTCAGGCCGGGATTGTAAAACAGGAAGCTCCTCTTTACGCCGCAAAAGTCATGCTTGTTTGTCCCACTTGTGGTAAGGCAACTCGTGTAAGCAGAGCCTACCTTGAGAGTGGACAAAAGGTTAGAGTATGTAAGCAGTGCGGCGAAATAGTGGATCGGGCATAAGGAGGCACAACAATGAATCCTCGTTTCCTTGATAAGTATAAGAGCGAAGTGGTGCCTCATCTGAAAGAGCAGTTTAAATACTCCAATGTGATGGAGGTTCCACGTATTACTAAAGTTGTAGTCAACATAGGCGTAAGTGAAGCTAAGACTGATTCCAAATTTATGGATGCTGCTATAGCTGAGCTTAGAGCAATCGCTGGACAACAGCCTCTTATGAAGCGCGCGAAGAAATCCATTGCTGGATTTAAGCTTCGTCAGGGTATGCCAGTTGGTTGTAAAGTTACTCTTCGTGGTGGCCGTATGTGGGAGTTTCTGGATCGTCTGATGTCTTTGGCTTTGCCGACAATTAAAGACTTCCAGGGAGTTTCCAGAAAAGGTTTCGATGGTCGAGGAAATTATAACCTTGGCTTAAGAGAGCAGCTTATCTTTCCGGAAATTGACTATGACGATGTTATTCGAACACGCGGTATGAATGTAGCCATAGTAACTACCGCGAAGACGGATGAAGAGGCTTTTGCCCTGCTGAAAGAGCTGGGAATGCCTTTCAGCAACCGTTAGGAATAAGGGGGAAAAAATTATGGCTCGTAAAGCAATGGAATATAAAGCTAAGCAGCCCCCAAAGTTTGAGGTGCGGAAGTATAACAGATGCCCGCTTTGCGGACGTGTTCACTCTTATATGCGTACGTTCGATATGTGCCGCTGCTGCTTCCGCAAATTGGCGAGAGAGGGGAAAATCCCCGGTGTCGTCAAGTCCAGCTGGTAGGCGAGAGTGAACATAAGGGGGTCACAGGAATGTACGTAACCGATCCAATAGCTGATATGCTGACACGGATTCGGAATGCTAATGTGGTTTACCACGAAAGCGTAGATGTCCCTCACAGTAATGTGAAATTCAATATTGCAAAAATATTGAAAGAAGAGGGATATATCCGAAATTACAAGGTAATTAACGATCCTAAAAAACCCTATGCTGTAGTGCGTGTTTTTCTGAATTACGGTCCTAATAGAGAACGTGTTATTCAGGGACTTCGCAGAATCAGCAAACCAGGGCGCAGGATCTATGTTGGTAAAGACAATCTCCCCAAAGTCATGGGTGGTCTTGGAATAGCTATCATTTCCACTTCCCAGGGCTTGAAGACAGAGGCTGAGGCATCTCAGCTTGGTCTTGGCGGAGAAGTTGTTTGTTACGTTTGGTAAGCGAGGAGGGAACGCTTATGTCACGAATCGGACGTAAACATATTCCTCTCGCTAAGGGAGTAACGGTCACTACAAAAGACGATAAGGTTTTAGTTAAAGGACCTAAAGGTGAGCTCTCCTGTGATCTCGTGCAGGGCATTGCTCTTTCTGTAGAGGACAATGCAATTGTGATAGCGCGGGATAACGACGAAAAGCAGACAAGAGCTTTTCACGGAATGATGAGAGCACTCGTTGCCAATATGGTGACGGGAGTAACTGAGGGTTTCGAGAAAAAACTTGAGATCGTCGGTGTAGGATACCGTGCTCAGATGCAGGGGAAGAAGTTAATTCTCAATGTCGGATATTCAAACCCTATCGAATATGATCCACCAAAGGGTGTTGAGATTTCAACAGAAAGTCCTATAAAGATTTCGGTAAAGGGTATTGATCGACAGCTGGTAGGTCAGGTAGCGGCGATCATTCGTGAGTTCAGGAGTCCTGAGCCCTATAAAGGGAAAGGTATCCGCTATGCTGGCGAATATATTATTCGTAAGGCCGGCAAAGCCAGTGCCAAGTAACCTGAGGTGACGTTGATGAAGACGAATAGTAGAAACCAAATGCGTATCGTCCGGCACCGGAGACTCAGGAAAACTGTTTCCGGAACACCGGAGCGCCCAAGAATGGCTGTTTATCACAGTCTGAGCCATATTTACGTTCAGATTGTAGATGATGTAGCTGGGCATACCCTTGCCTCGGCTTCGACACTCGATAAAAGCCTCAGGGAGACCCTTTCAGCAGGAACCTGCAATATGGAAGCGGCTGTAGCCGTAGGCAAGCTTGTTGCGGAGCGCGCGCTCGAAAAGGGTATTTCAGCAGTGGTATTTGACCGTGGGGGACATATGTACCACGGAAAGGTCAAAGCCCTTGCCGATGCGGCCCGTGAAGCAGGCCTGAAGTTTTAAGAGGGAGGACCGAGGATGACCATAAAACGTGTTGACGCTAAAGGCTTAGAGCTCAGCGAACGCGTAGTTGCCATCAATAGAGTAAGCAAGGTTGTAAAGGGCGGTAAGCGCTTTAAATTTAGCGTACTCGTTGTTGTTGGTGACGGCGAACACTATGTAGGCGTAGGAATGGGGAAAGCCAAGGAAATTTCTGAAGCAGTTCGTAAGGGAATCGATAAAGCGACAAAGAACCTTCATGAACTTAAAAAAGTTGGCAATACTATCCCTCATCCTGTTGACGGGCAGTTTGGAGCAGCACATGTTCTTTTGAAACCAGCAGCTCCTGGTACAGGAGTTATTGCGGGTGGCGTTGTCCGAGCTATCATGGAGCTTGGTGGCGTAAAAGACGTGTTGACCAAAGTTATTGGTAGAACATCTAATCCTGTCAATGTTGCGTGGGCGACATTAGAGGCCCTGCGCGAGATGAGGACGCCCGACGAAATTGTGCGTCTGAGGGGTCTTGAAGCCGCTCAGCCAGAGGCAGAATAAGGAGGGGTCAGTCCTAATGGCTAAACTTCGTATAACATGGGTTAGAAGTGCAATTGGACAGCAGGCTCGTCAGAAGAAGACAATTAAGGCACTCGGACTCAAAAAATTGCATCACACAGTTGAGTACGAGGATGTCCCCCAAATTCGCGGAATGATCAATCAGGTCCACCACCTTGTTGAGTGGACTGTTGTTGAAGACTAGGAGGGACGCAGCATGAATTTACATGATCTTCGACCTGCTCTTGGCTCCAGACGCAAGGCAAAACGCTTGGGTCAGGGCCATGGAAGTGGCACAGGAAAGACTGCGGGAAAAGGAACAAAGGGTCAGAAATCAAGAGCTGGCGGAGGAGTTCGTCCAGGTTTTGAAGGCGGCCAGATGCCGATTACTCGTCGTATTCCTAAACGTGGATTTAACAATGCTCGATTTGCAAATACGTATCAGATAGTCAATCTTGAGCAAATTGCAGATCGTTTTGAGAGTGGTTCCGTTGTAGGAGCAGAAGAGCTCTACAAAGCGGGACTAATTAGAAACTTGACAACCCCAGTAAAAATTCTCGCGAGAGGAGAAATTTCCCAGGGCCTGACTATAAAAGCCCAGGCCTTCAGTGCCCAGGCGGTTGAAAAAATTTCAACTGCTGGTGGGAAGGCTGAGGTGATCTAAGTGCTTGATTCTTTCAGGGACGCCTTTAAGCTGCCAGATTTAAAAAGACGGATTCTTTTTACTCTTGGGGTACTTTTTATTTTCCGTCTTGGCGCCCATATCCCAACGCCAGGTATTGATACAGCTGCTATGGCGAGGCTCTTCGAGCAGGGCGCAGGTGTGCTCGGGTTCCTTGATATTTTTGCAGGCGGTGCGCTGAGGCGATTTGGTATTTTCGCTCTCGGCGTTACCCCCTACATTAACTCGAGCATCGTTTTACAACTTCTTGTGGTCGTTTTCCCTGCGCTTGAAAAGATGCAGAAAGAAAGCGATGAAGGGCGAAAGAAGATTATTCAATACACAAGATGGGGTACGATCCTTTTTGCTGGTATTCAAGCAATTGGTATGACATTCTGGCTTGGCCGTTTAGGAATTTTCTATGGCGGACTTTTTGCCGGAATTATTGTTATCTTGACAGTTACTGCGGGAGCCGTGGCCGTTATGTGGCTGGGCGAAGAAATTACGGACCATGGAATAGGTAACGGAATTTCATTGCTTATTTTTGCAGGAATTGTAGCTCGTATCCCAGAAGCTATCTTAAGAAGTTGGCAAATGCTTCGTTTAGGAGAAATGAGTGTTCTTGCATTAGTTGTGTCCATAGCGCTTATGATTGCCGTTATAGCTGGATGTATTTTGTTGCAAGAAGGACAGCGACGTTTGCCTGTACAATATGCCAAGCGTGTGGTTGGAAACAAAGTCTACGGAGGACAGAGCACTTTCATACCTTTGAAGGTGAACCAGTCTGGTGTTATGCCAATAATTTTTGCATCATCAATTCTGTTGTTCCCTTATTCTATTGCACGCTTCTTTACTGGCGATATTGCATTGATGTTCCAAAGGATATTTGAGCCAGGCAGTACAACCTACATGGTTATTTACGTTGCGCTCATTATCTTTTTCGCTTATTTCTATACAGCAGTGGTTTTCAACCCAGCTGATGTTGCTAATAATATGAAAAAGTATGGCGGATTCATCTTGGGGATACGCCCGGGTCGTCCCACATCGGAGTTTATTGAGAAGGTTATGTCAAGGATCACTCTTGGTGGAGCTGTGTTTCTCGCTATTATCGCTCTTGTTCCCACTCTAATGACCAATCTCATGGGAATTACGAGTTTTTATTTTGGGGGAACAGCAGTTCTCATCGTTGTAGGTGTGGCATTAGACACTGTACATCAGATCGAAGGGCAGCTTCTGATGCGCCACTACGAAGGAATTCTCAAGCGCCGTGATTCCAAAGGCGGAAGCTTCCTCCGATTCTAAAGGGGATGTAAATATAATGCGAGTTATATTGCTAGGACCGCCAGGTGCAGGAAAAGGAACACAGGCGGCA
Source organism: Aminobacterium sp. MB27-C1 (assembly GCF_030908405.1). NCBI lineage: Bacteria > Thermotogati > Synergistota > Synergistia > Synergistales > Aminobacteriaceae > Aminobacterium > Aminobacterium sp. MB27-C1. The sequence continues at coordinate 1,454,915 of NZ_CP133089.1, read as the reverse complement.
GAAATAAAAGCTAAGTACGATGTAGCACATATCTCCACTGGGGATATGCTTCGTCAAAATGTAAAAGATGCAACAGAGCTTGGTCAGCAAGCCCAGAAATATATGGATGGGGGCAAGCTTGTTCCAGATGAACTGATCGTTAAGATGATGGGAGAACGACTCAAGGAAAAAGACTGCGAAAAAGGTTTTCTTCTTGATGGTTTTCCGCGAACGGTTCCTCAGGCCGAGTCCCTCGACGGGTTGCTTGAAAATATGAACCTTTCTCTTGACGCTGTTATATTACTGGACGTAGCTGATGATATAGTAGTTGATCGTCTTTGCGGCCGTCGTATGTGTCGCCAGTGTGGAGAGATTTATCACGTATCATTTAAACCTTCTTCTCAAGGCGATAAATGTGATAAATGTGGAGGAGATCTTTTCCAGCGAGATGATGACAAGGAACAAGTCATTCGAAATCGTCTCAAAGTTTATCACGATCAGACGGCACCTCTTATCTCTTATTACGATGAAAAGGGGCTTCTAAGACGAGTCAATGCTGGGACATCAAGTTCTAGCGTTATGGCGGAAATAGAAGCACTTGTCAACGAGAAGGTAGCTGAATGATTACTTTAAAGAAAGAAAAAGATCTTCAGTATATGCGGAAAGCAGGTCGAATAGTTGCAGATGTTTTAGACCTTATTGCTGAAATTGTTCGGCCTGGCATTACAACAGCAGAAATTGATAAAGCTGCCGAAGATCTGATAGCAAGAGAAGATGCGACACCTGCTTTTAAAGGCTATCGAGTTCCAGGAATATCCATACCTTTTCCAGGTGCAGTGTGCGCTTCTATAAACAGCGAGATTGTTCACGGAATTCCTTCTACCGATAGATTTCTTGAGGAAGGCGACATTATAAGTATTGACGTAGGTGCTTGCTACCATGGATACTATGGTGATGCGGCTTGTACTTATCCAGTTGGGAAAGTATCTTCGAAACGCCAAGAGCTTATTGATGTGACTCTTGAAAGTTTAAATAGAGGTGTAGCTGCAGCTAAAGCTGGGAGTACCATTGGGGATATAGGACATGCAGTGGAATCGTATGTTGTTCCCAAAGGATTTGGATTGGTTCGGGATTATACCGGTCACGGTGTTGGCAAACATCTGCACGAGCCACCTCAGGTTCCGAATTACGGGTATCCTGGCAGAGGCGTAACTCTCAAGGCTGGAATGACAATAGCTATAGAGCCCATGGTTATGTCGGGAGCGGAGGAGACTGTCGTAGGTTCAGATGAATGGGTTGTTCTCACAGCAGACGGTTCTGATGCTGCTCATTTTGAAAGATCCGTTCTCATCACAAATGATGGGGTTGAGATACTTACTCCTTGGGAATGGGCCTGAACGGAGAATATATGTTTCGCGTCGGTCAGGTTGTAATATCAAGGAAGGGAAAAGATGCTGGCAAATGGTACGTCGTTGTAAAGGTTCAATCTGAAAATAACAGAATATATGTTTCAGACGGCGGCAAGTTCCCAGCCTCTAAACCTAAAGCTAAAAATCCGAGTCATATTCAAGGGACGCGCTGGATTTTGGATGAAGTGGAAGATAAAATTTCCCGAGGCAAGGAATTAGATAAAGGACGTTTGCAGTATCTTTTTTCGCAAGTAAGGGAAATGAACAGTACTCAGAAGCAGGGAGGTTGACTAATCCGTATGGCCAATAAGGACGATGTCATAGAAGTGCGTGGAACCGTCATAGAACCGCTTCCGAATGCCATGTTTAGGGTAGAATTAGACAATGGTCACAAAATTCTGGCCCATGTGTCGGGTAAAATGAGAATGCATTTTATTCGTATTCTCCCAGGTGATAAAGTTTTAGTAGAAATTTCACCTTACGACTTGACACGCGGACGAATAGTGTATAGATATAAATAACTTATTTATCTGCCCTTATGCTTAAACCGCGGCTGGTGAAAGCAGCAAAATAGATATGTCGAGTATCCAAGGCCTCTTTGGCTAGGTGAAGGTTTTCTCGGAGGAGCGTGGAAAAAAATGAAAGTCAAACCATCGGTTAAACCGATATGTGAGCATTGCCGAGTGATTCGGCGAAAAGGAGTGGTACGGATTATATGCAGCAAGAATCCGCGCCATAAACAGAGACAGGGTGCAAGGAGGTAACGAGCATATGGCCCGTATTGCTGGTGTAGACCTGCCTCGCGAAAAGCGAGTAGAGATAGCGCTTACATATATTTATGGAATAGGGCTCCCAACTTCTCATAAGATTCTCGCTTCGACAGGTATTAACCCTGACACGCGAGTTAAGGATCTTACAGAAGAAGAAGCTCAGAAGCTTCGAAAAGAAATTGAGGAGCATTACAAAGTAGAGGGAGACCTGCGTCGAGAAGTAACCATGAATATCAAGCGTTTGATGGATATTGGTTGCTACAGGGGACTTCGACATAGGCTGGGACTTCCTGTTCGTGGTCAGAAGACTAAGACGAACGCTCGTACACGGAAAGGGCCACGCCGTACCGTAGCTGGGAAGAAACAGGCTGGTAAGTAAGAATTAAAGATTGATCATCAAGGAGGCTGACGCACGTGGCCAAACGTACACAGCGTAGAGGAAAAAGAAAAGAAAAGAAGAATGTAAGTTACGGTGTTGCTCACATCTTCTCTACCTTCAACAATACTATAGTGAGCATCAGTGATAAAAGCGGAAACATTTTATCTTGGGCATCCGGCGGTAATGTAGGTTTCAAGGGAACTCGTAAGTCCACTCCTTTTGCTGCCCAGATTGCTGCTCAGCAGGCGGCTAAAACAGCCCAGGATCATGGGGTGAAGGAGATTGATGTTGTAGTCAAAGGTCCTGGCCCAGGACGGGAGTCTGCTATTCGCTCTCTTCAGGCAGCTGGACTTCAGGTTAACATGATTAAAGACGCGACGCCAATTCCCCATAACGGCTGCAGACCGCCGAAGCGTCGCAGAGTTTAATTTCACCCCTATAAGGAGGCGAAAGACATCTTATGAGCAGATATACAGGACCCGTATGCCGTCTCTGTAAAGCTGAAGGCGTGAAACTTTTTCTTAAAGGCGATCGCTGCTTTACAGAAAAGTGTGCAATAACACGGGGAGAGAATAAAAGTAAACAGAAGAAGGGGAGACCTCGCGCCAAGATGAGCGAGTACGGACTCCGACTTCGAGAGAAACAGAAATTACGCCGTTTTTATGGCATGAACGAAGGTCAATTCCGACGTTTGTTTGCAGAAGCTTCAAGATTGTCAGGAGTAACTGGTCATAATTTCCTTCAGTTACTTGAGCGTCGTCTTGATAACGTTGTCTATCGTATGGGACTTGCCTCAAGCAGAAACCAGGCTAGACAGATCGTTCTTCATGGACACATAACTGTAAATGGACGCAAAGTAGATATTCCCAGCTACCTTCTTCGTGCCGGTTCTGTCGTTGCTGTTGCGGAAAGCAGCAAAGATATTGCACTCATTCGTGAAAACGCGGAAGTTGCAGCATCTAGAACTATTCCGGAATGGCTGGAAGTTAATACCGAGCGGATGGAAGCAAAAGTTATTTCCATTCCCGTACGTGAACAGATTGATGTTCCCGTCAACGAGCAGCTCGTTGTTGAGTTCTATGCCAGATAGTAGGCGTGAAAGGTGTTGGACAAAGTGGAACTAATGCGGCCTGAGATTCGAATTGAAGAGTGTAGCCCGACTTTTGGAAGAGTTATTGTCGAACCTCTTGAACGAGGATACGGTGTTACGCTTGGCAATGCGTTAAGACGAGTGCTGCTTTCCTCTGTAAAGGGGGCGGCCATTACTTCAGTCCGTATTGATGGTGTTCTACATGAGTTCAGTACCATTCCTGGTGTTCGTGAGGACGTAATTGAGCTTATGCTGAATTTAAAGCACATTCCAGTCCGTTCATATAGCAAAGATGTAAAAGTTTTGCATCTTGAAGCTGAGGGACCCAAGGAAGTTGTCGCTGCTGATATTCAGCCTGATAGCGAGATTGAATTTATCAATCCTGACGCGCCAGTATGCGTACTGGAAGATGGCGCCCAATTATCGATGGATCTTTACATCGAGCAGGGGGCTGGATATGCCACCATCGATCGACCGAGACCCGCCTACCTTCCAGCAGACGCTCTTTTAATTGATGCAATTTATTCTCCAGTGCTGAAAGTGCATTACGATGTAGAAGCAGCACGAGTCGGACAACGAACTGACTACGAGCGGCTAGTTTTAAACGTAACAACGAATGGCGTAGTGGCGCCGGATGTTGCTGTAGGCGAGGCAGCGAAAATTATTCGCACGTATTTTGGGTTTATAGTGGAAGACGTTGATAAATTACATCCTCTTGAGGGCGTAGACGAAGATGAAGCGGCTCTTTTAGCAGAAGAAACCTCTATGGAAGCTGCTGAAGCGGCAAAGGAAGAAGATGATCTTCTTTCCAGACCTGTACGAGAGCTTGAACTTTCGATTCGTAGTGAGAATTGCCTTTTAAGAGGTGGAATTCATACTATCGGTGATCTTTTAACGCGAACCCGGGATGACCTGCTCAAAATTCGTAACCTTGGTAAAATCTCTCTCCGAGAGATAGAGGAAAAAATTGAAAAGCAGGGACTTCGCCTGAGCGCAGAAAAGAGCGAAGAGAAAGCAGTAAAGGAGGACTAGTTCCATGAGACACCGTATGGATCATAGAAGGCTTGGCCGTTATGGAAGTCATCGTAAAGCGATGCTCTCCAATCTGGCTGCGAGTCTTTTTATAGAAGAGAGCCTTACCACCACGGTGACCCGGGCGAAAGAACTTCGCCGTGTAGCCGAAAAATTTATTACCAGAGCTAAAGGGGCAACTGTGCATGATCGTCGAATTATTCGTGCCCGTCTTGGCCATAAAGAGGCTTCTATAAAACTCTTTGAAGATTTGGCAAAAAGATATGCCAATCGTCCTGGTGGCTATACTAGAATAATTAAAACCGGTTCACGTCTTGGCGATGGTTCGCCCATGGCAATAATCGAGCTGGTTGATTAGCAATGGCCCCAAAAATAGTCTGTTCGCTTCAGGATGTAGTTTTTTCCTACCCTGAAGCGAATAGTTCTGCACTGGATCGTGTCTGTTTAGAGGTCCGGGAAGGGGAGTGGCTGGCTCTACTCGGCAGCAATGGTTCGGGAAAATCGACGCTGGCCAAACATTTGAACGCCCTGCTGCTACCATCGCAGGGCGCTTGTTTTGTTTATGGTATGGATACGAGAGACGAAACAAAGCTATGGGATATAAGAAGTCATGTTGCTATGGTGTTCCAAAATCCTGACAATCAGATTGTGGGAACAGTTGTAGAAGATGACACGGCTTTCGGCCCTGAGAATATGGGACTTCCCCCAGAAGAAATTCGTCGCAGGGTAGATTGGGCCCTTTCTGTTACCGGTTTATCCCATAAAGCTCAAAATCCTACATATTCCCTTTCCGGTGGAGAGAAACAACGGTTGGCTGTAGCTGGAGCTTTAGCTCTTGATCCACCTTGTTTAGTTCTTGATGAACCGACAGCAATGCTTGACCCTCAAGGACGTCGTGATTTACTTGACATATTGAAAAATCTTCATGAGCAGGGAAGAACAATAATTTATATTACCCATCGCCTTGAAGAAACCGTCTTTTGTGACAGGGCTTTTGTTTTGAAAGACGGTACTGTACGATGGAATGGAGCCATAACGGAACTCTTCAGCCTCACTCAAAAACTTGATGAATGGGGACTTGAAACGCCTCCCTTTGTTGAGTTATGGCAAATGTTGGTTGCAGAGCAGCTTATTCCAGAAGGAACGCCTGCAACAGTATATGGAGTACAAAAAGCCTTATGTCAATTATTATAAAAAATCTCACTCATATTTATCATCCTTCCACACCTCTAGAAACAGTGGCTTTGAAGGATATAAGTCTACAAACAGAGAAAGGTCAGTGGCTTTCCATAGTTGGTCATACCGGAAGTGGTAAGTCCACACTGGCGCAACATCTTAATGCTCTGATTGTTCCAGAAAAGGGAGAAGTTGTTGTTGAGAATATGGTTGCTCGTTCCGGGAGTTCTGATCTGCGTAAAATCAGGCATCTTGTGGGGTTAGTTTTTCAGTATCCCGAGCAACAACTTTTTGCAGAAACAGTATTTGAAGAAGTAGCCTTTGCTCCGCGAAATTGGGGTGTTCCAGAAGATGAATTACAAGGTGTAGTGGAGCGTTCTCTCTTGGAAGTGGGACTCTCTCTTGATTTTCTTGATCGCAATCCTTTCCAACTTTCGGGAGGAGAAAAACGCCGTATAGCTCTCGCATCAGTTTTAGCTGCAGATCCTGCCTATGTAGTTCTTGATGAACCGACAGCGGGTCTTGATGCTACAGGGCGTAAAGAGCTTGTTCGTCTTCTATTGGCTCAAAAAGATAAGGGTCGTGGAATAGTTTTTGTTACTCATGATTTGGAAATAGCTCTAATGGCCAGCGATTCTATCTTAGTGCTTGAAGGGGGTCGTGAAGTGGTACAAGGCCCTCCCAAGAGAATAGTAGAAGAGTTGAGCCAACGTCCAGTGCGGGGACTTTGTTTGCCTCAAGTGTTGGAGTTAGCAGTTACACTTAATCAAAAAAATTGGTCGGTTCCTTTAACGTGGGAGCATAAACGACTTTTTAAAGCCATACAGAAGAAGGTGAATGCGTTATGAAATTTATGAACCATCTAACCTTTGGGCAGTATGTTCCTGCGAATTCTGTTGTTCATGCTCTTGATCCACGATGCAAAATATTAGGAACAATATTTCTTCTCACCGGTATATTTCTCGTGAAACATCCCCTTGCTTTTGGAGTATGGGGACTTTTGCTATTGGCAATTACTTTGTTTTCGAAATTACCCTTTTCCCTCGTACTTCGTTCTGTACGACCAGTGATGATACTTGTTATTTTTACTGCGTTAATACACATCTTTTTCACCAAAGGCACACCTGTATTCCAATGGGGTTTTGTCACTGTTACACAAGAAGGAATCCGTATGGGGATATATATGGGGTTGCGGTTATTGTTTCTTGTACTTTTCGCTTGTTTTCTTACGTTGACGACAAGCCCTATGGAGTTGGCAGACGGATTGGAAAAACTCTTTTCACCCTTAGCCCCTTTGGGTTTTCCAGCTCATGAATTAGCTATGATGATGACTATTGCCCTTCGATTTATACCTACGCTTTTAGATGAAACAGATCGCATTATGAAAGCGCAACTTGCGAGAGGGGCAAATCTTGATAAAGGAAATATTTGGCAGCGGTTGCGAGCCATGCTACCGGTTCTTGTGCCTCTTTTTGTTATTGTGTTTCAACGAGCGGAAGATTTGGCAACGGCTATGGAAGCTCGCTGTTATAGAGGAGGTAATGGTCGAACACGTCTTAAACCCTTGCACTGGCGTGGTTCTGACACTGTAGCACTGTTTTTATTGCTTGTAACCTTATCACTTCTTATCTATGTAGATCATATGGTGATTGCGTAATGCATACGTATGCTGCTGTTATCTCTTATGATGGAGTGGCCTTTTCCGGTTGGCAAAAACAAACACAGGCAGCAAGTGTTCAAGAGGATATAGAGAAGGCTTTGCAAAGCGTATGTGGTAATGTTGTTACTGTAACAGCAGCAGGAAGAACCGATGCTGGAGTTCACGGGAAAGGGCAGGTTATTTCTTTTTCATTAACGACTCTTTGGGATCTGCATAAACTTGTATTGGCCATTAATTTCTATCTACCTGAGACTGTTCGTGTTATGCGTGTTTTTTTGGTTGATAATAATTTTAGTGCTCGCTTTTGTGCTTTATGGAGAGAATACCGATATTATATATGGCATGGTCCGGCGTTCCCGCCTTGTCTTTCTCAAAGAGCTTGGTGGAATCGCTGGTATTGGAATAAATCGGCAGTAGAAAAAGCGTGTCTTTATTTAAGAGGAACACATGATTTTAAGGCATTTTGCCCTATCAAAGAATGTCCTGACAATACTGTTCGATCTATTCTTTCTCTAAAATATAGAAATAGGGAACATCTATCTGTGCTTACTATTCGCGGTAATGCTTTTCTCATGAATATGGTGCGTTCGATAGTAGGAAGTCTGGATCTTGTGGGAAAAGAGAAAAAAAGTGCTGAATGGATCAAAGAACTTCTCGATGATAACAAGAATCGCACTCATGCAGGAATGACAGCTCCAGCTCACGGGCTTTATTTTTGGAGGGTTGGCTATGATGTTCACCACTTTTTACCCATTCCTGAAATATCGAAAGAAAGAGTAAAGGAAACATTCGTCCCTTCTGATTTTGCGTAGAAACACATATAATATTTTCTGAGAGTGGGAATGTTTTTAGATAAGGAGGCTACTTTCGTGTTTGGAAGCGATATCGGCATAGACTTGGGAACAGCTACAGTGCTTATTTACGTAAAGAACAAGGGAATAGTTCTGCGAGAGCCGTCTGTTGTAGCAATAGATCTTGAAAACGGCAAAATTCTTGCAGTGGGATATGAGGCCAAAAATATGGTGGGGCGTACCCCTGGAAACGTTATTTCCGTACGGCCTCTCCGTGATGGAGTGATAGCAGATTACACCATGACAGAAGCCATGCTTCAGTATTTCATGAAGCGAGTAAATAAAGGCTTTCGTCGTTTCTTTAGAAATAGGGTTATGATATGCGTTCCTTCCGGAGCGACAGACGTAGAACGTCGAGCCGTTCTTGAGGCAGCAGTTGAAGTTGGAGCCAGTGAAGCTTTTCTGATAGAGGAACCTATGGCTGCCGCTATTGGAGCGAACCTGAACGTTGAAGAACCCAGAGGCAAAATGATTGTCGATATCGGTGGTGGTACAAGTGATATCGCTGTTATTTCTCTGGGAGGCATTGTCGTTTCGAAATCGTTGCGTATTGGCGGAGATAAATTTGACGAAGCCATTATGCGTTATCTAAGAAAGCATTATAGTTTGGCAATTGGAGAGCAGACAGCTGAAAATCTTAAGATCATGATCGGAACTTGCGGGCAGGAAGAGGAAGAGATGACCATGACTCTTAAGGGACGTGATTTGGTACAGGGCTTGCCTCGTCAGATAGAAATCAGCAGTGCTGCTGTGAGTCAGGCTATAGGAGAAATGATTCAAGCTCTAATTGATGGAGTTAGAAATGTTTTAGAGCTAACGCCGCCGGAACTTTCTGCCGATATTATAGATAGAGGAATCGTTCTTACTGGTGGAGGATCGCTGTTACGTGGACTTCCTGAGCTTATTACTCAACAGACGGGCATAAATTGTTTTTGCGCAGATGACCCTATGGAGAGTGTAGCTTTAGGGACAGGCAAAGCTCTTGCAGAGATAGATAAATTGAAAGCGACAGGGCGAAGCGGCATATTGATGACCTCCTCTCGGAAAGGACGAAAGAAAATACGGTAGGAGGATTGCCCCGTGCATCGAGGACTCTATAGTGCAGCGTCAGCCATGCTTGTACAAGAGCGGATGGGTGATGTTGTTGCAAATAACCTGGCAAACGTTAATACTGCTGGCTTTAGAGGTAGAATTGCTGTCAATAAGGCTTTCCCCGAGGTGTTAATGGATCGCTTGGAAAAACTTGATCCCGGGGAAGGCAGAATGGAAGTAGTCCCGCCAGAAGGCGTTATTTTCAGAGGACGTGTTCCCATTGGGGATATTCCACTTGCGAATGTTCTATCTGAAACTGCTATGAAAAAGAGCGAAGGCTCTCTGAGGATTACAGAAAATCCCTTTGATGTTGCTTTACAGGGAGATGGCTTTTTTTCTGTACAGGATAATAATGGAAATGTTTTTTATACGAGATCAGGCCAATTCCAGATTGGCGCTGACGGTCGTGTTATTACTCATGATGGAATGTCTGTGTTGGGTCAGGGAGGCCCTCTGGAGGTAGGAGAAGCTTCTATTATCGAATTCGACGATTCAGGTCAGCTTATTGTTGACGGAGAAGTGGTTGATACCTTGCAGGTCGTTACTTTTGATAAGGCGACACTTTTAAAGCAGGAAGGAAAATCTCTTCTTTCAGAAACAGCAGATTCAGGTACTCCTATAAATGTGGACGAAGTACAGGTAAGGTCTGGTGCTCTTGAAATGTCGAATGTGAATGTCGTGGAAGAAATGGTACGTATGATAGAAGCTCACAGAGCCTATGAAAGTGCATCTCGAGCAGTTACAGCCCATGATGAGACGACAGGAAGATTAATTTCTACCTTTGGCAGAGCGGTTTAATTCCAGGAGGGATACGAGATGATTCGATCTTTATGGTCTGCTGCAACAGGAATGGTGGCCCAACAGACAAATTTAGATGTTACGTCAAATAACTTGGCAAATGTCAACACGTCGGGATATAAAAAGATGCGTGCTGATTTTCAGGATTTGCTTTATCAAATAGACAGAGAACCTGGCGCTCCTGTTGAGACTGGAACGACTGTTCCAACAGGAATTCAGGTAGGTTTAGGAACAAAAGTTGTAGGTACGTCTCGAACTTTTTCGGAAGGGAACCTTCAGGTAACGAATAACCCTTTGGATATCACTATAGAAGGAGATGGCTTCTTTCAGGTTATTCGCCCAAATGGTGAGATTGCTTATACACGAGATGGCTCATGGAAAGTAGATGGAGAAGGACAAATTGTTACAGCGGATGGTTTTCTTCTTGAACCTGCTATTACGATACCCGATGATGCTACTGAAATAATAATAGATAATATGGGCCGTGTTTCTGTTAAAACCGTAGGAAATCAGGAAGCCGATGAAATTGGTCAAATAGAGATTGCCCGTTTTGTTAACCCTGCAGGACTTCGTGCCATGGGGCGGAATCTTTTCGAAGAGACTCCTGCTAGTGGTGAAGCCATAGAGGGAATTCCAGGAGAAGATGGACTGGGGACTCTCCATCAAGGAATTCTTGAAATGTCGAATGTTCAAGTTGTAGAAGAAATGGTAAATCTTATCGTTGCACAGCGTGCATATGAAGCTAACTCCAAGAGCATTCAGACAGCGGACGAACTATTGAGGATTGCTAATAGTCTTCGACGGTAGGTTGGGGTTGTGATGACAGAGAGACTTTTTGAAAGGCGGGAGCGTTGGTGTGCCCGCCTTTTTTTTATTTTTACCCTTTTGTTGTTTGTAGCAGTTTTTTCTTGTGGCATGTATTCTACGTCGGCGGTTGCCTCAACTCTGCTTTCTCTTGAATTTCCTGCTCATATTTCATATCAGAAATCTCCTCTATATCTTGAGCAGATATCTGTAATTAACGGTCCAGAAAATATTGTAAACTATGTCAGGAAGATCGCTGTACCTATGGAAGGTTCATATCTGACACAAGATGATATAGTAAAAATCCTTGTAAAAAACGGAGTAGGAGGCATTCGTCTCTCTCTGTTAATGCCCAAACACGTGGAGCTCAGGCAAGAAACCAGACTTCAAAGTATCGTTCGGAGTATTTCAGGCTGGACGTGGGCTGTTGAAGTGAAACCTCTCTCTGAGGCTGTTCCCCAACCGTCAGAAGATTATATCTCCCCGGGAACGCTCTCTCCTGGAGTGGGCTCAACCACTTTGAAGTTTCGTAGCAATGGTGGTATTCGGTCGATTCCTGTGCGCATTTCTTGGTATCAGCCTGCTGTTGTATTACAAAGAGAGTGTGATAGGGGGCACGTGATTACTGAAAATGACGTTATTCTTCGAAGGGTACAGCTTTCTCAATCAGGAGAGTTACCCAGTCGTGTCGAATCTGTAGTTGGCCTTGCTTTAAAAAGAGATGGTCGTTACGGAGATGTGATCTCTTTCAATTTTCTTGAAACAAAGCCGATAATTTATAGAGGAGACGAAGTGACGATTATTTCTCGAATGGGTACGCTTATTGTGGAAGTTTCCGGTGAAGCCTTAGATGAAGGTGTACTGGGTGACAGAGTTCGAGTTCGGAATAACAGAAGTAGAACTGTAGTAACAGGACGTGTTGTAGGCCCTGGTAAAGTGGAGGTCGATTCTGAATGAACGTAAAACGTACACTCATAGTTTTAAGTGTTTTTGTTTTTATATTTTCTGGTTGGAGAGTTCCTCTTTTAGCTCAGTCTCTTTGGAGTGATTCAACAAATTGGATTGCGGACCAACGTCCTAGCCAAATAGGGGATATTGTTTCGGTTGTTGTTGCCGAAAAAACAACTACAAAGGATGAAGCAAAAACTGATGTAAGCAAAGATAATAATAATTCTGTTTCAGATGGAGTAGGCGTTTTGAATTTTATCAAAGCCTTGGGCTTTTCTTCTAAATCCTCAACTAAGGGTGACAGCTCCACAGAGAGAACGCATACTGCCAAAACAACAATAACCTGCCTCGTAACAGAAGTTCTCCCCAATGGGAATCTTGTTATAGAAGGGGCCAGGGATGTTGTTACCCACGAGGAAAAATTAAAGCTGCATATACGAGGTGTTATTCGACCTCAAGACGTAGAGAGCAACAACACTATCGGTAGCGATAAGGTCGCTAATGCGGAGATAGGTGTTGAAGGTAGAGGAGCTTTATCCAGAGTTCAGAAACCAGGTATACTCACACAGATACTACAGGCTATTTTCTAAGGAGACAGAGATATATGAAAGACAATAGTAAGTGGTTGAAAAGAATTTTTGCGGGCATATTAGTCTTGGTTTTGTTGCTTCCCATGGGGCCAAACACCCTCCATGCCGGTGTTCATCCTGCAGTACGTATTAAAGATTTGGCAGATATACAGGGTATTCGTTCGAACCAGCTCGTAGGTGTTGGTCTGGTTATGGGGTTACAAGGAACTGGAGATAAGGCAAAAATGTCTTTGCAAATGGTTCGTAACCTCATGAGTCAGTTCGGGCTTACAGTTGACGAAGGTTTGGTTAAAAGTAAAAATGTAGCCTCTGTTACAGTTACCTGTGAACTTCCTCCCTTTGCTCGGCCAGGGCAGCAAATAGATGTTACTGTAAGCACTATGGGCGACGCGAAGAGTCTTCAAGGTGGTACGCTCCTTCAGGTGCCTCTCAAAGGTGCAGATGGAAGGGTTTATGCTGTTGCGCAAGGGCCAGTTCTTGTTGGAGGGTTTTCTGCAGAAGGTGGAGCGGCCAGAATGTCAAAAAATGTTGTTACTGTGGGCAGGGTTCCTAACGGAGCCCTTGTTGAGCGTGATGTTCCTATGAACTTTTCTGCCAATGGAACAATTAGTCTTCTTCTGAAAGATCCTGATTTTACAACGGCCGAACGTGTTGCTCTGGCTATAAACTCCCGCTTTGGAGGGATCGCTTCTCCTATAGACGCGGGGATGATTCAGATTGTTATCCCTCCCCAATTCTCCTCTTCTCCGAGTTCGTTCATTGCAAATATTGAAAGGTTGACTGTTGAACCAGACATGGTGGCGCGCGTTGTTGTCAACGAAAGAACGGGTACAGTCGTTATGGGCGGAGATGTTAAAATCAGTACAGTGGCTGTGGCACATGGAAATCTTACAGTACGTGTGACAGAAAAACCTGAAGTTGTTCAGCCAGAGCCTTTTGCTACAGGAAGAACAGCTGTTCAGCCACGAACAGAAATAGCGGCGGAGGAACAGGCTGGAAGCCTCATCTCTTTGGGTGCTACGGCGACTGTTAGTGATCTTGTGAATTCATTGAATTCTGTAGGAGCGACACCAAGAGATATTATCTCAATTTTGCAGGCTGTAAAAGAAGCAGGTGCCCTTCACGGGGAACTTGTTGTCATGTAAAAGGAGTCTTTCATGAATAAAATAGATACAACAATGCAATCTATTTCTTTGCTGCAAGAAACAGGGCATAGAACAGAACAAAAGAAACAGCTTGAAGAAGCATGCCGTCAATTCGAAGGCATACTCTTAGGACAATTATGGAAAAATATGCTTCATGACGCAGAAGAAGTTGCAGGAAAAAAGCAAAAAAGAACTTTCGGCCCTTTAGAAGATCTTTCTGTCGAAATGTCGGCGGAAGCATTAACTAAACAGAACGGTGTTGGTTTGTGGAGAGTTCTTTACGATCAGCTTTCAGCCTCTCTTGATACGAATTCGTCAGACAATGAATCAGCTTAAAAGTATAGAGAGCGCTTGGTGGCGAGAGGGACTTTCCTTTACATGTTTGGGGTGTGGGCGCTGTTGTAGGGGAGAACCAGGCGCTGTTTGGGTTTCTGAAGAAGAAGAGAAGAAGATTGCCGAGTGGCTTAACATCTCCTTGTCTGTTTTCCGGGTTTATTATGAAACAAGGCGATGGGGGCCTCCGAGCCTTAAAGAAAAACAAGCTGGTGAATGTGTCTTTTACAATTCAGAACGGGCTCGATGTACTATTTACCCTGTTCGCCCAGCGCAGTGTTCTCTCTTTCCCTTTTGGCCTTCAGTTTTAGCTACGCCAGAAAGTTGGAGAAAAGCGGCCTTGCTTTGCCCAGGAATGAATGAAGGACGCTTCTACACCGCTATAGAAATAGAGGCATACTTGAATAAATTTCCGTCTGTTATTCCTACTCTGTAATTTTGCTGAAAATGAGGGGAGTCCTTTGTGACTGCCCTCATTTCGTGTTATTCTGTACATGAATACTATTTTATGAATGGGGGCAGAAGAGTGCAGGCCCAAATATGGTCTGATATGAATTGGAAACTTATTATTACACTCCTAATTGTGAGTGCGATCTTGGCCTACTTGGGAGATCGTATTGGCATGCGCATCGGTAAAAAACGGATTTCACTTTTTGGGTTACGGCCGCGCCATACGAGTCAAATTATTACTGCTCTCACCGGTGTTGTTATTTCTATAGGAATTCTGCTCACCATGTCTGTCGTGTCAGAGAACGTACGAACTGCCCTTTTTTCCATGAAATTTCTGCAAAGCCAAATTGTTAATTTAACGTCCGAGTTGCAAGAAAGTCGAGAAGAATCTCAACTTATGTCTATTCGTTTAGTGGAGAGTCAGACAAAGCTTGAATCCCAAGAGACAAAACTCAAAGAGATTCAACAAAAACTTGCGTCCGTACAACCTAAGGTTGAAAAAGCTCAGGAAGAATTAGCTTCGGTAAAAAGTGAAAAAGCAGCATTAGAGAAGGAAAAATTCAAATTAGACCAGGAAATAAGCTCACTTCGTCAGGAAGCTGACCGACTTCGTGAAGGATTAGTGCAGGTTCGAAGTGGAAGGATAGCAGTCTTTGCCGGCGAGCTTTTAGGTCAGCAGGTTATAGAGAGAAAAAGTTCTAAAGAGGATGTTGAATCTGCTTTTGAAGAACTTCATCATCGTGCGGAAATGGTTTTGTCTTTGCGTACAGGAAAACCGGCTGAAGAAATTGTTTTAGGTGTCGATCCTGAAACAGAGAAAAAGAAGATGGACGAATGTATAAATGCTCCTGCTCGTAAGTTTGTTCGAATTATTGCCGATGCAAACATATTACTGGGTGAAGACGTTCGGGTGCGGTACGAAGTTTATGACAGCCGCTTAGTCTATGAAAATGGTGAAGTTGTAGCTCAGCGGACGTGGGTTCCTAATAGTGGAGATGCAGAATCTTTCTTGCATAGCTTATTAGCAGAGGTAAATAGAAGGGCTGTTGCCGAGGGAATTATGCCAGATGCCGCAAGTGGCAAGGTTGGGGCAATGGATGCAACTGATTTTTTCGATGCTGTTGAAGAACTGCAAAAAGTGGAAAAAGCTGTAGATGTTACGGTTATAACATTAGATGATATATACACAGAAGGACCGGTGCGAATAAAATTCCATATCACGACACTTTAATCGTACCTCTTTATAAGGAAATACAGGAGGAGTATTGATGCTCATAGTAGCGTGTCAAATATGTGGCGAAACTAAAGTCTTAGCAGGGACCCCAGATGTAGATGGAGTTGCCCGTGCTATGTGGATTTGTCCAAAGTGCGGAGCAGGTCAAGTTGTCCAACTTCAAATATCTGCTGATGCTCGCAAATCGGATTTGCGTAAAATAGTTCATGGATTGGCGTTTCAGAAAGCGGTAAGTGTACATGAAAGCTAAACTGGAATATGCATTTTACGATAGTAAAAAGGCTGTGACGCCGGCAGAATTAAGAGATCTTTATCGCTTTACTCGTTGGGGACGAAGCCGTTCCCTTGAGGATATAGCTCGCATGCTTGAAGGAACCACTATGTGCTTTTCTGTTCGTCACGGTGAAAAACTGATAGCTTTTTGCAGAATTCTGACAGATTTTGTATTTAGGGGATCTTTATGGGACATAATGGTTCATCCCGATTTTCAAGGCAAAGGGATTGGGTCTGCTCTCATCGATTACGCCCTTTCTCATCCGGCTATACGGTCTATCCCCCTTATTTTGACGTATACGAGCGAACTTGAACCTTTCTTGGCTCAATATGGTTTTGAGCGAAATGAGGGAGCCTTAATGCTTTTACGACGTCCCATTGAATATTCCTAAATATTTTTGTTTCATTTGGGCAAAATGGATAAAGCAGATCATATGGCCTGTTGAATGTCCCGTATGTGGTCGAATTGCTTCTATCGGGTGTCTTTCTTGTCTGGAATCTCTTCTTTCTCATCCAGTAGAAAGAAAAATAGATGGTGATTTGACTCTTCTATCAGGTGCGTATCACCAAGATATATGTCGAGAATTAGTTTTAAGATTGAAATATGAAGGCTGGGGAGAGTTGGGGCATATTATGGGGCGAGCTTTGGCCAGAAGCATCTCTCAGGCGATAGGAGATGCTCTTGTCCCTATTCCTCTTCACAGACAAAGTAAACGGCCATGGAATCAAGCTGAGCTCATTGCACAGGGCATATCTCAAGAGTGGAACATCCCAGTCTTTAATATGCTCAAATGGAAAAAAGACAAAACCACACAAACTTCTCACTCCTCAATGGAAAGACGCACAATGCAAGATGATGTTTTTCATTTTTGCGGACAAAACAAGCCAGTTTACTCTGTAATCTTGGTTGATGATGTTTCTACTACTGGCACCACTCTTCGAAGAGCGGCATCTACTTTGAGAAAATATGCGATACATGTAGAGACAGCTATAACGTGGTCAACTTCTCTTCGTTATTTGCGCTAAAGCTACTTTGAAAGTATTCCGATAATAGATACAAGAAAGGGTAGAACGGGGTGATCATTATGATCGATAAGATTCATGGCATTTATGGCCCTAGCCCTGTAGGGAAGGTCAACGGCAAAAAACATTCGGGCCGTTCGGCATCAGAGGAGACTGACGGAGTTGAGTTTAGCTCTTTTGCTAAAGAGTTGGCAAAAGCGCGAGTTGAACTCAAGAAGATTCCGGATGTTCGGCTTGATAAAGTCGAAGACTTTAAAAAACAGATACAGGACGGACAATATCGGCCCGATATGAACAAGGTCGCAGAGTGTCTTATTAGGGCAGGATTACTCGACAAAGAGGAATAAATTGATGGATGGCCTTGAACTTTCGAAAATTCTTCTGCAGCAAACTGATGTTCTGCAGAAAATGCATGGTGTTGTAGTGCAGCAGAGAGAGGCGCTCAAGGAAGGGCGCCTCGAATTATTGCAACAGTTAATGAAAGATCAGCAGAATTACGCCTTTCAGGCAGAGACTTTAGAACGAGAACGTCAGAGAATATCTGGGCGTATTTCGTCTTTCTATCATTGTCCATCTACTATTGCTGATTTTTGTCAGAATATGCAGCCAGATGTTGCTAGGGAATTACGACAGGCGGCAGATGGTTTGCTGAGGATTGTTGGCAAATTACAGGCAGAGATGGCAATTCTTGCTCGGTTGGTAGAAGAAAGTCAGACGTTAAGCGAGATAACTATAGCTGAGTGGCGGCGTTTGGAGGGGCTGACTTCCTCTAAAAATGGTCTTGACGTATGCGGATAAGGGGGTTCCTTTATGTTTAATAGTTTTTTTGGCCTCGAAATGGGTCGTCGTGCAATGGATTATTTTCGAAGGTCTATGGAAACTGCGGGACATAACATATCTAACGCTGATGTAGAGGGCTATTCTCGTCAGAGAGTAGATGCTTCTTCAACAGATCCATTTACAAATCCCGGCCTTTCTCGACCCAACGTTCCCGGGCAAATTGGGACAGGAGTCAAAATTGATGCTATCCGCCGTCTCAGAGATGAATTCTTAGATCTTCAGTTTAGAGAGGAATCGTCTGTTCAGGGATATTGGGAGACGATGGAAAAGGCCTTGAATACGATAGAGCTTTATGTTAATGAACCGGCTGGTGAAGGTTTTAAAGTTGCCCTTGATGATTACTGGTCTAAATTACAAGAGCTACAGAAACGACCTGACGAGGCTTCTGTTCGAGAGGCTCTAGTAAGTAGTGCGCAGAATCTTACTGTATATATGGATCAGCTTGTAAGAAACTATGGAGAGTACCGTGTAGCTCTTGATAACGACCTTCTTTTGAAAGTGCAGCAGGCAAATGATTATATAGATCAGATTGGAGCTTTAAATACGACGATTGCCGAGATTCAGGGAGTTGGAGGAAATCCAAACGATCTTCTTGATCAGCGCGATCTTTTGACGGAAAAATTAAGCGAATTAATTAATATAAATGTTTCATTGCCATCTGATATGGATGATGGCGACTTCAAAATTTACCTTGATGGGAAACTATTGGTGCAGGGGGATAAAACAAGACATCTTGTAGCTGTTCCTGTACCTGGCAACGAGGGATTCCATGATGTGCAGGTGGAAGATAACCTTTTCGATATAGTTGATAATACTGATGTCCTCTATCTCATGCCGGGGCAAAACGCTCCAGAAGGTGTTCATTCCCTCCAGGTTGATCGTTTAGCTTCTGAAACATCGTGGAAAGTTGGTGGAGGAGATTCTTCTTTTACTCCTCGCCTTCGTCCTCAATCACCGACAGAAGCATTGAATATCCGAGGAGCTTTTACTCTGAGCGTTGGCACGCAAGGGACGCTGTCAAAATCGAAAATAATGCCGTCTCAGACAGTTCTATCTTCTGGACAAGATGGGGACACATACTCCTTTCGGGTTGGAGCAGGTTCTGAGGAACAAATTATTTCAATTACGTGGAATGCAACTGACGGAAGATGGGATCTCTCTGATGGAACAAATACAGCGCAGTCTCTCAGTGGAGAATTGTCATTAAGTGATCTTAATAGCTTTCTCAATACAAGTCTTTCTTCAATGCAGGTTACTGCCTCTTTAGACGGAAACCAAATGACCATCCGTTCTATGGATGATCATCTTCTTTCAATAACTGATATAAAGGGCGGAATTGCTTCAAATTTAGGACTTACTTCGTCTGGTAAAACAGTATCAATAGAAGTTACTGAGGAAGATACTCTTGAAACTATCCGAAACAAAATTAATGGGGCTTTCGGAGAAGAAGATGGTGTTAGCGCTCCTGAGGAGTGGCTTCATGCGGCTATAGAAAAAGATGAAGTAACCGGAACATATTTCCTCACGTTGGAAAGCAATGTACTAGGTGAAGCGTCGCGGATTAACGTAATGGGAGATGAGAACGGCTCCCTCAATGTGGCTCGACGTCTTGGCTTTTTAGGTGATGATAATGCAACAAGTTGGTTAGAAACCTCCCAAGATGCAGCTTTTTCTTTTGACGGAAAAACATATCTTTCTTCAATGAATGAGATGAAAGAAGCGAGACGAGTTCCTCGGCAAGCTGACTATTCTGCAACTGTCAATGAGGAAATTTCGTCAGGCCTTCGTTTTGAATTGAGAGGGCTTGGAAGAGCTGAAATAACCATAAAGCATCATGTAAAAGGTGGTTCTATTTTAGGAACCATGGAAGCCAGAGATGACATGATTTTAAGTTTCAAAGATCAACTCGACGAGGTTGTCTATGGTCTCGTTACGGAAATGAATGCTCGTCATTATGCAGGTCATGGCATGGGTGATTCGAGCATGACAACTGGAATTGCCTTTTTTGAACCTATCTCTGGTAAATATGGAGCATCAGCGCACTTCTCTTTCAATATGGATTTGGATAAAGACCCCAGCCTTATTGCCGCGGCTAGGGGAGATGGCAAAGGTGCTTCAAGAGGAGAAGGAGACGGTAGTAATGCTTTGGCTCTTGCTCAGTTGAAACAGGCGAAAGTGCTTCAGAATGGTGCTGCTGATGTAAACGAATATTACCTCTCTTTCCTTGCCAGTTTGGGATCAAAGGGATTACAGGCCAAGACTATGGCGACGAACCAGCGTCATTTAACAGAACAGATAGACACACAGCGGCAGGCAACTATGGGCGTAAATATAGATGAAGAAGTGATGGATATTATAAAGTTTCAACAAGCCTTTAATGCTATGGCGCGATATATTACTACAGTGGATGAAATGCTTGATCGTATCATTAATGGTATGGGTGTCGTAGGCCGATAGGGGGAATCAGTATGACGCGTGTAACGAACTCGATGATGCATCAGACGTTACTTTCTGATTTGCATAAAAATTTAGCTCGAATGCTTGAACAGAGCCATCAGCTTACTACAGGAAAAAAACATAGCCGACCGTCAGATAACCCCATCGATGTGACACGGGAGCTTGGTTTGAGCACGTCTATAACAGAGAATACCCAATATCGTCGTAACCTTGATGACGCCGTAACATGGCTTTCCAATACAGATACATCAATGAACCAGATGACCGATATTGTTCATCGTATTCGTGAACTTGCTGTTTATGCTGGTGACGGTGCCCTCAGCCAGACTGAAATGGATGCAATAGCAGAAGAGATGGTGCAACTTCAGGAAGAACTTATAAATACAGCAAATTACTCCGTGGAAGGTCGGTATTTGCTGGCGGGTTTAAATACCTCTGTCCCCCCCTTTAAGAGAGATGATTTGGGACGAGTTATCTACACTGGAAATACAGAACATGTAGAGTTTGAGGTAGAGCGAGGTGTAGTTGGTCAGGTCTCTTTCCATGGGCGGGAAATTTTTCCTCAAAGTGGAAGGGATTACTCTATTCAGAGTCGTGCTTTGCCTATGGATTTCAGGTGGGAAGGCCGATCCGAAATTATACAGATAAAGGTTGGAGATCGTGTCGCAAAGGTGCGCATCCCAGAGCGATGGTCTGATGATCAGTTGCCTGGTATCGATCAGCCAACTGATGAAAATGGATTTCGAGATCAGGGAGAATTGAAGGGGTACACATTAGACCAGATAGCTGACATTATCAATACAAGCAAAGATATGGGAGACATTAGTAAGCTAGTTACAGTTCGTACTGTAACAGATTCTGCAAGTCAGGTTCAGCATCTTGAATTTGTAAGCCATACCGGTGAGCCTATTCAAGTGACAAGTTGGCCCGAGACCGATACTACTGAAACAGATCATAGCCATGCAGGGCTGGTCTCTCTTTTAGGTATGGAAACGACATTGCAAAGTGTAGAGTTTTCATCAGATACTCTTTCTCTTAGTGGAGGAGCTTTACATTGGCGGCTACAAAGCGGAGATAACAAAGCTGATTTGCAAATTGAAGCCTCTGCTTCGCTTACAGTTGATGAGTTGGCAGAACGCATACGTCAGGTAGCCGGAGATTGGTTAGAAGTTGTTGTTCAGACAGATAGTGCTGAAACGTCTTCAACTCTTGACGGCGAGGTCGCTACCAAGAAGTTGCTTTTGCGCCCTAAAGACAATGAACCGTTAGTTATTTACGATAAAGCGGGAACAAGTAGCGCTCAATATGCTGCTCAATGGGGATTGTCAACGGCGATGACAACGGAGCCAGGAGCGTCAGTTTCTTTTTCCACAGCAACAACTCTGGATCCAAATTTACCTGCCCTTATGAAGGTCTCAGTTGGCGATAAAGATTACACTGTAAAAATTTATCTTGAAGATGTCCGTTCAGCTTCAGGGGGAAATAGTGTTGATAGTTTAAAAGTACTTGAGCAGATTGTAGACCAGGTTGGTGACGATGTTTTAGGTATGGATATTCTTGATTCGTCTACACAATATGGGGCTTTATTCTCGAAAACTGGAGAGCCTGTCGTTCTTCGCGATATGAACTTCTCCGATCCTTCTTTTGCTGCTTTTTCTGGAGGTCTTGCCCTCCAGATGGGAGTGCAGACAGGTCTTACAGGAGGAAGTGGTGCGACAGACGATATGATAACTGCTGGAGGAACATTGCGCATCGCTACATTGGGCAAGACAGTAGACATTACCATAGATGCTGGAAGCACCCCTGAAGATGTGGCTAGGCGGATACGAGAAGCGGCAGGGGATTGGATAGATGTCTCTTACTATGATCCTCGCCCTGGAGAGAGTGGAAGTCAGATTCAATTTGGACTAGTAGCTAAAGATGGTTCTCCATTGACAGTTTACGATGTGCAGGGGACAGTAGCGAGTGACATAATGAATATGGATAATGCTATTAAGGGAACGGTTGATGTGTCTGGGTGGACACCTCCTGCTAATGGAACGTTCTCTATCTCTATTAATGGAATGGAACACACAATAGATCTTTCTGCCATATCCCCGTCTGAAGCAGGAAATCCTGTTACTATCGAAGACCTTGTTCATACGATTAATAGTCGTTTTCAAGAGCAGGGAGTTAAGGCCGAGTTAGTAAAAGATGGGGCAGATCAGCGCCTTGTACTTTGGTCTCCACAAGGGTTTTCAATAGAAGCCACGCAATCGGGAGACGATGCAACTGCCTTGCTGGGGGCTACTTCAGCCCAAACGGAGAATCGTGGTGGGATAGGCGCCTATTCTCAAAAAATAACTGTTCGTACGGGGGCAAATCAACAGAAAACAGACTTCTTTGGAGTAATTGAAAATTTGGCAAATGCTGTTCGTCAGCAAGATAGAGAAGGTATCAACTCTATAATGTTAGGTAAAATCGACGATTTTACCGATAATTTACTTCGTTGTCGAACTCGAGAGGGTGCCGTACAAAAAAGGTACACTTCAAACCAAAGTCGACTTCAACAGAACAATTTAAATCTTACGGAGCTTTATAGCAAAGTGTCGGATGTTGATTTAGCGGAAGCCTATACACAACATAAAATGACTGAAGCCATCTATCAGGCAAGTCTTGCCATGATGGCGCAGATCATACAACCTACTCTAGTAGACTTTTTACGATAATTAGTATGGAAAGCGGAGGTGACTGAGTGATGAGCCGCATTCTTGAAACAAGCCGTTTTGGAGAGTTGCAAATTGAAACTGAGGCTGTAATCAGCTTCCCGAAGGGGATTCCTGGTTTTGAGACCTATAAGGAATGGGTTATTGCCGGTGATGACGAAAATCCCATCAAATGGTTACAAAGTGTGACCGATGTAGATACGGCGTTACCAGTTATTTCTCCACAACTGGTGGTGCAAAACTATAATCTTCAATTAGCTCCAGAAGATTTGACCGATATAGAAGGGGATTTTTCAAAAATAACAGTGATGGTTATTGTTACGATTCCTCCTTCTGCTCCTTGGGAGATGACAGCGAATCTCAGAGCTCCTGTTGTGGTTAACCACGAGAAACGGTTAGCCAAGCAAATTATTTCACAAAATGAAGAGTATCTTATGAGGACTCCAGTGCTGCCTCAAAGTGTTAGAGAAATGATGAAGAAAAAGGCGGCAGGAGGAGAAAAGTAATGCTTGTCTTAAGCAGAAAAGCAGGAGAAGCTATCGTTATTGGCGAAAATATAGAAATATCTATTCTTGAAGTGCGCGGGGATGTGGTTCGTATTGGAATAGAAGCCCCGAGAGATGTGCGCGTTTGGAGAAAAGAGTTGTGGCTTGAAACGGCTCAAGAAAACAAACGAGCTGTTGCTCCTACTGCATTGGCTAAAGAAGCGGAAGATATTCTTCGCCAAACTCTTCATAAGGATAAAGAGGATGTTGATTAATGCGACTATTAACGCCGAATTTTGATTTATGGCAGAAAAACGTAGATGCTTTGCAAAAAAGTAATCCTCAAGCTGCCGAGTTGTTAAAATCCTATGCGGAAGCTGAAAAATACGGAACATTTACAATGAGTTTTGATGATAATGTTGTCGAACTTCGCAAGAGTGACGGGCGATTGCATTTTAGAGAATATCGCAAAAAAACTTTCATTGAAATGGACGGAGGCCGCAAAGAAGATATTAACCTGTACATTGGTTTTGGCCTGGGGTATAGTTTTGCTAGAACGATGAGTCAAGAACGTATGAACCGGGCTGTGATTGTTGAGACAGACCCGGCTCTTTTATATTGGAGCATGCATATCCATGAAATGGAAGGATTGTTAGCCAGTCCTGGAATTTCATGGGTTGTGGGTACAACATCTACCGACCGTGAAACCCAGTGGCGACAAGTATTTGAAAAGCATAGGGGATTGTTGAATGAGGCCCCCTGTGTTTTTATTCACAGAACTAAAGATGGAGAAGAAAGTGTTCAAGAAATACGTCAGATCATAAGTGAGTTTAGAACTGCTTTAAGTGGAGAGATGCATTCGCAGCTTATAGATGCTGATCGTGCATATCGTGAGATGGCACATAATATTGTAAATGGCTGTTTAGTGCATAAAAAAGGGATGTTTCCTCTTTCTTCTTTACAAAAAATGTGGAAAGAAAAGCCCATTATCATT
Source organism: Aminobacterium sp. MB27-C1 (assembly GCF_030908405.1). Lineage (NCBI taxonomy): Bacteria > Thermotogati > Synergistota > Synergistia > Synergistales > Aminobacteriaceae > Aminobacterium > Aminobacterium sp. MB27-C1. The sequence continues at coordinate 1,430,398 of NZ_CP133089.1, read as the reverse complement.
GCCTCAGCAGGACCATCTTTAGATAAACAGTTGCCCTTACTTAAAAAAGCCCAGGATTATGCTGTTATTATTGCCAATGATGTAATAGCTGAGGGGTTATTTAAGGAAGGAATTACTCCTCATGTAGTTGTTGCCCTCGATTCTTCACGTTCTAATTATCAGCGTATGAAACCAATTATAGAAAACTTTAGAGAACAAGCCTCTCATACTGTTTTTGTAGCGGGAAGTAAGGTCCATCCGGCAGTTGTTTCGAAGTGGCCGGGGCCTATATCATTAACTAATTGCGATGCTCTTGGTCCTTACCTGGCCAAGATAATGGGAATGCCGGATATTCGAAGCGGATTATGTGTAAGTCATTTGTGTTACCATCTGGCTGAAACATTACATCCCTGTGAGATTGTTTTTATCGGCCAAGATCTTTCTTATGGTGTTGACGGAAAAACTCACGCATCTTCCTTTGGGCACTATCGTTATGGTCGTAAAAATTTTGCCAAAGTTCAAAGTTGGGATAAAAGTACCACTGTTGATACCAATAATCATTGGTATGCCTTCCTTATCTATTTCGAGCGTTGCATAGCTGATGCAACAATCCCTGTTTATAACTGTACAGAAGGTGGCGCATGGATTGAGGGAGCTAATCATGTCCCCTTTGCTAGTCGTGTTGAAAATTGGAAGGAAATAGGTCTTACTTCTGTGGCATATGCAGAAAAGCAACAGCAGGTTATGAAGGGAGGACTCTCTTCTGAGGGTGCCCTTTATGTTATGAACGAAATGTTATCCTTGCAAAAACGATGTTTTGAGATTTCTGAACGTGTTTGTAACGTTTGTAACATAGGGCAGCAAATGTCGTTAAAAAATTTAAGGATGACTTCTCTTTCTCTTCTTAACGAGTGGAAATGCCTTTGGCGTGAAATTCCTAAATTAGCAATAGGATTGCAGTCTATAATTATATTTTCAACCTCAGGAAAGTATTGGAATACCCCTTTCCCTGATGGGTGGAAACATAAAGATTTTATGCTTTTCTGGTCTCAGGTCTATGACGATATATCTGTTGTTTTCACATATTTGGGAAAGCTTTTTTATATTTGGAAAGAACTCTCGGAAAGTAACGAGAATGATCGAAGTTCTGCACGGAATATATGGAAAGAAATAGTCGAAGGAAACGATGATTGGTGGAATCCATGGATTGAAACATCTTTATTAGAAGAACGTCCTTCTAAAATTGCTCGACTCTTGTTAGATGGGTACCTAGCTGGTCTCGATAAAGATTTACGTCTCTTTACAGATTGGATTGCTTCAGAATATACAGGCTTTTTCGGAGAGTGGTGTGTCGCCTGGAAGAATTTTATTGATGGGGAACTTGATGGTTATATTGAAATGGCACGTCTTATCTTTGCGGTTCGGCACGAGGCTTATAATGTTCCAGAAAAAGAACTAGATGGTGCTATGAAATTAGTTCAGTTACTTCCCTCTCTTTTGCGTAGTTTTGCAGTTCATATTAGAAAGAGTCGACAGGGGCAACAGATTTCTTCTCTCTTCCCATCCTTGCTTGCAACTCTTCTTGACGGTGAAGCTTATTTTTGGGAGGGTGATATATCTTATAATGACTCTTTTATTTCTCTTTTGAATTCGTTGCCTACTGACCCTTTTCATGATTGGTTCAAGAAAACGGCAGGAGGAAACTGGGCAGCTTGGACAGCAGAACGTATTATGATGAATGTATCAAAAGAAGAACAAGAAAAAGTTGAACAAAAAATATTACTTTGTTGGAATATTTCTCTTAAGAATGCAGAGAAAGTTGTCGATATATAAATATGAGTTTTAGAAAAGGAGGTGAATTCCCCAGAGGTGTAATGTTTTTGTAGTAAGATGATTCGTTTTTCAAGGAAGAATCAACAATTAACCTCAAGGAGGAGGAAATAATAATGCGAGTATATCATAATATTCCTGCACTTTTTGCTTACAATTCTGTAAGCCAGACAAATGGTTCTCTTCAGAAATCCATTAACAAACTTTCCACAGGTCTTCGTATTAATAGCGCTGCTGACGATGCAGCGGGACTTGCCATCAGTGAGAAGATGCGTGCACAGTATAAGGGATTGGATCAGGCTGTCAGCAATGCTCAAGATGGTATTTCTATGATTCAGACAGCTGAGGGTGCTCTTAACGAAACACATTCTATTTTACAGAGAATGCGCGAGTTAAGCGTTCAGGCTGCAAACGATACACTCACATCTCAAGATCGTCAGTACATCCAGCTTGAAGTCGACCAGCTTCGTGATGAAGTTGACCGTATTGCTGGAACAACTCAGTTCAACAAAAAGAAGTTGCTTGATGGTTCTGCATCTGTGCTTTGGTCCACAGACGAGCTTTCTACGAAGGTTTTCGTACGTGGCGGACTTCGTACTATTGACCAGTATGGCCAGAAGATCGTAGCTGAGGGCAACTATAAACTTTCTGTTGAGGCTAAAGCTGGTCAGACACAGGTACAGAAGAGTGACATTTTCAAGGTGAAACATGATGATGTCATTGCTGATGTTTCTGGTAAAGAAGCTCTTGGTATCAAAACTCTTTCTGGAGAGGGTCTTGTCCATGCAAGCGCTAACGCAACTTCCGTAAAATTAAATGCTACCTTGACTGGTGCAAGAACAACAAGTGTTGCTATTAGTCATAGCTTTGGAGTTCAGGACGGCGTACCTACAGGCTTCCTGAATTTCCTCAGCAACACAACAGAGACATTGTTTACTGGAAATGTCGTTAATGGTTCCACATTGTGGGAAGTAAAAGCTGTTAACGGCGAGAAGATAACCTTTAACGTAAAGGTCCAGACCGTGGGATCTACAGCCGGAGCTGTTATGCAGAGCGCTGAAAAAGATATTACAATCGATTTCGCGGCTGCAAATGGAGCTTCTGCTCTTGACGCACTTACAGCAGCAGGTCTTTCTTTTAATGCATTAACAGGTGCTCATGTTGCTACCTCCATGAATGCTAATTTGAAGGTTGGGGAGCAGTTCGTAGTGAACGTTAGCCGTCAGGCAACAGCAGCTGCTGAAGATGGCTTGAAGTTCAGTGTTACAGCTGATGGCGTATCCAATACTCAGGAGATGCAGTTCTATTTCGACGATGATGCTTTGAACGATACACAGAAAGAGCTTAAGTTCTGGGCATTCGACGAAGATGGAACAGCTCAGCTCTCCACATATAAATTTGATATGGGCACATTAGCTGCTGGCGAGGCTACCTTCCGTCAGTTAGATGCTGGTGACGAGGCTTATGAAGATGTCAGCTTGAGAGATCTTGATAAGTTCTGGGATGCTTCTTCTGGACGATTCCTTATGGATGATCCTCAGACAATTAAACTTGTTCAGGGTGACGGTAAAGATGCAAGCATCACTCTGTACAGCCAGGATACACTTGGCGATTTGGCATTAAAGCTGAATAACGCGATTTCTTCCGGATTGGATCAGATTAAAGTTTTGGATGCTGCCAATCGCGATGAGAACAAAGGAAACTTTGTTAAATTCGTTGAAGATGATGCCGATAATACCCCTTATTCTGTACGTGGAACATTGGTCATTTCCAGTGCTGTAGCAGGTAAAGCTGGAAATATCAACTTTATTGGTGACGAAGATGTCGTTAAAGCTCTCAGCTTGAACGAAGTTCAGAAAGCTTCTGAAAACACCTTTAACGTTAAGGTAACTAATGCTCACACTGGAACAAATGTAAACCAGGTTGAAGTAACAGGCAATCAGCTTGTTGGCGTAGTACATCCTAACGTAGATGTCGAAATCGACGCTATGGCTGGCTTAAACGCAGCTTGGGATGATGCTGCTAAGAAATGGACCGTTTCTTCTTCTGGTACATATGATACAACTGTTCACCTTGCAGATAACACAACTGTTTTCCAGATCGGTGCCAATGAAAAAGAAGATATGGGAGTCTATGTTGGCGATATGAGTACACGTTCCCTTGGTTTGAACAAAGTACTCGTAACTGACAGAGATTCTGCCAGCCGCTCTATCACTGTCATTGATAGTGCTATCGACAGAGTTTCTAGCCAGAGAGGCAACCTTGGTGCCTATCAGAATCGCTTAGAGCACACCATCAATAACCTGACCACAGCCAGCACAAACCTGACCGCTGCTGAAAGCCGTATTCGTGACCTTGATATGGCAAAAGAGATGATGAACTTCACGAAGCTCAACATCCTTATGCAGGCCGGTAACTCCATGTTGGCCCAGGCGAACCAGCTGCCCAACGCTGTTATGCAGCTGCTTCGGTAAGACAAACGAGAGAATAAAAAACATTTTGAGAGGGGCTTTAGCCCCTCTCTTTTCTAGCAGAGGATGGTGGCGGATTTATGAACATTTCCTCAAAAGCGGGATTTCGCTCCAGTCCTGTTGACGCGACACTCTCTCCTTTGTCTATCCACCAGCAGGCCGGGGGTAGTTCAAACAGAAGCAATACTTTTCATAATGGAGTTCCTTTTTCCAAAAACGAAAAGGAACTAAAGAATGTCCTTACCCAAGCAGAAGAAATAGTTCAAATTTTTGATAGAAACTTAAAGTTCAAGTATGTTAAGGAAGCGGATCTTTTCCAGGTAGAAGTTATAGATACGGTTAAAGATGAAGTTGTTCGAAAGATCCCACCTGACGAAGTTGTGAACTTAGTAAAACATGTTGAAGATCTGCTAGGGATGCTCTTTGATGTAAAAGGATAAAAAGAAGGAGTGCAAATTGTTGTAGCTGTACGACTTTTTGCACTCCTGTTGGTTTCTCTCAAATTTTCGATTTACCGGTCACTCCCTTCTTCTAATAATAAGTAATTGAGGTGCCTACTAATTATGAAAAGTCTGAGAGCTTTACATATAGCGAGTTTTAATGGAAATATCGGAGATAACGCCAATCATAATGGCTTCAGAAGTAAGTTGGAATGTTCGTTGGGATCCCCCATCCAATATAAGGAACTTGAGATCAGAGAATTCTATCAGTCGTGGAATATCAGAGATTTCAACAGCAGGGATTTTGTGAGTTTGTGCAATAATTTCGATTTTGTGGTTATTGGTGGTGGAAATTTCTTCGAGTTAAAGTGGGACTATTCATGTACGGGTACGACTATAAATATAAGTACTGACACCTTAAATCAAATAAAAGTTCCCATATTTTTTAATGCTTTGGGATGTGATGTTGCTAAAGGTGCTTCCCAAAGTGCGATTTCTAAGTTTGAGTCTTTCTTAGATGTTATTACAAGTTCGGATAAATATATGGTAAGTATCAGAAATGATGGTTCTTACAAAACTTTAAACGATCTGTATGGGAATAAATATAATGAGAGTATTTATAGAGTTCCTGATGGTGGTTTCTTTTTCAAGACGAAACCTTTTTATTATCCTGAATTGAACCCAAAATATAAATCGTTAGGAATAAATATCGTATCAGATATGAAAAAGGTGAGATTTAGTAAGCAACAGATAGAAGGAATTGAGTATGAAGAGTTTATTGAGAGTTTTGCGAGAGTTATCAATAATTTTTTCTATGCATACGAAGGATATCAGATTATACTTTTTCCTCATATTTATAGCGATTTAGAGGCTATATATAAATTATTAGAGAGAATAGACGATAGATTTAGGCGAAAAAGAGTTGTTGTGGCACCCTACTTAACTGGTGAAGGTGCTGATGAATATATTTTTGGTTTGTATAAACAATGTGAAGTTATATTAGGGATGCGTTTTCACAGCAATGTATGTTCTATAGCTCAACAAATACCAACGATTGCGTTGAGCAGCTATAAAAAAATAGTAGATTTATATGATGAATTACAGTTGTCAGATAGAGTTGTAGAGGTAAATAAAAGAGGATTTGATAATAAACTTCAAAACCAAATAGAGTTTACATTAAAAAATATAGAAGATGTGAAAAAAAGATATGGCATTGTGAACGCGAATCTTTTGATTAAGGGAAAAGCTTTTTATGACGAAGTAAAAAAATGGTGCATGAAAAATGACATCATTTAACGGTTAGTTTTTTATATGGTGCTACCGATAATATAGACGGTACATTGTGATTAGAGGTGAAAAGAATGCCCTTTTTTAGATTAGGAGAACGTTGCGTTGGTGACGGCTACCGCCCTTTGGTTATTGCAGAAATAGGCATTAATCACGAAGGTGACATAAATAAGGCTTTTCGTATGATTGATGATGCACGTCTTGCTGGCTGTGAATGTGTAAAGTTTCAATCCCATGTAATAGAAGATGAAATGGCTCCCAGTGCAAAAAACATTGTTCCTTCAAATGCAGAAGAGTCTATCTGGGATATTATGAAAAGATGTTCTTTTTCTGAAGCAGAAGAAGCCCAATTGAAACAGTATGTAGAGAAGAAGGGGCTTTTCTTTTTAAGTACACCCTTTTCCCGAGCTGCAGCTTTACGACTTGAACGTTTAGGGGCTAAAGCTTATAAAATCGGCTCAGGGGAGTGCAACAATTACCCCTTGGTAGAACTGGTTGCTTCTTTTAAAAAGCCTGTTATTTTAAGTACAGGGATGAATTCTATCGATTCGATAGGTGTGTCTGTAGATATTTTAAGAAAGTATGATGTTCCCTTTGCTCTTTTACATTGCACCAGCATGTATCCCACTCCATACGCTAAGGTGCGTTTAGGTGCACTAAAACAGCTGAGAGAAGCCTTTCCTGATGCTGTTATAGGGTTGTCTGACCATTGCGAAACCATATATCCTTGTTTAGGAGCAGTGGCTCTCGGCGCTTCTATTTTAGAGCGACACTTTACTTCCGATAAATCTTGGCCTGGTCCCGATATTCCCATATCCATGGAACCTCAGGAGTTGAAAGAGCTCATTATTGCTAGTCGTGCTATTTATGAGGCATCAGGCGGAGAGAAAGGTATACTCCCGGAGGAACAACCTACAATAGATTTTGCGTATGCTTGTGTCGTTGCAGAAAAGGATATAGCACAAGGTGAAGTGCTTACTGAAGCGAACATTTGGGTAAAGCGACCAGGAACAGGAGAAATTTCAGCAAGTGAATATAAGGCTATTTTAGGGAGAAAAACTAAAATAGCCATCCGTGCAGGGAGTCAGCTCCGATGGGAGGATCTTCTATAGTGAAAGAGAAAAAAACGATTCTGTTTATCTCTGGAACACGAGCAGATTATGGCAAGTTAAAACCTTTGATTCGTGGAGTGAAGCAAGCACCCTCGCTTGAATGTAAGGTTTTCGTTACAGGAATGCATACGTTAGCTAGATATGGTTACACCGTTAATGAATTTGAAAAAGACGGCTTATCTGAGAATATTCACGTATTTATGAACCAAATATACGGGGAGCCTATGGATTTGGTTTTGTCTAATACGGTTGCCGGATTATCTAGGTACGTTCACGAAGTTACGCCAGATATGATCGTTGTTCATGGGGATAGAGTAGAAGCCCTGTCAGGTGCCATAGTGGGCTCATTAAATAATATCTTAGTAGCACACATTGAAGGTGGCGAGATTTCTGGGACTATAGACGAAACTATACGTCATTCCATAACTAAACTTGCTCATCTTCATTTTGTTGCTAATGAGCAGTCTGCTCAAAGATTGGTTCAGATGGGGGAATGCAAGAAATCTATTTACGTTATAGGATCACCTGATATTGACATAATGCTTTCGGAGTCTTTACCTTCTTTAGAAGATGCTCGCCAACGTTATGAGATCGAATATGACCGATATGGCATATTCATGTTTCATCCCGTTACCACAGAAATTGACTCTTTGAAAAATCAGATTGATGGTGTCTGTCAGGGAGCTGAAAAAAGCGGAAAGAATTTCATCGTTGTCTACCCAAATAATGATCCTGGGTGTGACATTATTCTTGATTCATACAAAGACTTGCAAAAATCGTCACATTTCAGATTTTTCCCCTCTTTGCGTTTCGAATTTTTTCTTACATTTCTCAAGAATGCAGATTTTATATTGGGGAATTCCAGTTCTGGCATTCACGAAGCACCAGTTTATGGCATCCCCACAATAAATATTGGCTCACGTCAGAACGGAAGAATCTCTCTCCCTTCGATTATAAACGTTCCGGCAGAGAGCAGTGCTGTTGTGCAAGCTATAGATAAGGCAACAGAAATGAAGAACAATAGAATCGCGTCTTCTATGCAATTTGGAGATGGACAGAGTACAAAACGTTTTGTAGCAGCTTTATCAGGAAAAAGTATTTGGGAAACGTCACGTCAAAAACAGTTTCAGGATCTACTTTCGTGGAAAGCAGGGGTATAAAATGAATTGCGTTGCTGTCATTCCAGCGAGGGGTGGTAGTAAGGGAGTACACAGAAAAAATATGAGGATGCTTAATGGTCGGCCACTTGTGGGGTGGACCATTGATGCAGCTTTAAAATCGAAATATATTACTCACTGCGTATTATCTACAGATGACGATGAAATAGCGGAATATGGGCGTTCTTGGGGAATAGATATAGTGGTGAGGCCATCGTACCTTGCTGAGGACACTACTCCAACAGCACCTGTAGTTTCACATGTTATAGAGTCTCTGGGGACAGACTATCAGGGAAATTATGAAATAGTTCTACTTCAGCCTACATCCCCTTTACGAACGTTTCGCCAGATTGATGAATGTATCAGTGAAACGAGAGCGCGTAGAATGGAGTGTGCTGTCAGTCTTACAGAAACCGACCATACACCATATAAAACTTTGGTAGAAGAAAAGGGAAAATTACTTCCATTAATGGGGCAGGAATATTTTGAAATGCCCCGGCAAAAACTTCCCAAAACATGGAGGATTAACGGCGCTATATACTATGTTAATGTAGCGTTGTTTTTAAAAACATGTAAATTTGTTAATTTCCCTTTTTACCCTTATATTATGGGAGAGACTTCAAGTATAGATATTGATAACGAATTTGATCTCGCATATGCTGAATTTTTATTTTCGCAGCTGGGAAAAACAGATGATTAACTTTCATTATCTGATAAAATATGCACAAGAAGGTATAGAATCCGTATTTCCCACCTAGACGTATAATAGTTTCGACGCTACAATGCCCAGGAGTGAGTAACTTTTTCTGCTTTGGAGGAGGTCTTTTGATGATAGGTACAAGAAAAGGGGTCTTTATTGCATCTCTTGCTATTTTGGTTGTTTTAATGGTTTCTGGTATAGCGATGGCCGAAGAGAAGATTGGTGTCATTGACTCTCAAAAAATCGTTTTTCAGCATCCTAAATTTGAAAGCGTAACCCAGCAACTGAAAGTAATCAGCCAAACAAAAGAGAATGAAATGAAAACCGCTGTAGAAAAAGAAGCAGATCAGAACAAAAAAATGGAAATCTATCAAACAAAACGCAGAGAGCTTGCTATGGAAGAGCAGCGTTTGATGGAGCCTCTCTTTAAAGAAGCTCAGATGGCCGTTCGTACTGTAGCTAAAGTGAAAGGGATTACTGTCGTAATAGAGAAAAGCGCCGTCTATTTTGGCGGTATCGATATTACAGACGATGTAGTTCAAGAGCTGAAGAAAGCGGCTGCGTCGAAATAGTTTCCGTTGGAAGAATAGTGAAAGTATAGGGTTGTGTCTTGATGGCACAACCCTATTTTTGTAGGGAGGAGTCATATGAATAAAAAAATACTCGTGACAGATATTGACGGGACTCTTTCTTCTGGAGAGATTGTTCATCCAGAAGTAGTTTCTGCATGTGCGCGTCTTAGAGACAACAACTGGCAGATTATGGTTGCCACGGGGCGTATTCTTGCGACAGCTATAGAACATATAAAAGCTATTGGAGCGTGGGCTCCCGCTATTGTCTATGATGGAGCACGCCTCATGGATCCCATGACGGGGCGTTCTTTATGGGAGGCAGGTCTTCCTCCTGAAATTGTAAATAAAGTGCTTGAAGCTGGATGGAATTTTCCTTTAGAATTACAAATTTTTACTGATGAGGCGGCAATATGCCGAAAAAATGATAGAGAGACACGACTTTTTTTAACTCGGGCAGATGTTCCCGTATTTGATAATTTGCAGGAACCTCGAGTAAAAGATCGAGTCTTTCGAATTATATTTTATGGCAATGAACATGAGATATTACGTCTTGAAGAATTTATTGAAGAGACATTAGGAGATTTCGTTGATGTAATGCGTTCTGGAGATGACTTTTTAGACGTTGTTCCTGTAGGAGTTTCTAAAGGAGCAGCTCTTTCTCACTATATAGAGCAGTTAGGTATAGAACCTGAGATCATAGTCGCGGCGGGGGATCATTGCAACGATCTTGCACTTTTTGATGAAGCTCATCTTCGAATAGCACCGTCTGATGCTGTTCCAGAGATTTTAGAACGCGCCCACGTAATAATGCCGCCTGTTCGTGAAAAAGGCTTTGTCTATCTTGTAAATTATCTTATTTCAGGTTCATGGGTTGATAATAAGGGGCTTAAACGTGTAGTATTATAAAAATAGAACAACAATTAACATTTTATTCGTTATCCACAAGGAGGATATATCATGACTGAAATTAAAAAATGGGAACTAGTACAAATGGAGTTTCCTGAGGATTGTAATATCATTATCGGACAGAGTCATTTTATAAAAACAGTTGAAGATCTTTACGAGGCACTTATTACTTCTTCTCCTTCCCTAGAGTTTGGAATAGCTTTCTGCGAAGCTTCTGGCGACTGTCTTATTCGTTATGATGGAAATGCTGATGATCTGAAAAATCTTGCTATCAAAAATGTTCAGAAGTTGAGTGCTGGTCATACTTTTGTTATCTTGCTGAGAAATGGCTATCCGATAAATGTTTTAGATCGCATTAAAAATTGCCAGGAGGTTTGTAGAGTCTTTGCGGCAACTGCAAATCCAATCCAAACTATCGTATGTGAGTCAGAACAAGGCCGAGGAATTGCTGGTGTTATTGATGGCTTTATGCCTGTTGGCGTGGAAGGAAATGACCATATACAAGCGCGCAAAAAATTGCTTCGTGACATTATCGGATATAAACGATAGCGTGTAATTGGTCTCTTTATTATGTTTTATAAACGTTTTTTATATATATTATGCATAGGAGCCTCCTTTTTCTTGGGGTTGCTATATGGAAATGCTCAATGTAACGCTGAAATGCATCACGAAGTGAAAAAAGGATTAGAGGAAGGATGGATTTGGACTATTGCTGTGCTGCCTCCTGAAGAAGGCTGGCAAAGTGAAGAGGGACAATCCATCTCTTTAGCCTTGTCTGTTCTTGAACAAGAGATTAATGAAAGTGCAGCAGGAATAGCCGGATACGACGTATTTTTCGAATTAGAAGATATTCCTTCTGAAGAGGAGCTTGAGGTTCGCCAAAAGGCTTGGCAGAAAAATAACGTTGCTGTTCTAAGTTTTGTCAGAGGTTCATTAAATAACAATCTTGTTTCTCTTTTAGGGGAAAAGGGGCCTGTTCTTCTCTCTGCATATGGCGAAAATCTTTCTCTTCGTAATGAGAAAGGAAGCATTCTTCCTTATGTCTTTGCTTTGGATTTACCTGAAACATATCGGGCGGAAGCGTTAGCAGCTTATGGCTCTCATATATTCAAAACAGATAATGGGGTAGCTCAGATAACAGACCGTCTTGATGATGGTCTGTCAGCTCGATCAGACCGATTTTCCACATTAGCGGCAAAACATGGATGGCCTGTTTATAATTTTTGGAAGAGCGGTGCTGGAGACAACAGTTTTAAGACTATCTATCAAGAGGGCATTCAATCTGGTGCCAATTGTTTTATTCTTTGGCTTGATTCCCTTGCGATGACCAATATTTATCAAAGTCAACGCGAAGATGGATTGTCTCTTTCTCTATGGTATGGAGGAGAGCCTAATCCAGCCCTCCGTAATTGTGAGGGGATAATTGCAGTAAGTCAGGAATATTCTCTGGAATCGGATCTGTCTTTAGCTGCTTTTGAAAGAAAGATATGGACGATAACTCGTAAAAATGTTCCAGATAGGGCTCTAGCCGGTAGAGCTTGGAGTGCCGCTTCGTGGCTTCTTCAAGGGCTGCACAGGGCTAAAACTCCGGACCCAGATATTGTAGCTGCATTAATGCCAGCGATAGAAGGTGTGTCTTTAGGCAAAAAAGTTTTGAAATTCAGCGACCAGACGCATCGACCTGAAGAACGAGAGGTCAGCATTCTCCAGGTTAAAAAAGGCAGATTTGAACCTATCGCTACAGTGAATGTTCGTGGCGGAGAAGAATAAGCAGGTAGGAGGTCGTGAAGATGAAGCTTCGCGAAGTAGTGGAACATATTAAAGGCGATATTTTGTATGGCGAAGAACTACTTGATTCCACAGAAATCGAATATGCCTACGGTGCTGATTTAATGAGTGACGTTCTTGCCTTTGCCAGGCCGGGTTCTCTATTGCTTACGGGACTTACCAATGTCCAAATTATACGTACTGCTCAAATGCTAGATATTCCTGCTGTCGTTTTCGTGCGGGGGAAGCGCCCTCAGGAAGCGGCAATTAAACTTGCATCTCAATTAGGAATGCCGGTGATCCTGAGCCATAGCAGTATGTTTGAAACGTGTGGCATTCTTTATAGAGAAGGAGTGTTGCCCTGTAATATCCCTGCGAGAGAGGTGTAGGTTGTGAGCGAACCTTATGTAGAAGAATACACTGTAGCTGGCCGCGATTTTAGTGCTATAGGCGAAGCCTCCACTCAGTTCAAAGCTACTATGAAAATGTTGGGAATTCCGTCTGACATTACTCGCCGTGCGTCAATTGTGGCCTATGAGTCGGAAATGAATTTAGTCCTTCATGCAGGTGGAGGAACTATACGTCTTATCGTTTATACAGATAAACTTGAAGTATGGGCTATTGATAGGGGCCCGGGAATTGCAGATATTGAACTGGCAATGCAAGAAGGATACTCAACAGCTACCGATGAAATTCGAGAGCTTGGATTTGGAGCGGGTATGGGGCTACCTAATATAAAACGTCATTCTGATGATATGCACCTTGATTCTGAAGTTGGGAAAGGAACAGTATTAAGCGCCACTATTTTTTTTAAGAAAGAGTAGGGGGGAAAGCTTATGGCTGGGGGTGTCAGAGTTCAGGAAGTACGATGTCGAGGTTGTGCAAATTGCATAAAGTCATGCCCTACTGAAGCAATGCGTGTTTTAACTGGATGCGTTCACATTATTCCTGATCTTTGTATTGATTGTGGGGAGTGTATCAGAAAGTGTAAAGAGAAGGCAATAATTCTCAATGAGGATGAATGGGAACTATTACGATCTCAAGAAAAAGTGGTTCTCATTGCTGACCCTTGTTTTTACGTTCAAATTGGTTCATACGGTTCACCTTTTCTCATGAAAGAAGCTTTACATGCTACACAAATGGAAGATATTCTTGATTGTGAAGCATTGGCTTTTGACGTGGCTGCATATGCCATTGCGCGCCATATAGAGGCAGAAAAATCTGAGCGTCTTCCCTTTATTTCAACATATTGCCCTGCTGTTATTCGCCTTATTCAAATAAATTTTCCAGAACTTATAAGCAGACTTATTCCTATAGAATCACCGCTTGAGTCTAGTGTCGTTCTTTGGCGTGAGGTTACAGGAAGAAAAGATGATCTTACCCTTATTTCTCCATGCCCTGCCAAGACAACTCTTGTACGAAATCCTGTGGGACGTGAGCTCAGCTCCATTGCATATACTGTTTCGGTTCGACGAGTCGTACATGATATTTTGGCCGGAAGTCCAAAAATATCTGGAGAGGGAACCCACAAAATGAATGATCGATGGCTCAAATGGTCGATTACTGGTGGTGAGTCTCGTCATATTTCTTCTTTTAGCCGTCGTCCTTTACGAACTGTTGCTGTTTCAGGCATGAGAAACACGATTGATCTCTTAGCAGAGCTAGAGTTGGGACGTTTGGGTGGTGTGGATTACGTTGAGTGTCGTGCCTGTGACTTAGGATGTATTGGTGGGGTAGGAACTCACGAATCTCGTTTTCTCTCTCGTTTGCGTATTGATGCTATGAAAGTAGATTGGAGCGTAACTGACGATGAGAAAGAAAACATAGAAAAGTGGTATAAAAAGGGTATTTGGAAGCTTGATCAGACTATTCAGCCTAAGCAACGTTTACCTCTTTCAAACGATTTAGGAGAAGCAATGGCAAAGCTTAAAGAAATGAATGCTATTTACGCGGATTTGCCTCATATTGATTGTGGTTCGTGCGGACGTCCGTCGTGTCGGGCCATGGCTGAAGATATAGTGCGTGGAAAAGGTGAAATGACAGATTGCATCTTTAAGCTTCGAGAGCGTATTCATGATTTAAGTAAGGAAATTTCACAACTTTCGGGGAAAGTGCCTCATGCCTTTGGCTCATAAGGAGGGGAAAATTTGAATATTCAATCTATCATTGATGAATTTGAACTTGAAGTTGTATCCCAAGGAGAAACTGATGCTGAAATTAAGGGAGCGCTTACTGGGGATTTGTTGAGTTTTATAATGGCTGCTGCAAAAGAAGGATGGGTATGGATTACTATACAGACTCATCTCAATATTGCGGCAGTTGCTGTTTTAAAGGATGTTCCCTTCATTATAATCGGAGGAGGACGTCGACCAGCAGGGGATTTAATAGAGAGATGTGAAGAGGAAAAATTGACACTAGCCTGTTCTCCTTTACCCGTATTCGAAATTTGTGGGCGGCTTTATGAAATGGGACTGCGTACTCGATAAAGAAGAAAGCAGTCTGACCCCCTATTGTGCTGATATCCATATCCACACGGTGCTCTCTCCCTGCGGAGAGCTTGAGATGGGAGCACCAGACATTGTCTTAAAAGCACGTCAGGAAGGTCTTAATATTATAGCTATTACAGATCATAACTCGGCATTAAATTTCCCAGCTGTGTTTAAAGCGGCTGCTGGTAATCCTGTTGTCATCCCAGGCATTGAAGTTCAAACGGCTGAAGATATTCATGTTGTTACTCTTTTTAAAGATTACAATACGATTTCTGATTTTCAATTATGGTTGTGGCAACGAATGCCTGGAGTACAGAATCGTCCAGAGGTCTTTGGAGACCAATTGGTTATCTCTGATAAGAACGATATTCTTTGTGAAGAGGAGATTCTTCTTATTCAAGGTGTTGGCTATTCTGTTGATGAAGTGGCAATTGAAGCTAAAAGAAGAGGAGGTCTTGTTATTCTAGCCCATATAGACCGCCCTTCCTTTTCCTATCCTGCAGTATTGGGGCCAATCCCTTCAAACTTCCCTGCCGATGCTCTTGAAGTCTCATGGAGGTGTTTCCCCGAAGAAGTAGAGGCCCTTCAGGCAAGATATCCAGAATGGACGTTTATACGTTCTTCCGATTCTCATTGGCTGAAAAGCCTCTGTATTGAAAATAGCTCCACCTTTCTTCTCGCGGAGCCTTCTTTCGATGAGTTGGCGAAAGCTATTCGGAAGGAAGATGGGCGCAAAGTGCTCGCACCTTGGCCGAATTAATGTGCCTTAGCGTGTCTTCTCTCAAGTTCCGCTATAATCTCGTGCAAAGATACGTTTGCTGAAAGTAGCCCCACCATGAGATGATAAAGAAGATCTGCCGCTTCATATATCACTTCATTTTTATCTCCGGCGGCAATGGCAAGTGCCGTTTCCACACCTTCCTCACCAATCTTTTGAGCCGTTCTCTTTACTCCAGACGCTATTAAGCGAGCAGTGTAGCTTTCTTCTGGATTATCGAGTTGTCGTTTTTTTAGATATTTCCATAATTGGCCAGGGAAGATAGCCTTTCCTGCCTGTTCGTTAGTGAGCATGTTAAAAAAGCATGATCTTGCTCCTGTATGACATGCAGGTCCTGTAGGTTCTACAAAAGCTAAAAGGGTGTCTCCGTCGCAGTCTAGGCGAAGTTCCTTCAGCTTTAGTCTATTCCCGCTGGTTGCTCCCTTGTGCCAAAGTTCCTGACGCGAGCGGCTCCAGAAGACCATTTCGTTGATCTCTTCAGTTTTTTCAAGAGACTGGCGATTAGCATAGGCGAGCATTAAAATTTCTCCACTTTCCCAATCTTGAACAATAACGGGAATGAGCCCCTTTTCATCGAAGTGTATTTGTTCGTAATCAATCATTTTATGCCTCCACAAGTCGAATAGGGATATTCTGATCCTTAAGCCATCTCTTTAAATAAGGAATAGGTACCGTTCCAAAATGGAAGATAGAAGCGGCTAAAGCACCATCACAACCTGCTTGGAACGCATGAAGTATATCTTCCTTACTACCAGCACCCCCAGATGCAATAATAGGCACTGGAACCATATTGACAATTTTTGAGAGAAGGGGGATATCATATCCTTTTTGGGTTCCATCACGATTCATTGACGTCAATAAAATTTCACCGCAGCCTAGCTCAACCCCTTCCTGTATCCATTGGAAGGCATCTTTCCCTGTCGACGTTTTCCCTCCCTCAATATAAACTTCCCAGTGACCGGGAATTTCTTCTTTAACGTCTACGGCAAGAACAACGGCCTGACGCCCTAAAAGGGTAGCGCATTCACGAATCAAACCAGGTTTTTTTACAGCTGCCGTGTTGAGTGAAATTTTATCAGCGCCGAGAGCTATTATTTCTCGTGCCTGTTCGGCAGACGAAATACCGCCGCCGACAGTAAAGGGAATAAAAATATGGTCAGCTACATCTTTAACCCAGCTTTTCATTGTACTTCGCCGCTCTGAGGAAGCTGATATATCAAGAAAAACGAGTTCATCTGCTTGTTCATTCATATATCGTTTACCCATTTCTGCTGGATTGCCGGCATCAATGAGATTTTTGAATTGGATGCCTTTGACTACTCGTCCATTTTTAACGTCAAGGCATGGAATGATTCGTTTCGTTAACATAACGAGACCCTCCTTAATGCCTCTTTCAAGTCGAAATCCTTTTCATACAAGACTCTTCCAAGAACGGCCCCGGCGATGTTTATCGATTGAAGAGCTTCCAAATCTTTTAGGGATGATATCCCGCCTGCTGCTATGATAGATATGTCAGGGAATTCTTTTAAAAGCTGTGAATAGAGCATCATATCGGGACCAACGCCAGTGCCATCTCTTTGAACAGCCGTGACAAGCAGTGTGGTATAGCCTGCCGATTTCAAAAAGGAAATATACTCAGATGGAGGCAAAAATGACGTTGAGGTCCATCCACGAGTTGCAACCTTTCCTTCTTTTATGTCCACTGCTGGAATAATTCCATTTCCCCACGTGGAGAAAAGTTGGCTGGCCATTTTTTCATTTTCAACAAGAAGGCTCCCTACGTAAAGACGAGTTGCACCTGCTTTGAAAGTTTCTTCTATATCATAAAGAGATCGAAGACCGCCTCCATACTGAACCATGAGGCCAAGGTGGTGTAGAGATTGTAATATGTATGTATGGGCGGGATGTCCAACCTGCGCCCCTTCGAGATCTATAATGTGTACCCACGTGCACCCTGCTTCGGCGAATTTATGAGCTGCTTCTAACGGTGTAATGTCATATTCTGTCTTAATGTTAAAGTCTCCCTGTTTCAGGCGAACAACTTTCCCTTGATAGAGGTCTATGGCAGGATAAAGTATCATAATGAAACACCTCTCAACATTTTTATAGTTTTTCCCAGTATGGAAAGTCCAGCATTACCACTTCGTTCCGGATGGAATTGGAAAGCAGCCACCCTTTTGCGGAGGCAAATAGCAGTAACAGATCTCTCTTCGATTCGTGTTATAGCTACAGTGTCTTCTGTTTGGGGAAGGCCGTAACTATGGACGAAATAATAAAAGTTAGTTTTTTCTGAAGAGGGTGTTACCCCTTTTATAGGTTTTATCCATTCCAGAGAATTCCACCCCATGTGGGGGCATTTACGCGTTTGCAGGTGACAAACATGACCTTCTAAAAGACCTAGTCCTTCATGATATCCATCTTCTTCACTGCTTTCGCAAAGAAGGTGCAAACCGAGGCATATACCTAAAATAGGCTTATTCTCTTTTGCCCATTGTTGAAGAAATATGTCCCAGCCTTGTTGCCGTAACGCTATCATGGCAGGAGCAAAGGCTCCTACGCCAGGAAGGATTAAAAAATCAATATCTTTTTTTACCAACTCTGGGCTTCGAAGTACGGTGCATGATTCCTCAAGGGCGAGAAGGGCCCTCTTTACATTACCTACGTTTCCTGCTCCATAATCGATGATTCCGATCATATAAGCATCCCCTTTGTTGACTGCACTTCATTTTCTATGGAAGTTGCTTGTTTCATAGCACGTCCTATCCCTTTAAATAGAGCTTCTGCTGCGTGGTGGCTGTTATCTACGGCGAGAAGACGTCCATGAATAGTTATGCGACTTTCTCTACAGAAAGCTCTCCAGAATTCTGGAACCAATTCAAGATCGAAGGTTCCGCATGATGGCGATGGGAATGTTCCATCCCACACAAATTGTCCACGACCGCTTATATCGACTGCAACAAGGGCAAGAGAGCCATCCATAGGCATAGCACACCAGCCATAACGCGCAAAGGGCTTGTTTTCGAGTTCCTTTAAAAAAGCTTTTCCAAGAAGTATTCCTATGTCTTCTGTAAGGTGATGAGCATCTACATCAGTATCCCCAGTAGCTTTTATTGTTGCTGATATGCCACTGTGAAAGAAGAAGAGGTCAAGCATATGCCGAAGAAAACCACATGGGATATCGAGAAAACGTTCTTTCCCCGGGATGGAAAGTCTGAGTGTAATCGATGTTTCGGAACTTTCCCTTTGAAGTTCAGTTGGCATTGCCTACCACACCTTTCAAATTTTCTATTTTTTGAGAAGCGCTGCTATTTGTGGCCATTTTAAAGAGGCGCTTTGCTTGCTGGCGACTAGCCTCAGAGAGACATCTCTGACTTCTTGAAGAATAACAAGCTTATTGGCCTGTAAAGTATTTCCCGTCTGTACGATATCTAGAATGCAGTCTGCCATACCCAATGCTGGAGCAAGTTCTATTGATCCATGAAGATGAATAATCTCTACCTGAACTCCCAGTGAGGAAAAGTGATCGTCTGCAATTCTAGGGTATTTTGTCGCTACTTTTGTCCACATCAATTCCGAGGGGTGTCCTGCAAAAGCAAGAACCATACGTTCTGGCCCGGCAACCACAATGCGACATTTTCCACGTCCTGTATCCGCGAGCTCTACAAGATCTATGGCGCTTTCTTGAAGAACGTCACTCCCTATGAGAGCTAAATCAGCTACTCCATGGCTGACATAAAGTGGTACGTCTGAAGGTTTGGCCAGAATATAGCGATAGTTATTTTCTTGTACAACAAGTTTTCGACCGGCATTACGTAATTCTTTTGTTGGAAGCCCTATATTTTCGAACAGATCGATGGCTTCTTTCATTACACGACCTGTTGGAAGTGCAAGAGTTAACATGTATATTCCTCCCTCATCCATTGAGAAAGCGGCATGACTTTCCCGCATTCAATTTGCGTAACGGTTTCACGTCCTAAATCTATCCACCATTCGCAGTTTCGAGATGAGGCAGATTCGTACGATTGGTTTCTGTTCTTGTTCCAACTCATTTCTCCGTTTAATCCGAGAGAAAGAATGGTCCCAGCGCGTCTAAGCGCTTGCTCTGGGGGCAGAGTAGAACACCACATCATAACGCGATGGGACCCAGAAGGAGGAAGTGCAAGAGTCGCGGCTTCCTCGAGATCTATAGCAAAACCTATAGCTTGTCCATCTAATCCATAACTATTGAGAAGGCCGTCATATCGCCCTCCACCGCCAATTTCCTGTCCAGATGTACCAGAGGCATAAATACGAAATACAGGGCCGCTGTAGTAACTTAGCTCTCGTGCCAAACTCAAATCTACGAAAATGCGTTTTTCATATCCCAAGTCAGAAAGGGCTTTCACAATATTTCTTAATGGCATGAGATATTGAGAAGATCCCAAAAGAGCAGAGGCTTGCTCAAGTACATTTTTTGTCCCCTTCAGGTCAGGGAGGTGCTCTAAAATATTCCGACTGTACTCTGGAATATCAGACGTTGAGAGCACATTTCTATATTCGGAAAGATTCCCTTCGAGCAAAGATCGAGACAAACGTTCAGCTATAGCTGTCCCTACGTGGGCCAGGGCGTAATTCAGAAAAGTTACATCGCCTATGACTAAAATACTTTTATCAAGGCCTATTTCGTCTAACCAGCGTAAAAGAAGCCATAGGATTTCAATGTCAGCACCTTCTCCCTCCCAGCCTAGAAGTTCTGCACCTATCTGAAAGTTTTCAATGCGATTTTCGTGTTTTTCAGCACGTTTGAATATCCTATCTGCATAACAGAGTCTCAATGGCTGCTGTTCTGGAGCGTAATGAGAAGCAAGGAAAGCTACAGCTGCCAGCGTTATATCTGCTCTCAAACAGGAAGGCTCTCCGTATGGTGTGGTAAGTGCAATAAGCCGTTGTCTATACCCTTCAGGAAGGTGAGGCCAGGCAGATTCAAGAAGTTGTAGCGCGGAAGGCCAAAAAGGTCGGTATCCAAAGGAAGAAAAAAGTTCCATGAAATTGGTACGACATTTATCCATAGAGGCAGCCAGAGGGCCACCTACGTTTGTACATCCTCGTGGTAAGCGATTTATATTCATAATTTATTCCTCCGTAAAGCCATGGAAAGACTGTGTGCTTTGAGCCCTTCCGTTTCAGCTAGAGTGATTCCGTCTTCAGAAAGGGAACTGGCTCCTATACTATTAAGAGTGAGGGACGTAAGGGGACGTAGAAAAGTTCCTGTCCAGAGTCCTCCACTAAACCGTGCTCGCCCCTGAGTGGGAAGAGTGTGGTTTGTTCCTCCTATATAGTCACCGAATGGAACGGGTGACATATTCCCTACAAAAGCGGCTCCATAGGCTGTGCATAGATTCAAAATATTTTCTCCGCTTCGAAGGCAAAGTTGAAGATGTTCTGGCGCTCGTCTGTTGCTTTCCTGTATAGCTTCGTCAAGAGAGCAGATAGCTAGTGTTCCGTTATTTTTCCAGGCTTGCTTGATTGTTTCAGCAGTGTCAAGAGTTTTAAAGAGAGCTTCTAATTCCCAAAGCGTCTTCAGAGCTGTTTCTTCATCTGTACAGAGAAGAGTGCTTGCAGCCATAGGGTCATGTTCTGACTGAGCGGCAATATCGGCTGCCAACCACAAAGGATTAGCAGTTTCATCAGCTATAATGAGCACTTCACTAGGTCCGGCAAGCCCATCGATACCAACTTCGCCTGAGAGTAGCCGTTTTGCTTCTGTTACGTAGGCATTCCCTGGTCCGACAATCATGTCAACTTTCTTTACAGGGCCTGCTCCAAGGGCCATGGCCGCTATTCCGTGTGCACCCCCAAGGGCCCATACTTCAGAAACGCCAAGAAGAGAAGCCGTTGCGGCAATGATAGGAGAGATACTTCCTTCTTTTGTTGGAGGAGAGAGAAGAACAATTTCTGAAACTCCCGCTTCTTGAGCAGGAACGACTCCCATTACTGCTGTGCTTGGCAATGGGTATCGTCCAGCAGGTACATAAACTGCCGCTCGTTCAACAGGAATAAAACGAAGTGCGGCTGTAACGCCGTTTTCTATAGGACATGCAAAAGGCTGAAAGAGTTTCTTCTGATAGCTGTGAAATGTTCTAACATTTCGTATGGATCGTTCAAGAGCTTTTCGAGTTGAAGATGTAAGTCTTTTTTCTGCTTCATAGAGCTCTTCATTGGAAATTTGAAAAGAGCCGCTAAACTTATCAAGTGAAAGAGCATATTTTTTTACTGCTTCCCAACCTTCCTGACGAATGTCTTTAATAATTTGGGAAACCGTATTCTGAACTTCCACCGAGCTTTCTTTGTAGAAAGAACTTGCTTCTTTTATAAATTTCATACCCCTCATCCTTTATCATGGTAAATTATTAGAGCGATAGTAAATTTAGATGGCATGATATCATGATATTTTGAAAGTGTAAAGTCTCGACATGGAAATAAAATAGGGATACAATTTAGTCACTTTATGAAAGGAATATGAGATATGGCTAAAAAAGAGATGGTTCGTTATGTTTGTTCTAATTGTGGAAATGTTAGCCTGACTTGGAATGGCCGTTGTTCTGCGTGTAATATGTGGGGAACGTACGAAAAAGAAGAAATAGATGATTTAGGGCAAAAAAAAGAAAATTCTGATGTGGTAGCAGTTAATATTATAGACGTAAATCCACCCCAACGTTTAACTTCTGGCATAACAGAGCTGGATCGGGTGCTGGGTGGAGGTTGGGTTACTGGCGGAGTTGTCCTTTTGGGAGGGCAACCTGGCATTGGAAAATCTACGTTGCTTTTGCAGGTATGTGGGGCGATGTCGTCAAAAGGAAAACGTATCCTTTATATATCAGGAGAAGAATCGGCATCTCAGGTTGCGCTGCGTGCAAAGCGCCTCAATGCTTTGAAAAATAATATTGATCTCTTTTGTGATACCGATCTTGATGCCGCATTGCACCACGTAGATGGGCATGACTTTGTAGTTCTTGATAGTGTTCAGGCAATGAAGTCTTCAGACGAGGATGGCTGGCCGGGAACACCTTCACAGGTGCGTGCCGTTGCCCAAAGATGTATAGACAGCGCTAAAAAAACAGGTATTCCCTTTGTCTTAGTGGGGCACATTACTAAAGAAGGTCGTATTGCCGGTCCCATGCTTTTAGAGCATATGGTCGATGCAGTGTTACTTTTTTCGGGGGAAGATGTGTCAGCATACAGAATGATTCGCGGAACGAAGAATCGTTATGGCAATACCGATGAATTAGGCATATTCGAGATGACTGAAAAGGGGCTCATTGCTGTTGATGATCCGAGCGGACTCTATTGGAATAAAGCAGATGCTTCTGTTCCTGGAGTTGCCGTTACAGTAATTACAGAAGGTTCTGTTTCTCTAATGGCTGAAATACAGGGCCTTGCTAACGTTACAACCTTTCCATACCCCAAACGGACGTCCAGAGGCATTGATGTCAATAAGGTACATCTTCTTTCTGCTGTTCTAGAAAAAAGAGGAAAAGTTGCATGTGCCATGTTTGATATTTATATGAATGTTACGGGTGGATTGGTTATAAAAGACCCAGGTGCTGATTTGGCCATTGCTATTGCTCTTGCTTCTTCTGTTCGGGATTTTTCTTTGCCTTCTGACTGTTGCTTTCTAGGTGAGGTCGGTCTTGCTGGGGAAATCCGTCCGGTTGGTCGTGTTGGGGCGAGACTTCGAGAGGCAGGGCGGTTAGGTTTCAAAAAAGCTGTTATTAGTGCTCAGCAGAAGGGTGAATTCCCAAAGGAGGTAGAAATTTGCCGAGTAAGCAGTTTACATGAAGCTCTTCGGGAGGTGATGCCATGAATATAAGAAAAGCTGTGATGGCGCTGTTCTTGATCGGTCTGTTGACTTTTTGTCCTTGGCAACAGGCCACAGCGGCATCAAATGTTATCGTTTCCCCTCTGGAAGGAAGCGTCGGAATCACTATGGAAGAGTACATGGGGCGCATTATAGAGGAAGCTTCACAAGAAAAAGCAGAACTTGTTGTTTTTACCTTAGATACGCCTGGTGGTCTTGTTTCGTCTATGCGAGCCATGACGTCATCTTTGCTTGATGCTCCTGTTCCTGTTGTTATTTGGGTCGCGCCAGAGGGGGCAAGAGCGGCGTCGGCGGGAGCGTTTATACTCCAAGCAGCACATGTTGCGGTGATGGCGCCTGGAACAAATGTAGGTGCGGCTCACCCCGTTGTTGCGTCTGGAAAAGATGTTCCAGACGAAGAAATGAAACGTAAAATTACCAACGATTTAGCGGCCCACATGCGCTCTTTAGCTCAAGTACGGGGGCGAAATGCTGTTATTGTTGAAAAGATGGTGACAGAAAGCCTTTCTCTTACTGCTCAAGAAGCTCTTAAAGAGAACGTGATAGATTTATTAGCGACTAATATTGGTGAAATAACCGAACAGTTAGATGGCAAAAAAGTTATGATTCAGGGGAAGGAGAAAACCCTTTCTCTCAAGGCATATAGAGTTGTTAATGTCGAAATGGAGCCTCGGGAAAAGATGCTTCAGTTTTTATCTGATCCCAATGTTGCGTATCTTTTGCTCACAGCAGGGATATTTGCTATAGTTCTTGAAGTTTTGTCCCCAGGAGGCTTCGTTCTTGGAACATCAGGGGCTGTAATGGTTCTTATGGGAGCTTATGGACTTAGAATGTTACCTTTCAATTGGGCTGGTCTCATCCTTTTATTGGCAGGCATTGTTGTCATAATTGTCGATTTGCTTATTGGAGGATTGGGAATACTAAGCTTCTTTGGCATGGCTGCTCTCATTACAGGAGGGTTGATTCTTTTCCGTGCCCCGGGGGGTGAGCTCTTGAACGTCTCGAAAAGTGTTATTATCGGTATGACCGTTGCTTTTTCTCTCTTTTTCATTATTGCTGTTATTTTTATATGGAAATCTATGAAAAAACAAGTCCATTCTGGACAGGAGGGCTTAGTAGGTTATAAGGCACAAGTACTAGAATCTCTCCAGCCTGAAGGGCTTGTCAAGTGCCACGGCGAATTATGGAAAGCACAATCTGTAACGGGAGAGACATTGCTGCCAGGTACGTCTGTACGAGTTGTTCGTGTGGAAGGGCTGGTTCTTGTCGTAGAAAAGGAGAACGGAGAAGTAGGGGTTGAAGAAGGAGGGAGGAGTTAGTTATGTTTGATGGTCTTCTGTATTTCTTATTTAACTTGGGAAGTTCCTTTGGATTTTTACTGATTCTGATTTTGATCCTGATGTCAGCGATCAAAATTGTTCCTGAATATCAGCGCGTTGTTGTCTTTCGTCTTGGGCGTCTCGCGGGAGCTAAAGGGCCGGGGCTTGTCATCGTTATTCCCGTTATTGATCGTATTATCCGGGTGGATTTACGAATAGTAACCCTCGATGTTCCTGTTCAGGAAGTTATTACTCGAGATAATGTTCCCATTAAAGTGAACGCTGTGGTTTATTTCAGAGTTATGGATCCGACGCATTCTATTGTTGAAGTTGAAAATTATATGTTGGCTACAAGTCAGCTTTCGCAAACGACTTTACGTTCAGTTATAGGAGCGGCAGAATTAGATGAAGTCCTTTCTTCCAGAGAAAAGATCAATAGTGAGCTTCAAAAAATTATTGACGAAAGAACAGATTCATGGGGTATAAAAGTAAGTGCCGTTGAAGTTAAAGAACTTGAATTGCCCGAGGGTATGAAGCGAGCAATGGCCAAACAGGCAGAAGCTGAGAGAGAGCGGCGAGCTAAAATCATAAACGCAGAAGGAGAACTTCAGGCTGCTCAGACTCTGAGCGAAGCTGCAAAGCAAATGGAAGTTTCACCAATTACTCTTCAGCTTCGATATTTGCAGACATTAAAAGAGATAGCAAGTGAAAAGAATTCTACGACCTTTTTCCCTCTACCAATGGATC
This sequence comes from Aminobacterium sp. MB27-C1, assembly GCF_030908405.1. Lineage (NCBI taxonomy): Bacteria > Thermotogati > Synergistota > Synergistia > Synergistales > Aminobacteriaceae > Aminobacterium > Aminobacterium sp. MB27-C1. Next base: position 1,404,986 of record NZ_CP133089.1, on the reverse strand, counting down.
TTATTAAACCGTTTATAAGACGTTTTGAGAAAGGGGAAAACCGTTAGAATACTTTGCACATTTAAGATATGAGGGATATAATTCCTTGATATGATTTTAGAGGTATTTGGTGCGAGGAGGCAGATGCATGGCTTACGATTTTCATTCTATTGAACAAAAATGGCAGAAAGTGTGGGAGGAAGAAAGCACTTTCAAAGTAAAGGCAGATTCTTCGAAAAAGAAGTTTTACTGCCTTGAGATGTTCCCGTACCCCAGTGGGGCTCTTCATATGGGGCATCTCCGAAACTATTCCATTGGCGATATGATGGCACGGTTCCTATGGATGAATGGCTATAACGTTCTTCATCCGATGGGGTTTGACGCCTTTGGCCTCCCTGCAGAAAATGCGGCTCTGAAATATGGAGTTCAGCCAAGTGAGTGGACCCATAAGAATATAGAGCATATGACAGATCAGTTGAAGAGAATGGGGTGCAGTTATGATTGGGATAGACGGGTTGCAACGTGTGACCCTGATTATTATCGCTGGACCCAATGGATCTTCTTGCAGTTTTTTAAAAAAGGATTAGCCTATCGTAAGAAGGCACCTGTAAACTGGTGTGAGAGTTGCAATACGGTTCTGGCAAACGAGCAGGTAAATAGTGAGGGCCGATGCTGGCGGTGTAATTCCCCTGTAGTGAAAAAGAAACTTGAACAGTGGTTCTTCCGTATTACAGATTATGCTCAAGAGCTTCTTGATGATCTAGAGCAGCTTCCTGGATGGCCAGAGCGAGTACGTATAATGCAGAAAAACTGGATAGGACGTTCTGAAGGAGCTCGCTTAACTTTTAACGCAAAAGAACTTGGAGAAGAAATTGAAACCTTTACAACTCGTTTCGATACTATTTTTGGCGTTACTTTCTTAGCACTGGCGCCTGAGCATCCTCTCGTAGACGTTATTTTGGAAAAAGCTTCAAATAAAGAGGAATTAGATACTTTTGTAAAAGAATGTATCAGCCAGAGTGAAATAGACCGTACGGCAGTTGGTGGTGCAAAGAACGGTATTTTTACCGGATTCTACGCAACGAATCCGGTAAATGGCCGTGATGTGCCTATATGGATAGCAAACTATATCCTTATGGATTACGGTACAGGTGCAATCATGGGCGTTCCTGCCCACGATGAGCGGGACTTTGAGTTTGCGAGAAAATATGACATCCCTGTTGATGTTGTTATTCAGCCTTCAGAAGGCGAGAAACTTGATGGCAAAACAATGAAGGTTGCTTTTGTCGATAACGGTGTTTCTTGTAACTCAGGGCAGTTTGATGGCCTTTCAACAGAAGAAGCCATTGTAAAAATGCTTGATTGGGGAGAAGAAAAGGGATTTTGCAAACGAGAAATTAATTATCGTCTTCGTGACTGGCTTATTTCTCGTCAACGCTATTGGGGGGCTCCTATCCCCGTCGTCTATTGTGATCATTGCGGAATCGTTCCAGTTCCTGAAAAAGATCTTCCCGTTATCTTGCCGACTGATCTTGCCGTTAAAAAAGGAGGACAGTCGCCACTCGTTGATGATGAGGAATGGATTAATACAACATGTCCTATTTGTGGGGGACACGCTCGACGTGAAGTTGACACTATGGATACCTTCATTTGTTCTTCGTGGTATCAGTTCCGTTATACAGATTCCCATAACGAAGAGAAGGCTTTCGAGCCAGAATTGGCGAATTACTGGATGCCAGTTGATCAATACATTGGTGGCATTGAACATGCCTGTATGCATCTTATCTATTCTCGTTTCTTTACAAAAGTTCTTTCGGATCTTGGACTGTGTAAAGCAAGAGAACCTTTTGCCAACCTTTTAACACAAGGTATGGTTATAAAAGATGGAGCTAAGATGTCTAAATCGTTGGGTAATGTGGTGGATCCTGACGAAATAATACAGAAATATGGTGCCGATACTGCGAGGCTCTTCATTCTTTTTGCTGCACCTCCTGGAAATGATTTGGAGTGGTCAGAACAAGGAGTTGAAGGTGTTCATCGTTTCTTGAACAGAGTCTGGCGTTATGTTGAAGAGAATATTGAATCCCTTAAAGGGGCCCCTACTGAACGTGTAGCTATGGATAGTCTGACTCAGCAAGATCGACGTGATTTTAAACGAAAAATTCATACGACAATTGTTGATGTAACGAGGGATATCCACGAAGAAAAGCAGTTCAACACGGCAGTTGCCCGTTTGATGGAGCTTTTAAATACTACTTATTCCTGCTCTCCAGAGGATGAGAAGGATTGGGCTCTTCTTCGCGAAAGTGTGGAGACGATGCTTATTTGCCTCAATCCTTTCTGTCCCCACATGACTGAAGAGCTTTGGCAGATGCTGGGGAATAAAACACAGCTAGCATGGAGTTCCTGGCCTGTTGCTGACGAGAGTGCTCTTGTTCTTGATTCAGTGACTATAGTTGTTCAGGTTAATGGAAAAGTCCGCCATAAAATAGACTTGCCGGCTGGGCTTCCAAAAGATGAATTAAAAGAGAAAGCTTTAAGTGAGGCTGCTGTTCAAAAGTGGATTGAAGGAAAAGAGATTGTTAAAGTTATAGTTGTTCCAGATAGACTTGTTAATGTGGTGGTGAAGGGCTAGTGCCCCGAATTGTGATTATAAGCGCCTCTGAGGTCTCTCAGAGGCGCCTTCTTTCAGATACGCTACGAAAATACGAACACTTAGGATATGTGCTTTCAGGACGAAAAGAAGGTAGTTCTTGGCAGGAAGTTTTAGCTTTAGGCCAGAACCGTGGTCTTTTCGATGATAAACAAATGCTTCTTGTGGAAAATGCTGAAGATCTGGGAGTATTGCCAGAAAATATGCTTTCTTTAATCGACACAGAGGAAGAAAATTTTCTTGTAATGCTTGTTTATGATGGGTCTCCTTCCAAATATATTCCTAAAGAAATTCTTCGACATCTTGATATTTATAAAGCTGAAGAAATTCCCTTTTGGACTTCTGCTCGATTGCGTTGGCTGCTTGATTTTTGTCGAGATAAAAAAATTGATATAGATAGAGAAGCTGCGGCATTACTCGTCGATTGGATTGAAGATGGGGAAGAATTGAGAAGCGAAGTGGAAAAAATAGCTGTTTTTTCCAGAAATAAAAGAATAACTACTGATGTAGTGAAAGCTCTTTCCTTTGACGAAGGACGTAATTCTATGTTACGTTTTCTTGATGGCCTTTGTCAGGCAGACAGAAAGGAAATTATTACTCTCCTTCCTCATTTGCAGCAAGATGTCCCTTTTTTGCAATTAGTTACAGCTGTATATAATCGCTTAAAACCAGTTTTATACAAGTATTTTTTCCCGACGCTTTCAGAAAGAGAAATTTTAACGATGTTAAAAGTAAGAAGTTATGCCGGGAAAATGGCAGCAGAGGCAATTAAACATTATGATCGTCATCATCTTTGCTCTTTTATTATAGAGTTGGCAGGACTTTCTTATGGAGAGAAGACAGGAATGGGAACAGGCTGGGTTGGGTTTGAGGCAATGATCTTCCGACTTTTAGATAGCGATAAAAGACAATAAAAAAAGCTGAGTTTCGGATTTCTATCCTGGCTCAGCTAAAAATTCTTGATTTTTTATGGGTGGAAGCCTCTATTCTTCGCTGCTTTCAACAACAGCTCCCGTTAGGGTTTTCACCTTATTTGTCAGAAGCGACTTACGGCGGGCTCCAGTATTGCGATGCATAACACCCTTGACAATGGCTTTATCAATAACACTCTGAGCAACCTGAAGTCGTTTTTCAGCCAGCTCAGTATCCTGACTGTTGACAGCTTCGAGAACTCTCTTAACAGCCGTTTTGCAGCGGCTTGTCCAGTAACGGTTGTAGAGACGATTCTTTTCGCTGGTTCTCATTCTTCTTTCAGCAGACTTCTTATTAGGCATTTCCTTCACCTCCTCCCCATAAAACGCACCACATTTTAACATGCTCTTTGATATATTAGCAATAGAGTTATGCTTTTGCCATAGAGAAGAGGTTGTCAAATGAATGTAAACGAACATCCAATGAATCGAATATTTGCTCCAAATGGAATTCTGGAAAAAACTTTTGATACGTATGAATATAGAGAGCCTCAACTTCTTTTAGCACAAAAGGTGTGGGATTCCTTAGAGAGAGAAGAACGAACTGTTTTTGTAGCGGAAGCTCCTACCGGGGTAGGAAAAACCTTTGCTCTTCTAGCTCCTGCCATGAAATGGGCCCTCGCACAAGATAAAAAAATTCTTTTTCTTACAGCAGGAATTACTCTTCAAGAACAATTGATACGGAAAGACTTACCACGTCTCAATGATATTCTGGGGTATAACGCATCTTTTGGATTACTTAAGGGAAGAAGCAATTATGTTTGTTTGAGAAGAGCTGTGGAGCTTGAGCAAGATGGCTTTTTGTCTTTTGGTGATGGTGGCGCAGCTTCAATGTACCTTTCAGATTGGTTGAAAACGACGCAGACGGGAGATCTTTCAGAATTGAAGCTTCCTGCCGATTTCCCAATCTTTCCTCGAGTCGCAGCTCAGATCCATGGTTGTTTGGGACATCGATGCCCGTACAGAGAGAGGTGCTTTATTCAAAAGGCGTTAAAGAAGGCTCAAGACTGGGATATTATTGTTTCAAATTATCATATGTACTTTGCTTATGTAATGAATGGTAAAAAAACTTTCCCTGTTCCCTTTGACGTTATGATTTGTGATGAAGCTCATCGAATGGTAGATGCTGCACGGTCTATAGCCTCAGTCAGGGTGTCATGGGAGGATCTTACACGCCTTCTCAGAAGTAAGGGGGCAGCTAACGCTGAATCTTTTTTATTATCGAGAGACGAAGAAGCAGGAACATTGAGAGATGAACTATCAGGAGCACAAAAAGAGGGGAGTATACTTTTTGAGTTTCTACAAACTTCAACTCCAGACGGTACTCTGATTAAAAAGAGAAATGAAGAGTTGTTTCGTCAAGGAATGCTTGTCTCTTCTCATATAGAAAAGGCTTTAAAACTTTTAGAAGAGACTGAAGAGCTTAAAGAGGAAACACCCTATGGAATTGAGGAAAGCCGTTTGGCTTTAGCCCTTGCTTGGATAGAGGAACTTCGTCTTTATTCCCTTTCTCTTCAGTGGTGTTTGTCGGTAGAATATTTTCCAGAATGGGCATATTGGCGTGATGGAAACACCTTGGTAAGTGAGCCGACATTATGTTCCGATAGCGTATCTGAGAGTCTTTTTTCGCAAGAGCCCGAAAAGGTTTTTGCTGTTTCTGCTACAATGACAGTAGGAAAATCCTTTGATTTTTGGGTGAGAGAAACAGGAATTCTACCTACTGAAACCTGCATTTTGGAATCTCCTTTTGATCTTGCTCGTCAGATGAATATTCTTGTTATTGATCTTGGCCTTAAGGTTATAGAAGAGGGTTACGATGATAGGGTTTGTAAGGTCGTGGAGAAACTTTGTGATGAAAATGGGGGCAGATCTCTTATCCTGTTAAGTTCAATGCGCCTTGTTCGGAAGGTAGGCCATTGGCTAAAACAGAAAAAGCATGATTATGAGGTGTACGTTCAGAATGATTTGCCCCGTACAGAACTTCTTGAACGGTTTCGATCTGATATATCAAGCGTTCTTGTTGGAAGCGTTTCATTCCGTGAAGGTGTAGATATTCCTGGAGAAGGGCTTACTCAGGTTATTATTGATCGTATACCATTCCCACATCCTAAAGACCCTATTATTCAAGCAAGAAATGAATTAGAGGGAAGAAAAGCTTTTATAAAAGTGACATTGCCACAAGCGAGAATGTATTTACGTCAAGCGGTTGGACGCCTTATCAGAACGAGCAGTGATCGTGGTCGGGCCATAATTCTCGATGGAAGAATTATAGACAGGCAGGATTGGAAAATTCATCGGGACTTACCTCCTGTTTCTATTCAACGTTTGACAGTCAAGATCAATTCTGTTGCTCATGAGAAAACGGTGTGATATAGTATCAAGGCTGATCGGTTTCCGGTCTCTAACTATGAATATGTTACTTTGTTTCTGGGAGGTGTAGTCGTGGATAAAGGTACTTTTCAGCCCCATAATAGACCGCGAAAGAGAAAAATGGGATATCTCTCCCGTTCCAGTTCTCCTAGTGGATTGAGAATTCTTCGCAACCGGAGACGCAAGGGTCGTAAGCGTTTGACTGTATAGCCTTGAAGCTTAGTTATTCGCGCTCTGTGCGGCTCAAGAAGGGTTGGGAATATGATCATGTTTTCCGCACCGGCAGTCGCTTCAAAGGCGAGCTGGTGCGGTTGCTGTTTGTAAACGCTCCTGACGGAAAAACAAGAATAGGTCTTGCTGTGGGAAAACGTCAGGGCCCTGCTTCAGTCCGCAATAGAGGTCGCCGTGTTTTGAAAGAAAGCATTCGCCGTCTGCTACCGTGGATAAAAGGATCATGGTGGTGTGTCTTTTCTCTCCGTACGTCTGGACTGGAGGCAAATGCGCATGAAGTGTATGATGATATGGTGAAAATATTAGGTCATGTAGGTTTGCTGGATGAGTCATGGCCAGATAACCCTTGGAAGTAGTAGAAGAATAGAAGTGACGAGTTGATGAAAATATCAGCACAGATTGCAGTGTGTGCTATTAAGTTTTATCAGAAATGGATTTCTCCAATGTTGGGGAAGAATTGCCGTTTTTATCCCACATGTTCTCAATATACCCTTGAAGCTATAGAAGAATATGGGGCATTAACGGGGATTCGACTTGGAGTAATTCGTATTTTGAAGTGTGGGCCGTGGCATCCTGGAGGATACGATCCGGTTCCAAAAAAGTATAATTCTGATTGAGGATGGTGAATAGTGTGGGAACTCTCTGGAAAGCAGCAGGGGATTTTATGCTTCTTATCCTTGAAACTCTTCATAATTTAACGGGATCATGGGGTATTGCAATTATATTATTGACTTTGGCGGTCAGGATACTATTGCATCCTCTAACACACAAACAAATGGTGAGTATGCAGAAAATGCAAAAACTCCAGCCCCGAATGAAGATGTTGCAAGAGAAGTATAAAGATGATAAAGAATCATTGAATAGAGAAATAATGAATTTGTATAAAGAGAATAAAGTAAACCCTGCCGCAGGATGTTTACCTCTTCTTGTACAGTTACCTATCCTTATTCTTTTGTTTAGACTGCTAATGAATTATAATTTTGGCAGCATTCCTTTTCTTGGATTTATTAGTCTCGAGGGGTCAGTGCTTTCTACGTTGGCCCAAGCCGTTGCCCTTCCGGAAACGGCAAAGATTGGCGTAATGTCTGTCTTGTCTGGAGTTCTTGCCAATCCTTCCGGGTTAGTTCATTTTACAGTTTACGGTGGTAACTTTTTACTTCTCATTGTTGTCGGTTTCCTTACATGGGCACAGCAGCAGATGAGTTCTTCGGGGAACCCTCAAATGGCAATGATGAGTTGGTTTATGCCCCTTTTCCTTACGTTTATATGTCTTAGCTTGCCCGGCGGAGTTTTGTTATATTGGGGAGTTTCGTCTTTCCTAGGTGTAGCTCAGCAGTGGTGGATTACGAAAAAAACCAGCGAGGAAATGCAAGAAAAGCCAGTGTTGCACAAAACTAAACCTACAGGGAAAGAATAGAAAATTCAAGGGCATCCCAGACAGGCAGTGTGTCGAAGGGGGATTATATATGACTGAGCAAGACAAAATGATTTTGGAAGTCGGCTCTGTAGATGAAGCAAAAAGGCTGGCAGCAGCTAAATTAGGGCTACATCCAGAGGATTTTCTTGTAAAAATTATTGAAGAAGAGAAAAGTTTTTTTGGTCTTCTTGGAAAAAAATTGCGTGTTGAAGTATGGCCGGAATTTCCTTTGTTAGTGTTGAAAGGGCAGGAGTTGGCCAGAAATCTGATTCAGCATATGGGACTTTCTGTAACAGTCCAAAGTGGTGACGATGATTTTCTGAATCTTTCTGGCGATGATGCTGGTATCGTTATCGGGAAATATGGAGAAACCTTAAAGGCCATGGAGTATCTTATTAATCTTATGTTGCGAGAAGAGAGTCGAGAGGGTCGCGTTAAACTTGATAGTGATGGCTATCGTCAAAGACGAGAAGCAAGCCTTCAGCGACTTGCTCTTGCAGCTGCCAGAAAGGTAGAAAAAAGGGGACGGCCTGCATATCTTGAGCCAATGTCGAGTTGGGAGCGTCGTATCATTCATTTAACATTAAAGGATTATAACAACGTAACAACTCGTTCAGTGGGAGAAGAACCCTCCCGTAAAGTAGTTGTTTGTCCTGTTGCATCGTCGAGGAACAGACGGCATTAAGTAGTATGTATCCAATTCTTTTTTCTATATATAAAATAACGGTCCACAGTTATTATGTACTGTGGACCGTTGCGTTAGTTACAGCTTTTCTTTGGACGCAGAAAAGAGCTGTCAATCAATATGGTGTAGAATCATCTAAGATGCATGTTCTATTGTTTGTTGTTGCTATAGGTATCGTTATAGGAGCATGTGTCGGTATGATCGTTCATGTAGGCCCAACAGTTATTCGTAACGATTCTCTTCGTGTTTTTCGATTTTGGGAGGGGGGTATGTCGTCTTTTTATAGCTTTTTTGGCGGCAGTTTTTTTGCTCTCGCGTATATATTCTTTTTTAAATTATCATTATGGCGTGTTGCTGAGTCTGCATCTCTCCCTTCAGCAGCATTGATTGCCATAGGCCGATGGGGCTGTTTTATGAACGGATGTTGCGCTGGAATAGAGACCACTCTTCCATGGGGTACTCGTTTTCCCATAGATCCGCAGCAACTGACTCGTCACCCAACCCAACTTTATTATTCTTTTGGGGCTCTTCTTATTTTAATTATGTTGCAAGAAGTGGAAAAAAGAATAGGTAGAGGCGAAAGAAAATTACGAGTTGCTCTTCTTTGGCCGTTGTTTTTAATTCTTTTTGGTCTATTACGCATTCTTGTTGATCCTTTACGTATAGATTGGCTGCTTCTAGGGGAGGAAGCCTCCCATAGAGGAAGTTTGATTATGATTTTAGTTGGTAGTATATGGTTGGTAATCTCATATATAAACTTCCGAAGACTTTCTGATTAAGATTTCAGTAAAACAAACGATGTCCATTAACCGAAACTGAATAAAATAAAGGAGTACTGTAAACGGAGGTGAACTATATGAAAAATATACGAAACACAATTGCTTTTCTCGCTCTTGTTGCATTTGTTTTAGGAATGCTGGGAGCGCCTTCTTTTGCTCAAGATGTTTTTAGTGGAAATCCTGTAGCTGCAATAGCTAAAGACGCTTCCCCAGCTGTTGTTAATATTGATGTAGAGACAATGGTTACTCGTTCAGTTTCTCCATTTCCCGATGACCCCATTTTCAGACATTTCTTTGGAGAGGAATTTCAGCGTTTCTCTCGAACGATTCCTATGAAGGGGAGAGGTTCTGGTTTCATCGTTTCAGAAGAGGGGCAGATCCTAACCAATAATCATGTTGTCGAAGGTGCTGATAAAATTACAGTAACACTTTCTGATGGTCGAACTTTTTCTGCAAAAGTTCTTGGAACAGACCCTACTTTTGATTTAGCTGTTATAAAAATAGACGCAAATCATTTGCCTGTCTTAAAGCTTGGTGATTCGGATCGTTTGGATGTTGGTGAGTGGGTTGTAGCCATTGGTAACCCCTTTGGTTTGGAGCATACAGTAACAGTTGGTGTTATATCTGCAAAAAACAGGAGTATTCATGCTGGAGATGTTAACTTCGATGGTTTCTTGCAGACAGATGCCGCTATTAATCCAGGAAACAGTGGTGGACCTTTAATTAATCTTTCCGGTGAAGTTGTGGGTATTAACAGCGCCATTGTTCCGTACGCTCAGGGAATTGGCTTTGCAATCCCCATTAATATGGCTAAACAGGTAATGAACGATCTTGTAAAATATGGAAAAGTAAAACGAGGATGGCTTGGTGTGTATGTGCAGCCACTGACAAAAGAGTTTGCTTCGGCATATGGCATAAAGGAAGAAAAAGGAGCAGTAATTAGTGATGTTGTTCCTGATTCTCCTGCTGCTAAAGCTGGTTTACAGCGTGGCGATGTTATTGTTTCCGTTAACGGAAATAAAATAGAAAATCATCAGGATCTTGTCTTCAGAATTCGACAATCTATGGCAGGGGATGCAGTAACGTTGAACGTTATTCGTAAAGGGAAAAAAGAAGATTTCTCTGTAAAATTAACTGAGGTATCTTCTGCGATGGAAGAAGATATTGAAGGACAATCATCGAAAAACAGTGAAATGCTACGGAAGGCCGGACTTGAAGTTAGTAATGTAACTACTCAATTACGTTCGCGTTACAATTTGCAAAAAAATGATGGCGTAGTCGTTACATCAGTTGAGCCAGGTTCTTTTTCTGCTCGAGCAGGAATTCGAGAAGGAGATTTGATTCTTGAAGTTAATGGAACTAAAGTTGATAGCGTGAATCACCTCGAAAAAGTTTTAGGCAAAAAAGATGATTCCCTTGTTCTTCTTCTGGCTCGGGGTTCTAGAACTTTCTTTGTTTCTATGAGTTTCTAAAAATTAAAGAATAGCCGCCCCAAAAAGGGCGGCTATTCTTTTTATATTCTGTAAACATGTTAAAAGGTATCGTATTCAGAAAGTGCATTCGCATCAAGATTAAAAACTAAAGTAAAAGAAGTTCCTTTTCCCAATGTCGATTGAATATCCATTTCAGCTTCATGAAGTTCGGATATACGTTGAACGAGAGAGAGCCCCAACCCATAACCGCCTCCACTACGCGCAGTATCTGCTCGCCAGAAAAGATCGCGGCATTTTTGTATGGCATATTCGTCCATTCCCTGCCCAGTATCCCATACTCTTAAAAAGGCCTTTTGCTTTTTTATGTCACTCCATGTTTCTATACCTATTGTTCCGCCTTCTGGCGTATATTTACTCGCGTTATCCAGTAAATTAGATGCAACTCGAGTCAGTAATTCAAAGCTGCCGAAGACAGGAGCAAAAGAAAATTTTTTTTCGAGATGCTGATGTCGTGTCTTTTCTATTAACGCAAACATATTTTCACACGTTTCATCTGCTACCATGAGTAAATCAACCGGTTCCATCCATTCGGGCCCCGAAAACTTAGAAAAACGAGAGAGTTCGAGAATAGATTCCACTATTTGTTGCATGTTATCTATCTGAATCATAATTTGTTCAAGTCTCTCTTTATAATATGCGGGTTCGCGAGGTGACATAAGCATGATTTCGATTTTCCCCTTAATTACCGCAAGAGGTGTACGCAACTCGTGACTTGTATCTGCTGAAAGTTGCTTGAGCTGCGTAAGGGATTCTTCGAAACGAGCTAAAAGACTATTTAAAGAGTTTCTAAGTTCTATAAATTGAGGGTGATCTCCAAGATAGGGGATCACTATATGATCATTTTTTCTTTTCCTTTTTTGCAAAGTCTGACTGATTTTTCGTAAAGGGGTGTACATGCGAAGTTCAAGAAACCATAAAGCCACAAAAAATGAGAGAGCGCAACCCGCTATGATTCCGCAGAGGTAAATAAAAAAAGAAGATAAAGAAAATGAACAACTTAGTGTAGCAATAGAAAGAAGGGTAAAAAGTAAAACGGCAAAAAGGGACAATCTGAGCAGTTTCAGATTGCCCCTTTGTTGAGTCGAAACATTTGTTAAACGTAATTTGAAGGATTTTAAAAGTTTGTTAAATCGCAATGTTCGTCACTGACACCTCTAGGCATCACTTTTCTAGGCACAGTCTGGGCAACTTACTTTGTACCCGACTCCTCGCACTGTCACAACAATGGTGTCTAGTCCGTGCTCTCTCAGCTTATCTCTCAAATATTTAATATGGACGTCAACCACATTACTTGTACCGTCATATTCTTTTTGCCATACTTGAGAAATAATCTTCTCCCGAGTGAAAACCTGATTTTCATGTCTCATAAGCAATTCAAGAATGTCAAATTCACGTCTTCGTAAAGGCAGAACTACGTTATCGACTCGGCATTCCCTTGCAACTGGGTCTAAAATCATATCACCGCAGTGAAGAAGATTGTGCTGCTGATCAGAAGTTCTTCTTAACAACGTACGAACCCTTGCAAGAAGTTCTCTGAAGTCAAACGGTTTTACCAGAAAATCATCAGCCCCTTTATTGAGGCCTTCTACCTTGTCGTCCACGCTATCTTTCGCCGTGAGAATGATAATAGGAAGAGTCGCACCACTTGCTCGAAGTTTTTCCAAAACTTCGAGTCCACTTATTCCAGGAAGCATAAGATCTAAAATAATACACTCGCATTCTGGATTTTTCGCTTTTTCTAGACCTTCTTCTCCTGTATAAGCGCGTTCTACTGAATATCCATTCTCTGCAAAGCCCTCGGCGAGAACTTGGACAAGATCCTTGTTGTCTTCAACAATAAGTAAAGACATACCTATCCCCTCCCGCACCAAAATGTTTAGGTACTATTGTTAATTCTTTATTATTTAACCATATACTTGAACCCATGTCGAGTGCAGAATTAGATATTTCGTAAAATTGTGTAATTTTACTTACGGTAAAAATTGAAGAAAAAATTGTCATATAAACGACTCCATGGTACTATGTTCATGACCCATTACTAGGATATACACTAAGATGTATTTCTTGGTTTTCGGGATTTTACGCATATGAGGTGAACAGAATGCTCGAGAAAGAGACAAAACATCAGATTATTGAGGAATATCGTACCCATGCTGCAGATACAGGATCTCCCGAGGTTCAGATAGCAATGCTTACGGTGAGAATTCGAGAATTGACGGAGCATATGAAAGAGCACACAAAAGACTTCCACTCCAGAAGAGGACTTCTTAAAATGGTTGGAAGAAGACGTAAGCTTCTTCGTTACTTAAGAGAGAAAGACTTCAATAGATATAAAAACTTGATTGAACGTCTTGGACTTCGTCACTAATTTTAAGCAGACAAGTTTTTTCTTGAATTTATGTGCGGGGGCGGCTATTCGCTCTCGCACTTTTTTTGTGTGATGTGTTATTCTTATCCAGTACACTAAAGAAGAGGTTGAAAATTAGAGGAGGAACATTGTATGAAAAAAATGTTTTCAATTGAGATCGGAGGTCGAGAGATTACCTTCGAGACGGGGAATGTGGCTAAGCAAGCCAATGGCTCTATCGTAGCCAGATGTGGCGACACTGTTGTTTTGACAACAGCATGTATTTCCGACACTCCCCGTACAGGGATTGATTTTTTCCCTTTATTGGTAGATTTTGAAGAAAGATATTATTCTGCAGGAAAAATTCCTGGAGGTTTTATCAAAAGAGAAGGGCGCCCTACCGAAAATGCTATATTGAGTGCCCGTATGGTGGATCGTTCTATTCGTTCTCTTTTCGACGATGACTTACGTTATGACGTACATGTTGTTGCTACTGTCCTTTCTGTGGATCAGGTTAACCCCCCCAGTGTTCTTGCAATTAATGCAGCTTCTGCAGCCTTGATGCTCTCTGAAATTCCATGGGATGGACCTATTGGTGCTGTTCGTATCGGCTACATTAATGATCAGTTAGTTATTAATCCTCTTGAGGAGGATATGGTAAATTCCAAGCTAGATTTGCTTGTTTCTGGACATAAAGATGGAATTACTATGGTTGAGGCAGGGGCCAATGAAGTTTCAGAAGATCTGCTTGTTGATGCTCTTGATCTTGCTCATTCAGAAATAAAGAAAATTGTTGCCATGCAAGAGGAGATGCAGAGGGAGATAGGAAAGACAAAGATTGAAATCCCGGCTCCTGAAGTATTTGAAGAGATAGATGCATGGTTGCAGAGTGAGATGCAGCCTCATATTTCGGAGGCCGTTAATATTCACGCGAAGAAACCTCGGGCTGAAAAGGTCCGATTCGTTAAAACCACGGCAACAGAGCATTTTTCTGAAACATACCCTGACTCTGAATTGTATATTAGTGCTGCAGTGGATGAAATGGTCAAGAAGACAATGCGAGCTCTCATCCTGAATGATCGGCGCAGGGTCGATGGTCGTGCCATGAATGAGATTCGTCCCATTACATGCGACGTTGATGTATTGCCGCGAGTTCATGGATCTGCTCTTTTTACTCGAGGAGAAACGCAGGCTCTTGTCGTAGGAACTCTTGGTATGATGGGAGTTGACGATCAGATTCTTGATGGGTTAAAACAGGACGAGCCTAATAAACGGTTTATTCTTCACTATAACTTTCCTCCGTATTCTGTTGGAGAAGTTCGCCCCATGAGAGGACCTGGTCGTCGTGAAATTGGGCATGGAGCTTTGGCAGAAAGAGCGTTGCGTCCTATCATTCCCGAAGAAGTTGATTTTCCTTACGTTGTTCGTTTGGTTTCTGATATTTTGGAATCTAATGGTTCCAGTTCTCAGGCGTCCATTTGTGGAGGAAGCCTTGCCCTTATGAGTTCTGGCGTTCCTATAAAGAAACATGTAGCCGGAATTGCAATGGGACTTATTAAGGAAGATGACAAGGTAGAGATTCTCACAGATATTCAGGGACTTGAAGACCACTACGGAGATATGGACTTTAAAGTTGCTGGTACTAGAGAAGGTGTAACAGCTCTTCAGATGGACAATAAAGCGGGAGGAATTACGAGAGATATTTTGAAAAAAGCTCTTGAACAGGCTAAGGAAGGTCGCTTTAACATTCTCGATAAAATGGAGGCAGCAATAGCAGCTCCTTCTGAACTCTCTCCTTACGCTCCCCGCATTCATGTTACTCATGTTGATCCTGAAAAAATTCGAGATATTATCGGTCCTGGTGGCAAAGTCATACGGGGAATCACTCAGGAAACAGGCGTTAAAATTAATGTAGAAGATAGTGGCGAAGTGTACATTGCTGGAACCTCAAGCGAAGGTGTAAACAAAGCCTTGGCTATTATTAAAGGTTTAACTAAAGAGTTGGAGCCGGGCGAAATTTATCTCGGAAAGGTAACGCGGATTATGAATTTTGGTGCCTTTGTCGAGTGCTTGCCTGGAAAAGAAGGGCTATTACATGTAAGTGAAATCAGTCCTCATCGGGTAGGCAAGGTAGAGGATGTTTTCTCTGTTGGTGATTCTGTACTCGTTATGGTTAAAGAAATAGACGATATGGGGAGAACTAATTTGACTCGTAAGAAAATTTATGATCAAGAAGAACGAGCCATAGAAGAGGGGTTTGCATCTGCTCTCGAAGATGAGAAAAAAAGAGAAATTCTCATAGAAGCCAAAGCAGCAACTGCACCTCGTCCATCTGCAGGACCGCGTAGAGGTCCTCATGAAAGAAGCGATAGAGGTGGAGATAGAGATAGACGTCAGGGAGGCGGGCGCAGATGAAATCTGTTCCCGTTAAGGTAGTACGTAAGAATAGTAATGTTACATTGCCTGAATACGCTACTCCCGCTTCATCAGGAGTAGATCTTCGTGCTGCGGAATCCCTTATTCTGGAGCCTGGAGAGAGAGGAAGTGTGGGCACAGGCTTATCTATAGAACTGCCTGAAGGTTTTGAGGCCCAGATACGGCCTCGTAGCGGCCTTGCTCTCCGTTCGGGTATAACGTTACTGAACACGCCGGGTACCATAGATTCTGACTATCGCGGAGAAATACGAATCATTGTTATAAATTTGGGACAAGAACCTTTTGAAATAAAGCCAGGAGATCGAATTGCACAAATGGTCATAGCGCCTGTTGTTCAGCTTAAATGGGAAGAAAGCTCTTCTCTTTCTGATTCACAGCGTGGTGAAGGTGGTTTCGGTAGTACTGGTGTGAACTAGAAAGAGTTGACATTCTTTCTGATAGGTAGTATAAAATCGCCAATACAGGAAGTTGAATATAAGGCTATGAAGGGAAGAGTAGCTTTATCGTTGCTGGACAGAGAATAAAGGTCATTGGCTGAAAACCTTTTACAGCAGAGTAGAGTGAAGACCACCCCTGAGCCGATGGCAGGGAGCGCACCTTATTGCGCACAGAGGGCCAGCTTGTTGTATAGCTGGAACTGGAGTGGAACCGCGATTAAGCCCACATCGTCTCCAGAAGGAGAAGTGTGGGCATTATTTTTTTGAGGGAGGGGTACGTATGTTCGAACTCAAAAGTACCAGTGGAAGTGTAGTAGAAGTTGAAGACGGTAAAGTGCTGGACATCTTAAAACGCTGGGACATGAACAAAGGCGCGGTTGCTGCGAAGATCAATGGACGTCTTGTAGACCTTTCAGCTGATATTGCCGAAAGTGGACTCTTGGAATCAGTGGATGGAGCGAGTGAGGAAGGTTTGGAGATCATACGCCATTCAACAGCTCATTTAATGGCTCAAGCTTTCCAGTCTATTTTTCCTGAGACGCATTTTGGCATAGGCCCGGCAATCAAGAATGGTTTCTATTACGATATGGAACTTCCTGAACCCATATCTGAAGATGTATTGCCCAAAATAGAGAAAGAAATGAAACGGTTAACTAAACGAGCTTTCCCTATAGAACGTGAAGTTTTAAGTAAAGAAGATGCAATACGTTTTTTCGAGGAACGAGGAGAAAAGTATAAAGTTGAGCTTATCAAAGAAATTGAAGACTCTACTGTAAGCTTATATAAACAGGGAGATTATGTAGATCTTTGCCGAGGGCCCCATGTCCCTAATACATCATGGATAAAATACTTCAAACTTCTTTCCGTAGCGGGAGCCTATTGGAGAGGCAGCGAGAAAAATATTATGTTAACCCGTGTCTACGGAACAGCCTTTGCAGATGAAGAATCGCTCAAGCAATATATAACGATGCTTGAAGAGGCTAAGAATAGAGATCACCGTAAAATAGGAAAAGAACTTGATCTTTTTAGTCTACAGCCGGAAGGCCCTGGCTTCCCATTTTTCCATCCTAAAGGGATGGTCATATTGAACAAACTGACCGAATTCTGGCGACAAGTGCACGAGAAAAATGGCTATTGTGAAATACGTACGCCTCTTATTCTTGACCGTAGTTTGTGGATTCGTTCCGGACATTGGGATCACTATCGCGATAATATGTACTTTACAGAGATAGATGAAATGCCTTTTGCCATTAAACCCATGAATTGTCCTGGCGGTATACTTGTGTATAAGAGTCAGATTCGAAGCTATAGAGATTTACCTCTTCGTATGGCTGAGTTGGGAACTGTTCATAGACATGAACGTTCTGGAGTACTTCATGGCTTAATGAGAGTCCGGTGCTTTACCCAGGACGATGCCCATCTTTATTGCACTCCTGAACAGGTGAAAGATGAAATCAAGGGGATTATGCGTCTTTGCCAGTATATTTATAGAGATGTTTTTGGTTTTAAATATACAATGGAACTTTCAACACGTCCTGAAGATTCTATGGGCTCGGAAGAGCAATGGAATATAGCTGAAAGGGCGTTGAAAGAAGCCTTGGAAGAAACCAATATGGAATATCGCGTTAATCCTGGTGACGGTGCATTTTACGGACCTAAAATTGATTTTCACCTTGAGGATTGCATAGGCCGAACATGGCAGTGTGGCACCATACAATTGGATTTCCAGATGCCTGAGAAATTTGACCTTTCATACGTAGGTGCAGATGGGAAAGAACATAGGCCGGTTATGCTTCATAGAACAATTTTAGGAAGTTTGGAGCGTTTCTTTGGCATTCTTATAGAGCAATTTGCAGGAGCATTCCCATACTGGCTAGCACCAATTCAAGTCCGTTTGCTTCCTATTTCAGAAGACTTCTTTGAGTATGCCAACGAAGTAAAAACCGAGTTGGCCACCCACGGAGTTAGAGTGGAAATTGATTGCCGAGATGAAAAACTGGGCAAGAAAATTCGGGATGCTCAGATTCAGAAGATTCCTTATATGGTTGTATTAGGAGAAAAGGAAGCTTCTAGCAAGCAGGTTGCTCCTCGAGATCGTAGCAAGGGAGACCTTGGCGCCATGTCAATAAATGATTTTGTAAAAGTTTTGGAAGAAGAGTTTAATCCGCTTATATGCAAGTAGTAATTGCCATATTTTTATAGCTGTGATATAGTTTCTAAGTTCAAGTAGAGGACCGCCCTCTCACCTGACGACGCATAAAGTTGTTGTCTGGTTGATGTAGAAAAACTCGAAGAGAGTTTTTGTTTGTCTGTATGAGGGCCGGTGATATTCATCGGCCCTTTTTTATATTTAAACATGGAGGTGAAGGGTTATAGCCAAAAGAGAAGAAGGGGAACCCCGCGTCAATGAGGAAATTACTGTAAGTGAAGTATTGCTAATTGACGAAAACGGAGTCAAAGTTGGTATAACCAAAATAGAGGAAGCTTTGAAATCAGCTGAAGAGCGAGCTCTTGATCTTGTTGAGGTAGCTCCTCAGGCAAGAGTGCCTGTTTGCCGTATTATGGATTACGGTAAATATCGTTATCAGTTGCAAAAGAAAGAAAAGGATGCACGAAAGAAACAAAAGGGTCAGACATTAAAAGAAATGAAGATGCGTCCTAAAATTGATGAGCATGATTATAACTTCAAGGTAAAGGCAATTATAAATTTCCTGAAGGCTGGACATCGTGTAAAGGTGTCAGTGTTTTTTAGAGGCCGCGAGATGGCTTTCCTTGATAAAGGACGAGAAGTTATTGGGAGAGTTGTTCGTGATGTCGAAGCCGTAGGCAAAAGTGAGGGAGAACCTCGCATGGAAGGCCGTTATATGCGAATTATGCTCACACCTCTTAGTCCCACAAAAACAACAGGTAAACAGAATCAAAAGGATGTTGAACAGTCAAAGTAGCATTCTTACTGCACATCCCTTTTGTTGAAGTATGAATATATTTGCAGGAAGGGAGGGTATTGCAATGCCTAAATTGAAATCTCATTCTGGAGCCAAAAAAAGGTTCTCTTCCACAGGTACAGGGAAGTTTAGTTACAGAAAAAATGGAAGGGGACATCTTTTGACAGGAAAAAGTCAGAGTCGTCTTCGTCGTCTTAAAAAGTCTGGATGTGTATCAAAAGCTAGATCTGAAGATTTGAAAAAGCTACTTCCCTATGCTTAGGGTGAAGTTTTCTTCATAAGCTTGAGAAAATTAATATTGAAAGAGGTGACATGCTATGCCTCGTGTTAAGGGTGGTAGCATTAGTAATAAAAAAAGAAAGAAACTTTTTTCTATTACCAAAGGTTATTGGGGTAGAAAAAAGAATGTTTACAGAAGAGCTAGAGAGGCTTTTCTTAAATCTCTTTCCCGTGCTTACGATGACCGCAAGTTAAAGAAAAGAGATTTCCGGCGTTTGTGGATTACCCGTATAAATGCAGCAGCACGGGCTCAGGGAATGAGTTACAGTGCATTGATTGATGGGCTTAAGAAATCTGGAATAAGCATTAATAGAAAAATGCTTTCTGAACTGGCCATTAACGATATGCCGGCCTTTGTCAAGTTGGTTGAAAAAGCCCGTAATGCGTTAGGACAATAATTTTGAAAACATATAGTTCTCTCAAAGTAGAGAGGACCATCGTAGGGGGGTTCCTATCGCTTATAGTGGTAGGAACCTTCCTTATATGGTCATTTAATTTTGCGGCAGGTCAACCTCTTTCATGGGTCGATTCTTTCTTTACTGCCACTTCAGCGCTCTGCGTAACGGGACTTTCTGTTGTTGATACAGGTAAAGATTTGTGCTTGATGTCCCAAGGGGTAGTTCTGGCTCTTATCCAGCTGGGTGGGCTTGGTGTTATGACGGCGACAACTACGCTGTTGCTGCTGTTGCGTCAAAAAATAGGAATACGTCAACGTCTTCTTTTCGCAGGAGGACTGGGGCTCGATACTCCTGCGGGAGCTGTTCGTCTTCTTATGCGTATTCTTAAAATGACTGTTATTATTGAGGGAATAGGGATGGTGCCTTTGTTTATTGCCTTTGTTCGAGACTTTCCCCCCTTAAAAGCGTTGTATTTGGCTTTATTTCATAGTATAAGTGCTTTTTGTAATGCTGGTTTTTCCCCTTTTTCTACAAGTTTAGAGGGGTATGCTTCTACTTTTTGGGTTCCTGCAACTATTATGGCTCTTATCGTTTCTGGTGGAGCCGGTTTCTTGGTCCTTTCCGGTATTGGCCGATACGTACTTCGACGAGATACTCTTTCTCCTCATTGTAAACTTGTAATAAAGGTAACGGCCAGTCTCATTGGGGGAGGTTTACTTCTTTTCCTTATTTCAGATTGGAATGGAGCCTTTAAAGACCTTCCGCCTGTTTTGAAGGTATGGAACGCCCTTTTCCAGAGTGTGACGCCCCGTACAGCTGGTTTCGATACAATACAGACGTCTCGGTTTTCAGCGTTAGGCATCTTTATTACATGTTTGCTTATGATTATTGGTGCTTCTCCTGGTTCTACAGGTGGTGGAATTAAAACGACAACTTTTGCCCTGTTGATTCTCTCTACGTTTTCTGAAATGAAGGGGAGGGGGCGTATCGTCTTTGCTAATAGAAATATTCCTTTTGATAATGTGCGTCGTGCACTTTCTATGACGCTTCTTTATGTAAGTACTGTTCTTTTTTGTATAGTGTTATTATCTTTCACAGAAGAGCTTCCTTTTCGAGCCTTAATTTTTGAGGCTTTTTCGGCAATGGGTACGGTGGGGCTGTCTTTGGGCATTACTTCGTCTCTTTCATCGGCAGGTAAGATTATCATGATTTTGTTGATGTTTTGGGGGCGTGTTGGTATTTTAACATTCATGTATGGAATGATTAGTCGTGAAACACGGGATAATGTGAATTATGCTACGACGAATATTCCCGTAGGCTAGGGGGCTTTTTAAATGGCTGAGAAACGAAAGATGATTCTTATAGTTGGTTTAGGACGTTTCGGACTTTCATTATGCGAAAAACTAGCAGCGATGAATCAGTATGTTGTAGGCGTTGATGCAGATGCTACAAAAGTTGAAGAGGTAGCTGAAATTATAGACTTGGCAGCCCAGCTTGATGCCACAGATGAAGATGCTCTTATAAAAGTCGGAGCGAAAGAGGCAGACATAGCAGTTGTTACTATTGGTGAAAATATTGAAGCAAGTATCTTAGCAACGACTATAATAAAGGGGTTTAACATCCCTTTAGTCGTCGCGAGGGCACAAACGGCCCTTCATGCAAGGGTTTTATCTCGCGTTGGTGCACATCGGGTTATCTTCCCTGAAAGAGACATGGGGCAGAGAGTTGCAGAGCAATTTGTTCATCCATGGCTTTCAAGTTTTTCGCAGCTCCCTGGGGGAGATTATCTCGTAGGTGAAATTTCGCCTTTATCAGAGATGGTAGGGAAAACCCTTGTAGAACTTGATTTTCGAAAAAAATATAATGCTATGGTCTTGCTTTTCGATAGAAAAGGTTCAAGATTTTTACCATCGGCAGATACAGTTATCAATAAAGATGATCGCCTTCTTATTGCTGGTAAAAAGAACGATTTAGACACTCTTTTAGAAGCTATAGATGAAGAGCGCGAAAGGGAGGGTAATGGAGCGTGAGTGAAGTTCACAATAACATAGAAAGTTGTCGTACAGAATTTTTAGCTAAGCTTGATAACATTTGTTCTGTAGACGAAATACAGGAACTGAAAGTACAGTTCCTTGGCAAAAAAGGTAAAGTAACGTCTCTTCTGAAGATGTTGGGTTCACTCCCTTCTGAGAAAAGGCCTGAAATAGGGCAGTTGGTTAACCAGCTGCGGGATGATATAGAAAATCAGCTTTTGTCCCGTAAAAGATTTTTTGAAGAGCAAGAGTGGATAGCTGAAGAGCAGAAAGAAATGATCGACGTTACTCTTCCGTCTCGTGGCAGAAATTGGGGAGCCTTTCATCCTGTAACTCAGGTTACGATGGATGTTATAAAAATTTTAACAGGCTTAGGGTTTTCTGTTGCTTTAGGTCCTGAAATAGAAGACGATTTCCATAATTTTGAAGCTCTTAATATTCCGTCTTTCCACCCAGCACGAGATATGCAGGATACGTTCTATTTTGACGAAAAACATTTGCTTAGAACGCATACATCTCCAGTTCAGGTTCGCTCTATGCTCAAATATGGAGCACCATTGAGAATTGTATGCCCAGGAAAGGTCTATAGACGTGACAGTGATCCTACTCATTCCCCCATGTTCCATCAATTGGAGGGCTTGTTGGTTGACAAGGATATTGCTGTCGCTGATTTGAAGGGATGCCTTGAAGTATTAGTTAATAGTATCTTTGGCCGTCCTTTGAAAACACGTTATCGTGCGAGTTATTTCCCCTTTACTGAACCTTCTTTGGAGCTTGATGTCGAATGTGTTGAGTGTTCAGGCAAAAATCCCCATTGTCGTATATGTAAAGGGACTGGCTGGTTAGAAATAGGCGGGTTGGGGATGATTCATCCCAACGTACTGAAGGCTGGAGGCATAGATCCCCATGTTTACAATGGTTTTGCGTGGGGAATGGGGTTAGATCGACTTGCTCTATTGAAATATAAGCTGACTGACCTTCGTGTTCTTTTTGAAGGGAATGTTCCCTATCTTCTTTCGGGGAGTGGCAAATCATGTTAATGTCGTGGAATTGGTTAAATAGTCTCGTCTCTATTCCGGCATCTCTTGAAGAAGTAGCAGAAAAGCTGACTCTTACAGGGTGTGAAGTAGAGGGAATAACGCGTCCATGTGAAAAGTTGTCTGGTGTTTATGTCGCGCGAATCGATTCACTAGAACAGCATCCTCATAAAGATTCTCTTTGGGTTGCATCTCTTAATTATGGCAAAGAGAAGGCTATATGCGTTACAGCTGCAACCAATTTGAAAGCGGGAGATATTGTCCCCTATGCTCCACCTGAAGCAATTCTTTTTGATGGAACAGTCCTTGGTAAAAAGGATTTTGAAGGAATTATGAGCGAAGGGATGATGCTTTCTGCTGATGAAATAGGTCTTCCTGACATCGCTGATGAGTATGGAATTTTACGTCTTCCTGCAGATGCTCCTGTTGGGCAGGATGTAAAGAAATACTTACGTTTAGATGATGCTGTTCTTGACATTTCTATTACGCCGAACAGAGGCGATTTGTTGAGTGCACTTGGTATAGCTCGCGAGATATATGCTCTTTT
Source organism: Aminobacterium sp. MB27-C1 (assembly GCF_030908405.1). Taxonomy (NCBI): domain Bacteria; kingdom Thermotogati; phylum Synergistota; class Synergistia; order Synergistales; family Aminobacteriaceae; genus Aminobacterium; species Aminobacterium sp. MB27-C1. The sequence continues at coordinate 1,381,949 of NZ_CP133089.1, read as the reverse complement.
CCCAGATGCTGTCGGCAGAAAAAATTTAAAGAATCGCCCAGAAGAAGGAAATGTTTGGCCCGTAGATTTCAGAAATATTTCTTTGGAAGATGAAGGGTGCCAGCGTTATTTATTAGGGCTTGCAACTGATGTAAAAATTCAGCCTTCGCCTTTGCCTGTGCGTATTTTATTGTCTCTTATGGGGATGCGTCCGATTTCAAATATAGTTGATGCAACTAACTTGACCATGCTTTTGATGGGGCAGCCTCTCCATGCCTTTGACCTTGATAGACTACCTGATCGTGAAATTACTGTTCGTTCCGCAAAACAAGGGGAAAAAATGGTGACGCTTGACAGCAAGGAAAGGCTTCTTGATCCTTTGGATATACTTATTACAAGTAAGGGGACTCCTATCGCACTGGCTGGTGTAATGGGTGGAGAAAATACCGAAATATGCGAGACCACAAAGAATGTTGTTATAGAGAGTGCTAATTTTGATGCTGTTCGTGTTAGCAGAACATCGCGTCGTTTAGGTTTAAACAGTGAAGCTTCTTTTAGATACGCACGGGGAGTAGATCCTGAATTAGTCTATCCTGCAATGGCTTTTGTTCTTGGTTTACTGCAAGAATGGGGAGTTGCAACAGTAGATTGGAATGTTTTAGAGGCAACATCTGGAACTCTTGCCCAAAAAGAAGTGCGTTTGACAAAGGAAAAGCTTCAAAGAATATTGTTATGGGATGATCTGGACGAAGCTTCAAACATCTTGGGACGTCTTGGAATATATGAATTAACACAAAAGAAAGAATCTTCAACCCGATGGTTTAAGATCCCTTCCTATAGACCAGATATCGATATTGAAGAAGACATTGTGGAAGAAGTTGCGCGAATACGGGGATATAATGACATGCCGAGTCGCCTTCCTCAAAAAATGAGCCACGCCGGAACTGTTGGAGAATGGACTGAACTACAGGCTGACCTACGCCAGCTTGCTTTAGCAAGAGGGTATGTTGAGGTTATAACTTACTCTTTCCTTCCTCCTTCCTTTGTCAATCTTTTACGGCTCTCTGAAGACGATGAGCGGGCTCATCCTTTTGTACTTTCAAACCCCTTGAGCGTAGACCTTTCGGCAATGCGAACATTGATGTTGCCTGGTTTGTTGAATGCTCTTGCGTCTTCTTTACGTTCAGGATGGAGAGATGCTATTCGTATCTTTGAGTTGGGAAGAGTATTTATACGAGATTCAGAGTCTGAAAGTGGAGTGCGCGAGATTGAAAAAATGGCAGGTCTTGTCTATCCAGGTCGCGATACTCGAAATATATACAAAGAAAGTCTCATTGAAGATTTTATGTCTGTAAAAAGCGATTTAGAAGCAATTCTCCAGAGTAGAGGAGCGCACTGTACCTTTATGACTAGCACAGAACCTTTTGCTCATTCTGGCCAGAGCGCGGATATATACATGGAAGATAAAAAAATAGGGTATTTTGTACGCCTTAAACCCTCTCTTGAAAAAGAACTTGATATGGGGGCTCCTTTGTTCGCTTTTGAGTTATCTCTGGAACCTCTCATCAAAGAAAATATGCCTTCGTTCAAGGAGAATTCGCCGTATCCAGGTGTAAATAGAGATATTTCTTTGTTAGTTGCTATTAACAAAAATGCAGAGATTGTTGAGGAAGAACTACGCAGCGCAGCGGGTTCTTTGCTATGGAATATTCGCCTTTTTGATGTTTACACCGGAAAGGGTGTTCCCGAGGGATCCCGTAGTCTTGCGTTTTCACTTACATATAGGGATGCTCATCGAACACTTAGTGATGAAGAGGTTGATACAGTCCACAATAAAGTACGGGAAGAAATGGCTGCGAAAGGATATGTCCTTCGCTAAATTCTGGTAAATACTGAGATGGAGGCGATGCTATGGTGACTCTTAATTCTATTGAGCAGTTGGCAAATAGGTTGGCCGAATTGTTGACACGGTTGAAGAACGAGAACGACCAACTTAAAAGAGATAACCAATCTCTTCGAAATAAAGTCTCCGAGAAAGATTTGGAACACATCAGAGAGATCAAAGAATTACAGCGGACAGTTGAGCGATTAGAGCGCGAAAAGATGACATTGCAGAAAGATAAGACACAACTGGACAGTCAGATCAAGAACGTTTACGATAAACTTAACGCCCTTCTGCCTGAAGAGGCAGAAAGTGGACGTAATTCCTAATAAAGGAGCTGGCTGTTTTGTCTATCCCATTGAGAGATGTAACGCTCAAGCTTGGGAAAAAGGAATATAACTTAAAGACAGCCTTAGATGAGGAAACGTATGAACGCGTTCTTTCTCTTTTGAAAGAAGCTGCGAATACAGTTGGTCAGGAGATAGCCCAGGAGCATTTATTGCTCCTGGTCAGTCTTCATCTAGCGTACTGTCTTGACCACGCGGGGAAGTCGTTAGAACATATTTTGAAAGAGTATAACAATCAGGGAGAACGTGAAGACTCATGACACTTGCTTTAGGAGTAGATGTAACAATTGCCTTGGTCCTTGCATTCCTTTTTTTGCGTGGTCTTTTTAGAGGTCTCTCGGGAGAAGTATTTTCTTTAGGCGGCATTGTAGGAGGAGCGTATCTAGCTTGGCGTTTCGGACCTACTTTGACGAGTTGGTATTTATCGAGATGGTCTGGATCTGCATCTGTAATTCTTATCATTTCTATGGTCCTTCTTTTTGTTCTGGTCGTAGTAATAGCATCTGTTGTTTGTCGTATTGTTCAAGCTTTTTTGCGTTGGACATCTCTTTCTTTTATAGATAGAGTTCTTGGTGGGGCCGCTGGCATTCTGAAGGGGGCTGTTCTTGTACTTTTCCTTTATGCTTTGCTATCAGCATTTTCGTCTTTTGCATCTCCATCCCCGCAATGGATGCAAGAGAGCATAGCTATGAAAACGGCCTCATTGGCATGGCCCTATGTCAATTCAATTTTCCATACCGTTGAAGGAGTCAATTTGATCAATGAGAGTACGTAAAGAAGTTTGGAACCTTTTAGAGATTGATAAAGTCCTTTCTCTTTTTGCGAAACGTATACGAAGTGATTTAGGCTTAACGGCATTGGAAGAGGTTAGTCCATGTGATACATTAGAATCTCTTCGTAACCGACAGGGCTTATTTCTGGCATATTGTGATTACGTTGATAGGTATGGAGATTTCCCTTGGAATCAAAATGTAGTAAGTGTTGCAGTGCAAATTCAGTCAGCCCGTAAAACAGCTCTTCTCTCCGGGCGAGAGCTGGTCGCTTTGCGAACCCTTATTATTTTGGGTAATAAAATAAAAGATAGCTTGAATAAAGCAAGAGAAGAATACGCTCCCTTTTTGCTTTTATTAAAAAAAATAAGGGATTTTTCTGAAGAAATAGAGTTCCTTTCTGTTCTCGACGAAGACGGCAATTTATATGATTCTGCCTCTCCCATTTTATTTCGAATTAGAAAGAGCGAAGATGCTGTGCGCCAATCAATTCGATTCAGAGCGCAGGGTCTTTTTTCAAATGCAAGACTTAGTTCAATGTTGCAGGAACGGTTACTTTCCTATCGTCAGAATAGATTTACAGTACTTGTACGACAAGACTCTGCGTCCCGATTTCCAGGGACAGTTGTCGATAGATCTGGTTCTGGTAATTCAGTTTATATGGAGCCACGAAGTCTTGCTGAACTCAACAGTAGACTGTTGCTCTTACTCCAAGATGAAGAAGAAGAAAAGCGAAGAATTCTTTCTGAAATAACACAAAAAATACTAACGCGCGAAAGAGCCATATCAGATGTTGAGTGGGTTATTGGCCAAATTGACTTGTTTTACGCCTTAAAAGATATTGTGGATCAACAAAAGTGGGTTTTGCCTGAAATAAGTGGCAAGCCTCTTTTCGCCTTTTGCGATTTAGTACACCCTCTTCTTGGTGAAAAAGGTGTTCCGTTGACATTAAATTGTGGGCAAAGTTTTAGAGTTCTTGTAATAACGGGGCCTAACACTGGGGGCAAAACAGTTGCCCTTAAAACTGTCGGTGTAGGTGTGATTCTTGCTTGGTGCGGATTTCCAGTTCCGGCCCATGAAGGATCTGTTGTTGGGGTATTAGATAACGTTTTTGCTGATATTGGTGATGAACAGAGTATTGAGCAAAATTTATCAACATTCAGCGCTCATTTAAAAAATATTATTCATATTCTTTCAGAAGCGACATCATCCTCTCTCGTTCTTCTCGATGAGCTAGGAGCTGGCACAGATCCACAGGAAGGTGCCGCATTAGGAGTAGCGTTACTGGATAGTTTACGAGAGAAGAAATGTATCACTTTGGCTACTACGCATCATAATCCTATTAAAAGCTATGCACTAACAACCCCAAATGTAGAAACAGCAAGTATGGAGTTTGATGCAGAGACTCTTGCTCCAACATATCGCCTTCTCATGGGGATTCCTGGGCGGAGCAATGCCCTTTTTATAGCAGAGCGTTATGGAATGCCTGATGAAATTTTGAGAAAGGCTAGAAGGACGTTAGAAGAGCAGGAAGTTTCGGTAGAAGAGGTTATTGCGGATCTTCAGGAAAGAAACGCTCAGCTTGATCTTGAACGAAAGAACTTGGAGATGCAACGCCAAGAAATAGAGGCCTTCAAAAAGGACTACTCTGAAAGAGAAAGAAAATTAGAAGAACGGGTAGAGAAAACCTTGACGAGTGCAGAACAGAAAGCTGCTTCTATACTTTCTTCTGCAGAAGAAGAATCTCGAAAAATGCTTCGAGAACTTGATGATTTGTCACGATCAGTGGTTCAACGAGATTTACATCATAAAAGAGAAAAATTACGTGAAAAAAGAAAAGAACTTGAAGAGAAAGAAGAGAAACGTTCTATGGGGAAAGCTACAACAGCAAAACGAAATTTAAGTGTAGGAGATACAGTTTCTATTCAAGGAACATCTATAACAGGTATAGTTTTATCTATAAAAGGGAATAAGGCTGAAGTACAGGCAGGAGCTCTTCGAATGGATGTTCCACTTGCCTCCCTCTCTCTCTCTTCTAAAAAGGTTCGTGACGCTGTACCTGATACTCCCATAATTTCATCAAAAAGGCCAGAAAATGTTCCTTTATCGATGATGATTAGAGGAATGACAATAGATGAAGCAATGCCTTTGGTCGAAAGATATCTTGATAGAGCTATGCGTGCAGGTTATCAGAGTGTTGAAATTATACATGGGCGTGGAGAGGGTATTCTTCGTAGAGAGGTCCATCAGCTTTGTGACAATTTAAGCTATGTAGAAAGTTACCGCCTTGGTGGCCCTGGCGAAGGTGGTTATGGAGTTACGATTGTAACTTTTAAAAAGTAGAAAAAGAAAGGAGCCCTTGGGTGTGAGATTGGGGCTTCCTTTTTGATTCTTCTTTACAGAATGATTTTTGATTTAAATTTAAGTATAGATTTATGAATTGCACTCGTTTACAACGATAAAATTTTCTCTAACTGCCCCCAATTCTTTACTATAATAATACGCTTCTCGAAAGATAAAATGCCTTCCATTTCCATATTTTTTAATTCTCTCGAAAGAGATGTCCTAGAAACATTCATATATTCTGCCCAGTCTTTTTTGGAAAAAGGAAGGATGACTATGTCGGAGTGAGCATTCTTACAAAGATGTTTCTTGTAATGTATTAAAAATTCTGCGATTTTTTTTTGAATGGAAATAAGAGAAAGGGTACCAATTTTATGTTCTAAAATTAAATTGGAATTAGATAATATTTCTAGAAAATTCAACATAAGAATTTTCTCAGAAGAGAAACAGACTGAAAGTTCACATTTAGGTAAAAAGAGAACTTTACACAGAGAATTTGCAATAACAGTGTGCGGATAGAGTTCTAATTTTGAAAAGATAGCGTACTCTCCAATTAAATCGGAACTTCTTTTTTTTTGAATAACAATCATTTTCCCATTGGGGAAAATTTTTTGAACATCTACCGTTCCCAGTAAAACAATTCCTAACTTATCTGTAAATTGTATAGGAGAAATAATAGTCTCCCCCTTCTCAAAGGAGTCAATTTTGTGGTTGACCTTTGACAGGAATAACTCTATTTCACTTTTTTTCTTATTCTTAAATAAAGCGCATTTTTGAAGTAATGGTAGAAGTTTATTCATAGAAAATATTCACTCCAGAAAAGTATCTGCAGATAATGAAACATAAAAAACACTTTAGTACAATTTTGTAAAAACGTAAATAGAAATAAACTCAATAGACTTTTAAATAGAAAGGGGCGTTTATAGTGGAGAAAGAGAAAAAGCATAGGAGTGAACATTATGAAAGGAAACCTAGTAGTTTTTTTATGCATGACCCGTATCTTATTTTTGAAGAACTTGACTTAAAAGAGGGAGATTCTTTTCTTGATTTAGGTTGTGGAACTGGTGATTACACCCTTTGGGCGGCTAATAAAGTTGGATTGTCAGGCACTGTATATGCACTCGATATTCAAGAAAGGTTGATTAAAGATCTAGTAAGAGAAGCTTCCATTCAAAAAATAACGAATATTTCGGCTATAGTTTCTGACATTTGCCGTTCTTTACCAATTTCTGATGATAGTATAGATGTAGTTTTTATTGCCACTGTCCTCCATTCGTTGAACTTGGAATCAGTCGGAGAAAATATCTTTAATGAAATTTCCCGTGTTTTGAAACAGAATGGTCATTTAGCTATTATTGAATGTAAAAAGGAAAACACCCTTTGGGGGCCGCCTGTAGTTATGCGTAAATCTTCAGAAGAAATAGAAACACTAGTAGCGCCCTTTGGTTTCAAAAAGATTAGTTATAAAGATCTAGGATATAATTACATGATCCAATTTTCTCTAAGAGCTTAACATCCTCTATAAGAGGATGTACTGTTTTCCTAGGGGATATTTTGAGTAGTTTTTATTTATTCTTTATAATAGAATAGTCCGTGTTGAAACGTCCAAGACAGGAGGGCGTTAACCCACATCGCAACTAGTTTCTAGTTGCAGTAAACCCCGGTACGTGGTAATATTTTCGACGTTTGAGAAGTGCCTGTAGCTCAGCGGATAGAGCGTTGGCCTCCGGAGCCAAAGGTCTGGGGTTCGAATCCCCGCAGGCACGCCATTTAGAAAATATAAGCCGGGTTGCGTGAATAAGCAGCCCGGCATTTTTTGTGTAAATTATCTTTAGCAAAGGACTTGATTAATATGAAACTTTTTGCCTTCTCCGCACTTTCCGTACTTGTTCTTTTTTTAGCTCTTGGCACATTTGTTGCTCGTAAAATAAAAGGCACCAGTGATTATGCTGTTGCTGGACGTAAAGCCGGTATAACAGGTGTCACGGGAGTTATTATGGGTGCCCTTGTTGGAGGGGCATCAACCGTAGGTACAGCTCAGATGGCATATCAATATGGGTTATCGGCTTGGTGGTTTACCCTTGGAGGAGGCATTGGTTGCCTAATCTTAGGTATTGGTTTTGCAGCTACTTTACGAAATTCGGGAGTGGTGACAATTCCAGAGTTTTTAAAGAGAAATTATGGCAGCGGTGTGAGTATGGTTTCCATGATCGCTTCTTCTCTGGGAACATATATATCGGTAGTTGCACAATTTCTTTCTGGCGTTGCATTACTTCAGACAATTTTCCCCCTTTCCTCCATTCAGGCTTCGATGGGTATCGCATGTCTTGTCCTTGGTTTTTTATATCTCGGAGGTTTAAAAAGTTATAGTGTTATCGGGAAAGCCAAAATAGCGATGCTTTTTCTGGCATTAGGAGCTTCTGTGCTACTTGGACTTGGAAAGGGCATGACTCCACTGGCTTTATACCATACTCTTTCTGTGACGCCTTTTTTTGATCTATTCGGAACAGGTGTAGCAAAAGGGTTTGGGGCCTTTTTTTCTATGATTGTAGGAGTTTTTTGCACTCAAATATATATACAAGGTATTTTTGCAGCATCTAGTCCAGCTACGGCTCGGAAAGGTGCTTTATTGGCGGGAATTCTTATTCCACCTCTCGGATTAATGGGAGTTTATGTGGGATTATTTATGCGAACTACGGGAATAGCTATATCTCCTTCGCAAGCTCTTCCGATGTTCATCCGATTATATTTTCCCCCTTTGGTTGGGGGATTTTTTTGGGCAGGAATTCTTATTACAGTTATAGGCGCAGCAGCTGGATTATCCTTTGGAATTGCTACCAATATTGTGCAAGATTTGTTTAAATTTTTACCGTTTTTTTCTACTAAAATGGACGAGAGAAGAACGCTCCTGGCAAGCAGAGTAGCTGTTCTTGTTATAGTTGTGAGTGCTGCGTATATAGGGGTTCTTTTCAGTGGAGATATGATTTTGCAGTGGAGCTATTTGAGTATGAGTTTAAGAGGCGCGGGAACATTTTTCCCCCTTATTGTTGCTCTACTATTTCCATCCAGGCTTTCTCCTTTTTGGGCTCTAGGAGCAGCTGTTGCTGGTCTTGCCGCTGTTCTTCTTGCACCTGCCATTATTTCATCTGTTCAGCCTCTTTTTGTTGGTCTTATCTTTTCAGCAGGATTTACTCTTTTCGGACTTTTGTATAGGAGGTGAGTTTTTGTGGAAAATAAAATAGTTATTAAGGAAATAGTTAAAATTTCAGGGAAAAAAGCCGTTATTGTAACAGATCCTAATCCGTTTCACCCGGCAGGAGGAGGGCAACCTGGAGATACGGGGATCCTCAAGTCAGCTGATTTTTATGCGGATGTTACAGATTGCCAAACAGAGAATGGCAAAAATTTCCTCTATATAAAAGTTAATAAGGGGGAACTCGTTGAAGAGTTAGTTGTCGAGGCAGAAGTCAACTTAGAGCGACAGTGGCTTTTATCTAGAATGCATTCGGGAGAGCACGTCCTTTCAAAAATATTGGAGAACTCTCATCCTGGTCTTCATATTTATAAAGTGGCCGTAGAAACAGATTCGACAACTGTATATCTACATTATCCGAACGAATTAACATGGGAGATTCTTTTTCATGCAGAAGAAGAAGGGAATAAGGTTATAGAGGCTGACCTTCCCGTGTCTGTTTGCGTAAAGTCCTATGAAGAAGCGCGTGAAATTAAGGGGTTAAAGGCGAATTGGGATCGAATAGGAGAAAATGACGCTGTTAGAATCGTCAGTATTCCAGATTTTGATATCATTGCCTGTTCAGGAACCCACGTATACCGAACTTCGGAAATAGGTGGAGTTCATGTTGAGGGATTTAAGGGAAGATATCCTGAATGGGAATTTCGATTTACTGTACATAGAAATCAGAAATTAAAAGAAGAGAGTTATGCAATTAGAAAACTGTTACGAGAGATAGGATGCCCCATAGAAAAGTTAGAATCTGTTTTTAAACGGCTACAACAAGAAAACAAAACTCTGTTAAAAGGTATAGACTCTTTACGTGAGTTCGTTGCTTTCCCATGGGAAGAGGCAGCTGTAAAAGAATTTCCCTTATTCTTTTATCACGGTGCTAACATTCCAGTGGAAGTGGCTTCTGCATCGGTAAGTCGTAAAATTAAAGAAATGGACGCATCCCTTTGTCTTTTTATTACATCTGCAGATGGAGGTTCTCAATTTTTCCTTGGTGCTGGGGAGAGTGTTTCTCTTGATGTTGCAGCTTTTGTGAGAAATAATAAGATTCTTGGGATTAGAGGTGGAGGAAGGAAAGATTGGGTAAGTGGCAGAACCCAAAAAGATAATCTGGATTTATGGGTAAAGGAGCTTCAGCTTTATTTCGAAGCTTGAAATATAAAATAAAAAAACTGGAGCTTTTCATAAAGCTCCAGTTTTTTATTGTCTATTCTTTTCTTAGAACTTAGGGATAGTCATTCCCTTTTCTTTATAAAATCGTGCTGCACCGTTATGAAGAGGTACAGAGACACCATCAAGAGCTGTTTCAAGAGTAATAAGTTGAGCTTTAGCATGGATTGGGCGAAGTTCTTCAATGTTATCCCAAAGAGCTTTTGTCATGCGATAAACGAGATCTTCTGGAAGATCTGCATCGCAGACAAGAAGGGCCATTACGGCAGGGGTCTTAACGTCACGGTCTACTCCCTGATATGTCCCTGCGGGAATAACACTCTTTACAAAATATGGGTACTCTGTAACAAGTTTATTAAGGAAATCGTCATTGAACTCAACGAGGTCGACATCATGCATTGTTGCGAGATCCATAATGGAAGAAGTTGGATATCCCGCTACGACAAAACCGACATCAAGCTGGCCGTCTTTAAAACGCTGAGTCGTATTGTTGAAGTCGAGGAAGTCTGTTTTCATATCGCTGTACTTAATATTAGCTGCGTTAAGTATTGCGGAAACATCGCCCTGTACTCCGGAACCTGGTGCACCAACAGAAACTCTCTTACCTTTAATATCCATAATGTCGTTTACTCCGTGCCCTTTAAGGGTAATACAATGGACGTGTTCTGGGTAAAGAGAAGCCATTACTCGAATGTTGTCATAGGCGCCTTTTTTGAAAGGGCCCATTCCTTTTGCGGCCCAATAAGTGATATCGTTTTGCGCGAAAACCATTTCAATCTGGTGGGTTCCGAGAAGGTTGATATTTGCGACAGAGGCATTTCCCGTTTCTGATGTTACCTGTACATCTTCAAGATGCCGAGTCAAAATGTCAGCAATACCGCCGCCTAGAGGATAGTAGGTACCACCAGTACCACCAGTAGCGATAGAAACGAATGTCTTTGCAGAGGCGGCTCCGGCAAAGACAGCGAACAAAAGACACAACACAGTTGCGAAAACCATTGTTTTCTTCATCATATTTCCCATTCCCCCTCAAAAAGTTTTTTGGCTCCTTTTTGAAACGATATTCTCTTTAGAAATAAGGAAAAATTCTTACGGGGCACCCCCTTTCCAGATTATATTTCATATTAGTATAAAGCTCTTTTGGAAGAGTATCAAGAATAGTAAGGTTTTTCAAGATTTTTTCGAGAATTATTAAGACGACTTAAACAGAAGTCTGGTTTTTCATTAAATATGCTATAGTAAAATGAGTATCTGAGAGGGGAGATGTCCTAAGATGCTGTGGAAAAAAATATTTAACAACCAGGAGGAACTTCTTATGGCGGAGGGGGTCGCGGAGGAAGAAGAAAAAGTGGATGATGACATTGAAACTTTACGCGGAGGTATTGATCTTGAGCTCACCATTCAGGTTCATTTGAATGACGAGAATCAAGTGGGTCGTGCAGCCTTGCTTTTGGCGTCTACAACTACATCAGATGCAGAAAATGCACTTAAACGCGAGTTAGCACAATATGGTTGGAGATCTGTAGCAACAGAAGTCGGGGGGCTTGCCGGAGATCTTCCTCAAAAGGTAACCCGTGCTCTTGTCGGTGCGTCTTTGAATGCTGGTGTAGTTGATAAAACAAGAAATGAAATGCATGCTCTAATGCATGCTGCAGTAGAGGCTCTTGAAGGTTTTTTGACTGTAGGGATGCTTGAAGCAAGTGTAGGTGCTAAAATAGCAATAGTTCGCAATGAACGTTGGATTGCCGTTGCAGTTATGGGGGATACTGCTTATCATGCAGTGGCGCATCACGAGAGGTGCGGTCTTGGCGTTATGCATATCTAAATATTTGCTTGCATGTCTTTATTTCATATGGTAAAGTGCATATTTGTTCAGTAAAGAAATGTCTTTTGGAGGTGCAACATAGATGAAAAAAGGGATACATCCCGATTATAAAGAATGTGTTGTAACGTGTGCGTGTGGCAATACGTTTACTACCCGTTCTACTTCTTCTGAAATCCGCGTGGGTGTTTGTTCTGAGTGCCACCCTTTTTACACAGGTAAGAAGGGAAGTAGGGTGGCAAGTGAAGCTGGTCGCCTTGAGAAATTCCGTAAAAAGTACGAAGGAATCAATTACGGACAGCGCGACACAGAAGGCGAAGAGTAAGAAGGGGAGCGAGGCTCCCCTTTTTTACATGTTCTTTAGTTATGGATAGGAGCTGATGCGTTCGTGAAATGTCATGTAACGTTGTTGGGGTATACTCCAGATCCTGACAGAATTGTGGCTGCTGCAGCCCGTCTTTGTTATAGTGATATTCCAGCGGGATCGATAATGAAAGAGCAAGATTCCTCTTCTGTAGAATCGTTACTTTTACACCTGCGAAAAAGTGGACATAACTCTCCTTTTGAACATGCGTCTTTCACATTTTCTCTTGATGGAATGAGCAGGGTTACTAGTCATCAGCTCGTGCGTCATCGAATTGCGAGTTATAGTCAGAGAAGCCAACGTTATGTATCCATGACACAACCAGATGTAGTTGTGCCGCCAACGATAGCTGCTGACAAAGAGGCTGAACAAATGTTTCTTGATCAGGTAAGGGCCTCCCACTGTACCTACCTTGATCTCGTTAAACGGGGAATTCCCAAGGAAGACGCTCGATATATTTTGCCTCATGGATGGACAACGAGTCTTGTAATGACTATGAACGCGAGAGAACTTCATCATTTCTTTGCTTTAAGGCTTTGTCGACGGGCCCAATGGGAAATACAGGATGTTGCTCGTGGAATGCTCCGGGAAGTTCAAAAAGTAGCCCCTGTTATTTTTAATCTTGCAGGTCCTTCCTGTGTTGTGAATGGTAAATGTAACGAAGCCCGTCCTTGCGGACATCCCTTTCACTCCATGGAGGAACTTCTCAAGGAGGAGTAATTTTGAGTTCTGAAAATAAACGTATGCCTGTGGGAGGACAAGCCGTTATAGAGGGTGTTTTAATGCGTGGTCCTCAAAGATGGGGGCTTGCCGTACGCCAACAGGATGGCGAAATATACAAGGAACATTGGGATGCTGTCTTACGATCTGCCTCCTTTTGGTGGAAATGTCCGATAATCCGCGGTCTTATCACCATGTTTGAAATGTTGAAAATTGGAATACGGGCTTTGAATCGTTCTGCCCAATTGGCCTTGGGCGAGGAAGAAGCAATTACGCCATTAGAGTTTGCTGGGTCTGTAGCCGTCGCTCTTATTGCTGTCGTAGGCGTTTTTGTGGCTCTCCCTGTTTGGCTTGCACAACAGGGAGGGGATTTTTGGAATCTTTCTGCTTTTTCTAAGAATATATTAGAGGGATTGCTGCGAGGAGCTTTCTTTGTTGTCTACGTTGCAGGAATTGGCTTGTGGAAAGACATAAGGCAAGTTTTTCGGTATCATGGAGCAGAGCATAAGACTATTAATGCTTTTGAAGCTGGAGCAGACATGACCCCAGAGCAGGTTTTAACCTACTCTCGAATCCATCCTCGTTGTGGTACATCTTTCCTCTTGATTGTTGTCATAGTGAGCATTATAGTTTTTTCTGTTGCAGGGCACGGTGGTTTATTGTGGAAAATAATGATGAGAGTATTGCTGCTCCCATTGGTTATAGGGTTATCGTATGAAGTCATACGGGCAGCATCGTCTATAAAAAAGTTGGGAACAATTATACTTTGGCCTGCTTTATCTTTTCAATATCTAACGACAAGAGAACCTAGTGTAGAGCAGATAGAAGTTGCAATAGCTGCTCTTGAAGAAGCGTTAGGTAGGCCTTTGTCTGATTATTCCGGAGGTGAAGAATTGAATGAATCTAGAGAGTAAACTTGACGAAATAGAACAGTCGTTTGTCGATTTAGAAAAGAAAATGTCTGACTTGGCTATTGCCAGTAATCCTAAGGAAATGCAGAAACTTGCAAAAAGGCACTCACGAATAGAGGCTACAGTAGCAAAATATAGAGAATATAAAAAAATAAAGAACGATATTGATGAAGCAAAATCCCTTTTCCATTCTGGGGATGAAGAGATGCAGGAACTTGCACGAGAAGAGGTTAAAGAGAAAGAGCCTCTCTTGGAGGAGATTCGTAAAGAACTTCATGTTCTGTTATTGCCTGTTGATCCGAATGATGAAAAAAGTGTCATTATGGAGATACGTGGCGGAGCGGGAGGAGAAGAAGCTGCTCTCTTTGGTGCTGACCTGTATCGTATGTACAGTCGTTTTTGTGAACGAGAGGGATGGAAAATAGAAGTCATTCAATCAAACGAAACGGGGATTGGCGGTTTGAAAGAAATTGTCTTTAAAATCGATGGGAATGGTGCTTTCAGTAAATTGAAATTTGAAAGTGGAGTCCATCGTGTTCAGCGAGTTCCCGTAACAGAAGCTGGTGGTCGTATCCATACTTCAACAGCGACAGTGGCAGTTTTGCCAGAGGTAGAAGCTGTTGATGTGGAGATTCGCTCTGAAGACTTGAAAATAGATACATATCGTTCAAGCGGAGCCGGGGGGCAGCATGTTAATATGACAGATTCTGCTGTTCGAATTACACACCTTCCCACAGGTATTGTTGTAACATGCCAAGATGAGAGATCGCAGATAAAGAATAGAGCTAAAGCCATGATGTATCTTCGAGCGAAGCTCTATGATCTTGAGAGTGGAAAGAAAGCAGAAGAACTGGCGGAAGAACGCCGAGGGCAAATTGGCTCTGGTGACCGCTCAGAACGCATTAGGACATATAATTACCCGCAAAACAGAATTACAGATCATCGGATAGGGGTAACCCTTTACAAACTTGATCAATATCTTGATGGTGATTTATACGAGATGATCGATGCCATAACAATGGCAGACCAGACTGAAAGATTACAAAAATTAGAGAGGGTATAGACAATACATAATCAAGAATTGCTTTACCAGACTAGACAGAATGTGGCAACGCGCTTAAGAGATGCAGGCATAGAAGGAGCAGAAAACGAAGCCGAATGGTTGTTATGTTCTCTGAAAGGCATAGCTCGTTCTCAGCTTTGGCTTAATCTTTGGAGGACATCTCTCTCTGAAGAAGAAATATTCTGTCTGGAAAAAATGGTGGAAAGACGTATAAAAAGAGAACCTTTGCAGTATATAATAGGGTACGAGAGCTTTTGGGGAAGGGATTTTTCCGTTGGTCAAGGTTGTCTTGTCCCTCGTCCAGAGACAGAGCTTCTAGTGGAAGAAGCTCTTCGATATTTTAGTGGAGGTACCTTTCTGGATTGGGGAACTGGCAGTGGTTGTATTGCATCCACTCTTCTATTAGAAAGGCCTTTGGCGAATGGTATTGCTGTAGATGCCTCTCCTAAAGCCTTAAAATGGGCGTGGAAGAATTTAAAAAAATATGGTTTATTGCAACGTTGTCTTTTGTGGCATTCCCGTGATATAGAGGATGTTCCTGTGCCAGAAAAGAGCTTAGGACTTGTAATTAGCAATCCTCCGTATATTCCTACATCTGCAATTAAGGGGCTTATGGACGAAGTTGCTTTATATGAACCTCAAATAGCTCTTGATGGAGGGCATGATGGATTGTTTTTTTATAAGAAGCTCATGGAAAAAAGTCCTCTATGGCTTTCTTCTGGTGGACATTTAGTTATGGAAATGGGAGATGACGACCAAGCACGTTATTTGGCTGCATACGAAACGATAGCGTTGCGTTTTGTACGGCTGGTTAAAGATTTGCAAGGATTTTATCGCATAGGCGTTTGGTGTCGTGTATAATGACGCAAGTGATCTATTAAGATCAAATATATATTATTCCGTTTTTGGATAGAGTTACAACGAACGAGGAGGAGATGTTGGAATGGAAAAGAGAGAGCTCGTGATCATCGGAGCTGGGCCCGCTGGTCTAACCTCGGCTATTTATGGTCGTAGGGCTGGACTTGACGTACTTCTTATTGAAAAAGGAGTAGCCGGTGGTCAGATTAATATTACTGCCGAAATTGAAAACTGGCCTGGTGTAGCACATGCTTCCGGTCAGGAATTAGGAGTAATGTTTAGAGAGCATGCAGAGAAATTCAATACTGAATTTCGTGATGCAGATGTTCAGAAAATCGAGGTTCGTGATGGTAGCAAAATAGTCGTCACAGACAAAGGCGAAATCGAAGCAGAGGCGATTATTCTTGCGACAGGAGCTTACTTTAGAAGACTTGGTTGTGAAGGTGAAGCCGAGCACATTGGTGGTGGCGTGAGCTATTGTGCTGTTTGTGACGGAGCCTTTTTTGAAGATCAGGAGATAGCAGTTGTCGGTGGTGGAAACACAGCCGTAGAAGAAGCATGCTATCTTACCAACTTTGCTTCTAAAGTATCTATCATTCACCGTAGAGATGCTTTCAGAGCTGATAGAGCTGCTACGGAAAGAACTCTTTCCAACCCTAAAATCGTTCCTATTTGGAATAGCGTAGTAGAAAAAATCGAAGGCGACGGGATGGTTGAGAACCTTGTATTGAAAAATGTAAAAACGGGCGAAATTTCCAACCTTCCTGTAGCAGGTGTGTTCATTTTTGTTGGACAGGCCCCACATGATGAATGTATCCGTGGCCTTGTAGATGCTAAGAAAGGCGGATGGATCCTCACTAATGAGGATATGGAAACATCCGTGGAAGGCATTTTTGCCGCAGGAGACGTACGCGACAAACATCTTCGTCAGGTTGTAACTGCTGCTGGTGATGGTGCTGTTGCAGCAATGTCTGCATCTGCCTATATTAACGAGCAGGTACATCTTCGTTCTACACTCTTAGATCCAGAGCGAGTTGTGGCTTTCTTCTATTCCAGCATCGTTGAATCTCAGGTTCAGCTTTCTAACGCTGTTGAAGAAATGAGCAAAGAGACGGGGCAGAAGGTTGCCATTATTGATGGTTATCGTAACGCTCGCATGGTTGAAAAGCTTAAATTGGGTGAGATGCCTGTCGTTGTAGAGCTTAAAAAAGGTGAAATTGTTTCTAAGAAGACTATATCTTCTGCATCAGAGCTTTCTGAGTTTCTTAAATAGTAAAATAAAACTTAATTGAGGGAAGGTGGGGTATCCCACCTTTCCTTTTATCTCATAGGGGGGAGCTTGATGATTGTCACGGTTACATTAAATCCCGCTGTCGATGAGGAGTTTGTCGTTCCGGAATTTCGGCCGGGTGGCTGGTTCCGTTCCAGAAATGCCATCCGAACCCCCGGCGGGAAGGGCATTAACGTCTCTATGATGCTGTCTCAATTGGGATATGAGTCGGCCGCTATGGGATTTCTCGCTGGTTTTAATGGAGCTTATATTCGTGACGTTCTGCGCAGAGAGAGAATTACTACAAATTTCGTTCATGTCAAAGGTGAGACACGCACTAATGTCTATATAATAGACGAAACAGGTCATGTTGAGACAGGGCTTTCAGAACCTGGCCCGTATGTTTCTGAAGAGGCTTACGACCGCTTTCTTCGTAACTATCAAAGAATGTTGCAACGTACACGATTACTCGTCTTAGGTGGATCTCTACCTCCTGGAGTGCCTCAGGATATTTATGGGGAATTGATCCGAATGGCAAAAGAGCATAATATCCCTACAATTGTTGACGCTGCGGGGCTACCTCTTCAATCTGCGTTGGAAGCTGGGCCTACAATCGCTAAAATTGACCATCGTTTTATGTCGCGTGTTTCCGGTATATCGTTAACTTCTCTCGATAATATTATTAAGGTCGTTTCAAAGTTGCACGATCAAGGGGTTGAATGGGCTATCACTTCCTATCATGTATACGGTGATGTGTTTTTCACTCCTAAGGGAATCTATCTTGCTCTTGCTGATCGACGTTCAGTCGTTTCTTTATTTGCAACGGCCGATGCTCTTATAACAGGGCTCATTGTCGGTGCGGAAGAAGGAATGGATGTAGAAGATCGAATTCGTTTTGCAATGGCATGTGCATGGGAAGACGCAATGCACGTAGAAAAAGGTTTTTCAAGCCGAGATGCCATTGAAGCTCTTATGCCTCGCGTACAGCTAGAGCGTTTTGATTAAAGGAGGCATCTAATTATGCGAATTGGAGATCTTATGGATAAGGATTTGACCTCAATAACAGAAAATACCACATTGAAAGAGGCCATAGAGATTCTTTCTCAGCATAATTTGACGGGATTACCTGTTGTTGATGAGTTAGGCGCTCTTGTTGGATTTATCAGTGAAAAGGATATTATTCAAGCTTCATTGCCTGGCTACTGCGATTATTTGGTAGGGGCGGCATTTATTCCAGATTTCGATCAATTGTCAGAAAAGCTCAGGAAAAAAGGACAAGAACCAGTAGGGAAGTATATGACGCGTGAAGTTATATATTTTTCTGAAGATGATTCTGACCTTCATGTTGCGCTCTCTTTAATTCAAAAAGGGTTGAAAATGGCTCCTGTTGTAGGTAAAGACGGTGTATTTATCGGAATTGTAAGTAGGGCACATTTGATCGAACATATAATGTGTGAAGAAAAAGAAAATTAAATATAAATATATTCCCCTTGGTAGCCGAGAACTATATGATAGGGGGGATTTGGATCAATGGTTTTAGGGAATAGTCAAAATGATCAGGTAAATAAGTATATAACTACGCAAATACAGACGGCATCAAAAGAACAGCTTCTTCTCATAACCTATGATATAGGTATTAAAAAATGCAGATTAGCTGAACGATCTCTCTTGAATAAAGATTTAGAGCAAGCAAATGAAAATATTCTCAAAGCCCAAAATGTGGTTCGAGAGCTTATGATTACTCTGAATATGGAGGCAGGAGGGGATGTTGCATCTAGCCTAATGGCTCTTTATGACTATATTTACCGCCAGCTTGTTGAAGCTAATGTTCAAAAGAGTCCAGACCTTGTTGCACAGGCACGGGGTATGCTTGAAGAGTTGCGCACTACTTGGGAAGAAGCCATTGAGAAATTAGCCGAAGAGCGGAGTAAAGCCGTTGGGGTGACTGAAAACGAAATGAGTTCTGGGGTGACAGGTGGGGGTTTTAATGTTGCAGGATAACCTTGAGTCTAAGATCAGGGATCTCTTGTCTTCTGAAATAGCTCTTTATACTGAACTTGAACATTATGTAGACGATGAACTCGAGTGTGTTAACAATAAAGATATGGAAAAATTGCTAGAAGTATTGCAGCAAAAACAAGGCGTTATTTCACGTCAAGAGCTTCTCCAGGAAGAGTGGGGCCAAATAGCGATGAAATTTGGTCTTGTTGAAGGGCGCGATGGCCCTTTATTTTGGTCGGCTGTGGAACAACATGTCGAGTCTCAAGGGTTTTATTCCCTTTCTAAAATAGTAAATGAGATAAAAGAACAGGTTACAGCTCTTTTGACCAAAGAAGAGCATGTGCAGGCGCTGCTTGAACAACATATTTCTGAATTACGAGAACAAATGGCTCAACTTAATAAGGGGAAGACCGCTTTTAAAGGATATATGAAGTCTGGGGGAGTTTTATAAGGACGGTTTGTATGAAAAAAAAATGTAATATCGGAATTTTGATCTCGCTGTTTTTTTTCTGCTTTTGTTTAGTAGCGCAAGCAGAAGACACTATGCAGCGAGAAATACGTATTGGGAAAAAGGTTTCTGAAGAAGTAGAGCAGCATTGGGAGCGAATTTCAGATCCTGTGCAGATAGCTCATCTTTCCATGATCTGTGAAAAATTAAAACCACAAATGACTCGTTCTCTTCCCTTTGAGATACGTATTATACGAGAGGAAGCTGTAAATGCTTTCAGTTTGCCGGGGGGCGTTATCTATATGACGACTGGCATTCTTAATTTCCTCCATAGCGATGCAGAACTTGCTGCTATTATTTCTCATGAAATGATCCACGCTGACCGAGGACATGTTGTAAAACAAATAGCCCGTTCCCAACGGATATCAGTTATTTCCCTGGCACTTATTATTGCTAGTGGGGGACAGGCTGCCCCAATGATTTTAACAAATATGGCACAGATAGCTATTACAAATTCCTATAGTAAAGACTTGGAAAGAGAAGCTGATGTTGAGGGGCTTTTTGCTCTTGAAGAGGCTGGTTATCCACCTGCGGCTATGTTAACGGTTATGGAAGGTCTTGCAGCAGAACAGCTTCGTCATCCTTACGTTGACCCAGGTATTTTTATGGATCACCCCTATGTGGAAGAGCGTGTTGATTATCTAACACGGATTATTAAGGAAAAAGGATGGCCTCTTGAACGAAAAAAAGCTTTACGTTTGTTGGTGATTCGTATAGAGCCAAAAGACGCATCCCTTGTTATGTATGTTGATGATGCTCCGGTTTGGGAAGGGCCAAACAGTAGCGATGTAGCAGCTTTATTCTCTTCTGTTAAAGATAAATTAGATAGAGCCTATCAGATGGAATTACCACCTTATGAAATTGAAGTTGTAGAAATAGATCAAGTGCGTGCTTTGCGAGTCGGATCAACTCTTATTGTAAAGGAGCCTTTGCCTGCTGCTGTTGATTCTTTGGCGTCTTTGAGACAAACTTTAGTAGATAGCTTGCTTCAGGCAAAAACGACTCACCCTATAGCAGATTATCTCAATTAATTTAATGAGCGTTCCCTCGTTTCCCAACAATTAAAGATGTTAGAATATCATAAGAAACTTTTTAATGCCCTCAAAGGGGGATTTTGTTGATGACAGTGTCTCTTTATCGTCGATATCGACCTGCTCAATTTAGTCAGGTTATAGCTCAGGAGGCTGCCGTACAGGTTATTACGAAGGCTCTTGAAGATAATAGGGTAAGTCATGCCTATTTGTTTTCAGGACCGCGCGGCTGTGGAAAAACAACGTTAGCCCGTCTTTTAGCCAAAGCTTTAAATTGCGTTGGTGATAAAGATGGTGTTGAACCATGTAATAAGTGTGTTAATTGCACGGCTATAAATAGAGGCGAAAGTTTGGATGTTATTGAAATAGATGGTGCTTCAAATAATAGTGTAGACGAGGTTCGCGAACTTAAGTCTCACGTATCGCTATCACCTTTTGCTTCTTTATACAAAGTGTACATCATAGACGAGGTACATATGCTTTCTATTTCAGCCTTTAACGCTCTACTTAAAACATTGGAGGAGCCTCCTTCCCACGTTATATTTATTTTGGCAACAACGGAACCTCACAAGGTACCAGTAACAATCCGATCTCGTTGTCAACATATACCTTTTAGGAAAATAGACGCTCTGAGTATTGTTACATGTTTAAAAGATATCATTCAGAAAGAAAATAGAGAGGCAGAGGAAGATGCCCTATGGGAAATTGCCAGACAGGCAGATGGAGCAATGCGTGATGCCCAGTCTCTCTTGGAGCAGGTTATGGCTCTGGCTGGAAAACGATTGGAAATAGAGGATGTTAATTGTCTTTTAGGAGGGGGAAGTCGTCCAGAGCTTGAACGATGGGTTGCATCTGTTCGCTCAGCAGATATGTCTGTCTTTACTGAATTACAAAACATGTTTAGACGAGGAGCTTCTCCTCAAAAAGTTGTAGAAGATCTTTTCGTTATTTTTCGAGATCTTTGGATAACGAAATCTTGGGGAAAAGATTCAGTTTCTCTATTGGAAGGTTCTTCTTCCGAGAAGAATTTTTTGCTTCAGGAGTCTCCTTTTTGGAAATCCCATCATCTATTATCGCTCATGGATTTTTGTGCGAAAATACTTCCTCACGTGCGTATGGGGATGAAAACAGACGTTCTTTCTGGCCTTTTTTTGAATAAGTTAATCGAAGATGAAATTTTGACTCAACATAGTGATAATGTAGAAAAAAAGACTTCGAAAAAAAAGCTAGAAGTAGTTGCAGAGCCCAAAGTGATCGAAGTGTTTCAGGAGCCTCAGGAGCCTCAAGAGCCAAGTAAGCCAAAAGAATCTTATGTGCAGAGCGTCACCTTGAAAGAAAAATGGGAAGAACTTTTAACATCATTTATTCATGGTGACATCCATATGTATAGTGCCCTACTTTACGCCTCTGTTTCTTTTGAAAATGGACTGCTCACATTGGAATTTCCAGAATACTGTAAGTATTCCTTAGAGCTTCTTTCGGTAGAAAGAAATGCTTTCATTTTGCAACAGAAAATAGAGGAAGTTTTCAATGAAAAGCTAACTCTTCAGTACATATGTAATGATAAAACTTTAGAATATGATTTTTCATCATCGAAAAAAATTTCTGAATCTGAAGAGGCTGTTTTTGAAATTCAAGACGAACCAACGAAGGTTTTGCCTTTTGATGACATCCCCTCAGCGAAGCCGGGAAAATCTGCATCTAAAACAGAAAATGAACAGGAAGAAGATCAAGAGCAAGAACAGGAACAGGAACAAGCAGTTTTTTCAGGTCTTGTTGATGCGGTACTTCGCTGGGGAGGCGGAGAAGTGCTTCTCCATAAGAAAGAAAATGTAGAAGAAATAGATGGGGGAATCACAGAAGAATGACTCGTCCTTTTGTTCATTTACACGTTCACAGTGAATATAGTTTGCTTGATGGCGCTATACGTTGTGGAGAGCTTGCTGAAAAAGTTGCGTCGTGGGGAATGCCAGCGGTGGCTCTCACTGACCATGGGGCAATGTATGGTGCTATAGAATTCTATGATAAATGTTTAACTGCAGGAATTAAACCGATTATAGGTTGCGAAGTGTATGTTGATCCCGATGGGCACACTTCAAGGGAAAAGAAGGGCAAAAATTTTCATTTACTTCTTCTTGCTGAAAACCAGCAGGGCTACCACAACTTAATAAAGCTTGTTTCTATTGCGAATACAGAAGGATTTTATTACAAGCCGAGAATTGACCACGATCTTCTCGCTCGATATAGCGAGGGAATTATTGCGTCATCTGCGTGCCTTGCAGGAGAGATTCCTTCTTTAATCTTGCAAGGGAAAGAGGAAGAAGCATTAGCTCGCGCCCAAATGTATAGAGATATTATGGGTAAGGATAACTTTTTTCTTGAAATAATGTACAACTCAATTCCGGAACAAGCTATTGTTAACAAGGCAATTGTTAAGATGGCAAGAGCAAATGATTTTAATCTCATAGCTACAAATGATGCGCATTACCTGAACGAAGAAGACTACAATTGGCATGAAATCCTGTTGTGTGTACAGACAGGAACAACTATGAACGATCCAGATAGAATGTCTTTTTCATGTAATGATTTTTACCTTCGTTCTCCTGAAGAAATGGATCATTTACTCGGAACAGAATTACCGGATGCTCTTGACAACACGGTAGCTATAGCAGAGCGTTGTTCGATTAAATTTGATTTGGGAACGCGAGATTATAAATTACCACGTTTTGATCTCCCTGAAGGAGAAACTCTTGAAACAAACCTTGAAAAGCAAGCATGGGCAGGTCTTAAACGACGTCTGGGAAGCGAAAATATTCCAGATGATTATGCTAAACGTCTTTCTTACGAGCTTTCGGTCATCAAAAAAATGGGGTTTGCCGGTTATTTCCTCATCGTTTCCAGCATTATTCAGGCGGCAAAGGGGCTTCATATTCCCATTGGGCCAGGTCGAGGCTCTGCTGCAGGCTCTCTTGTTGCCTATAGTCTCCGTATTACGGAATTGGATCCTTTAAAATACAATCTTCTTTTTGAACGTTTTCTTAATCCTGAACGTATAAGTATGCCCGATATTGATACGGACGTTTCCGACAAAGGACGAGAGGAATTATTACAATATATAGCTCAAAAATATGGTGTAGATAGAGTTTCTCAGATCATAACTTTTGACCGAATGAAAAGTAAGGCGGCCATAAGAGATGTAGGTCGTGCGTTGGGGATGCCTTATGGTGATGTCGACGTCGTTGCCAAACTTATTCCAGAGGGTGTTAAGTCGATTCCAGAAGCATTGGAACAGAGTGAAGACCTTAGTAGTCTAGAGACTAAAGACCTAGCGGTCAAACGGCTTTTGGATAGTGCTTCGAAGATAGAAGGAATTGCTCGCCATTGTTCTCAACATGCGGCTGGAGTTGTTATCACACCAATGCCCATAACAGATCTGGTGCCTGTTCGCAGAATCGGAGAAAATCAGATTGTTACACAGTATCCTATGGAACCTGTTGAAAAACTTGGTCTTGTCAAGATGGACTTCCTGGGGCTTAAAACACTTTCAGTACTTGAGGAAGCTCTTTCTAATATTGAAATCAATGGGGAAAAAGCTCCTGACCTTAATAGTATTCCTTTGGATGATGAGGCAACATATACAATGTTGCAGAAAGGGGATACTCTTGGTGTATTCCAGCTTGAATCTACTGGAATGAGGCAATTACTTAGAAAAATTAGACCAGATTGTTTTGAAGACTTAATCGCCATTCTGGCTCTTTATCGTCCCGGGCCGTTAGGAAGTGGAATGGTAGATCAGTATATTGAACGTAAGCATGGGCGTGAACCTGTCGTATATCTCCATCCAGAATTGTCTGAAGTGCTAAAAGAAACCTATGGAGTTATTCTCTATCAGGAGCAGGTTATGCAATGCGCTGCGCGTCTTGCTGGATATTCTCTTGGAGAAGCCGATTTGCTGAGACGAGCTATGGGTAAGAAAAAAGTGGAAGTTATGCAACAACAGCGAAAGAAGTTTGCTGAGGGCTGTGCACAGCATAATGTTCCAGCTCAGAAAGCTGAAGAGATTTTTGATATTATTCAGGAATTTGCAGGGTATGGTTTTAATAAATCACATAGTGCTGCATATGCTCTGATTAGTTATCAGACGGCTTATCTTAAGGCTAATTTCCAGTCGGAATTTATGGCCGCATATTTAACAAGTCAGATAGGTTCAAAAAAAGATGTAATGGCACGATATGTGCGAGAAGTCAGAAATTCTGGTATTGAAGTGCTTCCTCCAGATGTTAATTCTTCCATGGAGTCTTTCACAGCTGTAAAAGATGTTGTACGTTTTGGTTTAGGTGCAGTGTCCAAGGCTGGGCATGGTGCTGTGGAAGCCATTATAAAAGCTAGAGAATGCGGGGGGCCCTTCATCTCCCTTTGGAATTTCTTGTGCCGTGTAGATTTAAGGGTTGTAAATAAATCAGTTATCGAAAATCTTATAAAAGCAGGGGCTTTTGATGGCTTAACGACAAATAGATGTCAACTAGTAACAGCGCTTCCTGATTTTATAGCCCTGGCTCAGAAGAAAAGCGAGGAAAAAAACCAATGTTCTCTTTTGTCGCTTCTTGATGGAGATGGGGAAGAGGGGGATCTTGAACCAGAACTTCCTGATATCGATGATTATAATATTTATGAACGTCTTGATTTCGAAAAAGATGTTGTAGGTTTGTATATCAGCGGTCATCCCTTTGCTCAACATGAAGATGAAGTTGGTCGTTATTGTACGTGTCGTATTTCAGACCTCAAATATTGGAAGAGTAAAAATATGCCTCCGCAAATTGGAGGTATGGTGCTTTCTGCAAAGGAGAAATACACGAAACGAGGAGACCCAATGGGGATTCTTGAGGTTGAAGATGCAGAGTCAAAAGTGGAGGTTATTTGTTTCCCGAAAACATGGTCATCTGTAAAGGAACAAGTAGAACCTGGGCAAATTTGTGTAGTCAGGGGCACTTTAGATGATAGAGGCTCTGGAAATATTATTGCCAGGGAGATTGTCTCTTTTCAGTCTCTTCAAGAGAGAAATTTTCCGTATGTGAAAATTGTACTTGACGGAACTTTATTACCGCAAGAATGTGTGAAAAACTTTATTCGTTCTCTCAAAGATTTTCCTGGCCGATCTCAGGTGTTATTAGAGATTCGAAACGGGATAGGCAGTGTTACTATTCTTCTGGCAGGCATAAAAGTAGATGGTCCTACTATAAAGATGAAAGGACTATCCTCTGTGATTCCAGAGGAATCTTACGAAATCTGCTGTTGATGTAATGAATAAACGTAATCCATATTTGATAGACGGAAGGGGTCAGAAATAATGAAGAAAGTGAAAATAGTTTGCACGATTGGCCCGGCATGTTCAACTTTTGAGATGCTCTGTTCTATGGCAGAGGAAGGAATGAATGTAGCTCGTTTTAATTTTAGTCATGGTTCTTATGAGGAACATAAGGCTCGTCTTGACCTCGTTCGAGAAGTCGAAAGAAAAATGGGATCTCCTATTGCCACTCTTCTTGATACAAAGGGGCCAGAAATTAGAACTGGAACGTTACAGGAAGGCGCTGTTTTTTTGAAAAAAGGACAAGATTTCGTTTTAACAACACGAGATGTTGTTGGTAATGATAAAGAAGTTTTTGTTAATTATGCTAACTTACCAATAGAAAGCAGCGTGGATCAAGATATTTATATTGACGATGGAACTCTTCACCTCAAAGTTACAGAAATTAGTGAGAATGATGTACATTGCACAGTTATCGTTGGTGGAGAACTAGGAGAGCGAAAAGGAGTCAATATACCGGGAGCTTCCATTTCCCTTCCAGCTCTTTCGGAAAAAGATCGTTCTGATATCTGTTGGGGTTTGAAAAATGACATGGAGTATATCGCCGTTTCTTTTGTCAAAAATCAAAAAGACATCATGGATGTTAGAAAAGTAATCGAAGAAGCTGGCGGAACTATGAAAATTATAGCGAAAATAGAGACACGACAAGCTGTCGATGGTATAGATGAAATTCTAGATGTAGTTGATGGGGTGATGATTGCCCGTGGAGACTTGGGTGTCGAAATTCCCACGGAGGAGGTTCCTCTAGTACAAAAAGAGATTATAGATCTTTGTCGTTCTAAGGGGAAAGCTGTTATAGTTGCGACCCAGATGCTAGACTCTATGATTAGAAATCCCCGTCCTACACGAGCAGAAGCAAGTGACGTTGCAAATGCTGTTCTTGATGGAGCTGATGCCGTAATGCTTTCGGGAGAAACGGCGAAAGGAACGTATCCTCTCAGGTCTGTAGAAACGATGCGCCGCATAGTGGAGAGAGTTGAGAAGGATATAGAGCTTTGGCAACATCCCCTTCATAGAAAGCAGTTAAGTACGGGAGTGCCAGATGCAGTAAGCGGAGCTTCTGTTGAAGTCGCGCGAGAAATGGGTGCTGCTGCAATTATCTCCCTTACTCGAAGTGGCAGTACAGCCCAAATGATTAGCAAGCATCGTCCCCCATGTAAGATTATTGGAGCCACTCCTGTCTTGAGAACATGGCGAGAATTGGCTTTATATTGGGGAGTAGAACCTCTTAGAGTTGAAAATATTTCCAATCAGGAACAGGCCATTGATAATGTCTTTTCATTATGTTTGGAAAACAAGCTTTTGAAGGAAGGGGATATAGTTGTTGTTACGGCAGGTGTCCCTATGGGTATTCCAGGAACAACTAATATGTTGCAAGTTCATACAGTGGGTCGAATTTTAGTCAAAGGCCTTTCTCTTTTGAAAAAAGAAGCTTTTGGTGTAGTGAAAAAGGCGAATACGCCAGAAGAGGCTCTTGAGAAAATGGAAAGAGGCAACATTTTAGTCGTTTCCCAGACAGATAAAGATTTTGTTCCTGCTATGAGAAAAGCTGCAGCTATTATTACAGAACATGGTGGATTGACGTGTCACGCGGCTATAGTTGCTTTAGAATTGGGAATACCATGTGTTGTTAGTGCAAGCAATGCACTTTCAGTTCTTGAAGACGGGATGATGGTTACGGTCGATGGATTCCGTGGTGTTGTCTATGCAGGAAGCGTTCGTCTTAGAGCATGAGGAGCTGACGATGTAGATGGCAATAGATGATTTTTCAGGGAAAAGATGCAATATGCAAACCTCTTTTCCTCCATGGAATTACTTACTTACATTAGATGGGAAACGGCTTAGTGCTGTCCTTGTACCTCTTTTCCGATCAGAAAAGGGGTATAAAGTTCTTTTTTTAGAACGTCCCTACTTTATGAAGCGTCATGGCGGCGAAATGTGTTTCCCAGGAGGAGAACGGGATGATTTTGACAGAGGCCCTCTTGAAACAGCGTTGCGGGAAACAGAGGAAGAGATTGGTTTAGAACGAGAGTATATAGAGCCTATATATCTTATGGAACCCCAAAAAGCAGTGACAAGCGGTTTTGCCGTCTATCCTGTTGTAGGTGTGATTTCAGATGAGACTCTCATGTCGAGACTTAAGCTTTCTCATGAAGAGGTTGCCGGCATAGCATTTATGCAACTGGATTCTATCCCAGTTATTCCTGAAATATATAAGATTGAACATGAAGGAATACAGTTTGAGACCCCGCGCTATGATCTTCCTGATGGAAGGATAATATGGGGTGTCACTGCCTTCATATTGTATCGATTTATAACTATGTTACGTAAGGGAGAAATTAATTTATGCCTTTAATCGGCGCTCACGTTTCCATTGCAGGTGGTCTTGAACGAGCAATAGAACGTGGCGAGGATCTTGAATGTGAAGCTATACAGATGTTTACCAAAAATCAGTTACAATGGCATAGTACTCCTATCTCTATGTCTCGGGCAGAACGTTTTTTACATGCATGGCGGCGGAGTGGTATACAACAAGTTGTTGTTCATGCTTCATATCTTATCAACCTTGCATCACCAGATGAAACTCGAGAAAAAAGTATAGTTGCTCTTACTGAAGAGGTAGAACGTTGCGATATGCTTGGTATTGATGAAATTGTTGTTCATCCAGGATCATCTCGGGGGCGACCTCGTGATGAAGGAATAGGAAAGCTTGTTAACAGTTTAGGGCAGGTGTTACAACGCACATCTGTGACAAGAGTTCGGATTCTTATTGAAACTATGGCAGGGCAAGGAAGTATATTAGGAAGTTCTCTCGACGAATTGAAGTCTGTGCTTGATCATTTTCCTCAAAATGAACGTTTAGGATTGTGTCTCGATACGTGTCATCTCTTTGCTGCAGGATACGAATTGCGAACTTTTGAAGCTTATGAGCGTTTTGTCTCGTCTCTTATGGGTAAAATAGGACTTGAACGAGTTGGATGTTGGCATTTAAATGACAGTGCTCATGCTCGTAATAGTCATCTTGACAGACATCAACATATTGGAGAAGGAGAGTTAGGGGTTTTGCCCTTTTCTTTCATAGTCAATGACAGTAGATGGAACGGGATACCGGCATTACTGGAAACACCACAAAATGGACTGGGAAATAAAGGAAATCTTACTGTACTTCGTAAATTAAGAGGAGGGTAAGAGAGTATGAGTCTTTGGCCTCGTCTCATAGTTCAACGTGAGAAAATTGCCTACAATGCTGCCCACGTTGTTTCATTGTGTCGTCAATGGAATATAGGAGTTTACGGTGTAGCAAAAGGAGCCTGTGCCAATGAAGATATTGTCCGTATTATGGTTGAGAATGGGTGTGAAGGAATAGCTGATAGTCGTATAGAAAATTTATATCGACTACGTAAAGAAATGTGCCTTCCTGTTCCCATAATGATGCTGCGGCCTCCTATGATGAGTGAAATTCCTGAAGTTGTGGAACTTTGTGACTCATCTGTTGTTTCGATGATTGAGACAATACAAGCAATTGATGCAGAGTGCAGCTTACAAAAGAAAAGGCATAACGTGTTACTCATGATCGATTTGGGTGATTTACGAGAGGGCATATGGCCAGACGAATTAGAACAGATAGCCTCTGTCCTGAAGAAGTGTCGCTTCATAGATTGTCTAGGCGTCGGTGTGAATTTTGGATGTTTTGGAGGAGTGCTTCCTTCTCGAAAAAAATTGGAAACATTAGGTTCCCTTAAAAAAAAGTTAGAAGAATACTTGGAGTGTAGTGTCCCCTTGTGTTCAGGAGGTGCCACATCATCTTTGTCTCTTCTTGACGATGGTACTATGCCTTCTTGCATCAATTCGTTGAGAATAGGAGAGGCTATTTTGCTTGGAACGGACTCGTCAGGAGGCAAAACGTTCCCATATTTACTACGGAACACTATATTTTTAGAAGCAGAAGTGATAGAAGTAAAGAGAAAACCTAGCGTTCCTTTAGGAACAATTGCTGCAGATGCTTTTGGCGACATCCCCGTTTTTGTTGATAAAGGAGTTCGATTGCGTGCTCTCGCAGCCATTGGCAAGCAAGATGCAAGAATAGATGCTCTTTTGCCTTGTGATAAAGGAATTGAAATTTTAGGTGCGTCAAGTGATCATATGGTTCTTGATGTGGAAGAGTGTGACAGAAAACTATGTGTAGGAGATAAAATACGATTTTCAGTAAAATATGGGGCTTTACTTGCGTTAACAACATCTCCGTATGTTTCTATCCATGTTACTGAATAGCATGGGAGGGTCAATATGCTAGATTTATTTCGATGGCATGACATTCTTGATATTGTCATCATAGCTGTTATTATCCATCGTTTATTACTTTTGCTTGTCGGAACGCGTGCAATGCAACTTGTGAAAGGGTTGCTGATTCTTGGTGTTGTTGCATCTCTGGCCAGGTTTTTTGAGCTTCGAACGTTGTCATGGTTCTTAGGGAAAGTCCTTGGAGTTTTGATCATTGCTATTCCTATCGTTTTTCAACCAGAACTCAGACGTATGCTTGAGGAACTTGGACGTGGCAATATTTGGAGAAGGAAACGTGCCCAAAAAAAAGCGGAAGCACTCAGTCAGGAGATTACAAGGGCTTTGGGATATTTGAAAGGCCAGAAAATTGGAGCCCTTATGGTGTTACAAAGAGAGACTGGCTTGAGAGATTTTTGGAGTACTGCAGTTAAGTTGAATGCAGAAATATCGCAGGAGCTCATTATCGCTATTTTTTGGCCTGACAATCCCCTTCATGATGGAGCTGTCATTATTGATAGAGATATGATTATTTCTGCCGGAACGTATCTGCCTTTGACGGAAAATACAGATCTTTCAAGATGGATTGGTACTCGTCATCGAGCAGCTCTTGGTGTAACTGAGGTTTCTGATGCTATTGCGCTCATTGTTTCAGAGGAACGAGGAGAAATTTCCTTAGCTATTAATGGGCATTTATCTAGAAATTTAAAGGAAAATCAAGTATATAAGCTTCTCTTGCACTATTTTGGGGCTGAAGAAAAAGAGAAACGCTCATTTCTTGATAGAATACACGAAGATATACGGTCGCTGTGGCAATAGAGCCTTCAAGAAGGGAGTTACATTACAATGACACCTGGAAATAGAAAAATAGATGTACTTTTGTCTTCTCCTCACTTTTTGAGGATAATATCTATCGTCATTGCAGTCCTTCTCTGGTTTTATGTCTCGGGAGACAGGGCTAATGAGATTGTAAAAACCTTCAGATGTCAGGTCGATTTTTTAAATGTTCCTTCGCAAACTATATTAAAACCAGAGACAAAGACGGTAGAGGTTAGTGTTTCTGGAAGCCGAAGGGTTTTAGATAGTCTACAACAGGGTAGTATCTTGTGTGAAGTCGATACTAAGGGGCTTTCTCTGGGTAAATATAGATTGGCAGTGCGCGCTATTGTACCTAAAGATGTTAAAGTCGTAGGTATAAATCCATCACAAATTGCTTTAGAAATGATACGATATGTAGATCGTCTTGTTCCTGTAGAAGTAGTGGTAAAAGAGGGGTTACCCTCAGGGATTTATCTTGAGTCTGTGCATATTATGCCTAAAGATGTCACTGTCAAAGGAATTGAAAAAGACCTTGCACGTATAGAAAGTGTACGAATATCTCCAACTCTCGAACAGTTAAAAAGTGGTGAGGAAATAACGCTTCCCGTAGAAATCGTGAAATCTCAACCTTTTGAGGATGAAGTAACGATTGATCCGGGCCAAATCAAAGTTACCGCTGTGTTAGCTCAAGGGTTACCTAAAAAGAAAGTTCCAGTGAATGTACAGGTTATTGGAGAGCCTGATTCTGATTATTCTGTGAAAGCTATAGTCGTGGAGCCGTCTGAAGTTGAAGTAGAAGGACCATATCCACGATTAGGCAAAGTGACTCGTCTTGAGACCGAAACCATCGATATTACAGGTCTTGCTCAAGAGCAGAGTATGATCGTTCCTTTAAAACCATTAGACGATTCATTGTTGAAATACACGGGAGCTTCATCTGTAAGAGTTAATATTCTTTTAAAACCATACACCGTGTCGAAACTTCTTACAAATGTAGGGGTGGAAGTTGAAGGTAATAGCATATATCCAGGTTGGAGCGTCGAACCAAACACTGTTAATATCACTATAGAAGGAATTCCATCGGAAATAGAAAAAATAAGTGAAACCGATTTTCCTATACAACCGTATGTTAACGTAACAAACATAGTTTCGAGAAAGCTTATGGTTCCTGTGCAAATACGAAATACATCGTCAAGTATTCGAGTTGTCAAGGTGGACCCTTCACGAGTTACTGTGCGTGCGGAAGTGGAGTAAAAAGGAGCGGGGGAAGGTGAAGGTTTTGGAGGAAAGCGAAAAAAAAGTACGTTGTCTTTTCGGCACTGATGGCGTAAGAGATGTGGCAAATCGAGGAGCTATGACTCCTGAAATGGCGTTGCGTCTTGGGCGGTCGTATGTGCTGTACCTGACAGAAAGAGGAATCCCTCGTCCAAGAATTCTTATCGGAAGAGACACTCGTCGTTCAGGTAAAATGTTAGAAAATGCTTTAGTGGCAGGGATGCTTTCAGCCGGTGCAAAAGTTTTAACTTTGGGGGTTATTCCTACGCCGGGGGTCAGTTTCGCGATAAAGCATATTCAGGCTCAGGGTGGAGTGGTTATTAGCGCTTCTCATAATCCTGCAGAATATAATGGCATCAAATTTCTGAATCATGAAGGGCATAAACTGAATGATGATGCAGAGGCATCTATAGAAGAATACTTGGGAGATAATCTTATTGATGATTGGCGTCCTACCGGGGCATCCATTGGTGAAGTTACTGAAAGAGAAGATATAGTTCAGGCCTATGCGCAGTGGCTAGCAACTCTTATTTCAGAATCGAAGGTACTTGATCGTTCCATATCTTTCGATTGTGCTCACGGTGCAGCCGTTCCTATTATTCATGCTATCAATAAAGTAGTAGATCATTCTCATTGGTTTATATCTGGAGATGCTCCTGACGGCCTTAATATTAACGAAGGCGTAGGAGTTATGAATATGGCTCATCTCGCTTCTCAGGTAAAAAGTAACGGAACAGAAGTTGGCATTGCCTATGATGGAGATGCAGATAGAGTTCTTTTGACAGATTCGCGAGGACGCGTTCTTGATGGCGATATTATTCTTTGGGTTCTTGCCCGCTGGCTTACGAAAAGAGAAAAACTCGGAAACGGTCTTGTTGCAACAGTAATGAGTAATCTTGCCTTGGAGGAACACCTGCGAAGGGAAAATATTGACGTATTTAGATGCCCTGTTGGCGACCGTTATGTTTTAGAGATGATGAAATTCCGTGGAGCTTCTTTGGGTGGAGAGCAATCGGGACATATTATTATTAAGGAATTTACATCTACAGGCGATGGTATCTGTACAGGATTCACCTTCCTGAGGGCTTGTTCCGATTTAGGAGAAGATATTAATACTCTTGTTGATCGTTTTGATCGTTACCCTCAGCTTTTAAGAAATGTTGAAATTTGTAAAGGTAAAGATGTTGATCCGGCTTTTATTACCGATATCTCTCAAGAGGCGAATAGAAAACTGATGGGCCAGGGGAGAGTTCTTATTCGTGCATCTGGAACAGAACCCCTTATGAGGGTTCTTGTAGAGGCAAAAGATCATAAGTTGATGGAAGATATTTCAAAGGATCTGGTCGGTCAGATACAGATGAAGTGTTGTTAGTTATTTGTATGTGATGCCGAAAGGATGTCGAAAATTATGTCAAAAAAGATAATAACAAAGTGCCTATTCCCTGCAGCGGGGCTAGGCACTCGTTTTCTACCTGCAACCAAAGATATTCCTAAAGAGATGCTTCCTCTCGTGGATAGACCGATTATCTCCTACGGAGTAGAGGAAGCCATAGCGGCAGGTTGTACCGATATGGTCATTGTTACAAGCCGATCAAAACGTTGCATTGAAGATTATTTTGATCGGACATGGGAATTAGAGAAAATTCTCGCAGAACGTGGAAAAAAGGAATATCTTGAACTTGTGCAAAAAATTCCTCAAGTGGCGCGTTTTGCCTATACACGACAAGCGGAGCCTTTAGGGCTGGGTCATGCTGTCCTTTGTGGAGAGGCTTTTTGTGAGGGCCAATATTTTGGTGTTATTCTACCTGACGATGTAATGATTGCTCGTCCTTCTGTTCTTGCGCAACTTATTTCTGTTCAAGAGCAATTAGGAGGAAGTGTTATTGCTCTCGAAGAAGTGCCGGAAGAAGAAACTTCTCGTTATGGGATTGTTGAAGCTGATATGGTTCAGGAAGGTATCTTCAGAATAGAAAATTTAGTTGAAAAACCGGCAAAAGGAACAGCACCGAGTAATTTAGCGGTAATGGGGCGCTACGTTCTTTCACCAAGAATTTTTGCTATTTTGAAAGATGTTCAGCCAGGTGCTGGCGGAGAGATACAGTTGACGGACGCTTTGAAACAATTGTTAAGAGAGGAGCCATTGTGGGGAGTTGTTTATAAGGGGCAACGCCTCGATTGTGGAACTCAAAAGGGTTGGCTGCATGCAAATATTGAATTGGCTCTGAAAGATTCTTCTTTACGTGATATAGTACTGCAAACTGTGAGTGCCTTTAGGGAGGATGATAAATGAAGAACAGCTAATATCGCTTCTATAAAAACTTATAGCGGAAAGAGTGTAAGCGCCTGAACTGACGAATGTCAGTTGACGAGGTCGGGGGAATATCGAAATTTTCGGCGGATACCCCCGGGGTTTTGAAAATCAAACCCTGAATTTGCTCTACAAAACCAGAAAGCAATTTCTGAGACAAAAAGAGCAATAGATTTTCGTGTGCCTTAGTGAAAGGCGGTGTAATATTCTCGTGTGCGGAATTGTTGGCTATGTAGGATGGCGAAATGCTACTGATGTTTTGCTAGATGGAATGAAGCGCCTCGAATACCGCGGTTACGATTCTGCAGGTATAGCCGTAAATGATGGCGATGATATTCGTGTTATTAAAGAAGTTGGGAAAGTCCAGCAACTAGAAAAATTAATGTCTTCTCAAAATGTGCTGGGACATTTAGGTATTGGGCATACCAGATGGGCCACTCATGGAGGAGTAACAGTGGTTAACGCTCACCCTCATTGGGATGGTGATAAACAGATTGTTCTTGTTCATAATGGGATAATTGAAAATTATAGAGAAATTAGAGACGAACTCTTACATCAGGGAATAGAATTTACGACAGAAACAGATACGGAAGTAGTGGCCAAGCTTCTTTCTCAATTATACGGAGTGAAGAAGGATATTATCCCTTCTCTTGTTTCTCTTTATAAAAGGCTTCGAGGTTCCTTTGCCCTTGCCATTCTTGTGAAGAATCAGCCAGATTCAATTTACTGTGTAAGAAAAGGATCTCCTCTTGTTGTAGGCCAGGGAGAAAAAGAGTCTTTTTGTGCCTCTGACGTTCCGGCTTTGCTCCCTTACACCCAAAGTGTTTTCTATATGAACGACGGTGATATTGCATTCCTATCTCCTCAAGGGATTAAATTTTGGGACGAGTCGGGGCAATCCCTTACTAAAAAAGCTCAGACGATTGACTGGGATATATCCATGGTCGATAAAGGCGGATATTCTCACTTCATGATGAAGGAAATTAACGAGCAAGGTGCAGTGCTACGAAATACTCTGAAAGACAGAATATCTGAAAATTCAGTAGATCTATCTAAAGAGCTTGCTTGGACGAAAGATACACTTGCTCATATTAAAAGGATTCATATTGTAGCTTGTGGCACTTCTTACTACGCAGCCTTAGTCGCAGAGCGATTAATGGAAGAACTTTTGCCTGTTGACATTCGTGTTGATGTTGCATCTGAGTATCGTTATAGGCCCATGCCTTTAGGTGAGGACACATTATCAATTTTTGTTTCTCAGTCTGGAGAAACGGCTGATACTCTTGCTGCAGAGCGATTGGCTAGGGGAAAAGGGGCAATGTGCGTTGCCATTACAAATGGGCAGGGATCAACACTCGCTCGAGAAGTGGATCACGTTCTTCTTCTGAAAGCAGGCCCGGAAATAGGTGTGGCTGCGACAAAAACCTTTACAGGACAGCTGGGAGTTCTTTATCTTTTAGGCCTTTATATCGCCAAATTATGGGGAACTCTTTCATCTAGTGAAGAAGAGAGAATAATCAAGGGACTTCTAAATTTACCTTATCAGCTGGAAGAAATTCTTGAGCGGCAGGAATCATTACATCACATTGCGGAGAAATACGCCTCTTTACGAGATTTCTTGTACCTTGGACGAGGGCGTTCTTTCC
Source organism: Aminobacterium sp. MB27-C1 (assembly GCF_030908405.1). Lineage (NCBI taxonomy): Bacteria > Thermotogati > Synergistota > Synergistia > Synergistales > Aminobacteriaceae > Aminobacterium > Aminobacterium sp. MB27-C1. Next base: position 1,345,975 of record NZ_CP133089.1, on the reverse strand, counting down.
CAATTGCATTGGAAGGGGCACTCAAACTAAAGGAAATATCTTATGTCCATGCAGAGGCTTATGCAGCTGGGGAAATGAAGCACGGTCCTATTGCTTTACTGGAAAGTGAGGTCCCCGTTGTTGTTATAGCACCGCAAGATGGTCTATATGAAAAACTATACTCAAACATTTTAGAGGCAAAAGCTCGAAAATCTCCAATATTTGCTATAGCCACTCGTGGAGATAGAGATATAGAAGATGTTTCGGAAGATGTTTTTTATGTTCCCCCAACAGAGGCAGAACTCTATCCGTTTTTAGCGGTTCTTCCATTGCAAATTTTTGCCTACTATGTTGCACGAATCAGAGGGTGCGATATCGATCAACCGCGAAATTTAGCTAAAAGCGTTACAGTAGAGTAAATAAAGGGCTTGCAGGTTTAAAGCTTATAAACCTCGCAAGCCCTTTTTCTTTCTATCTATTGGGTTCTGCGGTGAAAGGATAATATAAACGAATATGAGTAACATTGAACAAAGCCTTGTCATCTTTGCCTGAATGTTTAGGTAAAGCCTGCCACGATCCCCCGTCTATTCGGCATAAAACGAGAGGTCTTCGTCCATACGTAGACCATATATCCCATAAGTGATCTGAGAGTTGTCCTCCTGGTACAAGACCATCAGAGAATAGAGGAGTTGAGCCTATAAGTCGATGACCATTTTCAGTTCCTATAATCATCCATTGTGTTAATGTCCATGCAGAAGCCATTTCTTTAGATCCGGCATGAAAAAGTGGCAGTATTTGAAATCCCCCTATTTCTCCCACTGGAGATGTGCTTATATCGATAACTCCAGTGTGATTGGCACGTATTCGACTATCTGTTTGAAAAAGAGTGCCACCAAAACGCCCGACTCCATAAACAGGTCGAATAACTCTAGCAATAACGTTAACTCCCCGAGAATTCCATGCTATAACACGGCCACCAGGTCTGTTTTCGATATCTATTAGGAAGGGATGTTCTTTTTCTTCTACAGGCATAAAAAGAACATCACCTTCTTCTGGAAAGTTCTCAGAAGAGAGGCGACTTTGTGAACTACCTTTTTTAATAATATAAACAGGTGTGCCTACAGGAGGTGCCCATCCCCCAAAAAGTCCAGTTCCTGCATCTTTTTGAATAGAAAAGTATGTCTTTTTTCCAGCGGCTGGGGCGATAGTCTTTTCTGGTAAAATACTGATAGTACGACCTTTACCTTTTTCTACAGAACAAAGTAAATGTACGGCATTAACTGCGGATGCGCAAACTGAACCTGCTTGTCCCCATTGGCTTGCAGTATAACTAGGCCAACGGCTTGTTTGAGGTAAAGATAAAATTGTGCCGAGATCGTAGCGAGATCCATCAGGAAGCAATGCATAGGCAGAAGCTCCAATTTCGCATGGAATATAAATGCTGTATATGGAAGATGCTTGTGCTGTAAAAGGAAACATAATCCCTAATAAAAGAATTATAATTAAATTTTGAATTCTATGGGAAGATTGCATCTGTATCCCTTCTTTCTTGATCGTTATAGGTTCTTATTATAAGGGTCTTTCTTGGCCTTTGGGAGGATTATATTGTGAATATAAAAAAGATGTTAGCAGTAGCAAGGGGAGAATTAGCAGCTGACGTAGTTATCAAGAATGCGAAAGTAGCAAATGTCTTTTCTCTTGAATTTGAGAAAAAGGATGTAGCCATTTACGATGGTTATATTGTTGGTATTGGTACAGGATATTATGGAAAAGAGGAAGTCGACGCGAAGAATGCCGTGCTTGCTCCCGGTTTTATTGAAGGTCATTGTCATATAGAGAGTACCATGCTTACTCCCGCAGGCTTTGCTGAAATGGTTTTACCTCGGGGAACAACAACCGTTATTGCTGATCCCCATGAAATAGCCAATACATGTGGCATGGAGGGACTTTCATTTATGTATGAGGAGTCACTTCATTTACCCCTAGACATTTTTTTGACGGCACCTTCGTGTGTTCCCGCCTCACCCTTTGAAACTCCTCGCGAGGAACTTGACGCTTTGGCTATAAAAAGGACTTACGAAGAGGGTTGGTGTACTACTCTTGGAGAAGTGATGAACTATCCTGCTGTTATACATGGTGATGCAGAAATGTGGGGAAAAATATTTGCATCTTGGGATGTAGTGCGAAGTGGTCATGCTCCAGGAGTAACAGGGAAGGAGTTGTGCGCTTATTTGTTAAGTGGGTGCTCCAGTGATCATGAAAGTTCGACGAAAGAAGAGGGGTTGGAAAAACTTAGACGCGGAATGTGGCTCATGATCCGCCAAGGTGCAACAGAACATAACTTAGAAGAGTTACTACCTCTTATTAAGGAAAATGAAGCACGCTCTTCATGCGCTATGTTTGTGAGCGATGACTTAACTGCAAATCATCTTCAGACAAAAGGACATTTAGACGAAACACTTCGTCTTTCTATAAAAAAGGGTCTTTCCCCTCTTGTTGCTCTTCGGATGGTAACGCTTTCTCCTGCCCGTTATTTTAGACTTTTTGACCGAGGGGCAGTTGCTCCTGGCTATATTGCCGATCTCGTGTTATTAGATTCTCTTGAAACATGTAATGTTATCAATGTTTGGAAAAAGGGGAAAAAAGTGGTTGAAAACAGAGAATTACTTGGAGCGCCCTTTAAACGTGAACATAATTATCCTCAAAGTAGCGAAGTCTTCCATATCCCTACAGTGGAAGATATTTCCATAGAACCTTCCGGTAATAAAAAAATCAGGCTTATTGGTTTTAGAAGGGGACAAGTTGTTACTACACATCTAATTGAAAATCCTACAATCACAAATGGAAAAGTTACTGCGGACAAGAAGAGGGATATTGCAAAAATAGTTGTTGTCGATAAAAATAGCGATAGTCGACGTTTCTTTACCGGTTTCGTGAAGGGACTTGATCTTAAAAAAGGAGCACTTGCCTCTTCAGTTGCTCATGACGCTCATAATTTTATTGCTGCTGGAATGGACGATATATCTATAATAACGGCCTTGAGAGAGCTTCGAAATTTAGGCGGAGGTTTAGTCGTGGCGTCAGGGGATCAGATTTTGGCTTCACTTCCTTTGCCAGTAGGGGGACTTATGAGCGATTCAACAGCTTCCGATGTTATACTTGCTATTGAAGATGTAGAAAAAGCAGCAGAAACTTTGGGGACTTCAATTACACATCCTTTTATGGCTATGAGTTTCCTTTCTCTTAGCGTTATCCCAGAACTTAAAATTACAGATCAGGGATATGTGGACTTGAACAGAGGGGGCTGTATGTCACTTTTTGTGGAAGATGAGCACTATAACTAAGATAGGAAGCAAGGGGGCCCATGCAATCCACCATCCCACGTAGAGTAAAAGATATAGAGCCATACAGAGAAGTCCCGCGGCAAAAAAGGCCCATGTAAGAATAATGAAACCTTTTTTCCCTGTTCTGAATGCAATGGCTCCAAAGGGGATGGTAAGAATAAGCATTGCTACTACCATAATGAGAAGAACTTTGGCTTGAATCAATGCAAAACTGAAAGAGTCGAACATGAATAAAAACCCCCTAAAAAGTTTTCTTCTTGAGTATATAGCTTTTTTTATCTATTGACATTCTCTTTAAGAGATGGTTTCCTGAATAAGATTTTAAAAAATAATCAACTCTCTTCTTGACATGTCGGAATCCTCTGCTAGTATATTTACCGGCATTCATACTGGGGTGTAGCCAAGTCGGCAAGGCGGCGGACTTTGGATCCGTGATCGCTGGTTCGAATCCAGCCACCCCAGCCATCTGATATTACAAGAAGGGGGACCTTAGGTTCCCCCTCTTTTGTGTTTGATTATAGATAGAATGAAGGTGATGGGGAAAGTGTTTGATCGTCGAACGGTAGGCGTTTTGATTCTCGCTGCAGGTAAGGGAACGAGAATGAAAAGTAACCTCCCAAAAGTTCTTCAGCCTGTTCTTGAAGAGCCCCTCCTTTTTTATCCTCTTCAGGCAGCTCTAGCGGCTGGTTTGGAGAATAGAGCAGTAGTTATTGGTCATGGCGGAGATGCTGTGCAGACTTATATAAGTGCCATGAGTCCTGAAGTTCGGGTGATATGGCAGCATGACCAGTTAGGAACAGGGCATGCCGTGCAAATATCGAAGGAATGGTGGAACTCTTTTTCAGATATTCTTGTTATTCCTGGTGATGCACCTCTCCTAAAGAGTGAAATTCTTATTGATTTGGTCAAAGCGCATATAGATTCCCCAGCTTCTTGTACTTTCGCTAGTTTTATTACAGAGACTCCTGCAGGGTATGGTCGAGTAGTAAGAGATTCAAACGCACTTTCTATCGTGGAAGAAAAAGATGCCTCAGAAGAACAGAAAAAAATACGGGAAGTGAATAGCGGCATATATATTTTCAGAACTCCCGATCTCCTTTCAAATATTGACTCTCTTGCTAACGATAATGTGCAGGGGGAGTATTATTTGCCTGATGTTGTTGGGCTTATGTATGAGCAGGGCAAGAGCGTAGAGGCTCTTTGTTTTGATAACGGTACAGATTTTCAAGGGGTTAACAGCCCTCTTCAGCTTGCTGAAGCTACTTCTATTTTGAAGCAAAGAATTTTAAATCATTGGATGAGCCAGGGTGTAAAATGTGCTGATCCTTCTTCTGTTTTCATCGGACCTCGGGTCAGGCTAGAGGGAGATATATGGCTTGATCCTTTCGTTCAACTTTATGGGAATACTGAAATAGGTGACGGTACTCACATAGGGAGTCATTCTCTTGTTCGCAATACTGTAATAGGTAAAAGTGTTGATATTATTAATTTTGTTTCTATAATTGCAAGTGAAATAGAAGACCATGCTACAATTGGTCCATTCTCCTTTATAAGAGATAATGCTCATATAGGAGAAGGAGCCTTTGTTGGTAAATTTGTGGAAATTAAAAAAAGCTCAATTGGTTCAGGAAGCAAGGTTCCGCATCTGTCTTATATAGGAGATGCAACCATTGGCAACCATGTGAACATAGGTGCAGGAACAATAACTTGTAATTACGATGGTGTTGCGAAAAATCCAACACACATTGGTGATAGGTGCTTTGTAGGAAGCGATACCATGCTTGTTGCGCCAGTGTCTCTTGGTGATGACTCCTTTACAGCAGCAGGATCTGTTATAACCGATGACGTTCCTGAAGGGGCCCTTGCCATTGCTCGAGCCAGACAGAAAAATATAGAGGGCTGGGTTTTGCGCCGCAAAGGCAGCAATCAAGAAGGGGGTAAGGAGTGATGGGTTCCAGTTCCAGGGAACTGAAGATTTTTTCGGGAACAGCCCATCCGGAATTCGCCAAAAGAATTTGCGCGGAACTGGGTGTGGAATTATCCCGTGCTAAACATTTTCGCTTTTCCGATGGAGAGCTAGGGCTTTCTATTGAAGAAAGTGTACGCGGAGCAGATGTTTATGTGGTGCAACCTACATGTAATCCCGTTAATGAGCATCTTATGCAGCTTTTTATTATGCTTGATGCTTTAAAGCGTGCATCTGCCTATCGAATCAATGTCGTAACTCCGTATTTTGGATATGCTCGGCAAGATCGAAAGACAAAGGCAAGAGATCCAATATCTGCCAAACTTGTAGCAAATCTTATGGAACATAGTGGAGCTTCTCGTCTGATAACTGCAGATTTACATGCAGGACAGATTCAGGGCTTTTTCGATATTCCCGTTGATCATTTGACAGGGGTTCCTCTTTTGGCGAATTATTTCAAGGAAAACTTCCCCAGTGAGATAAAAAGAGACGAAGTGGTCGTAGTCGCTCCTGATGTAGGTGGAGTTGTTCGCGCACGTCGTTTTGCTGTAACTTTAAATGCTGATCTTGCTATAGTAGATAAACGTCGTTCCCATGACGTGGCTAATCTTTGCGAAGTAATGGAAATTATAGGAGATGTAGAAGGTAAAGTAGCCATACTCATTGACGATATCATAGATACTGCAGGAACTATCTGTAATGCAGCTGCTGCTTTAAAAGAGCGTGGAGCTCAGAAAGTTTATGCTTGTGCAACTCATGGAGTTCTTTCCGGGCCAGCTATTGAGAGGCTGGAAAAAGCTGATATAGATAGTGTTATTTTAGCTGACACAATTCCATTGCCTGAAAACAAAAAGTTGGATAAAATTACACAGCTATCTATTGCTCCGTTATTTGCGGAAGCAATAGCTCGAGTGCACAGTGACAGATCCGTTAGCAGTTTATTCAGTTAATAATGTGCTTTCGGTAGCATTTGTTTTTCTAAAAGGAGGATGTTTGTAGATGGCTGAGTTCGTAAAGATAGCTCTTGAAGAGAGAAGTGAGAAGGGGAAAGAAGCCGTCAAGAAGCTGAGACCCACCGGCTATGTCCCAGCAGTATTTTATGGTCCCGAATATAAGGATTCTATTACTGCAAAAGTGAAGGTTTCAGAAGTGGCACCATTGATTCGTTCCGGTCACTGGGAGACTATTCGTATTCTTGCAACCCTTCCCGACGGTAAGGAAGAAATGTGCCTCATGAGAGAAGTGCAGAAGAATATTATTACCCAAGATGTAATGCACATTGATTTTATCCAGCTTGTTAAGGGACGTAAGGTTGCTGTTAATGTTCCTGTCTTGCTTGAAGGTAAAGAGGCTTGCGCTGCTCTTAAACAGGGAGCTGTTCTTGAACAGACATTGTATGAAATTGAAATGGACGTATTGCCAATAGAGATTCCAGATTCTGTGGTTCTTAATGTTTCTGGCTTGAAAGTTGGCGATAGTTTCTTAGTCAAAGACCTTTCACTTCCTGAGAGTGCTGAGATTGTTATTGATCCGGAAGAGATGGTAGTTTCTGTCGCATTACCTCAGATTGAAACTGAGACTGAGGAAGAAGAAGAGGAAACCGCAGCTGGAGAAGTAGAGGTCGTGGCGAAAGGAAAGGCCAAGGAGGAAGAAGAGGAGTAGTTTCTCTTGCGACTTATTGTAGGTCTTGGTAATCCTGGCGTTGAATACGCTTTAACTCGTCATAACGTAGGCTGGATGATTCTCGATCGTTTTATTGATTCTCATTCGCTAGGTGCTCCTTCTTTGAAATTTGATGGTATGGTATGGGGCCCTGAGTTCATCTGTGGCGAAAAATGTATTTTCTTGAAACCTCTTACCTACATGAATCTTAGTGGTAAATCTGTTGGGCAGGTTTGTAGATTTTACAAAATTGAGCCTGAAGATGTACTCGTGGTAAGTGATGATGTTGCGCTTCCTTTTGGAAAATTGCGATTGAGAACAAAAGGTTCTGCGGGTGGACATAATGGCCTTGCATCAATTTTAGGAGCTCTTCAAACATTGAACGTTCCGCGTCTTAGGGTAGGAGTCGGTGCTGTTCCCATGGGGAGAGACATGATATCCTGGGTAATCGGAACCTTCCCGTCAGAAGAGCGATCTTTACTTCCTGACGTTTTGGATGAGGCTGTAAATGCAGTAGAGCTGTGGCTTAAAGAAGAAATTCAATCAGCTATGAGCCTGATTAATGCTAAGAAGGAACGGACAGGGAAAGATGATAATTAAATGGCGAGACCGATGTCTCGCCATTTTTATTATGATAACAAGGATTGATACTTATAAAATTATCAAATATGGAGAAAAAAGAACCAGAAGGATTACTTTGGAATATTAAAGAATATCTTTGGAAAAAGGGTGGACATATCCATCTTCCTATAGATGGAGCTTCTCGTGCATGGGTTGTTGGTCGTAATACGCCACCTCTTCTTGTTGTGCTGCCTGATCAAAGACAGGCTGAAGATTTTATCTCAGATTACGAAAACCTTTGGCAAGGCGAAAGTGCAGAACTTTTATATGAATTGCCATTGACAGTAGAGGGGATACGCAATAAACCTCTCTATCTTCAACGGGGAGAGGTTTTATCTTCGTGGGAGAAAAAGGGCGGAATACTGGCCACAACTCCTGGTGGCTTGCTCTCTCCTTTCCTTATAGGAGACGGACTATTCCATTTGAAACGAAATTCGAATTATATTCGTAGCCGCCTTCTTTCATGGTTGGAAAATGCTGGATATGAGCGAGTTGATCTTGTCTGGAGTCCAGGACAGTATGTCGTGAGGGGATTTATCGTTGATATTTATGATCCGGCATATGCTTTGCCCATCCGGGTTGAGTTTTTCGATGAGGAAATAGAGAGTATTCGCTCTTTCCACCCTCAGAGTCAAACAAGCGTTTCTGAACTTGAAGAGATTGAAATTCATAGTATAAAGACAGCTAGAAAAAAGGTGTTGGAAGATATCCTCCCCTCCTCGTGCAAAGTTATTCTTTTCGAGCCTTCTCTCATAGAAAATAAAGCTGAATCATATCGATGGTTGTGGGAAGATCTTCGACATGAAGGGGATATCCCATCTTTACCATCATGGCCTGATTTTGTCATTTCTACTTTATCTGCAAAATCTAAAGTTAGAATTAGTACGACTATTGCTCGTTCTGAAGAGTCGTTTGATATACAAGAATGTCCTCACTTTCGAGGGGATATAGAAAAGTTTAAGTGGACATGTACATATTGGCGTAAAGAGTTATATTCTATTCATATTGTTTCTTCTGGGACATCGCTACAAAATGATAAAGAAATACAATCGCATGTCATCTTTCATAAAGGAGCTCTCTCCAAAGGTTTTATAGATGTATCTCGTAAAGAGGTATGGATATCAGATTATGAGATAGCAGGTGTTACCGTATCAAGAAGCGCTAAACCCTGGCGAGCCCTCCCACTCGATTGGAAAGAAAGATTAATAGAGAACCAATTAGTTATCCACGAAGATTATGGAGTTGCTGTTTATAGAGGTGTTGAGGAGATAATTTCAGGGGAAGAGAAGCTTGATTCTCTTGTTCTTGAATTTGCAAATAAGCAAAGACTACTTGTTCCATTTGTGCAGGTTCATAAAATTTCTCCTTTGCACGAAGAAGCAACGGCAGATGCTGTTCTCGATTCCTTACGCGGAACGCGATGGAAAAAGAGCCTGGAAAGAACGAAAGAGCGAATTCAGGAAGAGGTTAAGACTCTTATTCGCCTCTATGCTCGAAGAGAGTTGCTAAAAGGATACGCCTTCCCACCAAACACAGAAATGTATAGGCATTTTGTGGAGGCTTTCACATATGTTGAGACTTCTGATCAGTTGCAAGCTGAAAAAGACATTTGTGAGGATATGGAAAGTCCGTATCCTATGGATAGGTTGTTAGTTGGGGATGTGGGTTTTGGTAAAACAGAAGTAGCCATGCGTGCTGCTTTTAAAGCAGCTGAAGCTGGTAAACAAGTGGTTGTGCTTGTTCCAACAACTATATTAGCTCAACAACACTACCATACATTTCGAAGTCGTATGGCTGGTTTCCCCTTGCGAATTGAGGTTTTATCCCGTTTTATATCTTCTTCGAAGCAGAAAAAGATTTTGGAAGATACGAAAAATGGACGTGTAGATATACTTATCGGAACACAGCGGCTTCTTCAAAAAGATATAGAATTTGCTGATCTAGGCCTTCTCATTGTTGATGAAGAACATCGATTTGGAGTTATGCATAAAGAAAAGCTAAAAGAGACAAGAGAAGGAATTGACGTTTTAACTCTTTCAGCTACACCTATCCCAAGAACCCTCTCTTTGTCGTTACGTGGTTTGAGAAGCTTCTCTGTTATCTCGACCCCGCCTTATAATAGACTTCCTGTATTGACTATGGTGGGTCCAAGACGGAAAGATGTTATGGAGAGAGCTGTTTTACGAGAATTAAATAGAGGCGGTCAGGTGTTTTTTGTCTCTAATCGAATTAACCGTTTGAAAAATATATTTGTAGAACTAAAACATATGTTTCCCGATGCAAAAATTGGAATCGCACACGGTCAATTGGCTGAGCGCGATCTTGAAATAACGATGTTGGATTTTTACAATGGAAACTTGGATATTTTAGTCTGTACGACAATAGTTGAAAGTGGACTTGATATTCCACGAGCCAATACTTTGATAGTGGATAATGCGCAAGAATTAGGTTTGGCACAAATGTATCAACTTCGAGGCAGAGTAGGACGCCGAGAAGAGGGAGCATACGCTTTTTTCCTTTATCCGGAAAATGTTCCTCTTCAAAAAGAAACCGCCGAGCGTTTTGAAGCGATTTCGGCTTTTTCCGACATTGGCTCAGGCTATAATTTGGCCCTCCAGGATTTGAAAATAAGAGGTAGTGGAGATCTTGTCGGTGTGACTCAGCATGGACAAGGAGAACATATGGGCTACCATTTATATTACAAAATGCTTGAAGAAGAAATTGCTAGAGTAAGAGGCGAACTTTTCCTTGAGACTCCAGTTGATAGTGAACTTACAGGAGCGATTCCGTCTAGTTATATTCCTCAGGAAAATATTCGTATTACATTGTATAGACGATTGTTGAAAAATAGTACCTGGCAGGAATTAGAAGAGTTGCGGAAGGAAATTCGCGATAGGTTTGGCCCATTACCAGATGCACTTGCCTATCTTATTAATACAGCAATTGTGCGAAATTGTGGATCGTTTGTTGGAATAACGTCTATAGTTTCTGGATTAGATCAAACTGTGATTATGTTTAAAAAAGAGGATTTATATTCTAAACTGAAAAATATAAAGGGATGGATAAAAACGATTGATCGTATAGTAGGTCCAGGCGGCTATAAAGGTATGAGTAATGCGGCTAACGCTATTCAATCGCTTTTATCGACAAAGCTGGATATGGAGGGTAAAAAATGAGTACAACAGTAAATGCCGACCTTGAACGGCTTGTATCTATAATGGCCCGACTTCGAGCTCCAGAAGGATGTCCGTGGGATAGAGAGCAGACTTTCGAAACTCTTAGAAGTCACATAATTGAAGAAGCATACGAACTTGTAGATGCTATTTCTCAGCAAGATATAGACGAAATGAAGGAAGAAGCGGGAGACGTTTTGCTTCAAATTGTTTTTGTAGCACAATTGGCGAGAGAACAGGGTTTTTTTGATATAAAAGATGTAATATCCGAAATTTGTGATAAGCTCATACGAAGGCATCCGCATGTTTTTGGTGAAATGGAAGTAAATGGGAGTGCTGATGTTCTTGCTAATTGGGAAAAGATTAAGGTTAAAGAAAAATCCTTAAAGAAGCGAGAAGATAAGTCTGTTCTCGCTGGCATCCCAGAAAGTTTGCCCCCACTTCTGAAGGCATATCGTATTCAGGCAAAAGTTTCTCATGTAGGTTTTGATTGGGAAAAAGGAGATATAAAGCCAGTTACAGATAAAATAAAAGAAGAGCTAAGCGAAGTAGAGGCAGCTGTGAACCAAGAGGAACAAGAGAGAGTGGAAGAAGAGTTAGGGGATTTATTTTTTGCTGTAGTAAACCTTTCTCGACATTTGGGAGTCAATCCTGATATTGCGCTTCAAAGAGCCAATAAAAAATTCGAAGAGAGGTTTCGCCAGGTAGAAAAAATGGTTCATCAAGAGGGAAGAGAGTGGGAAGATTATCAACTAAAAGACCTTGATTGTTTTTGGAATGAAGCAAAACGATCTGAGTCTTCCTTTGGACAGTCGAAAAAAACTTGCGACTCATCATTACAGTAATGGAGGCTGTGAATGATCATGAAAGAAGGAAATAATAAGAACGCTGTCAAAAGTGATAAGAAGGAAAAAACGTCCAGGATTGCCAAAATTGAGAATTTGAACGTGGCAAAAGTTGGCATTACTGAGACTGCTTTGCGAGATGCTCACCAATCTCTCATGGCGACGAGGATGCGTATTGAGGATATGCTTCCTGTTGCAGAAATGATGGATGAAATTGGCTACCATTCCCTAGAAGTTTGGGGTGGGGCGACCTTTGATTCTTGTATGCGGTTTCTCGACGAAGACCCTTGGGAAAGATTGCGCGTACTTCGTAAAATGTTTAAAAAGACGAAACTTCAAATGCTTCTTCGAGGCCAGAACGTTGTAGGGTATAGGCACTATGCTGACGATACCGTAAGAGAATTTGTGAAAAGAGCCGTTGGTAATGGCCTTGATATTATACGTATTTTTGATGCTCTCAACGATTTGCGTAACATGGAAGTTGCCGCTGATCAGGTGAAAAAAGAGGGTGCCCATTTGCAGCTTACAATTTCTTATACACTATCGCCTGTTCACACGCTTTCTGCCTTTGCAGATCTTGCTGCTAAGATGAAGGGAATGGGTGCTGATTCCATCTGTATCAAAGATATGGCAGGCCTTTTAAGCCCTGTAGATGCGGCTAAATTGGTGAAAGCTATTAAGAAAAAAGCAGGTCTTCCTGTGCAGGTTCACTCACACTATACGAGTGGAATGGCTTCCATGTCTTATCTTGCTGCTATTGAAGCGGGAGCGGATGTTGTAGATTGTGCTATATCTCCATTTTCGATGGGAACGAGTCAGCCTCCTACAGAGTCTCTTGTTGCGGCACTTGCCGGCGGAGAGTATGATACTGGCCTTAAATTAGACAAACTTGTACCTATTGCCAACCACTTTAAAAAAGTTCGTGAAAAATATAAGGACATTTTTGTAAAATTGGCAGGCGTAGATATTAATGTACTTATATATCAGATCCCAGGCGGAATGTATTCTAATCTTGTCAATCAGTTGCGGGAACAGAATGCATTGAACAGGTTAGAAGAAGTTTTGCAGGAAGTTCCTCGCGTGAGAAAAGAGATGGGATATCCTCCCCTTGTTACTCCGACAAGTCAGATAGTGGGAACACAGGCTACTCTAAATGTTCTGGTTGGTGAGCGATGGAAGATTATTCCTAAAGAAGTTCGTAATTACTTCCTTGGGTTCTATGGTAAACCACCAGCAGAAGTGGATTCAGACATTAAGAAAAAGGCTGTAGGGGATGAAGAGCCCATTACCTGCCGTCCAGGAGAGAAAATAGCTCCTGAAATGGAAGCGGCTAAAAAAGCTGTGGAACCTTGGGCTCTACAACCGGAAGATGCCCTTTCTTATGTCTTATTCCCGGCAGTGGCCAAGGATTTTCTCATGAAAAAATACGCAAAAAAAACGAAAAGAGACATAGGTCTTGAAACGTTGGTTGATGGAGCTGGATACCCAGTCTAAAGAAATACGAGGTATTACAAATATATGAGTGAGAATCATTTAAGAGCAACGGAAGAAAATTCTTTTTCTAAAATGCTAACTATTTCTGACCAAGATGTAATGGCTCGTCTTGCAGGAAATAATGACGAGAATTTTCAAGCTATTGAAGAACGCTTTCCTGTACGCCTTGTTGTACGAGGAGAACAAATAACTATTCAAGGCCCAGATAAAGATGTTATAGAGACCGTATATGGGTACCTTGAAGAGCTTTTTAAAGTAGCAAAACATGGTCATCAGATTCTCGCAGCTGATGTGAGATATGGTATGGATATGATCGCAATAGAGGGGAAGGCAAATCTTGCCCCCCTCTATAATGATATTATATGCACAACGGCGAGAGGAAAACCTGTTCGTCCAAAAACCGGCGGGCAAAAAGCATATATTGAGGCAATGCGTACCCATGATATAGTCTTTTCTATCGGACCGGCTGGAACGGGGAAAACCTATCTTGCTGTTTGTCAGGCAGTTGCCATGTTGAAAGCGGGAACGATAAGTCGTATCGTTTTAGTTAGGCCAGCTGTAGAAGCAGGAGAAAGTCTCGGCTATTTGCCAGGAGATTTAAGAGAAAAGGTTGCGCCTTATGTTCGTCCTCTTTATGATGCTTTTTACGATCTTTTTTCGCCGGAACGTTTTTTACGTTATATTGATAAAAGTGTTATAGAGATAGCTCCTTTAGCTTATATGCGGGGGCGAACTCTTAATGATAGTTTTATCATTCTCGACGAAGCACAAAATACGACACCCGAACAAATGAAGATGTTTTTAACACGCCTTGGTTTTGGTTCTAAAGCTGTTATTACTGGAGATATTACTCAGATAGATCTTCCTTCGGGAAAAAAGTCAGGATTGATTCAGGTGAGAGATATATTAGAAGGTGTTGAAGGAATAGCCTTTTTAGAACTTACTAATCATGATGTAGTGCGTCATGAGATAGTTCAGCGTGTTGTCAGAGCATATGAAGAGTATGAGCAACGGAATAAGTAGTTTTAAATTTCTTAAAAAATTGAAACGTTTGAAATCACGGTTAATGGAAGGAGAAGGAACTGTACGTCTCTATTCTGTTATTTTGCTTGTCCTTTTTGCTGTAATGCTTCTTTCTGTTAGATGGTTTTTTGATGAAGGAAGATATGGTTTTGTAGAAGGACATCCTGCCCCTCGTGCTTATCTTGCCATTTCTCCCATGAAATATGTCGATGAAGATAAAACGAAATTGTTGCGTGATCGTGTTCAGAACACCATATCTGGTGTTCTGGTTCGTGATTCTGACGCGCTTAATTCAATGACAACGCAATTTAAAATGTTGGAGGCCGGTGATCTTGAAGGGGCTATGATTTCCAAAGATCTTGTAACCCTTCTAAATCAGTTGCCCAAAACAAAAAAGGAGACGGCATTAAAAGCGGTTGCGAAAATAGGGTTTAACATCCTTTTAAAAGAAAACAATGCGGATACTTTTAGCAACCCGACGCCTGAAGCTCTTTGGTTGGAAATTGAATCCCTTGATTTGCCTATGGACTTAAATAATTTAATATATCAACTTCTAGAAGATGTGCTTCGACCTGCCGTAAAAGTAGACGAAGAATTAACGCAGAATCTACGAAGTGACCTTGCTTCTAGTTTGAAGCCTATCGAACAATATCTAAAAGTAGGCGATGTTATTGTTGAGAAGGGAGAAATTATTACTCCCCAGCTTGCTCGCATCCTTCTTTCGCAAGGATATTTACAACAGCATTTCCCATGGAAAATTTTTACTCTTTCTTTTCTCCTTATACTGTGTTGGCCTTTTTGGATTCGCTTGCCTGCTTTTGCTTCAGGAGGGCAAAACTATGACCTCAATGAAATCTATATAGCGTGTGTTGTTGGTGCTTATTGGTTTGCTGAGTATATTTCAGGCCTTTTAGGGGCGCGAGGAGTTGCTATCGTTACCCTTACGGGATGGGCCTATCTTGTACTGCCCTTTTCTTTAGGATTTCAGGTTATCTTTGGTGCCTCTATTATTGCGTCAATACTCATGTCAGCTTTTTCTACCTCTGAAATTGTGCTTGTCAGTTTTATGGGGCTTACTGCAGCTATGACAGGACGCTTCTTCTTTAGAGATGTGCATTCGAGAAGTCACTTATGGAGGCAACTTTTTATTGCAGGCCTTCTTCCTGTTTTTGCGGGAATATTTGCACGATGGGCGATTTCATTGGAATTAACGTGGCAGGTCTTTTTGATCTCATGCTTGGCAGAAGCCTTGTGGGGAACGGTGGTTATTGCTTTTCTCCCTATATGGGAAAATTTCTTTGATATCATGTCTCCCTTGCGCCTTATGGAGCTTTCGTATCCCACTCAGCCTTTACTCAAAAAACTTCAAATAGAGGCCCCTGGAACATATCATCACTCGCTTATGGTTGGGACTTTAGCAGAAACTGCGGCTGATAGGTTGGGTATGAATGCGTATCTTATAAGGGCTGGTGCTTATTACCATGATATAGGGAAATTACGTCGACCTCATTTCTTTGTGGAAAACCAGATGGAAGGGGAAAATATTCATGACGAGCTGACCCCATCCCTTTCTGCGTTAGTTATTATTGCACACGTAAGGGAAGGTCTTGAAATAGCCAATGAATATCATTTGCCCGCGAAATTACGTCAATTTATAGCTGAACACCATGGTACAACGTGTCTTTCTTATTTTTACCGTAAATCAAATTCACAAGGTGAAAAATTACCACGAGAGCAGTTTTGTTATCCCGGCCCTCGTCCCTCATGCAGAGAGACGGCACTATTAATGCTAGCGGATTCAGTTGAAGCTGCTGTTCGCGCAGATAGAAAAAATATATCTGGAATACAAGACTTGGAAAAAGTGATATCAGGAGTTATTGATTCCAAGGTTGCGGAAGGCCAGCTTGATAACGTAGATTTTACTTTAAAAGATTTATCAGAGATTAAAGAAGCCTTGATTTATGCATTGCAATCAGTTTATCATGGTCGTAAGGTAAAAGAAATTCAATCCTCAGAAGAAGAGGATAAAAAGGATACCACTCCTGAGCTGACTCAGGAGAATCTAAAAAATGAAAATTAACAGGAGGCGTAACACGTGAAGGTTCATTTATGTCTTGACAATATTGATGAAGGAGAATCTGAAAGTAGTAAGGCCCTTAGAAAATTAGAGGGCCGCGAGGAAATATTGGAGAGGGTTGTCAACCATCTCTTCCCGGAAAAGTATGATGACCAAGAGGCTGAAGTTTCTATTTCTATTGTTTCCCCATCAGAAATGCAAGAAAAGAACAGGGAATATCGCGAGATAGACGAACCAACAGATGTCCTTTCTTTCCCTATGTGGGAAGAAAATGGAGAGTTTCTCCCTCCTCAAGGATGGGATATTCTGCCATTAGGGGATATCCTCATTTGTGAAGAAATTGTTAGGGAAAATGCCAGCCAAAACAATGTGTCGTTTATTGAAGAACTTTATTTAATGGTGGCACATGGATTCCTTCACCTTTTAGGATTGGATCATGACACGGAAGAAAAAAAAGAAGCAATGTGGAACCTTCAATTTAGAATTCGCGAAAATTGGTGTTCTGAACAGAGACAGGGTGTTTCCCCTATAGAAGGAGGACTGATTCTCTAGTGGATATTCCTCTGTCTGCCATGAGATATGGTTTCTTTCTTCTGTTTTTGCTACTCCTTTCTGCGTTTTTTAGTAGTGCAGAAACAGCGATAACAGCAGCGGGAAGGGGAAAGTTGCTTGCGTTGCAAGAACGCCATCCATTTCAACGTCGTTTTTTCCAATGGTTAGTGGGAGATACACAACGTGCTCTTACTATTACTCTTGTTTCAAACAACCTTGTTAATATAGCAGCGAGTGCTGTAGCAACTTCATTGGCAATTATCTTGTTCGGTCATAAAGGTGTTTTTGGTGCAGTTATCATTATGACTGTGGTCATTGTCATTTTTGGTGAAATTTTGCCAAAAAGTATAGCTATTATAAAATCAGAATCAATTCTGCTTGTCACTCTTCCTATATTGCGTTTCCTTGGTCTGATCTTCGCACCTTTCATATGGATCATGAATCATTTTGTGCGGATGATAGGCCTTCTTTTTGGAGTGGATTTAAAGACGCAACATCCCTTTGTGACAAGAGAAGAAATAGAACAAATGGTTAATATTGGAGAAGCATCTGGTGCTCTCGAAGCAGTGGAGCGCAAGATGATTCATGGTATTATCTCTTTCGAAGAGACTCGTGTCTATGAGATTATGATTCCAAGGACAGACATGAACGCTATTGCCAGTAACGCAACAATAGGAGAATCAGTTAGCATTTTTCAGGAGTTCGGACATTCCAGAGTTCCCGTATACGGAGAAAGCCTCGATGATATTGAAGGAATTCTCTATGTGAAAGATACCATCCCGTATCTTTATTCAGGAATGAGTGAAGAGCCTGTTTCCAAACTTAAGAGAGATGCTCTCTTCGTGCCTGAAACAATGAAAATTGTAGATGTGTTTAATATTATGAAAAATAGACATGTCCATATGGCCATAGTTGTCGATGAATATGGGGGAACAGCAGGTCTCGTTACGCTGGAAGATCTTCTTGAAGAGATAGTTGGTGAAATACAAGACGAATACGATTCAGAAACTGCGCCCGTATTAAAAGAGACGGGTGGCAACTATCTTGTCCAGGCAAATGTAAGTTTAGAAGATCTTAGTGAAATATTGAATTACTCGTTTGAATCAGAAGATGCAGAAAGTGTCGGTGGTCTTATTCTCGCTTTAACCGGAGGCTTCCCTGAAAAAGGTGCCATTCTTCAATATGGGAAATGGGAGATAGAGGTTCTTGATGTGGAAGATCACCGCATAAAACTTTTGAGGTTTCATGAGGTATTAAAAGATGACATCCAAGAAGATGACGAATAATATAAATTCTCCCTGGCCTTCTCTTGCCGTTACTCCTGAGCTTCTTATGGGGGCGGCGAGGGAGGTCCAGTTTTTTTCATATTCTCCCTACTCACATTTTGCTGTGGGAGCAGCTTTGCTTTTAAGTGACGATAACATAATCACTGGATGTAATGTAGAAAATTCTTCTTACAGCCTTACTCTTTGCGCAGAAAGAAGCACAATTGTACAGATGGTTGCTCGCGGAGAAAAATCCCCCCTTGCGCTTGCCGTTGTAGGGACAAAGGGGAAACCTTGTTATCCATGTGGAGCGTGCCGTCAAGTGTTGTGGGAGTTTAATCCTGAAATGATTCTGGTGTTTGAAAATGGAGAAAACAAGCTGCAGATAGTTTCGTTACGCGAACTTTTCCCTTATCCTTTTGGCAGAGAGGACTTACAAGACTAATGGAAGAAATGGATTTTAAATTTGGGATAGTACCTATTGTAGGGCGTCCTAACGTAGGAAAATCTTCTCTATTAAATGCTATTCTTACGTATAAGGTATCTATTGTTTCAGAGAAACCTCAAACAACGAGAAATGCCATACATGGAATTTATAATGAACCTGGACTTCAAATTGTTTTTACAGATACTCCTGGGATTCATAAGCCAAGGCATAAATTAGGCGAAGCCTTAGTAACCGCAGCTATACGTTCTCTCGAAAATGCTGATTTGATCCTCTATGTAGTAGAGGCAGAGGATAGCAAACTTTCCCCAGAAGACGAACGAATTGTAGATATTCTTAAAGAAGTTACTACGCCTATTTTACTTGTCATCAACAAAGCTGACAGGGTACAAGAAAGTAAAAAAAGGCTTAACAAGGTGATATCTATCTTTCAAGAAATGTTGCCTTTTGCAGAGGTCTTGGGAGTCTCAGCAAAAAAAGGGTATAATATAGAACGTCTTGTACAAACTATTAAAAAAAGGCTACCTGAAGGCTTCCCGTGGTATGACGAAGAGGTTCTTACTGATAGTCCTGAGCGTTTTTTAGCTGGAGAGATAATCAGAGAAAAGGTTTTACGCCTGACTCATGAAGAGGTTCCACATAGTTTGGCTGTAGAGATAGAAGAGTATAAGAGTCCTGATGAATACCCGGAGAGAGATGTCCTTTATATACGTGCGAATCTTGTTGTAGAGAGAGATGGTCAAAAGACGATCATTATAGGAAAAAAGGGACGTAAAATAAAAGAAATAGGAAGCTATGCCCGTGCTGATCTGGAGAAAATGACAGGCCATAAGGTTTTTCTTGATCTCTGGGTTAAAGTTCGCCCAGGATGGCGGCAGTCAGAAAGTGAACTTCGGAGGATGGGATATACAGGAAGGTGATACTATCGCTGTGGATTTTTTAACGCAAGGCCTTTTTTCTAGTTCTGGAATAGTTTTGCGTCGCACAATAAGTGCTGAAGGCGATATGTCTTTACAACTTTTTTTAAAAAAGATAGGGCCAGTTTGGGCTCAAGCACCAGGTTCGGCTCGAGGACGAGTTCGATTTGGCGGCGCCACAGAACCTCTCACATGGGGTTCTTTTAACCTTTATAAGGGGCCTAAGCGTTTTTATGTCAAATCTATTGATATTAAAGACGATATGTGGAAATTGCGTCTTGATGCGCAAAAACTTTCTGTTGGATTGCAATGGAATAGGCTGATTGCTCGTTATACATGTTCTGGAATTGCAGAAGATAGTTTGCTTGCCTTACTATATTGGACGATGCGTTCTTTGAGTGATGGAGTAGATCCCCTTTTGCTTTCGTGGCGTCTTTTATGGAGATGGCTGCATATTCGTGGGGAAGCTCCAGATTTGTTTTCTTGTGAGCAATGTGGTAAAGAACTTACATCCGAAGCTTTTTGGTCAGAAACAGGGTTACTTTGTTCTCGTTGTTCCAATAAAGTGGGTGGAGTTGTTCCTTATAATGATTTGAAAGCTCTCCAGGTGGCGGCGTTGATTTCTCGTAAAAGTCTGCCTGCTCAGGAATTTTCAATGGAGGGCGTTTTTTTAAAGGCTCAAATAGAGCGGTTGAAATTTCTTTTAGAAAAAAATAATTAGAAAATTAAATATACAGGAAGAAATGCAGGGTTCGTTGAAAGGGAGGTCTTTGGTGTGAACTTTCAAGAAATTATTTTTCGCCTTGAGCGTTTTTGGGCTGAACAGGGATGTGTCATTCAGCAACCGTATGATATAGAGGTAGGTGCAGGTACTATGAACCCTGCAACTGCTTTACGGGTGCTTGGCCCAGAACCGTGGAAAGTAGCATATGTCGAGCCTTCAAGAAGACCGACAGATGGACGTTATGGAGAAAATCCGAACAGGTTACAACATTATTATCAGTATCAGGTTATTGTTCAGCCGGCGCCAGATAATATACAGGAGATATATCTTGCCAGTCTTGGTGCTTTAGGTATAGAGCCTGAGGAACATGATATACGCTTTGTTGAAGATGACTGGGAATCCCCGACAGTTGGTGCATGGGGACTAGGATGGGAAGTATGGCTTGATGGAATGGAAGTTACTCAGTTCACCTATTTCCAGCAAGTTGGTGGCGTAGACATGGCTCTTGTTCCGGCAGAATTGACTTATGGAATTGAGCGGATCGCCATGTTTGTTCAAAAAGTTGAGAATGTATATGACCTTGCCTGGGTCAACGATGTAACGTATGGAGATATCCACCACTGGGATGAAGTGGAATTTTCCCATTACAATTTCGAAATAGCTGATACAGATATGCTTTTTAAACTTTTCGCTATGTATGAGGCTGAAGCGAATCATATTCTTGCTAAAGGATACATTCTCCCTGCTTATGACTATGTCTTGAAATGTTCTCATACCTTCAACCTTCTTGATGCGCGAAATGCCATCAGTGTAACAGAGCGTACCGGCTATATTTCTCGTATACGGACATTGGCAAGTCGTTGCTGTGAAGAGTACGCAGCAAAACGGGAAGAAATGAACTATCCCTTTATGAATAAATTCTCTCGTTAGGTTTAGGAAGAGGTGAAGACTCATGGCATATAAAAATCTTTTATTGGAAATAGGAACAGAAGAAATCCCTTCTCGCTTTCTTCCCAATGCGTTAGATACACTTGTGAACAACGTAGAAAAAGAGTTTGATGCTGCACGTATCAAATATGGGCGGGTAGCTGCTTATGGAACACCTCGTCGTATGGCTTTAGTTGTGCGTGATATAGAAGAAAAGCAGGACGATAAGGTTATGAACTATAAAGGCCCTACATGGGATTCTGCTTTTGATGCAAATGGGAATCCGACAAAAGCAGCTTTGGGCTTTGCAAAAAGCAAGGGAGTCGAGTATGAAAATCTGCTCCCCAAAGAAGTTGATGGAGTGCGATATGCTTTTGCTGTTATTTCCGAGCAAGGGAATCCTGTTCAGGAGTTACTTCCTGAAATATTGCCTTCAGTTATAAATCAGCTTGTCTTTCCCAAAAATATGTATTGGTCTGATTCGACTGTTAAGTTTGCACGACCTATCAGATGGATTGTTTCTTTGCTTGATAGTACAGTCATTCCATTTAATTATGGTGGTATACAGAGCGGTAATGTTACTCGGGGCCATCGCTTTATGGGTGCTAGAAATATAGAGATCAATGATGCAGCTGAATTTATGGAAAAACTTTACGATAATTACGTTATCGTAGACCAAGAGAAGAGAAAACAGAAAATGATCTCTGGTATCAATGCTCTTGAAAAAGAGATAGGTGGAAAGGTCGAATTAGATCCTGAATTAGTGGAAGAAAACTTGTATCTTGTGGAGTTTCCGGTTCCTTTTTATGGGTCTTTTGACAAAAAATTCCTTGAAATTCCAGAAGAGGTTCTTACTACAAGTATGAAAAAACATCAGAAATATTTCCCAGTCAGAAACGAATCGGGAAAATTGATGCCATATTTTGTAGGAGTAAGTAACAATAGAGCCACCAATATGGGTGTTGTGCGTGAAGGGAATGAACGGGTTCTTAGAGCTAGATTAGAGGATGCTTCGTTCTTCTGGACCGAAGATCAGAAGAAATCTTTGGCAAGCCGAGTAGAAGAATTGAAGGATATTCTCTATCAGGAAAAATTAGGAACTCTTTACGATAAGATGATGGCAACTCAAAAATTGGCAAAATATATTTGTGAAACTCAGGGATATTCTGACGTTGCAAAATTGGTAGATCGTGCTGCATGGCTTTCTAAGTGTGATTTGTTGACGAATATGGTCTATGAGTTCCCTGAACTTCAGGGGGTTATGGGAAGAGAATATGCTTTACGTAATGGGGAACCGGAAAGGGTTGCCAAAGCTATTTATGAACAGTATTTACCTAAATTTGCAGGCGATGTTGTTCCTTCTGATACTGTAGGTGCTCTCCTTGGAATAGCCGAACGTGTTTACGTGATAGTAAACTGCCATAAGGTTGGATTACAGCCTACAGGATCTCAAGATCCTTACGCCCTCAGGCGTGCTGCTAGATGCATCAATGAAATTATATGGGGACTTAATCTTGATATTGATCTTTTGAATATTATGGAGCAGGCTGGAAAAGATGCTGACGTATCTTCTGAAATTATGGAGCAGGTTTGGACTTTCTTTGAGCAACGTTTGCATGTACAGCTGAAAGAAAAGGGATTCGAACACGATCTTGTGTCTCTTGCTATTTCAGTGACTGGAAGAAGACCTTTACAGGTTCTACGTTTCTTGAACGTTGTAAACAAAGTAAAAAGCGAAGAATGGTTCGTGGATCTTGTAACAGCAGCTGTTCGCGTGAGAAATATATTGTCAAAGGCTGAGGATGTTTCTTCTGATGTTAACACGCCTCTTTTCCAGAAAGACGTGGAAAAGGCTCTCTTTGATGAAATGAACGAAATGCAGCCACTCGTAGAGGAAGCATTGCAAAAGTATGATTGGGATGAGTTAATGTCACTTCTCACGAGACTTTCTCCTCGTATTACTGTTTTCTTTGATGATGTTATGATTATGGATAAAGATCTTGATGTCAGACAAAACAGATTAGCTTTGCTTTCTCGTTGTAATGGTATTTTCCGAGAAGTTGGGGATTTAGGTGTTTTGAAAAATTAGGAGGGAAAACGTGAGCTCTCTGTCGTTATTTATTGTTTCAGATTCTACTGGGGAAACCGCAGAACATGTTGCACATGCTGCGATGAGTCAGTTTGAATCATCTTTTAGCCAGGTTACTCGTTTCAGGTACGTTGATTCTGAGGATAAGGTAAAAGATATTCTTCAGAAAGCAGCTTTAGCTCGTCCTGTGCTTGTCTGTACTTTGGTCAATAAAAGCATAAGACGATCTATGGCTATGAGAGCTCAAAAATTGGGAGTACCCTTTGTTGATCTCCTTGGTCCTATTCTTGATCTTCTTGAAATGCGATTGGGAGAAGCTGCTTTGGAATCTCCTGGGCTGAATCGTCGCATGGATGAAGAATATTTTAGGCGAGTAAAGGCAGTTGAGTTTGCAATTCAGTGTGATGACGGTCGAAATCCGTCTGCATTGCCGATGGCCGATCTTGTTATACTAGGCGTTTCAAGAACGGGAAAGACCCCTCTTTCAATGTATATTGCTAATCGTGGATTTAAAGTGGCAAATGTTCCTTTAATACCTGAAGTAGATCCTCCTCAGGAAGTTTTTTCTGTGTCTAAGGATCGGTTGGTAGGTCTGATAATAGATCCTCGCAAGTTGACACAAATTCGAGAAGAAAGGCTGAAGCTGCTGGGACTTGATCCCGCAGCTTCAGCCTATGCTAATAGGGAACGTGTTAAGCGAGAGCTTGAATATGCCCATAACATCATGTCGCAATTAAATTGCAGAATATATGATGTAACGGGGAGAGCAGTTGAAGAGAATGCTCAAGAGATCATGGATCTTCTTCGGGGGTAAGGTGTATGTTAGAAGTAAAAGAACCACTTGAAGTATTTGTCGTATCAGATTTTACAGGGGAAACAGTTGAGGGAGTTACCCGGGCGGCAACGAGCCAATTTCAACCATCTAGAGTTAAACTCCATCGTTTCCGCTATGTAAATAGCATTGAAAAGGCGCAAAATGTTTTGGAGATGGCGGCTTCAAAGAATGCAGTTCTGATCTGTACCCTTGTGGATAAAGCTGTACGTCATTGGGTTATTGAAAATGGCAACGTTATGAATGTTGATGTTATAGATGTATTTGGTCCCTTACTTAATACTCTTTCTGATATTTTAGGTAAGGATCCTCTAGAAAAACCAGGGCTTTCCCATGTTATGGACGAAGAATACTTCAAACGTGTCAAAGCAGTAGAATTTACTATTAGTTGTGATGATGGAAGCAATACGTATCTTTTACCAGAGGCAGAACTTGTTATTCTCGGCGTTTCTAGAACATGTAAAACCCCTCTTTCAATGTATCTTGCTCATAAGGGGATAAAAACAGCTAATGTGCCTCTTGTTCCAGGACTCGCTCCTCCTGAGGAGCTTTTTAAAATCGATTCATCCCGTATTATAGGTTTGACTATAGATCCAGAGTATCTAATTGATATTCGAGTGAAACGTTTAGCTATATTAGGACTTGATCCTGAGGAATCGGACTATACTAGACGAGAAAAGGTTTATGAAGAACTCGACTACGCGAATTCAATTATGACTGCCCTTGGCGCTAGAATTTTTAATGTCACAGGTCGTGCTTTAGAAGAAACTTCACAAGAAATATTGGCGTACATCAGGCATTAAGTCCTCCGTATCTATTAGGAGGTGGGTAGCGCCATGAAAAAAGAGAACCTCAAAAAGTATGTGTATGATTTTGAGGAAGGCAATGCGTCTATGAAAAATGTACTGGGAGGTAAGGGGGCAAATCTTGCTCAAATGGTACAGAATGGTCTGCCTGTACCTCCTGGTTTTATCGTCTCGACAGAGGCGTGTCTCAAGTTTCTGACAGAAGATAATTCTTTCATAGATACAATTTGGCCGCATGTAGAGAAGGCTGTCGAGCGTTTGGAACAGAAAGCTGGTAAAAAATGGGATGGAGGACCGTACCCCCTTCTCGTGTCTGTACGTTCCGGGGCTCCAGTTTCTATGCCTGGCATGATGGATACCATCCTTAATCTTGGACTCAATGAAAATACTTTGGACTTCTTAGCCCATGCCTCTCAAAATAGAAGGTTTGCTCTCGATAGTTATAGGCGTTTTATCCAAATGTATGGAGAAGTGGTAGAAGGATTACATCCCAATCTCTTCGAAGACATACTTATAAAAATAAAAGAGGAACATGGTTTTTCTTTCGACTATGAAATCCCTGCCTCTCTTCTTGAAGATTTGGTTTCTCAGTATCTATCAATTTTTGAAACCCACGTCCATGAGAAGTTCCCTTCCAATCCATGGATACAATTGAAAAATGCTTTAGTTGCTGTTTTTAAAAGCTGGAATAACCCAAGAGCTGAAACGTATAGAAATCTTCACTCTATCCCTCATGATTTAGGGACTGCGGTAAATATAGTTTCTATGGTTTTTGGTAACCTCAATGAACAATGTGGTACGGGCGTTTGTTTTACTCGCAACCCTTCAAATGGAGTTGCAGAGTTATATGGTGAGTTTCTTATTAATGCACAAGGGGAAGATGTTGTTGCGGGTGTACGAACACCTCTTCCCATCTCAGAGCTTCGTTATATGATGTCCGATATGTATGGTCAGCTCTTAGATATTACGAAATCTCTAGAGACCTTTTATAGAGATATGCAAGATATAGAATTTACTATCGAAAACCGTAAGCTTTACATTTTACAGACGAGAACAGGCAAACGATCTGCTGAAGCTGCTGTTAAAATAGCTCATGATATGGCATTGGAGAAACTCATAGAGAAAAATGAAGCATTGACTCGCGTTTCAACTCGCGAAGCTGAGCTGCTTTTACATAAACAAATTGATCCAGAGACAAGTGTCCCTCTTATTACAGAGGGGTTACCGGCGTCCCCAGGGGCCTGTACAGGTATGATAGTTTTTTCTCCAGATGATGCAGTCCAATGGCATATGGCGGGAAAAACAGTTGTTCTTGTTCGCCCTGAGACTAGCCCTGATGATATTCATGGGCTTGCTGTAGCAGAAGGTGTTGTTACGAGTCGCGGTGGAATGACAAGTCATGCTGCTGTTGTTGCTCGAGGCATGGGAAAACCTTGTGTAAGTGGGTGTGAAGATATTGTTATAGATATTGAGAAAAAGCGCCTATTTTATAATAAAGATGTTTTTTTACGTGAAGGCGATGTCATAACAGTTGACGGTAGTAATGGGCGTGTTTATGAAGGAGAAGCACCTCTTCTCGATGCTAAAATCACAAAAGAATTTTCAACTTTTTTACACTGGGCTGATGATGTTGCTTCTTTGGAAGTCTGGGCAAATGCCGATACTCCTGAAGACGCAAAAAGAGCTAGAGAATTTGGAGCTAAAGGAATTGGTCTATGCCGCACTGAGCATATGTTCATGGCTCAAAATCGTCTTCCCATAATGGAGCATATGATTATAACTTCTGATGAGAAGGTGCGGCTCCATGATTTGCAATTATTACAAGAGATGCAACAGAATGATTTTGAAAATATTTTTAAAGAAATGGATGGTTTTCCTGTTATTATACGTTTGTTAGATCCGCCCCTTCATGAATTCCTCCCAAAAGAAGATCATATTCGTCAACAACTTGCTATACTCAGACATGATGAAGATTCAGATTCTGAAAAAAGAGCGGATCTGGAGGAAGTTTTGAAAAAAATTGAAATGTTAAAAGAAACGAATCCTATGATGGGATTTCGTGGCTGTCGTTTGGGGGTGTTATATCCGGAAATTTATGAAACGCAAATCAGGGCGATTTTCGAAGCAGCTATTAATTCTCAGAGCAAAGGAATACAAGTATCTCCTGAAATAATGATTCCATTAGTGGGAATTTCTGAAGAGATGCAAATATTTCGTAAAATGGTAGACAGAATAGCTGAAGAGTACTATAAGAGTACAGGTACGATACTTGACTACAAAATTGGAAGTATGATAGAAGTTCCACATGCGGTTTTTCTAGCTGATAAAATTGCTTTATATGCAGATTTTTTTAGCTTTGGAACTAATGACTTAACGCAAACGGTTTTTGCCTATTCCAGAGACGATGCTGAATCTAAATTTTTACGAACCTACCTGCAAAAAGGGTTGCTTCAGGAGAATCCTTTCCATATTCTTGATCGAGAAGGAGTAGGTGAGATGATGCGGCTTTGTGTCAGGAAAGCAAGAGAAGTTAAGGCAAATATATCTTTGGGCATTTGTGGCGAACATGGTGGCAATCCTGAAAGTATTGCATTCTGTCACAGCATTGGTCTTCATTACGTTAGCTGTTCGCCCTTTAGAATACCAGTAGCCAGGCTAGCCGCTGCTCAAGCTGCACTGGGCTTCATTAATTAACGAGGAGGCAGTGAGATGGGAACATATACGTACATCAGGTGGTTTCCAGAAATAAATCGCAATGATATACCACTTGTTGGAGGGAAAGGTGCTAATCTTGGAGAGCTAACTCAAAATGGAGTGGTTGTGCCTCCAGGGTTTTGTGTGACAGCTTTAGCATACAGAGACTTTATCAGAGTTTCTGGGTTGGGGGCATCTATAGAAAATATCATTCAGAGCATCGATTTTGAAAACACTGATGACCTTTCCCAAAAGTGCGAAGAGATAAGAAACCTTATTATGGGAGCTTCTTTTCCACAAGAAATGGCTAAAGAGGTAAAAGAGGCTTACAATAGCCTTTGTGCACAAACAAAGATTGATAATTTGCAAGTTGCGGTAAGGAGTTCGGCAACGGCAGAAGATTTACCAGATGCATCTTTTGCAGGACAACAGGATACGTATCTTCATATTTCTGGAACAGAAGAGGTCTTAAAGCATGTCCAAAAGTGTTGGGCTTCTCTTTGGACGGCAAGAGCTACATACTATCGAGAAAAACAGGATTTTAACCATTTTGAAGTTGCATTGAGTGCTGTAGTGCAAAAAATGGTGAGGAGCGAGAAATCGGGAGTTATGTTTACTGCTAATCCCGTAACGAGCGATATTAACCAGATTATGATCAATGCCAGCTGGGGATTGGGAGAAGCAGTTGTTTCTGGTGTTGTTACTCCTGATGAATTTATTTTAGAAAAAGATCATCTTGATGTTGTAGAGAAAAATATTGCTGAAAAGAACACAATGATTGTGGAAAAAAATGGTGGCATTGGAACGGTCAAAGTTGCTGTAAAAGATTTTCTTGGACCGGATAAGGTTAAAATGCAGTGTCTTTCTGATATGGAAATTATCATTCTTGGAAAGGCTGGAAAAGCTATAGAAGCCATATATAAAAGCCCGCAGGATATAGAATGGGCTCTGGATAAAGAAACAAAAGAATTATATATACTTCAAGCTCGTCCTATAACGACACTTAAAGGGGGAGAAGAGTCCGTGGATCAGAATACTGCGGCTCCAGCACAGAAAGAAGTTAAATTAGATGTTTTAGCGAGAGGCTTGGCAGCTTCACCTGGCATCGCGGTAGGGAAAGTACTTATCATTCATGATCTTAATGAAATTGCTCGCGTTAAAGATGGTGATATCTTAGTAACTGGAATGACAAATCCTGATATGGTTCCCGCGATGAGAAAGGCTGCTGCTGTCGTTACAGATGAAGGTGGACGTACGTGTCACGCAGCAATAGTTTCAAGAGAGTTGGGAATTCCTTGTATAGTGGGCACTAAAAATGGTACGGCCGTTCTCAGTGAGGGAATGCTTGTTACTGTTGATGCGACACGGGGAGTTGTCTTTAACGGCAACGTTATACCAGAGAAGAAAGATTCCGCAAAAGAAACAGCATCACATTCCGATACGGCTGCATTCCCAATCGAAGATTTGGCATATCAGCTTGCCCCTATTACTGGGACGAAGATTTATATGAACCTCGGCGAACCCTCTATCATTGATCGCTATAAGCAGCTTCCATTTGATGGCATCGGTTTGATGCGTACGGAATTTATATTTACAAATATGGTTGGGATTCACCCCATGTATCTTGTAAAAACAGGGCAAGGAAAACTGCTTGTAGATAAGATGTCTGAAGGTATAACGACTGTGGCACAAGCTATTTACCCTCGTCCCGTTGTTGTTCGCATGAGCGATTTTAGAACCAACGAATTCAGAGGGTTAAAAGGTGGAGAAGAAGTTGAACCTGTAGAGAATAACCCGATGATTGGTTGGCGTGGCGTTTCCCGTTACATTTCTCCAGAGTACGAAGCTGGATTCAGACTGGAATGCCAGGCTATGCGTAAGGTAAGAGAAGAATATGGGCTTGTCAATGTCTGGATGATGCTTCCTTTTGTTCGTACTACCTGGGAACTTGAGCGTGTTCTTGACATACTGCGCTCTGAAGGGCTTGAAAGAAGTTCCTCCTTTAAGCTTTGGATCATGGCTGAGGTTCCTTCTGTTGTCTTTGCAGCTGAAGAATTTGCGCAGATGGTTGACGGTTTCAGTATCGGCAGTAATGATCTTACTCAGCTTGTTATGGGAGTGGATAGAGATTCAGGAATTCTAAATAACATGGGATATTTTGATGAGCGGAACATCTCTGTGCAGCGCGCTATTCGAATACTTATTCAGGCTGCTCATAAATATGGCAAGACGTGCTCAATTTGTGGCCAGGGTCCCTCTCTTTATCCTGATTTTGCGGAATTCCTCGTTAAAGAGGGAATTGACAGCATGAGTGTCAATCCTGATACAGTTGCATATACAAGAAAACTCGTAGCTGCTGTTGAACAGCGTATTATCCTTAATAGCATTAGGAATAGCAAATAGAAAAGAAATCCAAAACACTAGCGTAAAAAAGAGGGCTGAAATTAATTTCAGCCCTCTTTTTTTGCTTCCATCGTCATTATCTCTTAGTTTGTAATGCCATACTGCTTTAAAAGATCCTGATACCTATCTTCAATGGTCTTAGCAGGGCTTGGATCATTTTCATAGGGTTTTGCATCTCCCGTGGGAACATTGGACTCTTCAGCAGGCTTCTGGGATGGAATAGGCTGCTTTTGTAGGGGAGATAGACCTGGTTCTGTGCCTTCTGTTCCAGGGAACGTCCAAGGAATATTGCCGTTTGGAAAAGTTGCATATGTGTAATAATGTTCCTCATCTTGCGGAAGTAGATAGAGTCTGGGTGCTTGAGGATCGTTTTGACTGGCAAATAATTCTCCCCCGTGAAGAGGGCATATTGTTGTCGGTATTGACCCCGTAGGTAAGAAAATAGTAGCGGCAGGGCAGTTAGGGCTAGCTAAAAAGCCTGATTCTCTGCATATTTGTACTGCTTCTACAGAAAGGCCTTCTGGAATGTCGAATGATTGAGGAAGGTGAAGAACCTTCACGGCCTTTTCCATGAAACGTTTCCAGACGGGAACGGCGATAGCACTTCCAGTCGCATTCCTTCCTAATGGTTTATGATCATCGTTACCAGCATAAACGATTGTAACGAGTCCAGGAACTCCGCCAGCAAACCATGCGTCGCTGTAATCATTTGTTGTTCCAGTTTTTCCAAAAGTTTCCCAGCCAGGAATGCGTGCCCGTCGACCTGTTCCAGCTTGAACAACATCTTCCATAAGTGATCGGATGACAACAGCTGTTGTCGGAGAAATCCCATCCTTGACTTCGGGAGTATGAAATTCGAGAACATCACCATTGCTTGATCGGATTTCACGAATCATGAAGGGGCTTACAAGATGTCCTCCATTTGCAAAAGTAGAAAAGGCGACAGCCATTTCCATGGGTGTTATACTCGCTGTTCCCAGTGCTAAAGAAAGGTCATAAGGCAAATGTGGAGACGTAATCCCTGCACTTCGAGCCATATGTACAACATTGGTTACTCCTATGAGATCTGCCATTCGTACAGCCACAGTATTGTATGAGTGTATGAGGGCATCAAGTACCGTTACTTCTCCGTTATATTTATTGCTATAGTTTCCTGGTTCCCATTTCTTTTCTTCTCCAGGAATATCGTATGAGAGGGGAGCGTCAAGAAAATGATCTGTTGGCAATATCCCTTTTTCTAAGGCTGCTGCGAAAACAAAAGGTTTAAAAGCAGAACCAGGTTGACGATAAGCTTGTGTAACCCGATTGAATTTACTCTTTGAGAAATCTTTGCCGCCTGTCATGGCTAACACCTCTCCTGTGAGAGGGTCCATGGCAATGAGAGCCCCTTGGCTCTTCAATGTTTGAATGGAAGCATCAGCCTCTTCTTGCAGATCTAAATCCAGCGTCGTATGTATTTCCATTCCGCCACTGTAAACGAGATCTGCTCCATATTTAGGTAACAAATAATTAAAAAGCAAGTGCGCAACAAAGTAAGGAGCTCTATTGTATTCTGTGACTTTATTGGGAGTATGTTTTAATACGATTTCTTCTTTATAGGCAGCATCGCGAGTCTCACTGTTAATCCATCCCAAATCAACGAGACGTCCCAGAACATAGCCCTGTCGTTTCTTAGCATTTCCCATATTGTTTAGTGGGCTATAACGCTCTGGTGCAGCTATCAGGCCAGCCATTACAGCTGCTTCGTGAAGATTGAGGTCTTTTACCTCTTTCCCAAAATATGTTTTACTTGCTGTTTCAACACCCCATGCTCCGTGTCCAAAGTAAATGGTATTAAGGTACATCTCTAAAATTTTGTCTTTTGAAAAAAGCTGTTCCATTCGGATAGCCAGCATAATCTCTTTTGCTTTTCTTTTTATGGTTTTTTCATGAGTCAAGAAAAGATTACGCGCCAATTGTTGGGTAATGGTACTTCCTCCCTGTCTAGCGCCACGATGCAATATGTCGACCATCAATGCACGTACTATGGCAGGGAGGCGGATTCCACTGTGTTGATAAAAAGAAGAGTCTTCTGCAGCCAATGTACACTTTATCATCCATGGAGAAACATCTTTCAGTTGTACTGGCTTTCTATTTTCTGTAAATAAACGTGCTATAACTTGATTATCACGATCATAAACAGTGCTTGCAACACTCTCTTTATGAGCTAATATTTGAGTAGTCGTCGGCAGCTCTTCCGAAATTTCTCTGACAAATAAAGCTCCCCAAACGGAAATAACTGCTATGCTTGCACATACGACCAAAAGGAACAGTAAAATTATTTTTCGAAGGAAACTGGGTTTGCCAGAATATGATGATTTCTTAGTCTTCTTCTTTTCTTCTGGCGTTGATTCTTTTTGTGTCATTGCTGAAGCCTCCTCTATACATGGGCAACACTATACTTTCAATATAATAACTATATCGTGTACTGCCAACTTCAATGGAAGAATTATACCATCTCAAAAGTTTTTTTATAAAAAGTTGAAAAAGGGCTTGCATTCCATTCAAAGGCGTGGTATATTTTTCGCCGTTGCCGGTTAGGGCAACGAGCTGAAAAACAAACGAAGCTTGAAAAGAGAATACAGTGCGTAAATGTAAAGCGAGCCAATACAAGAAATTCATGGAGAGTTTGATCCTGGCTCAGGACGAACGCTGGCGGCGTGCTTAACACATGCAAGTTGAACGGAGGCATATCATCACGACTTTTCGGAGGAGAGATGATGTGTTCTTAGTAGCGGACGGGTGAGTAATGCATGAGAACCTGTCCTTCAGAGGGGGACAACAGTTGGAAACGGCTGCTAATACCCCATATGCCGAGAGGTGAAAGGAGTAATCCGCTGAAGGAGGGGCTCATGTCCTATCAGTTAGTTGGTGAGGTAAGGGCTTACCAAGGCGATGACGGGTAGCCGGCCTGAGAGGGTGACCGGCCACATTGGAACTGAGATACGGTCCAGACTCCTACGGGAGGCAGCAGTGGGGAATATTGGGCAATGGGCGCAAGCCTGACCCAGCGACGCCGCGTGAGGGAGGAAGGCCTTTGGGTCGTAAACCTCTGTTGTATGGGAAGAAGGAAGTGACGGTACCATACGAGGAAGTCCCGGCTAACTACGTGCCAGCAGCCGCGGTAATACGTAGGGGACGAGCGTTGTCCGGAATTACTGGGCGTAAAGGGCGCGCAGGCGGATATTTAAGTCAGCTGTAAAAGGCATGAGCTCAACTCATGTATGCGGTTGAAACTGGGTATCTAGAGTGCTGGAGAGGTAGGCGGAATTCCCGGTGTAGCGGTGAAATGCGTAGATATCGGGAAGAACACCAGTGGCGAAGGCGGCTTACTGGCCAGCAACTGACGCTGAGGCGCGAAAGCCAGGGGAGCGAACGGGATTAGATACCCCGGTAGTCCTGGCCGTAAACGATGAATGCTAGGTGTGGGTGTCGAGAGGCATCCGTGCCGGAGTTAACGCGATAAGCATTCCGCCTGGGGAGTACGATCGCAAGATTGAAACTCAAAGGAATTGACGGGGGCCCGCACAAGCGGTGGAGCACGTGGTTTAATTCGATGCAAACCGAAGAACCTTACCTAGGTTTGACATGTACGTGGTACGGATCTGAAAGGTGAAGGACTGTACCTTCGGGTACAGAGCGTACACAGGTGCTGCATGGCTGTCGTCAGCTCGTGTCGTGAGATGTTGGGTTAAGTCCCGCAACGAGCGCAACCCCTGCATCCAGTTACCAGCGAGTAGAGTCGGGGACTCTGGATGGACTGCCAGCGACAAGCTGGAGGAAGGTGGGGACGACGTCAAGTCATCATGGCCCTTATGCCTAGGGCGACACACGTGCTACAATGGCCGATACAGCGGGAAGCAAGCCTGCGAAGGCAAGCAGATCCCACAAAGTCGGTCTCAGTTCGGATTGTAGTCTGCAACTCGACTACATGAAGGAGGAATCGCTAGTAATCGCGGATCAGCCAAGCCGCGGTGAATCCGTTCCCGGGCCTTGTACACACCGCCCGTCACACCACCCGAGTTGGGTGCACCCGAAGCCGGAGGCTTAACCAGCAATGGAAGGATCCGTCGAAGGTGTGTCTGGTGAGGGGGGTGAAGTCGTAACAAGGTAGCCGTACCGGAAGGTGCGGCTGGATCACCTCCTTTCTAAGGAGAAACAATAGCTTTTTTTTAAAGGCTATGCTAAGCTTTTCTTTACGCACTGTTTTTTTCCCATCTTGTGATGGGCCGATAGCTCAGTTGGTTAGAGCACACGGCTGATAACCGTGAGGTCAGAGGTTCAAATCCTCTTCGGCCCACCATTTTTTTTGGGGATGTAGCTCAGTGGGAGAGCGCCTGCCTTGCACGCAGGAAGTCGTCGGTTCGAATCCGATCATCTCCACCATTTGTAAACCAAATAGAAATTAATATAAAGTTTCGCTTTTGTACCTTGACATAGGAATAGAGGGAAGTAATCGAGGGAAAGTAAGAGAATAAGGTATAAAGGGCATACGGTGGATGCCTTGGCACCAGTAGCCGATGAAGGACGTGGCAAGCTGCGAAAAGCTGTGGGGAGGTGCAAGCGACCATTGATCCGCAGATATCCGAATGGGGCAACCCGCCTGTAGGAGTACAGGCATCCCGTAAGGGAAGGAACCCGGCGAAGTGAAACATCTCAGTAGCCGGAGGAAGAGAAATCGAAGAGATTCCCTGAGTAGTGGTGAGCGAAAGGGGAAGAGCCTAAACCGAATACATGTCAAGACTGCGGTCGTTGTGTATTTGGGGTCGAGGGAATGTCAAAGTGAGTCCGCAGGCTCACGACAGAGTTATCAATACATTTTCTAGTTGAAGTGTGTTGGGAAAGCACGCCATAGAAGGTGACAGCCCTGTAGGTGACAGGAAATGTACTCTGTAGACATCTCCCGAGTAGGCCGGAGCACGTGGAATTCCGGTTGAATCAGGGTGGACCATCATCCAAGGCTAAATACTACTGGTGACCGATAGTGAATCAGTACCGAGAGGGAAAGGTGAAAAGCACCCCTGGCGGGGAGTGAAATAGAC
Organism: Aminobacterium sp. MB27-C1; assembly: GCF_030908405.1. Taxonomy (NCBI): domain Bacteria; kingdom Thermotogati; phylum Synergistota; class Synergistia; order Synergistales; family Aminobacteriaceae; genus Aminobacterium; species Aminobacterium sp. MB27-C1. The sequence continues at coordinate 1,311,056 of NZ_CP133089.1, read as the reverse complement.
CTGAACCCGTGTGCCTACAAGCAATCGGAGCGCAACCATACAGCGATGTATGGCGCGTGACGGTGTGCCTTTGTAAAATGAGCCGACGAGTTATTAGACGTAGCGAGGTTAAGGTGCGTTAGCACTGGAGCCGTAGGGAAACCGAGTCTGAATAGGGCGCGAGTTTCGTTTAATAGACCCGAAGCCGTACGATCTATCCATGGCCAGGTTGAAGTCCGGGTGAAGCCGGATGGAGGACCGAACCATTGTCTGTTGAAAAAGACTTGGATGAGCTGTGGATAGGAGTGAAAAGCTAATCGAGTGCGGTGATAGCTGGTTCTCCCCGATATGCATTGAGGTGCAGCCTTGCGAGTTCAGTTATGGGGGTAGAGCACTGGATGGATGCGGGGGACTGGGGTCCTACCAAATTCAACCAAACTTCGAATACCATAACTGTATTGCAGGAGTGAGACTACGGGTGAGAAGGTCCGTGGTCGTGAGGGAAACAGCCCAGACCGTCAGCTAAGGTCCCAAAGTGTATGCTAAGTGTGGCAAGGATGTGAGAGTGCCTGGACAGCCAGGAGGTTGGCTTAGAAGCAGCCACCCTTTAAAGAGTGCGTAACAGCTCACTGGTCGAGGACTTTTGCGCCGAAAATGTAGGGGGCTAAGCATACTGCCGAAGCTGCGGGATAATTGATGAGTATCAACTATCGGTAGGGGAGCGTTCTGTACGGGGTGAAGCCGAACCGAGAGGTCGTGTGGACTGTATGGAAGTGAGAATGTCGGCATAAGTAACGAGAAGTGCGTGAGAAACGTACTCACCGGAAGCCCAAGGGTTCCTGGGGAAGGTTCATCCACCCAGGGTTAGGCGGGACCTAAGGCGAGGCTGAAGAGCGTAGTCGATGGATAGCAGGTAGACATTCCTGCCCCAGCCTGAGACCGTTATTACTGAAGGGGTGACACAGAAAGCTAGGTGATCCGGGTGATGGAATACCCGGTCCAAGGGAGTAGGAAGGCATTGCAGGCAAATCCGCGATGTTAGTTCTGAGACCTGAAGGGGAGGTTCTACGGAACCGAAGTCATTGAAGCTCGGCTGTCGAGAAAAGCCTCTAGGGAGGTCTTAAGCTGCTCGTACCCGAAACCGACGCAGGTGGGCTAGCTGAGAAGGCTAAGGTGAGCGGGAAAACCCTCGTTAAGGAACTCTGCAAGTTGACCCCGTAACCTAGGGAGAAGGGGTGCCACTCTGGTGATGTGTATATACGATACAGAGCTAAGGGTGGTCGCAGAAACCAGGCTCAGGCGACTGTTTACTAAAAACATAGGTCTCTGCATAAGGCGCAAGCCGAAGTATAGGGACTGACACCTGCCCGGTGCTGGAAGGTTAAATGGAGAGGTTAGCGTAAGCGAAGCTTTGATATGAAGCCCCAGTAAACGGCGGCCGTAACTATAACGGTCCTAAGGTAGCGAAATTCCTTGTCGGGTAAGTTCCGACCTGCACGAATGGTGTAACGATCTGAGCACTGTCTCAACGAGGGACCCGGTGAAATTGTGGTACTGGTAAAGACGCCAGTTACCTGTGGTGGGACGGAAAGACCCCGTGGAGCTTTACTGTAGCCTGATATTGGATTTTGGTCTGTTATGTACAGGATAGGTGGGAGGCTGTGAATGCAGGACGTCAGTTTTGCAGGAGCCGTTGTTGGGATACCACCCTTGACATGCCGAAGTTCTAACTTTGAGGTCTGAAACGACACAGAGGACAGTGTCAGGTGGGCAGTTTGACTGGGGCGGTCGCCTCCTAAAGAGTAACGGAGGCGCGCAATGGTCACCTCAGGGCGCATGGAAATCGCCCATAGAGAGCGCAAAGGTATAAGGTGGCTTGACTGTGAGAGAGACGTTTCGAGCAGGAACGAAAGTTGGTCTTAGTGATCCGGCGGTTCCGAGTGGAAGGGCCGTCGCTCAACGGATAAAAGCTACCCCGGGGATAACAGGCTGATCCTGCCCGAGAGTTCCTATCGACGGCAGGGTTTGGCACCTCGATGTCGGCTCGTCGCATCCTGGGGCTGAAGCAGGTCCCAAGGGTTGGTCTGTTCGCCCATTAAAGCGGTACGTGAGCTGGGTTTAGAACGTCGTGAGACAGTTCGGTCCCTATCCACCATAGGCGTAGGGTATTTGAGGAGATCTGCTTCTAGTACGAGAGGACCGAAGTGGACGAACCTCTGGTGTACCGGTTGTAGCGCCAGCTGCATAAGCCGGGTAGCTATGTTCGGGTCGGATAACCGCTGAAGGCATCTAAGCGGGAAGCCGCCTCCAAGATGAGATACCCCATTCCGATAGGGAAGTAAGGTGTCCTGAAGACGACAGGATAGATAGGCCGGGAGTGTACGAGTTGTGAGGCTCTTAGCTGACCGGTACTAATACATCGAGGCCTTATTCTCACTTTCTCTTGGTTTTCTTTCCTCGATTTCTGTGTTTAGAGTACGAAAGAATAAAAGTTTGAGATCTCTGGTGGTAATAGCGGAGGGGTCACACCCGGTTCCATGCCGAACCCGGAAGTTAAGCCCTCCAGCGCCGATGGTACTGCAGAGGCTATCTGTGGGAGAGTAGGTCGCCGCCAGAGATCTTTTTTTATCCTTTCATTGTGATCTTCTTCGAAAAAACGTGTTTTTACATCGGCGCTGCGAAGAAATAGGATTAAATATTCATCTTCCCTCTTATTTACAGACTTCCCGACTTTTCCATTCTGAAAGAAATGATTACATATGGTATGGTTTTAGCATCGATTGGATGCGGGTGGTGTTTGTGATCGTTTCTGATTTATCGTGGAATAGATTTTGCATATTTCTTTCTCACATAGAAGAATTTCATGATTTTCTTCAACAAAAAGTTTCTTTTTACAATAAGAAAGCTCCTTTTTTACTTGCTAGACTTCTTTTACAGTACTTTCCCCACAAAGAAGAAGATATTTTTTCTTGCATAAAGGCAGCTACTCATATGCCCGAAGCATACCTTCCTTTATTTCCACCGATAAGTGAATTTAAAGAGTTGTTTCCTTATAAAAGCATGATAGATATGGATATAGTGCCGTTATTATTTTCCTCTGAGGAAAATAAATTGGTTATAGCCCTTTTTGATCCCTTTTTACCTAAAAATATTATTACGAAACTTGATCTTCATAAGTTTGATATTGTTGCTTTTTTAGCACCATTAACCAGAATCCGTACTTCCATTGAACGATTACGTTTTTCTCTGAAACTTAAAGAGAGTTCCTCTCTCTCTTCAAATGACGCAGTAAAGTTTGTTGATTGCATATTACATGAAGCTGTGGAAAAACAAGCTTCTGATATTCATATCGAACAACTTTCCGATTGGAGTCGCGTTAGATTTCGTGTAGATGGTTTCTGTCACACAGAATACGTTTTTTCTTCCTCTTTTCACTCAACGGTGATTTCACGAATAAAAGTCATGTCGTCAATGGATATATCTGATAAAAGGCGACCTCAAGATGGTCGATTTTGTCTTCAAAAAAAACAATCCCCCCTTGATGTAAGAGTCGCTTCTATTCCAACTCTTTATGGCGAAAAGGTAGTTTTACGCCTTTTGGGGTCTTCATATATTCCTACAAATATAGACCAACTCGGACTAAAGGAAGAAGTTATGACCCTTATTTTTAAACTGCTTTCAAAACGTGAAGGACTCCTTCTTGTCACGGGACCAACTGGTAGTGGCAAAACAACAACACTACATGCCTTAATAGATGAAATTGATGCCGATTCATTAAATGTAACTACTATAGAGGATCCTATTGAAAGAACTCATTGGGGAGTAAATCAAATACAAGTTGATGAAAAAGCAGGGCGTAGCTTCAACGTAGTTTTGCGTGCTCTTCTTCGACAAGATCCTGATGTGATACTTGTCGGCGAGATAAGAGATACAGAAACGGCTCACCTTGCTGTGCGAGCGGCACTTACTGGACATTTGGTTTTATCAACCTTGCATACGGAAGATGCTGCAAGTGCCCCCTTGCGCCTTATGGAAATGGGCGTGCCTCCCTTTCTTGTCGTATCGGCACTTAAAGCAGTTATATCTCAACGCCTTGTAAGAAGAGTTTGTCCCCATTGCAAAAATAACGTGGAAAGCAATAAATCTCTAATTGGATGTCCTTCTTGTGGTGGAACAGGTTTTTCAGGCAGAATAGGAGTTTTTGAATGTTTATATGTTTCCAATGCAATTAGAAAACTGCTCTTTCAAGAAACTCCTGTCCAATTTATTCGAGAGCAAGCACATAAAGAAGGAATGGAATCTTTATTAGAAGATGGAATACAGAAGGTCAGAAAAGGTTTGACTACGATGAAAGAAATTGCGTCACTTTCTTCGGATATGCCTATGCCTAATGAGGTATTAAATTGACCTTTTCATATACTGCACGCACCTCAACTGGGCAAAAGACAGAAGGTTCATTAAAGGCTGATTCTGAGGAACAGGCTTTAGCCATCCTTCACGAGAGTGGCCTCTTTGTTATTTCTCTCAAAAAGCGAATTCGTTTAGTGATTAAAAAAGAGAAGCGCGTTACCCTTTCTCTGACTCATTTATCTCTTTTTTTTAATCATCTTTCTGCAATGCTTTCCATGGGAGGAACTCTTTCTCAAGCTCTTTGCCTCTTAGAGAAAGAGATGGAAGAACCTTTAGTTAGCCGATTAGTAAAGCGTGTAAATGAGAAATTATTGCACGGGCACTCCCTTAGTGAATCCCTTCACCTTTCAGGGAAATGGCCAATAGGGGTTATCTCTATTATCCGTGCCGGTGAAGAAAGTGGAGAATTGCTGACGGTACTTCAACACTTAACTTCCCATTTTAGGTGGAAAAGAACCTTTCAAAAGAGGTTATTCAGTGCCTTTTTTTACCCTGCTTTTGTTGCATTAGTATCTCTTGTTGTAATTAATATCCTTTTTTTTAAAGTCTTGCCGCAATTAGAATCAACACTAAATGATTTGGGAATAGTATTTTCGCCATTATTTTCTATCTCTCTTAAAGTGATAAAAATTATATGCAGCGTTGGTGTTATTGGTGGGGGCGCTATTATTGCAACAATATATTGTATCAATCATATATGCAATGTATCTATAGGAAAAGGTGCATGGCATTGGTTGCTATCAAAAAGCAGAATATGCAGAAACATATCCCTTGCCAGAAGCTTTCAGATGTTAGCTGTGCTTTTAAAATCGGGAATTCCTCTTTTAAAGGCATTAAAACTTGCGGGAGAAATTTCTGGCAATAAAAAAATAAGAGAGAGCTTTTCTATTGTTGCAGAACATATTTCTTTGGGGCATTCTTTGTCTCAAGCACTACTAACTCAAAAAGAGTATTTACCCCCTCTTATTGTCCCTATTTTAGCTCTTTCTGAACGTTCAGGAACATTAATAGAATCTTTAATTCAGATATCTGTTCAACTCAATGAAGATTCACAACAAAACATGAAACGTTTGGAGGTTCTTATAGAGCCTATTTTGATAACATGCCTAGGAGTTTTTCTTCTTATTTTTATCAGTGCATTATTCTTACCATTGTTTAAAACTTTTCAAAATATATCCTTTTAGAAAGGGGAGATATGTGATGAAGTCCTTATCCGCAAAAAGATTGGGCTTTTCGTTAATAGAACTACTTGTCGTTCTTTTAGTGGTCGGGCTTTTGTCTGGTGGAATTATTGTAGCAGCGAGAAAAGCTGTTGTTTCGGCAAAGGCTGTGCGAATTACTTCCGATTTAAATACATTGAAATTAGCCTATCTTATGTATTCAGTGGATTTTGGAGACCACGAAGCGTTACTTTCTGATTTGACTCTTCTTGAACCATATTTAGATTCTCGTATTGATGAAAATCAATATGTAATTTGTACGGAAGATGATTCAATATACATTGGGACAGGGCCGTTTAATAAGAACATATTATTACAGCTTGAGAAGCAAGCTTCAGAGACGGGACTTTATAATTCATCGTCATCCCAGCCACCAGTATCGCCTTATGATCCAGAAAAAGGACCGTGGGTATGGGTAAAGGTGCAATAGGGAAAAAATCATGCGGTGCCTCTTTTATAGAAATAGTTGTGAGCGTAGCTATACTTATCCCTCTTATAGCAGGTATATTGAGCAATTTTTATATATTGAGTAAAGCTCAAGAGAAAAGTAGAAAAGTCTTTATGTCTGGTCTTGCCGTTTTGTACTTAGTTGAAGCAAATGAATCTGCTATGCAATGTAACGGTTTGTATGTCTGCGAGGAGCATTTCCCGAAAGGGGGAGAAGGTTGTGTGAAAATATCTACTTATAATTTAAATGAACTTTATAGAAATAACTGTTTATATGAAATATTCTTTTGGTATTAGTCGCAGGAAAAAGAGAAAAATATTTTCTCATGGGCATACATTTATTGAGGTAATAATAGCTTTATCAATAACTGTTTTTTTCTCAAATTTATTTATGCAGGGAATAGGAAGCGCCGGAAGGATTATTTACAGAATACGAGAAGGATATAGAGTTCAGGTTAAAATTTCCCATGTGTTTTCGTTTATCCTTCCACAAATTCTTAATACTGGATTGGGTATTTCTCCATCAGAAAATTTTACGGAGCTATTTAAAGATATTCCTTCAATTTCTTATTGGAAATCACCGTTACAAATTGTTCCTAATAAGGCAGCGACTTGTATGAGCAAAGATTGGGGAAATGAGTTAAGGTGTCTTTATGCCATACCATCTCGTATACAAGTGGTAGAAGTAGTTCCTTCTCAGCATCGTGTTAAACTCTCTGTTTCCCCTAATAGGAACAAAGTGGAGCCCACCTTTGGAGGAAGGGCTATGAGAACGGTAAATTGGATTATTTTCCCAGGGGCTTCACGTCCCTTTCGAGTTGTAAATCTTTCAGGGAGAATCCTCACACTTGCAGAAGATTCCCAGGATATTCAAACTATTCCTATAGGAAGTTCGCTGCATTTTCTTAGAGCGTCCAGATTTTATGTTAAAAATGGACCTCGAAGGAAGAAAGATGCCCTTTATTTTCATGATGTCACAAAGCAGAGTACTCAACCTGTTATAAATGGTATTTCTAAGATTTTATTTACATATGACCGTCAGAGGAGAGTACTTGAGGTATGTGTAAAAGTTCAAAGCAAGGAAAATCATGGAGTAGAATCTTCGAAGATAAAGACAGGCCTTTATCTTCGAAACATGTAGATCAAAACAAGGGATTTATTTTTATATTCGTCTTACTTTTTTTATCAGTTTTTCTCTTGTTTTTTCCGTTTCTTTTTGAAATCTTAAGCGAGAAATTACAAGTAAATAAAACTTTTGATAGAGGAGTCAGATTACATTGTGCTGCGGTTTCAGGAATAAACCGAGCAATACTTTGGATAGAGGGAAATATTTCCCCTTTATGCAAAGAGCAGCAAAGCTGTAATATCAAACTACCTGCTCATATAGCATCCTTTAATAGTAAAGATGTTCATGTAAAAATTGATCTTTCTATTCTATCGGCTCAATCAATAGAGGGGAAAAAATCAGCTGTCTATCATTTACGTTCAATAGCGTCCGAAAAATCTGTACGTTATGTTGTTGAGTGTATGATCCGTAATTTATTTGACAACGAAAAATGTGAAAAAACATGGTCATTCTATTCTAATAACGATAAATAAGAAGGGATAAATAGTGTTTGTTTCTTTCTTTAAAAAAAAGAAAAGAAAAATGCCATTGAGTGGGTTATATATCGGAAATAATTGGATTCGATATATATCTCTCGGGTGGGAAGGTGGCTATCTTGCTGTGCAAAAGGTATGTAAAAAAACTATTCCGAGAGAAAATTTGCTTTTTGAAACTTTCGATGATTGGGTGACGCGTATAAAGGAAATAAAGAATGAAATGGGGATTCCTCATAACTCTTTGCTCAACTGTGCTTTGCCTATAAGAGAGACATATTTTGAAACATTGAAATTCCCGATTATGCAAAGAAATGAACTTGAAAAATCAATTCGTTGGGAATGTCAAAGGAGATTAAAGAAAAAATGGGAAGATCTGTGTTTTGATAGTTATTGTTATAAAGAGCAAGAAGATTCTTCTGAATCGTTACTTTTGGTCGCTCTGACTTCTAGAAAAACAGTCAGTAAATTTTTAAAAATATTGAAGCGATGTAAATTAGGCGCCTCGTGCCTTGAACCTCCTCAACTTGCACTTCTAAGAGGGCTACAAGGGCCTTATCAAGATGATTATTTACCTCTTTCTGTCTTTTGTCCCAAGGGTAATAACGTAATTAAAATCTACATTTCTCCTGAGGGGGTTATTTCTTCAGAGCTAATTGACTTTGATGAAGAAGGCTTATTGGGAGATGAAAATCCTTATTATTCATTTCCCGAAAACCCCCATTGGTTTTGGGTATCTCATGCATTAAAGGATAAAAAAGCTATTCTCAAAACTTTTTCCACTAATATGAGAGAGCTTCCCCCTTTGCAGAATATGTGGAGTTTAGACGACAAGGGCCAATCTATCGTCGGATATGAAATAGCTTTAGGTTTAGCGTTGAGGGATTTTTTGTGCACATCAAATTAGATCTTCTTCAGTCACATTCTCGAAGTGGTAAAACGTCGCTTTATACAACGTTTAAACGTTGGGGGTTTTTGAGCTTTTTCCTTTTGTTTATAGTCACAGGGACTTTTGCTGCTTATAACTTCCATCGAGATGTTACTGAGTTCGATAAAGCGATATTGCTCAAGAGAAAGAGAATAAGAAATTTGTCGACTCTCCATAACAAATTAGAGCAGGAACAGCTTGAACTGAGAGAAAAATGTATATCAATTTTAAGTTTGATGCGAAGAGATCCCTTCCATTATTCTTATATTTTGGATTACCTTCTTTGTTCTATTCCTGATAGTGTTACCTTAGATTCCATTACTTTTACTGATAGCAAACTTTTACTTATTGGAGAGGGAAAAGTCGACGAAATTCTTAATTGGCGTAATGATATGTCTGCAGAATTCAGATATATAAAAATAGAGATTCCGTATTTTTCAAAAAAAGAAAAGATGCATTCTTTTAAAATGAAGTTTTTATTAATGGCAAAGGAAGAAAAATCATGAAAAAAGAAAGTTTGCTCCAGTTTATATTCTTTTCGTGCATAGTTTTGTTTTCTTTGTATATGTCTATTTCCTTAAGAACTCTTTACAGTCAGCTACTGGAAAAACATGATATGTATCTGAAATATTCTAATGAGGAAAAAATGATAAAACAAAGTATTGCTTTTTTACTCCAAGATAACAAACAATTCGAAAAAATATACTCTATATTAAATAAAAGCAGTTTGATTGAATATACAACAAATAAAAATCAAATCCCATTGGCATGGATTTCAAAAATAATAAAGGATTGTAGTTTCTTGGCTTGTGATGTTATACAAAATTCAGATGGAAAAAAGATAAAAGTTAGACTGGAAGGTCTCTATTCTGATTGTGTTTATTTTTTAAAAAGATGTGAAGAAAATAGATGCCCCTACTTTATTGTGTCTGGAGAATTAAAATCCAAAAAGAATTGTACGGTATTGCAAGTTTACTTGAAAGAACGTAGAGGTGAAGCCGTTCATGGATAAATCATTACCCATTTTTGTAAAGAGCTTTCTTTCTCTTTTTTGGGGAATTGCCATTTGTATTTTATTTTATAACGTAAAGTTTGGGTTGCCGTCTTATTACCAGAGATCTATTAAAGAACAATCTTCGTGTGCTATTCCCGCAGAAGATAGCGTCGATTGTCATTCATATAATCAACGATTGATCCAAAAAATAAATAGTGTTCTTCAAAAAGAAAGAGAGGGAGAAAACTGCGCCCATCAACTTTTTCCTACTCATCGTAGAAAAACTCCCTTTTTAAAACAGGAATATTCATATGTGGAAAGACAAGGTTCACAAAAAACTACCCAGGAAACATTTACTATTTCCGGATGTCTTGAAGGAGCTAAGGGCACTTTTTATCTTGTTGATCATGTTGATGAAATGAAAGGAATCATGCTCGAAAAAGAAACGTTATTATCGAATTTTTCAAAACTCAACATAGAAGAATTACGTGATGATAAGAAGAGCTTAAAAGGGACACGAAATGATTAGAAAAACCCCATTTCCCCGTGTCAGAAAGAAGTTTTTTTTAATATTTGTTATAAGTTTCTTTATATTAAATTCTGAAAGTTACGGTGCAGAAATATCTGTCATGAGAGGCCTTTCTGTTCAACAAGTTGGATCTCAAAATCTGTATATACGCGTATCGGGAGAAAACCTACCGTGTCCAAAGATAGCGGAGGAACATCCTAACATGACAGTGTTGCTTTGGGAACAGGTTACTCTCCCGTCTTCGCAGTGGAAACGTATGTACAATTTCCCCCTTCTTTCTTCCATCAAAGCACAGCAAAAGGGAAATGATATAGAGATGACGATAGTTCATTCCAACGATCTATCTCTTTCTTGGAAAAGTAAAATAAATCAACAGCTGCCTCAAAGAATTCTTATACTTAAGAAGCGAAACGATAATCAGATGTACGATGATAATAAGCCCCAAAAAGGAAAAAATAAACTTACATCGGATCCTGTTTCTATTTCCCTCCGTAGAGCTCTTTTATCCGATGTTTTTAGACTTTTTGCCGAGTATTGGAATTTAAATTTAATTGTAGATGATTCAGTACCTGAAAAAGAAATAACATTAGTTTTAGAAGATATACCTGCTATGGAAGCTTTTTCTTATTTATTAAAGTTGCATAATTTACGATTTGCTATGTTAGGTGAAAAGACACTTTTTATAGGCACAACGGAGCATCTAGAGAATATTTTCAGGACAAAAAATACTGAACGTTTCAGATTGGCTTATAGTAACGTAAAAGATGTGGCAAAAATTTTAAAACAAGCAACAGGCATTAAGAAAATTATAGAAGATAAACGTCTTAATACTCTCTATATCACAGGAGATAGTGAACAATTGGAGAGCGTGAAGCATTATATAGATCTTATAGATCGGCCAGGAAATCAGGTAATGATAGAAGCACGGATAGTGGAAGTATCAGATAGAGCATCGGAAGAAGTTGCTTCTTGCCTTGATTCTATCTATAAAAATTGGATGCTTACATATAATGGCAAGGGGAGCCTTGGACAAATAAGATATAGTAAAAGTTCTAGGAAACAGCTTGCGGACGAAGATCCTCCACTTTCCGGCGCCGTTAAAAAGTTGGATGCACTTTTTACCATGCTTGAAAAAGATGAGCGCGGCCATGTTTTAGCCAAACCTTCTGTAATAACTGTAGAAGGAACACGTGCTCGTATACGTCTTGTTCAAAAGTATCCATATGTTTCGACTCGTGATGAAGCAGGAAATCCCACATATATTTCAGAAGAAGTTGGTCCCCAATTGGAAATAACACCTTTTGTAGGAAGGGATGGAGTTATAACAATCAAATTAGCAATACAAACAGGAGAGGTTATTTCGTGGAGGGAAGGGGCCAGGGGAGAGTTATACCCTGAAACAAGTACAAGAGAAGTTGAGACGCATGTTCGTATTCGTGATGGAGAACCTTTTGTTATCGGTGGACTGTTTAAGGAGCAGAAAAGGAAAAACCATTACAAGTTCCCTGTTTTAGGAGATATCCCAATTCTGAAGTCGATATTTTCGTCTCAATATGTTGAAAGGGATCGAAATGAAGTCGTAATTGTTGTTGTTCCATATATTCTTTCATTTCCGCAATGAGTCACCGGAACAACTTTCATACTTGACAACAACTCATGAGTCATGTAGAATTCCCCTTGTCCTCGCAGCAAGGGCGAGTGGTGGAACGGCAGACACAGGGGATTTAAAATCCCCCGAGCGTTAGCTCTTGCGGGTTCAAGTCCCGCCTCGCCCACCACGTAAAAGTTGCAAAACATGTTGCAGGAAGTTGCAAAGTTAAGGCAACCGAGTTAGTATATACAATGTGTTGATTATCGCGGGGTGGAGCAGTCAGGAAGCTCGTCGGGCTCATAACCCGAAGGTCGCAGGTTCAAATCCTGCCCCCGCAACCAATTTGGCGGTGTAGCTCAGATGGCTAGAGCATGCGGTTCATACCCGCAGTGTCACTGGTTCGATTCCAGTCACCGCCACCAAATATAAAAACTAAAGGCGGGAGACTCATCTCCCGCCATTTTTGTTTCACCTCTTGTGTGGGAGGTGGCAGTGTGATATGACAGAAAATATTGAAAAACAACTTCCATATGAATTATCTCTTCCTTACTTACGTAGTAAATTCTGGGCCGTTGCTCAAAAACAAGGCTGGGCAGGAAAAAAAGGTCCTGCAGTTGTTGCTGTCTCTGGAGGTAGCGACTCTGTAGCGCTATTGTGGTTCTTTGTTCAGTTTTGGCCTGGAAAAGTTGTAGTTGCCCATTTAGAACACGGTATTCGTGGAAAAAGTTCTTTTGAAGATGCTGACTTTGTAAAAGCTCTTGCAAAGCAGTGGCATTGCGATCTTCAAATAAAGCATGTAGCTGTTCCCCAACTCCTTGAAAAGGGTGAAACGCTTGAGGAAGGAGCGCGTAGAATACGCTATGACTTTCTTGAATATGTTTCATCTTCATGTCAAGCAGAAATTGTTGCTTTGGGTCATACTGCTGATGATGTGGCGGAAACCCTTCTTTTCAACCTTTGTCGCGGCTCAGGCCCCTTTGGCCTTGTCGGAATTCCTGAAGTTCGAGAGCAATATGTTCGTCCTCTTATTAATTGGTGGAGGGAAGACTTGCAGCGCCTTTTAACAGCGAGAGGCATTACATGGAGAACTGACCCCACAAATTCTGATACTGTGTACGCGCGGAACCGAATCCGTCATGAAGTTATCCCTATGTTGGAAAAAACTATAAATCCTTCTACGCGACAACACCTTGTAGATTTAGCTCAGGATATGCAAGAATACAGACAAAGAGAAGAGGAACAGGGAGCGCTCCTTCTCCAGTGGGCGAAACGTGATTTCCCTTTTTCTTTCTACGCAGCAGATTTGGCTTTTATTCGTTCTCTTTCGGATCAGGAAATTGCCTGGTTTATACGAGCCGTAGGCAGAGATCTGAATTTAAAAACTTTAACAAGAAATAGACTAAACTCTTTAGTGTCAACAATAAGAAAATCTGGACGTTGGTTGTTTCAATGGGAAAATAGAGTTTTTATTTGTTGCGGTTCAGGTTTTATGGTATGGATAAATCCAAAACTCCTGTATAATACTCACGCTACACCACTGGAGTTGACTTTTGACGATGAGGAAGGTCGGGCGTATTGGGGTGTTTGGTCTGTTTCGTGGGAAAAAAAACAATCAGTTCCTAAGCATTTGAATTCTTCTCTGAAGGTTTTTTGGGGAGTATATCCCTTGAGAAATGATTCTTGTCTTTCTCTTTCTTCTTTAACGTCTAAAAGAGGAATGGCAGAAAAAAATACATTGAAGAAAATCCCCTGGTGGTTAGAGAAAATATGGCCATTTTTTGGTGATAAAGATAGATGGCGATGGATTCCAATTATTGAAGATTTTTCCACGCCAAGCAAAGAGTTTTCAAATAAAAATTCCTGGAGTGGGCCATGGATAATTTTGAGGCTGGAGCCACATTCTTCAGCTCTGGAGGGATAACAATAAAATGAACTATGAAGTTTCAGATATACTTTTGTCTGAAGAGACGATTCAAGAGCGAGTAAAAGAGATTGCTACAGAGATAAGCAAAGAATATGCAGGGGAAGAACTGGTAACAGTAGGGATTTTAAAAGGAGCTGTTGTATTCCTTTCCGATCTTATTCGGCACATTGATAAAGATGTTGATGTTATTATGGAATTTATGGCTGTATCTTCATATGGTGATTCGACTAAAACAAGTGGAATAGTCAAGATAATAAAAGATATGGATACTAGCATAAAGGGAAAGAACGTTCTCATCGTTGAGGATATTGTTGATACCGGTCTGACATTGTCGTATCTTATTCGTATGATGCAAGAACGTCAGCCAAAGAGTGTTCGTGTCTGTGTGCTCCTCGATAAAGAAGAACGCAGAAAGGTTCCAGTGAAAGTAGATTATAAAGGATTTGATATTCCTGATAAGTTCGTGGTAGGGTATGGATTGGATTATGCAGGAAAATGGCGAAATTTGCCATCTATTCATATAGTTGAAACAAATACGGATAGCCCCGAAGTGGGTAATTCAATGAGAGGCGGCGATATTTAGTGGGGCGATTGATTAAGAACCTCGGATTGTACCTGATTCTCGTTGTGCTTGTTGTAAGCCTCGTAAACGTTTTTTTATCTCCGGCGCATGGGCCACAACAATCTGAAGCGATTACGTATTCCGAGTTCCTAACAGCAGTAGATACGGGACAAGTTAAGAGTATTACAATTAAAGAAAATACAATATCGGGTCGTTTTATAGATGGAAGAAGTTTCCAGGCCGAAGTTGTTGGTGCTGGAGATCTTGCAAAGGAAATAGCTAGCAAGGGCGTTAACGTGCAAGTAGAGGCCCCTCAAAAAACACCGTGGTGGGCTACTATGATATCTTCCTTCTTCCCTACCTTGCTTCTAATTGGAGTGTGGATATTCTTCCTTTACAATATGCAAGGTGGCGGTGGCAAGGTGATGAGTTTTGCCAAGAGCAAAGCTAAGCTTTTCCTTGATAATCGTCCGAAAGTAACGTTCGCAGATGTTGCTGGTTGTGATGAATCTAAAGAAGAGTTAAGTGAGGTCGTTCAGTTTCTTCGTGATCCTGGCAAATTCAGAGCGTTGGGGGCACGAGTACCTAAAGGTGTATTGTTATTGGGACCTCCTGGTACAGGTAAAACTTTACTGGCTCGAGCTGCAGCGGGAGAAGCAGATGTTCCCTTCTTTAGTGTAAGCGGATCTGATTTTGTTGAAATGTTTGTTGGTGTTGGTGCAGCTCGTGTTCGAGATCTTTTTGAGCAGGCACGAAAATACCAGCCTTGTATCATTTTTATTGACGAAATGGACGCTGTTGGACGTCATCGTGGTGCGGGTCTTGGTGGTGGACATGATGAAAGAGAACAGACTCTTAACCAACTCTTGGTTGAACTTGATGGTTTTGACGAATCAACAGGGATAATTCTTATTGCGGCAACAAACAGACCAGATATATTGGATCCAGCATTATTACGTCCTGGTCGCTTCGATAGACATATAGTTGTAGATCGTCCAGACGTTAAGGGACGCGAGGAAATATTGGCTGTTCACGTTCGAAGTAAGAAGTTGGCAGATGATGTTGATCTCGGCGTTGTAGCACGTCGTACTCCAGGTTTCGTAGGTGCAGATTTAGCGAATCTTGTGAATGAAGCGGCCCTTTTAGCCGCACGGGCAGGTAAGAATCTTGTTACTATGGCGGAGTTTGAGGAAGGCATTGACCGAGTTATTGCTGGACCAGAACGAAAGAGCCGCCTTGTAAGTGATAAAGAGCGGAAGATTATTGCTTATCATGAGACTGGCCACGCTCTTGTTGCTAAATATTTACCAGATTGCGACCCAGTGCATAAGATTTCTATTATTCCTCGTGGTCACATGGCCTTGGGATACACGTTGCAATTGCCGGTGGAAGATCGTTTCTTGATGTCTAAAACCGAATTGCTCAATCAAATTACGGTGCTTCTTGGTGGACGTGTTGCTGAGGAACTTATCTTTGGAAATGTTACGACTGGTGCAGGTAACGATTTAGAGAGAGCTACCCAAATTGCGCGAAGAATGGTTACCGAATTTGGTATGAGCGATACTCTTGGACTTGTTAAACTTGGTCATAAACATCAGGAAGTCTTTTTGGGACGCGATATTACTGAAGATAAAAATTATAGTGATAACGTAGCCTATATGATCGACCAAGAAGTTAAAGCTATCATTGACGGTTGTTATGAAAAGGCTAAACAGATATTGACTGAAAAGAACGATCAAGTTGAAATGGTAGCGAGTACACTCCTTGAGAAAGAAGTTATAGAAGGTAAGGAACTTGATGAACTATTGGGATTGGCACCTCAGGAGGAAGAAGTAAAAGAGCAGAATTATGCTCAGACAAAAGAGACTGAGACAGAAGAAATAAAAGAAGCGCAGCATGAAGGCAGCGCTAAACCTGAAGTTGCCGGCAACCCCGTATAGTTTTACTTTAACGACCTTAAGCGTGTCTGCTACTCCTTGCAGGCACGCTTTTTTTTACTGCCATGAATGATAGACTAAGGAGAAAGGGAGTTGGTACATCATGGCTGAAATTTTTAAATTGAGATCTGATTGGCCTCCCTCAGGGGATCAGCCTGAAGCAATAGAACAATTAATTTCTTCCATAGAGAAAAATACACGATTCCAAACCCTTTTAGGGGTTACCGGAAGTGGTAAGACTTTTACTGTTGCCAATGTTTTAGCCCACTTCGATCGTCCAGTTCTTGTCCTTGCACATAATAAGACTTTAGCTGCGCAACTTTACTCTGAATTTAAATCATTCTTCCCTGACAATGCAGTTCATTATTTTGTAAGTTATTATGATTATTACCAGCCCGAAGCTTATATCCCGTCAAGTGACACATATATAGAAAAGGATGCCTCCGTTAACGATCGTATTGAAAGATTACGATTAGCAGCGACGAAAGCTCTCATAGAGCGAAGAGATGTAATTGTTGTTGCGAGCGTATCATGTATTTATGGCTTGGGAAAAAAGGAAATGTACGAAGAGGTTATCTTCCCATTTTCTGTTGGTGAAAAATGGGATCGTCGCAATTTTATGGAACGATTACTCGATAACTATTACGCTAGAAATGATATGATTCTTGAGCCCGGTAAATTCAGGGCACGAGGCGACGTTATAGAGATTTATCCGTCTTATAGTGAGACTGCCATTAGAATTGCTTTTTATGACGATGAAATAGAACGAATAGATGACATTGATCCCGTAAGCGGGCATTCTTTACGGTCTTTAGAAAAGGCTTCAGTTTTCCCCGTTCAACACTATATAACAAGCAGGGATGCCATTGATAAGGCTATGGACCAGATCCAGCAAGAGTTGGACGAACAGGTTGCTTCTTTTAAAGCGCAGGGAAAATTCCTTGAGGCACAGCGTATAGAAATGAGAACTCGATACGATATGGAAATGTTGGCTGAGACAGGATATTGTTCAGGCATAGAAAATTACTCTCGTTATCTTGATGGTCGTAAGCCTGGTGAGCCTCCTGGAACTCTCCTTAACTTTTTCCCTGATGATTTCATTATGGTTATCGACGAATCTCATATTACGCTTCCTCAGGTGCGAGGAATGTACAATGGAGATAGAGCCAGAAAACTCACTTTAGTTGAGAATGGATTCCGCCTTCCTTCCTGTTTGGATAATAGGCCTCTGAACTGGCAGGAATTTAAAAAAAATCTTCATCAGGCTATCTTTATTTCAGCTACTCCAGGGGATTGGGAGCGTAAAGTGTCTGGTAGTCTTGTAGAGCAGATTATACGACCAACGGGAGTTGTCGACCCTGAAATTATTGTAAGTCCAGCAACGGGACAAGTTGATGATCTCGTTAATAGACTTCGGGAAGTAACTGAACGAGGTGAAAGAGCACTTGTTACAACTTTAACGAAGAAGTCATCTGAAGATTTGGCTGAATATCTTGCAGAACTTCAGTTTAGAGTAAAGTACATACACTCTGAATTAAATACTTTTGAAAGGGCTGAACTCATCCGAGATCTTCGAAACGGAGAGATTTCAGTACTCGTAGGAGTTAATTTGTTACGAGAAGGTATGGATCTCCCTGAAGTATCGTTAGTTGCTATCCTTGATGCTGATAGGGAAGGATTTTTGCGGTCTCATCGTTCGCTCATTCAGATTATGGGAAGGGCTGCGAGGAATATTGGCGGGCAAGTTATTCTTTATGCCGATGAAAAAACTGAAAGTATAAAAACATCTGTGGAGGAAACGCGGCGTCGTAGAGAGATACAGATGCGCTTTAACGATGAGCATGGAATAATTCCTCAATCTATTTATAAGTCGGTACAAAGTCTTTTGCCAGAAGAGCTTATGGAGGATATAGAATTAGTTAAGAGTAAACGAGGTAAAAAGAGAGGAAAGGACATAGAAGAATATACCCATGCTGATCTTGAGCGATTAATGTGGGAAGCTGTTGAAAAACTTGATTTTGAAAAAGCGGCGCAAATTCGTGATATATTAACAGATTCGAAAGGGAAGGAGTGGCAACGAGTTGCATCTCATCAGCATAAGAGGAGCAAGAGAGCACAATCTCAAAAATATAAACGTTACACTTCCAAAGAATAAATTAGTAGTTATTACCGGGCCTTCGGGGTCAGGAAAATCATCTTTAGCTTTTGATACGTTATATGCGGAAGGGCAACGACGTTACGTTGAATCTCTTTCTGCATATGCAAGACAATTTCTTGGTGTACAAAAGAAACCAGATGTAGACGATATATCAGGTCTATCCCCAGCTATATCCATTGAACAAAAAGGAACTTCACATAATCCTCGTTCAACAGTGGGAACAGTTACCGAGGTTTACGACTATTTGCGATTGATTTATGGCCGTTTAGGAATTCCTTATTGTCCATCGTGTGGAAAGGCTGTGGTCAGGCATTCCTTAGATGAAATTGTCGATATTATTTTCCGCAACTATCCAGAAAAGCGTTTAGAAATACTTGCCCCTCAGGTTCGAGGGAAAAAAGGCGAGTTTAAAAATCTCTTTGCACAAAATAGAGAAAAAGGGTTTATGCGAGTTCGAGTGGATGGCACTACTTTTTGGCTTGAAGAAGAAATTCCTCTTGATAAAAATAAGAGACACACTATTGAAGTTGTTATAGATCGTTTAAAGGTTCTGGAAGATCGTAAAGGCCGCATCAGCGAAGCTGTCGAATCTGCTCTTTCTCTCTCTGGCGGCTATGTTCTGCTCGTTACAGAGGGGGGAGAGGAGCAGCTTCTTACAGAAAATTATGCGTGCCCTGATTGTGGCATTTCTCTTCCAGAAATAGAGCCACGACTTTTTTCCTTCAATAGCCCCTTCGGAGCCTGCCCAGAGTGTTCTGGACTAGGCAGCCATGAGCATTTTTGTGAGGAACATGCCGTAGACCCAGTCCGTTCGGTTGAAGAAGGCGCACTTCTTCCTTGGAAGAAAAAACACTATATGTTGAGTAAACTCTACACCTTCTCCCAGACGAAAGGATGGGATATGTCTTTGCCTTATGAAAAGCTTCCCGAAGAAGTTCGGCATTTTATCCTGTACGGTAGTGACGAGCGGCTTCCAATGTTTTTTTCGGATCGAGGAGAACGTCGTCAATATATGGGAAAATACGAAGGGTTGCTTTCTTGGCTTGAAAATCGTTGGAAAGAGACTGAATCTGAAAGTGTCATGGACGAGTTAGCGGGATATCGTATAGAAGATGTATGTCAAACATGTCACGGACTTCGTCTTCGTCCAGAAGCTTTGATGGTAAAGCTCAAAAATTACACTATTGGAGAGCTCGTTGAAATGCCAGTTGACCGGCTTTTGCCCGTTTTGAAAGAGATGGAGTTTACTGATAATGAAAAGAAAATCATGGGGCAAGTCATGATTGAACTCGAAAAGAGGCTTTCTTTTCTTATTGATGTGGGAGTGGGTTATCTCTCCCTTTTACGACGAGCCGATACTCTAAGTGGAGGAGAGAGTCAACGTATTCGTCTGGCTACGCAGATAGGTTCGAAGCTTAGCGGCGTTCTTTATGTTCTTGACGAGCCGACGATAGGTCTTCATTCTAGAGATACAGATCGTCTTTTGCGCACTCTCAGATCTATTCGGGATTTGGGCAACACTGTTGTTGTTGTAGAGCATGATAGGGAAACAATGCTTGCAGCTGATGCTATTGTGGAAATGGGGCCTGGGGCTGGTGAATTAGGTGGAGAAATTATTAATTCTGGAACGGCAGAAGAGGTTAAAAGCAGCAAGGCTTTGACAGGTCCATATCTTCGAGGAGAGGTGTCGGGATGTGTTCGGAGAGAGAATCTCAGGCGACCTTCCAATTGGCTCACGCTAAAAAAAGTTGCCCATCATAATCTGAAAAATATTGATGTTCCTATACCAGTTGGTGTTTTTACATGCATTAGCGGGGTTTCGGGATCGGGAAAGAGCAGCCTCCTTTACGATGTTTTATATAAAGGAATGAAGCGTATTCTTGACAGAGATTTTAGAGAGAGGGCAGGAAAACACCTTAAAATAGAAGGCGCCGAAGTCTTTAAAAATGTTGTGCTTGTAGATCAAAGTCCTATTGGGCGGACTCCGCGGTCGAACCCCGCAACGTATACAGGGCTTTTTACTCTTATTCGGGAACTCTTTGCTGAGCTTCCAGAGTCTAAAATACGAGGTTATGCTCCTGGGCGGTTTAGTTTTAATGTTCGTGGGGGACGATGTGAAGCTTGCGGCGGTGCTGGTTCTGTCAAGGTCTCCATGCTATTTTTGCCCGATGTCTATGTAGATTGTGAGGTTTGCGGAGGTACACGGTACAATAGAGAAACGCTCGAAGTTCGTTATAAAGGGAAGAATATATCAGATGTTCTTAATATGACAGTGGATGAGGCATCAGAGTTTTTTAAAGATATACCTCGAATAGCTTCAAAACTAGCCCTCATACAAGATGCGGGCTTGGGGTATATCCGTTTGGGCCAGTCAGCATTAACGTTGAGTGGGGGAGAAGCGCAAAGGGTAAAATTAGCAAAAGAACTAAGTAAACGTTTTACTGGGCCGACATTATATCTTCTTGACGAACCAACAACAGGGCTTTTTTATACCGATGTAAAGAAATTGCTCCAGATTTTGCATCGAATAGTCGATCAGGGGAATACAGTTGTAACGATAGAACATAACTTGGATGTTTTGTTATCGTCTGACTACATTATCGACTTGGGGCCCGAGGGTGGTATGGAGGGAGGAAAAATAGTCTGCCAAGGAACTCCTGAAGAAATAATAAAGAGCAGAGAGGGATACACGTCTGCATATCTTCATGAATATGCCAGACAGCTTGAAAGGGATGAACATTATGAGCGCAAAACAGCATCGTAACACGAAAAGTTTTAAGAATTCTAAAGATCGCGATACGAGACATCGTGATATATATAAAAACAAAGACAAAAGCAAAGAAAAAAATAAAGAACAAGGAGAGCAGCAACTAGATGACCTTATGTGGGGGCGTCAACCCATTCTTGATTTATTGCGTTATTCTCCTCAAAAGTGTCTGAAATTATGGATTTCTGAGAGAGTTCACCCATCTTTTTCTGGAGAAGTGACAACTCTTGCCCGTTCTGCAAAAGTAACGTTTCAAAAGGTTGCACCGATGGTTCTTGATACTATGTGTATTGGAGAGAATCATCAAGGTGTCGTAGCTAAGATTACTGCTGTAGATCAATTAGAATTGGATGATTTTTTACCAACGATTGCATCCAATAAGACACCAGTTCTTCTTGTCGTTCTTGATCATATCCTTGATCCTCATAATTTAGGTGCTATTATTCGATCTGCGGAAGCTGCTGGAGCAACAGCTGTTATTTATCCTAAAAGACGTTCTGCTTTGCCAGGAGGAACTGTTGTCAAAGTAAGTGCGGGGGCAGCCTTGCGTCTCCCCATGATTTCTGTGACAAATATAGCGCAGACGATTGTGCAGCTTCAAGGCGAAGGGTTTTGGGTTGTAGGTCTTGACCATAATGCAAAACAGACACTTTGGGAAGCAACTTATCCTGATAAGGCTGTTTTTGTCGTTGGGGCGGAAGGAGAGGGATTGTCCCGTCTTGTTGCTGAACGATGTGATATGTTAGTTCGTATTCCTATAACGGGCAAAACCGGCTCTCTCAATGCCAGTGTTGCTGCGGCACTGGGAATGTTTGAGTGGGCCAGGGGAAAAGGAGTAGATGGTCATGGTGAATAAAAATGTAGAGTCAATAGCCGTCATTGGTGCTGGAATGTTGGGCGGTTCTGTGGCACAGGGTTGGGCCCATAAGAAATGCACTGTTTTTGCCTATGACAAAGATAGACAGAAAGTGGAAGCCTTAGAGAAAGAGGGCGTTCATTACATTGCTGATAGTGAGGAAGCGATTAATAGGGCAGATGTTGTCGTTTTTGCCTTAAAACCTCATATTCAATTACCAGTAATTGCCTCTTTAGCTACGAATTTATCGAATAAACTTTGTTTTTCCATGGCAGCTGGCCTACGTTTGGAACAGCTTATGGAAGCAGCACCAGCGGCTCGATGGATTCGAGGAATGACAAATATTTGCGCATCTGTTAATGCTGCTTTTACAGCATATACATCATCTTTGGGTGCAACGGATGAAGATAGAAACGTCGCGAAATCTCTCTTTGATCTTTTGGGAGAAAGTGAAGAAACAATAGAACCGAATCTTGATGCTATTACGGGTATATCTGGGTCAGGGCCGGCGTATATGTTTACAGTGCTTGAAGCGTTGACCTACGGAGGACTCCGTGTTGGAATTCCTAAGAATTTAGCATTGAAGGCTTCAGCCGCTACAATGATTGGGGCTGCAAAGTTGGTTTTAGACACAGGAAGGCACCCAGCGGATCTTAAAGACGGCGTTGTCACTCCGGGAGGAACAACTATTGAAGGGCTTTATCAATTGGAAGAAGGGGCAGTCCGAGCAGCTTTTATACGTGCCATTACAGAAGCTACACGCCGAGGAAAAGAGTTGGGAGAGAAAAAGAAGAACAGTTAAAACTAGTTTAACTCCTTTTTAGCTCTTTTATGTTATTGACATTTCAGGCCAAGACCTGTAGAATACCGTTTCGTCGGGTGGTTAGTTCAGGGGAAGAACGCTTCCTTGACGCGGAAGAGGTCAGAGGTTCGAATCCTCTACCACCCACCATTTTAGAGAAATTAAGCCGTCTTCGTTAGAGGACGGCTTTTTTCGTTGCCTGTATGATTCCTATCATTGTTTGAAAAGCTACATTCGGTTTTGCCTGCTGGTTTATTGTTCCTGTAATATACAGTTGCTCTTTGGGGATATAAAAAGCTACTGCGCCCGTAGACCCACAATGTCCTATCATTACAGAAGCAGGATGGAAGGGAGAAAAAATACGGGGTAGAGAAAATTTTTCTATTCCTACACCATAGTAAAAGGGGAAAAATATTTTATTCCATTTTTCTAATTCATAAAGGTGTTCTTTGGGATAAAAATAGCCGTCGAAAAATGCTTTTAAAAACGCCATTTGGTCTCTTGCTGTAGAAATAATGTCGTTTTGTGTAGAGTTAAGAAACATGGGGATGTGCATTATTTTAGATTTATATCGGATAGGAATAAATTTCTCACTTATACCTTCTTCGTATACCTTGGTTTGAGAGAGGCCTAATTCGCGAAATAAAGTTTTTAAAACGATACGTATAGGTTCCCCTGTAATATTTTCTATAATGAGCCCTAGAATTTGATGATTTGTATCTGTGTATTTTGCTCGGTTTTTTTCTCCAGGTGGGAAATGTGGTTTCATCCCTTTTACTTTTTTTATGACTTTATTAATAGGCCACTGTTGGTCAATTCCTGCTTCAATTTCTTCCATGAATTTCTTCCCATCGCTTTGCTTGTCAATTAAGTAACAAGGAAGTCCTGATGTTTGAGACATAAGATGAGCAATAGAAAGGGTATAAGAATACTCCTTCCCTCTGTAAACATGTAAGCCTTGAAGAATTTCATCGGAGAGATATTTCGAAATTTTATCGTTTAAATTCAAAGTCTTTGTTGTAGCGAGTTTTAGAATAATGGAGGATATAAAGAGCTTATTAATGCTCGCAATAAAATATGGGCTGTCTTCGTGCATATTTCCAGAGGCACTTATTAAATCAACACTTTTATCAGCAGATGATACGTAAAAAACAGCTCCGTAAATATATTTTTTTTCAACGGCTCGGTGCACTAATTGGTCTAGTGTTGATTGAGAAAGGATCTGTCTCATCGTTTCTTCCCTCCTCATGCAGCATATTTAGTTTCTTTTACCCTAAATTGTATCCTATCACAAAAGATTTCTGTGCCAATTAGGTGTTTTTTAAAATAGCGTGGTATAAAAGAAGCAAGAGAAGGGGAGGGCTTTTATGATCAAGGGAATCGGTGTTGACCTTTGTCGAATATCTCGAATGGAGAAATTACTTTATAACGAGCATCTTTTAAAGCGCGTTTTTCATCAGGCTGAGTATGACTATGCCATGTCTAAAGCGAACCCTGCACGTCATCTTGCGGCATCTTTTGCGGCACGAGAGGCTTTTGCTAAAGCTACAGGTCTTGATTTTTTTAAAGTTATCTTTAAAGGATTTTGGCTTCAGCGCACGTCATCCGCTCCTGTACCATGTTTTTCGCCTGTAATAGAGCAATGGGTTGAAGAACAAAATGTAACGGTACATATTAGTCTTTCTCATGATGGTGACTATGCTATCGCCTTTGTTATTGTGGAGGTGGTTTCAGGTGAAATATCTATATGATCCAAATGTAATTCGGAAAGCAGATATTCTTTCTATAGAAAATTTAAAAATACCAGGAATAGTTCTCATGGAAAATGCAGGATTGGAAGCTGCAATTTCTGCACATCGCTTTTTTCCACGTGCCAAAAAATTTCTTGTTCTTGCCGGTCCTGGAAATAACGGCGGGGATGGCTATGTTATAGCTAGGCATCTTGTGCGTTGGGGGTTTTCTCCAACAGTTATTTTAACGGCACCTCCAGAAAAGATTAAAGGTGATGCGCGAACTAATTTAGATATATTAGCGCAACTCAATGTTCCTATGCGCTGCTCAGATACAATGACAGGCGAAGAGATTACATTGGCTATATCTGAAAATGATGTAATTCTTGATTGTCTTCTAGGAACGGGGAGTAGAGGAAATCCCAGAGGAGAAATTGCACGAATCATAACGTTGTTAGAGGATAAGGAAAATATTATTGCGATTGATATTCCAAGCGGCATTAATGCTGAGACAGGAGAGATTTATTCTCCTTGTGTATCGGCTTCTATTACCATTACTATGCTTGCCATGAAGACGGGGCTGGGAGTAATGCCAGCAGCGGCACATACGGGCTATGTCGATGTTGTATCGATAGGAGTTCCTCCTTCTTCTGTTCTTCCCCCAAAGGCGAATCTTAGCATCTGGGAAGAAAAAGATAGCATTGATCTTTTGCCGAAACGGAAATGCACCCTTCATAAGGGTGGTAGGGGAACACTTCTTATAGTGGGTGGAAGTCGTCATTACAGAGGAGCACCTTTGCTTTCTGCGGTAGGGGCCCTTAAGAGCGGTTGTGGTATTGTCATTGTCGCAAGTAATAACGAAGTGTGCAATGAGGGGACTTCTTTTGTTCCAGAAGCCGTTTTTACACCTTTGGCTCATGAAAATTTCGAAGAACTTCTTTGCTGGGCAGATCGAGGAACAGCTGCTGTCGTTGGCCCTGGGCTGGGGCGCGATCGTTGGAGTGGCGCTTTGATAGAATATATGTGGAATAATTGGCCTCATCCTCTTCTTGTAGATGGAGACGGATTGTTTTGGCTAGCAGAATTGAGGACATCACTCAAAAAAAGAGATGATGTTCTTTTAACTCCTCATGAAGGTGAAGCTGCAAGGCTTCTTGAAATTTCTTCCAAAGATATAGCTTCTTCGCGTCTTTACGCAGCAAGACAACTTGCTAATGAATGGGGAACAGTTATCTTAAAAGGTTACGGAACTGTTATTTGTACAGAATGTCAGTCTATTGTTGTTCAAGAAGGAGGCCCCGAACTTTCCATACCTGGATCTGGAGACGTTCTCTCTGGAATTGTGGGAACCTTTTTAGCTCAACATTTTTCGCCTCTTTATGCTGCTTCTTTAGGGGCCTGGGTACATGGAAGAGCAGGTCGCAATCTTGCTCAAAAACAAGGTATTGATGGATTGTTGTCTCGTGAAATAGCAATGGAAATTCCTTCAATCCTTCATGGCTTGAGAGGCGGACATGAGAAGACGAAAAGTTGATTGGGAAGAGGAGAAAAGGAAAACCGAAAAAGCGCGTATGCGGGGATTACACATGACGTTTATTGCCTTTCTTATGGCAGCTTTCTGGATGCTGGGAATGAAGCAGCTCCATAAAGATTGGCCTGTGGGCTCTGCATTGTTGGTTATGGGGTCATTAATAGCGGGAACACTTATCCTTTTTTATGTTATAGGGAAAAGCAAAAAATAGAAAGAAAGAGGCGGAAAAGGTGGAAATAACGACAGCATCCCCTGAAGAGACGAAACAAGTTGGTATATACATGTCGGACCATGTTTATCCGGGGTTAAGTATTCTTCTTTATGGGGATCTAGGCGCAGGTAAAACTATGCTTGTACGAGGGCTTGGAGAAGGATTGGGGGCCAGGGGAGTACGAAGTCCATCCTTTACTCTTATCAACGAATATAACGGGCGACTTCCTCTTGCTCATGTTGATTTATATCGTCTTGAAAAGGGAGAAGAATATGACCTTGGTCTAAGTGAGTATCTTGATGATGGTTTTGTCATGGTCATAGAATGGCCAGATCGATTAAATGTCCTTCCCCCAGAAGATACGTGGATATTATTCTTTGATAGGGTAAGTGAAAATGTTCGACGGATATCTTTTGAAGCTAAAGGGGAAAAGGCCTGCCAGAAATTGCATGCTTTATATAAAGAGCTAGAGGAGTCAAAATCATGAGCCAAATTATATTAGGAATAGATTGTTGCACTCGATGGACAAATCTTGGGCTTGCCGTAGATGGCGTAATTTTGTCAGAGATGAATTTGAATATAGGAAGACAGCAGGCTTCAAAACTACCGGAACTTGTTGAGCATATGCTCACTATGCAAAATATAGTTTTAGAAGATATTTCTGCTGTTGCTCTTACTGTTGGTCCTGGTTATTTTACTGGTGTTAGAGTAGGCATTGCTTATGGTTGTGCATTAGCAAAGGGATTAGAAATCCCGGTTATTCCTCTTTCTACCCTTGAAGTAATGGCATATTCTGCTTCAAAATTTGGAATCACAGCAGTTCCTTTGGTTTGGGCTGGTCGCGGTGGTGTTTATGCTGCGGCATATTGTGGAGAAGGCGACGGCTTGCAGAAAGAACTTATTCATCCTTCCTTTTTCGAAATAGATGATATTCGGGGTGAAATTAGCAGGCTATATAACGAACAGGATAATAATGTTTGTTGCCTTTGTGATGATGTGAAAAGAATTGCAGAACTTTTTTCTGAAACGCCGGAATATCCACTTGTTCATTGCATTGTTTCAGGAGGAATTCTTGCTTACTTAGGAACTCAATATAAAGCCAGAGAAGTGTCTCCAGAACAAGTAAGGCCACTTTATTTAAGAGATCCAGATTTCGGGACGTTTCAAAAGAATATTAAAAATAAGTAATTGATCTTTTAGGCGATTTATATAAGTCGCTTAAAAGATCAATAGTTTTTATCTTTTTTACCATAAAAATAAAAAAAGATAAAAAAGAGAAAAACAAATAAGAGCTTGAATAAAAAAACCGAAAACAGTATGCTTGGCATACTGGGTTTTTCAAAAAACAACTATTTGTTTTTTAATTCCCTATCTCTTTGGGAGGTGGCGGCTTTGCCCAAAAAACACGAAGTAATAATTAATAGGGCATGGTGCAAAGGATGTGGATTGTGCATTAATATATGCCCCAAAAAAGTTTTAGGTTTTAATGAGCAGCGCAAAGCTCAAGTTGAAAGAATTGAAGATTGTATTGGTTGTAGGCAGTGTGAAAATACTTGCCCAGATTTTGCAGTAACTGTAAAGGAGGGAAAAGAGGATGCCTGAGGTTCGTTTTTGGCAAGGAAATGAGGCGTTAGCGTATGGAGCTCTCGCTGCTGGTTGCCGCTTTTTTGCTGGTTATCCTATTACCCCTTCCTCGGAAATAGCAGAAATTATGGCTACAGAGTTGCCTCGTCTTAATGGCCGTTTTATCCAGATGGAAGACGAAATTGCAGGAATGGCGGCAATTATTGGGGCTTCTATCGCAGGGAAAAAAGCTTTAACGGCAACATCAGGTCCGGGATTCTCTTTGAAACAGGAAAACTTAGGACTTGCTTATATGGCAGAAATTCCTGTAGTCATTGTTGATGTTATGAGAGGTGGCCCTTCGACGGGAGTTCCTACAAAAATAAGCCAGCAGGATGTTATGCAGGCTCGCTGGGGAACTCATGGAGATCACGCTACTATTTGTTATTCTCCATGTTCCGTTCAGGAATGCTTTGAGTTAGCAATCAGAGCTTTCAATGCTGCTGAACGTTTTAGACAGCCGGTTCTCATCATGAGCGATGAAGTATTAGGCCATATGAGAGAGAAAATTGTTCTTCCTGAAGTTGGTTCGTATCCTATAGTGAATAGAAAACGTCCAGTCGATGTACCTGAAAAATTTGTTCCCTATCGTCCAGATCCTCAGGATGATCTGCCGTGCATGGCTTCTTTCGGTGATGGTTATACATGGCATGTAACGGGATTAACGCATAACGATTGGGGTTTCCCAACGAATAATTCAGACGAAATAGAGAATAAAATGCTTCGTTTGATGAGGAAAGTCGATCGCTTCAGAGATGATATCGTAGAGTATGAAACTGAAAATGTTGATGATGCTGATGTTATCGTCGTCTCTTATGGAAGTGTGGCCAGATCGAGTCTTAGAGCAGTTCGAGAGGCTCGTAGCAGAGGGCTTCACGTAGGCTATTTCAGACCGATCACTCTTTGGCCCTTCCCTGATAAAGAAATTGAGCGTCTTGCTCGAAAAGCAAAAACAATTCTTGTTCCTGAGTTAAATTGTGGGCAGATGGTTCTTGAAGTAGAAAGAGCCGTTCATGGAAAAGCTAAAGTTGTACCTCAGAACTTGGTAAATGGCGAGCTCTTCCAACCTTCAGACATTCTCTCTGCTATAGAGGAGGTGGCCTAAGATGCCAAGTCAGGAAGTAATGAGTTGGTTACGAACACGGTTTTTCCCTCACATTTGGTGTCCTGGATGTGGCCATGGAATCATTATGCATGCGCTGCTTCGTGCGCTTGTGGATCTTGATAAAAAGAAAAGCCAGACTGTCATAGCTTCTGGTATAGGCTGTTCTAGCCGTATGCCTGGATATATTGATGCTTGCACCGTACACACAACCCACGGTCGTTCGCTTGCATATGCTACAGGTATTAAATTAGCTAATCCTTCTCTTACCGTTGTCGATGTTATGGGTGATGGAGATTGTTCAGCTATTGGAGGAAACCATTTCATTCATGCTTGCCGACGAAATATTGACATTACAGCTATAGTCATGAACAACAATATTTATGGTATGACTGGTGGGCAGGCTTCCCCGACGACACCCCAAGGTGCTCTAGCAACAACGACTCCTTACGGAGCAATAGATCCTCCTTTTGACATTTGTCGTTTAGCAGAAGGTGCTGGAGCTTCTTATGTAGCTCGTGCGACAATTGCAAATCCAAAGTTAGCTGAGCAGTATATTGTTAACGGTATAAAGAAAAAAGGATTTTCGGTTATAGAAATTGTATCAAGTTGTCATACACAGTTTGGTCGAAGAAATAAACGGAGAACACCAATTGATAATATTAACTTCTTTAAAGAGAACAGCGTATCTCTCGTGAAGGCAAAGAATATGTCGCCGGAAGAGCTTGTTGGGAAGATTGTCACTGGTGAATTTGTCAATAAGGATGTTCCTGAATATACAGAGCAGTACCTTTCTCTTATTGAACGAGTAAGGGGGAAGGATCATGAGTAGGTATGAAATTCGATTTGCTGGTTCTGGCGGACAAGGAATTATTTTGGCTGCGGTAATAGCTGGAGAAGCAGCTGCTCTTCATGAGGAAAAACTTTATGTTGTGCAGACCCAGTCTTATGGTCCAGAAGCGAGAGGCGGTAAATCTAAAGCAGAAGTGGTAATATCCACAGAGCCGATAGATTATCCTAAAGTTACACGACCTAACCTTCAGGTTATTTTGACGCAGCAGGCATGTGAAGAATTTTCTTCTGATACGCTTCCTGGAGGAAGAATTATTCTTGACGATACTTTTGTTACTGATTTTCCACAGGTCGATGCTTATATATATCACTTGCCTATTTTGCGTACGGCACGCGAAAAGCTTGGCAGAGAACTTGTAACAAATATGGTGGCCCTTGGTGCTGTGGCTCGTGTGCTTGAGCTTGAGAATGTAGTGCATCCAGAATCTGTTAAAAAAGCCATTCTTGAGAAGGTACCGGCAGGTACTAAAGAATTGAACTCTCAGGCCTTTGATGAAGGCTACCAGATGTTCAAAAACAGCTTACATTTGTAAATAACACACCCCTCGATAGAAGCAGAATAGCTTGGTTTCCGAGCAGAAAAGCCGGCTGACTTGTTAAAGTCAAGTCGGCTTTTCATTTATAGTGTATGATGTATGAAATAATATAACACTGTAAGGAGTGTGTGCCATGCAGATGCTAGTTATAGTCCTTAATAAGGTTGATAAGGTGGAAAGTCTTTTTAAAGAATTTCTTGATATTGGAGTGCAGGGTGGAACTATTATTGATAGTAAGGGGATGGCTCGTGTTCTTCATGAAGAGGTGGATAAAATTCCGCTTTTTGGTTCTATAAAAATGTTGATTAATGACCAATATCCATATAATAAAACGATCTTTGTTGTATTAGACGACGAACAGGTTCAACCAGCAATAGACGCAGTTAAAAGAGTTGTAGAGGATCTTTCAAAACCAGATGTTGGTATTTTATTTACAATTCCAGTAACTCACGTCGAGGGACTTGTTCCTCGCTCCCCCAAGTAAATTTCCAGATTTAGAGTAGTAATTCAATAAAAAATATATATCTAAGGAGAGTCGATTCTTCGTGCATGTCTTGTACTATATTGCCATAGTCATATTGGCAGGAATCCTCATGTCCAAAATTGTGAGAAAAATGAAACTGCCAAATGTGACTGGCTATATATTGGCAGGAATCATAATAGGTCCTTCTGTAGGGAGATTAATGCCTAAAGATGTTGTTTCCTCTCTTTCTATTGTTTCCGAAGTTGCACTTGGTTTTATAGCCTATAGTATAGGCAGTGAATTTAATTTGAAACATGTTAGAAAGTTAGGACTATCTGTCGTTGGAATTACTTTAATGGAGTCGCTCGGAGCAGTTTTGTTTGTTTCTGCTTCAATGTTTTTCATTTTTAAACAGACGCTCCATTTTAGCTTGGTTTTAGGTTCTATTGCTGCAGCTACTGCCCCTGCAGCAACTATTCTTGTTATAAGACAATATAAAGCCAAAGGCCCTTTAGTTGATACCCTTCTTCCTGTCGTTGCCATGGATGATGCGGTGGCTATTCTTACGTTCGGAATCTCTGTTGCCTTTGCGGAAGCGTTAATACAAACGGGTAGTGTCGTGTCGCTTGTTTCAGTGGTTGGGCGAATCTTACGTGAAGTAAGCCTCTCCTTACTTTTAGGGCTATGTATAGGCCTTTTCCTATCTTTTGCTTCTGGCCGAGTTAAGGGGGAAGACGCTCTTCTCTGTGTAACGATAGCGTCCATTTTTTTAGGTATAGGATTAGCGACTACATTTTCTCTTTCTTCTCTTTTTGTTTCTATGATGATTGGAGCCACTGTCTCTAATGTCGTCTATGCTCGAGATAGAGTTCTTTCTGTTGTTGATCGTTTTACACCTCCGATCTTTGTCGCGTTTTTTACATTATCTGGAGCAGATTTACAGCTTTCAATGTTACGAAAAGTTGGTGTTTTGGGGATAGGATATATTGTTTTTCGCGTTATAGGAAAAGTATTGGGAGCATACGTTGGGGCGCGAATAGCCCGAACGCCTGAAAAGGTTCAAAAATATTTAGGTTTTACCCTCATCCCTCAAGCTGGAGTTGCTATAGGTTTATCACTTCTGGCAGAAGAAGCGCTTCCTGGAATGGGAAGTGAATTGCGCAACATTATATTGGGGTCTACTGTAGTTTATGAACTTTTGGGACCAATTATTGCTAAGCAGGCACTGAAGAAGGCTGGGGAGATTTCAACCTCTTAGGTTTGTTTGTTCTATAAAGAGCCTATGATAATATGAGTGAAACTCTTGGGGAAGGATGACCTTTTTTTGAAAGAAAGCGTATGTCTTAAGATTGATACTTTAAGTAGTGATGGAAGTGGTATTGCAAGGCGTGAAGGGGATGGCTTTGTCTTCTTTGTTCCTGGAGCGTTGCCAGGGGAAGAAGTTGAAGCAAGAGTTATTTTAAAAAAGAAACATTACGCCGTTACCGAACTTCAAAATATTTTGAAACCACATTCTCAGAGAACATCTCCACGTTGTCCATGGTACGGGGAGTGCGGAGGGTGTCAGCTACAACATTGTTCTTATTCAATGCAACTTGAACTAAAAACTCAGATTGTAAAAGAAGCGTTTTCTCGTATTGCCCATATCTCGGTGGAAGATGTTATTTCTTCTTGTATTCCAAGTCCCAAAGAGTGGGGATATCGTAATAAGGCTTCTTTTCCTGTTCGAAAGAACAGCTCAGGAAAGAACGAAGTAGGATTTTTTAAACGAAGAAGTCATTCCCTGATTCCTATAGACGCTTGCCCTATTTTAGAGCCAGCTTTAAACCAAATGTATGGCCGTTTTGTACATCCCTTACAAAAATTGAATATAGATGGGTATAACGAAAAGAAGCATTCAGGTATTTTACGTCATATTATTTTTAGGTGCGGCAGCTTTTCTCGTGAACTTCTTGCTTGTTACGTTGTTCGGAAACATTTGTCTGATTCGGAAATCAAGAGGATTTCTCAATTGTGGCAAAACTTTGCAGTACCTGATGCAGCGTTTGTTGGCGTTATAGAAAATGAAAATGCAAAAGTAGGAAACACTATTTTAGGACAAAACTCTCGAATCCTTTATGGGCAGGGAGAGCTTAAAGAAATTTTGAATTCTCGAGAAATTCATTATGATGGAACAGCTTTTTTCCAAGTAAACAGTTATCAAGCTGCACAGCTTTTTGCATTCTGCTCAGATTGTTTAGAAAAAGAAGAAGAAAATGAAGCTTTGGAGCTTTATTCAGGTGTTGGAGCAATGTCACTTTTTTTAGCTCCAAAATTCAAGAGATTAACTACGATTGAGGAATGGCCAAGTGCTGTGGAGGCTACAAAGAAGAATGCTGCATTAAATAAATTTTCTAATATTATTGCCTACGAGGGTAAAGCTGAAGATATCGTTTCGAATTTAAAACAAAACTTTAACACTGTAATCCTTGATCCTCCACGAAGTGGCTGTGACCCTAAAGTTATTCAGCAGATTTTAGAATGGAAACCAGAGAAGGTCCTTTACGTAGCCTGTAACCCCGCGACGTTGGCAAGGGATGTTGCTCTGCTTCATTCCGGCGGTTATAAATTGGAAAAGCTTCAACCCTTTGACATGTTTCCGCAGACCGTTCATGTGGAGTGTGTCGTCTTGATGTCAAAGGGTAAAAGAGTAAATGTACGGAAAGCACAGTAAATAAGCCATTTCTGTGATTGTGATTTTGCCCGTTCATGGGAATAAAGTCTATAGGGGCGGATCCATTCGCGATAGTACAGGATTGATAACAGCCTTTGGCGAGTGTACAGGATAGATGCTTTTTGGAGTTTGGCAGAAACGTGGGAACAGGTCGAATGATGGACAGATAAAAGTCTTTCTTTGCAGTGATATACAGAAATTTGCAGGTGAATTGGTATGGATTTTAGATTGGCTAATATTAGAGACTTATCGAAACTCAAAGCAGTGTATGGAAACATAATTGATAATATGAGCAGAAACAATACTAATTTGGGACGAATCTATCCGTGCGAGCTTTTTAGCGATGATATTGAAAATAATCGCCTTTTTTTATTGGTCGAGGAGCATGATGATATAGTTGCAGCGTTTGCATCATGTGAATCAAATTCTGGAGAAAGTTATGTTAAATGGGAAAATGACCATGACAAGGCATTATATCTTGACCGCTTTGGAGTTAATGATTATTCAAAACGGGGAATTGGCAGTAACATGCTTAAGCATGTTACTGCGCTCACTAAGCAGAAGAACGCTAAATATTTAAGGCTTTTTGTTGTGGATATAAATAAACCAGCTATAAATTTATATGTAAAAAACGGATTTAGGAAGGTAGATGGAATTTATGAAACAGAATATGCTTTGTGTAAGGAGGTGCTGTATATGGCCAATGAGGATAAAAAAGATTTTAATGCAATGCTAAATGACAACAAAGATATGCCTAAATTTCAGACGATCACCGACCATAAGAGCATTGAAAAGTATGGCGGGGACAGAATTGTATTTCGCTCCGCCTATTGAATATGATAAGGTAATGAGTTTGGTGCCGTATGGTAATGTCATTACGATCGTAGAAATACGCGAATATTTTGCAAAGCTAAGTGGTGCGGATTTTACGGAGCCGATTACTGCTGGGATTTTTGTTTTCATTGCAGCATAGGCAAGTTTCCAACGAAGTGAGAATGAAACACCATATTGGAGAACACTTAAAGCTAATGGTGAATTAAATCCCAAATATCCAGGAGGTGTTGAAGCCCAAAAGGCAAAGCTGGAAACCGAAGGGCATACCATATTCAAAAAAGGCAGAAAAAATATCAAATACTATGTTAAAAATTATGAAAATGTTCTTTTTAAATTATATTAGTTCCAACCCTACCTAAATATGGAGAATATCCTTGTAATCCATAGTACTTCACAAACTATCTTAAAAACATTCTTTCTTATTTCTTTTTTGTATCCATGTGCTGTTTAAAAAAAGCTGTTATCCCAATGAGCTGAGTAGAATAATTTAAGCTACTTTGCTGGCCTGTATGGTTTTCTTTTCCGCTGTGGTCGTAAGATATTTAGCTTTTTAAAAAGCCTATAAGTTTTTTTATGGTTGATTATCAGCCCATAATCCTCTTTCAGACAATAGTTCAGTTTCTTGTAACCATAGGGGGATCCTACACTAGAGATTAGGTTGATCAAACAATCTTTTATAAATTGAAATAAGGGGCAGAAAGGATATATGAGAGATGATAACACCAATATTAGAAACAGACAGATTAATATTAAGACTTTTAAAAATTGATGACGCAGAAGAAGTCTTTAAGAATTGGAGTAGTGACTCTGAGACCACCAAATATATGGAATGGGATATGCATACAAACATAAATGTTACTAAAGAGTGGCTAAATGCAGAAGAAAAGTTAATCTATAACGATAAGAACTATACGTGGGGACTTGAATTAAAGAAGACGGGTGCTTTAATAGGATCAGGTGGTATAACTTATAATCCAAAAGTAAAAATGTATGAAATCGGATATATTATTATGCGTCAGTATTGGGGTCAAGGCATTATATCTGAAGCTGTTGAAAAGATAATACATTTTGCTAAATCACAATTGGGAATAAATGAGTTGTTTGCAAAACATGCAAAAAAGAATTTAGCATCTAGACATATATTAGAAAAGATGGGGTTCGTCTATCTAAAGGATGGGAAGTATTCTAAGTTTAGTGGAGATGTGGAATTTGAAAGTAGAGAATATATTTTGAGAATATAAAATATTTTAATTAATGAAGTTTCAATAAGATGCTAAGATTTGATATGTTCCCGCATACATAAGGTTCAAAAATTGTCTCAGGACGTCAATGCTATCCTCTCGAGTCATGTGGAGAGTGTTGCTTTATTACAAAAAAGATAACCTGCTCTAAAAACTCCTAGTTTTGCTAGGAGTTTTTTATGTGCGCCCAGCATGGGCGCAATCTAACGGGTGAAAGTCCCGAGTGCGGCCTGTAGCGGCAAGCACATAGCCAAGAGCAAGGGTGTCTATCGCGAGGTGGGATCTGAAGGAAGCTGGCGGCAAACCTCCGGTCTGACGAACAGGAATCACATCAGGCAATCTTCTGAGGGTAAGGCTGCATAACAAGTCAAAGCCCAATAGCTACACGAAATCAGAAGGTGTAAATGTGGCGGATATTTGGAAGCGTCGTATACCGAACGGTACGTACGGTGCTGTGGGAGGTCGGCTGACCAACTAGTTGCTTAGCCTCCTACCCGATTACCGCTTTTTGGATATAATTTAAGAAAATAAATATTAAACTAGAGATATTCTTAAGTTTTTAGTGAAAGGGGAGCTTTTTTGTGAATAGGATTA
The DNA here is from genome assembly GCF_030908405.1 of Aminobacterium sp. MB27-C1. NCBI lineage: Bacteria > Thermotogati > Synergistota > Synergistia > Synergistales > Aminobacteriaceae > Aminobacterium > Aminobacterium sp. MB27-C1. The sequence goes on along the minus strand of NZ_CP133089.1, from coordinate 1,274,923 downwards.
GTATTATTTGTCTCGGTGTAAAGGATATGGCCCAGTCAATTCGTTTCTACCGTGACGGGCTAGGTTTTTCTACTGATGTAACAGAAGATGAACCGAAAGTTATTTTCTTTAACACTACCGGAACAAAATTCGAATTATATCCATTGGAACTTCTAGCTGAAGATATCAATGAGATGAATCCGCCACAGATCGCTTCTGGTTTTGCAGGAATTACTTTAGCTTACAATGTGAAAAATGAGGCTGAGGTACATGAAATTATGGATCTTGCAAAAAAAGCAGGAGCAACTATAGCCAAAGAACCGCAAAGAGTTTTCTGGGGTGGTTATAGCGGTTATTTTATCGATCCAAATGGCTATTATTGGGAGGTTGCATATAATCCTTCTTGGTCATTTGACGAGAATGATATGCTTGTATTGTGAGTTTCTTTTAATATCTATTTCGAAGTTGCTCTAATCTCTACTTCGCTTTGAAAGGTTAATGAATGTACGAATATAAAAGTCATAATACAATGGCAATTATTGTTCTTCACGAAATATATGGTTTAAATAACTTCATTGAAGACGTGTGTGCAGAATTTCATGGGCAAGGATTTGATGTGTTTTGTCCAGATATGTTGAGACGCGACAATTTTTCATATGCAGAGACCCATGATGCGTATGAATATTTTGTTAGCAATGTAGGCTTTGACGTTTATAAAGAAATTGAAAGTTTAATAAAGCACTTAGCGCTCAATTATGAAAAAATTTTTATTATTGGATTCAGTATAGGAGCAACTATCGCATGGCGATGTTGTGAGAACGTGAAGTGTAACGGAATTATATGTTGTTACGGTTCTCGTATACGTGATTACCTTTTTCTGCAGCCATTTTGTCCGACTCTTTTGCTATTTGCAGAGCAAGATTCTTTTAATGTCGACAATATCGTCGGGGAGCTTCGAAAAAAGTCTAATGTAGAGATATTCAAATTGGAAGCATTGCATGGCTTCATGGATAAATATGCAGAGTGGTACAATTCAAAACAAACCCAAATATCAAATTTATATATTCATGATTTTATAAAAAGAAACATACAATAAGATCGCTTGTTGTTAAAAAAATTTGATTTCAATAAACCTTTATTACTCTGGATTTCGTATTAACTTCAATATCGTTTTTGCATGTTACCCATACGGGAGATAATTTTTCAGCTTGTAATATAGCATTTTTAAGATCCAAATCACTAGCATCACTAGATTCTAAAATAGCTTCAAAATCAATCTTCTGAAGCGATAAAGGTTGAGCTCTATTTATCCCTATTGCTTTAATAGTGAATCCCGAGACATTTTTCCCCATTTTTCTCAATAAATACACAATAGTTGTACTTACACATCCGGCAAAACTCATAAGTAATAATTCGAGACCTTTATAGCCTTGTCCATCGCCTAAAGGGGGTAGGTAATCAAAAACAATCGGATGATTAGGGTTAGTTTTTGATACGCCGCTGAATTGAACTTTTTGATTTGTTAGTTTTACATTTACTTCCGACTGGTTATTATTCACATTAATCATCCTTTCATTATTAATTGCATTTGACTACCCAAATAAGATCTTTTGTAGAGATTTAAAAAATAACGATGGAGGTCAGAAAATGAATCTCGAAGAAAAATTCAAGATGTTACAGCTATGTTATGCTGCGGCCCTTGCTGATTCAACCTTACGATATAGCAACGAGGGGATATTAGAAAAAATCATGGGACAAAAGCGCAATGAACAAATGAAAAATGGAGCGATGTTGGCTAAGAAATTTAGTGTTCAAGATCCTAAACAAGCATTTGTAAATGTTCAAAATTTGTTTGGTTGTGCCAGTTGGAATTGTGAAGATATTGAAAATGGCTTTTTTGCAGTAAATATGAGCTGTATCTTGTGCTCTATGTGCAAAAAAATGGGAGCAAGTAGCCCATGTCAAATTTATTGCCTCTCACCGATAGAAGCGATGATTAAGGGCATTAAACCAAGTGCCACTTTTTCTGTTCGAAAAACGTTATGGAATGATGATAAGTGCTTTGTTACGGTAGAATTATAAATAATCAATTCAATTGTTTATTTTAAATTGAGTTACATTAAAGATTTTATGTTCGTTAAATTTAATATAGATATTATATTATCGCCTGAGACATCCGTCTAGGCGATTTTCTATTCTGGAACGATATAAAAAAATACATGTTAAAATAAAATCTAGACGTATTTTTAACTTAGTTGTATATGTTTAAAATAAATAAACTTATGTCATTTCGTTAGGAGGCCTTCATGATAAGGCGAAGAAGGTACTGCTTGTTAGCTTTTTGCGCGCTTTGGACATTGCTTATGGTACCTGGGATATCGAAGAGCTTGGCGGATACCGGGCCACTACTTTTTGATGATGGGCAATCTCACATGGTCACTGACAATATTGTTACAAATACTGGCAGTGCACTCACCGTGAAGAATTCGAACACAACTGCTACGATGAATGATTTGTCGATTACTGTATGGAGTACTGAAACAGGCATGGAACGCGGCCGTGGTGCATATGCTCGAGATAATGGCAGCATTACGCTTAACAACGTTATTATTAAGAATTTGGGGCTTTATGGTCACGGTGTTGGTAGTTATTTTGGAGGCATGATTACCATGAATGGAGGCAGTCTCTATATCACAAGTTTAGGGGGAGACGGCGCCCATGTGGAGAATGCCTCATCGTCGATTGTACTGAATGATGTTTCCATTGTTGTTAATAACAATTCATCGTCTAGTGAGGCTCTTGCCGTAATGGAAGGAACTATTACCATGAATAATGGAAACATTGTTACAATGGGGAATGAAAATCATGCTGTGATGGCTACTTCTAGGGGAATAGCCTCCTTAAATAATGTTGCTATTCAGTCGGCAGGAATTGCTTTTGAGACATTATATGAGGGGCAGATTAGAGTTAGGGTTGATGGTCAATCTATTATTGGACGTGAGATGCTTTTCAACTCCTCTTATGGAAGTTTGTATGATAGAAGTACAATTAATATTGTTGCGGAAAATGGCAGTTGGCTTTATGGCATAACAAGAGTAGGTAGTGCATCGACAGGCAACATTATTCTCAACAGCAACGCCACATGGACAACCCCGGGCGACTCCAACCTTACAAATCTCATCTTCGGTTCCGGTCATTTCCGCTTTACTGCCCCAACCGGAGACACGTACCGAACACTGACAGTCCGCAACCTTTCCGGTAACAACGGCACCTTCCATCTCAATTCCGACCTACATGCCGGCACTTCTGACCGTGTCTATATTGAAAACAGTGCCAGTGGCAATCACTATGTGGCTGTGAACAACAGCGAGGGGAATAGTGGTGTTGTAAAGGTTGTCGACATCGGAGACAGTGCTACCAACACGGCTACCTTTGACGGAGGTAGTGATATCGGTATCTATCGTTTCGGTGTGGCACAAGGTTCGGCCTTGTCTTCTACTCATAGTGGGTTAGATGAGAGAGACTATTATCTCTACAATACTTATGCGCCATCGACGCCGGTTCGTGGCCTTATGAACGAAAGTGCGGCCATTCATTCTCTTTGGTACAGCGAAATGAATGACATCAAGAAGCGTATGGGTGAACTTCGCATGGGAAGTCAGAACAGCGGCGATATCTGGGCACGGACCTACGCAACGAAATACAGTGTAAGCCCATCTGGAGGAACAGACTACGATCAGAAGATTCATGGCATAGAAGTGGGGAAGGACCGTCCCCGAAGTTACAAAAATGGAAAGAGCTTTACCGGTTTTGTTTTGGGATATGCCGAAGCAGATAACAGCTTTACCAGCGGAGGTTCAGGAGATACAGAAAGCATCTATGCCGGGCTCTACCAGAGCTGGCTTCGAGATGACGGTTTCTATCTCGATATTATCGGCAAATACAACAGCTTCGATCATAGTTTTACCACCCCGGTACTTGGCGGCTCTTACGATAAAGGTTCTTTTAAGAACAGGGGATTCGGACTCTCAGCAGAAGTTGGCAGACACATCGATACGCGAGATGGTTACTTTGTGGAACCGCAGATGGAGGTCTCAGGCTTTTGGGCGGGAAGCGCCGATTACATCAGCGAGAATGGTCTTCATGTAGAGGCAGATCGAAGCCGTTCCCTTCAGCTTCGAGTTGGTGGCGTCTTCGGTAGACAGAGAGCCTGCGAATCAGGAGGCAGCCAGCAGCTATACGGGAAGGTGAGCTGGATACAGGAATTCGAGGGAGACAGCACGGTTCGGGTGGATGGCACAGGTTTTGAGACGACTCTTGAAGGAGACCAGGTGGTAGCGGGTTTTGGATTTGTAAAGGACACGCCGAATTACCAGATCTACCTTGATGCCGAAAGATCGTGGGGCGACACCACCAGTAAGGATTGGGGAGTCTCCCTAGGCTGTCGATGGAGGTTTTAGAGAAGTAGACTTAATCCGATAAAAGCAAACGTTATTTAAAGAGAGTTTATTACCTTGTTAAAGTCACTTAGATGTAACTCTAAGTGACTTTTTTTTGAATTTTATTATAAAATAGCATTTTGAATTTTTAATGTTTTTGGTAAAGAGAATTCTGAATGCATTAGGAGGTATTTTACACGACGTCTATATATCTTGATTACATCTAAATGACAACCACATTTCACTAATTATCATAAATTAAAGGGAGGAAGCTATGTATGTTTAAATCTATTCGCCATCAATTTATCCTCATAAATTGCACATTGGTAATCTTTGCAATAGTGTTGTCTCTTTCCGTTAGTTATTATTTGATATCTTCTGGATACGCAAAGAATGTCCAACAGACTAATGCAATTTTAGCTGAAAGCTTAGCTGCGAATATAGCTCAGTTTATGCAGAATGCTTATAACCTTAATGCACAAGTTGCCATAAATGGAGACATGGTCAACGGCGATAAAGAAAATAAAAAAAGTATATTGGAACATATGGTGAAACGATATCCTTTTTTTCAGCTTCTTGCCAGTCATACTCTTAATGGGGATCAAACAGCTCGGTCGAGTGGTGCTTTAGCTAATCGAGCTGATCGTTGGTGGTTTAAAGAATTTATAAACAAAAAGAAATCCTATATTACAAAATCTTATTATTCTGTTGCTGGAAATATGGCCGTTACTACGGCTGTAAACGGAATGTATCGTGAAAATAAGCTAGTTGGCGTAATGATGGCAGATATTGAAACAAGTACACTTCAAAAAATGGTGGAGAAATATAACTTTGGAGCGGGTAGTTACGCATATCTTTTAGATGGTGAGGGTATTGTTGTGGCTCACCCAGATAAGGAGCAAGTTGCAGAGTTATTTAATTATAAAACACAGAAAAAAATAATATTAAAAAAAGACAGCCAAGGTCATATTCTAAGAGATATAAAAGGAAATGAATTGACAGAAGAAGTTGATTTTGCTATTTCTGCGACATTAAAAAACATTATTAACAAAGTTATTAACGGAGAAACGGGAGTAGGAGAGTATACAGATATTAATGGTGATGCCTATTTTTGTGCTTATAGAAGTGTTCCAATGCCAGGAAATTCTTCTCCTTGGAATTTAGTTATGGTTCAGAAAAAAAGCTCTGCATTAGCTTTTATAAATAATGTTGCGACAAAAAACATTATTATAGGAGTAGTTGTTATCTTGATTTCTGCTTTATTTTCATATTGGTTTTCTAAAAAAATCACTGGCCCTCTTTTTGTTTTACAACAAGAACTTTCAATACTTGCTCAAAAAGGTGGAGACTTAACGCAAGAGATTAAGATAGACAGTAAAAACGAACTTGGAGACTTGGCGAAAGCAGTGAATCAATTTTTAAGTAATCTTAGAATTATTATCTCAAAAGTGCGGCATCTATCAGGAGAGGTAGCTTGCGCATCTGAACGGCTATCGTTAAGTTCAGAGCAATCAGCTCAATCAGCCAATCAAGTAGCTGTATCAATTACAGAAATGGCACAAGGAGCTAAAGATCAGCGTGATGCAGCAAAAAATACTTTTGATGTCGTTCAAGAGATATCTGCGAGCATCCAACAAATAGCTATAGATGTAAATGAAGTATCTTCTCAATCAAAACAAGCGGTTAACAGTGCTGAGAATGGTGATAAAGCTGTCGAAAGAGCTGTTAGTCAAATGAATAGAATTGAAGAAACTGTTGATGTTTCCGCTAGAGTCATTTCAAAATTAGGTGATCGATCCAAGGAAATTGGACAGATTGTCAATACGATTCACAGCATTGCTGATCAGACAAACCTTTTAGCTCTTAATGCTGCTATTGAAGCTGCACGTGCAGGAGAGCATGGACGTGGTTTTGCTGTAGTAGCGGAAGAGGTTCGACAGTTGGCAGAACAGGCCCAAAAAGCGACCAAACAAATTTCTGATTTAATAGGCGAAATTCAGTCAGACACAGATGATGCCGTTCTTGCTATGAGTACTGGTACGAAGGAAGTCAGATTAGGTGCAGACGTTGTCTCTGCTACAGGAGAATCCTTTCGGGAAATCTCGCTTTTAGTAAGTGAAGTATCTCGCCAAGTTATAGAAATATCAAAGGCTATTGAACAAATGTCTGCGGGTAGTCAGCAAATTGTAGGTTCAGCTCAAGAGATTGATCAATTGAGCAAAACCGCGGCAAATGAAGCACAGAATGTCTCAGCGGCCACTGAAGAACAGTTGGCTTCTATGGAAGAAATAGCTTCGTCTAGTGAAGGATTATCTAAGTTGGCAGTAGAGATGCAAAGCGTCATTGAAAAATTTAAAGTTTAAGAGTCTTCTTCATGTCAACAAAGAACGTAGAAGCATTTTGTTTCTAAGTAAAGTATAATTATGGTTGATTAACACAAATTATTTAAAAGGGGAGATTTGTATTATTATGATGGATTCGGTTTGTTATGCGTAGCAAAGGCTATTGCATAAACAAATCGTAAACGTGGAATAGCCTTTGCTCAGTCCTAAATAGATAGAATAACGATTTGGGAGGGAGCATTGTGGGCTATATAAAGGCATCTGAGCGGTTGCCAAAAGGTTTACTAGATATTCTTCAAAACTATGTTGAAGGAGAATATATTTATATTCCTCGTAAAGAATGTAACTCTTGATGAAGAGAGCCATGAGATTAAATCTTGTGGCTCTCTTTTGTTTCAGAAACATGAAGGAGGTCTCTCTTTTACTCAATAGATGGTATAAAGAAACAACCCCACAGATAAGAGAGGAATGCAAAAATGAAAACCAAAAGAGAAGATTTGTTTACTAGGGAATTCTTGCTTCAAAACATGATGGGACCAAATTGTGTCAGAATTCTTGAAGAGCTTTTAGCTTCAGTAGAATTACATTCAGGGATGCGTGTTTTAGATTTGGGTTGCGGTATGGGTCTAACATCAATTTTTCTAGCAGGAATATACGATGTAGAAGTGTTTGCTACAGATCTATGGATTGATGCAACAGATAATTATGAACGGTTTAAATCTGTTCAGCTTGACCATAAAATTATTCCAATCCATGCAGATGCTCATGAATTACCCTATGCTAAAGGTTTCTTTGATGTAGTTATTAGTGTAGACGCATATCACTATTTTGGTGCAAAAAGGGGCTTCTTAGACGAGTATATAGTTCCTTTGACTAAGAAAGATGGCATTATAGCAGTTGCCATTCCTGGATTGAAAAAAGATTTTTTTAATGATGTTCCTGAGGTCTTAAAGCCTTATTGGCAAGAAGAAGATATGAATTTTTATTCAAGAAGTTGGTGGCATGCTTTATGGAGAGAGTCTATGAAGATAAAAATAGAACAAAGTCTGTCTTTATCTTGCCACAAAAAGGCATGGGAAGATTGGCTAGAGTGTGATAACCCATATGCCAAGAGGGATATAGAAATGATGAAAGCTGAAAATGGTCAATATTTTGACACAATAGGTTTAATAGCAACAGTAAAATAAGTAACGTATAGCTAACGATGTATATGAATAAAGTTAAAAGCCAAGGACAAGTTTTTTGTCTTTGGCTTTAATTTTTATTTAGAAACATATAGAATACAGTAAGATTAAATTCAGAGAAGATTGAGAGATTTCTATTTAATTTAAGGAGAGTATTGTTGTGTTCAAACGTTTGTGGACTTATTTTCTTTTTTGCATATTTTTGCCTCTATTTCTCCTGTTTTTTTATGTTTCTTTTGTTGAAGCTTCAACAGCTGATGATTTTAAAACATGGGAATATTGGAATAGCACCGGTTTGGATGCTATTCACGCTGCAGATGCCTATGCGCTTGGTTTTACAGGCAAAGGGATCACATTAGCGCTGGCTGATACCGGAGTTCTCTTTAGTCATCCGGAATTTTTTGGGAAAAATCCTCATTTGGAATACCCTATTTCGATGGATCCATGGGATTGGAATAAAAATGATCATGGAACGCATGTTGCGGGAATAATGGCTGCTAATAAAGATAATATAGGAATGCATGGATTGGCTTTTGATGCAGGGGTAGTCTCTTTACGCACTTCTTTTTCTGACAACGAATTAGGGTATCTGTATCCTAAAACGTATCTTATTGAAGACGCGAAGATTATAAATAATAGTTGGGGAACTTTTTCTGAATTCTATCTTGATGACGTTAAAACAGAGGAAGATAGAATAAATAATATAAATAAATATATTTCCATGAATCCTCTTTCTTCTGATTATTTTAGAAAAATGGTTTTGGATTACGATAAAGTGCTTGTTTTTGCTGCAGGAAATGATGGACACCTTGGTCCTTGTTATGAGGGGGGACTTGCATATTATTTTCCAGAACTAGCGGGAAACACCTTAAGTGTCGTAGCCTTTGATCCCAGTAAAAATACAAGTGATCCCGCTTTTGTTGCTAATTTTTCAAATCTGGCTCAAAAGGTTGAAGAAAATAGCATTGCTGCTCCAGGTGTAGATATCAATTCTGCTTATTCTGGTGGTACAGGTAGTGGATATATAAATATGAGTGGAACCTCGATGGCAGCTCCTTATGTAAGTGCAACTTTAGGTTTGGTGCAGCAGGCTTTTCCCTATATGAATGGAAAACAATTGGTTGATGTTGTTCTTTCCACTGCAAATAATCATTTTGATTTGCCGCGATATACACTCAGTCTTGTTACAAAATATGATGAAAACTATCGGCCTTTTATAGGAGGTGCAAATTTGCTCTATTTAGAAAATGTTCGTCCTTCCCCAGATCAAATAGAGCAGGATTTGCGCGATTACTATCAGGCGGCTGACTTTTTGAAACGCTATTTTCTGACAGCAGATGATTGGCTAGCTTGGGTAGAACCGCATATGAATATTTACGATAATGTTCAAAGAGAGGCAGTTTTTGGACAAGGCTTGCTAGATGTGGGGAAGGCTGTCCGTGGTCCTGGGCTTTTTAATGCCAGACGTCTATCTTCCCACGATATAAACATCCAATATGGTATTGCTCAAGCTCTCTACTCTATTGATACTCATGGGTATTATAGCGTGTGGAGCAATGACATAGGAGAAAAAAGGGCTATTACGGGGACATTAGCAGGGTTACCTGTCGGACTTAACAAAACTGGTAGAGGAACACTTGTTCTTACGGGAGATAATTCGTATATGGGAGTCAGTGTTGTTTCTGAAGGAGAGCTACAAATAGACGGTTCAGTTGTTGCTAATGTCTATAGCGAAGCAGAAGGAACCTTATCAGGAAGTGGTGTTCTTGAAAGTAATATGATTAACCATGGTACATTGCGCCCTGGGAAAATGAATCAGCCAGGTACTTTAACAATAAGAGGAAACCTAGAAAGCGATGGTGCTATAGAAGTAGCGGTAGATGCACTGGAAAATGGACATCTCGTAGTTAATGGTTCTGCAGATATTGATGGGACTACTGTTCGTCCTTTAAGCCAATCAGCTTTACGTCCCAATAGCCGTTATCAATTTTTACGAGCAAGCAGCGGCATTTCCGGAGTTTTTGCTCCTAACCTTTTTTCCGCTTTTTTAGAGGCAGAAGCAGTTCACGATACACATGAGGCAGTGGTTTTTATTAATAAAATTGCCTCTCTTGATTCTTTGGCGCATTTAACGCCTATTCAAAATGATACAGCCTCTCGTTTGGAAGAGATGTTTATAACTTTCGAAGGTTCTTCTACTCAGAGGCAGCTGGATCCTCTTTATAATTTATCAGATAAACAAGCTCGTCGAGCGTATGAGGAAATTTACGGGGGGGCACAAGCTTGTTTAATTACAATGACTCCCTTGAATGAAGTGTTGGGGCAAACCTCCTTTTCATCACGGCGTATAAATTCTTCATGGTGGGGAGAACTGAGTAATGGTCGTAAGAAACTTGATAGTGATTCCAGGCTGGGATTAGGTGAATTGCGAACTAAAACCTTCAACGTTGTTGTGGGAAGAGATAACGAGGTTAATCAATATTGGCATGTTGGAAAGATGCTTGCTTACGGAGAAGGCTCAGTAGACGGCTTATTCACATCTGGTGATGAAGAAGACTGGCGTTTGGGATTATATGGAAGCTACCAAAAAGATTCTCTTCATCTACAGACATATATTGCTGGTGGAATGCAAAAGTATGATCTTTGCCGTAATATTTCAAGTTTAGGGCTTGAAGCTTTAAGTAATTATGACAGTAAAAATGTAGAGTTTGGAATTCATTCAAGATGGTCTTCTTCTAAAGGGGAATGCGAAGATTGGTATGTTCATCCATTTTTTTCATTCGTCCTTTCTAAGTATTGGCAAGATGGATATGAAGAAAGTGGAGCAGGAATTTATTCGCAGAAGGTTAAAAGCTTAACAAATACGTATTCAACCGGTACTATAGGGTTAGAATTCGCAAAGAGGACTAATGATAGCTATTGTCAATTTATTGCAGGTTATAAACGTGTATTATCTGGAGAAAATCCAGATCTCCTAGTTGCTTTTGCAGGCGCTCCTTCTAATTATTTTACTGTAAAGGGTAATGAACAAAGCAGAGACTGGCTTCTCCTATCTTTAAAAGGGGAAAAACAATTTGCGGATGATTGGATGATAGAAGGGAAAATTGAAACAGAGTTTTCTAATCGAGGTAATCAGAGAAAAATATCTCTTAAGATGGCTCATTTCTGGTAGATAGAGTGGTCCTTAAATAAAAAGTGAAATATATAAAAGATAAAAACGATTTTAAATATAAGAGTGTTATATTATTAACGATGAGATCCATTCTTTTAGAATGTGGGGTAGGGCGTGTTGCAAAAAGAAGGTTCCACGTTTATAATGTGCTATCGGTGGCGCGGACATAGCTCAGCTGGTAGAGCATTAGCTTCCCAAGCTAAGGGTCGCGGGTTCGAATCCCGTTGTCCGCTCCATTTTTTGTGGAGCGGGCCTTCTTAGTGAAAAAAATCCCCTTTAAATGTAAATTTAATAGTTTAAATTATCATACTATAAACATTTTGATAATTTGTTAAGTTTGACACAAATTTTTATGGGTATTACAATAACTCAGGCTTTATGCTCAAATACAGCCTACACTGATGAATACTTTGTTGAAGCAGGAAGGAGGTGGGTGGTATGGCGACGAACCTGGCTGATGAAATCAAAAAAGCAGAATCGGAAGCAAAGCAAATGGTTAAAGATGCAAAAAATGAAGCAGCTCGTTTAATCAGTGAAGCAAAGAATGAGGCTGAAATGCGAGTTAAAGAAACAAAACAAAAGGCCTTCAGACAATATCGAGACAATTTGCAAAAAGTGGAGCAGGAGGCTGAAGCTAAAGCGGAGAAAATAGTCAAGACAGGTGAAGAAAGCGCGCAAGCTTTTCTAAATAGCCATCAGGGGCGAGTTAAAGAAACCGCTGCCTGGATTGCGGAAGAGGTGATGGCTAGATATGGCCGTGGCTAGATTTAACAAACTTGAACTTTACGTTCATAATTCAGTGATTGAGGATGTGCTGGCAGTCCTCCAAAAGTCAGGTTCCTGTGAAATTATTTCACGGCAGGAGCTTGATGATTCTGGGGATCATTTTCCATCTCGTTTGCAACATATTGATAACTTGCTCAGTGAAATACGTTTCCTTCTGCGTTTTTTAGAACCAAATTTTAATGATACGATTTCTCCTTTAGCTCGAGCGTTAGGAGAAAGACCGAATTGTTCTGTTCAGGAGCTTATTAACCTTTCTGAAAAAACAGATATTCAAAAATGTGCAGAAGAAATGCGTACTCTTGAGCGTAGGCTTGTGGAAATTCATTCGGAAATTACTCAAATTGAGGGAACAAAATCTATTCTTTCAAACCTTACGGAGTTGCCGTATGCTCTTGATCTTCTTTCTAACGGAACCCAGTTTGTAAAAGGTTCTGTTGGGACAATGCCTGTTGACCATTTGGCCAGCTGGAAGCAGGCTGTTGGCGAAGTGTTAGGCGATAGCGGTGAATTTTTCATTGCTTCTTATGGGGAGAAAGAAAAGGAAACTTGGGTTGCTATTTTCTATCGAAGAGATTTAGAACAAAAAGTTCTAGATGTGTGTTCAAAATATTCATTTTCCCGCATTGATATTCCTGCTCATTTAAAACTCAGTGTTGGGGAAGAGTTAATCAGTCTTGATGCTCGCAAAGATGCTTTGGAGCGTGAAGAACAGGAAATTCAAGCTGTAGTAACAGAAAATGCTGAAAAGTGGGTTCCTACAATAAGAGCTCTCAGTGATTATTGGGGAATTCTCAAGTCAAGACAGGAAGCGCTGATCAATGGTAGCTTTACGGATAAAACTGTTATCCTTAAGGCGTGGGTTCCTTCTTCTGCAGTTGAGCAATTGAAAAAGGACCTTGTTCCGTATCAGTCTGTTCTTGAGTTAGTTGTTTCCGATCCGGAACCAGAAGATGAACCTCCTACTCTTTTGGTTAATAAAGGGTTTTCCCTTCCTTTCGAAACCCTTACGAAACTTTATGGAGTACCACAATATGGCGAACTTGACCCCACCCCGTTTTTAGCACCATTTTTCTTCGTATTTTTTGGAATGTGTTTAGGGGATGGTGGGTATGGGCTCATAATGCTTGGATTTTTCGCATTTTTCATGAAAAAGTTTAAGCGCATGCCCCATGGAACTAAACAGTTCTTCAAATTGTTTATTTTCTCAGCCATTGCAACTATTCTTGTGGGATCTGTAACTGGTAGCTGGTTTGGAGATCTTATTGATGCTTTTGGTATGTTTAAGTTCTTGCGTCCTCTCAAAAATATCCCAGTTTTGATTAATCCTATGGATGACCCGATGACAATACTTTTTGTATCACTGGCATTGGGTATTGTGCAGCTTTTCTTTGGGCTGTTTATTGCCTTTTACGATTGTCTGCGCAAAAAAGATTATATGGGAGCTTTTGCTGATCAGGGCGGATGGATAGTTTTCCTCACGGGACTCTTGCTCTTGGGAGGAGCTGCGAGCGGAAAATTATCTGGAGGTATAGGAGGAATCGGTAAAATCTTAGCAATTTTAGGTGCTGTAATTCTTGTGTCGACACAGGGTCGGGCAAAAAGCGGCATTGTACAAAAGGCCATTTCGGGTGTGCTCAGCCTTTACAATGTAACAGCTTACCTTGGAGATGTTTTGAGTTATAGCCGATTGCTAGCATTAGGTCTTGCTTCTGCAGCCATTGCGTCAATTATTAATATGTTGGCAGGTCTTGCTGGAGGTATCCCTTTTGTTGGTTGGATTTTAGCGTTGATTCTTCTTTTAGGTGGACATTTGTTCAGTGTTGCTGTTAACGTTTTGGGAGCGTTTGTCCATTCATTGCGTTTGCAATACGTAGAGTTCTTCAGTAAGTTTTATTCAGGTGGTGGCAGAAGCTTCGCCCCGCTAGCGCTCAATACAAATTTTGTTTCTATTCCTGAGAAAAAAGAACCTTAGTTGCATATTAAGTTCAAAGAATGAGGGGAGTGTTTGTTAGTATGAATCTTCTCGGAATTATGTTGGCAGTTCTCGGTGCGGCATTGGCCGCTGGTTTTGCAGGTGCAGGTTCAGCTATAGGCGTTGGTATTGCAGGTGAAACAGGAGCCGGAGTTATGACAGAGGATCCTGGTAAATTCGGTCTTGTCCTTTTGCTTCAGGCATTGCCTGGGACACAGGGCATATACGGCCTTCTTATAGCGTTCTTTGCTATTTTAAAGGTAGGTCTTCTCGGTGGCGGGGCAAGCGTTAGTATTAACGTGTGGCAGGGCCTTGGCATTTTCTTTGCGTGCCTTCCCATCGCCATTGCAGGTTATTTTTCGGCGATTGCCCAGGGAAAAACATCTGCGGCTTGTATTCAGATGATAGCGAAAAGGCCAGAAGAAACCGGTAAGGCTGTTATTTTACCGGCTATGGTTGAGACGTATGCTGTTCTTGCTCTTCTTATGAGCATCATCCTACTCAACGGCATTCAGATTTAACCGTTGAGCCAGAGGTGAATAGTAATGTCTTTGGCAGATATAAAGGTAAAAATCGAGGCAGATGCAAAATTAGAAGCTGAAAAAATACTTGAAGTTGCAAAAGAAAAAGCAGACGAAGTCCGAAAAGCTGCTGAGGCAGAAGTTAGTAAGATTGAGTCTTCTTATAGTGATCGCTTTAGCGCTGAAAAACCCGAAGTCCTTAAACGCCGTGAAATCGTGGCTAACCTCGATGTGAAAAAAATAATGCTTGGGGCTCGGCAGGATCTTATATCTCATGCTTTTGATGGAGCTTTGCATGAAATGGCAAATCTTCCTGCGGAGAGGTATGTGGACTTTTGCGAGAAACTTCTTGAAAAGGCTGTAGACACTGGAAAAGAAACACTGTTTGTCTCAGCCAAAGAGAAGAATCTCAACGAAGAATGGCTGAATAAATATAACGAAAAACATAAGACTTCTCTTACTTTTGACAAGGCAACCTCCCCTATCTCTGGAGGATTTATCCTGAGAAAAGGCGAGATCGATACGAATTGTTCTTTCGATATGCTGATTAAATGGGTTAGAGAAGATATAGAGGCAGACGTTGCAAAACGGCTGTTCTCTGAGTAGACGGGAGGTGGGCAGCATGGCTACAGCAGTGCGGTATGGATATACAGTTGCTCGCCTGCGGGCTATGGAAAACCGCCTTCTCGATGATAGCGTGCTGCAGAGACTTATCGATAGTGGCGACTTGGATAGCGCAATGAAAGTTTTAGGTGAAACTGTTTATGCTTCCTGGTTTGCCGAGCTTAAGACAAACGCTGAATTTGACAAGGCAATAGAGTCAGAGCTTCTTTATGTTTACGATGAAGTTGCTAAATTTGCTCCTGACGCTAAATTAGTTGAGATATGCCGTTTGCCCTATGATTTTCATAACGTGAAAGTGCTTTTAAAAAGTCAAATTCTTCAACGTGAAGGAGAAGATCGCCGTTTTGAGCTTTTAACCCATTTAGGAAATATTCCTACTGACGACATGATTATGGCTGTAGAAAGTGAAGATTTCCGTTTGCTTCCTTATAATCTTCATTTGGCCTTTCCCAAGGCATTGGCCTTGTGGGAGCAGACACATAATGTGCTAGATGTAGAGTGTTTCTTAGACGGAGTCTTATTCCGAGAAATGTTGAAAATGGCCCGTGAACTGGATTATGAAACCCCGTTGTTGTGGGTACGCGGTAAGATTGACGCGGAAAATTTGCGGAATATGCTTCGTCTTAAAAGAATGGAAAAAGACACTACTGCGGTAGAACCGTATCTTCACGCTGGAGGCTTTGTTTCTGTTGAGAAACTTTTAGCTATGCTTTCTGAGCCAATAGAGAGCTGGACTAGGGTTCTTTCATATGCGGACATAGGGCAGGCACTTTCATTAATTCAGGATAGTTCTGATATGAATGCACTTCTTGTTGAGATGGAGAAGGTACTGGACGATTACATAACAGGGATTTTGAAAACAGCCAAATATGGTGCTTTTGCCCCAGAGAATGTCTTAAGTTATTTGTGGAATAAAGAAATTGAGGCTAAAAATCTAAGAATAGCCCTAGTTTCTGTAGCAAATGGCATGGATAAAGACCTGGCAAGGAGGTTGATGCGTCGTGGCTAATGAACTGAACCAACCAATGGCAGCCATTGGCGAATACGAAACAGTACTTCCTTTTCAGGCAGTGGGGGTTAAACCTTTCGTGATCTCTGAAGAAGATGATGAGAAGTTTGCAACTCTCCTTCTGAAATTAGCCAAAGAGAAGTATGCGGTTGTTTTTATACAGGAATTTCTTTTTGTGAAATATATGTCTGTTGTGGACAGTATTAATGAAGAATATCCTGTGAGCGTATTGCCTATTCCTGGCCTCAAGGGAGGTTCTGGAGCTGGGCTAGCATCCATCCGAAATAGCGTGGAACGAGCGGTTGGGATGGATATCTTTGCAGTGAAATAGACTTTTATGCTGGAGGCGATTTATTGTGGCCACGGAAAAGGTCATTAAAGGGACCATAGAAAAAATATCCGGACCGCTTGTTGTCGCAAAGGGTATGTATGGCGCCAGTATGTATGACGTTGTGCGAGTCGGTAATATAGGACTAGTAGGTGAGATAATCGAACTTAAGGGTGACCTTGCTTCGATCCAGGCCTACGAAGAAACATCAGGTCTTATGCCAGGCGAACCTGTTATCAGTACTGGGGCACCCTTGAGCGTCGAGTTAGGTCCAGGAATCATAGAGCAGTTTTACGATGGAGTTCAGCGTCCTTTGAACTTAATTGAAGAAGCGGCTAAAAGCCACTTTATATCTCGTGGTATCGATGTACCTGCAATCGATAGAAATAAAAAATGGAAATTTGAACCTCGCGTAAAAGCCGGAGACGCAGTTAAGGCTGGAGATGTTCTCGGTGTTGTTAGAGAAACAGTTCTTGTCGAGCATAGAATAATGGTTCCCTACGGTGTTGCAGGAACGGTTGCTGACATTAAAGATGGAGAATTTACTGTAGAAGAAACGGTAGCTGTCATTAAAAATAAAGACGGAAAGGAAACCAATGTTGCAATGTTGCAGCGTTGGCCTGTACGTAAACCTCGCCCAGTTGCGCGTCGTTTACCGCCCATTATCCCTCTTACCACTGGACAGCGTGTTGTAGACGCATTTTTCCCCATAGCCAAAGGTGGAACAGCATGTGTCCCCGGTCCTTTCGGATCTGGAAAGACAGTTATTCAGCACCAATTGGCTAAGTGGGCAGAGTCGGATATTGTTGTTTACGTTGGTTGCGGCGAACGTGGTAACGAAATGACAGACGTTCTTCTTGAATTCCCTGAGTTGGAAGACCCTCGTTCTGGAGAACCATTGATGAAACGTACGGTTCTTATCGCTAATACATCGAATATGCCTGTTGCTGCCCGAGAAGCGAGCATTTATACAGCTATTACAATGGCTGAATATTATCGCGATATGGGATATTCAGTTGCTTTGATGGCAGACTCTACAAGCCGTTGGGCTGAGGCTCTTCGTGAAATGTCCGGACGTCTTGAAGAAATGCCAGGTGAAGAAGGATATCCTGCATATTTGGGTACACGACTTGCATCTTTCTATGAAAGAGCTGGTCGTGCTATTTGCTTAGGCTCAGACGGCAGAGAGGGATCCGTAACAGCTATCGGAGCAGTTTCTCCTCCTGGTGGAGACCTTTCAGAGCCTGTTAGCCAGAACACATTACGAGTTACAAAGGTTTTCTGGGGACTTGATGCAAGCTTGGCTTATCAGCGACACTTCCCAGCCATAAATTGGCTTTTGAGCTATTCTCTTTATACGGATACTCTTGATAAGTATTGGGATACAAAGTTCGATGATGAGTGGAGTGGCTTACGAGTTGAAGGCATGTCTCTTCTCGAAGAAGAAGATCAGCTTAGAGAGATTGTACGACTTGTTGGAGTTGACGCTCTCTCTAAGGAAGAACGTATGGTTCTTGAAACTTCGAAATCTTTGAGAGAAGATTTCCTTCACCAGAATGCTTTCCATGAAATCGATACATATGCTTCTATGGAAAAACAGTTTAAGATGCTGAAGAACATACTGATATTCCATCATCTTGGTATGGATGCACTTAAACGAGGGGCGTCAATGGATGAAGTCTTCAACTTGCCTGTACGTGAGCAAATTGCACGTATGCGTTATGTTGATGAAAAAGAAATATCTCAGCTTGATTCTCTTGATGCAACAATGAAATCTGAGATAAATGCACTTATACCAGTGGGGGGCGATAGTGATGCTGCCTAAGGAGTATAGTACTATCACAGAACTGTCGGGCCCGCTCCTGGTTGTGGAAAAAACCAAGGATGTGCGTTACGACGAGCTCGTTGAGATAGAGCTAGCTAGCGGAGAAATGCGCCGTGGCCGTGTTCTCGAAATAACGTCTGATAGAGCTCTCGTTCAGGTATTCGAAGGAACAGATGGTATAGACATTAAGGAAACAAAACTTCGCTTCCTTGGAAAAGTTCTTACCCTGCCAGTGAGCCGTGATATGTTGGGGCGCATTTTTAACGGACGAGGCGAACCTATAGATGGTGGAGCTCCGATTCTTCCAGATAAGAAGTTGGATATTAACGGTATGCCTATGAATCCGTTCTCTCGGGATTATCCTTCTGAATTTATTCAGACAGGAATTTCTACCATTGATGGAATGAACCCAATGGTTCGAGGACAGAAGCTTCCTATATTCTCCGGAAGCGGACTTCCTCACAACCGTATGGCTGCACAAATTGCTCGTCAGGCGACTGTTATCAGTGGACACGAAGATTTCGCCGTCGTTTTTGCCGCTATGGGTATTACATTTGAAGAAGCATCTTTCTTCATGGAAGATTTTAGAAGAACAGGCGCTATTCAGAGAACGGTTATGTTTGTTAACTTGGCAGATGACCCTGCAATTGAGCGTATTACAACACCTCGATTAGCGTTGACTGCTGCAGAGTACCTTGCTTTTGAGCAGGACATGCACGTCGTTGTTATTCTGACAGACTTGACGAACTACTGCGAAGCTCTTCGTGAAATTTCAGCAGCTCGTAAAGAGGTTCCTGGACGTAGAGGTTATCCTGGATATCTTTACACCGACCTTGCGACTATGTATGAGAGAGCCGGTCGTCTTAAAGGTAAGAAAGGATCTATCACCCAGATTCCAATTTTGACAATGCCTGAAGATGATAAAACGCACCCGATTCCAGACCTCACTGGATATATTACAGAGGGGCAGATCATTTTGAGCCGTGGGCTTCACAGAAAGGGTATCTATCCGCCAGTAGACGTTATGCCTTCTCTTTCTCGTTTGAAAGATAAGGGCATTGGTAAGGAGAAAACACGGGAAGATCACGCTGACCTTATGAACCAGCTCTTTGCGGCATATGCACGAGGTAAAGAAGCAAAAGAACTTGCAGTTATTCTTGGTGAAGGTGCTTTAACTGAAGAAGATAAAGCTTTCGCAAGTTTTGCTGATAAGTTCGAGGATAAATACGTGCGCCAAGGGGAGTATGAAAATCGTACAGTGAAAGAGACTCTTGAATTAGGTTGGAATCTCTTAACGATGATCCCGGTGAAGGAACTCAAGCGTATTCGCGATGCTTACATTGAGAAGTATCTTAAACCGAGGCTGCACGAAGAGGAGACAAACAAAGAAGCAGTTTCTGCTACAGAGTAGGGGGTGACGAAGTATGGCTCGGTTGAACGTCAACCCCAACCGGATGGAGTTATCACGTTTAAAAAAGCGACTTGTTGTTGCGAAGCGCGGTCATAAGCTTCTTAAAGATAAACAGGATGCTTTGATTAAGGAGTTTCTTGAACGTGCACGTGAAGCCAAAGCTCTCCGCGAGGAGTTAGAGTCAGAATTGATGGCATGTTATCGCAGCTTCCTTCTTGCACGGGCACAGACATTACCAGTAATGTTGGAACAAGCTCTCATGATTTCTGGTACTCGCTGTAATTTGAGTGTTGCTAAGAAAAATGTTATGAGTGTTGTTGTTCCGGAATATGCTGTTGAACAGGAAGGAAATCCTTTTAGCTACGGTCTTGCCACAACGCAAGGAAGCCTTGATGTTGCTTTGGAACAGTTTTCAAAGTTGCTTCCGAGACTTATTACACTCGCAGCAAAAGAGAAAGCGATTCGTCTTATGGCTTCAGAAATTGAAAAAACAAGACGTCGTGTCAATGCTCTTGAACATGTTATGATTCCAAACTTCAACGAGACGATTCGTTATATAACGATGAAGCTCGATGAACAAGAGCGCTCGACTCTTAGCCGGTTGATGAAGATTAAAGATATCGTTCGCTCTCACTAGACCCAAGAAAAAAAAGGAGCAGAGGTTATTATGCCTCTGCTCCTTTTGTATGCTTTTTACCTTATTTTATTGTGGTTTTCGATAAATAAAGGGGCCTGCAGATTCAAAACCTATGCTTCTATGTTCAAAAATCTGTTCTGTAGATCCGACTAATAAACAACCGCCAGGCCTTAGTGCCTTGAAGAATTTTTCATAAAGTTTTCTTTTAGTCTCAGCTTCAAAATAAATAACGACGTTTCTGCATAAAATTAAATCAAAATCATTCTTAAATCCATCTTCTATGAGATTGATACGTTCAAACGAAACACGCTTTTTAACGTCGTTTTTAATCTCTAATGTTTCACTGTCAATTGAAGTAAAATATTTCGTTATACGCTCTTGAAGGATATTAATGGTTTGCTTTTTTTGGTAAACTCCATTTTTAGCTATTTTTATAGCCCCTTCATCAATATCACTAGCCAGTACGTGTGGAGGACAACTTAATCCTGTTTCTGAAGACAAAATTGCAAGTGAATAAGGTTCTTCACCTGTAGCACATCCTGCACTCCATAGCTTTAATCGTTTTGACCCTCTCGTTTTTATAAGCTCTGGAATGATTTTCATTTCTAAGTCTTGCCATCGTGGAAGATTTCTGAAAAACTCGGAGACGTTGATTGTTAAATAATCTAAAAATTCACGAAGTTTCTTGTCGTCTTTCTTTATGATTTCGTAGTATATTTCATACGATGTTACATCCCATCGCTGCATAAGCATGTGAACGCGCCGATGAATTTGATTTTTATAAGAATTAAGATCTAAACCTGTCATTGATTTTATTTTCTTTTTAAAGATGTCGTATTCAGGAGAGTCGTAATTTTTCCGTTCTGGCATAATGTCACCTCATAAGAATATTTGAGTTATATTAACAAATAATACTATATACCATAAACAGCATTCAAATAACAAAAAGAAGAAAAACATGCTAAAATAAGCCTTAAGGAGTATTTTAAATGGTCGCTATACTTTTATAGTGTAGAGGAAAGTCCGGGCTCCATAGGGCAAGGGCGCTGGATAACGTCCAGTTGGTGCAAACCAAAGGAAAGTGCCACAGAGAGATACCGCTTCTTTTTGAAGTAAGGGTGAAAAGGTGGGGTAAGAGCCCACCAGGTATCAGGCAACTGATATGCTTGGCAAACCCCGCCCGGAGCAAGACCGAATAGAGAGGGATGAGGCTGCCCGCTGACCTCTGGGTACGGTCGCTTGAGAAAAACCGCGAGGTTTTTACTAGATAAATGACCATTTTTCATACAGAACCCGGCTTATAAAGTGCTCCTTATTATTATAGTTTGATGAAAAATAAGCCCATAGAACCATTAAAAAGAGATTTTTATGGTTCTATGGGCTTATTTGTTATTTAGAAAGGGTGATAATGTGGGATAAAGTGGTAGAAAATGTCATAAAGTGGGAGGAATCCCCATGTTGGTGGGAACCTATGAACACAAGGTCGACTCAAAAGGTAGAACAGTTCTTCCTGCTAAATTCCGGCAGGAACTCGGCCAATGTGTGGTTGCCACTATAGGTATTGATCAGTGTGTATCTATTTATCCCATGTCAAATTGGTCAAGAGTTCTCGAAAAGTTGCAAGAACTTCCTTTCTCAAAAAGCAAATCGAGAGGACTTATGCGTGTAATGTTAGCAAGTGCCCACGAGCTTCCTATCGATAGTGCAGGCCGAATACTTATCCCACAGCTGCTTCGTGATCATGCATCTCTACAATCAGACGCTCTTTTTGTCGGAGTAAGTGATCATATAGAGTTATGGGATAAAGAACTTTGGAACACTTATAGCTTGCAGATCATGGAAGAGTTACCAGCAATAGCAGAAGAAATAGAGGGATTCTGATGATAGAGCATATTCCTGTTATGGTGAATGAAGTTATTGAAAAACTTAAAAATATAGAAGAACCGCACATTATTGTTGATGCTACGTTAGGGTTAGGTGGTTATGCCGAAGAGATATTAAAGGAATTTGCTGACGTTCAATTAATTGGTATCGACAGAGACAGAGAAGCACTTTCTTTGGCAAGGAAGAGACTAGAGCCTTTTTCTCACAGAGTTTCTACTCATAGATGCTCCTTTAGCTCTTTATCTACAGTGCTTATGGAAGAAAAAGTGAGGCCGGATGGAGTGGTTTTTGATCTTGGCGTTTCTAATTTGCAAATTAGCGTTCCTGAGCGTGGTTTTTCTTTTCAGAATGACGGCCCACTTGATATGAGGATGGAGGGCGTGCAGGAAGAAAGGGTGCTTTCTGCTGCTCATATTATTAATACTTTCTCAGAAAAAGATCTTGCAGATATCTTTTGGAAGTACGGAGAGGAGCGTTATTCAAGGCGTATCGCTTCTGGTATAGCTAGATTTCGGGATAAAAATGGACCAATAGAACGAACATTTCAACTCGTTGATGCTATCAGAGCTTCTTTACCAGCACCGGTGCAAAGAAAAATGGGTGGACATCCTGCACGTAAGGTCTTTCAGGCGTTGAGAATTTATGTGAACGATGAATTGCATGAATTAGAAGAGGGCCTTTCATCTGCTATAGATAATATTGCTCCAGGAGGAGTTATTGTCGTAGTCAGTTATCATTCTTTAGAAGACCGCATCGTTAAATACGCCATGAGAGAGTGGGCTAGTTCAGGTTTGGGAATACTTTTAAACCGCAGACCCTTAAAACCTACCGATGAAGAAGTTGAGAGAAATTACAAAGCGAGAAGTGCAAAGTTGCGAGCGTTCCAAAAAGTAGAGAAGGAGAGTTCTATTTAGGGGGAGGTGGACAGATCGTGTACGATACTCAAGCGTGTCAGCAGTTTTGTGAGTCGAGACGAAAAGTAAGTCCTTACTTTGTTTCTTTCATGTTCGTTATGGTTTTTTCTTTTGTGGGATTAGGCGTTTTAAGGCTTTATGCTACTCGTCTCGAAGGCCGTCTTCATGATATTAACCTTCAAATAGAAAATTATGAGATGCAAGAAGTGGATATGCGTCGTGATCTTTCCTCTCTTACGTCTCCAGAAGCTATCTATGGATATTCGCAGCAACATCTTGGCATGGTTGCAAATAATAAAACGGAACAAGTGCTTGTTGCCATGACTAATCCTCTACACGGACAGGCGATAAATGTTGCTTTTTCCCCTTCGCATAGAGGGCGTTTAGACTTTCTTTTTTCGCTATTCTCTTCACAAGCTACAGCGAAAGAGTAATTTAATTATACGAAAGTTTGGATAATAGCATGGACATAACGCGATGAAAAAAAACTTTTTTAAAGGACCTTGGCCTTGGGTTTTTCTGTTATTTATTGTTGTAATTATTCGTCTTTTTTATGTACATTGTTTACCTGATAAAAGAGTTGTACGCCAAGCTCAAAGACAATATTGGAGTGAAATACCGGTAAGTACAACTCGTGGCTCTATTGTCGATACACAAGGGAACCCCTTAGCATTGTCAGTGCCTGCTTACAGTTTCTTTATCGATCCTGCCTTCTGGGCCCCTTCTAACGCACAGGCACTAAAAAAACATCTTCCAACTAGCGTAATAAAAAAAATATCTTCACCTCTATCTGGACGCTTTCATTGGGTAGCAAGAAAGGTAAACCAGCAAGAAGCAGATGCTATGAGTGCTTTGAATTTGCCTGGCCTTTACAGAATTCAAGAAAAGAAGCGTATTTATCCACAAAATGTTCTTCTATCTCACGTTTTAGGCTTTTGCGATATTGATGATAAAGGCCTTAGTGGAACAGAATTTGTTTGGGATCAGTTTTTATACTCACCTCCAGGAATTCGATTTTTTATTAAAGATGCTTCTGGTCAGGCAATAGATGTGACAACAACACTATCGGACCTTGACAAAATAGAGCATAAGGGAAAGGTTTGCCTGACAGTCGACATGCGAATTCAATATGTAGTTGAACGTCGTTTGGAAGAGACAGTGAATATGCATAAAGCACGATGGGGAGCTGCTCTTTGTATGAATCCTCAAACAGGTGAAATATTAGCAATGGCAAGCGTCCCTAGCTTTAACCCTAACAACAGAAAGGACCTTCTTGATACCAAAAAACTTTTTAACAGTGTTATAGGTAGGGTCTATGAGCCTGGCTCGACTCTTAAGCCTGTTATAGTGGCGATTGCTCTTGAAAAGGGAGTAACTTATCCTTCTGAAATATTTAAAACTCCTCACAGAATCAAAGTAGCAGACGGTTCAATTTCTGAAGCAGGATATCATAATTGGGGAAAACTTTCTTTAGGGGATATCGTGGTAAAATCTTCAAATGTCGGAATGGCGCAGCTAGGGTTACGCATTCCTCCTTTTAATATGTATAACAGTCTTAGAGAGTGGGGATTTGGTCAACCTATAGGTGTAGAACTTAATGGCGTTGAATCTGGCCTTTTACCATCGCCGGAACAATGGAGGGGAGTTGTGCCTGCTAATATAGCGATAGGGCAGGGAATAGGTATGACTCCTTTGCATCTTTTAACTGCGACAAGTGCTATCGTAAATGGTGGAGACCTTTTGCGCCCATACATTGTTGCAGAAGTAACAGATAGCAAGGGGCGAGTTATATATAAGGGGCAAAAAGAGGTTATTCGGACGGTAGTTAGCCCTTCCATTGCAGCATGGGTAAGAAAAGTAATGAGGGATGTTGTTATTAATGGAACAGGCAAAAGGGCAGATACACAGGTGACGACATTGGCTGGAAAAACAGGTACAGCGCAGGTAGCGGAAAAAGGAGTTTATGCAAAAAATAAATGGGTGGCTTCCTTTATTGGATTCTGGCCCTATGAATCTCCTCAATACGCTATGCTCGTAGTTATAGGAGAGCCATCAAAAGGACGTTATTATGGTGGAGATGTAGCCGGCCCACTTTTTAAATCTATTGTTGAAGATATGGCTTTACTTAATCTATAGGAACTAGAATGAGTACGAAAGAGAGGCAGTATGTCCATGTCGAATTTGCAGCTTGTCCTTGAGACGTTAAAAGAAAAAAAACTTTTGAAAGAAACTCATAATGTGTCAGATTCGTCAGTTGCTCTGCACGATGTATTTAATAAAGGGCAAGAATGTAAGGATGGCAGCCTTTTCTGTTGCATTAGAGGAGAAAAACATGATGGACACCAATATGCTGCAGATGCAGTACAAAGAGGTGCAGTTGCTTTACTTTGTGAATATCCCTTACCTTTATCAGTTCCTCAGATTATCGTGGAAGATGCTCGCTGGGCAATGGGATATGCAGCGGCAGCTGTCTATGGATTCCCCTCAAGGAAAATCTCTCTTTATGGCATAACAGGGACCAATGGTAAAAGTACATCCTCATATATGGTCCGTAGTATTTTAGAAACGGCGGGAGAAAAGTGCGGGCTTATCGGAACAATTCTATATTCAGATGGTAAAAGAGATCTTGAAGCAGACAGAACAACGCCAGAAAGTTGTGAAATACAACGTCTTCTTTCACGTATGGTAAAAAATGGATGTACAAGTGTTGTTATGGAGGCTTCTTCTCATGGGGCTATTCAGGGACGTTTGAACGGATGTCTTTTTAAGAGCTTGCTTTTTACCAATTTAACCCCAGAACATCTTGATTATCATAAAGATATGGAGCATTATTTCGCTGCAAAGAAAAAAATTTTTGATGAATATGTCATAGACGATTGGTGTGCAGCTATAAATATAGACGATAAATACGGAGAGACTTTGTTTTCAGCATTCCAAGAACGGTGTCTTTCTTTTGGTCTTAATGAAAATAAATGTCATGATATTACTCTCAACTCTTTTGAAATGTCTCTTTCTGGAATACATATGAATGTAACTTTTCCTAACGATGAACATATAGCTTTGGGCTTGCCCCTTACGGGGCGCTTCAACATATATAATGCTTTAGGTGCTATTACTATGTGCTATAAAATGGGATTTGCTCCTGATGTTATACAAAAGGGATTGGAAACAATGCCCCAAGTTCCAGGGCGATTGGAAAAGTACTTTTTTAGCAATAAAGTTTGTGGAGTTGTCGATTATGCCCATACGCCAGATGCTTTGGAAAACGTACTCTCTACATTAAGAGAGGTATGTCAGGGAAAGATCATTTCTGTCTTTGGACATGGAGGAGAAAGATACAGTGCCAATAGGCCTCTCTTAGGACAGGTTGCAGCACGTTTTGCAGATGTTATTATTGTAACGATGGATAATCCTCGAAGTGAAGACCCGTCACAAATAGCTGAAGAAATAGAAGCGGGAATTACGAATGTACCCACAAATCCACCTCATTATCGAATTCTTGACCGTAATGAGGCTGTGCGTACAGCTCTTTCCATGGCTAAAGCGGGAGATGTTGTCGTAATTACTGGGAAAGGACCTGAACGTTTTATACTTATGCATGATCAAAAAATAGAATATAGCGATTCAAAAGCTATTCAGCAATGGGCTTTAGATGTGGGATTGAGGTGGAATTAGATTGAAATGGTTGCTATGGAAAGTTTCTGATTTGGCAGAGTCTATAGGCGTTTCATGGTGGGGGGACGACTTAAATTTGCCTGATCTTTTTTGTGTTGATAGCAGAGAGGTTTGTCCTGGTTCTGCCTTTGTAGCTATTCGAGGAAATAATCAAGATGGTCATGATTATATACAAGATGCCTTTAAACGAGGGGCAGTTCTTGTTATAGCAGAAAAGGATCGTTTCTCAAAAAATAATCTCAAAGAAGGGCAAGCCCTTATTGAGGTGGAAAATACAACAACAGATTTGGCTCGAATGGCACAGGCGTATCTTTCAGCCTGTTCGCCTGATGAAGTTGTAGCGATAACTGGAAGTGTCGGCAAAACGACAACAAGGGAGCTTCTTAAAAAATGTTTTGAGGGGGCTCCTTTAGTTTATGGAGCAGAAAAGAGTTTTAATACTCTTATAGGATGTTCTCTCACAATTTTAGGCATGCCTGCGGGCACGTCTGTCCTTATCCTCGAAATGGGGACAAACAAACCTGGCGAAATAGAAGAAATGGTACGTTATTTTCCTCCTACAAGGGCTATTATTACTGAGGCTACATCCGCACATCTTGAAGGACTCGGTTCAATAGATGGGGTTATATCTGCGAAAATGGAGATTGCGAAAACGCCAGCTTTGAAAACTCTTATTTACAATGCTGATAACGATAAGCTCGCACATGCTGTTTCTCTTTTTTCAGGGAAGTATCGAAAAATTGGAGTAGGACTTCAAAGGGGTGAAGTTAGAGTTTTAGAAACAACTTTTGACCTCGTTGAGAATTTGCCTCGCTTAAAAACAACGATATCCACTATAGATGGTCATGTAAGTGATATATATAGCGGCTTATGGGGATCGCATAATTCCTTACTCATTGCTTTTGCTTTCGCTGTCTATCTTGAAATGGGATACCCTCGGGAAGAGGCTATAAAAAATTTGGAGACGATGAGTTCTCTTCCTGGACGAGGATGCGTATTTGCAACTCATAGGGGTGCTCTTATTATTGATGATGCTTATAATGCGAATCCATTATCAATGAAGGCTTCTCTTTCTACTTTTGCTTCTCTCGCAGTTGTGGGACGAAAGATAGCTGTGCTTGGAAGCATGAAAGAACTAGGGCTTGACGAAGATCAATTGCACGAAGAAGTGCTGCGAGAGACGTCTTTTCTTGATGCTCTCTTTCTTATCGGAGAGGAATGGCGTTGGGGATGGGAAAAATTACCAGAAATTTTGAGGAATAAGATCGTACTTCTATCTGCTATTCAGCCCTTTGCCAAGGAACTGGCTCAAATGATTGGGAAAGGTGACGCTGTTTTGCTCAAAGGGTCTCATATCCACAACCTTGAAAAAGTTGTATTGATTCTTATGGAGGAAACAGAGTCGTGATGTCGCTATTTCTCTTTGTCATTATTTTGATAAGTAGTGTTATTTTGGAAAAGGATTGGATTCAACGGTCTAGACGTTGGCATATGACACAGGTTCAAAAAGAGTATGGACCTCAACTTCATGTCGAAACGAAAGGAAAAACACCTTCAATGGGTGGCGTTATGTTTCCTGTTGCTTCTTTAATAGCTATAGTTCTTATGACTTTTATGGGCTGGGGTACATTGGGAAATCTTTTAAAACTCTGGGTATTGCCTTGGGGTGCAGCTTTAATTGGTTTTGCTGATGACTGGCTTAAATTTAAAAGTCGATCAAGTGAAGGCCTTTCGAGCCTTTCTAAACTTGCAGCACAAATATTACTTGTTATCCCATGGTCTGCGTTGATTGTTTTAAAGCATGGTATCTTTCTTTGGCCTGGAATGGAGCTCTCTTGGTGGCTTGCTGTTCCATTATTAGCTTTTATAACTATAGGAATGCTTAATGCCGTAAATGTAACAGATGGTCTTGATGGCTTGGCTATCGGAGCAACTATTATCTCCATTATCGCCTTTTTGGTATGGATTTCAGGCGATAATTTGGTGCGTGGGTGTGCTTTAGCAACTCTTGCCATGTGTGTTGCTTTTCTTTGGTATAATGCCAACCCGGCATCTGTTTTTATGGGGGATGTAGGATCACATTTTCTTGCGGGTATTCTTGTAAGTCTTTGTGTATTTAGTAATTTTCTTATAGCCATTGTCCCCTTGGGATTTTTATTTGGTATAGAAATTCTTTCTGTATCCATACAACTTATTGCTATCCATAAGTTTAAGAGAAAAGTTTTCAGAATGAGCCCTTTACATCATCATTTCGAACTTTTGGGATGGAGCGAGAATCAGATTGTTACGCGCTTTTGGCTAATACATAGTATAGGTGCAGTTATATTGATTAGTTTAATCTCTTTGTTATAGATAGAAATTTTCATTGATTAGGTGAAAGAAGGCACAACGATGACAGAGAATATTCAGCCTGTTGAGGGAAAAAATATAACAATTCTTGGTGCTGGAGTGAGCGGAAAGGGACTAGCTCAATTGGCTAAAACTCTTGGCGCGAATGTTTTTGTTACAGAAAAAAAGGATTCACTTCCATTTGGAAGCGAAGAAGAGTTTAAAAGACAGGGAATTCAATGGGAAGTCGGTAAAAATAGTCCCCGAGCCTTGGAAGCAGATTGTATTGTTGTAAGTTCTGGTGTTTCACCAGAAGTTCCGATATTGAAGGAGGCTCGGCAACGTAATATTCCTATCATCGGCGAAATAGATTTTGTGGCGCCACATATTAGAGGGAAAATAATAGGTGTTACGGGAAGTAATGGCAAAAGCACGGTAACAATGCTTTCGGGACATCTCTTGAATAAATATGGTTATAAAACGGCTGTGGCTGGAAATATTGGGAACCCTCTTTCTTTGTATACGAATCAAGATTGGGACTTTGTTGTTGTTGAATTGAGCAGTTTCCAGCTGTATTGGGCTCACCTTTTAAAAAGCCACGTTGCTATTGTTACTAATCTTGCGCCGGATCATATTGATTGGCATGGTTCCTACGAGAAATATATTGAGGCGAAATCAAATCTACTTCATTTACAGAATGCAGGGTGTTGGGCTGTTGTACAGAATAGAGATATTAAGGCTCTTAATGTTCAAAATAGATTGAGTGTTGCTTCTTTATATTGGTATAAAGAAACACCTGTCTTCGAAACAAACGCTTTTATCAGAATGGAAGAAAAGGGTGCCTGGCTTTCTTATGAAAAAGAACAATTACTTTTCGAATATAAAGATGTGCCTCTTATAGGACGACACAATTTAGAAAATGTTGCAATGACAGTTTCTGCTCTTTCTCTTGGCGGGGTAGTTTGTGAGAAAATTCCTGACCAGCTTGTTGATTTTGTCCCTTTGCCTCATAGATGCACTTTTGTTGCAGAGATAAATAGCGTTAGATATATTGATGATTCGAAAGGGACAAATGTTGCAGCAAGCTCAACTGCGCTAGCCTCAATACATGGATCTAAAGTTGTTATTCTTGGAGGACAAGGTAAAGGAGAGGATTATGCACCTCTCGCAGAAGTAGTTAAAAAAGAAGCACGAGTTGCCATAGTGCTTGGAGCAGAAAAAAGAGCGATTGTTTCTGCTTTGGAGAACATTGGTTTTACACAGTGTGTTGAGGTGGAATCAATGGAAGATGCAGTTAAAAGGGCAATGGAGCTAGCTCGTCCCGGAGAGACTGTACTTCTTTCTCCGGCTTGCACAAGTTGGGATATGTACCCGAGTTATAAGAAACGGGGTGAACATTTCCAGCACCTTGTCAAAGCGTATGGAGGATTGTTGTGATCGAAAAAATACCACGCGTAGATCCTCTTTTATGGATCATTCCCCTTGTCCTTAATTGTTTAGGGCTGGTGATGATCGTTTCTCTCACTTCTCAGGAGTCTATGGAAGTGTGGGGATCTCCATTTATTATTGGTTTTAAGCAAGTCCAATGGAGCTTTCTTGGGCTATGTGCCATGTTTACCATGTATTTATTACCGATAAGTGTTTGGAAAAGGATGAGCGCCCCTCTTTGGATTTTAGCTTTTTTTCTTTGCTTTTTAACGCTCATTCCAGGACTAGGGATTGAGGCAGGTGGGGCGAAGCGATGGGTAAGTGTGGGACCTGTTCAGTTTCAGCCCATAGAACTGTTGTCGTTCGCTACAGTTATTCATTTGTCCAAATGTCTATCACGCTCGGAAGAGACGGCTTCTCGGAAATTTTGGTTTATAACTATGGCTATGATTGCTTTTTCTGCGCTTCCGTTGGTTATGCAGCCTGATATAGGCGGCATGCTTCTATTATCAATTATTTGCATGGGAGTGCATGTAGAAAGTCAGGGATGGGGATATCCTCTTATTGTCGGAACAGGGGGGCTGGCACTTCTTTTCCCCGTCATTATAAAAGAAAGTTATCGTTTCCGTAGATATGTTGCATTTTTAGATCCATGGAAAGAACCTTTAGATAGTGGATTTCAGGTTATACAGGGGCTTGTAGCTTTCGCTAATGGAGGGCTTATTGGTGTAGGTGTTGGGAAAGGACTACAAAAAATGAACTATCTTCCTGCTGCTCATACGGACTATATTTTTGCGGCAATAGGGGAAGAATTTGGCTTTATAGGAACGTTTCTAGTTGTTTTTCTTTTTGCGTTCTGGACGTGGAGATGTTATAGAGTCTATAGAAATACTTCTGACTTTTTTATGAGAACGCTTCTATGGGGGCTTGTAATTTCTGTCTTGTTGCCCTTTTTTATTAATGTCGGCGGTGTAACGAAGTTGATGCCATTAACCGGTATGCCGTTGCCATTTGTGAGCTATGGGGGAAGTTCCTTGCTCATGATGTGGGTGCGAGCAGGCCTTATTGTTCGCATAACGAAAGAGATAGTAGGTGTACAGTCATGAAAAAAGCAGTTTTTGTGGCAGGAGGAACAGGCGGACATATTTTCCCAGCTGTTTCATTAGGTAATTGGATGAAAGAAAATATCGATAACCCTGTCGATATTACGTATATATGTGGATCAAGACTTTTGGAAAGAGAAATATA
The DNA here is from genome assembly GCF_030908405.1 of Aminobacterium sp. MB27-C1. Lineage (NCBI taxonomy): Bacteria > Thermotogati > Synergistota > Synergistia > Synergistales > Aminobacteriaceae > Aminobacterium > Aminobacterium sp. MB27-C1. The sequence continues at coordinate 1,243,217 of NZ_CP133089.1, read as the reverse complement.
TAAAGGTTGCGGGATAACTCCTGAAATTTTGCCGGTTGAAGGTTCTCCTCTTGGAATATTAAAGATGAGAAAAATCATTCATCGCACGTTGAGCCTTTTTTCGGCCTTTTTTAAGATGTTGCGTTTTTTGAGAAAAGATCGGCCGGATGTGTGTGTTCTTTTTGGAGGATATGTTTCTTTTCCTCCGATGTTAGCATGTTTGCTTTGCAAAGTTCCTGTAATAATTCATGAACAAAATTCTATAGCTGGTAAAGTGACACGAATAGCGAAAAAGCTTGGAATTCCAATCCTTGCGGGATGGACAGAGTGCTATCCTCTGGGAAAAAGTAAATTTAATCACGTGGGAATTCCAATTCGAAGATTTAAAATAGTTGACCGTGAGGAAGCTTGGAGTAAACTAGATACAGGGGTAGCTTTTCCGAAAGGCCCTATCGTTGGTGTATTAAGTGGATCTCTTACAAGTACCCCTCTCTTTCAAACAATATGTGAATTAGCAAAAGAGTCTGATCTTAACGATGTAACTTTTCTTGTCGTAGGCGGTAAGGGACGTTGCTTTGGAACAGATACCATTGTGGCAGTTGAAAGACAGTGGGATATGTCTATAATCTATTCGGTTGTAGATACTGTCATAGCGAGAGCAGGGGCATCTACCCTTGCGGAATTAATGGTTCTCGGTGTTCCTTCTCTTATCGTTCCGTGGCGTGGCGCTTCTGATGGCCACCAAGAGAGGAATGCAGCCTTATTTGAACAAATGACTGGAAATATTGTGTGGGATGAACATGCGTCCAAGCATGAACTTAAACAACATCTCATAGACTGTATAACAAAAGCTCACGATTGCATGAGGCTTAACGGGAGACGACCAGATAGTTATGAGAGTAACAGCAGTAAAAGGATCTGGGACGTTTTAATCTCGTTGACGCGAAGGGAGAGTCTGTAATTGGACTTAATGATAACAAATCTGAAAGGTATTAATCGAATTCATCTCATGGGGATAGGCGGAGCTGGTATGAGCGGACTCGCCCTCTTGCTGAAAGATCTTGGGTACGATGTAAGCGGGTGCGATATGAACTGGACATCCTATGTCGATAAAGTTATTCGAGATAATATCGGTTTTATGCTCCGTCATGGGAAAGAACATTTAGACGAGTTTTCTCCCGATCTTGTTATCTATAGCAGCGCAATTCCAGAAGATAATGAAGAGCTTGTTGAGGCACGAAATAGAGGAATTCGTACAGCTAAAAGAGGCGAAGTTCTGAGTTGGATTTTTGATGCTCAGTATGGAATAGGAATAGCAGGGACCCATGGAAAAACAACTACTTCTTCCATGATTGCTCTTATATTAGAACAGTCAGGGTTAAGCCCGACGTTGGCTATTGGAGGAGAGCTTTGTGACATTGGGGTAAATGCGAAACTGGGAGAAGGCCCTTATATGGTAGCAGAGCTTGATGAAAGTGATGGATCTTTTGAAGGTTTTCACCCTAATATAGCGGTTTTAACAAATGCCGATTGGGATCATGTCAATCACTATCCTACCTTTGAGAGTGTAATAGAGGCCTTTGGTAGATTTTTAGTCAACCCTAAAGATGATGGTGTTGTTGTCCTCTGTGGAGAGGATGTTGGGTTGTCACGAATTTTGGACCAAAACCATCTTAAAAATGACGTGATAACATATGGATGGGGCAACGCTTGGGATTGGGGTGCATATAACGTAGAACATGTTCCAGGTGGTGGCGTTTCTTTTTCTGTTACCAAAAATGGTAAATTTGTCGATGAGGTAGAGTTATCTGTATCGGGAGATCACAATATTATGAATGCCTTGGCTGCTTGTGTTGTCGCAGATCGTCTTGAAGTTCCATTCCCGATGATAAAAAAGACATTAAAAACGTTTAGAGGTGCTAAACGTCGTTTGCAATATATAGGTTCTGCTAATGGACTTGATGTTTACGATGATTATGGGCATCATCCTCGTGAAGTGGCTGCAACTCTCAATGCCTTGTCGCAGATGTTTCCAGATAGACGACTTAATATCGTTTTTCAACCCCACCGCTTTACTCGAACAGCTGCAATGTATAAGCAATTTGCAGAAGTCCTTTCTCAAACAGACAGACTCTTTTTACTTCCTGTCTATCCTGCAGATGAGGAACCTCTTGAAGGCGTAGATTCTAATCTTATTTATTCGGAATTACAACTTAGAGAATATAAAAACTGTGTTCTCTGTTCGGATATGTATGATGCAGTGGCTTTATTGAAAGAATCAACACATGAAGGAGATGTTGTCGTAACTGTTGGAGCTGGAGATGTTCCAGCAGTAGGAGAAATGTTGCTAGAGGAACTTGAGAAGCGAGTGGTTTAAAAATGAATCAAAGGGGCGTTACGTTTTTAGAAAAGGAAGTAGCAGGACAGGTCAAAAGTAGCTTTCCCCTTTCATCCTTAACGACATTGGGAGTGGGGGGAATAGCGGAAGTTTGCGTCTGGCCTTCTTGTGTACGCGATCTTGTAACGCTTTCATCCTTAAAAGAAGAGAGCCCTGTTCGTATTATAGGAGGGGGCAGCAATCTTATTATCCATGATGGAATAATAGGAGGAGTAGTTGTTTGTACAAAGTATCTTTCGTCTTTCTCAGTGATAAGAGAAACAGATAAAGCGTTAATAACAGTAGAAGCAGGGGTTCCTCTTGCGCAACTTGTTAACTTTGGATTGAAATATGGCTTTGCGGGTTTAGAGTTTGCCGTGGGTATACCAGGTACATTAGGAGGGGCTTTGATTGGCAATGCCGGTGCACAGGGAGAGGCAATCTCAGATCTTTTGCAGTGGGTTGAGGTTGTTGATGAGCACCATCAGATCAGACGCTTAGATAAAAATGATATTTCTTGGGGATATCGTTATTCTCAGTTTAAGGAGCTCCATTACACTATAGCTTCTTGTTGCCTTATTATGGAAGCTGTTCCCCTGACTATTATCAGGGCTAGAACAGACGAATTTTTAAAAATGCGAAGTGCCCAACCGCATGGCTATAAAAGTGCAGGGTGTATTTTTAAGAACCCAGAAGGAACAAGTGCCGGAAAACTTTTGGATCAATGTGGGTGCAAAGGGCTAAAGGTTGGTGGAGCAGTGGTCTCTGAGGCCCATGCTAACTTCATACTTAATACAGGGGACGCTACGGCAACAGACGTATTGGCCTTGATTGAAAAGTGCCGTAAAATAGTTTTTGAGGAAACGGGTTATCTTTTAGAGCTCGAAGTTCAGCTTTTTTCGAGCTTGGAGTAGTGGGCAAGGGTGTTACGAGTGAAGCGGCTGCTTTTACTCCTATCTCTTATAATGGGAATAGTTTATTGCATAGAAACTAATTTCTTGCTGCTCTCAGCGAAACATATCAAGTTGGAGCTTCCTGATCCTTATTCAGAACAGGTTTTTTGGAGCCATTTTAATTCTGATAATTTGCGTTTTTTCCCTGTTGTCTTTTTTTCGAGGGATGAGGTTATAGAAAAGATAGAACGAGAGATTCCTGTATATTTTAATATTAATATACATTCATTGAAAGAGATATACGTTTCAGCACGTCCACTTAATGTTTGGATTGTGCTTGTTCAGAAGGGAACCCATTGGTATTTATCAGAAGATGGTCGTATATGGGATGGTAAAAGTGTAGCGAGCAACTTCATTTATGGCGATCTTGTCCAAGCAGGTGTTCCTGTATGGCATTTAAATGAAAACTTTCCAATTCCTATTGATGGCATAGAAGAAAAGGGACGCTCTGTTTTTCGAAGTGCTCTTCCTCTCGATTCTTTGAAACAGTGGGTTGATGAAATAGAAAAAAATAGCTGGGGCGCGCCTATTAATAAAGTTAAGTTTGGTAGAAAAGCGGGTAGCTACAGCTTTGTAATTGAAGTAAAATGGAAGAAACGTTTAGTAAGCATTCTTCTTGATGAAGATACACAGCGGTGGCCTATCATTTCTAGAGCGTTGCCTAAAGTAATGAAAGATTTACCAGAAGGAAATGAGATGGTAGAGATAGATACAACCTATGGAGATAAGATAGTAGTTCGAACATTATAAAAGCTGATTGATTGTACGAAGGGAGCGGGAATAAAATGTACACAGAGCCAGAAATAATAGTGGGGCTGGATCTAGGTACGAGTAAGATATCTGTTGTTGTCGCGGAAAGGGATTCCCGTTTCCAGGATGCCCAGATTATAGGTGTTGGTTATGCTCCTTCTTTGGGTATTCGCAAGGGACTTATTGTAAATCTGGAACAAGCGGTGCAGGCCGTTCGTATGGCCGTTCAGGATGCTGAAAAAATGGTTGGTTTCGAAATAGATGAAGCTACTGTAGCTTTCAGTGGTATAGACGCAACAAGTGTTACATCACGAGGAATGGTTTCTTTAGGTCGTGTTCCTCGACAAGTTGGCGTCCAAGACATAGAACGGGTTATTGAAGCTGCACAAAGTGAGCTCGCAGTTCCTTCCAATAGAGTGACACTCCATACGATTCCAGTAAAATATTCCCTTGACGGAAACAGCGGCATTGATGATCCTCTTGGTATGACGGGAATACGCTTAGAGATAGAGTTACAGTCTGTAATCGTTCCCACATCAGTATTACAGAATATAATTAATTGTGTCGAAAGTGCGGGAATTACTGTCAATGGTCTCGTTATTAAATCATTAGCAAGCGCTCTTGGTTCGCTTACTGATGAAGAGACACGAACTGGGGCTGTTTCTCTTTGTATCGGTGGAGGAACGACGGGAGTTGCGCTCTTTGCCGATGGGCGTCCTGTCCGGTTGGCGGTTATACCTATAGGTGGAGATCATATTACGAATGATTTAGCCTATGTTTTAAAGATACCTATTAGTAAAGCAGAAATGATAAAACAGCAGATTTCTCTTCTTTCTGACGAAAATGAAGACGCTATAGAAGTGGAAACGCGAGGAAGGACAAAAGTTCTCAATGTTCCCGATGCAATAGATGTTATTTTGTGTCGTTTAGAGGAACTTTTTACAGAACACGTTTCAAAAAGTTTGGCAGATCAGAGTGTTCATATGTTCCCGGCAGGTATTGTCCTTTCTGGCGGTGTTGCTAAAACAGGAGGAATTGAGATTTTTACGACAGAGGTGCTCAATCTTCCAGTTCGTATCGCTGAACCTCTTGATAGTTTTCAGATGCCTCCTGGACGTAATGATTGCGAGTACACAACTTCATCAGGAATCATTAGGTATATTATAAATAAAGAGCGTAATCCTTATAGGTATATCGAAGCGCCAATTGAGGTTCTTCGATCGGGAGGTGTATCCGCTTACGTGGCGGCTCAAAGAGGAGGACACCAGAGAAACACAAAAAGCGCGAACGGAGAAGGCTTTCGCCATTTCCTCGAGATGGTGAAGAAATCGATGAAAGAACTTTTCTGACTTATAGCGGGGTGGATACGGAATGGAGCATGTATTTCAGATAGACAATGCGACACGGCCTAATAGAGAAAACATTAAAGTTATCGGAGTTGGCGGTGGCGGTGGAAATGCATTAAATCATATTATACGAAGTGGAATAGATGGGGTCGAATTTATCGCTGCAAATACGGATATGGCTGCATTGGGCCTTTCTGAGACTAAAACTAGAGTTATTTTAGGTAGAGAACTTACTCGTGGATTAGGTGCAGGTGCAGATCCAGATGTAGGTTCAGGTGCTGCGAAAGAATCTATTGAAGAAATTCGTCAACTTGTAACAGGTGCCGATATGGTCTTCCTTACAGCTGGAATGGGTGGTGGAACAGGTACGGGAGCTACCCCTGTTATAGCGGAAGTAGCTAAAGAAACAGGAGCTCTTGTTGTTGCTGTTGTGACCAATCCATTTTCCTTTGAAGGACGAAAACGAAAAAGTCATGCAGAACAGGGTGTAAGTTTCTTAAAAGAAAAAGTAGATGCATTGCTGGTTGTTGAAAACGATAGACTTCTTGAAATAGCTGACAAAAAGACAGGGTTGACCGAGGCCTTTAAATTGGCTGATGAAGTTTTGCGTCAGGCAGTACAAGGTGTAACAGACCTTATCTTAAAACCCAGTCTTATAAACGTGGACTTCGCAGACGTAAGGACAGTTATGAAAAATGCGGGCTCTGCTATTATGGGGATAGGAGAAGGACACGGAGATAGTAGAGCAGAAATGGCAGCAAAAGCAGCTATTAATAGCCCTCTTATGTCGACTCCTATGGATGGAGCCAAAGGTATTCTCTTTAATATAACTGGCGGAAGCGATATTGGAATTCATGAAATTCAGCAAGCTGCAGAAGTTATAAAAGGAAAAGCTGACGAAGATGCCACCGTAATTTGGGGGCATACAATTGATGATACGATGGAAGATCGTCTGAGAATAACGGTTATCGCTACAGGTTTTTCTTCGGGAAAAGGACAAAAAAGCGTACCTAAATCTGTCAAAAGCGTGACCGCTAACAAAACAGTTTCTCGGTCAACAAATGTTGTTTTAGAAGAAGCAGAGGTAGTTTCTGCTCCCGAGGAAGATCTTTTTACAATGAGCGGTGTCCCTAAGAATACATACGATATCCCTTCTATCATTAGGAGGTCTCAACGGTCGTCAAAATAGCCCTCGTCAAAAGGGATATGTGAGTTCATTAGAATTGCGGAACTATACAAAACGGGCGGGGGTCTCTTTCTGATGGCTCTTGCTCGTTTTCTTATTGAGATTTAAATATTAGGAGGTTTTTTCATGTCAGCACGAGAGAATCGCAGACAGAGAGATAAAAAGCCTATGTTGCCCTTTGGAGATTTAATGCTTCCTATAATTGGTCTCATAGCAGTTGGGCTTTTAATTGTAGGGGTAAAATTTTTCTTTTTATCTGAGCCGGCACGGGAACCGCATAAGCCAGTTGTTGTTCAAGAAAGTCCGGCGCCTTCGCAGGAGAGCGTGCCAGTTGCAGCTGCGCCTGTCGCTTCTTCTCCAGCACCTGCTGTGCCAGAGCAGGTAGCAGCTCCCGTTACGGCTCAGCCTAATTCTGAAGGAACGGCAAAGACAACTACAGCAGCTACAAGTATAGTGGCTACTACAACGGAGCAGACAGAAAAGGTTGCACCACCAACAGGTAATAGCAACTGGGGCGTTCAGATTGGTTCTTTCAAAAGTTCAGATGCGGCAAATCGTTTGAAAACAAAAGTATCTAAAGAAGGGTATAATGCTTTTGTATCCAAAGCTGTTGTAAAGAATAGTACGTATTATAGAGTTACGGTATCGGCAGGTAATCAGCGGAATGAAGCCGATAAGTGTGCAGCTCAATTAAAACAAGCAGGGTACCCTATCTTGGTCGTGCGTTTGCAATAATTTAATGAAGTAATTAAAGGAGTGACGATATGTCAGGTTTTGTAACAGATCTATCGAATCGCTTCGAGAGTATTAGTAGAGTTTCAGAGGTCCTACGTTTTCCGTGGGACCTTTCTTTTAGCTACAAAGACGTTCAAACCTCTTTGGGAAATATCGTAGCCAAAGATATTTTTTCCACTGTTGTCTCTCCTCCGTATACGCGAAGTTTAAGAGATGGTTACGCTGTACAAAGCGAAGATATTTCAGGCGCTTCTTCTTCCTCTCCCGTTTATTTAAAGCTTGTGGGAGAAATTCCTATGGGGCAACTTCCGTTTCGGCCCCTTCATGCTGGCGAGGCAATGATTATTCACACAGGTGGAATTCTTCCTGAGGGAGCTGATAGCGTTGTTATGCTTGAATATACGGCAGAGAGCGGACCATGGGTAGAAGTACGCAAGGCAGCACAGCAAGGAGAACATGTGATTTTTAAGGGAGAAGAACTACGGACGGGAGAAAAGGTTTTGTCTTGTGGAGACCTCGTATCCTTTAAAAATTTGGGTATATTGGCGACTATGGGGCAAATATCAGTACCTTGTCTTGAACTTAGAATAGGCATTTTAAGTACAGGTGACGAAATTGTAGATATTTCTTCACCCAATCTCCCTCCAGGGTGCATTAGAGATGTTAACAGTTGGGCATTATGGGGGTTACTCTCCGTTCAGGGTTTTCATGTTTCGCGATTAGGAATAATAAAAGATAAAAAAGGCGACCTTGAAAAGGCTATCCATGAAGCCCTAAATTCATTTGATGTCCTTCTTGTTAGCGGAGGTTCTTCTGTAAGTGTCAGAGATTATTGTTCGGAAATATTAGAAACACTCCCTGACCCAGGACTAATTGTGCGTGGCGTGCGGATGAGCCCTGGCAAACCAGTCTTGATAGCTGGGTCGCTTCAAGAGAGGAAACTGGTTATGGGGCTTCCTGGCCATCCCCTTTCTTGTATGGTTGCAGCAAAGGTCTTACTTCTTCCCCTTCTGAATCGACTTATAGGTACTCAGATACAGCAAAGCTCATTTCTTTTAGAAACGACAACCGATATTATAGGTTCTACCGGCATCGAAAAGTTTTATCCGGCTATTCTTACTAATTCTTCAGTAGCTCCTTTATCTGCAAAATCTGGCTATGTTGGAATCTTAAAGGAATCCAGCGGACTTATACGATTAGATGAAAGTGTAGAAACAGTACGGCGAGGAGAGAAGGTGGAATTTATACCATGGTAAAGGATTGGAAAGAGCACATCCCCATGGAAGAAGCATGGTCGATTCTAAAAGAAACTTTTTCTCGAATAAAGAGAAAGCGAGACTTATCTGTCGATGTTTGTACGAATTACATATTAGCCGAAGATATTTGTTCAAGAAGAAACGTTCCTCATTTCAGTGCTTCTGCTGTGGATGGTTATGCCCTGGCCACGAAAAAAACCGCTACCGCGAGTATAGCTACGCCCGTTCATCTCGCACAGAGTGAGTACGAATGGGTTAATACGGGTGCGGAAGTTCCTCTTCAATATGATGGAGTTCTCATGATTGAAGATTCGTCATTAGAAGATAAAAATCTAGTAGTCTACAAAACGCTCTCAACTGGAGATAACATACGTCCCGTTGGAGAAGATGTGGCTTCTGGACAGATTATTGCTCGAGAGGGAGATTATATCTCTCCGCCGTTAGCAGCGCTTTTTCTTGCTGCCGGGTATTCGTCTGTTCCCGTATGGGATGTGCCTAAAACTCTTTTTATTCCTACTGGAGATGAGATTGTCTCTGGTGTAGATTGGCTCAGAAAGGGTGCTGTCTCAGGTAAAGTTGTCGAAAGCAATTCAACAATGCTGAAAGGGTATTTTTATCGTTGGGGGTTTCCTCTTGATATTGTGGAACCTCTACCTGACGATCCGAAATTTATTCGTGACACTGTTCTTCAAAACGTTGAAAAGTACGATCTCATTCTTATTGGTGCAGGATCGGCAAAAGGAAAGAAAGATTACACGTCTCAAATTTTATCTGAAGAAGGAAAGATGCTTTTCCATTGGTTACTAATGAAACCTGGCAGACCGGCAATGGCTGCAAATGTGAAGGGGACACCTATTATTGATTTGCCAGGATTTCCCATGTCAACTGCAGTGGTTGCTTGGTCTCTTGTTTATCCTCTTCTTAAGCTCTTATCAGAGGGCGATTTTGATGAAAACATAGTGCTTAAAGAAGCCCTAAACGCAAAAGAAGAGATAATGGAACTCCTTGCGCCATGCTCATCTGTTCCAGGTCGTAACGAATGGCTTCGGGTCAAGGCTGTATCTTTGCATGGAAAGAAAAAATTTTTTCCTCTTTCTTCTGGATCGAGTACAATGTGGGCTATGTCTGAAGCTGATGGTTTTGTTTTATTATCTCGGTCTGTGGCAGAGTGTCCAATTGGAACTGAACTAGTAGTTTGGTTAACTCGCAAAATAGATTGGAATCGTCGTCTTCTCTTTCAAGGATCTAACGACCCAGCTTTCGAACGGTTGGGTTCATATATTCGAAGACGAGGGGGAGAACTTGTATATCGTTCTGTTGGTAGTCTCGGAGGGCTCTCCGCTTTATCGAGAGGGGAATGTCATATTGCTGCATGTCACCTTCTTGATCCTGAAAATGGAACATATAATGATTCATATATAGAAAAACTCTCTCAGGGGAAAACGTGGATACGACGTTTGCTCTTTTTCCGACAACAGGGGTTACTTGTGAAGAAGGGGAATCCACTTGAAATTTTTGATATCAAAGATATTGCAGAAAAACAGGCACGTTTTATTAATCGTCAGCCAGGTGCAGGAACTCGCGTCCTTCTCGATGCCCTCTTGAGGGAGAATGGAATGAAAACGAAGGAAATTAATGGATATACTATTCAAGCAACGACTCATTTTGATGCTGCAAATCGTATTACAGCTGGAGTTGCTGATGTGGCTTTAGGGATAAAAGCTGCTGCTGATGCTTTGAACCTTGATTTTATCCCCATAACAGAAGAACCGTATGAATTAGTCTATCCTGCGGAATATGAAAATCACCCTTGTCTCTTGGCTCTCCTCGATGCTCTAAATGATTCCCAATGGAAACTGCAGGTAGAAGAGCTGGGAGGCTATCGATGGAACTCTTAAAAGATCCCTTTGGAAGGATCTTACATTATATTCGAATTTCTGTGACGGATCGTTGCAATTTCAGGTGTCAATATTGCATGCCTAAAGATGGAGTATTATGGATAGACCATGGGCGTATTCTTCGATACGAAGACTTACTCTTCTTATGCCATGTTTTGAAAGATATGGGAGCTCAAAAAATCAGATTTACTGGGGGGGAGCCTCTAGTTAGAAAAGATTTTACCCTTTTCCTTAAAAAAGTAAGAGAGATGTTCCCATCAATGACACTCTCTTTGACAACCAATGGATCATTATTAGCTCCTTTAGCAGAAGATTTACTTTCTTTAAATCTGGAGAGTATCAATATTAGTCTTGATACGTTAAATCCCGAACGATTCAAGATGATAACATGTACTGGAAGTCTTAGCGAGGTAATACAAGGAATACAATCTGTAGCTGGACGTTCTAAAACTAAGGTTAAACTCAATACTGTTTTAATGCGAGGGATAAATGATCATGAGATTCCAGAGCTTCTGGCTTTTGCATTAAAAGAAGACCTTTTACTTCGCCTTATAGAGTTTATGCCTCTTGATGGTGGGGTATGGAGCAAGGAACGTTTTATATCAGCAGATGATATTATACAATCTCTTCCGGAATCTGAACTTTGGAGAGAGGAAGCGTCAGAAGAAGCTATTAACGCAGGGCCTGCCCGATATTTAATCAATGAAGCTACCGGACAACGTTTAGGTATTATTGCTGCCGTGTCTCATCATTTTTGTGCTTCTTGTAACCGTCTTCGCATTACATCGGAAGGAGAAGTTTTGCCGTGCCTTTTTAGTGGCAAAGGAGTTGAAATACGGGATGCGTTGCGTTCCAGAGATGAAGAGAAGACACGACAAGGTATTATTAAAGCCATTCGGCAAAAACCTCGTCGTTGGCTTGATATAGAATCTGGAAAAGAGCATATGTTTAGGATTGGAGGGTAATGGACAATGAAGACTTTTTCTCATCTTGATGAATTTGGTCATCCTCGCATGGTTGACGTGGGAGGTAAAAAAGTCACATTGAGGGAAGCACGTGCAGAGGGAGTCGTTCTTTTACCTTCTACGATACGAGATGCTCTTATTGCTGGAACGACAGAAAAGGGAGACGTACTGAAAATAGCAGAAATTGCTGGTATTATGGCTGTTAAGAAAACGTCAGATCTTATTCCTCTTTGCCATAATATAAGTCTTAACAAGGTGGATGTTCATTGCGAACTGATCGCTGAAGAAAGTCAAGTAAAGATAACATCCGTTGTTGCTGCAAAAGAAGTAACGGGAGTAGAGATGGAAGCATTGACGGGAGTGATGGTGGCAGCTCTAACTGTTTACGATATGTGTAAGGGTATTGATAAAGGCATGATAATACATAATATTCGATTGCTTCGAAAAAGTGGAGGCAAAAGTGGCGATTATCACTCGCCAGAGGGGGAACATGAATGAAACTTCTTGGAATTCTTAACAAAGATGATCATAGAGAGTACGGGATATGCTATGTCAATATGCGTGCTGACGGCTCATCTTCAATAAATGGAAATATGTCAGATATTCTCATAACAAAGCCTGGATTGCTTCCTGAGATTCAAGGAGCGGCCTTTGTCCTGAGGGCTTCTCTTGACCAGGATTTGGAAGTGGGTAACATTCTTGCTTTCTCGGAAAGTGACGTTATTTTGCGTGTAGATGCAGAAGAGGCTCCTTCTCTATGGAAGCTTTCTGTTCAGCAGGGAGGCTTTATCTCTGTCTCTTCAGATATCCAAATGTGGAAACCACTTCATGTTGGAATTTTGACAGTAAGCGATAAGGCCAGCCAGGGGTTGCGAGAAGATACTGCCGGTCCGGCTTTGGCAAAGGCGGTCTCTCGTATTGGGGGGATTGTTGAGAAACAATATATACTCCCTGACGAGCAGAGTGAAATTGAAAAATTGTTGTGTAAATGGGTGGACGAAGCAGATTTGCATGTCATTCTTGTCACTGGCGGAACAGGTCTTTCTAGTCGAGATGTTACTCCAGAAGCTCTGGAATCTATTGCTGATAAGATAATTCCAGGGATAGGTGAATTTATGAGAAGTCGCACTGTCTATTACACTCCTCGTTCTATCCTTTCTCGGGGACTGGCTGTTACGAGAAAGAAAAGCTTGATCATAGCTGTACCAGGAAGCCAAACGGGGGCAGAAGAGTGTTTCGAAGCTGTGGCGCCTGTAATACGGCATGGGGTTGAAATTCTTCGGGATTGGGAGAAAGAATGTGGACATAAAAAATAATAGCGTTCAGCGCTGTCTTATTATTACGGGAATGTCTGGGGCTGGAAAATCTACGGCCTTAAATATTCTTGAAGATCAGGGTTTTTTTGCGATTGATAATATTCCTCCGGCATTGCTTCCTCAGCTTATGGGGTTGTTGTCGCAACATCGTGGAGCAGTGCAAGAAGGACTAGTTGCTGTCGTGGATATTCGTGGAGAACGTCTTTTGAACGATCTATTTTCTATTGTGGATGCTTTAAAGAGATCTATCTCCTTAGTTCAGGTGCTTTTTTTGGATTCATCGAATGAGAGCCTTGTTCGCCGTTTCGAAACGACACGTCGTCGTCACCCATTGGGGGATCATATCCCTATATTAGAAGGAATTCAACGTGAACGTATTTTGTTGGCCCCTGTCAGAGAGTATGCTGATGTAGTTCTTGACACATCTGGACTCTCTATCCGAGAGCTTAAAGAACGGCTTATTTCTGAATTTATTCGGACTGAAGCATCATCTTCTGTCGTTTTTTCTTCTTTTGGATTTAAATACGGAATTCCCCAAGATAGTGATTTTGTATTGGACGTTCGCTTTTTAGTCAATCCACACTATGTCCCCCATCTGCGTCCGCTCAACGGTAAAGATTTAAATGTACAAAGCTATATTTTATCTTCAGATGAAACACAGCTTTTTTTAACTCGTTGTTACGAGTTTTTTGATTTTCTTATTCCCGTTTATTTGGCTTCGGGAAAATCACCGTTTCATATAGCCGTGGGCTGTACTGGAGGGCAACATCGTTCAGTGGCGACGGTCGAATGGCTCGCAAAGCATTTTAAGGAACAGAATGTACGATGCACAATTCGTCATAGAGATATAAATCGGAGTCAGGTGCGAGAGTAATGGATTGGCGCGTAGCATATTTTTTAGGATTACTTACTGCTTTTTTAACGATTTTTGTTCTTTCTTGGAAGGATAGATGGCCAGGGTTTCTACGCTCATCCCCTGTCAAAACTGATGTTATGGCGAGGGTAGTAGAGTATCGACTTTCTATGGGACCTCATATTGTTGCTTTAGGAGGAGGAACTGGTCTTTCTACTCTTCTTAAAGGATTAAAATCTTTTACTCGTAATATCACAGCAGTAGTTACTGTAACTGATGAAGGCGGGAGTTCTGGGCGCTTACGCCAAGAATGGGGAGTTCTCCCTCCTGGTGATGTTCGAAACTGTATTGTCGCTTTAGCTGAAAACGATAATGCCCTTCGGAATATACTTGATTTCCGCTTTGATCGGGGCGATCTTTCCGGTCATAGCCTTGGAAACCTTATCTTGCTTGCTGTAACTGAAATATCGGGAGATTTTCGTCTTGCTGTCGAGGAAATGAACCATCTTCTTGCTATCAGAGGCAGAGTTTTACCTGTAACCACAGAAGCGGTCTCCCTTGTTGCAGAGATAGAAGAGGGTCAACTTCTTCGAGGAGAATTAGAAATATCATCGTGCAGATGTGGTCAAAAGGTTAAACGAATATGGCTTGAACCCTCCGATCCCCAGCCATTACCTGATGTAATTAGAGCTATTGATGAAGGGGATCTTATCGTTTTAGGGCCAGGTAGTCTTTTCACAAGTGTTTTACCGAATCTGTTGCTTCCCAAAATAGCACAGAAAATACAAGAATCGCCTTTGCCCAGAGTGTATGTTGCTAATTTAATGTCTCAGCCTGGAGAAACCGATGGTATGAACGTAGTGGAACATGTGGAATGGATCGAAAAGATACTTGGAATCGCTCCTAATTTTATCGTTGTTAACAATGGTTCCATTCCTGCACCTTTTTTAGAGGCATATTTGAAAGAAGGGGCTATCCCGTTATATTTGGATGATTCTCAAAGAGAGATACTGCTTGAAAAAAACTGCCAGATAATAGAAAGCAATTACGTAAAGGTCTACGAGGGATCGGTTGTACGTCATGATAGTCAGGCGCTCTCCGAGACGCTGATGCGAATATGTAGAGATATGAAAGAAGTGTAATAATGCTATGAAAACCTTGAGTGAAATAATGTGGGATGAATGGGTTTTCTCTCCATTGTCTAGTACTGATATAGATTCTGAGACGGCAGGAATCCTTTGGGGGCTTTTGACGGTGTATCCCGAAACTATGTCGCAGGGCAGGTTTGTTCTTTCTGGACGAAGACTTTGGGTCTTTAGGCGGCTTAGAAGAATTTGGGCGTCATCACGTTGGGGAAAAAGACTTGATTTATCATCGATGCTTAATGTCCCTGCTAATTTTCGTGGAAGCGTAACACTTCGGATTCCTCAGCCTATTATGAAAGAAGTTATCTTTTGGGGAGAAAATGCAAGGAAAAAGAGCGATTGGCAATGGATGAGAGGTGTTTGGGGCAATTGTGGCTCTTTGTATGTTCCTAAGACAGGTTATTACTTAGCTTTTCGTTTCAGGTTTTATAAAATAATGGAATTGGTTTTGTCCATATTGAAAAATAATCAATTCCCTGTAGGAAAACGTATTGTAGATGGTCAGTATGAGCTACTTTTACGCGATCAGGAAAAGATCGTAACACTTTTAAGTCACTATAAGTTGTTTGATACCTCTCTGAAATTGGAAGAAAAGGCTATCGTTCGGGCAATGCGCGATAAAGCAAATAGACTCGTGAATTGTGACGCATCAAATATTCGGAAGACATTGGAAGCTGCGGAATGGCAACTTGAAATAGCAAAGGTTTTCCAGAATGAAAGAATTTTAAATACGTTGCCTGAAACATTGAGAGAGCTTATTGAAGTTCGCATGCAATATCCTAGCGCAACATTGACTGAATTGGGTCAGATGTTATCTAAACCAGTCAGTAAAAGTACTGTTAAATATCGTTGGCAAAAATTGAAGACAATGGCTGAACAATTACCGCACGGTATATAATACTGTAAAGTGGAATATAACATTTAAATACAATGAATGTATAGAAAGGGTGCTGTAAGATGAAAAAGGTTCGAGTAGCAATTAATGGATTTGGCCGTATAGGGAGACTCGCCTTGCGGGCGATGTATCAATATGACAAGGAGGGTCTTTTTGAAATAGTTGCAACAAATAGCCGTACTACACCCGAGCAACGAGCCTATATGTTCAAATATGATTCTATCCATCGTCGTTTTCCTGGCGAAGTCGAGGTTGATGGAGATAACCTTATTGTTAACGGTGACACAGTTAAGGTTTTAGCAATTAAAGATCCTGCAGATTTTAATTGGGGAGATCTTGGCGTAGATATTGTTATCGAGTCTTCTGGAGTTTACAAAGATCTTGAAGGCGCTCAGAATCATATAAAAGCAGGAGCGAAAAAAGTTGTTATAACAGCTCCTGGCAGTGGCGATGGAATTCCAACATTTGTTATGGGTGTTAATGAAGAACAATATAACCCCGCAAAAGATCATGTCGTTTCTAACGCATCATGCACAACAAACTGCCTTGCTCCAGTGGCCAGAATATTGAACGAAGAGTTTGGTATAGAACGTGGCCTTATGACAACAACTCATTCTTATACAAACGATCAGAAGCTTATGGATTCTTCACATAAAAAATTACATCGAGGACGTGCAGCAGCTCTTTCTATGGTTCCTACATCAACAGGTGCAGCAAAGGCTATAGGGTTGGTTATTCCCGAACTCAAGGGGAAATTGAATGGCATTGCTTTGCGAGTGCCGACACCTGATGTATCAGTTGTTGACCTTGTTGCTGAGCTTAAGAAAGAAGCTTCAGCTCAGGAAATCAATGAAGCCGTTAAAAAACGCGCAACAAGTGATATGAAAAAATACGTTGTTTACGAAGAAGATGACCTTGTTTCCTCAGATTTTATCGGAGATGAACACTCTTCTATTTTTGCAGCTCGCCATACAATGTCTATAGGCAATATGGTTAAAATTTTAGCTTGGTATGATAACGAGTGGGGATATACGTGCCGTTGTATTGACCTTGTCAATTATATGATTAAGAAAGGGCTGTAAAAAATGAAGTTGCGAGAATTTTCTCGTCAGGATGTTGAGGGGAAAAATGTTCTTCTTCGTGTTGACTTCAATGTTCCCTTAAAAGAGGGAGTAGTTTCTGACACAACACGAATCAGGGCACACGTGAACACAATTCGACAGCTTTTTGAGTGGGGAGCAAAAGTAACGCTTGTCTCTCATTTAGGACGTCCTAAAGGCAAAAAAGTTGAAAGCCTGTCTCTTATGCATATAGTAAAGAATGTAAAAGAGATATTGAATTGTCCCGTTATCTTCGTTAATGATTCCATCGGAGAAAATGTGCAGAAAGCTATTGATTCTGCTCCTAAAGGCAGTGTCGTACTTTTGGAAAATATTAGATTTTATCCAGAAGAGGAAAAGAACAATCTCGATTTTGCAAAAGAGCTTGCTGCCCCCTTTGATGTCTTTGTTATGGATGCTTTTAGCGCATCGCATAGAGCACATGCTTCAACAAGAGGGGTAATGGAGTATCTTCCTTCATTTGCGGGCAATTTGATAACTCGTGAAATAGAGATGCTCAGTACAGTGAGCGAAACTCCTGAAAAACCTTTTGTCCTCATTTTGGGAGGAGCAAAAGTTTCTGACAAAATAGGAGTTATCGACCATCTTCTTGAAAAAGCTTCCGCAATTCTTATTGGTGGAGGAATGGCATATACTTTCTTGGCTGTTCAAGGCAAGGGGATTGGTAAATCCTTATACGAAGAAGATAAGGCTGATTTTGCACAGCAAATGCTCACAAAAGCAAAAGAGATGGGAGTCGACATCGTTTTGCCAGTTGACACAGCGGTGGCGGAGTCTTTAGAGAGTGAACTTCCGCGAAAAGAAGTTTCGGTAGACGATATTTCTTTTGCAGATATGGGGTTAGATATAGGAACAAAAACAGCTGCTCTTTTTGCTAGCTATATTGAAAAAGCCAAAACTGTTCTTTGGAATGGTCCTATGGGTGTTTTTGAAAATCCGACTTTGGCAGAGGGGACCCGCCTTGTGGCAAAAGCGGTTGAAAAGTGTACAGAAAATGGCGGAATTACCGTAGTAGGTGGAGGAGATACGGCGTCTGCCGTTAAAAAATTAGGTTTTGCAGAGAAGGTTACGCATGTATCTACTGGCGGTGGAGCTAGCTTAGAGTTTTGTGAAGGAAAAGTATTACCAGGCATTGAGCTACTTTTAATAAAATAGAGAAAAGTTGTGACACTATAGTTTTATAGAGACGGGATGCGTAAGCTCCCGTCTTTTTTTGAAAGGAGGAACATTTTTCTGTGAAGAAAATATATCTTTATGGCAACTGGAAAATGAATAATACGATCATAGAAACGAAAAAGTTTTTTACGGAACTCTCTGAGAAAATTTGTGAGGATGCTGTTATTTGTGATCAAATACATAGAAATTTTCTTGAGATTTGTATTTTCCCTCCATTCACCTTGTTGCAAACAGGTGCAAGTGTTCTTACACAAGGAGAGAACGATGGGATATGCTTAGGCGGACAAAATGCCTTCTATGAAGAAAAGGGTGCCTTTACTGGTGAGATTTCTTTCCCCATGCTTAAGGAAGTAGGGTGCAGCCATGTCATTATTGGTCATAGTGAACGGCGACACATCATGGGAGAAACAGATGAGATTGTTCATAAAAAATTAAAAGCAGCTCTTGGTCATAATCTATGTCCTGTGCTTTGTTTCGGGGAAACCCTTAAAGAGAGAGAAAAAGATATGACTTTTGATGTATTCAGACGACAGATTCAGAGTGCAGCCGAAGGTCTATCTCCCGAAGAAATTAAAAAAACAATTTGGGCCTATGAACCTGTTTGGGCTATTGGAACAGGAAGAACGGCAAGTCCGGAAAATGCTGAAGAAGCTTGTCTTTTTGCAAGAGAGTTACTTGCAGAAATAAGTGGAATTGACGATGAAATGGAATGCCATAGGGATATTCATATTCTTTATGGTGGGAGTGTCAAAGCAGCAAATGTGGCTAATCTTTTAGATCAGCCAGATATTGATGGAGCCCTTATTGGTGGAGCATCTCTTTCTGCTTCATCAATGCTAGATATTATTCATCAATCCCTTCATAGAGGTTAAAATAAAGCTCATAAAATAAGATCAGCAATCAGGGAAGAAGCTCAGGGGAAACCCCGAGCTTCTTTTATTATCCCCATCCCCTTTATAAGTTTGACATATAAAACATATTAAAGTATAATCCCCATTGTTTGATATATAAAACATTAAGGAGATGTTTTAGTTGCCTCTTCCAAACATTACATGTTTGCCACAGTGTTATCAGGTAGATGAAATTTTTGCTCATCATCTCTATGAATATGTAAAAGGCTTGCGGGCTCTTATTCTTCATACAACGTCAAGAGGGTATGAACAAGAGATAGTGCGCCGTCTTCAGAATCAGAATATCCCATACGTTATATACCCCGTAAATGACCATAAAATTAATGTGTTTTTTGGTCACCAAGTATGTATCGATGTCGTGTGTAAGATCAATAAAGTTTCGTTGCGTGATTACACAGACGAAGAGGATTTTATTTTAGGAACGATGCTTGGATACGATAGAGTTCTTCAATGTAAAAGGTATTTACAGTTAAAAGAAGATCGAGACGAGCTTATAGGTTAGGAGGAGTAGGTTATGCAAATAGGCATTTTTTATGGAACTTCCACTGGGCATACAGAAGAAGTGGCGGAACAGATAGCTTCTTTGCTTAAGAGAAAAGATGATGTCGTCTTGAAAAATGTGGCTGAAGCCAGAAAGGAAGATATGGAAGAATACGATTTTCTTATTTTAGGCACTCCTACATGGGGATATGGAGACCTTCAAGATGATTGGCTTAGTTTTATTGATGAAATAGATACTTTTGATTTTAAAAATACCCCAGTGGCTCTATTCGGACTTGGTGATCAGTGTGGCTTTTCTGATACTTTTGTTGATGGTATGGGAACAATATACGAAAGACTTTCTAAGAAAGGGGTAGCTATTCTTTCTTCTGGATGTTCTGTTGAGAGTTATGGCTTTAATGTTTCTAAGGCTGCTATACAAGGTGAATTTGTAGGCTTGGCAATAGATGAAGATAATCAACCCGATCTTACAGAAAAGAGAATTCAAGAGTGGGTAGAGCATTTGTATCAGGTCTTGGTGGCATGATTACATTGGATGAGATGAAGCCTGGCGAGCATGGAGTAATTCATAAAAACAGAGCTCGTGGTGTAATAGGACAGCGATTAATGGATCTTGGCTTTTTTCCTGGTGTTGAAGTTTTTGTTATCCGTAATGCTCCTCTTGTTGATCCTGTGGAGATAAAAGTAGATGGACATCACGTAACTATTCGGCATGATGAGGCAAGGTTTGTGGAGGTAGAGAAATAATGGGTCATGAAAAGATGCATGTTGCTTTAGCAGGCCAGCCGAATAGTGGAAAATCAACAATTTTTAACATGCTTACAGGTGGAAGGCAGTTTGTTGCTAATTACCCAGGTGCAACTGTATCTATAAAAACGGGAGCATTTTCATGGCAAGAGAAAAAGATTTCACTTACAGACTTGCCCGGTACTTATAGCCTCTCTTCATATTCTGAAGAAGAGCGTATAACGAGAGATTTTATAATTGATCAGTCACCGTCTTTAGTCGTAAATGTTATGGATGCTTCAAATTTAAAACGGCATCTTTACCTTACTTTTCAATTGTTGGAACTGGGGGCCCCTCTTTTAATTGCTCTTAACATGGTGGATGTCGCTGAAAAAAGAGGACTCAAAGTTGATGCTGACGCCCTTTCAAAAACCTTGCATCTTCCAGTTATTACAACAGTAGGTAGTAAGGGGCGGGGAAAAAATGAACTAAAAGATGGCGTTATTAAAGCTTTTGATTCAAATTTGGATCATGAACATTTACATATTGTGGATTATGGAGACTTGGAATCATATATTACTGATTTGTCTGCGAAATTACTGCAATCACAAATTGAAGAGAGTAAGGTCCCTCTTCGATGGTTGTCAATAAAGCTATTTGAGGAAGATGAAGTAGCGCAAAAGTTAGTTTCAAGCAACTTTAAAAATCCAGAAGATGTAAGAAATTATGTTAGCAAAATTTGCTCTGAGTTTGAGAGGAAATATGATGACACACCTCGAGGATTTATTGCATTCAGACGCCATCTTGCTGCTCAAAAAATAGAGAAGCGATGTGTTGTAAAAACAAAAGAAGTTTCTGTAACGTTAACTGATCGTATTGACAGATTGGTTTGCAGCCGAATTTGGGGGCCTCTTATTTTGGCTGGCATTATTTATCTTCTATACGAGCTCTCCATTGTTGGAGGGTATGAATTGACTAACTATATGGTGCCCTTGTTGGAAGGATTCCGTAATGCTATAGAAAAGTTTCTTCCCATAGGAACATTCTTAAGGGAGCCATTAATTAGATCTCTTGTGTTGAATGTCATCACAAGTATTAATTCTGTGCTCATTTATATTCCTATATTTTTAATTCTTTTCGCATTGATAGCGATTCTTGAAGACGTAGGATATATGCCGAGAATGGCCTTTATTCTCGATAAGCTTTTCAGACGTTTTGGATTGCATGGGCAGTCTACGTTACCTCTTATCTTGGGGGGAGTATTTGTTGGAGGCTGTGCTGTTCCTGGAGTAATGGCAACACGTGTTATTGCCGATGAAAAGGCTCGTTTAGCCACAATCCTTATTGTTCCTCTGATGAATTGTTTAGCTAAAGTTCCTTTATATACGCTTCTGATTAGCATCTATTTTGCTAAAGAAAAAGCGTTAGCAATGTTTTTTATCTCGACAATAACAATTATATTGGCTCTTTCCGTTGCCAAAATATTGACATTGACGCTTTTAAAGAATAGACCAAGTTCTCCCTTCGTTCTGGAGATGCCCCCATATCATATTCCGACTATCCGCGGTGTTCTTATGCGTTCTATAGAAAGAACGTGGCTTTTTGTAAGGAAGGTTCTCACGATTATCATGATTGTTGCTGTTGCTGTTTTTTTCCTTACAAATTATCCCTCTGTTGGTGAAGAACGAATAAACACTTACCAGAAAAGAGCAGAACAGATAAAAAATGTTTTTACAAGTAAAATCCAAAATACTCCTTTTGCTTCTCAATTTAAGAGAGATAAAGATATAACTCGTTATCTTGTTATTGAGGAACGTTACAAAAATCAAAAACGAGCTCTCTTTAAGGCTTCTGACGAGAGAAGAGAAAAATTTGAACAGCGATTTGCAGAACGGTACAGTGATGTTTATCCCTTACTCAATGCAAAAGGTAAAGATGGCAGAGCCTTAAACAAAGCTTTTAAGGTTATGAAGCGAGAGAGAGCATTGTTGCTTATGGATTTGCGTGACGAGACATTACATGGAAGTTTCCTTGGTATGGCCGGAAAGTTTTTAGAACCTGTAACTCGATTTGCAGGATTTAACTGGAAAGTTAATGTAGCTCTTTTAAGTTCGTTGGCGGCGAAAGAGAGTAGTGTGGCAACGTTAGGTGTTCTCTACCAACAGAAAGAAGATGGACAGACTCTCGCGCAGCGTATGAAAGAACAGGAAAAGGGATTTACCCCCCTTCACGCCCTAGCTTTAATGATTTTTATGGCCATGTATCCTCCGTGCATTGCAACATTAATTATGGTTAAGATAGAAGCTGGAGGCTGGAAATGGGCATTTATAGCCTTAGGATATCCTATCCTTCTTGGAATGACATTAGCGACTTTAGTTTATAGCGGTGGAACCTGGCTTGGGTTGTCTGGAACACAAGGGATGTTTGTCTTTTATGCAATTGCATTAGTTACTGCATTTTTGTTGGGCAAAGTAAAAGGATCTGTCGTTGAGACAGATATAGACGAAAAAACTTTAAAAGGAAAGGAGGTGGCCAACCTATGAAACGGAAATTAGTATTAGGCGTGCTTTTAGCAGTAAGTGTTTTTGTTCTCGGATCAGTAGCCTTTGCACATACCCCTCTATGTTATTGTTACCTCAATGGAGATGGAACTATTACATGTGAAGGTGGTTTTTCTGACGGATCATCTGCATCTGGGGTCGAAATGGCTGTGAAGGATACCAATGATAAAGTTCTCGTTGAAGGAAAAATGGATGAACTCAGCGAGTTTACTTTTGAAAAACCAGAGGTCCCATTTATTGTTATCTTTAATGCAGGTCCTGGTCATGTTGTAGAAATAAAAGGTGAAGACATTAAAGAGTAACGAGAGTAACAAAAATACTACAATTACAATATCGAAACTTCCAACCTGCAGAATGAGGATTTCCTCGTTTCGTGGGAGGAGGGCGAGCAATAAATAGTAAGGAGAGGAATGGAATGATATTGAAAAGAGCAACAAAAGTTTTGTTGACGTCACTTATGGTTTGTCTTTTTGCCCTTCCGGCTTCTGCCCATTTTCAGATGTTATATACGCCAGAAAGTGCTCTTAACAAGGGAGGAAACTTAGATTTTAAGCTTGTTTTCACCCATCCCTTTGAGGCAGGACATACTATGACAATGGGGCAGCCTGAATCGTTGTACGTAGTTCATAAAGGCAATAAAACAGATCTTATCAAAGAGATTA
The DNA here is from genome assembly GCF_030908405.1 of Aminobacterium sp. MB27-C1. NCBI lineage: Bacteria > Thermotogati > Synergistota > Synergistia > Synergistales > Aminobacteriaceae > Aminobacterium > Aminobacterium sp. MB27-C1. Next base: position 1,219,905 of record NZ_CP133089.1, on the reverse strand, counting down.
ACCCTATTATCTGGACAAGTCTTACTAATAGTGGAAAAGCTTATAATTTAAAATATCGTTTAAAAGGCATGGGGGATTATGTTTTTTGTTTCGTTCCATCACCATACTTTGAGGCTCAGGAAGATGCCTATATTCAACAAATGACTAAAGTTATAGTAAACGTTGCAGGTATTCCTACTGATTGGGATAGTGAAATGGGTCTTCCTGCTGAAATTGTTCCACTTGATAAGCCTTATGCCCTTTGGACTGGGAATGTATTCAGAGGCATTGTAAAAAGTGAAGGAAAATCAGTCCCTTATGCAGAGATAGAGGTAGAGTATTTGAACCATGAGCCAATTATGAATGAAAATAAATTTGCAAAAGAGGCTCATGTAGAAGCTCCTCAGGATGCATTTGTAACTATGACAATTAAAGCAGATGAAAAAGGATGCTTTACCTTTGGGATTCCTCGTTCCGGATGGTGGGGATTTGCTGCGCTAGGCGTTGGGCCAAAAACTACATATCAAGATAAAGAATTGAGTCAAGATGCTATTATTTGGGTTCAAGCGCGGGATATGAAATAAAACTTCAGTAAAAAGATAAAGTATGTTATGTGTTATGTGTTATGTGTTGTGTGTAATATTGTAAAGCAGGATATATATATCAGATATATCCTGCTTTACGTTCTTTATTTACGAGCTTAGTGTTGTGTATCAGTGTATGTAAATTGTGTATTAGCCCGAAGAATAAAAAATGCAAGATAAAAGAGACATAATTACGAATAAATTCGAGGTAATTCGAGAAAAAAGAGAAAACCTAAGTTAAGGCGTAGATTCTTATATTCTTCATGTTTTACGCAACATAAGATACATTATATGACACCATGTAAAAACAACTTCTCTCTTATTTTGCTCCCGTAGCTTCTCTTTAATAAGGACGTAGATTCTCCTATATTCTTGTATGAACAAAAGAAAAGACCCAAGATATATTGATATTGCTCTTGGGTCTTTTCTAGTTGGTTTAAAATAAATAGAATTTACTAATCCAAATATTCGTAGGAATATGAAGGACAATCTCCCCATACCTTTTCTAAATGGTAAAATTCCCGTCCCTTACGGCTGAAGATATGTATTACGAGGTTTCCTGCATCTATAAGGCACCACTGAGTGCTATTCCGGCCTTCTATAATTGATGACATTCCTTTTTTATCAAGGGCTTCTTCTGCGGCATTACGCAATGTCCCCATGTGAATATCAGAGTTTGCTGTTACGATAATGAACGTATCAGCAATTGTGGCTTTTTCCTCTAGATCCATTAATGTAATATCCAGTCCTCTCTTATCGGCCAAAGCATCCAGGACGAACATATACTGATTCATGAGTTCATTCTTTTCGCTCATTCTGCTACTAATCCCTCCCTGATCGTTTCTTTTTTATTTATTGTCGACTGACTTTAAATTATTTAATACTGTATCCTTGTCGTGTCCGAGTATAAGTGTTACATAGACGATTGTTTCATCTCCTTGAACAAGCTTGTTGGAAATTCCACAAATTTCACTGAGCACAGAAGCATTTTCCTGCGCCTGCTGTCCCTTTTTAATAGGATACATTATATTGGAATAATGATAATCGTAATGTTTTGCGTTGCCAACATAGGCGACATCAATTCCTGCTTTTTGAAATAGCGACGAAGCCGATTTGCTAAGTCCGGCCTGCCCATCTCCATTGAGAATAGCGATAGGCATGTTAATCTTTTTTATAAGGCTAACAATGTTTTCGTCACTTGCTGTTGTGACTGAGGTTGCAGAAGCTTCTGTTGCTTCAGATGATTCTTTTAGAGCATCTTTACCGGGTAACGGACCTGTAAGCAATGTAGATGTTGCAGATAGATCTCCCAACCAATAGCTAATATTAGAAATGTAGGCAGCTTTCCCAGGCAAGGTAAAAAATGCCAGATTCTCATGGGAAATATCTCGCATATATGATGTAAGTTGAACTGCTTGTGTCATGCTCATATTTGTGTTGACTAGGCCTAGAATTTCTTTTGCAAAGTCTGGGAGTTTGGGTAACATTTCAGGCGATTGAATTTTCCCTAAAACAGCTTTGAGAAACTGCTGTTGACGGTTTATTCGCCCAATGTCTCCAAGAGCATCGTTTCTGAAGCGGACGTATTCTAACGCGGTCTTTCCGTCCATGTGTTGAAGACCTTTAGGTATGTTAATGAATAATTTTCCCGCCTTATCGTTATAGTGCAATTTCTTCTCTACGTTTATGTCTACTCCACCTATCATATCTACAATTTTAGGGAAGCTTTCGTAGTTGACAAGAACGTAGTAGTTTATAGGGAGTCCCAGATAGTTTATAACTGTTTGCTGTAACAGATTTACTCCGCCATATGCGTAGGCATGATTCAATTTCTGCCAGCCATGTCCGGGTATTTGTACTCGCGTATCTCTTGGAAGCGACATAAAGCGCACTGTTTTGTTATCAATATCTATTGCAGCGAGACCTAATGTGTCAGAACGATGGCCTCCTTCAACATCATCAATCCCGACAACGAGAATGTTTATGTTTCCTGTCTCCTGGTCATACGAGATACTTTCTTTTATATGTTCAGGCTCTGGGGCTACTATATTTTGCAGCCGAAAGAATATGCCAGCTCCAATAGATAGAATGGCTAATACAGTTATAATCGCAATTTTGGTGATCTTCATTGTCCTCACCGCCCAATCCTTTTATATAACCCTTTTTTGTAAATATAGCGTTCCACAAGTTCTGGAACGAGATAACGGATATTTTTACCGTTTTCTATTCGTTGCCGAATATCCGTACTGGAAATAGACAGAAGCGGTATTTCCAAAGGAACGACATGCCCGTTAAATTCCTCTGGTAACAATTCAGTGATACGTTCCAGCTTCCCTGATTGGTTGTATCCAGGTCGGTTTATAGCCACTATTTGGCAAAGCGTTGGAAGAACTTTATATTCTTTCCATGTAGTAAGGTTTAAAACAGCATCAAGTCCAGTAATAAAGAAAAACTGAACACTATCTGGGGCATACCAATGGCCCATTTCTCTTAAGGTATCTACCGTATGACTTGATTCCTTACGATCGATTTCAATTCTCGAAACCTTAAAATGTGCGTTATCAAGTGTTGCAAGAAGAGTCATCGTATAGCGATCCTCAGCTGAGGAAACACGTTTCATTCTTTTGTGAGGGGGATCTCCCGTCGGAACGAAAATGACTTCGTCGAGGTCAAGTGCGAAAAAACTTTCTTCAGCAGCTAATAAATGGCCATAATGGATGGGGTCGAATGTCCCACCCATTATGCCTATCTTTTTTGTTCGGATTATATGTCTGCCAAAAGTCACGCCGTTAATCCTCCGCTTTACTCTTGGACTTGTTCCGGTTCATATTCGAATTCAATATCGCCTATGATAACCGTATCCCCTTCTTGAGCACCCTCTTGTTCCAGAAGTTCTTCTATGCGGTACTTTTTCAGTAACCGGGCGAAATGGAAGAGTGCGTCTTCCTGTTCAAAATCGTAACGTTTTAATATTCGTTCAAGGTTTGCGTGAACAACTCTGTAACCACTTCCGTCTTCCATCTTGATTATGGTTGCTTTTTCGACTTTTTTCCTGAACGGCGTTTTGATTTCTTTTTCCGGTTCTATCGTTTCGAAGAGCCTCGTTTCGCTGTGAGGTCTCGGATTTTCACGACATAATTCGACAAGGGCATTCATGAAAACCGTAATTCCTTCTCCAGAAAGGGCACTTGTTGTGTAATAAGGAATTCCCTTGCTTTTCATGAAAGATTCTACCACAGGGGCGTTTTTTTGCCCTTTTTCAAGGTCTACTTTGTTACCCACAACCATATAGGGACGTTCCAGAAGATCTTCTTTATATTCTTTGAATTCATTGCAGATAACTTCCCATTGACGAAGAACTTCATCGGAGGTACCTGAACTAAGGTCTAAAACATGAACAAGCACACGCGTGCGTTCAATATGACGAAGGAAATATATTCCTAAGCCTTTGTTGTCGTGAGCTCCTTCAATAAGCCCTGGAACATCAGCTACAACAATTCTTTCATCATCTACAGCAAGAATTCCTAGATTGGGGGAAAGAGTCGTAAAGGGGTATCCTGCTATTTTGGGACGAGCGTTAGAGATAGCTGCCAATAGGCTTGATTTCCCTGCATTTGGGAAACCTACAAGTCCCACGTCTGCTATAAGCTTAAGCTCTAGCCTTAAGTTGCGCTCTTCTCCTTCTTCTCCTTTTTCAGCGAAGCGTGGAACACGGCGAACTGCCGATGCAAAGTGCATGTTTCCACGGCCGCCTCGTCCACCTTGAGCAACAACAACCTGATCACCAGCCTCAACAAGGTCAGCTAATGGTTCTCCTGTCTCTTCATCATAGACTATAGTGCCACACGGAACATTTACAATAAGGTCTTTACCGGTTTTCCCGACTTTTTTTTGTCCCTGACCAGGCTCGCCATGTTCTGCAGAGAATTTTTTTTCAAATTCAAAATCTGTCAACGTATGAATACCATCTACGGCCTGAAAAATAACGTTGCCTCCGTCTCCTCCATTAGCTCCATCAGGGCCACCTTTGGGAACAAATTTTTCACGGCGGAAGCTTAGACATCCATTGCCTCCTCGACCAGCTTTAACTTTTATACGAACTAAATCTACAAATTTCATAATGTACCACCATCCGGGGTATTAATGAAAAACAAGGGCCTTACTATCAGGGCCCTTGTTTTTTTATACACTATAACGTTGCCAACAAAGTTGTTAGTAATGAAAATTACATGTTTTCTATTGAAACGAATTTCCTATCACCTTTTGTAGTGTACTTTACAACTCCGGCAGAAAGGGCAAAAAGAGTATCATCTTTTCCTCGTCCGACATTCACTCCAGGATGTACTTTTGTTCCACGCTGACGAACGATAATGTTGCCGCATTTTACTACTTCACCCGCATACTTTTTAATACCAAGGCGTTTGCTTTTGCTGTCTCGGCCGTTGGTTGTACTTCCCTGTCCCTTTTTATGAGCAAAGAACTGCAAATCAAAGAAACTGATGCGCATTATTTTTGCACCTCCACAAAATTTACATAAACACCATAACTTTCTGCGATTGCTTTAAGAGAAAAAACAATTGTTTCTGTTAATATTCTAATCTCTTTTGAATGAGATCTTGGCCACCCGATCTTCATAGTTGTACTTTCAGGGTCAACTGATAACGATGCACTTTCAATATGAGCAACGTCACTTACGCCGGTAGCCAAAGCTTGAATGAGCGCAGATACTCCTGCGCATACAATGTCTTTTCCCGCTTCTGCATATCCAGAATGGCCACTCGCTTCAACTGAAACGATTTCCCCCTTTTCTCTTATTACAGTGACGGTAATCATCGCGGGGAAATCTCAACGCCAAAAACTAGGCGTTGATGGAATCAATCTTGATTTCAGTGAAATTCTGACGATGTCCCCGCATTCTCCTGTAATTCTTCTTGCTTTTATATTTAAAAACAAGAATTTTTGGAGCTCGTCCATGACGTACAACAGTAGCGTTTACAGCTGCACCGTCTACATAAGGGGTTCCTACCTGAACATCGCTGTCGTTCGATACCATAAGAATTTTGTCAAAAACGACAGATTCGCCTTCATCAATATGAAGGGTCTCAACTCGCACTACATCGCCAGGCTCTACTCTGTACTGCTTTCCACCTGTTTCAACAATAGCGTACATAAAGAAACTTCCTCCTCCCGCTGGGTTTTCATTAGGTAGCTTTCGCTTTAAAACCCAACCCAAGCGTTATTTATACATAAGCTTAAGCATTGTACGGTTGTTCGAATCAGAAGTCAACTCTTGTTCTATAAGTTTTCGTGCATGATCTTGTGCTTCAGGAAGATATGCATTTCCAGAAAGCATTCGAGCGATTTCCAATATTCGATCCTTGCCGTTTATTTCTTTTATATAACTTTGATTTTCATGACGAGTGACGA